>NZ_NJFZ01000020.1 GCF_002270355.1 Flectobacillus sp. BAB-3569 | reverse complement strand
TCTACTGAGAACCATACTTTTGCCAAGCTCAAACATCGCAGAAATACCATAGAACTGTGGCGGAAGCTGCTGTTTTTGAGAAAACTAAAATTTTCTTGCCTTTCAAAGGGTTTGCTTCTTGTGCAGTCATATTAAAAATGACTCCAGCAACAAGCATCAATGCAAAACATACTTTTTTCATGTTTAAATCAATTGGGATAAGTTGAAAAATTGAGTGCCAAAATATAGGTAAATCAGGAAAAATCTATCCTTTTTCATCTAAAAAGCCTCTCCACTGAAAAGGAGAAGCTTTTTAGACCATACTCAAAAATAGTTTTAAAAGCCTATTTCTTTTTCAAAAACTTATCAAAAAAGCTTGCGGTTGCTTTGTAGGCATTCAACCAATTTTAATACAAAAGGAAACTATGCACTTCGTCTGGAAAAATGAGTTGTTCCATATACACATCATTTTTTCTCAAAGCTTCAGCAATGGTTACGGTTTCCGAAAAAGGAACATTGCGGTCGTCATCAGAGTTGATGTCTGAAAAGGTGGAAGAAAATCAAAAGAGTAGTATGTTGTGAAAATACACCAACTAAAAATGAATTTAAGCTATATCTTGAGCTTTTGTATTAGTTCAAAATTCACCTTGAAACTGTTAAAACTTTATTTCTCTGGGGAGAAAGAGTTCTAAGGTCGAAATGTCTATTTCTTTGATAGTGATTCCAATTAGTGGGTGAATTTATTCACCCATGATGAGAAAGTTTAAATAGCATTCTTATCAACTATACAATATAGATATGCCCGTGTATTAGGATTTTTCCAGAAGCCAATCTTTTCATCAGTTCCGTAGGAGCGACAGTTTGGTAGTCGAGATTATCTCTCTGACCTGTAAAAGGAGCGCCGTAGGTGCGACAGACTTCAAGATTGTTGGGTTTCTGTCGCTCCTACGGAGCTTTTACAATGGAACATAAGATATTTTTAGTGTATTAAGCTTAATTAACTCACTAACCAAATACTTTCCAGTTATTAAAAATGCTTTTATTAGCCTTGCGAAAAAACCAAATACCACTCAGAGAATCAGCTATTATTCACTAATTTTGCAAATTGAAGTAAAATTACCGAATCTCACCCTTGTTATGGATTCGAAAATATAGGATTGAAATGAAAAGGAAAATTGAAATTCTTGCGCCTGCCAAAAACCTTTATCAAGGTATGGCTGCGGTTAACGCTGGTGCAGACGCAGTATATATGGGAGCGCACCAATTTGGCGCACGTTCGAACGCCACCAACTCGGTGGAGGACGTGGCTGAAATGGTGAAATATGCCCACTTGTTCAAGGCTAAAGTCTTTGTGGTAATCAACACTATTTTGTATGATAATGAGTTAGAAGCTTGTCGTAAATTGATTTATGAATTGTACGATATTGGCGTCGATGCTTTGATTATTCAAGATATGGCTATCATGGAAATGGATTTGCCACCTATCGTTATCCATGCAAGTACGCAGGCAAACAACCGTGATGCCAATCATGTGAAGTTTTTGGCAGATGCAGGGATGAAGCGTGTGGTATTAGCCCGTGAGCTAAACCTCGACCAAATCCAAGAAATTCACAAGGCTACTGATGTTGAATTGGAATTCTTTGTTTCTGGAGCACTTTGTGTGTCATTTAGTGGTAACTGTTACATGAGTGTTGCCAATGGCGAACGTAGTGCCAATCGTGGTTCTTGTGCTCAAAACTGCCGTTTGCCTTACCGTTTGGAAGACGGAACAGGTAAAACGTTGATTGAAAACAGTCACTTATTGTCTATCAAAGATTTGGATTTGAGTGACCAATTACCAAACTTAATTGAAGCTGGTATTTCATCCTTCAAAATTGAAGGACGTTTGAAGGATATTGTTTATGTAAAAAATAATACCTCTTTCTTACGTAAAAAGTTGGATGCTTTCTTAGAAGAAAATGCCGATAGATTTGAAAAAGCCTCTTCTGGTAGAACTTTCTATAACTTCGAACCAGAAATGGATAGAAGCTTCAACCGTGGATATACAGATTATTTCTTGAATAAAAGAAAAGAAAAAATTGGTTCATGGGAAAGTCCAAAGTCGAAAGGTCAGTATATCGGTAAAGTGCTTGAAATTAAAGCAAACGGCTATATCATTGAGAATTACGAGAAGTTGAATAATGGCGATGGTTTGTATTTCCAAAATGAAGCTGGAGAAGCTGATGGAGCGCAAATCAATATTATTTTTAACAATATTGTTATTCCAAATACTTTCAAACCATTGGCGATTGGTACTGAGATTTACAGAAACTCAGATGCTGAATTCAACAAAATGGTGGAAAAAGAAAACAGTGCTGTTCGTAAAATTGGTGTAAAGTTGGAGTTTACCGAAACAGAAACGGGCTTTCAACTATTGGCTATCGACGAAGACGGTCACCAGTCGGTAGGAACGATTGAAGTAGCTAAAGAATTGGCGAAAAGTCAAGATTCGGTGATTCCAAATATCAAGAAAAACTTAGCCAAAACAGGAAATACACCATTTATTGTTGACGAATTAGAAGTTGAGTTTTCTGAAAACTGGTTCTTACCGATTTCAAAAGTAAACGAAATTAGAAGAGAGGTGTTAGAGCGTTTGGTTGATATTCGTGTGAATGAATATCATAGAGAAGAGCATAAATTAGAAAAAACAACGCATCCTTATCCAGTTGAAAAGCTGGATTTTATGTACAATGTTTCGAATAAAATGGCGAGAACATTTTATCAGAGACACGGCGTTACCGAAATCGAAAAAGCATTCGAATTGCAATGGGACCCAGGCAAATCTCGTGTGATGACGACTAAGTATTGCGTAAAATATGAATTAGGAAAATGTGCGAGATACCAACGCCAAACCATGGGCGAAAAATTGGTAGAACCATTAACACTAAAACACGGCGAAGTAGAATACAAATTGAAATTCAACTGTAAACCATGCGAAATGGAAATTTGGGAAAAAGACGCCGAACTCGAATACGAAGATGAAGACGAACAATTAGGTTATATTGCTAAGTGGTAGAGCATTATTTAGTGAGTTGTAGACGCGCAATATTTTGCGTCTAAAGATGTGGTCTCTAAGCATCAAAAAAGCTGTCGGAAAATATTTTCTGACAGCTTTTTTGATAAATATTCAATTCAAAATTGAGGGATGCCTATGATTGAGTTAGTTTAGTCCTCAAAGAATGCGTTTTAGAACCAATTCTTCTGCTTTCAGAATCTTCTTAATTTGCAAGACATCATCTAGTAACAACCACACAGATGTTATTTCTTTTGGTTTTTTAAATTGAAATAGACAATTGTAAATGCAAGACCTATGTAGGTATAAGGTATTTTGTAATTCTCAAGAGTCTGAGAAAAAGTGTAGCCTTTAAAGAGGTTAAAACCCGCCCCGATAAACCAGTCAATTAAAACAATTACTAAAAATGTTAAAATTGAATTTGTGTAGAGTTCTTTTTGTTTAAAAATGTTCATTTTCTGTTTTTATTTTGTTTTTAACGACAATTATTATTCCCATGGGGATTATATTTTTCAAAAGGATTTTAGAAAAATAAGTTAAGCAACAGCTACTGGTGTTATATACAGTGTTGTTTTGCTCTCACTACCTCTGATTCTCGTGGGGCAACCGTCAGCCAAGCATTTGCACAAATGTTAAATAATATTACCATTGTTGAATTTTGCACCTATAGCCCAAGTAATGCCAAACATAATGTTAGCTGTAGTTTTCAACAATTCTCTTTTTTATAATTCTCAAGAGTATTGATGCATTCTTATAGTTTTAAATCAAATTTTCCTTTTGACATTTGTATTAAAGCAATAGTGTTTGAGTCGTCATTCCAATTTTGAGGAAATTTGGTCGTTGCCTTAATTTCATAAATAATTCCTTGTCCTTTCTTTCTATTTCCCTCAAACATTGGGTCTGTAATAAAGCACAAGTAGAGAAAGATAGCTGAGTTAAATCTATATTGAATCTTCCAATTCTCGTCATCCCACCACTCTTCGCTGTACCTTATTTCTACTATTTCCCAATTTTTACGGAGTAATGCTAGTTTGATTTGATATTTGTATGACATCCTCTTATAAAAAACTATTTAGTTCTTAATCTGCCATACGAATATGGTTTGACAAAACTGCTACCAAAGAATATATTTTCACAATATAAGCAAATTTTTTAAGCGTCTCTCTTGCCAATATAGCGAACACCATAAGGTTTTGATTTTATTAACTTATGTCAATATTATAGATAAATCAAATAAAAGGTATCTGAATGTTACCTTGCTAATGATGAAGTCTAAGTTTAATTAGAAATCTTTGCTTTTACTTAGTATCGCTGTTTTTCTGCAATTTGAAAAGCATACTATTTTCTATCCTTAAGTTTTTCCCAAAGCAAATTTTTACTAGTTGAAAAACCTGTCTTATTATCCTCTGACACAATAACCCATAGTTTGGACTTTTTCTCCTCTTCGGTTCTTAGGTCTTGGTATTCATAATGACCAAGTTCGTCTTGCTCTCCTGTTAAGATTATTTTGTCGGTATTTATCCAGTTGATGACTTGTTCGATGCAATATTCTAATTCAGGCGAAAAACTATTCGAAAGCGCTGTTTGTTGTTCGGATGTTAGCTCATTCCAAGTTTCTGCAATTGTGTTATTTACTCTTGGAACTTCAACAGCCAGTCCGATTCCAAGTCCTAAATCTTGAAGGAAGTTATAACCGTAACAGTATAAATTATAAAACTCCATTAAGATATAAGGGAGTCGTTCAGTCTTTTGCTTCGCTTCATTTAAAAGCTCAAGCATTTTGTATTTCTCAAACTCTTGAAGACCGATATAGTTTTTAAGAAATTTCCAAAGTTCATATTTCGCTCCGCCTTCCCTAAAGTTTATAGCAATCAATTCAAAGTGGCTTTCCGAGTTGAGCAATCTTTCAAGCTCTTTGTCGGTATACAACCATTCTTCGAATTCTCGAAGTGAAAGATCGCCTTTGATTGCCTTAAAAAATTGTTCTTTTATATTTTGAGGTAACGTTGTCATTGTGAGGTTTTGGAATAAGTAGAACTTTTGTTGTATGTTTAGTAGATTTCGTCAGCGGTTAATCGCTGCTGTTACCGAATATATTGTTGAAATTAACAACTCAAGACGATAGATATTTCGTTGACCAAATAAGAGTTCATGTTCACTCTCAAATTGAATAAAACAAACTATTATGTCTCGTTTATTAAATCACCTATCAAAGTTACAGTCTCACAATTTACTCTAATAACTCTATCACTTTCAAAAGAGAAAATTATATCATCGCTTTCATTCGGAAGTGTTCTATCCATTAAACCATAATTATTTTCTCGAAAATCGGAGTCTAAAAATGTTATCCCTGAAAGGCAAAAATCATCTTCTATTAATTCGGGATTAGCGTCAATTTGTTTGAGAAAAGTATAGTTTGAAAGGACAAAACAAAGATTTTGATATGCTGCATGTATGGCCCAATCACGATTGGATTTTCTAAAATACAGAGATATTTGATGGGCTGAAATTTCTGTTTTGCAATATACAAACTCATAGTTATTGTGCAAATCAAGTTCAATACCATTAAACTCTAGTTCTGTGAATGAAATGATTTTGAAATTTGTTTTCATCGTCTGTCTTCCACCCATTAAGTGGGTATAATAAGGTCATATTAACTAATTTATACCTGAAAATAGATTTTCCATAATAGCTTTAATGGGGAGAATACCTATATTTCTTCAAAAATTGAGTATAGCTATAGTTAGTGAAATTAGTGGTTTGTGCTATTCTCTGTTGATGATTTTTAGGATGTTGCCAATGTTTTGGCTTGGTGTAATGCACTGAAAAGGCATTTTATATAGGTGTTTTGTTTGTTTATTTAGTTCATTTTTAAATTAAAATCAGTTTCTCCTGCTTTTTTTGCCATTTCAAACAATTCTGTCTCACCCCAAAATTTAATTGTATTTATTATTATTTTTTCAATTTCTGTCAAAAAATCGATAGCATCAAGATTTAAATCTCCAACGTAGTTAAAAAATAATTTTTGATTGGGTGGATAAGCTAAATCAATTTCTGTGTCAAATACACTTTGATTGGAATTACAGTCAATATAGGAGTTTATTGATGACTCTATCAATGACTTATAAATTAGAAAAATTCTTGCCTTTTCGTTTTCTATTAAATCTTTGCTGAAAATAAAGGGTTCCCATTGTATTGCCTTGGTAATTACTTTTTCATCTAAATGTCCGCTGATTTTATTCCTTAAATGGTTTATAAACTCCAGTCTCTTTTTTAAACTTTTAGCCTTCTTAATCAGTTCTTCTTCATTTTTTATTATGAATGCAAAATGGCGAAAAGAATCTCTTAGAATATCAAGAGAAACAAAACAGTGTTTGAGTATTCTTAGTTTTTTACTAAAATCTTCTTCATCATTCAAATCTTGATGGAAAATATAAATATCATCCTTTAAGAGGATTACTCTTACGTATGTTTCTTTATAATTGAAATTTACCATATTTCATTTTTTACATATTAGCGTTGGGGACATTTGTAGAGCGATTCCCCAATCAAAATACAAAGATTTATTTTACAGCTGTTTATTCGCTATTACCGATACAAGATATTAGTAGCTGTCTTTCGTTAAGTTATCATATTTCGCATAGGAGAGTTACAGGATACTTTTGTTCTCCAAATACTTACAGATGGTTGTCGATATCGCTAAAAATACTATCGAATCCGTCAAATGAAGATTCATAACCATAGCCTCCATCATTTTTTTAACTTTTCTTTATTTTAAGTTGCACAACGACTTCAAACTTATCTTTGAATGTAACCATATCTGTGTGTGTTACTAGATAATAAGAAAGTCCCAAAAAGATATTGTCTTGTTGGGTATAACGCCAAATTTCATCAACATGAGGCTGATACGACAAAGTGGTCCGAGAGTCATAGCCTGAACTAATTTTACGTCCTGCAATGAAACATTCTTTTAAGTTGTCAATCGTTGGTTTTCTTTTGCCTCGATATGTTTTTGAAGAAATAGATCGCTATTTTTTGTCGAAATTCGTTTTATGTTAGCTAATGCTTTTTTCAGTTTTTCGTAGTTGTCTATTTGAGAAGGAACAAATGATTTCTACACAGGTATTTCCTTTAACTATAAAACTTCCATGATTTCGTTTACGTCTGTATTTGAGTTGGTTATAGTCAGAGTATTGTGTTGCTCTCTTGTAATACCATTGTCATCAATCATTAGTCGATAGCTGTCAAAGATTTCTTTTTGTCTGTTAATACCACGATAAAGTCCAAATGCTCCTAACATCATTGGGATTACGAATGGAAAAACGTTCACATTACTTTGCTGTTCGTTCGTATTAAAATGACTTATCACAAGTCCACCAGATGCTGCTAATTGTAATATTGGTATAACTTTAATAAGCATCATTTTTCCTATCTCTTTAAAGCCGTCTTGTCTGATTTTGAGTTGTTCCATTGTTGTGGTTTGAGGCTAATGTTTCGGGGCTTGCCGAAGGTGGGGATTTTTAGTACAAAAGTTCAATAGAAATACTAATGTTGAACATTGCACAAAAGCCCAATCGAAGAACTTCAACCCTGCTCTTTGCAAACCCTTGTTGGTGGCTGGCCTGTTGGTCAAGGTATTGCGAATATGTTTCTGTCAATGTTATGCTCTAATAGCCAATCATTGTTTAGTTGGTCATAATTGTCATTTTCATTGAAAAGCCAATGATGGATTAAATGGTTGACACGTGGTCGTCCTCTCAAACCTTGTCCTGATGGGGTGAATATTTTCTTGAACTCTACAATCCTTCCATAGTCATGATTTTTCAAGATTGTCCATTGAGTAGTATATGGTTCGGCAGGTTGTCTTGTAAAATATACTGTATGAAGTGATGGTGTTTCAGTAATATATTTTTTTAGGTCTTCGGTTGTCCACTCAACCTGGTTTATTGCATTCAGTTTGCCTAAATCTCCGTCATTAATTAAATCATATTCTTCATTGACAATTAATGCTTTGTTACGATGTAAGTTATATTCGATATTATTATTAAAAAGCACTGTCGATATTAAATCGGCAAATGTCAATTTATATTTTTCGCAAAATACTTTAATCTCATCAAGTGTCGGATTATAATTAGGAATTTGAGTGAACTTTCTTTGTGTCAATAGATGAATAGCCTGATGATGGAAAAGATTAAACATGCAAGTCCAAAACCAATTTCGACCGTAGAAAAAGTCAGCCATATTATCCTCTTCATTTGTTAAAGGATTAAAGGTTCCTAATATTAATACTTGTGGATTGTAACTTGTTTTTAAAATTACATTCGTGGTTGTAAAGCCGTCTTTAAAATCGAAGTCTTTGAATTTGTGATTTACTGCCATCTAATTTGTCATTTATATGGTGGTTTGTCCGCTTTGCTTGCTATCAATGATTATATAACCCCAATATAATCAAATTTTGTTGCGTATATACAACCAATACAGCATATAACCGAAGGTTTGAATTTTATTAACCAAAGTCAATATCATTGAGAAAATACACCAAAGGGATGTAACAAAAAAAAGCAGGCGAAAACCTGCTTTTTCAGTATTCTCTATTTCGCTGAAAGCCCACCGCCGAAAGCTCACAACCCCAATCCCGCTGCTACTTCCTCGGCATTTGCTTGATATTGTAGGTTAGGGTTATCATAAAATATCTTGGCAAAAGATTCCCTCTGTTGTACGTAAGGGTATTTTGAGAGGCAATCAGACGGACAATATTACTGTTTTGATTCAAAATATCATAGGCGCTCAACTTGATGGTGGCTCTTTGGTCTTTCATAAAATTATAATTAATCGCTGCATTCCATCGTACCGTTGTTTTGTTTGCGCCTGTTAGGTTACTGTTGTATAGGTAAATTACATTGTTTTCGAGAATCAGATTTTTGGTCCAACGGATTATTAAGTTTGTATTGAAATTATGCAGGGTTGCTTTCAAACCTGTAAAGTTTGGACTAGAATAGCTGGTAAAGTTAAAGTCTGGCGAATAAGAGTTATTCCACTCGATTTTGTCTTTATAATAGAAATTTATTCCGTACCAATTCGAGAGTTGATTGGTCGTTTGCCAACTTGTATCTGCATTAAAAATCATTTTGCTTCTGTTGATACTATAATATCCTCCAGCTGATAAGGTTAGTTTATTCTTTTCTCCCAGTTTAAAATCCTTGTTGATATTCAAATTCATATACAAATTTCGAGTCCCATCAGCATTCACAGGGGAGGAGGTTTGAATACCTTGTTTATCTATCGTAATATTTTGGATAATATCATTGTCTCTTTGCTGGAAAGACGAATACCACCAAATATTGATGTTTTTGGTTTGGTTGTTATAATTATAGCTCAACATCCATTCGGCAGTGGAGGTAGGCAATAGGCGTGGATTCCCTTTGGCTACATGGTAAGGGTTTGAGTTATCGAATACGGGCAATAGATAAGAGTAAGATGGTAAGTTATACGATTTATTATAGGTCAACGTGAGATTATCGAAAGTGATATTGAGGTTGGGATTCAATTTCTGGATATTTCTTTCAATTCCTTCTGTTTCTGCCGAAGTATGCAATTTTGAACGAAGAAGGGTTTCATCAATCCCTGCTATTAATGTGAGCTTTTTATATTGAAAAGCCAATTTCTGAGCAAAAAATACCTCATGTTGTTGGCGTTCGAATGTTCCACTCAATAATGGATTCAAGACACTGTAAGAATCTCCCAACGGTGACGAATACCATAAATTAGTCGTGTTTTTGACTTGCGTAAAACTGTATCTATTAGTAAAACGCAGTGTGAAATACTTATGGATAGGTTCGTAAAAACTGATTGAAAAACTACCAAATGTTTGAGGTACTCGTACTTGTCTGAGTTGATTTTGTAAGCTATCATATCTGCTCGGATAGTAATAATTAAGAGTCGAGTTGGTCATGTTATCGCTCGTATTGTTTCCAAGATTGAGGCTTTGTACGATAGACATGAGTCTTTTGCTATTGGTTTTACCTGTTCGCAACAAGTAAAAAGTATGGTTGTAATTGACATTATTCGTGGCATTAGATTGATTAATTGCCCCCATACTTTGCGAACCCAAATAGTTATTTTCACTTGAAATCAACACATTAGGAGCCTCTCTAACCAGTCCTGAGGTATACCCAGCATTGAAGTTGAGCGTGGTTACAGAATCTGTTTTTATCTTAAAACCACCCCCGACACTATGACCGTAGTTTTTGGTGAGAACATTTGTTTGGCGGTGATTACTTATAATAGTGTCTCCATTATAAAGTTCTGCTAATCTATCTGTACTAAGACGGTTACGGACTTCTCCGAAATAATATTGCAGATAAAATGACTTCTTATTGCTGGGCGCATGGTTGATGTTAAACCCTCCGCCATTGCTTGTAGCGATACCGAAATTGGTGTTCCCACCAAAATTTACGCCATTGATATCCACCATACTACCATTCATGCCATTGTTGATACGAGTAGAGCTTGAAGTCCGATTGGAGTTGCTTCGTCTCAAACCCCCATTATTCATCAATTCGCTATAACTAAAACCTGGTCGGTTGAGGTTGTTGCTATATCCCAAAACGCTCACTTGAAGGGTATCTCTGAAAATGTTCATAATTCCCCCTAGTTCATATACGTCTTGTGTGCCTCCTCCAGCATAGACTTTTCCGAAGGCACTTTTCTTGTAACCTTTTTTCAAAGTAATATTGATCACCTTACCTACATTGCTGGTATTATTATCGCCATTCAGTAGTGCCTGTTCTTTATCATCGACAGCCTGAATCTTGTCGATAGCATTGGCAGGTAGGTTTCTCGTTGCCATTTTGGGGTCGTCACCAAAAAATGATTTTCCATCAACTAAAATTTTGTTGACAGGTTTGCCATTCATGGTGATGTTTCCGTCGGCATCGACGCGTACCCCAGGAAGTTTTTTCAATAAATCCTCCACCAAGGCGTTGGGCAAAGTTTTAAATGAATTGGCATTGAACTCAATCGTATCGTTTTTGACAGTAATAGGAGGGCGCTCGGCGGTTACAATTACCTCATCAAGGCTTTTACTGGTCATCTGCATCTTGATTACGTCTAATTTGACTGAAGGATTTTGAGACGTCAACGTAAAACTTTGTCGATAGGCTTCATTCCCGACATAGGTTGCCAAAAGGCGTAAGGGAACGTTGATGGGTAGGTTCGAAAACTTAAATTCGCCCGATTCATTACTAATACGATAGGAAACAATAGAGGTATCTTTTGCCAAAAACACCGTGAGCGTTGCCATTGCTAATGGCTTTTGATCTGAGCCAACTATTTTACCTTGAATAGAACCTGTTTGTGCCAAGGATGCCACAGCGCATAAAAATGTGAGAAGTAGAGGTATGAGTTTTTTCATAAAATAAATGATGCTTGATGAATAGATTTGATGCAATGACACATCAAATGGTTACATGTTGCATCTGGTGGCGTTTTTATGAATAGAATGTTAAGTGCAGATAAAATATTTGAACGAATTTGATCGAAAATTTTGAAAAAAATAGGCTGTTATTTTGAATTTTTGAGGGGGGCTTTTTTCGGGTAGTGCATAAATAGACTTTGTATGAAAGGAGTAGGTTATGGGGCTTTTATGCAAAATAAATCTATATTTTTTATTTATTCTCTAAAACTGGCTTTTCAAACAAATAGTTTGCTATTGTGTTATTGAAAATGGGGGATAAAACTTCTACTTTCACCCAATGGATTCAAAATGGACTTTTAAAAAATTGGATAATGTCAAAAACTTTTATATCTTTTCAAGGATAACCATAATTCAAGCTAAATTTGCTTTAATAGTCCTTAAATCCTTATTTTAAAATCCAAATCAAAGTCCGCCAAGTACATTTTTTTTGAGCCTAAAATTGTAGCCAAGCTTATTTAACGGTTCGGAAAGTTGTGTTATTCCTCTTAACTTTATTTAGATTTGGAATAATCGGCCTTAACATTGATGTTATGACAATAATTTTAAATTTGATTGCCATCGCAATCACTTTAGGGAGTCTAACAAAGGCTTTCACTCGTCCTTACTCTATATCAAAAACTATTTGGGGAGCTACGTCAGCATTGTGGGCTTGGTTTCTCATGATGAAAGTTTGTATCACTACTCATCTGATACAGGAATATCCTATTAGCGGTCTTTTGTTGGTGGCTCGTCCTTTCTACATAATTGGTCCATATCTTTTGTATTTGTTTATTGTTACGCAAAGAGCCTACACTTTTACGGTCAAAAATGTCTTTTTTCAGGTACTCCCATTTTTTATAGTTGTTATTGATTTGATTCCGTTTTACACGATGCCATTCGAGCAAAAAATTGAAATCATTAAACATATTGAGGCCAAGGATTTGTTTACGAAAACCTTCGGGTGGATACCTTTTGTGTGGATTCCTTATGCGCAAAGTGTACTCGGTCTCATTTATTTGGGCTTAGTTTGGAAATTTGTGGTTAGGACGCAAAATACTTTTACTACCCAAAAACTGGTTCCTCAATGGGACGTTTTTTACGTGGTGGGATTTTTGTTGCTGTATATTTCGAACGGGTATATGTATTTGCTAACCAATGAGTTGTTAAGGGAGGTTGATCAAAATCCGTTTATGGAAAAAGTGTCATTAATTCATTCTTTGATGTCCTTCATCTTATTCGGTTCATATTTTATAATAAAAGATAGCTCTTTGAGAGCTACAAAAGAGTCTTCAACCGAAAAATATCCGCTTGAAGAACTCGAAGAATTGGCGAAAATAAGTACCACCAAAGTAGACAAAGAGCCCGACATTGTAAATCTGCAAGATTTTGAGTTGATTAAAATCGCTCTAGAAAAAAGTAAATCTTACCATAACCATAAATTTACAATTTCTGAACTCGCCATGGAAGTTGGCATTCAACCGTATGCAATTTCAAATGCTATCAATACTGTGGCTAAAATGAATTATAATGATTTTATTAATAGCTACAGAATTAAGGCTTTTACTCAAAAAGTAACCTCAAAAGAATATCAAAACTATACCATTGAAGCCATTGCTAATGAATGTGGCTTTAAAAATAAAAGTACTTTTTTTACAGCCTTCAAAAAGCAAACAGGTTTAACACCGAACCAATATCTCAAAAAGCATGATATGGAGTTGAAGGGGGAAGAGTAGCTTTTAAAAGTTTTGCCAATCATGAGTAAATTATGAGTGTTGAGTTATGTTTTTTTGTCGTAAATGCTTGTTTGTTAATTGTTTGAAGTGAAAATTTAAAAATTGTTGTGTACTGTAGCCCAGATGGGAAACTCTTTCTATGCCAGCAATGGAATTATTGAATTTACCATATCAATGTCTTTTGAGTATTTTCGTCAAATTCATTATCTTCGTTAAATCTCTTTCCTTGTTAAATCTATACGCAAATTAGTTCATCATTTAATTTACTGAAACTCTACTATGAAAGTTCGACCAATTCTACTTCTTTTGACGATTACGTCAGTATCACTGTTTTCTGCATGCAAAAAGAATCTTGAAGACCCGCTTAGTACAAGCTCAAATGTGGAGGTCTGTGGCATAAAAGACCCTGTTAACAATCTAAAATGGCTTTCTGACAAAATGAAAGTGTACACCTTTGGGGATAATGCTGATAAACTCAATGGTGTTGTTTTGTTTGAATACAAAGGTGAAAATGTCATAGAAATTCAATGTTCTACTTGTTCTTCTACCAATACGCATCAATACAGCTGTGATGGAACCTTATATGACTTTAGTAACCCTAGTAATTTTCAAGACTTTTTAATTTCTCGGAAAAAAATAAGTCTCCTCTATGGGACAGAAATTTGGAAGTAGGTTAAGCATCAAGGTATAGCAGAATACCCTATCTTGAAATCCTGAAACTTAGATTTACTTCGCTTTGAGGGAGTTTGCTATTGTATTTATGCAAAGAAATTAAGTTTTGATGGTTTAGTCAAAGACTTAATTACCTTTGTAATCATTTTGATACAATAGCAAACTCCCGAATGAAAAATCGCAGTATATTAATTCTTATTCTTGGTTTATTATCAGCCATTGGACCCTTTTCGATTGATACCTACCTCTCTGGTTTTCCGACCATTGCGAAGGATTTGGGCGTAACTGTCGACGAGGTTGCCTATTCTTTGTCTAGTTTCTTTATTGGTATTTCGGTAGGACAGCTAATTTACGGCCCTCTGCTGGATAGATTTGGACGTAAAAAGCCATTGATGATTGGTTTATCCATCTATATGGTAGCCTCATTAGCCTGTGCTACTGCCAACTCTGTGGAAGTGCTTATTGTTGCAAGGTTTTTACAGGCCTTGGGTGCCTGTGTAGGAATGGTGGCGCCTCGTGCTATTGTGCGAGATATATTTCCTGTGGAAGAAACGGCAAAGATATTCTCTCTACTAATGTTGATTTTGGGTGTGTCGCCCATCATTGCACCAAGTGTAGGAAGTTATATGATTACCTTGATGGGTTGGCATAGTGTGTTTTATATGCAGTTTGGCTTGGGAGTAATATTATTTTTGGCCTGTTATTTTGCCTTACCTGAAAGTAAAAAACCAGATGAATCCATTTCATTGAAACCCCGAGCCATTATTTTGTCATTTATTGACATTTTGAAAGTACCACAGTTTTATACCTATGCCTTTGCAGGGGCACTGATTTCGGCTGGGGTATATGCCTATCTATCGGGTTCTCCTTTTGTCTTTATGAAACTTTTTGGGGTTTCGGAAAAGGAATATGGATGGATATTTGGCGTCTTGGCAGGTGGCTTGATTGGTAGTAGTCAGGTCAATAACCTTTTACTGAAAAAATACAGTAGCAGTCAGGTGGTGCGTATTTCTTTAAGAATACAAACCTTGGTGGGTGTTGTATTATGTTTGGTCAGTATTTTGGGTTGGCTCAATTTATATACTGCATTGGCTTTAGTCTTTTTATTTTTATGCTGTCAGGGAATTAGTTATCCCAATTCTTCGGCCTTGTCTTTATATCCCTTTACTAAATCTATCGGTGGGGCATCGGCCTTGTTGGGTGCTTTACAAATGTGTTTTGGGTCGTTGGCCGCTGCCGCAGTCAGTATTTTTAGTAACGGAACCAGTATTCCTATGACGGCGGTGATGGCTGGGTGTGCTGTACTGGGACTTATTGTTTTTGCTATAGGGGTTTCTAAATTGAAACATGGATAGTTTCAGAGACAAAGTGTTTAATGGTGAATGTAGAATTGTGAGTCAGCACTCACCATTAGTGCTGTACGAAGGTTTAGTGTTGTCTTTGAAATAAAATTGATGTAGTGGCAACTCTTGCAGTTGCCATTTTGAAGGCGGCAACTGCAAGAGTTGCCACTACATCAAAAAACACTAATCATAAGAACTCTTTTGAACAGAATAAAATCCTTCGTACAACCCTAACTCACCACTCACAATTCACAACTCCTCTCTAGCTACTCAGTTTTTGGAGTTGTTGCTGAAACATTTGCTCGTATTTTTCAGCTTCAGGCGCTTTGGCATTTTTGAGGCTTTCAACAATAATCTGCATTTGAAAAAGGGCTATTTGTATATCTTGCTCATTACTAGCTTTTCGATTTTGCCCAAAATAATCCAATAATTGGTTATTGCGATTCATCATCGTATTGGCGATTTCCATAGCGGAGGCATGGTCGCCGATAGTTAAATACAAGCTCACAAACCCTGCCGATACATGGTCGTAAGGAATAGATTGGTCGGGCATAATGCGTTTGCAATAATCTAAGGTATCTTTTGCTTTTTGGTATTTGCCTTCATGAGCAAACTGACTCGCTAATCGTTGAAAGGATAATCGCCCCATAGTCGTCGGTAATTGATAAAACTCAGAATGATGGTATACTTGAGGATTATCAAGATTTTTCCAGACCATTTTTTTTGTCAAATTCCGCTCTAAAACTTTTGTATTAACGATTCCTTCGGTAGCTCCTTCTATTTTTACAGGCATTAATCTATAAGCATAACCTTCCAATTGCATAAACTCCTTCATGTTGAGATAACTCGCTTTGCTGAGTGAGGTAGCAAAATAAATTGGGCGTTTCCAGCCATGAGCAGCATTTTGAGCAATAATGTCGAGCTGTACTAATTGCGGTTTCAAAATCCCAGAGGTACCAATCGACCAATTCATTTGATTCGTCAGCAATGGTTCGACGTCTTTTGGTACAAAACCTGCTTTTTTGATTTCATTTACATTGACTGGAATCGTAAGGTTTTCGCTTGGCAAAATATTAATCGAACTGCCATCTTGCAAAGGCACTTTAATTGCCTGATTATCTTCTTTTACTAGTTTGAGATACTCAATCAAATTGATACCACTTTTTACATTTGGGTTTTCGTAAAAAAGAATTTGGTCGTTGATACCTTCTCGTAACAAATCTTCAGAAATAGATACAGGCAAAGCTTCCGACTCGTAGGTTTTTCGCTTCATTTGCTCGATATACCAATCAGTTCCCAATAGCGAAAGATTACAAACTCGTACATCTGTACGGAAGCCCTCCACCTCTTGCACATACCAAAGCGGGAAAGTATCATTATCACCAGCGGTAAACAAAATGGCATTTTTTTCACAAGAATTTAACAAATTTTTGGCAAAATCTACCTGTTGATAACGATTGCTACGATCGTGGTCGTCATAGTTTTGTTGAATCAAAATCACAGGAATAACCAACGATGCTAAACTGGCTAGTCCACCCGAAAGCAATGGTTGATGAAGCAATTTGTTCGCCCATTCGGTCAATTGTATAACCCCTAAGCCAATCCAAATACAGAAAAAATAGAAGGAGCCAACATAAATATAATCACGTTCACGAGGTTCGGTAGGAGGTGCGTTTAGAAAAATAACTAATCCTATTCCTGTCAACAAAAACATCAAAGTCGTGGTCAAAAAGTCTTTTTCGTTTCTTTTCATCAAGAAGATAAAGCCAATCAACCCCAAAATTAATGGTAAACCAAAGTAATTGTTATGAGATTTGCCACGAGCCGAAAGGGCAGAATAGGGACTTTTACTAATAAATGACATACCCGCATCTTGAACATCGCTATCACGACCGATAAAATTCCACAATAGATAACGCATATACATGTGCCCCATTTGATGTGAGAACAAATAGCGAAGGTTATCCCCAAAATTAGGTTTTTGTCCGGGCGCCAATCCCAACATTTCGGCGTATTGCTTGGGATATTGCTCCATAGGACTGTAATATACCCTTGGGAAAAGCATTTCTTGTTCTTTAGGAAAAATCAATTTTTGTCGGTAATCATAAATCTCATATTTGCCATTCGACATTTTGTATTGAGGCTTGCCACGTTCTACATTTTCAACCTCTGCTGTGTAAACGGGACCATATAACAACGAACGCTCACCGTATTGCTCGCGTTTGAGGTATTTTACAAAATTGAGAATGTTACTTGGGTTATTTTCGTTGAGAGGGGTATTATAATTGGAACGAACCAAGGCCAAAGTGTAAGATAAATAACCAATAAGTACAAAGCACAAAGCCAGCAAACTCACGTTTAAATGTACTTTGTTTTTTAGAATCGAATAGCGAATAGCGCCAACCAAAGCGCCTAAAAACAATATCAAAAATAGGCTTACTCCGACACCATAAGGCATACCAAGTCCGTTGGTAAATAATAATTCAAACTGAAAAGCCATAGATGGTATGCCTGGAATAATGAGAGAATTGATAACGCCTAAAATTACCAAACCTACTAATAATGCCAGAAAACCTCCTTTATAACTTGGTTTATGGGTTTTCTTGAAATAATAAAGCAAAGCCAAAGCAGGAACAGTCACCAAATTGAGTAAGTGAACCCCAATTGATAAACCTACCAAATAGGCAATGAAAATTAACCATCTGTTCGCAGAAGCTTCATCTTCAATAAGTTCCCATTTGAAGGCAGCCCAAACGACAATCGCAGTAAAAAATGAGGACATAGCGTAAACCTCCGACTCAACTGCCGAAAACCAAAATGAATCTGAAAAGGCATAAGCTAGAGCACCAATAAAGCCAGCACTTAGGAGTGTAAATGTCTCACCTTGTGTTAAGTCTGAAAAAGGTTTTTGATAGGCTTTACGACCAATCAGCACGATAGTCCAGTGCATAAACAACACCGTCAGCGCGCTCGTCAATACTGATAGCATATTAATCCAGTAAGCCACTTTAGTGACATCAGCCCCAGCGAATAGGGAGAAAAACCTGCCCAGCAAAAGATACAAAGGCGCCCCGGGTGGGTGAGGTACTTGTAATTTGTAAGCACAAGCGATAAACTCGCCACAGTCCCAAAATGAAGCTGTGGGTTCTACCGTCGCTGCATATACGATAAAGGCAATAAGAAACACTGCCCAACCGATTCCATTGTTGAGTTGTCGAAATGATGTCATAGTATGTTGGGATTTATAAGAAGTCTTTACTAAGCGCCCAGCCATTGGGCGAGCGTCTCATGTTGCTTCATTATAGGTGAAAATGTTTTGATGTTGAAAAATAGAAATAGAGGATTCTTGTTGTAGCTAGCATGTAAAAGTAATCCATGACACAAAGGAAAATACATTTTTGTTATGTCCTGAAAATCAGGATTGTATTTAACACTATTTAACTTAAAATCATTTTAACATTTGACTAAACCTTCTGAATTTTTTAGGATTTATTAAAGGATAAAGTGCCAAAAGCATCAATAAGATTGTACTTAATCAATATTGTTTTTGACGTCTCCAATGAATTTCTGAAATCCGATAGATATGTCCAGATTTGTTGAATTATCTAGCGAACTTTGAGGTTAGCAAAGTATTAGAATCTATCCAGAATAACTTAATTAATTGTTGACTAACAGCTATTCTTACTGGTTGTCAATCATTTTTGAAATCATGAAAAAACATTTTTTTCCCTTGTTCTTAGGCGGACTAGGCATTGGTACTACCGAATTTGTAGTAATGGGGATTTTGCCTGACATTGCCAACAATCTAGGCGTTAGTATTACCGACGCCGCTCATATTATTTCTTCTTATGCAGCGGGCGTAGTGGTTGGTGCACCCTTATTAGTATTGTTAGGAAGCAAGTATCCACCCAAAAAGATGCTTTTGTTCCTGATGGTAATTTTTACCATTTTCAACTCATTGTCAGCTTTAGCTCCTGATGCCACTACTTTGTTGTTCTTCAGGTTTTTAGCGGGTTTGCCTCATGGGGCATTTTTTGGAATTGGAGCAGTAGTCGCAAGTCGTTTGGCCGATGAAGGCAAGCAAGCTCAAGCTATCTCGACCATGTTTGCGGGTCTGACAATCGCTAATTTGTTGTTAGTGCCTATTGGTACTTGGATCGGACATGAATATTTGTGGAGATATACCTTTGCCTTGGTGACTATCATTGGTTTAACCACCTTACTTTTCATTAATCTTTGGTTGCCAGCCTTACCATCCGACCGAAACGAAGGAGAAAGTACGATGGCTCAATTAGAGCTCTTCAAACGTGTAGATGCTTGGCTTGTAATTGTGATTACCTCTATCGGAACAGGAGGCTTGTTTACTTGGATTAGTTATATAGCGCCATTAATGACAGAAGTATCGCATTTCTCTGCAAGTAGCGTTTCTTGGATTATGGTTTTGGCGGGTTTTGGTATGGTTGTAGGAAATATCATCGGTGGAAAATTAGCGGATAAATTGCCTGCTGTACAAGCTTGTTTGTGGTTATTGGTAGCAATGGCGTTGACATTATTAGGCATCCATTTCTTCTCAGAAAACAAAATCATCTCTTTGATATTGACATTTATCGCAGGCGCATTATCTATCTCATTGGCGTCACCAATCCAAATTTTGATGATTAGTACCTCAAAAGGCGCCGAAATGCTGGGCTCAGCGGCCACGCAAGCAAGTTTCAACATCGGTAACTCATTAGGCGCGTTTTTGGGTGGTTTACCTATTACGTATGGCTTCGGCTACAACACTCCGGTGTTGGTAGGTATGACAATGGCTTTGGTGGGCGTATTCTTCTCCTTTGTGTTGAAAAGAAGGTTATCTTATGCTGAATAAGTTGAAAAGACAATTAGGTATTAGTGCTGAATTGTCCTTTATCCTTGCCTAAAAAATGTTGCCTTTGAAGTATTATTGTTGCTAAAAAAAGCTCCGTAGGAGCGAAAGTTTGGTAGCAGTAGTTTTGAAAATAACTTTTTTTTGAGCGCCGTAGGTGCGACAGAGTTCAACTTAGTTTGAGTTCCTTCGCACCTACGGCGCTCTTTTTATGGGTCAACAAATAACTCAATACTACCAAACTGTCGCTCCTACGGAGCTGAGGGAAATACTTGAAATGTTCCTACGATTTTTCTTATAAACAGACCTCATTCTACCAACTAATTGAATCATGTTGAAAATTTACTGAAGAAAAGGCAACCTATTTTAGGCAACAGTAACTAGGCAAAGAGTTTTAAATAACCAAAGACATACTTTTTCCAAAGCCAACCGCCTAAAGCCGATACCTGAAAGCCACTTCGTCCAAATCCGATATAGATTTCACCCTAATTTCCTTTCGTTTTTTTATTTTTTTCTTTCCGAATCATTAAAAAGCATAATTTTGAAGTGAAAAATGAAAACAAATCGATTGAAGAGGCTCTTGGCTTCTTTGATTATTAAAATGAATACCATGTCGGAAATAAAATTAGATAGCATTCCAGAAGCAATTGAAGCTATTCGTAGAGGCGAAATTATTATTGTAGCTGATGACGAAGATCGTGAGAATGAAGGAGATATGATTTGTGCATCGGAGGCCATTACGCCAGAATTAGCCAACTTTATGATTAAAGAAGGTCGTGGTTTGATGTGTGTGACTTTGACAGAAGATAGATGTGCCGAATTGGGTTTGAATATGATGGTGGGAAATAATACCTCATCTCATGAAACCCCTTTTACAGTATCAGTAGATTTGCTTGGACATGGCTGTACTACGGGTATTTCAGCGCCAGACCGTGCCAAAACGATTCAGGCATTAGTCGACGAAAATACTAAGCCAGAGGAGTTGGGTCGCCCGGGACATATTTTTCCCTTGAAAGCTAAAACGGAAGGGGTTTTACGTCGTACTGGACATACTGAAGCAGCGATGGATTTTGCTAAATTGGCAGGATTTAAGCCTTCTGGCGTACTCATTGAGGTATTAAATGAGGATGGTACAATGGCTCGTTTGCCAGATTTGAGAAAAATTGCAGATAAGTTTAATCTGAAGTTAGTTACCATCAAAGATTTGGTAGAATATCGTCTTCAGACTGAATCATTGATTAAAAGAGAAATTGGCGTAGATATGCCAACGGATTGGGGTCATTTTGATTTGATTGCTTTTCGTCAAAAAGATACAGGCGACACGCATTTGGCCTTAGTTAAAGGAACTTGGGAAAAAAACGAACCAGTATTAGTGAGGGTTCATAAATCAAATGTCGTGGGTGATATTTTCGGTTCAACGCTTTGTGATAGCGGTCAGCAATTGAAAAATGCCATGCAATCCGTTGAAAATGAAGGAAAAGGCGTGATTTTGTATATGTTCCAAGATGGTAAGAGTGCCAACTTAATGAGCGATTTAAAAAAATACAAACTACAGGAAATGGGTGTCAATCAAAGTACGGAAATTACACCAAACGATGAGAGAGACTATGGAATTGGCGCACAAATTTTGAGAGATTTAGGTATTTCAAAAATCAAATTGCTGACAAATAACCCTAAAAAACGTGCAGCATTATTCGGTTACGGTCTCGAAATTGTGGAGACTGTGACCTTGGGATAATGATTTATTAAGTTGAATTTCAACGCTAGAGACGCAATGATTGCGTCTTAAGCTGAGTGAAATCATCAAAAAAGCGGTCGAAAAACAATTTTCGACCGCTTTTTTGATTCAGTTTCAAAACTGTTCAAAAAATAAGTCCAAGACCAAGTCTTGAACTAGTAATAAGAAATCCATTTTGTATTCCTTTCTTTTTATGTAAATTTAATTCGAAAAATCTTCGCTTTATTTACTTTTTGCTTTTGTTTTATTTCGAATCTGAAAGTATAGAATGATATTGCAGGTTTTTCTATATTTGCTCGCAAATTAGTACAAAAAAATATTTTCGTTTTGTTTCTTTTATTTGTTTTTGTTTTCTATTTTTGTTTCAAGATGAACAAAAGAGCAAAAGGAAGCTTTAAATTACCTAGACATTATGCTCCCAAATCAACGTAGAGAAAAGATTTTAGAATTATTAAAAGAAGATGGTTCGGCTAAAGTGGCTGACTTGGCTCGCTTGTTTAAAGTAACAGAGGTGACCATTCGTCAGGATTTAGAAAAGCTGGAAGCCGAAGATTTAATCATAAAGGAACACGGTGGTGCTTACCTCAAAAATGTAGAAGATCAAGTAAAAAGTTTTTCTCTTGTTCATCAAGATAACTTAGATAAGAAAGAGAAAATCGCTGAAAAGTGCCTTGAATACATAGACTCTGGCGATACCATTATCTTAGACTCGGGCAGTACAACAACCGAGATTGCCAAAAAAATTAAACACTCAGGTATAAGAAACCTAACCATTATCACTAATGCTTTGAATATCGCCATGATGCTCGGCACTGAGCCGAGTATCGAGGTAATTATGACAGGAGGGGAGTTTAAACCACCCACCTTGTCGCTAACAGGACAAAAAGCTGCCGATTTTTTCAAAGGATTGAATGTACAAAAACTGTTTTTAGCAACAGCGGGAATTTCCCTAAAATCAGGCTTGACCTACCCAAGTATTAGTGATTTAGTCGTGAAAAAAGCTATGATTGATGCCGCCGAGATAACCTATTTGGTAGCAGACAGCACCAAAATTGGTAAAAGCGCTTTGGCAAGCTTAGGCGCATTGAGTTTGATAGATTATATCATCACCGACGACGCCATTGAAGACAAACACAAAGAGGTTTTCAGAGATAATGAAATAGAGGTAATAATTGCCTAGAGAAAAGGCAATAAGGTTTAAGTATTATAGCTGACTTTTGAATGTAAATATTTAATTATCTGTATTTTACATTTATAAATCTATTAATCATATTCTTCGTAATTTCTTAGGTATCAGTGCAAAATAAAATTGAGCTGTGAGCATTCGATATAAGTATTTCTCAAGAATCAGTAGAAGTTTTTTCCTAATGCCTTCGACTTACAACCAAAAGCGTTCTAATTCCATTTTATTTTGCATTAAAACTTAGAGCATGTTTAAATTTTATCAATCATTGAAGATTAAAAATTTGTATTTTAATTTCTGAAATCCTGTTGTTTGAGCCGCAGGCGAGTTTAGGATTTCTTGACTTTCTTTTGTTACTTTTCTTGTGTCAAGACAAGAAAAGTAAGGAGTGGCGAAGGGAGATTTCGTTTTTTAACAAATACCAAATAAAATTTTCAAACATACTCTTAATTAGCTTCTTTCACTAAGAATTTAATATAAAAAGTATCAGTTATTTGCATTAAAATCATTTTTAATGCCTGATATTTTTTGCCTCAATATTGTTTAAAAATACTATTTAAGTAACAAGAGAGCTTAAAACTGTGTATAGCTGAGGTGCAATTTGACTAAAACTTTTTGATGATAATTGTATTCTAATAACTGATATACGATTAACGAATAACCGCTTTTACTCATACCTGCCTTTATTCAAATTTAACTTGAAATAGGATAGCGTTTTATCCATAAAAACTATAAAAATGACACTTGGTGTAATCATTGGAAACAGAGATTTTTTTCCAGACAGTTTAGTCGAAAAAGCAAGAACCGAAATTATTGAGGTATTCAACAGCCTTAAAATTAAGCCTATTTTGTTGGATACCAACGACACAAAATTAGGTGGTGTAGAAACTTTTAGAGAGGCTCAAAAATGTGCAGATTTATTCAAAGCGCATCGTGAAGAAATTGCAGGTATTTTGGTATTACTTCCAAACTTCGGTGATGAAAAGGGAGTGGCAGATACCCTTAAATTAGCCAATCTCAATGTGCCTGTTTTGATTCAGGCGTATCCTGATGATTTGAGCAAAATGAACGTGGTTAATCGCCGTGACTCTTGGTGTGGGAAGATTTCGGTTTGTAATAACCTTTATCAGTACGGCATTAAATACACCTTGACTAGCCAACACGTTTCTGCTCCTTCTGATCCAAACTTCCAAAGAGATTTACTAGATTTTGTGTCGGTTTGTCGAGTGGTAAAAGGTCTTAAAAGTGTTCGTGTTGGTGCTATTGGTGCTCGCCCAGGTGCATTTAATACGGTTCGTTATTCTGAAAAAATCCTTCAAAGAAACGGCATAACAGTAACGACTTTTGACTTATCAGAAATTTTGGGACGTGCCAATAAATTAACAGGTAACGACGAAAAAGTAAAACAGCATTTGGAATCTATCAACGCTTATGCTTCTAAAGGTAGAACACCGAACGAAGCCATGATTCAAATTGCCAAATTAGACGTGGTTTTGAAGGAAATCATGGAAGAAAATGTGCTAGATGCTACGGCAATCCAGTGCTGGACTTCTTTACAACAAAACTACGGTTGCAATGTATGTACGAGCATGAGTATCATGTCCGAGAATATGTTGCCTTCGGCTTGTGAAGTAGATGTAACAGGAACGCTCTCGATGTATGCTATGCAATTGGCTTCAGGCTCACCAAGTGCATTGGTTGACTGGAATAATAATTATGCTAACGACGAGGACAAATGTGTGTTGTTCCACTGCGGAAACTGGGCAAAATCATTTTTACCAGATATTCAAATTAGTAATGCCCCAATATTAGGAACATCGGTAGGCGTTGAAAACACGTATGGTGCTTTGGACGGACGTACTCCTGCTATGCCATTGACCTATGGAAGAATTAGCACCGACGACCCTAAAGGTATTATCAAAGCCTATATCGGAGAAGGGGAACTGACCAATGACCCTTTAGAAACATTTGGTAACCGTGCCGTAGCGCAAATTCCTAATTTGCAAGGACTCATGAAATATATTTGCCGTAATGGTTTTGAACATCACGTAGTAATGAATGCTTCAAAAACAGCTACCATCTTGGAAGAAGCATTGGGCAATTACATGGGCTGGGAAATCTATAAGCACTAGAAAATATTTTCAATATCCAGATATGAGTAAGCTGAGTTTGATTTTTTCATTCGTCTTCTTTTTTGTGCAAACAGTTATTGCACAAAAGGCGGTGCCCGTAAAACCCCGTATTCTTGTCAGTACGGATATTGGAGGAACTGACCCAGATGATAATCAGTCTATGATTCACTTACTCATGTACAATGAATTGTTTGATATTGAAGGGCTGCTTTCATCGCCATCCTATGGAGACGGGAGCAAAGAAGAAATCCTTCGTACGATAGACCTTTACGAAAAAGATTTACCAAAACTCAAAAAACATAAACCTAATCTGGCAACCCCAGCCTATTTACGCTCGGTGGTAAAACAAGGACGACATGGAGCTGCGCCGTATAAAGGCTACGTTACCGCAACAGAAGGTTCGAACTGGATTATTAAATGCGCCCAGAAAAAAAGCAACAGACCTTTGTGGATTTTGGTTTGGGGAGGTTTGGAGGACTTAGCACAGGCATTACACGATAAACCAGAAATACAAAATAAGATAAAAGTATTTTTTATTGGTGGCCCTAATAAGAAATGGAGCGCCAACAGCTATGCTTACATTGCCAAAAACTTTCCGAATCTTTGGTTTATTGAATCAAATGCGTCCTACTATGGCTTTTTCTCTGATAATGTTCCAGATAGTTTGAGTAATAAAAACTACTACAAAAACTTTATTCATGAAGTAGGATTTTTGGGAAAAGATTATAAAGATAACCGTTACAAAGGTGTTCTTAAAATGGGCGACACTCCTTCATTGTTATACATGATGGATGGTAATCCCAACAATCCCATGAGAGAAAACTGGGGTGGTAGTTATGTGAAATGTAGTCATAGTCCAAGGTTGATTTTTAACAGAAATACTTCAGTCAATGATACTGTCACTGTATTTTCTATTGTTGAATTTATGTTTAAAGGACCTGTCGTTAATATTCTTCCTGATTCTACTTGTCTTACCATGACGGTAGAGTCTGAAATTGGTGAACAAAAATGGGACGGTTTTTATCTTGGAAACGGAAACTATGTGGTAAGGTATTGCCCAAAACGCACTGAAATATTAACCTACAAAGTTACATCGACTATCAGTGGATTTAACGAGCAAAACGGCACATTTGTAGTAGATAATATTTGGCCAGGAAAACCTCATAATACTGACTATCAGTTAGGGGCAAATTGGTACACAGATAGGTCAAACCCTGAATTGTACGATGATATTTGGCAGGGCGGTAAAACCGTGCTCAAATGGCGAAATGATGTATTGCTAGATTGTGCTAAACGCTGGAGTTGGCTTCGGTAAGTGATTCGTTTTTTGTTTATGAGTAATGAGAGGGGATTCTCTAAAAACCAAGATTCACCTATCTGAAAAATGCTTGAAGAGTGCGCCAGTATTGTGTTAGTGATATTGAATAAATTCCACTTAACGGGTGAATTTATTCACCCATGACTTGAATATTTATCCAAAAACCAGTTATACAATTTATCAAGATGTGCTCAAAAATCGGCTGTTTAAAACTAGTAAAGCTTTTTGGCTTGGCTATCATCATGAATCTTGGCTTTCTTTCTGTGAAAGTTGTAGCTCAAATTTCATCTAAAAAAGAAAAACCTAGAATTATTATAACAGCCGATCCAGAGCTTGATGACAATAATTCATTGATTCGTTTTTTGTTGTATAGCGATAATCTAGACATTGAAGGGTTGATTTATGCGAGTAGCGGATTCCACTGGAAAGGCGATGGAAAAGGGACAAAATGGTCTGTGCCTAACAGAGAATATGTTCGTTTTGGTTTAAATCTTTGTCCATGTGAATCATGGCGTTGGGCAAAAGATGAAAAGTTTATTCATGATATTGTGGGTGCCTACGAAAAAGCATACCCCAATCTCAAAGTTCATAACCCCGAA
Source organism: Flectobacillus sp. BAB-3569 (assembly GCF_002270355.1). GTDB lineage: Bacteria > Bacteroidota > Bacteroidia > Cytophagales > Spirosomataceae > Flectobacillus > Flectobacillus roseus. The sequence goes on along the minus strand of NZ_NJFZ01000020.1, from coordinate 369,316 downwards.
TATCCTGCGCCAGCCACGTTGAAGGCTAAAATTAGATATGGCAATATCGAGTTTGATGGTGATATCTCCAAAGACTCAGAAGGCTCAAATTTGATTAAAACACTTATTTTAGATGATAAACCTGGGCAATTATTCATAACAGCTTGGGGCGGACAAAGTACCATTGCAAGAGCTTTAAAGTCAATCGAAGAGCAATATCAGTACACCACGCAATGGGAGGCTATTCAAAAAAAGATTGCCAAAAAAGTGGTTTTATTGCCCTCTGGTGACCAAGATGATACTTACGCTACCTATATCAAACCGCACTGGCCTACTATCGAATATCGTCAGTTTAAAGATGTTCCCAATTACGGATATGGTGCTCAATTGAACGCTAAAGCAGAAGATGCTCCATTTTTGACAGCCAAATGGATGAATGAAAATGTAAGCAGTCGTGGATCTTTGGGAGCTTTATACCGTGTTTGGGGTGATGGCAAACAAATGGTAAAAGGAGATATTCTGGATTACTTTGGTATTTCTGGCTTGTCTAACGAAGAACTTAAGAAAAAAGGATACGCTGTTTGGATGCCTGTACAGGAAAAAGGCTCATGGTTGGGCGAAGGCGATGACCATACCTTTATGAATATGTTGGGCAATGGGCTACGTGCTTATGAAGATGGCATTTACGGAGGATGGGGTGGTCGTTCGATTGCTAAAACGGAGACTTCCAATAATTTCTTTATGCTCTCAGATACTAGTGCAAATGCAATGGCAAACGTTTTGAGTAATGCCAATAAGCAAGCCAAAGAAAACACATTTCCTAACTTTTTTCCTCAGGCACAAAAAGACTTTTCTGCAAGAATGCAATGGTCGGTAACGCCAAAATTTGCCGATGCCAACCATCAGCCTATTGTAAGAGTAGAAGGTCCATTACAAATAATGGCTTCGGGTGGGGATAAAATTCGATTGAATGGATTTGTATCTGACCCCGACGGAAATGCTGTTCAGACAAAGTGGTGGCAAATGAATGTAGGAACATACACGGGTAAAGTAGCGATTTCGAACCCTAATAGTACTCAAACAGAAATACAGATTCCAAAAGAGGTACAAGCTGGACAAACTATCCACATAATATTGGAAGCAACGGATAACGGGAAACCAGAGTTGACAAGTTATCAAAGAATTATCATTACCATTAGAGCTGCAAAATAATTAGCTGATACTTAAACGATATTCATTTCAAGAAGCTCAAACACTATGAACATTAAAGAATTAGAAGAGAAATCTAAAGCATATCGCAAAAAGATTCTCAAATATATCTACAATGCGAAGGCAGGACACACAGGAGGAAGCCTCTCGATTATTGACATTTTGAATGTGCTTTATAACAAGGTATTGAATGTTTCTCCTGAAAATTTTAATTCATCCGAAAAAGACATATATATCCAAAGCAAAGGGCATTGTGTAGAAGCTTTATACGTGGTCTTGGCCGACAAAGGCTTTTTTCCGGAGGATGATTTATTGACGCTTTGTCAGTATCAATCTCCCTACATTGGTCACCCAACCAAAAAAATTAAGGGAATGGAGCAGAACACGGGTGGTCTCGGACATGGTTTGTCTATTTGCTGTGGGAGTGCTTTGGCTGCCAAAAAAGATCAATCAGACGTGAAAGTTTACACCGTATTGGGCGATGGCGAAATGGCAGAAGGCTCCAACTGGGAGGCATTTATGTTTGCAGCGCATTACAGGCTCGATAACCTGTGTGCTATTTTGGATTATAACAAACTCCAAATTACCGCACCCAATGCCGAAGTTATGGGCTTGGAACCACTTGACAAGAAATTAGAAGCGTTCGGCTGGGCAGTTCGTCATGTAGACGGCAATGACGTAGAAGCCTTGATGAATGTCTTTGATGCTCTTCCATTTGAATCAGGAAAACCTTCATTTATTATTGCTCATACGACCAAAGGAAAGGGCGTGAGTTATATGGAAAATGTCTTGAAATGGCATCATGGCGTACCAACAGCTGAGCAATATGAGTTAGCCTTGGCGGAAATAGACAGTTAGTTGACGTATAGTAGAAGGAGTTAATGAGGCAGTTTCAACTATTGCAGATGTGGGATTTCTGATTTCGGAATAAAGTGTGTATGCCTTTATTGCTTGCAAAGTATGAGCCCCAAAGTAGCTATGCTTCCGAAATACAATATTGGAAATTCGAAATAGTTAACGAACTCACCATTCAAAATATCAAACACATAATAAGTAAATTTATGGGTCAAGAAATAACTAATATTCCGAAAGGAGTAGGGCTTGCCAATTTGGAGGTCTTCGCTTCAACCTTGGAATCGCTCGCCCAAGCAGATAAAACCGTTTTTGCCGTTACCAGTGACTCAAGAGGCTCAGGTAAATTAGTGGCATTTGGACAAAAGCTTCCATCACAAATCGTAGAAGTGGGTATTGCAGAACAAAACCTAGTTGGCGTTGCCACAGGTTTGGCGAGTATGCGTAAGAAAGTTTTTGCTGTTTCACCAGCTTGTTTTTTGACAGCAAGAGCCTTAGAGCAAATCAAAAATGACGTTTGCTATTCTGATAATCCAGTCAAACTTATCGGTATTTCAGCAGGTGTAAGTTATGGCGCTTTGGGTAGTACACACCACAGTTTGCACGACTATGCGGTATTGAGAGCCATCAACAATATTACGATTATTGCACCAGCGGATAATTTCGAAACTGCGGAAGCAATTCGCCAAGCGGCTGCTATGGATTCGCCTGTTTATATTCGATTCGGGAAAAAGAATATGCCCGAAAAATAGAAGAAGTGGAACAGCCTACCAGTTTTGAAGTAGGTAAAGGACGAGTGGTAAAAGAGGGTTCAGATTTGACATTTATCGCTACAGGCGAAGCAGTTTGGCCATGTTTACAAGCCGCTCAAAAGTTGGCTGAGGAGCACCAAATTTCGGCTACAGTGGTAAGTATGCATACCATTAAACCCTTAGATCAAAGACTGATTTTGCATTTAGCTTCTCAGAATACGCCAATAATTACCGTAGAGGAACATTCGGTATACGGCGGACTCGGCGAGGCTGTAGGTTCGGTGCTTTTACAAAACGGTTACCATAATAAGTTCAAAATAGTGGGCTTACCAGATGAGCATACCGTTTCTGGTTCACAAGGTGAGATTTTTGAACATTATGGAATTTCAGCAAAAGGATTGTCTCAATCAGCTTTAAACATTTTAGGCTAAAATGAAAAAATATATCCTCATAACGGCATCGCTGATTTTAGGAGTTTTTCTGGTAAGTGCTTGTTCAAAAAGCCAGTCGAATGAAAAGAAAAAAGTAGCAGTAGTTATCTCTACGCTCAACAATCCTTGGTTTGTGATCTTAGCAGAATCTGCTGCCGAAAATGCTAGAAAACTAGGTTATGAAGCCAAGATATTTGATTCTCAGAATAGTCCTGCCGTAGAGTCAGACAATTTTGAAAACCTTATTTCTTCTGAGTTCGATGCGATTCTTTTCAACCCAACTGATGCCGATGGGTCGGTTTCGAATGTCCTTCGTGCCAAGGCTGCTGGTATTCCTGTATTTTGTATGGATCGTGAAATTAATAACGATGACGCTGCTACTAGCCAAATTTTGTCAGATAACTATTCGGGTTGTGTCGAGGTAGGCATTGAGTTTGTAAAAGCCTTGAAAGAAAAAGGTACGTATGTCGAGATATTGGGTTTGGTCGGAGACAACAATACATGGGCACGCTCAAAAGGTTTTCATTCGGTGGTTGACAAATTTTCTAACCTCAAAATGGTAGCCCAACAAAGTGGTGATTTTGACCGCAACAAAGCCATGGAGGTTCTGGAAACCATCATGCAAGCATATCCCAATATTGACGCAGTTTTTTGTGGTAATGATGCCATGGCGCTAGGAGCTTATCAGGCATTGCAAGCCGCTGGTAAAACCAAGGTAAAAGTATTTGGCTTTGATGGTGCTTCGGAAGTCATCGAAAAAATTAAGGAAGGAAAAATCGTCGCAACAGGTATGCAGTATCCCAAAATTATGGCAAAAACTGCTGCTCAATATGCCGACGAGTATGTCAAAGGCAAGCGAGACTTTCCACAAAGAGTGCCTGTCGAAGTAGAACTTGTGAATAGTGCCAATGCGAAAAATTACTAGTAGCAAAGGGTTAGGTTATTCGTTAATGGTATATCAGTTATTAGATTAGGCTCATAGTCAAAAAGATAATTCAAAAGTGTGATACTGATATTTTATTAGTTTAATTATTTCGATTACTTAATGTGATTAAAATACTGGTAGTTAGCGATTTGTATTTACAGTTCAGCATTCAAACTGAATCGAGCCATAAAACCAAAGTATCGTGACAAATGCCTTTTCTCTAAAGAAACTTATAACTATGAAAAAAATTATCATTTCCTCTGTCTTGGCGGTTGTGGCTATCTACAACTCCATCTACATAGAAAGTTTAGATGAGTTGAAGCAAAAAAAGGAATCTAACTTTGATTTTGCCAAATATTCGCAAGACTTATATCAACAAATTCTTTCCAAATCGCAAGCTGTGGAGTTATCACAGTTGTTATCATCTTTTGCCACAAAAGACCATGCGAGTGTAGCCAAATATGGCAATAGGTTGGGAATAGGAAGTTCGGCATATTATTTGGTCAAATGCCAAGCCAAAATTTTGGAGGTTCAGGGAGATAGGTTGAAAGTACTGGCATCAGGTAATAGACCTTTAGAAATAGATACAAAATTTATTTTTGGGAATGCCATTCGCGATGCTTCGGGGTTGGTAAAATTAACCGATTTCAAAACTACGGCTGAGTTTAACAAGATTTCGGAAAGCTTGAATACGATTATTCGTGAAAAGGCCATTCCTGACGAAATCAAAACGGTGAAAGTAGGTGATACCATTGATTTAGTAGGCGCGGTAAAGCTGGGAGAAAAGCAAGAAGATTTGCTTAATTTGAGCGTATTGCCTATCAAAATTTCTAAAATATAAGCGTTTCCTCAAAATCATTCGCACGTGCTACAAGCAGTCAATATTTCAAAATCATTCCCTGGTGTGAAAGCATTGAAGGGCGTAAACTTGAATTTTTATCCTGCCAAAGTCAACGCCATTTTAGGAGAAAATGGGGCAGGGAAGTCAACGCTCTTGAAAATCCTCACAGGCGTATATCCCGATTATGAAGGCGAAATACATTTGAATGGACAAGTTGTAAAATTTAATCATATCAAAGATGCTCAAAAAGCTGGAATTTCGATTATTCATCAAGAATTAAACTTGATTCCTACCTTGACCATTGCGGAGAATATTTTTTTAGGTCAAGAAATAGAAAATCAGTGGGGAATGCTCGATTATTCGGCCATGAAACGAGTTACTAATCAATTACTTCAAAGATTAGAACTTAAGCTTTCGCCTGATACCTTAGTGCAAAACTTAAAGGTTGGAGAACAACAACTCATCGAAATTGCCAAGGCTTTATTGATTGATGCTCAGGTGATTTTGATGGACGAACCCACTTCGGCGCTGACCAATGCTGAGATTGATAACCTCCACCGCATTATTGCTGAACTCAAAAAGGAAGGCAAAACGATTGTCTATATTTCGCACAAAATGGAAGAGTTGTTTCGTATTGCCGAAAAATATACCGTTATGCGTGATGGCTGTAGCGTAGCTGAAGGCGATATGTCAGACACCACAGAGCAGGCATTGATTCGTCAAATGGTGGGTCGTGAGGTGGTTATTGAGAAAAAAGCAAAAACTCAAATTTCGCAAGAGGTTATTTTAAGTGTTCAAAACTTTACGCTTCCTCATCCCAAACTCAAAAATCGTAACCTTCTCGAAGACATTTCATTTAATCTCCATCAATGTGAAATTTTAGGCATTTTTGGTTTGATGGGTGCTGGCCGCACCGAATTACTGGAAAGTATTTTTGGACTCAATAGCACCGCCTTGAAAGGCTCGATGGCAGTATTACAAAAGTCTGTCAAAATTCAAACGCCCAAAGAAGCTATTGCCAATGGGATAGCTTTTGTAACCGAAGACCGCAAAACGGAAGGCTTAGTCTTGGGAATGAATATCGCCTCGAATATTTCACTTACTACTCTTGAAAGCGATAGGTTGCTGGACGACCGACAAGAACAACAAAATGCTCAAAGTTATATCGATTCCTTGGCGATCAAAACTCCTTCTTCACAACAGCTTTGTTTGAATTTGAGCGGAGGAAATCAACAAAAGGTGGTTCTTGCCAAATGGCTGGCGACTAACCCTAGTATCTTGATGCTTGACGAACCCACGAGAGGAATTGATATTAATGCCAAAAACGAGATTTATGAATTAATCAAAAAGCTTTCGCTCGAAGGGAAAAGCTTTATTGTAGTCTCTTCTGAGATTCCTGAACTATTAGCATTGGCCGATCGATTTTTGGTTATGTCTGGCGGACGCATCACAGCAGAGTTGAGTGCAGAGGAGGCCGACGAAGATAAATTGTTGAAGGCTGCTATTTCCTAAATTACTTTATTCGATTCTTTTTCAAATAGTTATAAAAATACAATGAACAAAGAACTATTAAAAAATCACAATCACTGATTGCACTCCTGTTGCTCTGTATTGTCATAAGTATTCTTTCTGATAAATTTCTTTCTGCTAATAATATCTGGAATGTACTCCGTCAGATTTCGGTAAACGTCTGTATTTCTACAGGGATGACCTTAGTTGTCTTAATGGCAGGAATCGACTTGTCGGTTGGTTCTGTATTGGCATTTACTTCGGTGATTTGTGCAGGTTTGCTCAAAGACGGAATCACCATTGGAGCACTGAACATTCATGTGGGTTTTACCATTTTTGGAGGTATTTTAGCGGCTATCACAGTAGGCTTATTCATTGGGCTTTTCAACGGTTTGGTGATTACCAAATTCTCTTTGCCTCCCTTTGTTGCTACGCTTGCGATGCTCACTATTGCTCGTGGCGCAACCATGCTTTATACACAAGGAATTCCGATTTCTAACCTAGGCCCCAAATTTGAATACATTGGTTCTGGTTGGTTACTAGGGATTCCTGTGCCTGTTTGGATTTCGATTTTACTGGTATTATTGGTAGTCTTTATCAGTCAAAAAACTGCCTTCGGACGTCATATCTATGCCATTGGGGGTAATGAAAAAGCAGCATTTCTATCTGGAATCAATATACAAGTCACCAAATTGATTGTGTATGGCATTTCAGGAATGATGGCAGCAGTGGGAGGAATCATGGTTACTTCTCGACTCAATTCTGCACAGCCGAACGCGGGTGCAAGTTACGAACTCGACTCTATTGCAGCAGTAGTAATTGGGGGAACTTCGTTATCAGGAGGTATTGGTACTGTGACTGGCACTGTGATTGGCGCAGCGATTATTGGGGTGCTCAACAACGGTTTGGTGCTTTTGAATGTATCCCCGTTTTGGCAACAAGTAGTAAAAGGTTTGGTGATTTTATTAGCCGTAATTATTGACCGTAAGAGTAAAAAATAATGAAATATATTTTAGCCATTGACCAAGGTACAAGCAGTACTAAATCTATCATTTTTGATAACCAAGGAAAAGTTATCAGTAAAGGTCATGCCGATTTACATACCAATTATTTCGATAATGGATTTGTAGAACAAGACCCAGAAGAGATTTTTCAAAATGTATTGACTTCTGTAAGTCTGTGCTTGGAGGATTTTCAACACAAAGGATATAATCCCAAGGATATTGCTTCGTGCGGCATTAGTAATCAGCGAGAAACTTTTGTGCTTTGGGACAAAACTGGAAAAGCACTTTCGCCAGCTGTGGTTTGGGCTTGTAAAAGGTCTACACAGGTTTGTGAAAACCTCATTAACCAAGGGCAAAATGAGTTGATAAAACAACATACAGGTTTGATTATTGACCCGTATTTTTCAGGGACTAAATTACTGTGGTTGTTAGAAAATAACCCTGATTTAAAAACTCAACTTGATAATAGAGAGGTTTATTTTGGTACCGTGGATTGTTGGCTTTTATACAAACTTACTGAAGGTAAATCGTATAAAACTGACCATACCAATGCGCATAGAACTCTTTTGCTCAATATTCATTCATTGACTTGGGACAAAGAAATATTAGCACTTTGGGGGCTCGAAAATCTTCATTTGCCCGAAGTGCATCCTTCTTCTTATGATTATGGCAACTGGACTTATTCCGACGAAAAATCTGCTGTAGGAGTTTTGGCAAAAAGTCAATTGCCTATAACTGCCCTCATTGGCGATTCTCATGCGGCTACTTTTGGAGAAGGCTGTTTCGAAAAAGGAACTGCCAAAGCAACGCTAGGAACGGGCTGTTCGATTATGTCAAATATCGGCAATGAACCTTTAATCTCCTCAAATGGTATGCTAACTACCGTTTGTTGGAGCGTGGAAGGGAGGATAGATTATGCCTTTGAAGGAGCAATCGTTTCATGCGGTTCCACGATTGAATGGTTGAAAAACGAAATGAAATTTTTTACTCATCCTTCCGAAACAGAAGCGTTAGCTCAAAAAGTAAAAGATAATGCAGGCGTATATCTGATTCCTGCCTTTAGTGGATTGGGTGCACCTCATTGGCAAATGAGTCGAAAAGCTTCTATTCAAGGTATTACTTTTGGCACCAATATCAATCATATTGTACGTGCAGCCTTAGAGAGTATTCCTTTCCAAATCAAGGATGTGCTGGATGCGATGAGTAAAGATATGGGCAAAGATTTTACATCGATTTCGATTAATGGCGGGATCAGTCATAATAAATTTGTCACTACCTTTTTGGCTGATTTGCTCGGTTTTTCCATCAAAAAACAATCAAATCATGATATATCTGCATTAGGTGCTGCGTATTTAGCAGGTCTTAAAAACGGTGTTTATCAGAGCCTTGATGCTTTGTCAGAACTTTGTAAAGCCAATATTACCAGCATCGAACCTGCTGAAAATACCCTTGTTCAAACCTATTATGAAGGTTGGCAAAAAGCCATAAATGGTTAAGAGATAAGTAGGAAAAGGTTATTAGTTAACAGTGTATTGGTTATTTGAAGATATTCATAATCAAAAGATTATAGTCAAATTTTGCCTCAGTTATTCTATTAGTTTAATCTTTTCTACTACCTAAATGCATTATTAGTACCACATTTTTCATCAGCTCCGTAGGTGCGAAAGACTTCAAGATAGGAAGATGGCTTTCTGTTGTTCCTGCGGAGCTTTTACAATTATTTTGTAAAAAATAAAGGTAAGTCAATTTACTTCCGAAATCAGAAATCCCAAATCCGCAATGCAGCACTACTACTTGATCCTATCTTCTATTTAAGTCTATCTTTCTTATAGGATAATGCTTTTTTTATTACACTTATATTCATTTTAAATGGTCATTAATCTAAATTTCTATTGAGATTTTTTCTAAGAATCAATCAATAGCAGAGAGCTTTAACCTATTAGTATTTTGTTTTTTGAAAATTCTCTCAGAAAAAACTAGCTTAAAAGCTTTGCTTTTTTAAATAGTCCCATAGTTTTGTAAATCGAATTTATGAGAACTAATCATTAATAATTCCATTTAAACCCATCAAAAGCGCTCCAACACATAGCGATATAGAACTTTTTTCACTTCTTCAGGAGGGAAAGTCAATGGCCTTTGACGAAATATATGAACGTTATTGGTCCAAATTATACGCTTATGCCTACAACCGTTTGCGCGACAAAGAAACATGTGAAGAAATCATTCAGGAGGTATTTGTAAGTTTGTGGGCTAATCGCAAAACGACCAAAATCGAAAGTTCTGTTTCGGGTTATCTTTATCAAGCCGTCAAATTCCAAATGCTGAATTTTATGAAGTCGGCCGAAGTCAGGAATAACTATTTGGAACAATTTTCCCACTTTCGAGATCAACTTTTCGACGATTCCAACAACGAGAGTATTGCTTTTAACGAACTTCGGATGATGTTGGAAAAAAGTATGAACGACTTACCCGAAAAATGCCAAGAAGTATTTCGCATGAGTCGTATTCAGCATCTAAGCATTCAAGAGATAGCCCTCCAATTGAATATTTCGCACAAAACAGTCGAAAACCATTTGACAAAAGCCCTCAAACATCTTCGAGAAGATTTAGGAGATTTTTTGATTTTGATAATCGTATTTGGAATAATGGGATAGGAGTGGATGGACTTTCTTCAAAATTGAGAAATAATCACTGATTCACTCAATCAACACCCCTCAATATCTAAGCATTTTTACTCAAAAATAAATTTTTATTAAATTTTTTTGTTTTGGAGTAGGTGTAATTTCATTGTCAATTTACTTCACTAGTAGAAAGGGGTAAAATCATATTTGGTGTTTTTTGAAAATGTCCAAATATTCTTTTATTCCTTTTGTAGACTATCATAAAAATATGCAAGACCGTAAATTATTAATTCTGTTTGAAAAATATCAGCAAGGAAAGTGTTCGCCTGCTGAGAAAATCTTGATTGAACAATGGTTAGATTCATTGCCTGAAAAGACCGATGAATCCCTAGAACTGGAAATCGCTAAACAAGGTGCTTTGAAGGAGAAGATGTACCAAGAAATTCAAGCACGACTTAACGAAGAAACCCCTGCTAGAATCATACCATTTGGATTTAACAAGATTGCCAGAATTGCGGCGTCTGTACTATTGGTAATGGGTGGTGTGTTTGCGTTGAGCCCAATGGGTTATGATACGTTTGATTTAAAGAATGAAACTTTTCAAGCCTTTTCAGTTGGTAAAACAAAAAAGGTGATTTTAGAAGATGGCAGTATTATATGGCTAAAGGGGAACAGTTCATTGACATACCCTGAGCATTTTGTGAATGCTACTCGTGAGGTAAATTTGATTGGAGAGGCGTTATTTGAGGTTGCCAAAGATGCAAGTCATCCTTTTATTGTCCATTCCAATGGGATGAATACAAGGGTATTAGGTACAAGTTTTAATATTCGACCAGTTGGCAATCATATCGAAGTGGTAGTATTTACTGGCAAAGTAGCAGTTTCTTTGGCAAATGGTAGTAAGCATACGTTGGTACTTCCATCGGGAAAGGCCATTTGTATGCCACAAGAAAAGGAGATTAAAGCAGCAACAGCAGAAAACACTGCTTCGTATTTGCTTAATACTGAGTATAGTATGAGCTTTGAAGATGCTCGGATGTCGGATGTATTAGAAAAAATCTCGACCAAGTTTGACGTAGATTTCGAACTTACTAATAATATGATAGGTAACTGTTTAATCACAGCGGATTTTACAGACCAGTCATTGGATAAAACCATGACGATTCTTTGTCAAATAATGAATGGCAGTTATGTGATTGAAGGTAATAAAGTTTTTTTGAAAGCCGATGGGTGTAGGTAAATTGTTGATTTTTGAGTTGGGGACAAGGATTCTTGGTTTGTGAATAAAAGAATCTGTAAGATTGAAAAAGTTATAAAAGTATCGTTATCAAGTAAAAGATATGTTTTGATTACAGCCGTTTTCTAGCATTTAAATGAGTTTTTGAATGTATTCTTAGAAGATGTTTAAAATTATATATAGCCGTTTTCATAAAACAAAATATCCCTTCTCCACTGCTTACTTTTCTTGTCTTGACACAAGAAAAGTAACAAAAGAAAGTCAAGAAATCCCGAAACTCGCCTACGGCTCAAACAGCGGGATTTCGAAACTGTAAAAGTGTATTTTGTAAAAAGTAAAATTAAACATTTATGGTTTTTTAAAACACGTTCCAATAACAGATGTACCATTAACAAATAACATTCAACTACAGAATATTTTAATAAAGAATAATCAATCATTTGACTAGTTCCAGTAGTCGACATGAGAAGTTAGATAAATAGAAAGAGTCATTGTTTTTGATCTGAGAGAGATTCTTTCTGAATGAATTAGTGCAAAATAAGATTGTGTTAAATTTGAATGTAAAATGCTATTAAATAGAAAGTTACATTGATAATTAATAACTCTTAATTCAGCACTGAAATTTTTATCACTCTAAAAATTAAATATCCTTAACTAATTCGTCAACCCTTAAAGCCAAAACGTCAAATGAAAAAAATCCAAGCATAAAAAAAGACAAGAGTGGTTCCAGCACTCTTGCCCTCGAATTTATTCGTTTCGTCACACCGCTCGGCAGCGGTGGCGATAAAATATTGTCTTATCCCTCCATTTCAAAAAAGAATAAAACCCAATCAAAGGTATGACAGAAAATTATCGAATCAAAGAATTAATCCTTCGAATTATGCGGTTTACGATGTGTCAGGCCATCATAATTATGGTGTTCACAGGAATTATTCACGCCCATGTAAATCTTGCACAAGGTATTCTAAATCAGAATATTGCCGTCAAGGTAGAGAACGTGAAATTAAAGGCTGCTTTAACTAAACTAGAGAAAGAAGCAAAGGTGAAGTTTGTATATAGTAGTAGCCAAATCAATATCAACCAAATTGTATCTCTTAACTCTTCGAAAGAAACGCTAGGGAGTGCTTTGGAGGTGCTTTTGAAACCTCTTGGTATTAAATTTTCGGTACAAGACAATCGTATGATTATTTTGTCGAGAGTAGTAGACAACAATTTGAATTTGTTAAAAACAAATGGTTTGCCCAATGCCCAAGCCGAAAGCAACCAAGGAGAAGAAGTTACAGGAACCGTAGTCGCTGCCGAATCTGGTGAGCCACTGATTGGGGTTTCGGTGACAGCGAAGGGTACACCTTTTGGTACAATTACTGACGAAAAAGGTAGATTTAGAGTCGTGGCGAAAAAAGGCTATGTGCTATTATTTACCTATGTTGGTTATGAATCGTATAGTGTTACCGTTGGAAGTGCAACGAATCTCAAAATTTCGTTGAAACAAGCACTTCGTTCATTAGACGAGGTAGTAGTAATTGGCTATGGTACTTCTTCCAAAAGAATCAATACAGGTTCGGTAACGTCGATTACTTCGGCTGAAATCGGGAAACAGCCAGTATCAAACGTATTAGCTGCTTTACCAGGGCGTATTGCGGGGGCACAAATTGCACAAAATAATGGTTTGCCGGGAAGTGCCGTCCAGATTCAAATTCGTGGTCAGGGGTCATTGTCATCAGGAACAATTCCTTTGTACGTGATTGATGGTGTGCCGTTTACCAATTTTAATGGTGGTAGCCCCGCGACTGATAACCTCAATGCCTTTGGTATTTCAGGTGCAAATGGCGGTGTAAGCCCATTTAGCATGATTAATCCCAACGATATTGAGCGAATTGATATTTTGAAAGACGCCGATGCAACTGCTATTTATGGTTCTCGTGGTGCCAATGGCGTAGTGTTGATTACGACTAAAAGAGGACAGTCTGGTAAAACAAAATTTGATGTAAATGCTTCAACAGGTTTTACAGAACTAAACCGCTTTATTCCAATGCTAAGTCCAGATCAATATTATGATCTAAGAACACAGGCATTTAGAAATGATGGTGTTACACCTAATACAAGTAATGCGCCAGATTTAACCTTGTGGGATAAAACGAAAACTACCGACTGGCAGAAGTACTTCTTGGGAGGTACAGGTAAAGTAAGTGATGTACAAACGTCATTGTCTGGTGGAGATGCATTTACCAAATTTATGTTCAATTTGGGATATCGTAACGAAACTACGATTTTCCCAGGAGATTACTCAAGTACACGTTTTTCGAGTAGATTAAATCTAGATCATAGTACGAGAAATAAGAAATTGAATTTTACCTTAGCGTTAAGTTATTCGAAGGATAAAACAAATTTGCCACAAAGCGATTTGTCTTCAGTGTATAACCTTCCTCCAAATTTACCTTTGTACGATGCCAATGGAAAGATGTTTTGGTCAAACAACTTCACCAATCCTTTGTCGACTTTGATGCGTCAGAACAATGCCAATACCACCAATTTGATTAGTAATGCAACGGTTCGTTATAATGTAACGAAAGGATTAAACTTAAAGGCAAATTTTGGATATACCATTACAGACTTAGAGCAGAAGAACTTGACGCCTGCATCCGTGTTGAACCCAGCTTCAAACCCAACAAGTACTTTAAACTTTGCAGATAATAAGGCTCAAAACTATATTATCGAACCAACGGCGGAATATGTAAAAGAAATTGGCAAAGGCAAACTTTTGGCGGTAGTGGGAGCAAGCTGGCAACATAATACTTCTAATGGGTTTTATTTGACAGGTTCCAATTACAGTACGGAGGCGTTGTTGAATACCCTATCTGGCGCGGGTTTAATAACTGTTAACTACAATAACATTGTTGAATACAAGTACAATGCAATATTCGGACGTTTAAATTATGATTGGCAAGGCAAATATTTTGTCAATGCGACATTCCGTCGTGATGGTTCTTCAAGATTCGGTCCTAACAATCGTTTTGGTAATTTTGGTGCTTTGGGGGCTGCTTGGGTATTCTCACAGGAGGATTTTGCCAAAAGTATCTCAGCTTTGAGCTTCGGAAAACTACGTGCAAGTTATGGAACAACTGGTAATGACCAGATCTCAAACTACTTGTATTTACCGCTTTATAACACTTCAACCACTTATTTGAGTAATCCGTCGTTGATTCCTTTGACTTTACCAAATGCCAACATTCAATGGGAGACTACTAAGAAGTTTGAAGCAGCCTTGGAGTTGGGTTTCTTGAAAGATAAAGTATTGTTTACAGCCGAATACTACAATAACCGCTCAGATAATCAGATAGGCTATTTACGTGTTCCAACCCAAAGTGGATACAACTCAGTACAAGCAAACTTACCAGCTTTGATTGAAAATAGTGGTTGGGAATTTGAGGTAAATACCACGAATATTTCTCGTGGGGATTGGAAATGGACAACTACTTTCAATATTACCTTGCCGCAAAATAAGCTACTCAAATTTGATGGTATAGAAAATACTTTTTCAAATGGCTCTTATATCGTTGGTCAACCAATCAACTTTACTAGAGTGTTACACTTTTTAGGCGTTGATCCTAAAACAGGAGCAGCTCAATACGAAGATATCAATAAAGATGGCGTAGTGGATTTTAACGATAGGTATGTTGCCAAGTTTGGAACACCATACTATGGTGGTTTGGGAAACTCTGTTTCATATAAAGGATTCCAATTTGATATTTTCTTCCAATTCAATCATCGTTTCGGACAAACCAATATCATCAACACAAGGCCAGGAGCACTTACCAACCAAAATGCCTCTTATCTGAATATTTGGAAACAAGAAGGTGATATGGCGAGTCTTCCGGGGGCATCGGCTACCGCAGGTACAGCAATTGCCAGTTCTTACAATTTCTTTAGCTCATCGGATGTTTTTTGGGGTGATGCTTCCTACTTGAAAATGCGCTCCGCAAGTGTTTCGTACCAGTTCCCAAGTCAAATTGCTAAAGCGATTGGTATGACCAACTGCCGTGTGTTTGTTCAAGGACAAAATTTGTTTACTTGGTCAAAAAACAAATACATTTTGGATACAGAGACACAAGTTCAAGGTGGGCCCTCTGGTTTGGGAACAGGAACAATCGGGCAAGTATTGCCTCCACTCAGAACCATCATGTTAGGACTTAACTGCTCATTTTAATAGAAATTACTATGATTACTATACATAAATTTAAAAGTGTTTTTTGGGCATCAGCCATCGCTATTTCGACTTTGTTTAGCTCATGTGAGTCGTTTGTAGATCTTGGTGCTCCTCCAACACAAGTTGTGTCTCAGGATGTTTTCAAGGCAGATGCTACCGCAACTAGTGCTGTGCTTGGATTGTATTCCACGGGTATAATGACCAATTTTGTTCAGGCAAGTACTTTCTTTCCTGGCATGTCAGCGGATGATATTCAATACAATACGGTAAATACTTCATACGATGAATTTGAAAGAAATGCGTTGACTAATACTAATTCATTGGTAGAAAACTCTATTTGGTATATTGCTTATCAGGAAATCAAAAATGCCAATAACGCTATTGCTGGTCTGAACCAATCACAAACATTGACGCCGTCGATAAAGGACCAATTGTTAGGAGAGACAAAATTTATTCGAGCCCTAACTTACTTTTATTTGGTAAATTTATTTGGGGACGTACCTATGCCGTTAACTGCTGACGCTGATTATACCACCAATGCGACTTTGCCAAGAACGCCAGCAACTGATGTTTGGAAACAAATCATTACCGACTTGAAAGAAGCGCAAGCGCAACTTCCTGCTTCTTATGCTGGAACGTTTAAGGCTAGAGCCAATAAATATGCCGCTTCGACTTTGCTGGCAAGAGCGTATTTGTACACAAAAGACTGGGCAAACGCTGAAACGAATGCTACCTCTGTGATCAGCTCGCAAGCCTATACTTTACCAGCATTGGCAGACGTATTTGTGAATACAAGTAACGAAATTATTTGGCAACAAGCTAATCTAACTGGAGTATCAACTTTCGGGGCTAACTTCCTAGCTGCCTCTGGTGTTATTCCTGCCTACACGCTTGTAGATACTCTCTACAAATCATTTGAGGATGCTGATTTAAGAAAAATAAACTGGGCAGGTGTTACGACTGTAGGTGGTGTAAAATATTACTTTGTCAATAAGTACAAAGTAAGAACTGGCACTGGAAATGAATACAACGTAGGTTTGCGTTTTGCAGAATTGTACTTAATTGATGCAGAAGCTAAAGCTCAGCAAGGTAAAATCGCGGAGGCCAAAGCCGAGGTAGATATTATCCGTAAAAGAGCTGGCTTAGCGGCCTTGCCTAATGCTATTACCAAAGACCAATTGTTACTGGCTATTGAAAAAGAGAGACAGCTAGAACTATTTGGCGAATGGGGACATCGTTGGCTTGATTTGAAACGTACAGGTCGTGCCGATGCTGTTTTGGGAGGAATTAGAAAAAATACTTGGAAATCAACCTCTGTGTTATTCCCAATTCCTGAAAACCAGCGTGCTGCCAATAAAAATTTGACTCAAAACCCAGGGTACTAGGTGCTGATGTAGAATGGTGAGTTAGTAGTATATCCATTTCGGATATCGGATGTTGGATTGAGGAAGTATAACCTACTTTTTTTACCCCAAAAAAATGAAGGTACTTTCAATATTTCCGCAATCAACAATCCTAAATCCGCAATTGTTTGTAACCTTTCAAATTGGTCTAACTCACAATTCCGCACTAATATTCCAAGATACCTATTCTTGTTTCCTAGATGTTTTGTAATTTCATTTTGAAACAAGAATAGGTATTATGAAAAAAATTGGAAATGGTTTGCTGTGGTTACTTTTGATATGTTCAAGTGTATTGGGACAGAAACAACCTGAACAAACTCAAAGGTATCAGATTAGTGGTAAAATTGAAGGACTCAAAAATCGGAAAGTCTTTTTGAAAAGCTATTTCCACGAAAAGGAAATAATTGATTCTGTTTTTTCAAAAGATGGCGTTTTTCGATTTCAAGGAAAAATGGCATATCCTCAAACTGTTACCCTATATCTCAGTCCCATGACTGACGAACGAAAAATAGTAGTACAGGCGGGGAATATACTGGTAAAAGCGAAAGCAGGGGATTTGGAACATGCTCAAATACAAGGTTCGAGTGCCAATGACGACATGGATATTTATCAAGAACAGATAAAACTGGGACGAAAATTTGCCAAAGGAGTCAGTGCTGTAGAGGCAGATTCTACCCTGACATCTCCCGAAAAACAAAGAAGAATCTATGCCATTTTTACCAAAGTTGAATCTTTTTATGATAGTGTAACCACCGAATTTGTCAAATCTCACCCCAATTCGATGGTTAGTGCGATGGTCATCAAATCTAGGTTTATACAGGCTAATCAGGAAGAAAAAGCACGTGAAAGTTTTGAGGTTTTGACTGATGTTGTAAAGAAATCATTTTATGGAAAAAAGATTCAATCTTATTTGTATGAAAATGAAAAAGTGAGTGTTGGCAAAATAGCCCCTGCATTTACGATAAAGGATGTAAACGGAAATGCCTTCCAATTATCATCAATGCAAGGCAAGTTTGTTCTCATTGACTTTTGGGCTAGCTGGTGCGGACCTTGTCGCCAAGAAAACCCCAATTTGGTGCAGCTATATCAACAGTTTAAAGAAAAAGATTTTGAGATAATAGGCGTTTCGATTGATGATAATACAAAGAGTTGGACAAAGGCCATTGAGACGGATTCGCTCCAATGGAAACAGGTTTGCGACGGGAATGGAATGGAAGGACAGGTGGCCAAACGCTACTTAATCTCTTCGATTCCTACTAATTTTTTGTTAGATAAAACGGGCAAAATTATCGCCAAAAACTTGAGAGGCGAAGAGCTCAAAATAGCATTAGAACATTTTATTAAATAGATAAAATTATGAAGTTGGGGCAATACTACCTCGTATGAGTGCTGAAACAGTTTACTAGGGATATCGGATTTTAGGTTTCGGAAGCGTAAGCTTCTATATTTCCGAAATCAGAAATCCCAAATCTTAAATTGTTTGAAATCCCTCGTACACTCCTGACTCATAATTCATCATTTTCAAAGTTTAAACAGTTCTTTTATGAAAAAATACTATTGACAATGGGCATTGGCATGCTCGCTGTCTCAGGGCTTTTTGCGCAAAAAAAGCCATTACAACTGATAAATACTATATTTCTGGCAAAATCGCTGGTCTCAAAAATGAGAAAGTGTATCTGTCGTCTTATAACGGAAAAGGTTTTGACATTGATTCCTTAGTCAGCACTGATGGTACTTTTCAATTTCAAGGAGAAATCAAACATCCTTTGATTTATAACCTTTACCTCGTTCCTAAAAAAGAGAGTGCTCGTATATTTGTTCAAAGTGGTAAAATTACTGTTACGGCATCAAAAGATTCCATCAGTAAAGCAATAGTCAAAGGTTCTAAAATGCATGATGATTGGTTGATCCATCGTAAACAAATGGATGGAGCGCATGCACTTATGGGCAAAGCGGATAAAATGTTTTGGGAAACTAGACAAACTAAAATGCCTGATAGTGTGGCTATTAGAGAAAAAGCTAGCAAACTCTTCCGTCAAGGTGAAAGTTATGCAGATAGCGTTTGTAAGCAATTTATTTCTACTCGCCCTACCTCGTTGATTAGTCCATTTATTATTTACAGTTATTTTACAAGACCAGGTTCTGAGGAAAAAGCAAAAGAGTATTTTAGCTATTTGGCCAAAAATGCACAGGAATCATACTATGGGAAAGAAGTAAAATTCTTTTTGGACAAAGCTGCAAAAGTAGATGTGGGTCGTATGGCACCTGTGTTTACCATGGCAGATTCTTCTGGGAAAGCCTTTAATTTGACGTCACTAAAAGGTAAATATGTGCTAGTAGATTTCTGGGCAAGTTGGTGTGGGCCTTGCCGCAAAGAGAACCCCAATGTGGTAAAGGCGTATAGCCAATACCGTGATAAAAATTTTGAAATCGTAGGGGTATCATTGGACGATAAAAAGGCTAATTGGATGAAAGCAATTGAGGCTGATAAACTAACTTGGATTCATGTTTCTGATCTAAAAGGTTGGCAAAATGGGGCGGCTAAAATGTACGCAGTAGCAGCAGTACCAATGAACTTTTTGCTAGATAAAAACGGTAAAATTATTGCCAAAAACCTCCGCGGCGAAGATTTGGAGAAAAAACTGGCAGAGTTAGTTAAAGAATAAATAGGAGAGGTAAGGTGTTGTAATACATAGATTTATGTGTAATATTTTATCTCTCTATTAAAACCGTACGCAACAGGTGCTTGATTGGACAAACCTGACAATAAATCCTCTAAAATCAGATGAATAACACATTTGAGAAGTTTATTCACTGTCCTGTTGCTACGGTTTTTAAACTAACGACCCTCAATTAATCTCTCATGAAATGTAGTTTAGGCTTTCTGTCTATTTTTCAGTCAAATATTTTTCAAAAATAGTGAATCACTGCTTTTTGAAACTATAGTATTGTTTAAATCAGCATTTGATGCAAAGTGTTTCGTCTAGCACTAATCACGTTTAAAAGCAATCTTCATTCACTCAATTCTGGATATCCCATGTTTCAAGAATTATTGTTCAGTATTCTCCTTGAATATCTCAAAGAAATTACTAATTTATTCATCAATAAACCGTTTAAAATTATATGAAAAAAATCTTCACCTTATTCCTGCTCTGTCTAACGATAGTGGCTGAGGCGCAAATCAAAAAGCCTGTAAAGTGGTCATTCAAAGCTACTAATGTGCCTAACAAGGAGGTTCTGTTGACTTTCACTGCTGCCATCGATGAGCACTGGCATATTTATTCGCAACATATCGCTGAGGGCGGTCCTGTGCCCACAAAGTTTAAATTAACACCTTCGCCAGATTTTGAGCTGATAGGTGGAGTTTCGGAAGATAGTAAAGTCATAAAAGCTTTTGACCAAACTTTTGGAATGGACTTATTATGGTTTGAAAAATCGGCGAGGTTTTCCCAAAAGATTAAGGTCAAAAGTACAACGATAACCGTCAAAGGTTCGGTGGAGTTTATGGTATGTGACGATAAACAGTGTCTTCCACCAGACGAGTTGGAGTTTTCGATTCCTGTAAAGGTGGAGGAAGAAAAAAGTTTGAAGAAAGACACTAGTCTTGTGACAGCTCCCCAGAAAGATACAGTCATTCAAAAATCAAGCATTGATACTTTACCTGTTGCCAGTGTAGATACTGCCAGTAAAGCACAAATCAGTTCTACAATATTGCCTCCTAAAGAGCAGCAACAAGCACTGTGGCTGACCTTTGTGGCTGGGTTATTAGGTGGTTTTGCAGCCTTGTTGATGCCTTGTATTTTTCCGATGTTGCCTATGACGGTTAGTTTCTTCACCAAACAAGCTAGCTCAAAGTCAAATGGCATTACCAAATCATTGGTGTATGGTTTGTCGATTATTGTGATATATGTTGCCTTAGGATTATTGATAACGGTATTTTTTGGCGCAGATGCCCTCAACGACCTCTCGACCAATGGAATCTTCAACTTGGTCTTTTTTGTTATGCTGATTGTTTTTGCTGCCTCCTTTTTTGGCGCATTCGAAATTATGTTACCAGCGTCGTGGCTCAATGCCTCAGATAAAGGCGCCGATAAAGGCGGATATTTGGGGATTTTCTTTATGGCAACGACGCTTGCGCTAGTCTCTTTTTCATGTACAGGGCCTATCATCGGAACGCTATTGGTACAAGCTGCCACGATGGGGCAACTATTAGGCCCAGCCATCGGAATGTTTGGATTTGCCTTGGCTTTGGCCTTACCGTTTACCCTGTTTGCCATGTTTCCATCATGGATGAACGCTTTGCCAAAATCAGGTGGATGGTTAAATTCTGTCAAAATTGTCTTGGGCTTTTTGGAAATAGCCTTAGCTTTGAAATTTTTGTCAAATGTGGATTTAGCTTACCATTGGCAGTGGTTCGACCGTGAAATATTTTTGACCCTCTGGATTGCTATTTTTGCTTTATTGACGCTTTATCTTTTGGGGAAAATTCAATTTTCTCACGATTCACCCGTGGCGTATTTATCAGTTACACGTTTGTTTTTGGCGATTATTTCTCTGGCATTTACAGTATATATGGTGCCAGGTTTGTGGGGTGCGCCACTAGACTCAATTGCCGCTTTTTTACCACCGCAACATACCCAAGATTTTGATTTGTACACACAAAAAATTGGCTCAAACAATCCACAGGCGAGTCAACATCCAGTTCGAAAATATGGGGAGATTTTTCATGCACCACTCAACCTTGACACCTTCTTTGACTATGAGGAGGGAATGGCCTACGCAAAAGCCAATCATAAGCCTGTTATGATAGATTTTACGGGTCATGCCTGCGTCAATTGCCGAAAAATGGAGGCAACTGTTTGGTCAAAACCTGCTGTACTAACTCGTCTACAAAATGACTATGTGATTATTCAGCTATACGTGGATGACAAAACCGAATTGGCGAAGTCAGAACAATTTTTTTCTAGTTACAGCCAAAAACAAATTACGACTATTGGCAAAAAATGGAGCGAAATGCAGGCAAAGCAGTTCAATACTAATTCCCAGCCTTATTATGTCTTGCTTGACAACAAAGGACAGACTTTGGTAAAGCCACAAGGAGCCAACTATGACGAAAACAACTTTTTATCTTTTCTTGAAAGTGGTTTAAAAGCTTATCATACTCGATAAGAAGGAAGGTAGTCGGGAATAAGCAAAGGCGATTGGCAAAAGTTTTATTTGTTCATCTGCCCAGTTTTGTAATGCTTTCTCTTGTTATAAAGTAGTAGTTTATGGTTGGTTTTATAACCAGCAAAAGATATAATTTAGTTAAGTTAGATGAAGCAAAAAGCTACTGCTGTAATATAGTGTAGCTTTTTTTTGCATTAAATAAAAATCTCTGGGTGCTATCTAGTGACTATGGCGGTACAAGAAATATCGTTAGTCAAGAATTGATTTGTTAATTACTTCTTTTCTTTCAGAGATGAACCTCTCACAATTAATTCTGAACGAACGACTAAGGTACTGATAGGGTTAACTTTTGTATCTCCAGCCAATTGTTCAATCAAACTTTTGGCTGCAATTTCGCCCATATCTATTCCGGGGTAATCTATCGTGGTAAGTTGTGGTTCAATGATTTTGCCAATAGCATCATTATTAAAGCCAACTATCGCAATGTCTTCAGGAATGTTTATGCCATTTTCTTTTAGCGTTTTCATACAAACCGCTGCTGAAAAATCATTCGTAATAAATGCTCCATCGGGGCGTGGATTCATTTGTAAAATATACTCAGCAGCCTCTACGCCACACTGTTCGCTCAAATCTTTAATTAAAACATTGCTGTCGTTGAAGGTCAAACCTTCTTCTTCTAGTGCATCTCGGTAGCCTTTATAACGTTGTTGGTAGACGTTGCGGGATAAGCTGGCGGTGACTAAGACAATATTAATACAACCTTGTTCTATCAGGTGTTTGGTTGCTTGATAACCACATTTATAATTATCGATAATCACTTTGGCACTGTCCGAACGCTCTTCGACACGGTCAAAAAAGATAACAGGAATATGCTTGTCGTGATATTGTTTGTAATGGTTGAGGTTGGTTGTATTTAATGCCAAGGAGGCAATTAATCCGTCTACTCGTTTGTGAAAAAGATTCGTGGCGTTGGCAACTTCTTTTTCATAGCTCTCATACGAGTGTGCAATAATCAAATCATAGCCTGCTTCAGTTGTAATTTTTTCAATCCCTGCCAGAACTGAGGTAATGAAGTTGCTATTCAATTCGTGTACAATTACTCCAATCGTATTGGTTTTTTGTCTGCGAAGATTACTAGCAATAATATTTCTGCGGTATCCCAATTCGATGGCTGTCTCCAAAATCTTCTTTCTGGTCTCCTTTTTAATAGCAGGATGATCTTGTAATCCACGACTCACCGTCGCCGACGAAATGTTCAATTTTTGGGCAATATCGTATATGGTTGTTTCTTTCTTTGTGTTCTTCATATCGCAAACGTTTGCGTAAAAATACTAAAAAAAATCTTTTGTTTAAGGAAGACTCAGGATAGGTCATTCTACCCGATTTTGAGAAAAGGTATTTAATTTTTAAAACTAATATTTTAACTTAAGTATTTGTTGTTTAGGTGATTATGTGTTTATTGAAATGGTGTACCTAAAGTTGTATGTAAAAATGTATCCGATTGCATTAGTTATTTGATTCTTGAGGAGTTTTACCGAATATATCTATATTATTGTATTAGAATAGTACAAATTAAAATCACTTGCAATTTGGTTTTTGTAGGAATAAATAGTAGTATTCTTTTAATAATTCTCAATTTTCATACTTTTTTACTGAAAAATCAAGCTATTGTTAAAATTTAAAAATTTATGCAATCGGTTGTATTTTTATGGTTTTTATTTAATTTTGCAATCGTTGGTTTTGTACCATATTGAAATTTAGACTTTTATCAATAGCGTTCACAAAATCTATCGAAAATTGTTTTCTAAACTTAGATTTATGACTTTGAAAAGATGCTGGTTGCGAGCTATCTCTTGCTCCATACTATTGAGTTTGCCGCCTTCTATTCTATCATTTGCTCGAACCACTGAGCGATATGATAACAATAAAGATTGGCGTTTTCAAAGATTCGAAACGTCCGATGATTGCATTTGCGATGATCCTCGTCCGGAGGTGACCGACCGCAAGTCGACGGAATCTGTAATCCTAAAAGTCATTGAATTTTAAATCAATTATTATGTCAAATATCGTTAAATGGCTTTTGGGCATAAGTTTGTGTGTTTTTACCAAGCAAAGTTTTGCGCAAAATATGTTTGTGCCAAAATCAGGTTTTCCGCTTACAAAGTCGGTTATCTATGTAGATGACTCAGAGACAGAATTAGTAAAAACCTCGGCTTCTTTGTTACAAAAAGATATAGAGGCTGTTACAGGAAAAAAACTTGAAATCGTTTCTGAATTTAAAACTATCAAGACTAACGCTATCGTTATTGGTACTTTTGAAAATTCTACTTTTCTAAAAACAATTATTGCCAAAAAGTTACTTAAGCCTAATTCTACTGCCCATCAATGGGAGGGAAATTTGGTTCAGACTATACAAGACCCACAAAAAGGAATAGCAAACGCGCTGGTATTGGCAGGAAACGACCGCCGTGGCGTGGCTTATGCCGTTTTTGAATTATCGAAACAAATGGGTATTTCTCCTTGGAATTGGTGGGCAGATGTACCAGTACTGAAGCAAAAAGAACTGTATTTTAATACAAAATTTATCCAAACAGATGCCCCAAAGGTAAAATATAGAGGTATTTTCTTAAACGATGAAGCTCCTGCACTTTCTGGCTGGACAAAAGAAAAATTTGGAGGATTTAATCATCGTTTTTATGAAAAAGTATTCGAACTTTTACTCCGTTTGAAAGCCAACTATATCTGGACTGCTATGTGGGGAAATGCTTTTTATGCTGATGACTCTTTAAATATCAAAACGGCAGATAAATATGGTATTGTAATTGGAACTTCACACCACGAGCCATTGATGCGTGCGCACGATGAATGGCGTAGATTTGGCTCAGGACCATGGAATTATGAAGCGAATGCAGAGAAATTAAGAACATTTTGGAAAGATGGGATGAAACGTGCATGGAACGAGAAAATTGTAAGTATAGGTATGCGTGGTGATGGCGACGAACCGATGTCGAGAGAAACTGCTACGGCTTTGTTGGAAAAAATCGTGGCAGACCAGCGCAGTATCATTGCCGATGCTACTGGTAAACCAGCGGAGGAAACCCCGCAGCTTTGGGCGATTTATAAAGAAGTTCAGGAGTATTATGACAAAGGTATGCGAGTTCCTGATGATGTGACCTTGCTATTTTGTGATGATAACTGGGGAAATTTGCGAAAACTACCAAAACTAACCGATGCACCCAGAAAAGGCGGCTATGGCATCTATTATCACTTTGATTATGTGGGCGGGCCTCGTAATTACAAATGGCTGAATACCAATGCTATTCCACGTATTTGGGAGCAGATGCATTTGGCTTGGGAACATCAAGCCAAAAATATCTGGATTGTGAATGTTGGCGACCTCAAGCCAATGGAATATCCTATTTCTTTCTTTTTAGACTACGCTTGGAATCCTGAAAAAATACAGGAAAATGATTTGTCTAAATATGCCAAAAACTGGGCTACTCAACAGTTTGGTCAGGAAAATGCCCAAGAAATTGCCCAACTTTTGAGGTTATATACCAAGTATAATGCTCGTCGCAAACCAGAATTATTGGACGACAAGACATTCTCTTTGGAGACTGGCGAATGGGCGGAAGTCAATCAAGAATACCAACACTTATTGTCTCGTGCGGAGGTGGTGAAAAGTAAACTCCCTCAGTCGTATCAAGATGCTTATTTTCAATTGGTTTTGCACCCGATTAAAGCTTGTGCAAACCTTTATGAAATGTATTTTCAGGTGGCATTAAATAAAAAAGCTTTTTCAGAAAAATCCATTAAAGCAAATCAATATGCCGATAAGGTAAAAGAATTGTTTGCCAAAGATTCATTGATTACCAACGAATATCATCAATTGAATCAGGGTAAATGGAATCATTTGATGAGTCAAACCCATATTGGCTATACGTATTGGCAACAGCCTGAAAAACAAAAAATCCCAGAAGTTAAATACCTCAATCCCTCTGAGGCTTTGCCAGAAAAACCTTTAGAGAATAATGTGAAGGCAAATAAAGGAATTGCAATAGAGGCAGATCATTATACAAAATTGATTCATACAAAAGAGATTACTTGGAAAGTTTTGCCTGATCATGGGCGTACAGGTTCGGCCATTACAACCTTTCCAGTGACAGCCAAATCGCAAAATGTGAGTGCAACTTCTCCACATGTAGAATATGAGATAGAAACTACAGAAGCCGTAGAGGTAACTGTAAAGGCTTATTTCTCACCAACATTAAATTTCCATGCAACGCCAGAAGGGCTGCAATATGCGATTTCTATAGACGATGAAACACCACAAATTGTGAGTCTTAACAAAGAAGATAAAACCAGCGATAGAGGAATTTGGAATCAGTGGGCTGCCGAAAATATCAATATCAAAACCACCAAGCACACGATTGCAAAAGCAGGCAAACATACCATCAAATATTGGATGATTAGCTCAGGCGTAGTTTTGCAAAAAATCACCCTAGACTTTGGAAACACACCAAAGACTTATTTAGGAAATTGATTGTCAATACTTTCCCAGTTCAAGACTTAGTCTTGAGCTAGGTTTTAAAACAATTTAAAAACTGAAGCAAACTCCAGTCCGAGACAAAGTCTCGAATAGATATAACATAATTTTAATCTATTGAAAATTAGATGATTAAAATGAACCAACTCAACAAGAAATAAATTTCACTCTGTGCCTCTGTGCTTCAATTTAATTTCCTGAAAAACAAACATATTTAACTATGAACCAACAACCATCTGAAAAACTATCTGTTCTAGAAAAAATTGGATACAGTCTTGGAGACTTAGCCGCCAATTTGATTTTTCAAACCTTAATGGCATTTTTGGCCTTTTTTTATACAGATATTTATAAAATACCTGCTTCCAAAGCAAGTTTGGTGATGCTAACGGGAGGTATCGTTGGCGCAATCTTCAATTTGGCGATGGGCGCTATTGCTGACCGTACTGTTACTCGTTGGGGAAAATTTCGCCCATGGGTGTTATGGACTGCTATTCCTTTTGGTGTAATGGCATTGTTAGCATTCTCTACCCCCGATTTAGGCGATTCAGGGAAGTTTTTGTATGCGTTAATTACCTATATTTTTTGGTGGTTATTTACTCCGCTAACAATTTGCCCTATTCTGCTTTGAGTGGTGTAATGACTGGAGATATGAAGGAGCGAAATAGCCTTTCTTCGTATCGTTTTGTGGCGGTAATGTTAGCACAATTTATCATTCAAGTAATTTTGCTTCCCGCTGCTATTGCGGTTGGGCATGGTGACAAAGCGGTAGGCTTTGAAAAAGTAATGTTGATTTTCGCTATTACAGGAGTGCTTTGTTTTTTAGTAACATTTTTTACGACGAGAGAGAGAATCGTACCTGCTGTAACTCAAAAAACACCAATTGCCGAAGACTTAAAAGATTTACTCAACAACCGTCCTTGGATTATCATGTTGGTACTTACCGTATTGGTATTCATAACTTTAGCATTGAAAGGCGGAATGAATATCTATTTCTTCAGATATTATTTAACGGAAAATAGTCAGGTTGCATTTTTAGAAAATGTAGGCTTTCCCTCGTGGATTAAACAATTGAGTGAAATTTTTGGCGCAGAAGCCTTCTCTGAATTTAGTCAATCAAATAGCGCACCTTATGCTACTTCGAGCATTATCAATGCCTCAAGTACGATTGCGATGATTGTGGGTATTTTCTTCTCAAAACCATTAGCTGATAAATTTGGTAAACGTAATATTTTTGCCTCATTTTTATGCCTTTCGGCACTCTGTCTATTGTCAATTTACGTAATCTCAAACGAATCAGTAACTGCGGTTTTTGTGATTCAAACTTTACATGGCTTATTGTATGGCGTAACCATTCCTTTGTTGTGGGCAATGATTGCCGATGTAGCCGATTATAGTGAATGGAAAAACAATCGTCGTGCTACAGCCATTATTTTCTCGGCCATGATTTTTGGGTTGAAGGTCGGCTTAAGTGTAGGTGGAGCTATCTCGACTTGGATGCTGAGCATTTTTGGCTATGATGCTGATGCTTTACAACAAACAGAAAGTGCGATTAATGGAATAAAATTGCTTGTGAGTGTGATTCCAGGGGGATTATTTATTGCGGGAGCAACCTTGCTATTGGGATATATGATTGATAAAAAAATGGAATTAACCATCGAAGCAGATTTAAAAGAGAGAAGAAAATAGATAAAAGTGCCTAACTACTGGGCAAAACTGAATTTACTATTACTAGTTCAAGACTTAGTCTTGGACTTACTGTTTGAACAGTTTAAAACTGTTTTTTAAAATTGACTGACGAGATGATAACATGTGAAAGCTTCTTTTTTGTTTTGTCCAGTAATCAGTAAGTAAGCTTTAATTACTTGACAAAACTAGAAAATGTGATTCGGTTGTTTAGACTTTTTGACTGAATTTTATAAAAAACAGTTTCAAACTGCTAAGAAAATGAGTCCAAGACTAAGTCTTGAACTAGTAAATCAAAGCAAACACTATTCTATTAAAAAACTATTACCATGCCAGAAAAACCAATAGACCATATCGATTTTGATACGATAGATTCAAAAGCAATCTCACAACCTTTAGTAAAACATATTTACACTGCTGACCCATCAGCACATGTGTTCAACGGTAAAATTTATATTTATCCTTCACATGACATCGAGGCAGGTATTCCTTTTGACGATTTAGGAAGTCATTTTGCCATGGAAGATTACCATGTCATTTCGCTAGAAAATCCCGACGCGGAAGCCGTAGACAATGGTGTGGCTTTGCACTTAAATGATGTTCCTTGGGCTAAAAAACAAATGTGGGCACCTGATGCAGCGGAGAAAGACGGAAAGTATTATTTGTATTTTCCTGCCAAAAATCAGGATGAAATTTTCCAGATTGGTGTTGCCGTAAGCGACTCGCCTGTTGGCCCGTTTGTGGCACAACCTGAGCCTATCAAAAATAGTTACTCGATAGACCCTGCTGTTTTTGTAGATGAAGATGGTTCGGCATATATGTATTTTGGGGGCATTTGGGGTGGACAATTACAGTCTTATCGCAACAATACATTTAACGCAGAAAACCTTGAACCTACGGCAAATGAAATTGCCTTAGGACCAAGAGTGGCCAAATTGACCGACGATATGCTGGAGTTTGCAGAAGAAGTTCAAGAGATTTTTATCTTGGACGAAAACGGTGAAAAGCTGTTAGCAGGTGACAACGATCGCAGATTTTTTGAAGCCAGTTGGGTACACAAATATCAAGGAAAATACTATTTCTCTTACTCGACAGGAGACACACATTTCTTGTGTTATGGCATTGGCGATAACCCCTATGGACCGTTTACCTACGCAGGACGAATCATGAACCCTGTAATTGGTTGGACAACACACCATTCTATTTGCGAATACGAGGGTAAATGGTATTTATTCTATCATGATTCTACCTTGTCAAAAGGCGTAACGCACTTGCGAAGTATCAAAATGACGGAGATTCATTATGATGAAAATGGATTGATTCAATTGATAGAACCGTATCATATTTAACTTACCAGAGACGTCTATTCGGCGTCTCTATCGCTTTATTTACTATGAAAAAGTATTTTTTACTGATCACATTTTGTGTTTTTGCTTTTACTCTTCATGCACAATTGCGTTTGCCCAAATTGGTGAGTGATGGCATGATTCTGCAAAGACAAACTGCTCTGAAAATTTGGGGTTGGGACAATGAAGGTTCAAAAATTCAGGTAAAGTTTCAAAATAAAACCTATAAAACCATTGCTTCGAAATCTGGTCGTTGGCAATTGACTTTACCAGCTTTTGAGGCGGGAGGTCCGTATCAAATGGAGGTGAGCGATACAAAAAACAAAATTACAATCAACGATATTTTGATTGGAGATGTATGGTTTTGTAGCGGTCAAAGTAACATGGTACATCAGCTCAATATCCATGATGTGACTTATGCCAAAGAAATTGCGGAGGCTAATTTTCCTCAGATTAGACAATTTTGGGTACCTACTCTAACCAATCTCGTTTCAGCACAAGAAGATATTCCTGTTGGACAATGGAAAAAAGCCTTGGGTGAGGAGGTAAGACCTTTTTCGGCAGTAGCCTATTTTTTTGCGAAACAGCTTCATCAAAAATACCAGATTCCAATTGGTATTATCAACGCTAGCGTCGGCGGAACTCCAATAGAAGCTTGGATTAGCGAAGAAGGTTTGCCCGAAATACCCAATATGAAAGAACTGGTAAACAATAATAAGGATACTGCCCGCATCAATGAAGTCAATCGTAAAAGTCAGGAATACAGTCGCTCGTTGCCGCAACCAAGTGACGAAGGAATGACTGGTAAATGGTATGAAACGAATTATATACCTAAGAACTGGAAAAATATCAATGTGCCAGGGTATTGGGAAGACCAAGGTATTCGCAACTTGGATGGTATTGTTTGGTATAGAAAAGAAATTGAGATTCCTACCTCGATGATTGGTAAAAATGCCAAGGTCTTTTTAGGAAGAATTGTCGATGCTGATGAGTTATATATCAATGGAAAAAAAGTGGGTTCAACAGGTTATATGTATCCACAACGAAGATATGCCGTTGCTCCTGAGATATTAAAAGCAGGCAAAAACATCTTTGTCGTTCGAGTGACCAACAACGGCGGGAAAGGTGGTTTTGTACCAGATAAACCATACTGTATTTTTTCAGAAAAAGATACCGTTGATTTGAAAGGAACATGGCAATATAAAGTTGGAGCAGTATTTCAAAGACAATTTAATCCCAATGCTGTCTTTCCCATAAGTGCTCAAAATCAGCCAACTGCACTCTATAATGCTATGGTGGCACACGCTATTCCATACGCTATCAAAGGAATTTGTTGGTATCAGGGCGAGAGCAACGCTGGGAAACCTGCAGAATATGCACAATTATTACCCGCTTTGATTAAGGATTGGCGACAAAAATGGAATAATACAACATTGCCATTCTTGTACATACAATTGCCTGGATATATGGATTATGATTATCTTCCTTCTGAAAGCAGTTGGGCTGTTTTGCGAGAATCACAAGCCAAAGCCTTATCAGTACCGAATACTGCTATGACAGTTGCCATCGACCTCGGCGAATGGAATGATATTCACCCAGATAACAAGAAAGATGTGGGTGAACGACTTGCTTTAACCGCCTTAAAATTGGCATATCATGAAAATGTCATTCATTCAGGTCCAAGTTTGCTTTCTTCCGAAATCAAGGATAATCAAATAATCTTGACTTTCGAGAATATAGGAAATGGACTCAAAACCAAAGACGGAGAACCTATTGGGGATTTAGCGATTGCAGGAGCAGATAAGAAATTTGTATGGGCAAAATCAAAAATTGAAGGAAATAAAGTAATTGTTTGGGCTGATGGTATTTCGAATCCGAAATTTGTCAGATATGCGTGGGCAGATAACCCCGTAAATCCCAATTTAATCAACGCAGAAGGACTGCCAGCCTCGCCGTTTAGGACGGATAATTAGTGTGTATCAAATGGATTGAATAGGTTCTAATTTGTAACTTAATTGTAGAGAAGCAATGCTTGCGTCAGTTGGTAAAGTGAACAGATATAAAAGTATAAATGGTTATTCATTAGAGACGCAATGTTTGCGTCTCTGGTGCTTTACCTCCTTATCGAACTCTGCCTAGTCATTAATTCTGTTTCTAAGATAACTTGGTCTATTTTCGGAATACCATTGTTTTTACGAATATCGTCAAAATATACTCGTGCTGCTCTGATGCCTAATTCTTTGCTTTTTTGGTCAACAGAAGATAAAGAGGGATTCATAATAGCAGTAAAGGTTTCATTGGCAAAACCAAAAATACCCAAATCTTGTGGTACTCGAATACCTAATGATTCTGCCTTCTGAAGTACGGCAACCGATTGATGATCAGATACCGTGAAAATGGCATCTGGTCTATTTTCATCCTTTAAAAGTTGGTCTATAACTTCAGTAACAACATTCAAATCAAAGACATCGTCAAACAATAAGGGTGTATTACTTGAAAAGGCAGAATCTTCCCAAGCTTGTAGAAATCCATCTCTACGTTGCTTAAAGGTTGTTAAATGAGTGGGGCCACCCAAAAAAGCGATTCGTTCATAACCTTGTCCAAAAAGACTTTGCATGACATCGTAAGCAGCCTTTTTGTTGTCGTTCAGTACTTTACAACTATTTAATTGGTCGAGATAACGGTCGATTTGAATTAGAGGGATATTATGCTGAGCTATGTTTTCCAAATGCTCAGTCGTTGTGGTTTCGGCAGCGACTGAAAGAATAATACAGTCTACATTTTGTCTCACAAGGGTATCAACCGCCAGACATTCTCTTTGGTATGACTCATGAGTTTGACATATAATGAGGCTGTGATTATGTTCAAAACATATTTCTTCGATTCCTGCAATGATTTCCGAAAAGAAACTCTGATTGATATGAGGCACAATAACCCCAAGCGTTTTGGAAGAACCTTGACGCAAATTGGCCGCATGCGAATTAAGCTTAAAATTCAATTCTTTGGCTTTTTTCTTTACCGCAGCTACTACATCGGGATTAATGGAAGGATGTTCGTTTAGTGCTCTCGACACATAAGATGCCGAAATACCCATGGCTCTTGCCAAATCATATATGGTTATTCTTCTTTGACTCATTCTTTTTTGAAAATAACAGGGTTTAGGACTGTTACATTACTTTATAATGAAGTAAAGTTACGTTTTATTAATATCTACCTAACTCTTTTTTAGAATCAAACAATAAGATAATTAAATATATGAATAATAATATTTCAAAATGTTTGGTTTATCCTAAATCGATGGCTAAATTTGTCCTATTATTATGCATAAAGCAGGTCATAATTGACTTGCCTTTTATTTTACCTCTAAAAGTGTCAATTTGACACATTGTAAAGACGAATTATGTTGAAAAAAATAATTACCTCTTTATTCCTATTTGTAAGTTTTGGGAATGGAGTACAAGCCCAAAAAGCTCAAAATCCCGTCATCTTCGCAGATGTGCCCGACATGTCTATGATTCGAGTAGGCGATACCTACTATATGAGTAGTACCACCATGCACATGGTACCAAACGTACCAATAATGAAATCAAAGGATTTGGTGAATTGGCAATTGGTGAGTTATCCTATCGATACCTTGGGGTCAATTGATGAACTAAATCTTCGGAATGGCAAAAGTACCTATGGAAGAGGTTCATGGGCGAGTAGTTTGCGATTTCATAAGGGTACCTATTATCTTACAACCTTTGCTCAAACGACCAATAAAACCTACGTTTTTACTACAAAGAACATAGAAAAAGGTCCTTGGAAAGTCCACACTTTCGCTCCTTCTTATCATGATCATACCTTATTTTTTGATGATGATAAAGTTTATTTAATTTACGGAGGAGGAAAACTAAATATCATCGAACTTAAAAGTGATGCTTCTGGAGTAAAGGAAGGCGCTGTACCCCATGTTTTGATAGAAAATGCTAGTGTACCTGCAGGTCCAATTGGTTTACCATCTGAGGGATCGCAATTGTTTAAAGTAAATGGGAAATACTATTTATTTAATATTGCTTGGCCAAAAGGTAGTATGAGAACCGTAGTAGTGCACAGGGCAGATAAGTTAACTGGCCCATGGGAAGGTAAAGTGGCGTTTCAAGACAAAGGCGTTGCGCAAGGAGGCTTGATTGACACACCCGATGGAAAATGGTTTTCTTATTTGTTTAGGGATTATGGTGCAGTTGGTCGAATCCCTTATTTGGTGCCTGTAACATGGGAGAATGGCTGGCCAGTATTAGGTGAAAATGGCAAAGTTCCTGCTACCCTCGATTTGCCTGTAAGTACTGGATTGATTCCACACTTGGTGAATTCAGATGAATTTACTCGTAAGAAAGGAGAGGCATCTTTTCCTTTAGTCTGGCAATGGAACCACAATCCTGACCATAAACTATGGAGTTTGACTGAGCGAAAAGGTTTTCTTCGTCTCAAAACTGCTCGCATAGATACTTCGTATTTGTTGGCAAGAAATACATTAACTCAAAGAACCTTTGGCCCAACTTGTTCGGGTAGCGTTTTACTCGACGTTTCAAAGATGAAAGAAGGTGATTTTGCAGGATTAAGTCTTTTACAAAAACTATTTGGACAAGTAGGAGTGCAGGTAAAAAATGGGAAGAAAGTTATAATCATGGTGAGTGCTAATACTGGAAAACCCGTGCTGATAGAAGAGGTTCCATTAGAGCAAAATCAAGTTTACCTAAAAGCGAGTTGCGATTTTACTGAATTGAAAGATACCGCAGTATTCTTTTACAGTCTCGATGGAAAAAACTGGACTAAGATAGGCGAGCCTCTTAAAATGAAGTACACTTTACCACATTTTATGGGCTATCGATTTGGCTTATTCAATTATGCTACGAAAGAGATAGGAGGTTACGCTGATTTTGACTATTTCAGAATCAGTAAAGACCTTTAAAAATAGAAGTGAAATAAGAGTTTTGAGGCCTACAATTGTGGAATAGAGATTCTGAATTGGGAAATCTGATTTTAGTATAAAATATTGATAGTTATTTATTTATACTCAAAATTCACAACTCATAATTCAACACTCTTAAATAAGACAGTGTATTAATTATTTTGGATAGATAATGATAATCAAGCTATGCTCCAAGAATTTCTTGGAGCATACTTATTTTTGAAAGGATTATAAGTTCATTTTCAAGTGAATAAAGTAGGTAGCAACCCAAATTTCCCAATGATTTGGGAATAAAGTTCTCAAGGTATTCATCGATTTTTGAAGGTGATTTGAAACGGATTGTTTATTAATATTCATCAAATCAGCTATTTCATCGTGGCTTAGACCTTGATAAAATTTCAAAAAAAGTACTTCTCTTTGGCGCTTAGGCAGTAATTCTAAGGCTTTTCTTACACGTTGCTCATTTTGCGAATATATTTCCGTCGAAATCCACTGGTCTTCAATATTAGTTTCGTCAGCAATATTAGCCTCCTCTGAGTCAACATCGGTGCTGAATTCCTGCCATTTATTTTTACGCATTTGGTAGAGTAGATTGTTGCGTAAAGCTCTTATCAAATAAATGCTTATCACATTGATGGCGCCAATGGTATTTCTTTTTTCCCATAATTGTAGGAATAAATCTTGAATACCATCTTTAATGGCTTCTTTATCACTTGTGAAGTTCACGGCATAGTTGAACAATAGACGATAATGTGCTTCGCATAATTTGCTGAATGCCGCACGGTCACCTAGCTGAGATTGTTCCCATAAAGAGACATACAACTCATTATTTTTTGATAGAGAGGCTGACTTTACCATAAGTTTGCTTAATTGATTAAGCAAATGTAACAAAAAAATAAATAATGATATATTTTTATGAAAAAACTTTTTCCATTTTTTAAAATAGAGGTAAATGACGGTTTTATTTTTACTAATGATCTTTGAAGGTTAATCGTTTAAAAACAAGTTTAGGTCTTTCGGACATACTGGATTGATTTACTTGAAAGCAATTTATTTTTATTTAAAAAAAAGTTTTCAAAAAAAGAGTATGACAAGAGTCTTATTACATCTTTTGTTTGAAGAATAGAAAAAGTGCAATAAATCCTATGCAAGATTATAGACAATATAAGCCAACAGATTTTATTTCGGATGATTCTTTCCGAGCATGGGTTTTAGAAAACTCTGAGGAAGAAACCGCCTTTTGGGAACAATGGATGCTACTGAATCCTGATAAGAGAGCCGATATTTTGGAAAGCAAAGGCATTTTATTGTCGATTTACAAAGCTTTTGATCATGTAAGTGATGCAGAAGTATCGCTTGAGCTAGAAAAGTTAAATGCTCAATTGGATGAATCAGAAGCTCAGCACAAGGTAGTTCGCTGGCCTTGGAACAAAATTTTCTATGCTGCTGCTTCGGTGCTTTTGATCCTTGGCGTTTTTTGGTTGAATAAAGGTCGTGAATCCTCTCTGCAAATCGAAAAAAGTATTGCTTTGGCACAAGGTTCGTCCTTAAAATGGATTACCAAAGAGAATACGACCGATCATCAGATGACCGTAAACTTGGAGGATGGAAGTACAATTGTTTTACAAAAAAATAGTAAAATCCTGTACCCCGAAAAGTTTGAAAAAGAACAAAGAAAGGTAATACTTATCGGGGAGGCATTTTTTGAGGTAGCAAAAAATCCATCGAGACCATTTTTTGTATTTGCTGATAAGTTAGTGACTAAAGTGTTGGGTACTAGTTTTTTAATACAAGCAAATGGAAATGATAAAACTGTAAAAGTGGTTGTAAAAACAGGTAAGGTATCAGTTTTTGAAAATACAGAAAGTAATTTGGATGAACATACCAACCACAAGAAATTAGAAGGATTGGTACTCACGCCGAATCAACAAGTGGTATTCGACGAAACCGATAAGAGAATGATTAGAAGTTTGGTTGATTCACCAAACTTGTTAAAAGTTCCTATACAAAATCAGGTGTTTGAATTTACTAATGTACCAATATCGGAGGTATTCAAAGTTCTTGAAAAAGCGTATGGTGTGAATATCGTGTACGATGCTGATGTGATGAAAAATTGTTATTTGACGGCCTCGCTGGATGATGAACCTCTTTTTGAAAAACTCAACCTCATTTGTAAGACCCTTGATGCAAAGTATGAACAAGTGGATGCGCAAATTGTGATATATTCTAACGGTTGTTATTAAACGTTAGGAAGCAGACAATTTTATTTTGAGATAAAGTAAACCTTATTATTATTATGTAAAAACTCGGCTAGTAGCCACAAAAAAGAAGCGAAGGTGTTCCCGCACCCTCGCTTCAGAACTCCCTATCTTCTTTGGCAATGACGATACACACTAAAAAAGTGTGCTGGGGGAGCGTTTGCCGATTCGAAACGACAAATCAAACAAAAGTATGAAAAACAAAGTACTATTTCAAAAAACAATCCTAAAAGTCATGCGGATAAGTTTCTATCAGGTGCTTATTGCGATTATCTGTACAACGATGGCTGAGGCACGTGAAGGTGTGGCTCAAAACGTCCTTAATCAGAAACTCAGTGTTCAAAGCAATAATCAGTCAGTTGAGAGTATTTTACATAAATTGGAAAAGTTGTCGGATGTACGTTTTTTGTATAACCCTCAAATTTTCTCGGCTAATTCTACTGCTACAATTTCGGTTAAAAACGAGTCATTAGATATTGTTTTAGATCGTTTGCTTAAACCTTTAAGGGTTGATTATGAGATGGTTGGTAATAAAATAATCTTGAAAAAGAATATGATGTTGGCTACCATTTCTAATTTGGAAACTCGTATCAATACCCTAACCATTTTGGGTGATCAAACCATAAAAGGTAAAATAACTGACGAAAATGGTCAGGCAATTCCGGGAGCCAGTATCATTATCAAAGGTACTACTAAAGGAACTACCACCGACGAAAAAGGAGAATATAGCCTTGTAGTGGCCGAAACAGCCACCTTGATAATATCATCAGTGGGTTTTAACAAAAAGGAGGTAAGTGTTTCAAAACGTGTACTTGTTAACGTTACCCTAGAATCTGACGTTAAATCGCTGAATGAAGTTGTTGTGGTAGGTTATGGTACCGCCAAAAAGGCTACATTGACGGGTTCTATTGCGACAGTATCAGCAGCAACTTTCAAAGACCGCGGTCCCGTATCAAGCCCTTTAGCTGCTTTACAAGGACAAGTACCAGGTGTTACTGTAACAAGAAATTCTGCTCAAGCTGGCCGTGAAGGTTGGAATTTTCAGATTCGTGGTGCTGCCTCTGTCAACTCTACCGAACCATTGGTAATTGTAGACGGAGTGCCAGTTCCATCGGTAGGGGCACTAAATTCTTTTAACCCTAATGATATCGAAAACATATCTTTCCTAAAAGATGGTTCTGCGGCGATTTACGGTTCACGTGCCGCTGGCGGTGTGGTATTGATTACCACCAAGCGAGGAAAATCAGGGAAGGTTGTAATTGATTATAATGGTTCGACTTCTATTAAAAAAGTAGGTTTGCTTCCAAAATTAGTGGATATCAAAGGTTGGGCGCCATTTGTAAAAGAAGCACGTGCGACTGATGGGTTCCCTGCGACAGATATTTGGTATAACTATGGTGCTGTGGCTGAAAAAGCGTTGGCTGCTGGTAAGCAGTGGATGACAAAAGCAGAGTATGATGCTATGAGTGTCAATGGGGCCTCCTTGTTTGGAGATGTAAAGGATTTTACTTTTTTCCCGGGTACAGAACAAGATATGCTTTGGGGCTCGGCAACTTCTACCGAACATCAACTGAGTATATCAGGTTCTACTGAAAAATCGGGTTACAGAATTTCCCTAGGCTATTTGAAAGATGGAAGTTTGTTGCAAGTAGGAAATAATTTCTCAGACAGATACAATGCACGTCTTACGCATGATTACCAATTTTCTAAGAAGTTGAAATTAGAAACGAATATTTCTTATGAAATTCAAAATATTGTTCAACCAACCTATTTAGGCGATGTTTTGAATAATGGTAATCAGCCGGGCAAACCATTGAGTGGTTTGGGTTTGACAGGCAAGCCTTACGTTTGGGGGTCGGGTTTGGGTAATGCTTCTGTCAATCAAATTGCGATTCAAGGGGGCGATAACAAGGAATATAACAACCGTTTGAACTCCAATGTGAACTTGACCTACGCTTTTAATTCAAATCTGAAAGCTGTTGGATATGCAGGATTTTATCAACTAGATACTGATATTCGTACGTTAGGTAATTCGATTGGATGGTATGATTATTCGGGAAATGTTTTGATTTCGAATTTACCTACAAGAAGTTTCTACCAACGTTCATCGCGTTTGGAGAATAACTATAATTTGAACGGATACTTGGAGTATGAGAAAGAGGTTGCTCAAAATCAGACGATTAAGGCTGTGTTGGGAGCACAATACGAATTGTATCAGCGTAATATTTATTTAGCAAAAACATTTGATGTATTAGCAAATGTACCTCCTTCACTATCTCTGAGTGTTGGTGACCCTACTTCCAAAACGGTAACTGAAAGTCAAACTCACACCGCATTAGCAGGTTATTTTGCTCGTTTTAATTACAACTTCAATGATAAATATTTTGTAGAAGCCAATGCTCGCTACGATGGTTCATCAAAATTTAGAGCACAAGATCGTTGGAAATTGTTTTATGGTGTTTCAGGAGGTTGGCGCCTTGGTCAGGAAGACTTTATCAAAGATTTGAATATTTTTGATGAATTAAAATTAAGAGCTTCGTATGGGGTGATGGGGAATCAGAGTGGCATTAGCAATTATGACTATATCCAATTCTTAAACCTAGCGTATTCTACTAGTTCAACCGATGCCAGTTATCCAATTTTGGGTACTAGTCCAGTAGTTCGCGTGTCGCCAACAGGTACTTTGGTAGCGTACGACCGCACATGGGAAAAACTAGAAACCGAAAATATTGGTCTAGATTTTGGACTTTTGAAAAGACGTTTGTCTGGGTCATTTGATTATTTCTGGAAACGTAATGGTAATATGTTGTTGAGTCGTACCTATTCGGCGCAGATGGGGGCTAATGCACCAACGGGAAACAATGGTGATTTAAGCGTTTGGGGATGGGATTTCTCAATGAATTGGAGAGATAAAGTAGGAGAACTTTCTTATAATTTAGGTTTTAATATTTCAGATAGCCAAAATAAATTAGTCAATTTTGGTGGACAAAATCTCATCAGTAGTGCCAACCGTGGA
This sequence comes from Flectobacillus sp. BAB-3569, assembly GCF_002270355.1. Classification (GTDB taxonomy): domain Bacteria; phylum Bacteroidota; class Bacteroidia; order Cytophagales; family Spirosomataceae; genus Flectobacillus; species Flectobacillus roseus. The sequence goes on along the minus strand of NZ_NJFZ01000020.1, from coordinate 329,377 downwards.
TTTAACGCAGCAGTAGAAGGATATCCAATCAACTCATATTTTGGATTGGTATACGATGGTCGAATCCAAACTCAGGAACAATTAGATAATTATCGCAAGTATATCACTGGAAACAACATCGGTATGCCTTCTGGAGTGGCTACGGCCCAAGCCAATAGCCGTTTGGCAATTGGAGACAACATGTTTAAAGACGTAAATGGCGACGGAAAAATTACTTTCCCAGAAGATGCTGTTTATCTTGGCACTGATAATCCTCGTTATTCTTATTCTGTAAATGGTGGTTTGCAATTCAAGGGATTTGACTTTAGCTTTATTTTACAAGGAGTTGGCAAACGCACTATTGTGCGCGATGGTAACTGGCGCATCCCTGCGGCGGTAATTTTCCAAGCTCAAAACGCAGCCTTCTTAGATCAGTGGTGGACACCAGAAAGAACTAACGCCAATTTACCACGTATTTCCTCAACGGGTACCATCAACAACTACAATTACTTCCCATCTGACTGGGTAGCAGAGGACGGTTCATATTTACGTCTGAAAAACCTTGTGGTAGGTTACACTATTCCGAAGGCTATCACACAAAAAGCTAAAATCGAACGATTGAGAGTATATTTTTCAGGAAATGATTTATATGAATTCTCTAAGATTAAAGATGGTTGGGATCCAGAAGCACCAAGAACGGTATCTAACGCAGGCGATTCTAACAACCTGAATGTTAGTACAACGAGTCAGCGCTTTCCATTCTATCGTTATTTCACATTTGGGGTAAACTTAACTTTCTAGCAAGAGAATTTAGGAAAATATAAATGAATTAAGATTATGAAAATCAATAAGATATATATTAAAGCGGCTTTAGTTGGACTTTTGTTTACTACGGCCAGTTGTAATGACTTGGTGGATTTAAAGCCTATCAATGAAATTTCGGATGCCGATTATTGGAAAAATTCCGATCAATTCAAATTAGCTGCCAACGAATTTTATACCTACTTGCGCAGCTTCTCGGATATCCTAAACGATTCACCGCACTCTGACCGTAGAGCAGACTTTGTATTTGTTTCGGGTGGAAATGCTTTCAGTAATGGTACCAACACGATTCCACTGTCAGATGGTAACTGGAATAGTGCCTATTCAAGAATTCGCGCAACTAATTACTTAATCGAAAAAGCAAGCACTTATACACAACCTAATGACATTAAGCAGTTTGTCGCTGAGGCAAAGTTCTTTAGAGCTTATACGTACTTTGACTTATTGCAACAGTACGGCGAGGTGCCATTGATTACTAAAACATTAACGACCACTTCGAGCGAACTAAGCTCTCCTCGAAATTCTAGAGAAGAAATTGTTAATTTTATTATTCAAGATATCGAATCTGCTATTACGGATTTGCCATTAGAATCTGCTATTGCTGCCTCCGATAAAGGTAGAGTAAGTAAAGGTGCAGCACAGGCTTTTTTGGGTAGAGTAACCTTGTATGAAGGTACTTGGCAAAAATTTAGAGGAAATACAGCCCGCGCGAATACTTTGCTTGACAAATCTATCTCGAGCAATGACGAGGTCATGAAAAGCGCTTTGTATGAGTTGTTTGCCCCAACGGCCTTGGGTGATTCGGCACAGAAATATATGTTTATTTTGGAAAATCAGCAGTCCAACCCAGCCAATATTACCAAGGCTGCTAACAAAGAATATATTTTGGCGAACAGATATGATTTTGCTAGTCGCCAAATTAGGTTAAATATTACCCATTCCACACTCAACAATATTTATTGGGTAACACGCAAGTTTGCTACGCAATATCTTTGTCAGGATGGTTTGCCCATTGATAAATCGCCTTTATTCAAAGGCTTTGCGACCACAACATCTGAGTTTCAAAACCGAGATAATCGTATGCGCTACAACATGATGATTGATGGAAATTATTATTGGGATAACGAAAACCCTGGTGCCCGTGTAACATGGAAAGGAGATGCGGCTGATATAGCGGCTTCGAGAGGAAAACACAAATCAAATTCAAACTCTGGCTATGCCAATCAGAAATGGGCGACCGAACGCCGTTTGGACGATAACCAAGAAGGATATGATTTCCCTGTAATTCGTTATGCTGAGGTACTGTTAAACTATGCAGAGGCGGTTTATGAAAGAAATGGTTCTATCTCTGATGTCGACTTAAATCGTTCATTGAATCTGGTAAGAAATCGTGTAAACAAGACGATGCCAAGGTTAAGCAATGCATTCGTTTCGGCAAATGGCTTGGATATGCGTACAGAAATTCGTCGTGAAAGAAATATAGAATTGTATTTTGAAGGTTTCAGAAGAGATGATTTGATTCGTTGGAAAACGGCTGAAACAGAGTTGCCCATGGATATTCAAGGGATTCAATGGACGGGTACAGCCTACGAAACTTATTGGACGGGTATTAGAAACAACATTTCGAATGGTATCTACCGAATCGAGACAGGCAGAAGATGGCAAGAACGTAACTACCTATTACCAATTCCTTCCCAACAAATTCAGCTAAATACAAATTTGAAGCAAAACGCTGGCTGGTAATCCTGAATAATCTGATGACGTATAGGGTACAAAGTAAGACCCTATACGTTATTCCTAACATACCTATTCACTTCTTATTGATACTCTTTTTAAACATCCTACACTTCTACTTAAAACCTCGCAATTTGACTTTCTAACATTTACTAAACGTTGACATGAAAACTAATTTAACGTGGCAACTACGATTATTATTTCTAATAATTGTAGGATTAATGCCGTATGTCCATACGCAGGCTCAAACCTTTATTCACCCCGGTATATCTCACAAAAAATCAGATTTAGACAGAATGAAAGCCATGGTTGCTGCTGGAGTAGAGCCTTGGAAATCCTCCTTTAAATCTCTTTCTCAAAGTCCCTATGCCAGTTATAGCTATGCTGTTCGAGGCAATGGTAGTACAACTTTGGCAACGGTTTCGACCATATCTGGTTTCAATTATGATGACATCAAATACGATGGACTTGCAGCTTATTGTAATGCCCTCATGTGGTATGTAACAGGTGATGAACGTCATGCCAAAAAGGCTGTGGAGATTTTTAATGCTTGGTCCTATTTGCAAAGAATCAAGACTGGTGGTACCAGAAGCTTGGATGCTGGTCGTGTAATATGGAAATTGTTGGAGGGTGCCGAAATAATTAAGCATACCTACAGCGGTTGGAACAGCACAGATCTCGAAAGATTTAAGTCAATGTTGGTTTACCCGGGTTATTCTTCTACCATAGAACCAACGTCCCAGATTAACAGCGAAGAAGTTACTTTCTATTGGTTTATGTACAATGGAGATGCTGGGCGACACGGAAACCAAGGAATCTTCGGAATGAGAGGTGTTGCGGCTATGGGTATTTTTCTGGATAACCGTGTGATGTATGAACGCTCTATCAGATATCTAAAAGGTTTACCCCACCGCGCAGATGACCTTCCTTATCCAGCTGGACCACCGATCAATGGTACAACTCCGACAAGTGCATCGAATGAGTACCAAGAGGTATATGCGTTGAATGGCTTTGATAATGCTGTTCCTGACTATGGTTATAATGAGTTAATTCAAAACTATGTTTGGGAAAATGGTCAATGTCAAGAAAGTGCTAGAGATCAAACACACTCTTTAAACGGAGTCGGAAATATTTTGACTATTTGTGAAATGGCTTGGAATCAGGGAGACGACATCTATGGTTTTCTTGATAATAGATTGCTTAAAGGCATGGAGTATAGCTATCGTTACAATGTGTCTCTCAATTATCCATACCCCGACCAGACAAGTCCTTGGGAACCAACCGTAGAATCAGGTGAGTTTATTAGCCGTAGGGATAGGTCTGGTAGGTGGCAATCTTTAAGAATGAATCCACTCAATGAAGGAAAAACCGCCACCACTCGAGCAACTGGCTTTAAATTTGACCGTGCGCCTATTACCGAAATGGTATTGGGGCATTATCGCGACAGAATAGGTGTTAGTGCTGATAAATATAAATGGACTCAACGTGCCTATGACATTTCTACGCAAGAGTTAGGGGTAGAAAGTCAAGGATTTGAAGTGGATTATCCTGGTTGGGGCGGACTTACTTTTCATAGAACCTCTCTTTCTCCTGGTGATGCCTGTTATTTTGTCGATGGAAAACCTGTCTTTGCCATTCCAAGTTTTCCTGCCACTATCGAAGCAGAGAACTTTGATTATATCCCGACCGATGGCCAGAATAAGACCTATTATGATTTAAGTAGCACTAATATTGGCGGTCAATATCGTCCAAACGAGGCTGTTGATATCGAAAGTCATGGAAATGGTTCTTATCATCTTACGTCCTTAGAAGCTGGCGAATGGCTAAACTATACCGTGAGTGTGCCAACTGCTGGACGTTTTAAACTCAATATCAATGCTTTGATACTTGCTGCTGGTGGTAAAATCAAAATCGAGTTTGACGGAAGCGATAAGACTGGTGAATTTGAAATTCCTGTAAATGGAAATTCTACTTGGCAAACAATTACCATTGCACCTCAGGTAAGTCTACATGCAGGAGTTCAAAGCATGAGAATAAAAATCTTAGGAACTTCAAACGCCTTCAAATTGGATAATATCGTGGTGGAATACCTAGGTGCTTTACCTACTCAAACCATCAGTTTTCCGTCTATTGCGACGAAGTCATTTGGTGCTGCAAACTTCAATCCAGAAGCTATTGCAAGCTCTGGATTACCAATAATATACACAAGTTCAAATACCTCAGTTGCCACGATCGTGAACGGACTTGTTCAAATTGTAGGGGTTGGTTCTTGTTTAATCACAGCCTCTCAAGTAGGAAGTGATGATTATGCTCCCGCTCAGAGTGTGAGTCGTACACTATTGGTAACGGGTATTGCTGCTGGGGATTACCTTTCGTCTGGCAATATGAATTGGAATGGTGGCACTTGGAATATCGCTGATGGAAAAGGAGGAATTGCAAGCTCAACTACTATTGCTCCAAATGCCAATACGAATGTTCATATTCTAGCAGGACATACTGTGACCTTATCTTCAGTAGCAGGTTCGTGTAAAAGTTTGACCGTAAATCCGCAAGCTACACTTACCGAGACAGTTGCACTTACAGTAGCAAATAACATTATTATGGATGGTACAATGTCGCATACTGGGGCAATCACTACCAATGGCGATGTCTTTGTAGGTGGAAATTGGACAGCCTCAAGTAACTTAACCGTGGCAAAGAGTTTTTCTATTCAAAGTTCAGGCGTGTACAAATCTTCAACAGCTCCTGGTGGTTCGGTATTTAGCTTGACTGTTAATGGAACAGATGCTGTAGTACGAGTGGACGGAACGTTGGGAGGTACTTCTACGGGTAATAGTACGGTAGGAGAAGGTATTAGACTCTACCTCGGCGGAAGCGGTTCTCCAACGGTAACGGGAACTGGCATCGTGAATATTGCCCGTTTTCAACCAACAGGTAACAATATCCAGAATATCATTTTTGATATGGATATGAATTTTGGAAACAACAGTGTGCAGTCGAGTGGAATAAATACCTTTTCTCTTTTGGCAGGTACTTCCAATAAAACATTGACCATTAATGCAGGAAAAACGGTAAAGATTTCTAATCCAAATGGCTCTTTTCATTCTCCTACCAATGCTACAGAAGATAATACAGTGGCAGCGCTGAAATTAGGTGGAACCTCAAACTTCGGGAATATGACTTACAATATTTTAGGAACTTTAGATGTAAGCCAAGCACACTTTGTGGTCTATTCAAATACAAGTAATTCTAATCCTTCGGCGGTTCAGACCATTACTATTAATGTCGGAAATCAAGGTACGCTAAAATTGGGGTCTGATGTTAGAATGGCAAAAAATGTGGCGACACAAAATATCTTTGTAAATGTCGCAGATGGGGGCGTACTCGACGCTTCGACAACTCCTTTAAATTTGACAACGGCGCCTATTAGTACCAACGGTCATACGACCAACGGTTCGGGTCAGTTATGGTTTACGATGGCGCCCAATGCCCTATACAAACAAGCTGTAATTGCTGGTGTTGCGACACCAATTTGGGTTGGTGTGTCTAATACCAATTATAACCCTGTAACGATTACTCCTAGTGCTTCAACAATTGTTGAGGCTAGTATTCAAACAGGTTTTGCACCAAGTGGGCTGGAGGCTCAAACTACCGAAAAAGCCGTTAATCGTACATGGAGTTTGAAAACGAACAATGCTGTGAGTAGCTCTTTAAAGTTTGGATTCAACACTTCTGATTTGAATGTAGGGGCAAGCGCCACTCAAGGAATGAAGCTTATTCGTTATAACTCTTCAACAAATACTTGGGAAAAAGTAGCCAATAGCACGCCACAATTAGGTCAAAATAACAGCCTTACTGTTTCTTATGATAATGTTTCACCACTGTCGAGTTTTGTTCTGAGCAACAGATATTATGTGCCAGTGAATATTACGAATCTTAGTTCGTTTTACTGTAAAAATGCTCCTGCTGTAACACTTACAGGAACCCCTTCTGGTGGGACTTTTACAGTAGATGGTAATCCCGTAAGTGTATTCGATCCTGCAAGTTTATCTTCTGGAATGCATACAGTCATTTATGCTTTAGCAGATGGTGAAAATTCAGATACCTTGCAAGTGGAGGTAGGAGTCTCATTGACAGCTCCGAGTATTTCTGGCTCAGGGGTATATTATATGCCAAATACTGTTACATTAACTGCGTCTGGATGTTCTGGTACCGTTCGCTGGTCAAATAATACCTCAGGAAATACGCTAACACTTTCTGGTATAGGAAACTACGAAATCACGGCTACTTGCCTAGTTAATGGATGTGTTTCTCCTATCAGCGAAGTAGCAAATGTGGAAATCAAAAAGCTAGAACAGTCAATTACTTTTGAGGAAATTAGCAATAAGTTTATCGATGAAGCAGACTTTACTCCTGTGGTTTATTCAAGTGCTGGTCTAGGTATTTCGCTGAGTAGCTCAGATACCAGTATTGCTAAAATTTCGAATGGACAAATTAACCTTGTAGGCGTGGGCACCGTCCAAATTACAGCATCACAGGCAGGAAATGACAATTACAATCCTGCTGCTAATATCTCTAGGAGTTTTTCGGTATTGAGTTCAGTTAAAATAAAATATCAAAATGGGGATAATAGTACGACTAACAACCAAATAAAACCATTTTTGACATTGTTTAACGAAAGTAATCATGCTATTCCTTACAACGAATTGACCGTGAAATACTGGTTTACCCCAGAGAACTATTCGGGTATCAATTCATGGATTGATTATGTTGCCTTGGGTAATTCGAATGTGAAGATGAGTTACACTAATTTGGCAACACCTCGAAACAATACCCTCGGATATGTAGAATATAGCTTTTTAGCGGCGGCAGGTAATTTGGGAGCAAATGCGAACTCAGGGGTTATCCAATCCAGATTTGCCAATACAGATTGGTCGGATTTGAATGAACAAAACGATTATTCGTGGACAAATACCAATACCTCGGTCTATGTGAATAATATTACGGTTTACCGAAATGGTAAATTGATTTGGGGACAAGAGCCTTCTTCAATCCCAATAAATCAAACACTGAAAGTTTATGCGAATTCAAAATCACAGCCTAATTCAAATACCATTAGCACATATTTAACCTTGAATAATGAGGGAAATACTCAGCTGAACTACAAGGATATCAAAGTTCGCTATTGGTTTACGAAAGATGGAACGGCTAATTTGAACGCATTCTTTGACTTTGTACAATTGGGGAATGCCCAAGTTACTGGAACATTTGGAAGTGTTGCAAACAAGCAAGGGGCAGATTCGTATTTTGATCTTGGGTTTAATCCTAGTGCTGGAGTACTTTATCCGCTATCCAATTCGGGGAATATTAACTTTAGAATTGCAAAAGCAGACTGGAGTAATTTTAACCAAAATGATGACTATTCCTATCTCAATGTTAACGGAAATGCATTAACGCTCAATGCCAATATTTCAGTGTATTATCAGGGGAACTTGCTGTTTGGTTCAGAGCCAAATAATATGTCCAGTAATGTCATAAAAGAAAACCTCTTTCTTAATTCAGAGTTGTTGCAGTACTCGGTATACCCAAATCCTTCTTCCCAGAGCAACGTTAAACTAAAGTTGAAAAACGATGCAAAGATAGAAAATGCTGTACCAATTCGAGTATATAACAGCACAGGGATGCTTATTACAGAGAAGATAGTAGAGGCTGTTGAAGCGAGAACAATAGATCTCAATTTACCAGACTCCTTGATAACAGGTGTGTATTATGTCCAAGTTGGAAATTTGCCATCTGTGAAGCTAATCCTTCAAAAATAGATCAGGTTTTTACGAATTAGAGAGTCTTTTTAAGGCTCTCTAATTTTTTGCCTCTCTTGCTAATCCTCCCATACGCATGCTTACGTGCTTATGTTTTACCCCAAAAACTTTTTTATATATTTTTTATTAAAAAAGGGTATCAAATGTAAAAATTGGCATCTTACTATTGTAAGCTCCACAGAAATTGTACTTAGGGTATAAGATACATTATTAATTCAATAACAATTTGAAGCTAGAATAGCGGTACAGAATGAATGCAGATGTGTGTTTTTTCAAAAACCAGGTTTTTATATGAGAATAATCGTTTAACTTGTATGCTACTTCCCGAAAAATTTAAAACGATTGTGTTTGTAGATGAAAAAAATGTCTATCAAAGAGGTGGCAAGTGCACTTCAAATTTCTACGGCTACGGTGTCTTATATTCTTAATGGCAAGGCCAAAGAAAAACGTATTAGTCCTGAATTAACTAAAAAAGTAACAGCTTTTATTGAAGAAAATAACTTCAGACCGAATCATTTGGCCAAAAGCCTTCGAACAGGTAAAACGAATGTGATTGGCTTGATTGTAGAGGATATTGCCGATCCGTTTTTTGCGAGTGTTGCAGGACATATCGAAAATGTGGCTTACGAAAATGGTTACAAAATTATTTATAGCAGTACCAAAAACGATCCTAAAAAAGCCAAAGAACTGATAGACACATTTAGAGATCGTAATGTCGATGGATATATTATTACCCCTACAGAGGGTATTGATAGTGAAATCAAATATTTGATTGATAGTAAGTTACCTGTAGTTTTGTTTGATAGAAATTGTAATGATTTGGATGTGAGTTATGTAGGTATGAACAATTTTGAAAGCTCGTATCAAGCAGCCAAATACCTGATTTCTCAAGATTATAAAAATATTGCGTTCGTCACGCTTGACTCCGTACAGCCGCAAATGATTGATCGTTTACTTGGATACGAAAGAGCAATTTATGAAAACCGTTTGGTTTCCTATGTTAAAAAAGTAGAGTATCGTGCAGCTAAAGAGCATTTGATCATGGCCGAAATTGAGCATCTGCTCAACACGGAACCTCATATTGATGCGATATTTTTTGCCACTAACTATCTAGCAATCACAGGAATAGAATTGCTTAATAGACTGGGTGTAAAAATAGGAGAGGAGCTTGGGATGATGGTTTTTGATGATAATGATTTGTTTCGCATTCATCAACCTTCTATTTCTGCCATCGCTCAACCGATTCAGGAAATGTCCCAACAATTGATTAACGATTTGTTGGAACACATGCAAGATACCAACGAATATACCAACAGAACAACCGTTTTACCTGCACATCTTATCATTAGAGATTCGTCAAGTAAAACGCGCAAAAATGCTTAGTGGAATACTGGAATTGTAGATAGGAAAGTAATAATGCAAATCAAAATTGCATTATTACCCTCTGTAAGCCGTAGGCGTTAGGCAAAGCTATTTCCTTATCATAAATAATACTTTTAAACTTTTAGCTTATGGCCTAAGGCTTATAGCCTTCAGCCCTTTTATGTATATCCCTTTTTTTATTTATAGCTTAATCCTTTAAGCTAACATGATTGCTATGAGAAAACTAATTACAACGTGTTTATCTATGTGTTTGGCTTGGACTGTACAGGCACAATTCAATCCTCAAAAAGAAATTGATTATTGTGCCAATCAAGCGCTAAAAACGATACAGTCTTTACCAAAAGAAGGTCAAGGAAAGAATATTCCAAGAAGTATTGATAAGGATAAAACAGACTGGCGTTATGTCGATTACAAAGATTGGTGTAGCGGTTTTTGGTCTGGAGCACTGTGGTATTTGTATGAGGGTACCAAAAATCCTGAGTTTAAAGTCCAAGCGAAAAGATTTGACAAGCAACTAAAACCTCTATCCCAAGAAAAAGCGTTTGACCACGATTTAGGGTTTCAGATTTTCTGTAGCTATGGAAATGGTTACAGACTTACGGCTGATGCATCATACAAAAAGGTAATATTAGCCACAGCTGATACGTTGGCGACGCTCTATAATCCTAAGGTCGGAACTATTTTGTCATGGCCCAGAGAAGTAAAAAAGTTTGGCGCTCATAACACCATCATCGACAATATGATTAACCTCGAACTGCTATTCTGGGCAGCAAAATATGGGAAGCATAAAGAGCTGTACAACATAGCCGAAAAACATGCATTGACAACCATGAAGAATCATTTTCGAGACGACTACACCTCATATCATGTCGTTTTGTATGATTCTTTGACGGGTAAGAAGATTAAAGGAATAACTCATCAGGGCTATGCAGATCACACTATGTGGGCGAGAGGTCAATCATGGGCTATTTATGGATTTACGATGTGCTATAGATTCACCAAAAATCCTCAATTCTTAGATTTTGCGCAGAAAGTGACAGATGTGTATTTGAGGAATTTGCCAGATAATTCCTTGATTCCGTACTGGGATTTTAACACTCCTGAGATACCTAATACCACGAGAGATGCCTCCGCAGCAGCAGTGACAGCATCGGCCTTATTTGAATTGGCAACATATGTAAAAAGCCCAACAAAAAAGGCATTGTATCTCTCAAAAGCCAAAAAAATGGTAGAAAGTTTGTCATCCCCTGAATACCAAAGCAGGAAGGTAAACAATGCATTTCTTCTACATTCAACAGGAAATAGACCAATCAACGGGGAAGTGGATGCATCGATAATTTATGGGGATTATTACTACTTAGAAGCTTTGTTGAAATATAAGAAATTACTCAAACGTAACTGAATTTTTATCACTTAACCTCCGAATGTACCTACTCATCCCGTCTATTGGGGTTTTAGTTTTACACCTATTGGGATTAGATAGTTTTCCCGAATAGACGGATGAGCAACTCAGAAAAAACAATCATTTCTAAAATCATGATGAGAAAACTTACCATAACCTTGTGTATTTTTTTGATGCAAACCTATGTTTTTGCCCAAAAAGGACTTATTACTCAAACACTTCAAACTGTCAAATCACCTGATGGGAAATTACTCTGTCAACTTTATCAAAAGCTTGACAAAAAAGGGAACAAAGCTATTTATTACACATTAAGCTATAAAAATACCCCAATCATTTTGGAGTCAGAGCTTGACATTCAGCTGGATAATCATTTGTCAGAATTAGCAATGGCCTTGAAAGTAGACAAAACTACCAAATGGTGTGAAGATATGGAGTTTACCAAAGCGAGTACATCCGAGGTTGATTCTGTCTGGAAACCTTTATACGGAGAGCGATCAGTCATTAAGAATCGCTACACTTCTACGGCACTTTCGTTTCAAAAGGCTGGTAACCATGACTATAAAATGGATATTCAGGTAAGGTTGTATAATGAAGGTTTGGCACTTCGTTATTTTTTTCCTGAAAATCCCAAAGGTTCATATTACCAAATTACCGCGGAGAACACCGAGTTTGCCATGCCTGAAGGAACAACCGCATTTTACACACAATGGGCACAAGGAAAGTACCAAGAGCTTCCTCTCAAAGATTGGGTAGATTCAGGAGAAAGACCTATGCCTTTGCGACTTTCAAATGGGTTGTGGGCTTGTTTGGCAGAAGCTGAAATGGTGAATTATGCGCGTGGAAAATTTGCGCTTTCCAAAACCAAAAAGAATACCATTCAAACTAGCTTATATGGTGGAGTTGATGCTATTACCTATTTTGGCACGCCTTGGCGAGTAGTTATGGTGGGGGAGTCGGAAGGACAACTCATTGAAAATAATGATATTCTCCTGAATCTAAATCCTGCTAACAAGATTGCTAAAACAGATTGGATTAAGCCAGGGAAAATCATACGTGAAATGACTCTGACCACGCAAGGTGCCAAAGATGCGATAGATTTTGCCGCCAAAAATAACCTACAGTATATTCTATTCGACTGGAAATGGTACGGTCCAGCGCTGACCTGGGACACTGACGCAGCCAAAGTGGTCGCTCCAATTGATATGCCAGCTGTAGTAGCTTATGGTCAGCAAAAAGGAGTAGGTATTTGGTTATACGTCAATCTCCAGTCGCTTGTCAAACAGGCTGATGAGATTTTCCCTCTCTATAAAAAATGGGGTATTAAAGGAATCAAATTTGGTTTTGTGCAGGTAGGTTCTCAACATTGGACGTCTTGGGTTGAGGAGGCTATTAAAAAATGTGCTGCCAATGATTTAATGGTGAACATCCACGACGATTGGAGACCAACAGGTGAAATGCGAACCTATCCTAACCTCATGACGGCTGAAGGTATACGAGGCAATGAAGAGATGCCAGATGCAACCCATAATGTTACTTTGCCATTTACCAGATATATCGGTGGCGCTGCTGACTATACGATTTGTTATTACACCAATAGAATCAAAACTACGCATGCGCATCAGTTAGCTATGGCAGCGGTATATTACAGTCCTATTCAGACCTTGTTCTGGTATGACAAACCTTCACAAAGTAAGGATGAGCCAGAACTAGAATTTTGGCGCAAAATACCAACTACTTGGGATGAAACAAAGGTTGTAAATGGTAAGATTGGCGAGTACGTTACGATAGCTCGTAGGTCTGGGAATGACTGGTTTTTGGGTAGTATGACTAACAATACTGCTCGTAAACTTAATCTCGACTTTGGTTTTTTAGCAGTTGGGAAAAAATACAAAGCACATCTTTATTTTGATGATGCAACTGCAACAACCGCCACTAAGGTCGGATTGAAAACAATCAGTGTTGATCATACAAGTAAGTTAGAGGTAGATTTGTTAGCGTCAGGAGGATATGCAATTTGGTTTGAGGAGGAAAAATAGTTTAGAGAAACAGGTTAATTATGAAACATATAGGAGTTGATATTGGAGGCTCACATATTACATCCGCCCAAGTTGATTTACATAAAGGAGAGGTACTTACTGCTACCTTGTCGAGAGCAAAAGTTCACCCTCATGGAACTGCCGAAGAAATTTTGGGTACTTGGGCAAATACAATCAGAGAAGCACTGGGTGGTTCGGTAGAGGGGCAGATTGGTATTGCAATGCCAGGACCTTTCGATTATTTGACAGGAATTTGTTTGATGAAAAACGTCAACAAATACGAAGCCTTGTACGGACTAAATATCAAGGAAGAATTTTCGGAAAGACTTGGAATAGCCCCTGAGAACATCGTATTCAGAAATGACTCTGAGGCTTTTTTAGCGGGAGAAATGCGCTTCGGTGCTGGTAAAGGTTTTGACCGAGGTATGGGTATTACGCTTGGTACAGGTTTAGGCACCTCGATTTACGAACATAATGAAGCCCGAGATATGGCACTAGGTATCAATTACCCTATGTTGGAAGGAGTTGCGGAGGATTATATCTCTACCCGTTGGTTTGTAAGCACTTATCAACTCAAAACCCAGAAGTCAGTTGAGGGAGTAAAACAGTTAGTTCAGTTGTATTCTTCAGACGAGGCCGTACGTGAATTGTTTGAGGATTTTGGACAAAACCTTTCCTCATTTGTACATGGATTCATCAAACAGTTTACTCCTGAGGTGGTAGTCATTGGTGGTAATATTGCGAATGCTTCTGAAAAGTTTTTTCCAAACCTTTCCCAACAGCTTTCAGAATATCAACCTCCTATACAGCTCAGAAAGGCCATTTTGAATGAAGAGGCAGCTCTGCTCGGTGCTCTCAGTAACAAGTAAGCATCAGTACCTAATACTGTTGAATTCGGAGTTAGTGCTGTACTAATAAATCCGGATTTGGGATTTCTGATTTCGGAAATAAAGTAAAATACCTTTATTTTTTACAAAACATAAAAGCTTATACCTCCGAAATCCAACATCCGATATCCGAAATAGAAAGTTTTAAAATCCTTAGTACAACCCTAATTCGGAGTTTTGAATTATTCGGATATATTTTGGGAATAGAGGTATTTTACTCTATTCCTAGAATCAGCAATTCCCAAGTTGCAATAGTTGTAAACCATTCGTGTAGTACTATTCATGAATGGTGAATCAATTTTTTAATGATTAATATTTTATACTAAATGTATTCATGATTTTGAAAGAAATACATTCGCTTGTGAAGTATATCTTAATGTCTATTGCGGGTACAATCAATTCAGTTTTGCCCAATAACTTATTCTAGCCCAAAGTTTTTATAATCCATGTCCAATATTAAGGCTTCCCTTACGGAGCGCAAGTATCTAATGACTTTCGCTTTCGTTACCTCTTTGTTTTTACTTTGGGGTGTAGCACACGCCATGAGCGATGTGTTAAATAAACATTTTCAAAATGTATTACATGTCAGTAAAGCCCAATCAGGTTTAATTCAACTTTCAGTATTCGGAGCCTATGCCATTATGAGTATTCCTGCAGGGTTATTCATGAAACGTTTTGGGTATAAAGCAGGGGTGTTGTTTGGCTTAGCCTTGTTTGCCTCAGGAACATTTTTATTCGTTCCAGCTGCCAATGCCGAGTCTTTTGGAATGTTCCGTCTAGCGCTATTTGTCCTCGGATGTGGTATGGCTACCTTAGAAACGGTTGCACATCCATTCGCCGCTGCACTTGGCTCGCAGGAGACCTCCGATCAACGGCTGAATTTTTCACAATCATTCAACGCTGTTGGTACGATTATCGGCCCAGCCATTGGCTCATATTTTTTGTTGAGAGCAGGTGGTAACGAAGGCAGTGATTTAGGCTCTGTAAAAAGCTTGTATGTGTCTATTGGCATTGCAATTTCTATTATTGCTGTTTTGTTCTCCTTGATCCAAGTTCCTAATTTGGAGGTTGGTCATCATGGTGATGAGGCAGATATCTCACTTGAAGAAAAACCATTGTGGAGACAAAGCCATTTTATTTGGGCAGTTATTGCACAATTTTTTAATGTTGCGGCGCAGGCAGGAACATGGTCGTTTTTTATCAATTATGGGCATGATGTGATGGGATTCTCTGATGAGCAGGCGGCAAATTACATGATAATCTTTATGGCTATGATGGCACTTGGACGTTTTGTAGGGACTTTCTTAATGAAATACATCGAGCCTAACAAGCTTCTAGGCATTTTTGCTTTGGGCAGTATCATGTCGTGTCTGCTGGTGGCACAGGCTTGGGGATGGGTATCTTACGGTGCTTTGATGATGATTAATTTCTTTTTCAGTATCATGTTTCCAACCATTTTTAGTTTAGGTCTCAAGAGTTTGGGTAAGCATACCCAACAGGGAGCATCTTTTATTTCGATGGGAGTAGTTGGAGGCGCATTTTTTCCACTTTTGATGGGATTAGTTGCCAATCAAAATGTAGCACAAGCTTATTATTTACCGATTGTCTGCTACCTAGTAATTGCAAGCTTTGCTTTTTGGTTATATAAAATAAAAAAATAATACAAGTAGGGTATTCTAACATCAATTTTTTCTCCTTATCTCAGAAACTCAATTTTGAGTATATCAAAATTACTTTTTCTATTTCAGAAAATTGATTTCCCTTAAGCAAGTAAACCTACATCACTTGTTTAAGGGAAATTCTTGATATAACAATACTCGTCTTAATCTAAAATCAATGGATTCATTCAAAAACCTACTTTTCAAAATAACGCTATTGGGTGGCTTATGCTTTAACGATAAAGTACTACTGGCACAAACGCCATTTGTGTCAAAAGCATGGGTGGCCGACAATGGTGATGGAACCTACAAAAATCCTGTCCTTCATGCAGATTATTCGGACCCTGACGCTATTCGGGTTGGAAATTATTACTACCTAGTTTCTTCCTCTTTTGAAAATATTCCTGGACTTCCGATTCTACGTTCTAGTGACTTAGTTAATTGGAAAATAATTGGAAATGCATTGACTGTTCAAACACCAAAAGAGGTATTTGATACCCCACAACATGGAAAAGGGGTATGGGCGCCAGCCATCCGATATCACAAAGGTGAATTTTTGATTTATTATCCAGATCCTGATTATGGGATTTATGTAATTCGTGCCAAAAACCCAACTGGGCCATGGTCTACGCCCGTATTGGTTGAAGCAGGCAAAGGATTAATTGACCCTTGTCCTTTTTGGGATGAGGATGGAAAGGCCTATCTGATTCATGGATATGCAGGAAGTCGCGCGAGTATAAAGAGCATTCTGGTATTAAAATCTTTGAATACGGATGGTTCCAAAGTGCTGGATGCTGGCAAAATTATCATAGATGGACACGAGACTGACCCAACACTGGAAGGGCCTAAAATTTACAAGAGAAATGGTTATTATTATGTATTTGCCCCAGCTGGTGGAGTAGCTACAGGTTGGCAATTAGTGTTTCGTTCCAAAAATATATATGGTCCCTACGAAAGAAGAATTGTAATGGATCAAGGGAAAACGACTATTAATGGTCCACATCAAGGAGCTTGGGTCACAACTCCTACTGGCGAAGATTGGTTTTTACATTTTCAAGATAAAGGAGTATTTGGTCGTGTGGTTCATTTACAACCAATGAGTTTTAAGAATGATTGGCCAGTCATTGGTATCGACCCCGATCGTGATGGCAAGGGTGAACCTGTCATGACCTACAAAAAGCCCAAAAGTGTTCTTCCTGCGGTCATAGAAACTCCTCAAGATACAGATGAGTTTAATAGCTTGGATTTGGGTCTTCAATGGCAGTGGAACGCAAATCCAAAACCCACATGGTCGTTTATGTACCCGAGCAAAGGGGTTTTGCGATTATTTTCAGATAAAATTCCCTCCAACGAAAACCTTTGGTGGACTCCGAATGTATTGCTACAAAAGTTTCCTGCGCCTACTTTTACGGTCACCACTAAAGTTCAATTTACACCAAATGACAGACTCACCAATGAAAAAGTTGGACTTGCTATCATGGGTTTCAGTTATGCCAATATTGCTTTAAAATCTACGAAAGATGGTGTTTGGCTTACCTATACCACTTGTAAAGATGCCGATAATCATAAGCCAGAAATAGAAACAAAAATTACTCAATTCGACCCAAAATCTGCGATTTATTTTCGTGTGAAAGTCCAAGAAGGTGGTTTGTGTAAATTTAGTTACAGTGTCGACAATCAGAATTTTGTAGAGGTAGGAGAGGCCTTTAAGGCAGAAGTCGGACGTTGGATCGGCGCAAAATTTGGGCTCTTTGTTACCCGTGAAGACTCGATTAATGATGCTGGTTATGCCGATTTTGATTGGGTAAGAGTCGAGAAATAAATTAGTTATAAAACATTTTTCTAGCGTAAAAATATGAAGCATTTTAAAAAGCTTATTTTCCTTTTCTTGATTAGCCCATTCATGGAAATGAAGGCTATCGCACAAAAACATCAAAATCTATTCTTCACACCAGAACGTATCACACTTCTAAAAAAACGAATAGAAACTGATACTGAGATTCGTAAAAACTGGGAGGAGGCACTTTCAGTTGCAAAGCTACAACTTCAAAAACCTGATTTAGATAAAATAGATTATTTGAGTTTGGCCTACCTGATGACTGGTGAGCAAATGTATGCCGACAAAGTAAAAGAGCAACTCTTAAAACTTTGTACCCGTAACACTTGGTCAAATCCAGAAATGCTGAAACGTCAACCAGCTTGGTCTTCAGACTTGCGAACTGCGGGTAATTGCTGGATAGTAACGATGGGACTTGAGGGTATCTATGACCAATTGTCTAAAGAAGAAAAGAATACCATCGTTTCAGGCTTGATGCGCATGGGTATTCGTCCTGCTTTAGACGAGTGGTTTTTACCCGAAAAAAGAATCCATACACTCAATTCAATGGGGCATAACTGGTGGTCTTCGTGTGTGTATATGGCGGGTGTTGCTTTGCTCTCGGTCAAAGATGAGGTGCCAGAATCTGGAAAATGGTTAAAAGATTTGAGTGAATCCTCAGAGGAATGGTTTGGTTTTGCGGGCGACCAATTACAAAATAAGGTTAAAACTTGGGACGCCAACGGAGGTATGTATGAAAGTGTAAATTATGCCTCTTTTGGTGTTTCTGAGTATCTATTATTTCGCTTGGCCTTTCAAAATGTATTGCCCAAAGTAAAACAACCTGATATTCCTTTACTCAAAAATATTCCTTCATTTTTTATGAATGTAGGATATCCTCGAGATGGAATGATGTATTCTTTGACTTTTGGCGATAGTCATAAAAATATTGTAGGCGAGCGACCTGTAAAATTACTATGGGCTCTAGGATATCAAAACCCTAATTCTTTGTGGTATTTGAACAGTATCGAAACTGGACAGCACCGTGAAGGTTTGGCAAAAAATGCGCCAATGGGATTAGTATATCATCCAGATTTTTCAAAACTACCTCAATTACCAAATCTCCCTACTTCGCAACTGTATGAGGATATGGATTGGGCAACACTCAGGGATTCTTGGAAGAAAAATTCGACATTGTTGGCAGTAAAATCTGGACATACTTGGAATCACTCTCATGCAGATGTAAACTCATTTTTGCTATTACATAAGGGAGAATTTGTGATTAAAGACGCTGGACATAGTTGGTATGCTTCGAAAGAATACCCTGCTTACTTTTTTCAAAGTCCTGCGCACAATGTGTTGACTTTCAATGGAAAATATCAACCAACCGAGCAACAGTATCATGGTGCTCCCTTGCGTGGCGAAATGACTGATTTACTGGACGCAGGTGATATCAAATATGTGCTATCTAACGGCACAGGACCAACCTCCTCGATTTACAGTCGAAATTTCAGACATTTTTTGTGGATTGGAAAAGTAATCTTAGTAATCGACGATGTAAAGGCGCACGAGACAGGAAAATTTGAGTGGCTTATACACCCAGCTGGCGAGTCTCAGAAAGTACGTGGAGATATTAGTATTGTAAATAAAAATGGGGCTGTGTTGGTCAGACCTCTTTTCCCTGAAACCTTGGTAGAGACTGGGTTTAACCATGATTTTCCCGAAAAAATGATTCTGAATGAGGTCTTGGCACCTAAGGAGGACAATGTGAAGGAACAAGAAAAATATTATGGTATTGCTTATCCAGAACAGGTTCGTCAAACCAAGTTTATTACCGCCATTATTCTGAAAGATTCAGTGAATGATACCAATATTCCAGAGATAGAAAGAATGACTGGAGAGGATATGATTGGAGTAAAAATCAAACAAAATGGGAAAGTAACTGATGTGTATCTCAATCTCAAAGCAGACGGACGTTTGATGCACCTCAATAGTGTGAAGACCTTTGGCAATATTACAACAGATGCCTATTTGACGGCGGTGTCGCATCCCGAAAATGAGCCCAATACGATTTTGGATTATTTTATCGGATATGGTAGTTTTATTAGAAAAGACCAACAAACGTTGTTTAGTTCATTGTCAAAATTATCACTTGTGGTAAAGGCAAAGGATACCAATTATGATATCCAAATAACAGGACAACCGCTGATTAGGGCAAGTTTTGCCGCTCCATTAAAACCCAATAGTTTAAGCGTAAATGGTCAAATGCAGAAAGTAGACTTTCAAAAAGGAATTTTTTCTATAAATTTACAAAAGTAGAAATATCAAAAGTTTCTTTTGATTATAAGTATTCTGTGAGTATTTCATATCAAAAGAAACTTTTACCAGTATGAAAACCTCCATTTTTTAAAATTAAGCCTAGAAAAGTAACGGGAAAGATAAAATAATATATCTGTGCCTCAATTAGAAAGTATCCTGCCGATTATGAGTGCAATCCAATAACTGATGTACTATTTACTGATTACTTTTTTTACTCATTAGTAAAGACAAATAAACCAAAACTATGAATTTCTAAACTTTAACTAATTTCTATGAAAATGAATGAAAATATACCTCGTGATGAAGCCTTAGTTAGTGAATTATGGTTACGATTTAAAGGTGGTGATGGAGAGGCTTTGGACCAAATTTTTGCATTGCGCTACCGTGAACTGTTCAATTATGCCACTCGATTTACGAAAGACAAAGAGTTTATTAGAGACTGTGTTCAAGATCTTTTTCTTGAAATGTGGTCACATCGAGAAGGTTTAGTTGATAGCCCCTATGTAACAGTTTACCTAATTAAAGCCTTAAGAAATAATCTTTTCCGAAAACTGAAACTTGAAAAAAGATTAGGAGAATCTACCGATCTTAACGATGAATTATATTTTCTTTCGGATGGCCAATCAATTGAGTCGGAGTGGATCGACGCTGAATTGCTTCAAGAAAATGAGCAGACGATTCGTGATGCTATCTCACAACTTCCTAAACGGCAGCAGGAAGTAATTTTCCTTAAGTATTACAAAGGTCTCTCAAACGAAGAAATTGCCTCAATTATGAATATTGAGAAACAAACTGTTGCCAACTTTTTGCATCGCTCCCTTACGAGTTTAAAGCGTAATTTAGTGATGCTGGCCGAATTTTTAATCCTACCTTTTATTAATCTTCTTTTCCTAAAAATCTAAAAATAAACTAAATCCAATCTTCATATTTTGATTATCGCAACCAAAGTTTTGACTTTGGTTATGCTTGTTTATGACAAATTGTAATTGCTGTTTTTTATTTTATGATAATTAACTTATTGATTTTTAGTGACTTATTTGTTTGTCTTAATTTTTTTTGAAATTTTTCTAAAACAAGGAGTATTGAGTGTCCAACTCGTACTATATCATATTACAAAGGCTAATAATCCAAATTTATCTATGCAAAATTATAAGAGTTATAATACAAAGGATTTTATTCTCGACGATGCCTTTTGCCGATGGGTTCTACAAAAGTCTGAGACAGATAATCAGTTTTGGAACCAATGGTTACTAGAAAATTCTGAGAAGTCGCATCAGGTGATGATTGCTAAGGAAATTATCCTCAAAATCCAAAATGCGCAGAATGAGATTACAGAAAGTGAGTTAAACGATGAAATACAACGTTTTTCTGAAAAAAGAAAACAACTCGACAATAAAGAATTTACCTCTAAACCTAATATTAAAGTTCTTTCTTGGCTACCATGGCTCAAATACGCTGCAGTTCTGGCCATTGCAATAATTGGCTTTGCTTTGATAACAAACCAAGATACCGTCAAAAAGTTAACTTTTTCAGAAACAGCCTACGATAAAAGAACAAAGGCTATTGAGAAAGCATTGGTGGAAGTAAGCAACGATGGGAACCATGAAAAAATGGTAAAACTCCCAGATGGTAGCCAAGTATTACTTTCAAAAAACAGCAAAATTAGCTATCCCAATCCTTTTGGCGTAACACAAAGGTCTGTGTATCTGAGTGGTGAAGCATTTTTTGAGGTAGTGAAAAATCCGAGTAAGCCCTTTGTTGTATATGCCAATGAGCTGGCTACTAGGGTTCTTGGGACCAGTTTTACGATTAGTTCATACGATAAAGCCGATGAGGTAAAAGTAATCGTAAAAACAGGTAAAGTGGCAGTTTTTCCATTAGGTCTTGAGGATGAAGTGTTGGATAAAAAGCCAGAAATGATGCTTACCCCAAACCAGAAGGTTGTATTTAATAGGATTGATAATCAAATGAAACGCTCTTTGGTCGAAATCCCAGAACCTCTGAAAAATAGTGCAGATTTTAGTAAATCGTTGGTTTTTGAAAATAGTCCTGTGACTAAAGTTTTTGAAAAGCTTTTTGAAGTTTATAACATCCCAATAGTGTATGACAATGCCCTGATGGAAAACTGCAGAATTACTGCCGAGCTGGGGAATCAACCTTTGTTCGAAAAGCTAGACCTCATTTGCAGGGCAATCGACGCTAAATACGAAGTTATAGATGGCCAGATAGTCATACATGCTAAGAAATGTAATTAGCCTATAAACAGTTCTATATCAAGATTTAGTACCCATTTCAACAAAAAAGTCGAAGGTGTTGGAGCACCTTCGACTTGACTTTCCCAACATGTTGCGCTAACAACTTCCAACCTACGCTAATAGGTTGGGCTGGGATTATTTTGCTCATTCTTAACAAAAGTCAAAACAAGTTATGAAAAAATTTACGAAACAAATTAAGATTTTGTTGAAAATCATGCGCTTTTCTCTTTATCAAATTCTGTTAATTTTTTTATGTGCAACTTTTGCAGTGGCACATAAAAATCATGGGCAAGAGTGTTTGAACCAAAGAATTGCTCTTCATTTGGAGAATAAACCCTTGGACATGGCTTTGCGACAAATTAAAAAAAACGCTTCTGTGAGTTTTGTCTATAGTCCTCAATTGATTGGTTCTGAGCGAAATGTGACGATTTTGGCGCAAAACGAATCGATTAAGAATATTCTAACAAAACTGCTTGCGCCCTTAGGAATCGATTATGAAGTTTCGGGTACCACAATTATCCTGAGTAAGGCCAACAAATCGCTCTTCTCGTCGATGCTTTCGTTGAGACCCATGTTGCTCGATTATATTTATGAAAAATCGGTAACAGGTTTGATATTGGATGAGAAAAACCAGCCAATGCCAGGGGTCAATATCTCTATCAAAGGAACCTCAAAAGGGGTATCTTCGGATGCAGATGGTAAGTTTTCGATACAAGTACCCAATAACAGTGCTGTGTTGGTGTTTTCGTTTGTGGGCTACAAAACGCAGGAAGTTTCAGTGGGCAGTCGCTCAAAAGTTGAAGTCATAATGCAAGTAAATAACCAAGCGCTTGAAGAAGTAGTGGTGGTAGGTTATGGAGAACAGAAAAAAGAAAGCGTTGTAGGGGCTATTACTACAGTGAAAATGGCTGACATTAAATCTGCTGCTCCACGCTCACTGAATAATGCTTTGGCTGGTAAAGTGGCAGGGGTAATCGCAGTTCAACGAAGCGGGGAGCCTGGCTATGATGACGCTCAGTTTTGGGTACGCGGTATTAGTACATTTGGGGCAGGCGCGTCTCCGTTGGTATTGGTGGATGGTGTAGAAAGACCTATCAATAATATCGAACCAGAAGAGATAGAATCTTTTTCTGTGTTAAAAGATGCCTCGGCAACGGCGGTTTATGGTATCAGGGGTGCTAATGGCGTAATCTTAGTGACTACTCGTAGAGGAACAAATGACAAGCCTTCTATTAGTTTTAAGTATGAAACAGGCTCAAACTCGCCAACGATGTTGCCTCAAATGGTAGATGGACCTACCTATTTGGGACTTTATAATGAAGCTCAGTTGGCTTCTAATCCTAATTTTGTCACACCTTATACACCTGAGGTTATTGCCAAATACGCTTCTGGTGTTGACCCTTACCTTTATCCAAATGTAAACTGGATAGATTTGTTAGTGAAGAAAAATACGCCAACCAAACGAGCTAATTTGAATATTTCGGGTGGTTCGCCCAATGCTAAATATTTTGTGTCGGCCACCTATTATGATGAGGAGGGTATTTGGAAAGGTGACAATTTGAACAGATATAATACCAATGCAGGTCTGAAGCGCTACAACTTCAGAGCCAATACAGATGTTAAATTAGGAAAAACGACTGAATTAAAACTAGGCTTGGGCGGTATTTTGATTACAGCGAACTACCCTGGTGTAGGGGCGCCAACCATTTGGAGCGATGCCCTCTTTAACACACCAATAGGTTACGCACCCACCTACCCGTACAACAATCCTGCGGGGTTTGTGTATGGCGGCGTCAATGGTATTACGAATCCTTATCAGTCCTTAACAGGAAAGGGTTTTGCTACCGAATGGAGAAATAATATTCAATCAGATTTGACATTAAACCAAGATTTATCGAGTATCACCCAAGGGTTGAAGATTTCTGGAAAATTCGCTTTTGATGGATATAATTATCACTTTATTCAGCGCACTCGTTCTGCGGTAGATACTTACACAGCTCCTACAAGAGATGCCAGTGGTAACTTATTACTGACTAAGTTGGTGAATGGAAACGCTGATTTGGGCTTTTCAAAATCTTCAGGTGGAAATAGACGTATATACATGCAAGCCAACTTGAATTATGACCGAACCTTTGGGGGGCATACCGTCAGCGGATTGATTTTGTACAATCAGCAAGATTATCAAAATGCTGATGCTACCGATGCTATTAGCTCTTTGCCATTTAGATTGCAGGGCTTGGTGGGGCGCTTGTCTTATAGCTATCAGTCAAGATATTTTCTGGAATTTAACGCTGGGTATAATGGTTCGGAAAACTTTGCCAAAGGACAGCGATTTGGATTTTTCCTGCTGTAGCTGCTGGTTGGATTGTTTCTCAAGAACCTTTTTTCAAAGACAACGATGCTATTCAATACCTCAAACTGAGAGGTTCGTACGGTCTTAAAGGAAATGACCAAATTGGCGGACGTCGCTTTGCTTATCTTACTACCGTTGGTGGAGGTAATGGAGGCTATACCTTTGGACAAGATGTTAATAATGGTTTTGGAGGTAGAGGAGAAGATCAGTGGGGAGCAGATTTGACATGGGAGCGTGAAACCGAAGCTAATATCGGTCTTGAACTTCGATTTCTTCGAGGGTTTTACCTCCAAGCAGATGTGTTTAAGAGAATCAGAACGGGCATTTTTATGCAAAGAAATTCATTGCCTGCTACCTTGGGACTTCAAAATAATCCTTGGGGAAATATCGGGGAATTTGAAAATAAAGGTATCGATGCCAACATGGAATACAACAAAAAAATCGGTAAACTCAACCTTGGCTTGAAAGCAAATGTAACCTATGTGAGAAATACCCTCCTCAACGATGATGCCCCAGACTATAAATATACTTATCAAAATAGAAGAGGAAAAAGATACCAACAACCATTTGGTTTGATAGCCGAAGGCTTATTTAAAAGTGAAGATGAAATTACGACCTCTCCCAAACAAACTTTTGGCCCAGTTAGGGTAGGCGATATTAAATACAAAGACGTAAACGGTGATGGATTGATTGATTCGTATGACGAAGTGGCTATAGGAAATCCTCCTACGCCACAATTGGTTTATGGTTTTGGAACAACGCTTGGTTTTAAAGGGTTTGATATTTCTGCATTTTTTCAAGGTGCTGGTACGATGAGCTTTATGTTGGGTGGCGTAGGTTTTTATCCATTCTCAGAGGGAGGTCTCAGAGGCAATGTACATGTGAGTGCTTTGAACCGTTGGACTCCCGAAAATCCAAGTCAAGATGTAGTTTTTCCGAGGTTATCTTTTGGCACAAACTCCAACAATTTTCGTTCGTCTTCATGGTGGTTGCGAGATGCCACTTATCTACGCCTAAAGACGGTCGAAATAGGATACACTATTCCAAAGAAGCTCACACAAAAACTCAAAGTGAATACTTTACGCTTTTATGTAGCAGGGCTAAATTTATTGACTTGGAGTGGATTTGATTATTGGGATCCTGAATTGGGGAATGGACGTGGGGCTGTTTATCCTATTCAAAAAAATATCAATGTTGGGGTTAACATCAATTTGTAGTCTTTGACAAACGTATCATGGATATAAGTAAAAGGAAAGATTAAATTAATAATATAAATGTAGCATGTTTTGACAGTATCATTCTTATTATGAGTGCATTGCAATAACTGATATACTATTAACTAATAACGTCTTTTACTTACTGTTAGCTAATAACATCTTCTTACTTAGGCTAAATTTTTTCAAAATATCACTATGAAAAGAATCTCTATTTTTTTCCTATTCGTCATAAGCGCATTGAGTATTTCATGCGATGATTTTCTGGATAAACAACCTGACGATATGCTCACAATCGATGCGGTATTTACCACCCGATTGGAAGTAGAAAAGTATCTTGCCAATGTTTACAGCTATTTACCAGACCCTTCCGACCCTTATGCAAATTTAACTCCTGTATCTGATGAGGGAGATTTTGTGTGGACAAGTATTGGCGCCAACTCGGTTAATACAGGCAACTGGGGACCCACTTCAATTCCCTATGATAGGTATGGCCATTATTACAAAGGAATTCGTGCGGCATCGGTATATATCAATTCAGTAGAAAAATGTGCTGAATGTGAAGGTGTAACTCAGGGTATTAATCTTCGTACAAAAGCGGAGGCAAGAGCTTTGAGAGCCTATTATTATTTTCTATTGTTGCGCCAGTATGGTCCTATTGTGCTATTACCCAATATTATTCCAGTAGACGCCTCGATTTCCGAAACTACCAAGCCTCGTAATTCTTATGATGAGTGTGTGAAATATATTGTAGATGAACTAGACTTGGCTGCTAAAGATTTACCCACTGTTACACAAAATGTTATTGATTATGGTCGTGTAGATAAAAGAACTACCTTGGCGATGAAAGCTAGGATACTTCTTTATGCAGCAAGTCCCATGTTCAACGGTAATAATCAAGATTATTCCGACTTTAAGAATCCAGACGGTAAGCCATTAATTACCAATACTTATGATGTCAACAAATGGAAATTAGCCGCTGATGCAGCCAAAGCTGTCATCGATGTAATGCCAAACGGTTTATATAAGAAGTTTGATGCAACAGGAGCTTTAGACCCTTTTGCTTCTTATCGTGATGTTTTTATTGATAGATGGAACGCCGATGTAATTTGGAGCCGTCCGAGTACAGGGATCAGTAACTGGACTGTTCATGCGGCACCTCGCCAGATGAGAGGCTGGAATGGTTTGGGTGTAACCCAACAGATGATAGATGCCTACCACATGGCCAACGGTAAACGGATCGATGAAGCAGGTTCGGGCTATGTTGAAACAGGTTTATCAACAGCAGATACCAAATATACCAAAGCACTTGATTGGAATATGTACCTCAATCGTGAACCAAGATTTTATGTAAGTATTCTTTACAACCATGATACATGGGTGTTTACAGGAGCGTCAGGAACGCCAATACAGTTGTATGCAACTGGTGCTTCTGGAAAAAATGGTTCGCATGACCATACCGAAACGGGTTATTTATTAACCAAGTTTGTAAGTCCAAACAGTGATGTTCCCAACAATAGATATACAACTCAATCTTGGATTTACTTTAGATTGGCAGAAATGTATTTGAACTATGCAGAGGCATTAAACGAGTATAGTCCCAATAGTGCGGATATTGCTAAATATGTCAATCTGGTGCGTGAGCGTGCAGGTATTCCAGCTTTGCCAACGGGCTTGTCACAAGCGGATATGCGTGAGCGTATTCGTCACGAACGCCGTATCGAACTAGCATTTGAAGAACATCGCCTATTTGACGTACGTCGTTGGAAAACTGCCGATAATACTCAAGGTGGACCTATGTATGGGATGAATGTAAGTAAAGGCACGAGTTTTACAGATACCGAATTTTACCAAAGAGCAGTATTTGAAACACGTGTATTTGAGAAAAAACATTATTTCTGGCCAATTCCACAATCTGAAATAGACCGTAACAAGCAAATGGTACAAAACCCAGGCTGGTAAAAAAAAGAGAAGCCCTCGATGGAAATAAATTCAACGAGGGCTTCTTTTTTTAACCTTTGCGCCTTTGTTGGAATTATTTCCAACAAACCTGCGTCAGCAACAAATTGACTTGATGTTGCTTGCGATACTTGGCTAGTTGCTTACGCCCTGCTCATTAGAGAAAACTCCCATGAGGGCTATGCATTTATTTTTTGCCTTTGTTGGAATTTTTTCCAACAAACTTGCGTCAGCAAAAACAACAACTTGATACTTAACTAGAAAACTCTAACTAGGGCAACATTATTTTTGAGAAAGTACTTTTCTGACGTCTAAAGCTAATTGATGACTTGTATAAAATGGCGAAAACCCTTTCTTGAAACCTGTTACATGGGTCAGGAAGAAGCCATATATACAGTTGGTTTTATCAATCCATGGATACGCACCTGCCCATGAAGGACTGCTTAGGAGCGTGGCTTCTCCTTGACGGTTCACTTCCTCTCGCCATTCGCCTATGCCATAAATATCTGTTCCCTTTCGCCCTCTTGCTCGTTCGACAAATTCCCCAGCCTGAACTTTCGCACACTTTATTTGGTCTGACTGCATAAAAGAAATGGTCTTTTCAGACAAAATCCTTTTGCCTCTATATACCCCTTTGTTGAAAATCAAGGATAGAAAATTGGCGTAGTTCTGAAGGGTAGAGCGAGCACCGCCGCCCAACATTGGTGCATGTCCACCAGATGAATCGACTGGAGTAAAATGAGTATGAGTCATTTCAAGGGGGCGAGCAATTTTTTCTTGAAATAATTCTTCCCAGCTTTTACCAGAAGCTAATTCTGCTATTCTACCTGCAACTTGCATAGACAATCCTCCATACTTGAATTTTGTTCCTGATAATGTATCAGCAGGTAAAGAAAGAATGTTGTCAACAGAGCTTTTTAATTCCTGAGATATATCGACAGGATTACCTTGGGGTTGATAATCAGGATAGCCAGCAGTATGTGATAGAAGTTGCGCTAAAGTCGCCTTACCCTTAGCATCCTTAAATTCGGGAAGCCATTTTTTTACAGGATCGTCCCAATGGAGGATACCCTCATCTACCAAAACTCCAATGGTAGCTGCTGCCAACCATTTGCCAGCTGAGGCAATGAAAACAACTCTATTTTTGTCATAATTTCCAAAACAGGCTTGGTAAATCTTTTTATTTTTTTGAAAAACAACGATTGAAGCGCCATCATAATGACCACTATCTACCCAAGTTTGAATTTTTTGTTGAATAGACACAAAGCGCTTGGGTGTTTTCTGAGCAAAAGCTGACCAAAAACACCCACACAAGCAAAGAATAATAAGGAGTTGTTTCATAGAGTGTCTTATTTTTCAATCCAAAAACTTTGTTCGACACGTTCAGCAGATTGTACTTTTCCAATAATGCCATATTGCCAAGCTACAACGGTTACTTTAAGAGGCATCTTTGATTTTGGTGGAATTTTGGTGAAAACTAATCGCTGATTTTTGATGAATGCAGGACCTTCTTTGACATAAAAATATATGGGAAGTCCTGCATTTGTGGTAGCTCTTAATGCAATAGAACGCACATTCTTTTGGGAGTTTGGAATAGCTTCAAAAGAAATTTCTTGTGTGATACCTTGCGTATTGCGCAAAGGAAACTTTAGTTCAAATTGCTGAACAACAGATTTATAGATCTCATCGCCCTCATTATGCGCCAATAGCCAAATAGCATTACTTCGTTTTTTGTTGTTAAATCCCATGCGGTAAAAACTGATTTGAAAAGTACTATCATCTAGTTTTTTGACAGGACCACAAATACGGTCTATTTTAATCGGTGTTTTGGCGTGATTAGTGACCTCCTTAGTTTTGGTAGTATCACTAAAAAAAGCTTTGAAACGAAAACTAATGCCATCAGATAGAGGTTTGAAAATAGGTTGATATTGAGCATGATTGGTGGATGGAACAAGCATTTTCCCTTCCTGAACTAATCCTAAATATTGCATTTTTTTGCTACGGGCTTTTGCATAAAATGCCTCTGTTGCTAGGGCATGTTCTTTGTCAAAACACCAAGATGCCGTGTATTTATTTCCTGTAAATTGCGAATAGGGGCGAGCTGGAGAAATAGGTAAGGAGTCTTTTCGCCAACGGTCAATCAACCAGCCATTTTGAGGATATACTGGTTGTAAGGCTTCTCCGCTTTTTTTGGGAAGTCGATATTTAACAGCTTTTTCAATAAACAATCCTACATAATCGACCATGGATTGATTATAGTCAAAATGACCGTGTCCAGCATCAGCAAAGAAAGTAATCGGTGTTTTGGGGTGTTTGGAAACATATTGAAAACCTGGTTCGAGTCGTTTTTCCCACCATTCGTATTCGCCCATAATAAATAAACTTGGCACACCTTCAATCGTTCTATTTCCCCAGTCTGGATTAGCTCTGCCATAGCCTGTCAGGTTGGTTTGGGGTGTATCGCCATGAACAGAAATGATTGCCAAAGTTCTGGCAGGATTCCACGCACCAAAATTCCAAGGGTAAGTCGCCATGGCTGAGTGCCCTAAGGGAATAATCGGAGCATTCGATAATTCGGTATATCCCGAAACCTTGGCAAGGGCATCCATCATGGTTTGAAAATGCTTTGGGGCATCTTTATGAAAATCGAAAGAAAATTCTAAAACGGGTGTAACCCAAACTTCGGCAAGACCTAGCTCGGTAAGCTTTTTCCTGAAGTTTTCGTTTTCTAACATGCCTTCTTCTATCATGTTGTGCATTCCTACGACCACGCCTTTCACTTCCTTACAATTCTCAGGAATCCACAAAAAGGCTTGCGGATTGGCGTTGGTTTCCTCGCTAATGAGCCCCTCCACTGGTGTTGACCATTGCCAGACTTGTGCGTACGTATGTGAGAAAATACCCAGCAATAGGAGGGTAAAAATGATGTGTAGCTTCTTCATAAAAGTATTTTTAGCCAAGAAAATTTAGTCATGAATCATATCCCAATACACGACATAGCGTTCTCGGTGAATATCGTAAAGTGGTTGCAAAATAATGCCCTCAGTCTTTGTTTTGAAGGTTAATGTCTCATTGGAAAGCTTCTCTATTGTAGATGTCAAGTTTTGTGGATTGAGGTGTAAACTTGTGATCATATCCGAAGGAACATGGTATAGATATTTATAATAGTCGTTGTACACAGTCGCATCTGAATAGGGGGCTGGACTGTTCATCTGAGCGGTTCCCATTTTGCCTGCTAGCACAATGGGACCATACATGATGGCAACTTTGTTGGGATTGTCATTGGTGGGTTTTAGGCTAAGTTCCATCGGAAATTCCACTTCGATGATGTCGTTGGGTTTCCATTTCTGAGACAATGAGATGTACTCTCCTGCAAGATTATTGAGTTTTTGAACCTTTCCATTCAACTTTACACTTACACTTTTTGCCCAAGATGGATAACGAATTTTGATTCCCAAAGGCTGTGAAGGTGCTGCTGTGACGGTAAGCTTCATTTGTCCATTTTGTGGGAAAATGGTTTCTTGCTTTAGACTAAAATTTTGTTCTTTCCAATTTAATTCAGACGCTATAAATAAGTTGATAAATACCGAATTGGCATCATGATAGTAAATACCTTCGCCATACTTCGCATGATTTTCAAAGCCACTTCCCACACAACACCAAAAGGAATTTTCGGGCGTACTATATACTTTATGAGCCCCTGCCAACATCGGGAGAAAATACGCCACCATGCCCGAAGCGGGGTCTTGCTGACCAAGGATATGATTGAATAAGGCTTTTTCGTAATAGTCGGCATATTTGACATCACCCGAATGCGTGTATAAATGGCGTGTCAACTTGAGCATATTATACACATTACAGGTTTCGCCAGTGTAGCCCGAAAGGTGTTTGGAAAGTTCGTCGGGCTTAAAAAAATGTTCTTTGTCGCTGTTGCTTCCTGTGGCAAAAGAGTGATGGTTGATGACGGTATTCCAGAAAAATGCTGCTATGGTATCGGCATCGCCTTTTCCTACAATTTCATAATTGCGAGCGAGTCCTAACAGTTTAGGAATAAAGGTGTTGGCATGTTTGGGGTCAAGTACATCTTTTCCCTCCTTTAGTGGGTCGATGGTTTCGTTATGATAAAAGAATTCAGCCAGCCACTGAAATTCTTTTTTCCCGTGATTGCATACAGATTATAGAAAGACTCATTGATGCCCCCAAACTCGTTGCGAAGCATGATACGTCGTTGTTCAGGCGAGACAGGTTGGAGCTTTTTGTACGCCCACAAGCCCATCTTTTCTGCTATTGCTAGCGCTTGTTTATTGTCACAATACAAATATTGGTCAATTAATCCTGCGTAGATTTTGTGTAAAGTGTACCAAGGTGCCCACACACTTTTTCCAGCCAAATTTCGATTGATTAATTCTTGAGGAAAAGCACTCAAATAGCCATCCTGATTCAAGGCGGTTTGCACCTCTGCTAGTCCTTTTACCAAAGAATCAGCTTTGATTTTGTAATAATCATCACCCGTTTGAGCGTACATCAATGCCAAACCAGACAACAAATGCCCAGTCGTGTGACCTCTCAAATCACAATCGAGCGATTCCCATCCACCATATTTCTTCATGGCGAAATATCCACCTTCATTGGCTGAATAAATGCCCGCATTATTTCTGAAACTATGGAGTAATCGTTTGGTATCCAGTTGCTTAATCCATGCTTGTTCGCGGAGCATATTTTCTTTAAAACGCCCATCTAACAAACGAATTTGATGTAAGTCGAAAGCCTGAATGGGCGAAAATAATTGGTCGTGCAAGACAAACTTGTCTTGATGCTGACCGGGGTAGTGAGATTGAGCCTCAATGGAATATGAAAAAAGTGACGCTATTCCAAGAATGAAAAATCCTTTTCTGAACATAGTTAAAAGGTTTGTTTTCAGAAAAGATGAGTCGACGACCTATTTGATACCCTTTTTTTCTTAGAAATTATCTTTCAAACGTCTTTATGTTCTAAATTTTTGGGTTTGAAAAATGTGATAAATACTATTTTTTACCAGATAATAAATATAATAAACCTAATTTGCTAGTTTGCGAGAATATTCCCACTTTCAGGTCGAACAATAACACACAAAATTTATGTCAACTGAATCAAAAATTAAAGCACGCCAAGCCCTAAATATTGCACCAGACAACAAGGTGATTATTAGTTTTGATGGGGGAGGAATTCGAGGCATTTTTACCATTCAGCTTTTAAAAAAAATAGAAGAAATCGTAGGTGCACCTATCTATGAATGGGTAGATATGGTGGCAGGAACATCTACTGGAGCAATTATCGCAAGTTTGATTGCGAATCAAAAATCCGCAACCGAAATAGAAGCCCTCTATGAAGATTTAGCGACAAAGATCTTTAAAGATCGAGCGTTTGGTAATCGTTACACAAATCCTCCTCAATTCGATAAAATCAATTACAGGGCTATTTGTAAAGATATTTTCGGTAATAAATCATTGAAAAATCTAGGCGAATCATCAGGAATAGATTTATTTTTCACCGCCAAAGATATGGTTGCTGGCGAAGAAACGTTTTTTACTTTTTTTAATAAAAATGAAAGCTCTAAAATTGTAGATACCTATCAAGATGCTCTGATGCGTGCTGTGGTGGAGGCTACGATGTCGGCGCCCACGTATTTTCAACCTTTTGAACGCTTTATCGATGGAGGTACTACCGTGTACAATAATCCTGTGATGGCGGCGCTTATGGAGGCATTTCACTATAATGGAAAAGACAAATATAGTTCCGACAACACAACTGTTTTTAGTTTTGGTACAGCAAGCTTGTTTCGGTTTGTACCTCTCGAAGAAATAGCCGAGCCCAAAGGACTTGATGTATTATTTTGGTTGGATTACGTAATGGATGAATCGAGCAAAGATGCTAGTGAAATGCAGGTCAATTTTCTAAGAAGTACACTCATGAAAGGACTCGATTTTCGAAGATTTCAACTTTCATTGGATCGAGAGTCTATAAAGAAATTACCTAATAAATCGCTCAGGAAATTAGACAATATCGATGCTAATTCTCTACATCAACTTAGTAACAAAGAATTAGCGAAAATCAATATGGCAGATGTCAACATGTTACCTTTAATGAAGGTATTAGGGGAAGCCGTGGCAGATTTTGTTCAAGAGAAAAATGGTTTTCAATCAGACCTGAAAGGGGAGAATAAGTTAGTGACTGGCATGGATAGCGATTATCGAGAAAAACTCAAAAAACATCTTCAAAAAGCAAGTTGGATAGATAAATTACCAACAGCATAATGACGATTTTTACATCTGTGGTCAGTGTCTCAATGACCAACTGGCTACAGCAAAAAATGAAGAATCAGAATGATAATCCACTGTACTGCCGCTAGTTGTCAAGTGGGACACTCGACAGGGATAGAGATTCGAAGCAAGATAAATAGCTAAGCAATAGAAATGAAAAAAATACTAATTGTTATTTTATTAATAATTGCATCATTTATTCTATTGAGACGCCTCTCTGCGGATATTTTCCTACCCCATTTAGGAAGCTGTATTAAAGCAAAAATTACAAGCCAAACAATGCGCTTAAGATACCAAAAGGCAACTTATTTATATGAATTTCATAAAAATGAAGAAGACTATGAGAATAATAGTGAAATCATGGTAGGCTCTGTTCATGAAGACTCAATATGCGTCCTTTATCTTGAGGAAATTCCCTCAGTAAAGGGGAAAAACAGTAAACTGTGATTGTAAATGATCACCATTGACTAATCTGCGTCAGCAAAAAATCGCATATATAATATTTTGAGGTTACGACAATTTTTTATTGACCTTGGACATAAAATTGAAAACAGATAAATCCCAGCAGATAAAAGTAGATTTGTAATAAAAGCCCCAATCAATAGCTGTACCACCAATAAAACTTGTAACATAATGCCTCCATTTTATGACATATACGGGATTTCCAAAAGTAGGGACAAAGAAACGATAGAGCTTTTCTTGAACTTTTATTGTCAGCGAGATTTAATTGAGAATTTTGAAGTAAAAGGTGTTGAGGTGGCAATCTATTCCAATGAAAAATATGGAGTGAAAGAAACCTATATACCAGTGAATACGCTGAGTGAGGTAATTGACTATGGATTAAGTCGCCCAAATATTGGGTTTGCTTTTTACATTGGAACAAAATCTAATTATAAAAAGGATATCGATGGAGTTATCTTGAAATTCACTTTTGATGATAAAATCATTTTCGGTATATATATCGAAGAAAATAGTCTTACAGATGAAGGACAATTAATTGATAGTTATGATAAAGCCCTTGAAATCCAGAAGGAGATTCAAGAACTTACCAACTCTACCAAGACATGTATTCAGCTTGAATATGCTCCTGCAGATGACGAAGAGGAGTTTGATAGTGATATTAAACATTGGCAAATAATGAACGAATCGAAACGATAGCCATAAGTACATTATGAAAAAATGCACTCATTTCTACACTTTACTTTTATGGACACTTTTATTTTTCAAAGGGTTTTCGAGTTCACAATTACCAGACCTACTGATTTATAAAGGAGATACTATTCCAATTTATGCCAATCCTCTCGAACAACTTTATGCGAAAAGCAGCTCACGCCCCAACTTTTTTGGAAGTAAGCATGAGTGTACTTCAACTAGTTGCTGGCGAGGTTATTATGCTGAATGGGAGATAATTAGCAACGAAATTTATTTAACAGGTATATTTAGTTGTTGCGAAGAGCATCGTGAAACTAAGGCAGACTTGAAAGAATTGTTTGGCAATCAGTGTGTTAACGGTAAAGTAAAAGCAGTTTGGGTTACTGACACTTTTATTTCGCCACAAGGAAAATTGTTACATTACGTTCATATGGGTTACGGTTCTGTGTACGAAAAGGAATTAGAATTTCAATTTAAAGAGGGAAAACTTTTGGGCATTAAATCTTATGACAACTCAAAATCTAGAACTTCCTTTTACAGAGCAAATCAAAAGGCATTAATGAAGTTCATTGAAAGAAAAATCAATTGGAGCATTTTACCGAAAATTAAGGGAGAAATAAAAGTATTTGTGCAGTTTTCAGCAAATACCCATGGATTGATAGACCGCGCAGAGGTTATTCGAGGATATAACAAATACTTCGATAAAGAAGCCATTAGAGTAGTCAAATCAATTCCCCAGTGGGATATTTTATATAGTCATGGTAAATTCATTCGTATGAATTATATATTGCCAGTTATACTTAACACCGAAAAGAAAGGGAATTATCGAGTTAAAAAACCTAGGAATTCCCTACATTCTCACAGATCCTATAAAGCCATCCGATGATAAAGCTAAGAGAACTAACCTTTTGGTTGTCGATTTTTACCGCGTTGACATCATGCAAAAATGATAAAAGTAGTAATGAGTTTAAATTTCCGCCATTAACTGATACATTGAAACTTGCGGAACACTATTATTCTCCAGCAGTGATGACGACACCACAAACTTACGTTGAAGCGGTTTGGAAGTTTGGTGAAAATATCGATGTAAATGAAACTACAACTAGCGAAAATGTTTTTACAGATGACTTTAACGGTAGTGATACTTTATACAAATCTTTAAGAGAACATGATGGATTGAAATTATTGGTAGACAATACAAAATTAGTTTCGGTCAACCTTTATCAATGGGCGTTTCCACCGTTCCTTTTTGAAGACATTCCAAACGATGAAAGACCCAAATCCAAAAATCAAATAATAATTGACAGCCTTGTTTATCAGGCAAAACTAAAAACATGGAAGGATCATCAAACGATGGTCAAAGGCTATCCCGTTTACATAGTTAACCCAACTAATAAAACAATTAGAGTGGAGGAACAAGATGGAAGGTTAATGATTATACAAGAAGCAAAAGATAAGAATGGCAATTGGAAACCGATCGAATTTTGGCAATTTAGCAGTTGTGGAAACAGTTATGGAGGAATAGCACTAAAACCTAATTCATATATTTTTACAAAAATCATAGCTTACAGAGGAGAGTTTGAAACGACCTTACGCTTAAAAATGCTCAATGATACCATTTTATATTACTCTGAACCGTTTAAAGGCAGTATCAATTTATCCCAAATGGATACAACACTCATTAAACAAAATGTTAGGCCTCATAACTTTTTCAATAAGGAGAAATAGAAAATAGCGATTGTTTGCCAAGTACCTCAGTGGTCAGTGTCTCACTGACCAACTGGCGCCAGCAAAACTCGCTTTTATCGCTTAGGATTTTCATAAAGATAATAGAAGTAGTCCGCTGCGCTGCCGCGAGTTGTCGAGTGGGACACTCGCCACGGAAAGAAGAATATTACCTCAAAGTATGTTTTGAAGTATATGTATACATCCCGTTTAATAAGTTAAATGTAATAAGCATTGATTTTAAGGTTTTAGATGATTTATATTTGAGTTAAATTTTAAATACTATCACCTAAATGCGTCACTAAAATAATAAATTCTCTTAAAATGTGAACTTTTCCTGCGACAAATGTAATCAAAAAGTCCCATTCTGGGAAACACTAAAAATTGACAAAAATCATGTAACAATTTGTCATAAATGTGGCACCAAGCTTTATCCAATTAGAACTAAGTCATTTAATTGGGGTTTTTTGTGGGGTTTCTTGCGGTAGTAATACCAGGGGAAATAACATATAGACTAACACAAAGTTTAGGGTACACTCTTATTGTAGCTCTCTCTCTTACAATTACAGCCGTATTTGGAGTTGCTTTATACACATATAAAACAACAAGCTTTACTAGTAATTTTTAATTTTTCTATCTATCTCCGAAGTCAGTGGCTCACTGACCAACTGGCGCCAGTAAAGACTTACCCATAAAGCTTTTGAGTAAGTATTGTAAAAGTAGTCCAACGTGCTGCTGTGAGTTGTTGAGTGGGACACTCGCCAAGGAAAGAAGGTTGTGTTTGGTGGATGAGTTGCAGTTGGACAGAGTGCCGTTTCAATTGGAATTTCAGTTTACGCAGAAACAGTTAATGGACAGCCTGTCTGTCAATAATGACTATTAAACGTAATAATTATGTCGAATTTTATGCTAAAAATAATTTTAAGTATTAGAGATAAATCATGGTTTTATAGTCATCAGTTATATCCTGATGATACTGCTGAGAGTAACTATAAAGACTTTAAAGTAAAATTTTCTCTCTTTTTTATACCGCCACTCTTATTTATAGTAAGTATTACATGTCGGTTATTTGTATTGTCTTTAGATAAACCTGTTCATCTTGATAGTCACGATTATAGAGTTGTACTTCCATTAGTAATATTATTCGGTGGTATGTTCTATTATGTTTATTCCCTAATTTTTAAGAAAATTGAAAAAATCCCCATCGATGAGACTAATGATTTAGGTATTAATAAAAATAGAATTTTTATTATTTCCGTAATCTGCTTAGAAATGTTTATAGTCTTTTTTATACTTTATTTATTGTTCCCAGCCGATAAGTAAACTCAATGCCCCATTACTTCTCAAAAAATAGAAATTATGAGATATAATGGGGTTTTATAAAATGATAGATTCAAACTCCGTGGTCAGTATCTCACTGACCAACTTGCGACAGCAAAAACTCACCCATAATACATTGGAGTAAAGATGATAAATGTAGTCCGCTGTGCTGCCGCGAGTTGTCGAGTGAGACACTCGCCACGGAAAGATACTGATGGAGGTGAAATCACAGGCTAATCTGCACCACCGAGAAAGCCTTTTTAGCCGAATGGGGACACTTTAATTTTATTTCATAATTTTAACTACAAATACAAATGAGAAGTATATTTGAATGATTCTGTTCGGTATTCCCAATATCCTATCATTCTGCGTACACATCATTTAACTACAACTCTATGAAAACTATAGCAATTACACTAGTGACACTATTTCTTTCACTGACTTCGTCATTCGGGCAAACCTCAAAAGATAGTTTGTTGGTCTTTATTGGAGAAAAAATAGAAGTGAAATACATACCTCAAAAGTCTTCTTCTGATACGACAATTCTGGGAAAAGACACAGTCATAACGGTTGGATTAAAACTTGATAACCGCTATCGCGCCAAATACAAAATATTACAAGTAATTAATGGTTCGTTCAGACAAGACACGATCACATTTACTGCATACGACCATTATGGTGAACCTGCATTTTCAAAGTTCAAGACAGTTCTTCTTTTTGTTACTCCTCAAAAAGGAGAGCTATATCATGAGAAATACCAATATTTTGATTTGTATTTGACGGCTGATAATAAATGGGCAAGTCCGTATTCGCGTAGATACACTAACGATTATTACAAAGACAAGATTACTATTAGACCAGAGAAAATCTTGTTTAAAGAAGAAGTCTCGTCTCCAATTAGTCATTTATCAGAAGACCAACGCAAAACTATGTTTCCTAAACCATATTTTGACATAAAAAATGGTAACGCAATCGCCATTTATGGCAATT
This sequence comes from Flectobacillus sp. BAB-3569, assembly GCF_002270355.1. Taxonomy (GTDB): domain Bacteria; phylum Bacteroidota; class Bacteroidia; order Cytophagales; family Spirosomataceae; genus Flectobacillus; species Flectobacillus roseus. The sequence goes on along the minus strand of NZ_NJFZ01000020.1, from coordinate 290,255 downwards.
ATGTAGATGATTTAATCAAACTCCAAAAACAGACAAATTGAAGTAAAATGATATAGTTGGGACTTATGCCTATATCTGTTAGTAGTGGGAAACTTGTTTCGGATAGAATAACGCTATATGAGCAAATAAAAAATAGAACTTAAATGTTTAATAACTTTTCAATCGTTCTCAGAGTTATCTCATGCAAGGATGAAAAAAGACCAACAATAAAACTTAATATATACACTTAAAGAATATTGTAATGACAGCTAATGAAAGATATCTAAAAGGTCAAATTTACTTTGGAAATATTGAAACGGTGGTAAATGAAGATATTGAAAAATCATCATTTAGACAATCTTTAACTGCACTTTCTAAAAAAATAAAGACAATCGAGTATTTGAAAGATGGTATTTTAAAGACAGACGGAAATATATACGCTTCATCGGTTTTACTACGAAGCCTAATTGAACATTTTCTAATTGCCTACTACTTATTCATAAAAATTAAAGTTGATAATAATGACAGTGTTGGACAGGACTATTATGACAAATATCAAAATTCAGAATTCTTCAAACAAGAAACATATTCATTGCAGCTCGAAGATCTAAAAAATAAATCTCCAAGATCCACTGTAGATATTAATGCACTAAAAGAAATTTATCCTGGACTAATTGGGTTTTCACAGAGCGACTTACAGAATTATCACCAAGTTGCAAGTCAATTCTTCAACCTAAAGAATATAGGAAAATTTTTAATTACACATCAAGAGCTAGAGCCCAAATTGAAGGCTGTTCATCATTTATTATTTGATTTATTAAATAGGTATAATCTTTTGTCTTCCTTTGTACATGGAGGTCCTTATGCGGAGCGCTGTACCTTTGAGTTAACAGAAGTTGATTATGAGTTGTATCAGTCAGATAAATTTAAAGAATGGGGAGAAATGATGACTCATCTGGCCAAAACCTATCTAATTCTATCATTGCGGAATGAATTTCAGGACAAATATGAGGCTCATTTTAAAGAGATGTTTCAATAATTTGTAAACAGTCCTAACTAGTAATCGTATGGAGCCTAGTACAACTGGGTCTATGAACTCTAAGTTCAGCTCAATTATTACCTCCGTGGTCAGTGTCTCACTAACCAACTTGCGACAGCAAAAACTCACCCCAAAAGTTTTTGAGTAAAGATTGTAAATGTAGTCCGCTATGCTGTCGCAAGTTGTCGAGTGGAACACTCGCCACGGATGAAAAAAGATTTAATTGGGTTGAAGTGTAAACTGTTGATATTTAAAAATTTACATTCACAATTCACCACTCACAATTCACCATTAAAGCTTACTCAACCCGTTTTGCCTCAGTTAATCTTACTGGACCAACTAAACCAGATGGTTTTGGTGACCATTTTGAGGCATCAAATAGACCTTCCGCATTACGGTTTTCTGACCGTTTGGCTGCCATGTTGATGTTATAATACTTTTTCCAAGGCATTCCATTTTTGTCCATCCAAGCCATACGATTCGCCATCAAATTCGAAACTTGTATTTCCAACGTATTTTGGTTTTGTAACAAATCATTAGGGATTGTTACCGTAAAACTTGGTCCGACTAAGGTCGCAATCGCTTTACCGTTCAAAATTACTCGTGCACTTTCGTGTACTTCTCCCAAATCCAATATCCAGTTTTGTGCATTGCTTGCTGGTTTGGCAAAAGTAGTTTTGTAACTGGCTGTACCCGAAAAGCGATTCAATGCCTCGTCCGACCATGTAGTCCAAGAGCTTAAATTAGTAATAGTTCTGGTAGCAGGAAGTTCGGGGCCACCTTCTACAAAACTGACTTGCCAATCTCCCTTGAGTTCCTGAGTATTTTCAGACGGTTTGAAAAATGGATATTCTTTTCCTTTGAGAAGGGTTGGCGAAACTTTTACGATGAGTGATTCATTAGGTTGGAGCGAGATAAATACCGAGGTTTCCGAGCCTGTATTTTGTACTTTTCCTATGCCTGACTCGCCAGTCATAGGGTTGAAAATAGCCGAACTTATGCCTTTTCTTTGTAGATTTACCCATCCTGAAAAACCAGTTGAGTTCTTATTCCAAATGAAATAGACCGTTTCAGCTCCCATTTTTTTACGAATAAAAGACAAACCCTGTTGAGCTAAGGCTTCCTCTTTAACACCATTGAAAGCCAAGAGTTTTTCAAAGGATTTTCCTACACTGATTTGTCCTAAGCCTACTTTGGCACTTTGAATCGACTCGTTGGTAGGTTGTAAGTGAATACTATTTTTGATTTGTGAATAAGCCTTTTGTTTTTCCTCCAGATTTCCCCAACCAGCTACCGATTCGGGTAGTGCGTCGATAAACAAAACCTTGGCGCCTGCTTTTGCCAAGGCGTTCAATTTTTGCATAGTTGCCAAAGGTATGTAAGTGCATTTTGGCACCAGAATTACCTTATAGTTTGCATTTGCCGACTGAATTTTTCCACCAGAAACGATTAGCTTTTGTACTTGACTGTCAGAAATAAAATCGTAGTTATAGCCTTTTTCAAGCAATTCGTCCGCTAAATGAGAGAGTTCTGGTAAGCCTAATTCTTTGCCCAAACCATCATAATGACGCAAGAGCGATTTGCTTGGTTTTGACCAACTATCTGAAATTGGAAAGTAAAAAAGCACATCATTGTCGGCAGTAGATTTTTGTAAAAACGACTGCACACGAGTCACATATTGGTTGATAGAGGCGAAATCTTTCCACCAAGGATTGGCTGGTGTAAACTCTGTAGCCGCATAAAATAATCTGCCCGGCCAAGGTTCATTTTCGGGAGAATAGGCTGTCCCATGATAAAAAATATGGTTGATACCACCCAAAAACATCAAATCAATTGCCTTTTTGACATCTGCTAAATTCGAAACAAAATGCTCGTTGAGCCAAGTTGCAGTTTCGGAGGCAACGAGCTTTTTACCTGTCAAATTAGCAGCAGAACTCGCAAATTTGAGTCTTGGCACTTCCATTCCTTCTGCCTCAGGAATGTCGGCTGCTACGTACAAATCCAAAATATTGGCAGGTGCACCATGACTTTGGTTACGGATAATCTTCTTGTTTTTATGTGACCAAGAACTCCATACACCCATGTACTTTTCCAAGATTAAGTCAGAGATCGTTTCACGATAATCACAGAGAATACGAGCATTTTTTTCTGGGGTATCTTTTCCGAAAAGTGCTGGGAGAAAATTCCTTAAATCATAGCCTCTACGTTTTTGAAATTCATTAAACATATCAGGCGTCCAATCGCTTTCGCCTTTGGCATCGTCGACCTCATAAGAATCGTTGAAATAACCACGTAGATAGCTAATATTGGCATTTTTGAACGCTTTGTCAAAATAAGCAAGATAGTTTTGGATAGCTTTGGTCGAAAAATGGTCAATCACTTCACCTTCGCCACCAGGACCCGCACGCTCGACTTGTTTGCCGTGCAATCCCATAAATAAGGCCAACAACTTCCACTCACCTTTAGGAGCAGTCCAGTTCAAATGCCCATTTTTATCAACTTTATCGGTCAAATTCAAAATCTCATTTTTATCAGAATAAGCCATCAAAACCTGTAGCGGAATTGGGTGCTCAAAGCGGATTTGCTCGACAAAATCTTTCTGTAGGTTGGGGTTGAGATAATAAGGTTCTTTTAGGTCTTTGAGATTGAGAGACTTATTTCCTGCCTGAAGCAGAGGCTTTTGGATGTATGTGACCGATTCGGATAAAGTTTGTCCCTCCTTCAAGGTCCAAGATTTTTCGGCAACATATTTACAAGCATCATCAAGACTTACCCAAGGACCACCAAAAGGCCAGCCTGAGGCATTTGCCAAATCGATACCCATTCCCAGACGTTTGCTTTCTGAAAGCGTATGTTCAAACACCTTCACCCAATCAGGCGAGAGATAATTGATGAATTCCTTTTCTTGATTTTGGACGCCATAAATAACCGTAACCTCAGTGCCTCCAAGTCCGACTTGTTTGTATTTTTCTAAGGCGGCTGTTAATCCTTTGGGCGTAACTTGACTACCATTCCACCACCAACGTGTCCAAGGTTTGGTTTCAGGAGTGATAGCAGGCCATTGAGTTTGGGCGTGGCTCATGATACCAAGCCCCAGAAGAGGTAAGATTAGTGTTTTTTTAAGCATAAGTTTATTGTTTTATAAATCAGGTTTTGTACGGACAAGCAGTATATGTACTAGAAAATACATATACTGTTTGACCCCGTTAAACTAAAAGCATAAGCATGGGTATTTCTAATGAAAGTAGTGAGGGAGATATTTTATAGCAGAATTGAGAAGGTGTGAACTAAGAAAGAATACGATATTTGTATATAGGTTATCTGAAGTTGTTAGTAAACATTCCTTTTAACTGATTGATGTTTTCAGATAAGCGTTTAGTTATCCCAAGTTTGAGAATTGGGATTATACTTCAAGTTTCATCAAAAAAGCGGTCGGAAAACAATTTTCGACCGCTTTTTTGATGCTATTCTGTTAGAAATGAATGGTTTAAGGCGCAATTGTCGCGTCTCTACTGATAGAATAAAAATTTTTATATAATCACTCATTCACTCAATTTGGGATTATTTCCAAAACTTATAGTTGCCCATCGTAACAGTTGTTCCTGCAAATCGGTCGCCAATGCGTTGGGCTTTTTTAGAATAAATAGCAGAAATAATGGCGCCTAATCCAAGAGTTAAATAAAAGTCGAATATCACACCAAGCCACCTAAAAAAGGCGTGTTTGGGTTCAATCATTTTACCGTTGAGCAGTCTTACTCTAAGTCCACAGATGAATTTTCCGACGGTAAAACCAAAGGAGAGATATTCGAAAAAAAGCTCATAAAGTACACAAAATGGAATAAACAAAATCATTTCTTGTAAACCCGTAAATAATCCATCATGCGGGAGGAGGACATCTCTGTTGAGCAAGTCATAAAAGCGTCCAAAGCAATAATTAAGAAATATCAAGTCAATTAATCGGGCTAATGATCGTAAAAGAAGAAGTTTAGTTTTTTGCATGGTTATGTAATAAATGCCTTTGAATGTTAGTCAACAAGTGGCTTGTAACGATCAATTAAAATGAAGCGTGTGCACTTTACCATTTGAAATGAATTGAATCGAAACCGAGTTGACTTGAGCAGGATGTTGAGTAGGGTACCAATTTCTTTCTGTTTTAGACAAAATTAATAAACCATTGTGATTGCCCAAGGCGGTAAAGTCTGAAAGAATAGGCCCTTTTTCAAAATAATTTAATCCATATTGCTGTATCAGTTGCTCTGCCAACTTCAGAGGTTCATCGCCAACCAATCCAATTTCGCTGATACAACGAATTAAGTTTCTTGAAAAGTCTTCTGAACTATTATCCTTAAGGTCGTGACGGGCTATAAATTCTAGAATATTTCCATTATTATCATAAAAATAGATTGCTTGTGCGTTCCAATCTTCAAATTGAGTAATAGATTGCTTATCCGCATCCAGAATAATATCCACTTTTTTGTTTAACCACTCCAAAGCGGATTCAACCTGATTGGATGGAATATTGAAGGCAAAGTGATACTTTGTCTCCAAAGCTAGATTTTCTGTAAAGCGTAATAATGATGTCCCCACCTTGAAGGTTACTTCTTGTTGGCTTTTTGTGACTACCTCAAAACCAAGGGTTTCTCTATAGAATTCTGTAGTTTTTGTAAGGTTTTTAGTGAGAAGTTCAATTGAAATAATGTCCATTTTTTGAAAAAGTTTTAGGAGGTTATGTATTTCTTTTAAACCTTTTAGCGGGTAAATCGTTCCAAGAACTCAACAAAGGTTTTTTAATTTCGACCTTCTTTCGTGTAAGAATTTCTCAATAAATACACTCAATTAAATTTATGCAAGTACTATTAGTAGAAGACGACCCCAAACTGGCGGGCTTTATTCAGAAAGGTTTTTCTAGCGAAAACATCAATTTAGAGATAGCCTACGACGGATTGATTGGTCAAAGGATTTTGTCCCAAAAACCTTATGATGTGGTAATTTTGGATGTCAATTTGCCCAGTATCAATGGCTTTGAGCTTTGTAAATTCATCAAAAATAATTGGGCATCTACCCCCGTAATGATGCTAACCGCATTGAGTACCATCGAAGATAAAGAAATAGGTTTCAACGCTGGTGCTGATGATTATTTGGCTAAACCCTTTGAATTTAAAGAGTTGTTATTGAGAGTGAAGGCACTTGGTCGTCGGAATATGTTTGGCGCTAAACCAAGCAAAATTCTGGAAATTGCAGACTTAAAACTGAATCTTGACACACAAGAAGTAACTCGTTCAGGTAAAAAAATTGAACTCACCAAACGAGAATACGATTTGCTGGAATATCTGCTACTCAATAAAGGAAAAGTCGTAAGTAGGGTAGATATTTTAGAAAAGGTCTGGGACTTAAATTTTGATACAAATACCAATGTCATAGATGTGTACATTACGTATCTGAGAAGGAAGTTAGATAAAGATTTTGATCACAAACTGCTTCATACCATCATTGGGAGAGGCTATTCCTTACGAGAAGAATGACAATTAAACAACGCATTATCATTGCCTTTCTATTTGTGGTATCGGCTATTCTTATCCTTTTTTCTTTGTATGTATATTTCTCTTATGAAAGCTACAGAGAAAATTTGATGCACGACCGCTTGAATTCAAGAACGGAGGCCACAAAACGTTTTGTCAAAAGTTTAAGTCGCTTCAAAAAGGAATTTTTCTTTCCACTAAGTGAGCAATATGAAGCCGTATACGATGACAAAAACAAGATAGTATATACCTCTGATGCCAACCATGATTATTTCCCCGAAACAAGCCTTCTGAATCAAATTAGGGCAGAAAAAAAAGTATATTTTACCTACCATAATACACGCTTGGGCTATCCAAAAGAGGGTCTGGGAATATCTTACTGGCAGAACGGGAGGGTATTCGTTGTTATCGTTACGGCCTATGACTTGCATGGGCATAACATGAGTGATACTTTGCGATATTCTATCTTTATTGGTAATCTCCTAGCGCTGATTATCATTAGTTTGACAGGGTATTTTTTTTCAAAAAGAGCAATGCAACCTTTCGATCGACTCAATGCACAATTGGGTGAAGCGGCTATTTCGGACTTTGGTTTTCGTATTAAAAACTTCGAAAATGAGCAGAATGAAGCTTCTGTTTTAGCGGATGCGATTAATCAATTATTGGAAAAAATTCAAAAACTGGGCGAAAATCAAAAGCGCTTTATCTCCTACGCTTCACACGAATTACGAACACCATTGACCATTACCAAAGGCGTATTACAAACCTCATTAGCTTACGACCAAAGTGAAGAGGCACAGAAAAATAGTATTCAAGAAGCACTTTTACAGGTAAATAGAGCCATCGATTTGTCAAATAATTTATTGTATTTGACTGAAGTGGAATCTATTTCTTCACCGATATTCATGCATTCAATAAATATCCTCGAATTAGTTATGGATACGATTGATGTGATTAATCAGAAATATCCGAAGCAATTCCTCAATTTTAAGATAGATGATAGCTTTACTGAGTCTGAGGAGGGAGAACTGGTCAATGGAATGCTGCATTTGCTTCGTTCAGCGCTTATAAATGTGTTGGATAATGCTTGTAAATACTCCAATAAAAAGCCCATCGAGGTTACTCTTTCTAAGGATGATACTTTTATAAAAATCGAATTTAGAGACCAAGGTATCGGTATTTCTAGAGAAGATATTCAAAATGTATTTTTGCCAATGATGCGTGGTAAAAATAGTACCCATATTCAAGGCTCTGGTATTGGGTTGACTTTAGTCAAAAAAATTATCGAACTCCATAAAGGTAAATTCGATATTCAATCAGAAATCAACCAAGGCACTTGTGTTTGTATCGTACTGCCTATAGCCTGAAGGAGGTTAATCGTTAAATTACTAGTTCAAGACTTAGTCTTGGACTTATTTTTTAACAGTTTTAAACTGAAGTAATAACTAGAGTTTGTTTGAAATTTCAAGTCATTAAAAATGAAATCCTGTAGAGACGTAATATTTTACGTCTCTAACCAAATTCTCTATCGCCAACAATAATTCCTTCGTAACATTCTTCATCTCAACATCCGTCAATTTCCCCCATTTCTTTAATCTCTTTTTAATGTCTCTCTCAGAAGGCTCTTAGTTGTGGCACATACCTTTGATTCATAAACCAATCAGAGATTATGGATAAAAGAGTATTTGTCTATTGGGGAATAGGTATGCTAATGTGCTGTACGACAGGATATTCTCAAAATAGTCCTAGCAATTTAAGTATTCAGCAAGCAGTCGAAACGGCAACAACCAATTACCCGACCATACGTGCCAAAATGTTGGCGATAGACGCAAGCGAACGTGATGCCGAAGCCAAAAAGTTGAATTATACGATGCCTTCGGTGGTATTTCAGGCGCAAACTTTGTTTGCCAGCTCTAATCAGGTAAGAGGAACGTATTTTTCTAATGAGGGTGCTGCTATTCCGTCTTCGGGGACTACCAATATCGATGGCTTCACGTCAGAGCCTGTATTTAGCAGTTTTACAACCATTTTAACTAGCTACAAACTCGCAACATTTGGTAAAAAAGAAGCCGATTTAAGAGTGGCTAATGCCAGTATCCAACAAGCCAAGTTGGATTACGAAAAAGAAATCTATGTGCATAAATCAAAAGTTTCAGATGCCTATATTTTGAGTTTGGTTTTTCAAGAAGCTACCAAAATTCAACAGAAAAATCTGGAACGAGCACAAGCTTTTTACCAAACCATCAAAGCCAATGCGATTGCAGGATTGAGGGCAGGGGTAGATACTTCTTTGGCTGTTGCAGATATTGCCAAAGCAAAAATCTTATTAATAGAAAGTCAAAAACTAGCAGAGCAACAAAAAGTAAGACTGGCAGAATTATTAGGTTTACCACAAAACCAATATCAGTTACTTGATGGCAAATTGGATGGAAATCAGCCTTTTGCGTTAGCCAATAATTCTTCTGACAATCTTAGCAATCATCCGATTCTACGATTTTTCGAAGCACGTGTAAACGCCTCAACACTAAAAATTAACAGTATTCAAAAATCGTATTTACCTGCCATTATGGCTCGTGGGGCGGTATGGGCAAAGGGTTCGGGGATTGAAGACCACTTGGGAGCCGATGGCAATTATGTGTACAACCAATCACTCTCGGGCCTGGGTTTTAGGGCCTATAACTATATGTTAGGTCTGACTACAGTCTGGAATATTTCTGACATTTTCAGAATCAAAAAAGAAGCTACAGCCCAAAACTCCTTTCGTCAGGTTTATCAAAAAGAGAAGGACGAAGCAACTATCAAACTTCAATCAGAAATAGTCCAATCGGCGATTGAATACCAAAAAGCGAAAGAAATTTTTGAGCAAATTCCCCTTCAACTGACCTCTGCCAAAGCTGCTTATGCGCAGGCTCAGTCACGATACCAAGCTGGTTTGGGTACTATTCTGGAGGTGACCCAAAGTCAAATGATTTTGAACCGTGCTGAAATAGACGAAGCTGTGGCTCGAAATAATGTGTGGAGAGCTGTGTTACACCAGTATGTCTCAAAAGGCGAACTTAATGTTTTTCTCAATCAATTTAACTAAAGAATTCGAGCGATAGGGTTTTGATAATTTCAATCACCTATCAACTCAATGATGATAACATATGGACAAATTACTCACAGGAGCCTTATCGAAACCCATTACGGTCATTGTGGCAATACTTGGGCTAACGATATTTTCGATTTTGGCTTTATTCAAAATACCCATTGATATTTTTCCAAAACTGAATTTGCCAACCATTTACATTGCCCAACCTTACGGCGGAATGACGCCAGCCCAATTGGAAGGCTTCATCTCTACTCGTTATCAAAACCAGATGTTGTATGTATCAGGGGTAAAAGATATAGAGGTTCGAAATGTTCAAGGCTTATGTATTGTAAAGCTAACTTTTTACGAAAATGTAAACATGGCGCAGGCCGCGGGAGAGGTTGCCAATAACGTGAACCGCTCCTTAAACTATATGCCTCCAGGGACTGTTCCTCCCACAGTTGTACGATTTGATGCGACCAATTTGCCTGTAGGACAATTAGTTTTTAGTAGTAAAAAAGCGGATTTGAATGAATTGCAAGATTTGGCTTCTACTAAAATTCGACCCTTGTTTTCACAAATTCCTGGGGCGTCTTCGCCATCACCTTTTGGTGGAAATGAACGGACAGTTGTTGTTCGTGTAGACCCAGAAGCAATGCGTAGTTATCAGTTAACACCTGATGAAATTGTGCAGTCGGTGGTTAAAAATAACCAAATTTCTCCTGCTGGGAATGTGCGTGTGGGCGACTATACTTATATGACGCCAATCAACTCGGTGATGAAACATGTGGAGGATTTTTTGAATGTACCTATCAAACGATTAACGGGTACTACGGTATTCTTGCGAGATGTAGCCTCGGTTGAAGATGCCGCCGATGTGACAGTTGGATATGCTTTGGTGGATGGAAAGCGCTCGGTTTATATTCCGCTCACCAAAACGTCGGATGCTTCAACGATGAGTGTTGTGAAAGCGTTGAAGGCAAAAATGCCAGAAATGCAATCGCTTTTACCTGACTATGTAGAGCTAAAATATGTCTTTGACCAGTCGGTATATGTGACCAATGCCGTGGAAAGTTTAGGTACAGAAGGTTTGATTGGAGCCTTGCTGACGGGCTTGGTGGTATTACTTTTCTTGGGTGATTTAAGAAGTTCGCTTGTGGTAATCATTACTATTCCTACTTCGTTGTTGGTGGCCATTTTAGCCCTGAATTTGGTAGGAGAAACCATCAATATTATGACTTTGTCAGGACTTGCTTTGGCTATTGGTATCTTGGTTGACCAAGCGACTGTAGTAATCGAAAATATCCACCAACATTTGGAAATGGGCAAGTCCAAAGCTTGGGCTATTTTGGATGCCACTCGTGAAGTTTCTTTTCCTTTGGTCTTGATTACGCTTTGTATTTTGGCTGTTTTTGCCCCTGCATTATTGATGACGGGCGTTCCCAAAGGGATGTTTATGCCTTTGTCGCTGGCGGTAGGCTTTTCGATGATTGCTTCTTTTATTTTTCTCAAACTCTTGTGCCAGTATTGGCAAACTGGTGGCTAAAAGGACATGAACATCCAGCAAAACATGAGAAAAAAATCTTGAACGATTTGGACAGCCCACACGAAGAGGCTATGGAAGAGTATGAAGAAAAACATCCAGAAAAAATCTCAGGATTTGAGAAGTTCAAACTGGGTTATCTACGACTCTTAGAAAGTTTGATGAATCAGAAAAAGGCTTTAATTCTCGGCTATCTTGTTGTGACGATTGGTGTTGTGGTGGTTGGTTTTATGAAAATTGGAAAAGATATGATGCCAAAACTCAACCACTCTCACCAATTTCAGGTAAGAATTATAGGAGAACAAGGTAAACGCATTGAACGTACCGAATTAGTCGTAAAACAGGTCATAGGCATCATTAAAAGCATTGTTCAAGACAAGAATATAGAGATTTCTTCGGCATTTGTAGGTATGACGCCGTCTAGTTATGGAACAAGTTCCTTGTATGTATTCAATGCAGGTCCGCATGAGGCGACGCTTCAAGTCAATATTGCAAAGGAATATGAAATGACTTCATTGGATAACCTAAAAGATGAAATTCGTAAAAAGGTGCGTGAGCAATTATCGGGTGTAAATGTGTCTTTTGAGCCTATTGATTTAACGGATAAAATTATGAGTCAAGGTTCATTAACGCCAATTGAGGTAAGAATAGGAGGAAAGGATTTGAAGGATGGGCAAAAGTATGCTAATCAACTGATAGCTGTATTAAAGAAAATTCCGTACCTCCGCGATATTCGTATTAATCAACCATTGAACTATCCGAGTTTTGATATTAAAATAGACAGAGTTCGTTTGGCGCAGTTTGGATTAACCGCCGACATGGTTTCCAAATCGGTTGTCGCAGCCACCTCTTCGAGTCGTTTTACTGCCAAAAACTTTTGGTTAGACGAAAAGAAAGGCTATGCCTACCAAGTTCAAGTTGCCTTACCTGAATACGAAATGTCATCGGTACAGGATATGGAAAATATTCCACTGATTTCGGGACAATTACGACCAACATTAGGAGATGTCGCTACCATTACGTCAACAACTATTCCTGGGGAATATGACCGTGTAGGACCTCGCCGTATCGTGACAGTTTCGGCAAATATCCATCAGGTTGACTTGGGAACGGCTACTGTTGATGTCAATCGTGCCATTGCTCAGGCAGGAGAAACACCTAAAGGAACGGTCGTAGAATTGAAAGGTATGGCGAAACTTTTGGAGGAAACCCTTCAAAGTTTAAGCTCGGGTTTGGCACTGGCTATTGTGGTGATTTTCCTGTTGCTAGCGGCTAATTACCAGTCATTTAAAGTGTCAGGTGTGGTATTAGTGACAATTCCTGCCGTGTTAGCTGGCTCGATTTTGATTCTTTTGGCAACAGGAAGTACTCTCAATCTGCAATCCTATATGGGTATTATTATGTCAGTGGGGGTATCAGTTGCGAATGCATTGTTATTGGTAACTAATGCCGAAACTCTTCGACTGACCTACAAAGATTCCTATCAAGCTGCTAAGGTAGCTGGTGCAGTTCGTTTGCGTCCGATTTTGATGACCTCTATTGCCATGGTCGTAGGGATGATTCCGATGGCAAGTGGTATGAGCGAATCGGGTGAGCAAAGTGCACCACTGGGTCGTGCGGTGATTGGTGGATTGGTGGCCTCAACGTTTGCTGCCTTGTTGGTATTGCCTGTCGTATTTGCGGCCGTTCAGAAAAATAGCTCACTTGCATCTCCTTCTTTAAATCCTGAGGATAAAAACTAATATTCAGATTCAAAATATTGAACGTTATGAAACTCTCACATCTTATCATATTGGCGGCTTTGACAAGCCAAATTTTATTGGATTCTTGTACTCAATCCAAATCAGAACCTATCAGTTCTAATACCGAGGAGCAAGTGATATACCCTGCTATCAAGGTAGAAAGTGCAAAGCCTAGTCAAGAATTACAAATTCCAGGCGAATTAGAAAGTTACTTTGAAACTGACCTTTTCCCTAAAGTGAATGGATACATCAAAAGAATTAATGTTGATATTGGCGACCGTGTGAGCACTGGGCAAGTACTAGCGGTTCTCGACGCGCCTGAACTAAGTCTGCAATTGGCAGAAGCAACTGCCAAAATGCGTTCGGCTGAGTCACAACTCAATACGAGTAAATCGGTGTATAAAAGATTGCAAAAAGCCAATCAAACCCCTGGGACGGTTTCGCCTAATGATTTGGATATTGCACATTCAAAGATTGTGTCGGATAGTTTGACTTGGTTAGGAACAAAAGCTGTTTATCAATCCATTCAAGTGATGACCGAATATCTATCTATCAAAGCGCCATTTGATGGAGTAGTTGCCGAACGTCGTTTGTCGCCTGGGGCTTTTGTGGGGCCAAATGATAAAAGTGCTGTTGCTATTTTTAAAATCAAACAAGAAAATAGACTTCGTTTAAGAATTCCAGTTCCTGAAAGATATATCAGTGCGATTCGATTGAATCAGCCTATCTCTTTTTCTGTAATGAATCTACCAGATAAGAAGTTTGCAGGAAAAGTAAGTCGTATATCTCATAACGTTAGCAAACAAACTCGCTCTGAACTCATCGAAATTGATGTTCAGAATCCTCAATTACAGTTGGTATCGGGTACCTATACACAAGTGACTTTACCTTTTCAGCGCAATACGACTAGCCTTACCGTACCTAGTTCGGCAGTAGCCACTACCTTAGAAAAATGCTTTGTGGTAAAGGTAGAAAACGGAATAGCTTCATGGGTTGAAGTAAAAAAAGGCATAGAAGCAGAGGGTAAAGTAGAAATTTTTGGTGATATCAAGTCTGGCGATACAGTGCTCAAAACGGCATCTGACGAAATACCGAATGGCGTAGCTGTAAAAACGAAATTATAAGAAAAGCACTGGTCGAATAATCTATTTAGTAAAACGACCAGTGCTCCAAAATACGTACCAACAATTTAATGAAACAAAACTATGAGAACCATTATTTCACTTTTGCTTTTAAGCCTGTTGACCTTTCAGGCTAAAGCTGGAAAACAACCCAAAGGCAATCATATTTCAAGAATTTTAGGTAATAGTAAAGACATTACCCTGCCAAATATTGCCACGCAGGATATCCGTTCGGTGGACTGGAAAGCGAGTAAAGGGGCGATAGAAGTACATATCAAAGATGGTCAAACTAAAATTTATGATATACACCATTTTTGGGGTTATCAGGAGGAGGATAAAGACGTATATCGTTTTTTTGAAGGTAGCTTTTATAAAGTTGAGCAACTCGGAAAACTAGTGGTTTATTCTCAAGATAACTATGTGGGCGATGCCAATAATACGCTGTATTTTTTTAGCGAGACGCCTGATTCTCCCATCTTATGGATGTCAAGACAAAATCTAAAAATGGTTTTTCATGATAAAAGTTGTATGTTAGAACAACTTGAAAAGCTCTCTTGGACCAAGCCTATTGCTGCGTATTCCAAAAAAGATAAGAGCTTCATGATAGAACATTGGCTGGAAGATTGCCAGTAGTTTCTAGGTTTGTGACAGATGTTACAGAATTCAATATTTTACTCGTCTAACTTTGAATCATATTGATTGATTAAATAGGATAATTCTAAATTCACTCATTTAGTTTAAAGTTATGCAAGAAAATATAGACAAATCTTTGGGTTTTTCTACCAAAATGATGCTAGGACTGGTCTCGGTTCTAGTTGTTTTGGTTTTTACAGTTTTAGGTTTAATCATCAATGAAAAACCATCCTATAGTGCAAATTCACCAGACTCACTTTTGGTAAAAAAATTCCAGCTTCCTGATTCTAATTTTACACACTTGTTGGAAGCACCCGCCGATTGGCGATTGGCTAGACTTAACAAAGATCAACGAGATTTGATTAATTATGGAAAGGATTTGATTGCCAATACTGCTGAATATTTAGGTCCCAACGGCACAGTATCTCATATTTCTAATGGAATGAATTGTCAAAATTGCCATTTGAATGCAGGTACAAAAGCATGGGGAAATAACTATTTTGCTGTGGCATCTACCTATCCCAAATTTCGTGCTCGCTCAGGGAGACTAGAATCAAAGGAGAAGCGAATTAATGATTGTTTTGAGAGAAGCTTGAATGGAAAACCCTTAGATTCGACCAGTAAAGAAATGCGGGCTATCGTCGCATATATGGACTGGATAGGCTCCGACGTAGAGAAAAAACATACGCCAAAGGGGACAGGTATTTTCAAACTAAAACTACTCCAGCGTGCAGCAGACCCAACAAAAGGAGCGGAAATTTACACCCAAAAATGCCAAAGTTGTCATCAGGCAGATGGACAAGGTGTGTTGGCAGAAGGAGGGAAGAAATTTACCTATCCGCCGCTTTGGGGTAAAAATAGTTATAATGATGGAGCTGGGTTGTATCGTATGTCCAATTTGGCAGGGTATGTCAAATACAATATGCCCTTGGGCGTTACCTACCAAAATACGCAATTGAGTGACGAGGAGGCTTGGGACGTAGCAGCATATATCAATTCACAAATCAGACCGCATAAAGATTTGAGTCATGATTGGCCTAAAATTGCGGATAAACCATTTGACCATCCTTTTGGTCCTTACAGTGACCCTTTTTCCGAACTACAACATAAATACGGTCCTTTCAAAGCAATTAAAGACTGGAAGAAGAAAAGAAATTAGCTAATTTTCATAGCTTTAGTCAATAATCTAGTCTCAAAAGTTTCAAACGCAAATAACTCTATTTCAATGAAAAAAACACTTTTCTGGGTATTGGCTTTCTGGTGTGTGGCAAGTCTTCCCTCATTTTCACAAAAACCTAAAAAAATGAAAGAACACGCTATCGTATTTCATCTAGCAACGCCCGACACAGCGGCATATCGAGCTTTAACTAAGCAATTGAACAACGTTTTGGAAGTTTGGCCAACTGCCAAGTTAGAGGTAGTGGTACACAATAAAGGGATTGGCTTTATGAAAAAAGAAGGCAATGTTCTTACAAGTCAAATAGAAGCATTAACCCAAAAAGGCGTTGTTTTTGCAGTTTGTGAAAATACTATGAAATCGCAAAAAATAACTAAAGACCAAATTCTTCCTACCGCCCAATACGTTCCAGTTGCACTAATTGAATTAGCACTCAAACAAGAGGAGGGTTGGTCGTACATAAAGGCAGGGTTTTAAGTTATTGCGGATTTCTGATTTCGGAATTTCGAGAATAGGTCTCTGTTTTTTAATAATAGCTCCGTAGGTGCGACAGAAAGCAAACTATCTTGTTTTCTGTCGCACCTACGGAGCTTATGAAATGGAAGGTTTTCTGAAAAAATCTCTAAATATAGACATATCACTAAATCCAATTTCTCTCAAAATTTCTTCTGTAACAAATATCACTTTTTGCCATTTTTCTGTTTGATAATTTTGAGCATACTTAATCACTCGGATGTATGCGAAATATTTTTCAAATAGTTTTTATTTTAATTTTTCCCTTGGTCTTACAGGCACAAACGGATAGTAGTTTTGTCGGAGCATTGACTAAAGGAAATATCACGGGTCAGGTAAGATTGATGTCCATTTCGACTTGGAATAAGTCAGACCTCAGCGATTACTCAGCAGGCGCTGCGGGTATTACTTTGGGCTATCAAACCTTATCTTTCAAGGGTTTTCGATTGACTATGTCAGGGAGTTTGACGCAACAAATATATTCCCCTAATTTTTCAATTCCTGACTCCAAAACCCTTCAGTTAAATCGTTATGAGTGGGGAATGTTTGATTTTACTAATCCAACCAATAAAGATATGCTCTTGCGTTTGCAGGAACTCAATTTGCAATATCGTTCCAAAAAAATCCAAGCATTAATCGGTAATTATGTTCCCCAAAATATCTTCTTAAACGCCCAAGACGGACGAATGAGTCCAACCTTGGTGCAAGGGCTTTCCCTTAAATATTTTCCTAGTAGTAAGTGGCACATTGGTCTTGAAGCAATCACAGGACTGAACCCCAGGTCGGCCGTAAAATGGGTTTCGGTGGCAAATTCCTTTGGGATTTATCCTGTAGGATTAAATCCAGATGGTACCAAATCGCAATATGCGAGTCATACCACCACCAACGGTATCGGTATTGCTGAGGTGATATTTAAACCAAATTCCAAATGGCAAATCTTGGCGAGTGATATTTTAGTCGAAAATGTTTTTCATACTGCCTATCTCAAAACAGAATACCGCAAATCTATTTGGAACAACCAACAGCTAATGTTGGGCGGTTTGCTAGCAACACAGAGACAGCTTGGCAATGGCGGGAGCGAGGTAGCTAGTCAGGTGTATTTTACCAAAGAAAATAAGCCCATTATTATTAATATCAGATTAGGATTGAAAGATAAAAAATGGGAAGGTTCTCTCAATTTTGGACGTATTACTGCACAAGGACGCTTTCAGATGCCTCGTGAATGGGGCGTGGAGCAGTTTTACACTTTTATTCCTAGAGAGCGAAATGAAGGTTCGGGAGATGTGTGGGCATATTCCGCCAAATATGCCTATACTTTTTCTAAAAACTTGAAACTTGAGGCAGCTTATGGTTATTACAAAATGCCAGACGTAAGGGATACCCGACTAAATAAATATGGTGTTCCAGATTATTTGCATACAATGCTCAATCTGCAATATAGTTTTGAGGGAAATTGGAAAGGATTAACACTGCAAGCGCTCGGCATATACAAAGCAAATCAGGGCTTGGTCTATGACAATCTCAAATATGTCCAAAACAAAGTGGATATGAGCCAGTTGAATTTGGTGGTTAATTACAAATGGTAACAAATTTGAGAATTTGAAGATTTGAAAATTTGAAGATTTGGGAAATGATTTTTAAATGTCTGATAATAAGAATTTTAAGTTTAAAGTAGGTCTTCAGGGAGGATTTTGTTTTGATTGGACGCATTCTTATTATTTGTATTTTAACGTAGCGGCAATCCTTGCGGTTGTCACTCCGAATGTGGCAACTGCAAGAGTTGCCACTACATCAATTTTATTTTAAAGACAACACTAAACCTTCGTACAGCACTAATTCACAATTCGTAATTCACAACTCTCAATTAATAAAAGACATGGAAAATAAAATGAGATTTTTACCTAACAAATGGAAAGTATTTGGCGCCTTAATCGGTGCCATTGGAGGATATTTTTATTGGTCAGAAGTAGGTTGTTTGACAGGAACTTGTCCGCTCAAATCGCAGTGGCAAACGATGGTGCCGTATGGTGCAATACTCGGTTTTACGATTTCTGGAATCATAACTGATATTTTGAAAAAGAAATAAAAAACCACAAAATTAGTGTGAGCCAAATTGAGAAAGAGGTATTTTTATGATTTGTCCTTAAATTGTACAAAAATACCTTCTTTTCACAATTATTCTATTCATTATGTTATTATCCCAAAAACTTAAACTTGTGCTAGTAGGCGTGTTTTCACTGCTTACGTCAATATCTTTCGCTTCGACCGTTGATAGTTTGGATGTACCAAGCGCTGTCATGAACAAAACCTACAAGGCGGCCGTGGTATTGCCCAATTCCTACGCCAAAAACAAAGCTTCTTATCCTGTGCTTTATTTGCTTCATGGTGGAGGCGGACATTTTAGGGACTGGCTAACCTCTACGCCTGATAAGATGCTTGTCAAAAATTTGGCAGACCAATACAATATGATTATCGTAATGCCCGAAGGCGAAACTTTTGGTTGGTATTTAGATAGTCCTTACGATGCCACAAACAAATTTGAAACCTATATTGCCAAAGAGGTGATTCAGAAAATTGATAACACTTACCGAACGGTTAAAGATAAAAAAGGAAGAGTTATCACGGGCTTATCGATGGGCGGTCATGGTGCTATGTATTTGTCGACTCGCCACCCCGACTTGTTTGCCGCAGCAGGATCCATGAGTGGTGCGTTGGATATGAATTATACCAAATTCAAAATCAATGAGGCTTTTGCCCAATCCCTTAAAGATAGATTTCAGAAATTGCTGGGTACTTCGGATGTAAGTCAGGATGTGTTTTTCAAAAACTCAGTGGTGAATATGGCAGAAATGATTAAAGCCAATAATCTTCCAGTGACGATTGATTGTGGTGTAGATGATTTTTTGATAGAAGTAAATCGTGAATTGCATCGACGTTTAGTCTATAACGGAACACCTCACGATTACACTGAGCGCCCAGGTGCGCATACTTGGGAGTACTGGCAAAATTCTTTACCATATCATGTATTGTTTTTTCATAAAGTTTTAAAAACAAATGGTGTAACGGTAGAGTAGAAAAACCTATAACCGCCTTAAAGATTTGCTTTTGAGGCGGTTTGCCTAATAATCAGATATAGTTGCCCTTTTGAAAATATTCTACTACCTTCATTTTCTCAAAATACGTTTGCTAATTCCTATTTTAATAATTTCTACCCAACATCTACCATGAGAACAAACACCAGCCTATCATTCCTCATTCTTCTACTGCTCTTATTTTCGGTTAAAACCAGTTTTGGTCAATATGGCATTCGCGCCGACGGAGTTGTATATGTCAAGAACCGAGAAGCACCCATTAAGGGAGCTATCAAGTTTACCGATCACTATACGAAAGTATCTATTATGAAAGAGAACGAGCAATTTACAACCTTACCCATTTCGCAAATCGATTCTGTCAAAACTGAAGGGAAGTACCTATTTGTAGTCAAAGAGTATAAAGAAAATCCAATTCTACTAGAGGCGAGTGTAATTGCGCCTGTGTCACTGTTTTTCAGTAGAAAACTACAGTTGTTTTTTTATTCCAAAGGCAAAGAAGTTACGTTGATTCCAAAAGATAAACTTCGAGGATATTTGCTCGTCTTTTTCCCTGATTTTTCTTACACACCCAAATTGAGATCTGCGAGTTATCAGAAGGTAAAATACAAAGAGGAATATCTTGCACAATTGGTTACCACCTACAATGAAGAGATTTACCCAAAATACTATCCCAAAGTTTATCCTTTGTCAGGTCAGAAATTAAAGGTTTCTGTTTCTCCCTATTTGGGGATTGCAACAAGTGCACATAGTCTCACATACTCCTACAAAACCGATGTGTTACATTTTGATATCAACGCACAACCACAATTTGGAATCAATGCTGAATTTGAAGGGAGAAGTAGAACCTCATTTGGCGTCGATGTTTTTTGGTCAAAAGTCTATGGCGAAATACCCTATAAATTAGGGGTGCCCTACACCAGCATGGATGAAAAATATCAGTATAACAACGTAGGGAAATTCGATATTTCTGGGATTGGTATAGACACCAAATTTAAGTATGCACTAAGTGACTTAAATCATACCAAACATCAGTTGAAGATATTTATGGGACCATCTTTTTTTGTTCCAATGGGGGGCAAAATTACCGCTTACACTACAATTCCACGTTATGTGGCTCCAGATGTAATTTATAAACCACAATTATACAGGGAAGATGGAAAGCCCAATTTGAATGTTTTTTATGGTTTCAATATTGGGATAGATAGCAGATGGAAAATGACTTCCAAGTATGATCTGCATGTAGAAGCTAAAGCAAAATATTTACAAATGCCTCAGTTTGATACCAGACTAATAGGAGCTGCTATAAGCTTTCAAACCAGCACTTTTCAGCTTGATTTAGCAATGTTCCTTTCAAAACGATAGAGGAAAATAATACGAAGGATTTTCTTTTGTTCAAAAGAGTTCTTACGATTAGCATTTTTTGATGTAGCGGCAACTGCAAGAGTTGCCACTACATCAATTTTATTTTAAAGACAATACAAAACCTTCATACACTACTAGTAGTGAATAGTGAGAGTAAAAGCTTATGATTGTCAATATTTTATACTCAAAGTTGGCTAAATCTTAATTTTAGGCACAAGGCAAGGAGTGTTAAAATATTTTAATGACCACAGACATGCATTTTCCCAAAGCCTACTGCCGAAAGCCGTTACCTGAAAGCTTTAAGCACAATCTTATAAACTATTAACTTATAACTTAGCGTAAAAATCGCTTGTTTATCTAAAAAGTTAATCAACTCAACGGGTATTCAAGCGTTTCTCCTTACTTTCGTAGTCAAATAAAAGGTATTAAACATGATGGATATTCTAGTAATTGAAGACGATTTAAGAGTTTCGGAGCTAATCAAGCGAGGTTTGGAGGAGCAAGGTTTTTCGGCTACAGTGGCTTACGACGGTGTTATGGGGAAAAAATTAGCCCTTCAGCACCCTTATGAGTTGATTATTACGGATATTATTTTGCCCAAAATGGATGGTCTCGAATTGTGTAAGCATTTACGAGAGGCAAACCTCGAAATTCCTATTATCATGCTCACAGCTTTGGGCACAACCGACGACAAACTCGAAGGTTTTGATGCGGGCGCTGATGATTATTTAGTAAAGCCTTTCGAAATAAGAGAGCTTATGGCACGTATTCGTGTGCTTCTCAAACGCCAAAGTAAAACATCACAGACTTTCAGCAATCTTCTCAAATACGATGACCTAGAACTGAATCTTCAGAACAAAACGGTGAAAAGGGGAGAAATAGACATAAACCTAACGCCGAAAGAATTTAAGTTGCTAGAATATTTGCTACAAAATCCAGAAAGAGTGCTTTCCAGAACCGAAATTGCGGAGAAAGTTTGGGATACCCATTTTGACACTGGAACAAATTTTATCGATGTTTATTTTAATTATCTCAGGAAAAAAATTGATAAAGGTTTTGAGAAAAAATTGATTCATACTAAATCAGGAATGGGCTTTATCCTTAAATCAGACTTATGAAAATTCGGACTAAAATTAGCCTTTTGTTTATCTTTTTGTCAGTCATTATTTTGTTCGCTTTTGCGAGCTTGATATACCTTTCTGCCAAAAGAGATAGAGAAGTCCAGTTTTTTACCAGACTCAAAAAGGAAGCTGTCACCAAAGCAAATCTCTTTTTTGATGCCCAAGTAAGTGCTAAAACCCTCCAACGGATTTATAAAAATAACCGCCAAACGATTAGTGAGGTTGAGGTAGCGATATATGATTCTACCTTTCATTTGGTCTATCACGATGCCTCAGAACTTGATTTTGTGAAGGAAACCAAGGAAATGATGCATACGGTTTTTAGCAATGGACAAGTGCGTTTACAAAAAATAATTGGGATATTATCGGCATCAAATATAATTACGAGGGGAATAAATACTTGGTTACTGCCGCAGCCTATGACCAATTCGGATATAGCAAATTACAGACGCTTTTTGAAAGCACGATCGCTTTTTTTGTACTTTCTATCATCATGATTTACATCATCGCTTATTTCTTTGCGCTTCATGTGCTTGATCCTATCAGAGAAATGACCGATAAAGCCAAACAAATTTCGGGTACAAATCTGGATCTTCGTTTGGTGACTACGCCAGATAAGGATGAACTGACAGAGTTGGCAGAAACTTTCAATCAGATGCTGAATCGTTTGGAAAATTCTTTTGACGCACAAAAAAGCTTCGTCTCTAATATCTCTCACGAGCTACGTACTCCTTTAGCAGCCATCGTCGCCGAATTGGAATTAACGAGCGACAAGGAACGCACAAATACCGAGTATAAATTGGCTATTCATAATGCCCTCAACGATGCTAGAAAAATGGTGCGTTTGTCTAATAGCCTCCTCGATTTTGCCAAAGCCAGCTATGATCCTTCCGAAATATCGTTTCGTCTTGTTAGAATCGATGAGCTGATATTGGATGCTTGTTTATTGATTCAAAAATCAAACCCAGACTATAAAATTGATATTCATTTTGAGGAGGATTTTGAAGATGATGAGCAAATTTCGGTCAATGCCAATGAATATCTTCTCAAGACAGCTTTTGTGAATTTGATGGAAAATGGTTGTAAGTTTTCCCCCGAAAAACAAATGTTGGTAGCTATCTTTTTTGACAAAAATGGTATTTTGGTTTCTTTTGAAGATCATGGAATAGGGATTTCTGAAAAAGATCAAGAAAGACTTTTTACTCCCTTTTTTAGAGGAGAAAACAAAAGCCATGCCGATGGAAATGGCATAGGTTTATCACTCACCAAACGCATTGTAGAACTGCACGGAGGAACCATTCAGGTAAAGTCCATAAAAACTCAGGGAACAACATTTCTTGTTCATCTACCATATAGCCATTGATTTCATCTACACCTTTTGATGGTATACCTTTTAAATCTTCTATTTTATCGTACTTTTCTAATAATTTTCTAATTTTTTTCTATTGGTGCTCTAACAGTCTTTCTTGTAGGTAAAATATAGTTTTGTGTCGCTATATGATGACCCTCAATGCAATGATGAAGAGAATAAAAATAGTCCTTTTACTATCGTTGGTAGTTGGCAAAGGTTACGCGCAAAATGTGATTAGCCTAACACAAGCCCTCAAAACTGCTACCGAACAAAACCCCTACATGAAAGTGGGAGCTTTAGGGGTTGATGTATCTAAAGCCGATATTGTCTCGGCCAAATTACGTCCCAATCCCATCCTAAATAATCAGTCTTTACAGGCATTGACGCCTTCACAACTGACGAACAACCCAAAGTTGCTCACAGGTGAAAGTATGCAAACTTGGTGGCAGTTGACCAAAGAGTTTCAGTTGAGCGGGCAACGTAAAAATCGCATCGACTATGCTAATCAAAATGTGAAATTGGCTGAAAAAGAATATGCCGAGTTTCAACGAGGACTTTATACAGATGTGGCTTTTAAATGGGTGGAGGCTTGGAATACCAGAAAACAAATCGATTTATTAAAAACGGCTGTCAATAATATAGATACTTTGGTAACGATTAATAGCTATCGTTTCAAAAAACAAATTATTACTGAAACTGAGCTGTATCGTACTCAATTGATTGCCAAGCAGTATAAAATTCAAATATCTGAACTGAATCAGGAGTTAAGACAGCAACTGAACGAATTGCAATTGATGATTGGTGCCAAAGAAAATGTGTCTATTTCGATTAGTGCTGACCTTGGAGTGGATAGCTTTCTGAAAGTGGATTCCTTGTTGGCAGATGCATATGCTAGCAGAACCGACTTACAATATTACCAGACAAGAAAAGGTGCGATGGAGTCGAATATCAAATTGCAACAATCCTTGGCTTTTCCTCGAACAGAGGCAGGGTTTATTTATAACCCACAAAATACATTGCCCTATTTCGGGATTTATGCTACGGTAGAATTGCCGTTTTTTGATAGAAATCAAGGCGAAATCAAGAAGGCAAAAGTGCAAAGAGAACAAGCGCTTACACAAATTGAAGCGGTCCAAAATACAATACGAACAGAAGTACAAAATGCCAGTTTGCAACGTGAGACGAATCAAAATAACTTAAAAAGTTATGCCTTGATTACTGAACAAGCAGATCAAATCTTGAAAAATGTTCGCTATTCTTATTCGATTGGAGGTACCACCATTATCGACTTTTTGGAAGCGCAAAGAAGTTGGCTTGAAACGCAGCAACAGTATACCAATCTTTTGCATAAATATCACCAAAGCCAAATTCAGCTATTAAGTGTTACAGGTTTAATCAACAAATTGGCACAGTAATGAAAAGAATCTTATTTATCATAGTATCGCTCGTTTCGCTTTCACTTTGGAGCTGCAAAAAGGAAACCAAAAATACCAACAACAATATTCAGTCGCCATCGGTATCGAAAGATGGTGTGACCATTTCGATTCCAGATAAGCAAAGTGCTACTTTTTTTAAAACAGAAACAGTAGCAAGTTCGCTTATCTCGGCAGACTTAACAGCGCCTGCGCAAGTAGTGGCAACCGTAGTGGCAGATAAAGTGGTGTTATTTAGCAATCCTGATTTAACATCAGATTATACCGAACTCTTGAATCACCAGTCTGCTATTGCTCAACGCAAAGCAGTGGTATTACAAAAGCAATCGGTTATTGCTCAGAAAGACGCTATTATCAAACAAAAGCAAATTGAAATTGAGCGTTTTGAAGACTTGAAAGCGCATGGTTCGGCAACAGGTAAGGATGTTTCGGATGCTCGTACCGATAAGTTGTTGGCAGAAAGTGAAAAGTCAATCGCACAATCAGAAAAAGCCAGTGCCGAAGCGGATTTGATTGCTGAACGCAGTTTGATTATTGAGCATAGTACCAATCTGAAAGTGGCAGGTTTTGACCCAGAAACACTGATAGATTCGCCAGTAGGAAATGGTTGGATTATCGCAGATGTTTCTGAAAACCAGATTCTTAAAATCCATAAAGGCGCTAAATGCCAGATTAGATTTACGGCTTATCCTGAAGGAAATCATGTAGGTATCGTCAATGGTATTGCGGATGTAATGGATAATACCAGTCACATGACGAAAGTGCGAATCTTGATTAATAACAAACAAGCTAAATTCCGCTCAGGAATGTTTGCCTTGGTTTCGTTTGGGATTAGCGAGGGCAATTTTATCAGTGTCGACAAAAATGCGTTGATTACGGTTCAAGGTAAAAACTTTGTTTTTGTGAAAAAAGACAACAAAAGCTTCGAACGTAGAGAGGTGCATACAGGTCAACAAATTGGCGATCGTGTAATCATTTTTAGTGGTTTGCAAAACAATGAGCAAGTAGTAAATACAGGTGCCATTCAGTTAAAGGGATTGTCATTTGGATATTAGAGGTGGCTCTTAGCTTGAATGTTTAAGTTAAAAGCTTGTAGAACGGGGTTTTATAAAAGGTATAATTTGATTTTTCTCCTCAGTACCACGTATGACTTTTAGAGAAAAAATCTTGAAAAATGACTTTTCAGACTTATTGTTTAAGAGAGGTCATAAAAATTATGTGCACCCATCAAAAGTAGCGCAGTTGTTTGAAACTCTACCTTTTGAAAATGCACTGAAGGCATATTTAGCATTTGATGAGGAAAGTCAAGTCAATGTTTTTGCGTATCTCGATACTGTCTTACAACAAGATCTGTTAGAAAACTTTTCGAGCAATAAAGCAAGTCATCTTCTTAGCAAACTCAACTCGGATGATAGAATGATGTTTTTGTCATCGTTGAAAGATTGGGAACAAACTCGCTATATCAATTTGCTCAATCAAAGTCAAAAGGAACTAACGCATAATTTGTTAGGCTATCCCAAAGACAGCGTTGCGCGTATTATGAATACCAACGCGGTAACTATTCAGCAAAATAAAAGTGTATCAGAAGCCATCGATTATATCCGCCAGAATTATACGGATAATGAAACAGCCGATGTGATTTTTGTGGTAGATGAAAAGAATAAACTGATAGATGACGTACCAATCCGTCGGTTGGTATTCAATGAGCCAGACCAACGGATAGGTGAACTTTTAGACCATTTTTGTCCAAGTTTGACTATTCATGAAAACCAAGAAAGTGCAGTAAGTATGTTTAAGGAGTACGACAGAGTAACATTGCCAGTCGTAAACGAACAAAATGTACTGATGGGAGTGGTTACGATTGATGATATTTTGGACGTAGCCGAACGCGAAAATACCAAGGATATTCAGAAAATAGGTGGTTTGGAAGAGTTGGATTATCCTTATGTGCGCACACCTTTTTGGGATTTGATTAAAAAAGAGCTGGCTGGTTAATTGTGTTGTTTTTGGGCGAAATGCTTACCGCTTCTGCAATGGGGCATTTCGAAGCAGAGATTGCCAAAGCTGTGGTTTTAGCGCTTTTTGTTCCGCTCATTATTTCGAGTGGAGGCAATAGTGGCTCTCAAGCAGCCACTTTGATTATTAGAGCGATGGCCTTAAAAGAAATCAGCTTGAAAGATTGGTGGTACGTGGCTCGCCGCGAACTACTTTCTGGTTTGACCCTTGGCTTAGTGCTTGGCGCTATCGGTTTTATTCGAATCGTATTGTGGCAAAATATGGGCATTTTTGATTACGGTCAGCATTGGATTTTGGTAGGATGGACTATCTTTCTCTCTCTGATTGGTATTGTGCTTTGGGGAACATTGACAGGCTCATTGATTCCTATGTTCTTGAAAAAACTTAAACTTGACCCAGCCACTTCATCGGCACCATTTGTCGCAACACTGGTTGATGTCACAGGTTTAGTCATATATTTCTCAATCGCTTCCATCATTCTAAAAGGTGCAATACTATGATGTTTGCGTTAGGGGATAAGCTTTAAGCAATAAGCAAATGAGATGCCATAAACATTTTGCCTAGTGCTTGAAGCCTACAGCCCTAATTATTAGTTATTGAATTCAATTGAATAAACTTCCGAAATTCTATATTCCAAGATGGTAAAAAAGTTAATCATATTTTCATTAAATAACCGCTGGGTGGTAACGGGCATTGGTATTTTGGTGATGCTTGTCGGCTATTGGTGTTTTACTCAACTCAAAATCGAAGCATATCCAGATATTGCTGATACCAACGTAATTATTGTCGCAAAATACGAAGGACGAGCAACCGAAGAAGTTGAGCAACAAGTAACCGTACCAATAGAGCGTGCTTTACAAAACACGCCCAATGTATTGGATCGTCGTAGTCGTACGATTTTTGGTTTGTCGGTAGTACAATTGACCTTCCAAGATGGAACGGATGATTACTTTGCTCGTCAACAGGTAATGGAGCGTTTAGCTACAGTTGGATTACCTGATGGTGTTCAACCAGAACTAGCACCACTTTCAACGGCAGTAGGAGAAATTTTTAGATATGTGGTTGAAGCGCCTGCCACCTATTCGCCCACACAATTGAGAGATTTACAAGATTGGGTCATTAAGCCTTATTTGTTACAAACTAAAGGTGTTGCTGACGTAGTAACGTTTGGTGGACCTCTCAAGCAGTTTCATATTTTGACCAACCCTGATAACCTTCGTAAGTACAAACTCTGTATTTCTGATATTGAGGAGGCGGTTTCAAAAAATAATCAAAACTCAGGAGGTAATATCCTCGAGCGTGGGGGGCAAGGTTTTGCTGTACGTGGACTTGGTACTATCAAGACCGAAAAGGACATTGAAAATATTGTTTTGAAGTCTGAAAATGGGGTGCCTATTTATATCAGAGATGTGGCTTCGGTAGAGATAGCGCCGCCACCGCCAAGTGGTATTTTGGGTTACAATATTCCTGCTGAAAAAGTAGCTGTTAATAGTGGGGTAGAAGGTATTATTTTGTTGCGTCGCTACGAAAACCCTAGTGAGTCTTTGAAGGATTTACGAGAAAAATTGACAGAATTACAAGAAAAAGAATTACCCGCAGGTGTCAAAATTCGTCCTTTGTATGACCGTAGTTTCTTGATTGATAGCTCATTGCATACAGTAGGTAAAACACTCTTTGAAGGAATCAGTATTGTAATTGTTATTTTGATTTTCTTCCTTGGCAATTTTAGAAGTGCCTTAGTGGTAGCCGTTACAATTCCATTTTCTTTACTGTTTGCCTTTATAATTATGCGATTGACTGGTATTCCTGCCAATTTATTATCATTAGGAGCAATCGACTTTGGGATTATTGTGGATGGGGCTGTAGTGATGGTCGAGCACCTGATTAGGAACTACCAAAAGGCGACACACGAAGAGAAGAAAAAAGGTATTGTCGCTTTGACTATCCAGTCGGCGAATGAGGTTTCAAAGGAGATATTTTTCTCGGTAAGTATCATCATTTTTGCCTATATGCCGATTTTGATGATGACCCGTGTGGAAGGGAAACTGTTTAGCCCAATGGCGTTGACGCTGTCGTTTGCCGTAATTGGTTCAATGGTGTTTGCTTTGACAGTGATTCCTGTGTTGACTTCCTTTATTTTCCAGAAAGTCATTAATGAAAATCATGAAATCAAAGAACATCACAATTTTGTATTGGCCTTTTTTGATAAAGTATATGCAAAACTCCTTCATGGTATTGGACGTTTTTATAAGCAAACTGTGATTGCTGGCTTTATAGTTGTTATTGCCTTGATTGGTTTGGGTGGTTTTCTAGGCTCTGAGTTTTTGCCAGAATTGGATGAGGGTTCGATTTTCCTAAGAGGCAATTTCCCTGCTGGAATTACCATTCAAGAGAATGCTAAATATGCGCCAACGATTCGTTCGATTATTGCTAAATATCCACAAATCTCCTTTGTGATTACACAAACGGGGCGCAATGACGATGGTACGGATCCATTCCCTGCCAACCGTAACGAGATTTTAGTAGGTTTAAAAGATTACAAACTTTGGACGGATATGGTTTCTAAAAAAGAATTGGTTCAGTTGGTGACAGCCGATTTGGAAAGAGCTTTGCCAAGTGTAAAATTCACTTCTGGTCAGCCAATCATTGACCAAGTAATGGAAATCGTGACAGGTTCTGCAGCCGATTTAGCAGTATCTGTTGTTGGTGATGATTTATCGTTGATGCGAGGAAAGTCAGAGCAAATTGCTGAAATTGTCAAAAACATGAAAGGTAGCAAAGGGGTGAATATTGAGCAAGAAGGCTCACAAGAGCAACTCGCCATCAATATCAATCGAGAACAAACAGCCCGATATGGCATCAATGTATCTGATGTCCAAAATATGATAGAGGCAGCAATTGGTGGAAAATACGTTTCTGTACTTTATGATGGAACCAAGCGCTACGATATTTTGGTACGTTACCTTCCTCAATACCGCAACAATATCGACGAAATCAAGAAGTTGTTGGTGAGTTCATCGTCGGGGGCTTTGATTCCTATGAGTGAGTTGGCCGATATTCGTTTTGTAGCAGGTCAGACCAATATTTACCGATATAACAACAAACGAATGATTACTGTTAGAACCAACATTCGTGGACGTGACCAAGGTGGTTTTGTAAAAGAATTAAAAGATAAAATTGAAAAAGGAGTAAACGTACCAAAAGGATATGAGGTGATATATGGTGGTCAGTACGAAAACCTTGAGCGTGCAGGTAAACAATTAGCCTTTACGATTCCATTGACGATTGTGTTGGTATTTGGATTGTTGTTTATGTTGTATCACAATTTACAGGATACTTTATTGACCATGTCATGTATTTTGTTTGCTTTAGCAGGAGGGATTTCAGCTTTGTTATTGCGTGGTTATTACTTTAATGTATCGGGTGGTGTGGGTTTTGTATCAATTTTTGGTATCTCAGTAATGGCAGGAGTCATATTAGTCTCTGCGCTCAACCGAGCCATACACGCCCTAGAGGTAAGTCAAGACACGATTAATAACGTTGCTAAAGAGCAATTGAGAGCCATACTTTCCATCCTTGTTTTAGCCATCTTGGGTCTAATTCCTGCGGCAGTATCCACGGGAATTGGCTCAGATGTACAACGACCATTGGCAACAGTAATTATTGGTGGACTCATCAGTACGCTTATTTTTACCCCAATTTTAATTCCTCCGTTGTTTTATTGGGTAAAACAAAAAAAGGCTGGTTCATCTAACTAATTAGGAATGTGATTTCTCAATAAAGCCATTGAAAACTTAAAATAAATCTCTTTCAACTATATTTTAATTTCCATTTAAAACCTCAGATGGCGTTTTCTATCGTCATTTGAGGTTTTTTTGTCTACATCTTAGATTTAATTGAATCATAGCAATATTATTTAGAATAATTCTAAATAATATTGCTATTCGTTTTTATTTTGGTCAAATTTGAGCTGTTATTTATAATTAGACTTAATAAAAATGAAAAATCACTACTCTTTACTACTCATTTTTCTATTGCTTTCACAGCATGCATTCTCTCAAAAAATAGCGGGATTTGTTCATAACTCACAAAACGAACCTATTGCGGGAGCGTCTGTTTCTATTCTCAAAACCACTAAAGGGGTATCAACTGACCCAGAAGGAAGGTTTCAAATAGAGGGAGTCTCAACGGGACGTTATACCCTCAAATTCACTTTCGTGGGTTTTGAACCACTGTTTAAGGATGTTGCTATAGAAAATCAAAATCCCAACTTAGATATTGAACTCACAGAAACTTCGGCACAATTACAAACGATAGAAGTGGTAGGTCGCAAGGAAACAGAATATAAAAACTCGGTTTCCTTTGTCGGTACCAAAACTGCAACGGCCTTGAAGGATGTTCCGCAAAGTATCAGCTATGTCACGAAGGAACTGATTCTAGATCAGGCGGCTTTTCGTTTAAATGATGTTGTAAAAAACATGAGTGGAGTCACCCAATTTTCATTCTACAATGACCTAACAGTACGCGGACATAGAATTCAAGGCGGTCAAAACTCTTCGATTTTGGTCAATGGTCAAAGAGCCTTTACGAGTTTTTGGAAACAACAACTAATACCTCATATAGAAAGGGTAGAGGTAATCAAAGGGCCTGCCTCGGCCTTGTTTGGAAACGCCTCTGCTGGCGGAACGATTAATAGAGTTACCAAAAAGCCATTGGATGAAAAAGCTCAATCTATCTCTACGACCTTTGGGAGTTTTAATACCTTAAGAGCCCTAGCAGATTTTACAGGGCCCTTGACACAAGATAAAACGGTGCTATATCGAATTAATTTAGGCTATGAAAATTCAGGTTCTTTTAGGAATATGCAGTATGACAAAAACCTGATTATTGCGCCAAGTTTATCTTTTTTGCCAAGTAAAAATACCCGAATCAATGCTGATTTAGTCATTCAAACCTCTGAGGGAAGACTTGACAGAGGACAATCAGCCTTAGGCAACGGCGATTTATATTCAACTTCGATTAAGACTTCATTGAATAGTGTAAATGATTATCTGAAAGAAGAAACTTACAATTTTACCCTTGGTTTTTCTCAAAAGATTACCCATAAATTAGTGTTCAATGCTTCATATATGCATAGCAATTACAATGAAGATTTGCTTGAACACCGTTCTGCCAATACCTATGCAAAAGACGGTAAGGGTACTGTTATTCCCTCTCAAGTTGAAATGCAGGTATTTATTCGTAAAAGAACGTATAACGCTGATAACTTTACTGGATACTTTAATTATGACCTAGAAACAGGACGATTAAAACATAAACTTTTACTGGGATACGATTATGCCCAACAAGAACTAATGCCAGGTGGTTCACAACTACAAGCTAGGGGCTACAGAAATGCTGCCAATACTGCTGCCATTAATACCTATAACCCTGCTCAATCTACTAGGTATTTATTGGATGCTAGTGGTAATCCTGTACCGAATGTCCCTCATTTTGACTTGACTGCGAGTAATCCTTATGTTTTCAGAGATATGTCAAAGTATTTCTATACGGTTGTAAACTACGATCCTGAGTTTTTAAGAACACAAGGCGTTTATTTACAAGATCAAATTCAATTGGGAAAGTTTCAAGCATTACTAGGGCTACGTCAGGATTATTTTACTGATGTGGTTGGTTATAATACCACTAGTGCCAAAGAAGTAACTCAGCAAGCATTTTTACCAAGATTAGGATTAGTATATAGCGCCAATCAACATATTAATTTGTACGGGACTTATGTGAATGGTTATCAGCCACAAACTGCTTCGGTAATTAGTAATCCGCTGGCTGGTGGTCCGTTTGATCCATTGATTAGCCGTCTTTATGAAGTTGGGGCAAAATCCGAGTGGCTTGATAAGCGATTAGTTGTTTCAACGGCTATTTATCATCTATTGGTTAAAGGGCAATTATATAACGCTGGAGAGGCAGGTAATCCAGATAAAATGATTCAAATGGGGGAGGAAATTTCGAAGGGTGTCGAACTCGATGTGGTAGGATACATTGCTCCTTATTGGACAATTACGGCAAATTATGCCTTTAATGATGCGAAAATTACAAGCAGTACAACTGAATCAGATATTGGTCGACAAAAGCCAAATGCACCACGACATCAAGGAAACTTGTGGACAAAATATACCATTCATAAAGGAAGTTTATCTGGCTTGGGCTTGGGTCTGGGGACTAATTATGTGGCAGACCGCTATGGGTCTATTTTTGACGCTGGATCTCAACCACAGGTTTTTCCAGCCTATCAATTATGGAATGCTGGAATTTATTATAATCTAAAAAAAGTGAGACTTCAGTTGAATTTGAACAACCTCACAAACAAGACCCACTGGGTAGGAGGGTATGATTATTTAAGGGCGTTTCCGGGCGCACCAAGAAACTTTTTGATGACTGTAACCTATAATTTATAAATTGGGGATAGGTTAATCATAATTAATTTTAGCTTGAGTGATCAGATTAAAATTTGTATTCTTACGGTAGAGACTCAATGATTGCGTCTTAAAGAAAATCTAGTATCATAGAATCAAAAAGCGGTCGGACAATATTTTCTGACCGCTTTTTTGATGAAAACTTGAAGGCTATTACCTATTCTAAAATTCAGGATGATTCATGTTTTTGTTAAAAATTTGTTAAAGGCTAAAATAAAACTTGTATTAAACGTTCTATATTTAATATTTACACAAACCTAAATACATACCTATGAAACGTACCTATTTTCTACAAATCCTCTTCATTTTGACTTCTTTCATTGCATTCAAAGCACAAAGTCAAGAACTTGATTATGCTAAGTCTCGTGATTATTGGATGGTTGATGAAAATCAGAATCCTGTAATTTCAAAAGTGTTTAATTTACCACCCAATGCAACCAAATCAGATGTTTACGAAGTCGTTATGGATTTGGTATCCAAAAATTATGCTGCTTCAAACTTTAAAATCTTGTATGCTGATAGTACCAAAGGAAAATTTATTGTTAATGCAAACTATCAATTAATTTTCTCAACGATGAGCGTTTGGCACACCATCGCCGTTGAATCCAGAAGTGATAAGGTGAAGGTGTCTTTTACCTTGACTTCATTTGAGAAACCCTACTATTTTAGACCTGACTACTTTTCAAAAACAGAGTTTCTTCCAATAGCAACGGAGTACCCAATCAATCAAGATAAATTTAAAAAGAGGTCGCAAGAACAGGCTTTTCTTGCCGCAGTTCTGAAATCGTTGGATTTGTTAGGAAATTTTGAACGAACACTTACAAGAGTCGTGAACGAAAAGAGTAAGGCTTGGTAAAAGTTTATCGATATTCTATCCTTTAATTATATCCCCAAACCTATGAAAAACGTAATTCTGGTTTCCGCACTTCTTATCTGCTCCAAATTTGCAGTATTGAGTCAAAATGTCGATGAGAAGCTCGTCAGTATTCAAGGAAAATGGGTGCTCGACGATAGAAAAAATGTCACTATTCAACGAATAATAGAAGCTCAGTCTCTTAGCAAGGAAGAAATCTATAATCGTGCACTCAATTTCTTTGCCTACCATTATATCGACGGAAATATCAAAATAGTCAACAATGACAAATCGCAAGGACTGGTCGTTGCTAGAGGAGTATTTGATAATCTAAATAATAGTTGTAGAGGTTGGCATGTTATCAAAATTGAGGTAAAAGATGGGAAAGCGAAGATTTTAGTGACCCTGACCGAATATCAATATCCCAAAAATATCTCAACAGATGGTGTCTTTAATACTTGGGCTCATTCCAGAGTAAGTGAAGAAGTTCCTATCAATCCAAAGGGCGGCAAATACGTCTATTGGGGTAATGCATTTTACAGTTTCTTCACAAAGGCCACTAGCCTAGTTGATAATTTTGAGATAGCTGTGAAGGAAGGAAATACCTCCAAAGAGATCGAAAGTAGTGATTGGTAAATTTGCGATAAACTAGTTATCAAACATGGGGTGTCCTATATTGAGTGATTGCGTGAATGAGTGATTTTGTTCAAATTTGTATTCTAGCAGTAGAGACGCAATGATTGCGTCTAGCGCGGAGTAAAACATAGCATAGGAGAATTAAGAAAGCGTTCGAAAATTGTTTTCGTGCGCTTTTTTGATGAATAAAGAAAGTTTCACATTTCTTTCGAAAATAAAGGCATAACAATGGTCTCTTTTGATGAAAGGAAAGATGTTTTGAAAGACGCTATAGCATCACTAGAAGCATGCTCAATGACTGCTCCGCCAGCGTAATACCATTTGATGGTGGTTTCAAAAAGTAATTGTTTCCGACCAAATAGTTTTTGCCAGTTTAGATTTTTGTTGAATTGCAAATACTCAAAGCTTTGATTTAGCAGTGTTTCAAATGATTTTTTGTATTCTTCGGGGCAGTTTTCGCTATAAATGATTTGTTCGATATTAGCAGTAGAATCTAACCTGACTACGGTCACCCAAGAGGTCTCGAGACTACGATAATTGTTTTTGTTCATCAAATCATATAAGGTTCTTCCAACCCATTGCTCCGACGACTCAAAGTTTTCCATCACAGCATGTAATTGAAATACGAACTGACCTTTCTCCGAATCAGGATAGGCTAATTGTGCTTTTTGATGCCATTTTTCTAAGGAAGTTTGAGCAGTCGAACCTTGAGCACATCCCCAAAATGAAGGCAGAATTAGTATGAAGAAAAGTTTAAAAGAGTAGGACATTGACAGCGTTTTTAAAGATTATCCTTTTCAAAGGCAAATCTAGATTTTTTACTTTTAGAGATAATCAAT
The DNA here is from genome assembly GCF_002270355.1 of Flectobacillus sp. BAB-3569. GTDB lineage: Bacteria > Bacteroidota > Bacteroidia > Cytophagales > Spirosomataceae > Flectobacillus > Flectobacillus roseus. The sequence continues at coordinate 254,743 of NZ_NJFZ01000020.1, read as the reverse complement.
TTAACAAAGTGCTTTCTATCACAGGACGGAATCTTCACAAAAGTATCCTACATTTGTTTGATCATAACCATCTCTATCATGAATACCTTTATCGGAACATTCATATTTCTTGGCTTATCATTTTGTTCAATAGCTCATACAAAATGGAATTTTACATCTACCAACCCTCACAATCTGAAGGATAGTTACGTTGTTCGAGCTAATAGCGTTTTAACGAATTACTATCAAAAATCTAAATTCGAACCCAAGCCTCCAAAGCTTCAAACTGGAAAAAAATATAAGAAACAACAACCAAGTTTAAAGCAAAAACTAGTTTTTCAAGATGATTTTTCCAGAAAAGAATTAGGCGAAAATTGGATTACCGAATGGGAGAAAGCCAAAGGTTCTTCGTACGGTATAAAAGACGAAAAGTTATGGGTAGATACCCAAGGCGGTATATCGGTTTGGCTGAATCAGAAACTCCCACAAAATGTGCGTATAGAATGTACGAGAGGTATAGTTGTAGAAGGCAAACCCAACGACAGACTTTCAGATTTGAATTTCTTCTGGAGCTGCCAAGACCCGAAGTTCGAGCGTAAATCTGATGGTAATTTTGCCGCTTATGATTCATTGGCTTTGTATTATGTCGGCATAGGTGGAAATTATAATTCCACTACTAGACTACGAAAATACGATGGGAGAGGCGAGCGAGTTTTGTGGCAGGAAAAAAATGATAAAGCACATTTGTTGACGGAAAACACCGTTTATAAAATTGTCTTGGAGGTAAGGAAAGGACAGGTATCGGTTTGGGTAAATGGAGAACTGTATTTTACCCAAAAAGACCCAAATCCGCTCGGAGGAGGCTATTTTGCGATTCGCTCGACCAAATCCCGCCAATGGATAGATGATATAAAAATCTATGAGTTATTGGACTGAGTTTACCCATGTAGTTTGTAAAAGGATACAGATTTAAGGCTTGGAATCCTTAGAAATAGCTAGTGCTGGTTTCCAATCCAGCACTAGCTATGTTTACCATTTAAAATGTAAAAACGATACTCCTTGTCTCGGTAGTTTCATTTTGATTTGAGCCTCTCCATTTTTAGGTGTTATCCATTCTGGAGAAGTAAGTAATTGCAATTGTCCAGCTTTTTCGAGTTTCGCAATTTGTTCTGCGGTGGGTTGTTTAGGCGAACCCATCGTTTTCCAAACTTCGTAAGCGTTGCTATTTTCTTTGTCAATACGATAATGTAATAATGCTACTTTTCCAGCAGGCAAGCCTTTTACTGAAATCTCCACTGCTGCATCTGGAGCGGGAATATTATCGTCATGATAATTCCAGACCATTACTCCCGCAGAGTTTGTGCCTTTTGAAGCTAAAGCATTAATATCAGCAGCCTCTCTTACACTTTGAGCTCTAACTTTTTTGAAATCATAAGCCAAATTCTGGGTTACTTCCACACGATTTCCTTCCATCATGCCAAACATACGGAATACATTTAGCACAGGTTTATCGACGCCATTGGTAGCCAAATCTCTGAAACCTCGAAACCATGCTTGGTCTTCAAATTCGAATGACCATGAAACAGCTCCTAACAAATTCACACCTCTAGCCTCTGCCAATTCGTATTTTCTAGCGAAAGATGCCGCCGTATAACTTGAGTACATGGTTCCGTTACGATAGGCATTTTGTGGATGTAAATCTTCTGAACAAGCTGCACAGCCTTCGGGGTCAGATTCTCCTATGATAATGGGTAATTTCTTTAGCGTTGGATAGGAGGCCACAATCTCAAAACCTTTGTCAATATCACGGAGTTGTGTTCCCATGTTCATTTGGACATGTCCGTTCACAAGCTTTGGCGCACCTTTAGCATGATAGGTAATAAAATCAATCGGTGAACCTGTTTTGCCTGTAACATAGTTTTTGCCTTTAGTAACATGATCCAAAAAAGTCCTCAAAAAAGTAGCTGACTTATCCCAATCTGGTCCAGTTACTTCTGGTCCACCGATTTTGGCTGTCGGTAATGCACGCTTTACAGCATCTGCCGAGTAATCATACAATTTGATATACTCTTCGGTTGTACCTTTCCAGTAACCAATGTTCGGTTCGTTCCAAAGCTCCCAATACCAGCTCTCTACCTCTTTTTGACCATATTTCGCCACCGAGTGTTTTACCCATTGATAAACCAATTCAGCCCATTTGTTATAATCTTTGGGTGGATACGCCCATCCCGTATAAATATCGTTGTAATTATCTCCTGGTTTCCAATAATGACGATAGGGCGTAGGGTGGCTCGAGAGTGCTTCTGGCATAAAACCAATTTGAGCGATAGGTTTCATCCCACGTTCGATGAAAGTATCAAAAATTTTATCAACGATAGTCCAGTCGTAAATAGGGTTTCCATTGGCATCTTCCGTATAAGCGTTGGTTGAACCCCACTTCAAAGCAGCCGTCCCGTCACCAGTTACCAATAAGCTGTGTACTCTTACATAAACGGGAACTTTACTCAATTGTGAGATTTCCGACAGCAATTTCTTGCCGTCTTTCATATAAGTATAATTAGGTTCGTCGTAACCAAACCAAGCCCATATTGGCTTCATAGGAGCTTTTGTCTTGGACAAATCAACCTGAATAGTGACAGGATTCTGTTCCTGAGCAAATAATGGCGCAGCCATCGCCATCAATTGGACGGCTAACGACAGTAATAGAGATGTTTTTTCAAGTGCATTTTATTGATTTAGAAATGTGAGTATTTTAAGGATAGGGTTGTGCAGAATTTTGGAAAATATGGCTTTTGAGATTTATAGAAGGCTTTAAAATAGTAGAACTTAGTCTATACAAAAATATCTAAATAGTGTACTTCATCAGATATAGGCATAATGCCATGCTTTTGTAAGCAGTTGAAATACAGGCTGTCACCCGTTTTTAAGTGATAGTCTATTTCGCCGACAGTCATCTTCATTTCTCCACTAATGATATAAATGAATTCCTCACCTTCATGTTGCAAAAGGTGTGGTTTTACTTCTCCTTTTCGAGCGACAAACAACATCGGTTGCATTTTTTTCTGATGATATTCTTGTCCGAAAGGATAAAAGAAATATCCCTTTTCGGTCTGTCTGAGGTTATCTTCCGCTTTTTGTTTGGTCGTCAGAATGGCATTTAAAAAGGCTTCTGTTTCCAATAAACTGGAAATAGTAGTACCCAAAGTATGAGCAATTTTAATCAGCGCCGCCACCGAAGGAACCGTTTTATTATTCTCAATTTTCGAAATCATACTTTTCGATAATTCACTGCCATCCGCTACTTCTTGTAAAGTCCTTTTTTGATTTGTCCTTAATATCCGAATGCGGTCACCTATATTCATTGTATTTGATTCCTCCGATGCCATAAATTTCAACTTTGTTTACTAAATGGTTTATATTGTTTATTTACATTCAACTTAGTTGAATATAAAGGTATATGGTGGACTATGAATAATGCAAATTATTCTGGTGTTATTTTAGTTTTTTCTTTTCACTCGGATTGAAATAGAAAGCAGCGAAACTTTTTTTCTTGGTTATTTTGGCAGTCTAGAGGGCATAAAAAAACCTGCGTTGTTGGCAGGTTATATAACAATTTTATCAGTGATACTTTGGGTACATAACAGGCTATCATTTAATAATTTTAAAGACAATCTTTTAGGGAAACCATTGTAATGTCTTTCGATTTTTAAAACTTTCTGCCATAGGCCATCAAACATAACATTCAGATTTTCATCATCCGTATTAAAACTATTATCTTCTTGTAATTTGCCTAATTTTAACTCTAGCTCATTTGCACTAATTTCATTAATTATAGACTTTTCGAGTTGACTAGAAAGATTTGCTTTTAAAGAGAAGTTGATAAATTCTGATTTGAATTCGAAGCGAAGCTCCCTCATTTTATTTCTATATTCCTCATAATTTGAAGACAAATTTATTACATAGTTTTCAAGTTTTTCCAAGTTATCAGATAACTCCAAATAATTAGCAGAGGCGGTAACATCTATAGATCTAAGTAATATAAAGTATATTTCTACATCCATCCGTTTAAGGAGCCTAATTGATTGTAAATTAGGTTCAAAGTTGTTAATAGATGTATATTTTGTATCTATCCCTTTCTCGATATACTCTTCAAAGATAGCTTCTTGAAAGTCCTTACAGATATTTAAGAGTTCAAATTCTAGGTTAATTAAATTATGCCTCAAATAAATCAATTTTCGATGCTCATCGTTTACCTTCTCTCTTTTGTCTTTATAGAATAACCAAATTTGCACAAATATTGCAACAACAGCTCCGATAGATGCAATAGCAGAGAGAAACGAGTTTAACGCACCATACATATCACCAAATGTTCCAACATTCAAACTAACATCTTGCTTGGTTTTTGCATCTGAAAAATTTTGAAATCGCTCGACTATGAAATTTGGGTATCCATAAAAAACATAGTAGATTATCTTTTCAAAAAGGTACCAGCTTAGTACTGGAGCAAACATCCAAATGAGAATAGAATATTTTTGTTGTTTTTTCATTTTTCAAAATTGTAATTGTGTATTTAAGTCTTCATCAATGTTCTCCAAATCCATATTTTGATAAATATTTAATACAGTAAACTAAAATCCATCTGATAAGGATGATTGTTGTACATCTGTTTTCTGACCTTGACTACATCTCTAGCAAAAAGTAGTGTGGAAGCAGCCGCTAGGATTTGCATATTGCAAAACTCGGCTAGGTCGCCAGTGCCAGTCTAGGTGTCGTTAAAGTGGAAGTAAAACGGTTATCCCTCAGAATTTTCTTGTTATATTACGCATTTAATCCCAAAATTCAATAATCTTCCTGCTATCTCTGTTCAGGGTAGAAAAATAGCTTTGAACCTATACTCAATCCTAAGGCTTAGGAATCAAACTCTCTCTGATATACGCCCATAGGTTTGGCGGCACAAGCTGTCATTAGGGTGGCGTTGAAAATCTCTAATTGATTTAGTTTGTCTACTTTACTTCAGTGAAATGATTGTCATCAATGCCTAATCCCTTGAATTGGTAAGTGCTGACTAGGAAGCTAGCACTAGCAGAGGCAGTCTAGTTATTTATAAATTTCAGGACATTGAAAACTCATTAGTTCAGGAAGTACTCTATCATATATTTTCACGGACACTGAATCCAATTGCCCTGCTTCTATACAATTTTTTAGCCATTTTATGTAGTCCTCGTATCTGGAATCCTTACTATACTTCATCAATAATATTCTTCGTCCCAGAGTTTCTAGGCTGAAAATAGTACTAAAACCATTGTAAATTTCTATTTGATCATAATCCCCAACATATCCAATACCATCTTGATATGGGACGTCCATCTCATCGTATTTTCGATTTATTGATTGAACATCAGAGTAGGAGTGAAAAAAAGGAAGAAATTCATTTTCAAAATACTCCTTAAATGTAACTGCAAAGGAGTTAACCTGAATAATTTGGAAGATATCTTTATTGACCTTTTTAATTGGACCAACTAACGTCTTTTGTCCTTGATATCGACTTTTTTGTAACGATTCACTCAAAAAAGGATAATATATTTCTACACATGCTTTTTCCAAGCTTTTAACTTTAACAGAAGTAAATATGTTGTCGACGTGAACCGTACCCCAATTCTCAAACGTTAGTTGGATCAACCAAATCATATCTTTACTAGTTTTCTGTATAGTTCCATCTTGCTTTATTTTGAAGCCAAAACCTGATAAATAAACACCCAAATGCTTATCCATTTCCTTTAAAAAATCTTTCTTTGTCATATATTTTGATAGTTCTTTCTCTTTTTTGAAACTGTTTTAATCGATATAGTAATCTTCAAGTATCAGTTCCGTATTTTAAAAGTGATGTTGCATTAGGTTTAAGCATTGTAATCCTTTGAATTGGTTAGTACTGACTAGGAAGCTAGTACTTATGAGAGATAAATTCTATTGATTAAAATATTTGTTTAATTAAAAATACCTGAAAATTTTATTTATATTAGCTTAACACCTTTGTGCATCTAATCCTTCAATGATGAAAACTACTAAAATTATTCTACTTACCATCTTTATTCTAGGAATCGTATCCTGTGAAGAGAAAATCCAAATTTCAACAAGTTTAAAAATTAGAGTAGTTGATTCTTCAGGAAAACCAATAAATAACTTTAGTTTTTATTTTGCTGGGGATAAGAGTAAAAATTTTCTCAGTAGAGTACTAGTTTTCGAAAGTTTCTTACGAACTGATAAAGATGGTACATGTGCATACTCATCATATTTACCTCAAGAAACAGAAGATATAAGTCTTCAAATTATTGGCGATTCATTATACATACCCGGATCAGTACTAGAGATTAGCATCGACTCCATAAATTATGTGCGAAGTAATATTAGTCCGTATATAATTAAAAACAATCTCAAAATTGGAGCTGAAAATAAATTCTTTTTCAGAGTTAGCAGATAAATTATGGCATTTATTACCACTCTTGGTAGAGCGTTTCACCTCAATAATTGGTATAGTCCTAATTCTTTCTTTCTGATTTTTTAGTGCTTTTCATACGATTATTCCATTTCTCTAGTAGGTTAATGATACAACGAATCTGAATGCAAAACTTTAGATTTAGTATTTCGAAAAATATCCTCAATTACCTTTGTGTCAGCTTTGTAAATTGCTAATATTTTTTCTAAACCTAAGCTTAAATACTCCAAGTATGTCAATGTCATAATTGTTTGACTTTCATTTTTAGTAACTGCATCAAAAGGAATGTAAATTACATATTCTAAATATCGCTCTTTTTGACTCTGGTAGGATTTCTTGATAGCTAAATCTTTTACTTCTTTACCCGTATTAACAATTACAAAAAGAGAATACTCCTCTTTCCCAAACAAAGAAATCTCCCCAGACTTTAATTTCAAGTCTATTTCTCGTATGAGCTCTTGATGAATTTCTAAGGGAATATCAAACGAATAACCTACTTGGTGAAATATAGAATCAATTCTAAAATTATTTTGCATAAACTTTCTTGTTATTGATGGGTAAATCATTTAGCAATACAGTATCGGTTTGCTTATCGTATAATACATATAAATCAGAAGCAATGGCTAGGAAGCTAGCACTAGCAAAGGATTGGAATCCTTTGAAATAGTGAGTACTGGCTAGGAAGCCAGCACTAGCGAAGGATTTGATATTTTTTAGTTGAATAAATAAATGATATTACTATTTCGACATTAAGTCTCCATAGAGGGTAATGCTTTTGATTTTTCAATTTCCAAATATGAAATAATTGAACCACAAAATTGTCTTTTCCCTCTAAATTATTTAATATTTCCTTCTAAATTTGCACGACTATCCCACAGAACCCAACAGTTCTGTCATTTTTTTTGTCTTTGTTTGTGTCAGATTGACACATTTGTCCCAAAGTATTAAAAAACTTATGAAAAAAACTCTCATCACTGCGCTGACTTTACTGGCGACCGTAACCTTTGCGCAACATAAATTGGTAGGTGTTGATAACGCCGCTTCGATGCAAAATGTAGGAGCAACCATGCAGTTCATGGTTTTCACAGAAGATCCTGCGGGGCCTGTTGTTCCTGAAAAATCAGCGATTTCGATTGATTTGAAAGCGCTTGGGTTTACTGGAAAATGCCAAATCGTTGATTTATGGTCTGGAAAAAAAGTGGGTGTGTTTACTGGTACTTTTGCTCCTGAAATCAACCGTCATGGCGCTAGGATGTATAAAATTAGTCCAATCAAATAGTCTTGTTTTAACCTTAAACTGAATACCAATTTTATGAAAAAACTACTTTTGCTGTTTTGTTTTTTGTCAATACAACTCTCAGCACAAACTATTACTCAAGATTCTGTCTACCTTTTTTCCTATTGTTCTTTAAAAAATGATGGAAAAATAGGCTTGCAATTAGCATGGAGTAGCGACAAAAACACTTGGAATACTATCGGCAATGATTTTGGTGTATTAGGTTCTGATTATGGAACTTGGGGCGCTCAAAAGAGAATGCTAAGTCCATTTTTATGGCTCGGTGCAGATGGACTTTGGCATTGTGTTTTTTCGGTAAATGAAAAGGATAATGCTTTGGCGCATGCAAGTTCGGTCGACCTGATCGCTTGGGGACGTCAGAGTTATCCTGTGTTTTCGGGCAGTCAAAATTGCTTACTGCCAGAGTTTAAATATGATGCTAAAACAAAGCAATATCTTATTTCTTGGTTGAGTAAAGTTGGAGATAAAACGGAAATTTTTACCACTTCTACCAAAGATTTCAGAAGCTATGGAAAAGAACAAAAAGCGTTGACATCGACACGCTTAAATCTTAGAACGGAGGTGAAACTAGGAGATAAAACAGAAACTGGTTTGGTATATAAAGTGTCTTCGGCAGTTGTCAATAAGCTTTTGAAGTATTTGGAATCAGAAAAGGAAAGACAAAAGTTGTATCGTGAGAATTTGTATGAGGATACTCTAAAACTAGCCAACTTAAAACCATTATCTGCACAGGTAACTGTAGATTTTCAGAAAAGAAAATCAATTAGTTCAACTTTGATGGGTATCTTTTTTGAGGATTTGAACTATGCCGCTGATGGCGGTTTATATGCCGAATTGATTCAGAATAGAGATTTTGAATATAAACTTTCAGAAAAAGGAGGAAATGATAAATCGTGGACTGCTACAAAAGCTTGGCATACCACTGGTCAAGCTAAGCTTACTATAGACTCTATACGTTCAATTCATTATAACAATTCGCATTTTGCTGTTTTGACTACCACACAAAAAGGTGATGCCTTGGTGGCCGAAGGTTACGAAGGTATTGCCTTGAAGGCTGGTGAAACGTATTATCTCTCTTTATTTGCGAAAAATATGACTGGGAAAAACAGTAAACTGTCGATTCAGTTGAAAGATGCCTCGGGCAAAGTTTTCGCTGAAGGTGCTGTAAATGTGAAGGGAAACGTTTGGCAAAAATATGAGATTAGTTTATTGGTCAAGGAGTCAACAGCTAATGCCGAATTGTCGATTGTTCCAGAAACCGCTGGACAATATGCTTTGGATATGATTTCACTTTTTCCAAAAAATACCTTCAAAGGTCGTCGTAATGGACTTAGAGCGGATATTGCACAAGCGCTTGCTGATTTGCATCCACGTTTTGTGAGATTCCCAGGGGGCTGTGTGGCGCATGGGAATGGTTTGGATAATATTTACAAATGGAAAAATACGATTGGTAAGTTAGAGGAGCGCAAACCGATGTTTAATCTTTGGGGCTATCACCAAAGTATGGGGATTGGCTATGGGGAGTATTTTCAATTTTGTGAGGATATAGGAGCACAACCTCTACCTGTGATTGCGGCGGGTGTTTGTTGCCAAAACTCAAGTGTGGGTGGCGCTGGACAACAAGGTGGTATTCCGATGGAGCAAATGGATAGCTACATCCAAGATATTTTGGATTTGATAGAATGGGCTAATGGCGATTTGACTACCAAATGGGGAAAAGTACGTGCCATGAATGGTCATATCAAGCCATATAACTTGAAATACATTGGCATTGGAAACGAAGATTTGATTACGGATTTGTTTGAAGAACGCTTCAGAATGATTTTTAAAGCTATCAAAGCAAAATATCCAGAAATCGTAGTAATCGGAACTGTTGGACCGTGGTCGGAGGGAACTGATTATGTAGAAGGCTGGAAATTAGCGAATGAAATCAATATTCCGATGGTAGATGAGCATTATTATCAATCGCCAGGCTGGTTTATCAATAACCAAGATTATTACGATAACTATGACCGTAGTAAATCTAAAGTGTATTTGGGCGAATACGCAGCACATATCGGTGGAAGAGCTAATAACTTGCATACTTCCTTGGTAGAAGCATTACATTTAAATAGTCTTGAGCGCAATGGCGATGTGGTAAGTATGTCTTCGTATGCACCGCTATTGGCAAAAGAAGGTCACACGCAATGGAAGCCAGATTTGATATTTTTTAACAATACCGAGGTAAAGACAACGGTGGATTATGAAGTACAAAAACTGTATGGAGTTCACGCTGGGGAAAGCTATATAGCTAGTCAGGTCGAACTGTCAGACAAGGATTCGTATCTCCAAAAGCGAGTTTCTGTCTCTGTGGTGGAAGATAGCAAAACCAAAGATTTGATTATTAAATTAGTCAATGTATTGCCAACTTCGGTTGATACTAAATTGAATTTGAAGGAATTCGATTATCTCCCAGAAGCACTTAAAATTACCCTTGCAGGAAATTTAAAAGATACCAAAGTATTGCCTGTGGAAGGTAAACAATCGGTTGCTCCAAGTTTTTCAACCAATCTTCCTGCTCATTCGTTGACGATAATTCGTTTAAAGAGAAAAAAGTAATGGTTTTAAAATAAGTGTTTAAGGTTATACGAAACACTACAATATAATACGCCTTTTGTCTGAGATACTTTATCAAGGCGAAAGGCGTTTTTATGTCATTTACTCATTTGTCTCGAAATAAAATAACGGGGACGATGCATTGAATTTGGAATTTAAGTATTTTGCTAAAAATCAAGCTTCACATACTATGAAAAAATCGACGATAATCTATTGCCTTGCTTTAATCTCTCTCTTTGTAAGTTGCTCAAATTTCAAGGATAAAACTGAAGTTAGTAAAGATGACTCTTTGAAAGCAGCAAAACTAGCCCCAAAGCCTGTGTATGATGGTATTTATCGGGTAGAAGGCGACTCAGTAGTTATACCTAGTTTTGAAATTGAAGTTGAGTTGAGTCCGAAGGCTGAGGCTAAAATCGAAAAGGATAAGGAAAGTATAATAGTTTCTGCTTCTTTTTCTGGTATTCCTATTGACCCAAATTCGCCCAACATGCAAGAGTGGGCAGAGGGAGGAATTGCTGGAAAAGAAATTGAATTGATGGGACAGCGAGTGGCAAGATTTGAAAATATCAAGGTCAAAAAAAGTACCCTAGATTCTGTCACGGGTAAAGACTTAGAACTGCTCATCAATGTTTATACAGGTCGTAGAACAAACCCCGACAATTTGTTAGACTGTGGCATTCTATCTGAAAAAATGGCAAAAGTTCAAAATAAGAAATTTGTCCTAAAAGCAAAATTGATTTACGGAGAATGACTTATGTCTAATTGAGTGAATTAGTGATTGTGAGATTTAGTGATTATTGCATGAAGACATAGGATCTCGATATTTGATAATAATCACACATTCACTCAATTATCAGAATACCTTAAATAATTCTATACACTCTCAGAAAATTGATTAGCTCATTGGCATCATAAAAATTGGTTTTACGAAGCATATTTTGTCGGTGGGTATTGACTGTATTATTGGCGATAAATAGCTTATCACTGATTTCCTTGCTTAGATACCCTTGTCCCATCAATTGCGCTATTTCTAATTCTCGTTGGCTGAGCGACTCCAATTGGATACATTCGTTGGTTTTGCTATCTATTTCAAAAAGTTTGGACTGTTTCCCGCCAGAAAGATATAAATGTTGTTTTCCGTCTCTCTTGACATTGGTAATTTCAGAGACAAAAGCCACAAAATAGGTAATCTTTCCAGTCTCATCAACACTCAAGGCCATACTTTCTTGGCAAATTCTCCTGATTTTTCCATCATTTCCTTTCATTCTGTAATCATAAATTACCCGTAGCTGATTCATGTTTTCGGCTGGAATCTGGGAGGAATAGTTGCTAATTTCTCTGGAAATATGGATTAAGCCAGCTTGGTCTTCTTCAGGATACTGTTCCACATAACCTTGAACGCCTACGTCGTAAAAGTATTCGGTAGACCAACCGCAAACTTTCTGTACATCCCCCAAGATGAGCGGATATTTCATCGTATTGATGTCTAGTACGGCGAGGGCGGTTCCTTGCATGCGAAGTGTTTCATGAAACAGAGGATGAAAGGTCATAAAATGCTGGACTTTTTCAGGTTTTTCTTCAAGATTTCCTGAGTGCCAAAGCTGTTTAAATAGTTCAAAATGGGTAGGTTGGGCAGGCATGTTCTATCAATTTGCGTAAAATATTACTTATCAATCAGTATTTGCTACATAAATGCTTTTCGGTATATTAAGAAAATAAGTTGAGAACCCAAATGCAAATTTACGTTACTTACTAAACGGTCATATGGGAAGAAAAAAAGCTAATAATTGTAGCGAAAGTAGCTAACGGAATAATTTTTGTAGTAATAAATTGACTAAGTAGTTTAAGCAAAAGTAAGGCAAAAGGCTACCTACAACTATTCGATAATTCAAATAGTTGAGGTAAATCCAATTTGCGTTTTAAGAATCCTGAGAAAACAATGCTTAGCACAGGTGTTATTGAGGGGTGTGTTAATGAATGTTGTGTTAGATAACGAAAAAGGGTATGAGTATTTACAAAAGCTGAGATACTAAAATCTCTTGAAACACTCATTTTTAGGTGATGCAAATCTCGTATATCAATGAATACATTAAAATACCTGAATGCAGGTATTTTTCAGGTTCTTTGATGCTGGATTCTATAGTTTTATAGTATGAAACAAAACCAACTGTTATTGATTCTATTTCAAATCTGCATTTTATGGCTGGTATCCTTTTATGTTGCATTGGGAACTAGACATGATTCATCGTTGCCTATCCCGATAGATGATAAGTTTAATCACCAAATGATTAATCAACAAATCTACGTTGCTCAAAAGTATCTTCCTGTGGATACTAGCCGATACTTTGATTTGAATGCCTATCATTTTGTTAAAAATAACAAGTACGAATTGATTGAATTAGGAAAGGCCTATGATCAAAAAAAAGCGCTAATGTATCTGGAGTTAGTCAATCGATCTTCTCAAAAAATAGAGCTTGTATTGGAGGCCTCGCATACACGTGTAGACGAACTAGAATGCTATTTGCTCAAAAACAATAAGCTTGTTTTATCAGAAAAACTTCAGCGAAATAAACCCTTATACCTGAGAAAAAATCCATACGTTTTTTTTCATTTCCTATCGAGATAGCCGCACATGATACTGCAAGGGTGGTTTTACATTCCACTCGAAATTATGGATTACATATCACTAGCCTAGATTTGTATCGAAAACCACGCTTTTTTGAACATGCCATAAGTCAGAATCTCAAATCAATATTTCAGGTTATTTATTGCTTTATTTTTAGTGCTGTACTGCTATTGTTAGGTTTTTTCTATTCGGAAAAGTTGATGATTTATGCAGGTGTTATGATTGGAGTGGCAAACGCTAATATGTTTACCGTTGGGTATCTATACGATCTTTTTCCCTTTCCTACTTTTTTGAATTTGAATGCCTCGAACATTGGCTCATTTTGGATGTTGGGACTCAATGTATTTTTCCATCCATTTGCCTACGAAGTAGTACAGTCAATACCTATAAATCTAAAAAGATATACCTTAGGAGCGAAGATTTTGGTCGTACTCAATGTGTCAGTAATGCTTTTACACTTTCTGCCCCCTTATTATCTAGTTTTGTTTATCATTACCAACAGTCTTTTTCCTCTTACCCTCCTAAATACACTTTGGGCAATTTACCATGCAACCCTTTTATTTATTAGAGGAAAAAGGATTGATTATTTGATTGCCTGTTTATTAGGTATTTTACCAACGATGATAAAAAGTGTCGCGAGTTATTTTCTAATCAACCAAGAAAGCCTCAGTTTGAATAGCGATTATTTTACCCCTTTTGTCGTAATAATTTTGATTTCCTATATTTCTTTTGAACAACTAAGAAAAAGTTTGATTTTTCGCAAGATTCATGAATCACAAATGGTTATACTAAAAGATGATTTAGAAACCATTCGTAAAAACGAAGTTGAAAATATTGGTCGCCAGCTCCACGACCAAGTAGGGAATACCCTTGCCGCTGCGTTGGGTTATTTGAATAAGGAAAAAATAGATGTCTCAACGAGTAGGAAAATTTTGGAGGAAGCCATCAACGAGATTAGGCTTATGAGCCATACGCTGGTAAAAGATGATAATTTGTCTTTAACCACAAAAATTGAAAGAACAGTGGATCAATACAATGAGTTTTCTCATGTGAAGGTGCACTACCATGATTTTTCGGAGGGGAAAATCAATCAACTGGAGTCTTTAACACAACAAAATATATATATGATTTTGAAAGAATGTTTATTGAATGTCATTAGGCATTCGAAGGCACAAGAAGCATTCTTACAAATATTTGAACAAGAAAAAGGATTTCGATTTGTGGTGGAAGACGATGGTGTAGGCTTTGATACCAGCTTGGAAGGGAAAGGGATTGGTTTGTTGAATATGAAAAAACGAGCTACAATTTCTCAGCTCAAATTCAATATCGAATCCAATTCGAATGGGACAACCACTATTATTGAGACGATGTAAATTATGAAAACAAAAGTTGTAATTGTAGATGACCATTCATTGTTTAACGATGGATTAAGTTTAATATTAAAGGAATCTGGTAAGTATGAAATACTAGCTCAAATTTATGATAGTCGGAAAGCCTATAATCTGTGTAATACGCTATTGCCTGAACTTATTTTGGTGGATTATAATATGCCTTTTTTGGATGGCTTGTCCTTAGTAAAGCAGCTTCGAACCCTAGTTCATCGTTCTAAGATAGTTGTGATAAGCATGTACGCCGATCGACGTGAAATAGAGGCATTTAAAGCATTCGAAATTGAAGGTTATTTGTCAAAAACAAGTCCATCTGCTGAAATCCTGATGTCTTTAGACAAAATCATGACGGGCGAAAGTGTTTTTCAGGTCAAGCAAGAACCTAAGACAAGCGTTGAAAGAGATTTTTTTTCATTAAAAAAGCTATTAACCAAACGAGAAGTAGAAATTCTAAAAGCCTTGAAAAAAGGCTATACCTCGGAGCAGGTTGCCCAAGAACTTTGTTTGAGTTATTACACTGTGGAAACCCACAGAAAGAACATTAATCAAAAATTGAAATTTAGTTCAAAGATAGAGTTTTATGACTTTTTGGATACCATTGAGTTGGAGGAAAAATAGAAATTAGTAAGCAGGTTAATTGTTAAAAGTATAATCGTTATTTGAAGGTACTCGTCATCAAAAGTATAAACAAAGTGTACCATTTTTGAATGATAATTTAGGATGAAAAATTCGATTCACAAAAAAGTAAAAGTAGGGGTAATACAAGCAACTCCATCTTTATTTGACATAGAAAAATCAGTAAATCTAGTCGTAGATTGGATAAAAAAAGGCGCGGAAAAAGGTTGTGAATTGTTGCTTTTTCCAGAGTCATTTATTCCTTGTTATCCTCGTGGCTTGAGTTACGATGCTATGATTGGTCGTCGTACCGACAAAAGCCGTGAACAATGGTTGCATTATTGGGAAAATAGTATTGAGGAAAATCCAATACATACTCAAAGAATTAGCGAGGCAATCGCGGAGGCTAATCTTTTTGTAGGATTGGGTGTTACCGAGCGAGAAAATGTTGGAGGCTCTTTGCATTGTGCCTTGTGGTATTTTGACAATAAAGGCAACCTAGTCGGCAAACACAGAAAGCTGAAACCAACAGGTTTAGAAAGGTATATTTGGGCAGAAAGCGATGGCAGTACACTGACGACTATTCAAACTACCATAGGGAAAATCGGAGGGCTGATTTGCTGGGAAAATTATATGCCACTGGCGAGAATGTCGATGTACCAAAAAGGAGTAGAGATATACCTCGCACCAACCGCCGATTCCAGAGAATCGTGGCAATCGACGATGCAACATATCGCACTTGAAGGGCGATGTTTTGTATTAGCAGCCAATCAATACGTCCAAAAATCAGACTATCCTGCCGAATATCAAGCCGATTTACATGACCAACCCGAAGTCATGTGTGCGGGTGGAAGCGTAATCATTTCACCAATGGGAGAGGTGCTCGCTGGTCCACTTTGGCATCAGGAGGGGCTATTAGTGGCCGAACTGGATTTTTCCATTCTAGCAAAAAGTAAATTAGATTTTGATGTAACAGGACACTATGCTAGACCAGATGTTTTTGAATTTAAAGTCAATAAACAGCCTGAGATGAGAATGGTGTGATTAAAGTGACCAAGCATTTAACAAACAAATAGGGTAATCATCAATCATCTATAAGATTTCTAGTAATGATTTGAAAATAAACCTATATATCTAAAACATGAACTAATAAGAATATAATAGTATATTTGAATATATAATGTAGCTTAATGAGGAAAAATAACTACATTATGTATATTTTACATTTGAATATATAAAGTAATTTGAATTATAACTATTTTTTTTATTTTTGTATTTCTCTGATTAATAACTCCTATTTTCACTATGAAGCTTGTAAAACAATCGCACCTCTTTTTTCGTGAAGGTAATTCGGATAAGGAATATATCATAGAATTACTCAAACATACTGAAGAGTTATTTTCCGTAAATTTTAAGTACGGAAGAAGGGGCGCTGTTTTAAAAGAAGGGACTAAAACCGAAAAGCCGATTACGCTTGCAGCGGCTGAACTAATATTCAATAAACTAGAGACTGAAAAAAGAAAAAAGGGATATCTCTCAGAATCCGAGCTTCTGTCTACTTTACCCAATCTTGATTCTCTTTCTCCAGACCTTCAAAAGCATCCTATTCTTCAACGCTTGGATGGTGCTATCAAAGGAACCTCAGTATTTAAAACTTATTGGAAAACCTCACGCGTAATTTGGAAGGCAGGCGGGCTGAAAATGATGGAAGCAGAACCCTTTGTATCCCAGTTGGTATTCAAAGGTGATAAAATGCAACAATATGCTGCACTGTGGACTTTGGTGAGGTTAAAAAGCATTAATTCTATCACAATTTTTAAAAGGGTGGTAGAAAATCCTAAATCAACCCTCCATTCGAGAAGAGTAGCAAAAGAAGGCTTACTACAAATGCTGGAGGGTGACGAATTGACGTCACTTCAGCAAGAATTTGTTTCGAAATTACCAATAGTACTTCAAGAGAACCTACATGATGCTTTTGCACTAAAAGAGCTTCTTGAGTCACAATCGAGCCATGCTGATATCTTCGCATCTTCCCTTGAAAATCTCTATTACCTGAGTTTCCACCAAACATACATAAGAGAACTTATCATTCCTCACCTCAAAAAAGTAGGTATCTCAAAGAAGAATTTTAAAGAGTTCAGATATCTCTTTAAAATAGCAGAGCTTCGTAGCGATTTTGAGGTTTATGCTATTCTTGCGCATAAATTTGAAAGAGCAGATGGTTTTGGAAATACAAGCAAAGTTTTTTCTAATAAAACAAAAGCCTATTTCCTGCAGAGAGTTATCCGTCAAATATATGAGTTTGGAAAAGAAAATCCCGAGAATTTCATACAGCTTTCGATCTCCATATTATTAAGCTATGACAAACAAAACCGTGATCTTAGTCCTAGTAATAAATTATTCTTAGAACAATGGTTTTGGAGAATTAAGCTAGAAGATTTGCCACCATTTGCAGATGCTATTTTACTGAACCTTATTTTGCACGGAGGGGGTACCCGTTTGATTCGCTATTATCGTTTTTGGATGATTGCTGAGGCTCGCAGTAGCAAAAAAATTGAGAATCGAGCCTTTCAGATGCAGCGAAAACAACAGCAAACAAAAGAAACTTTTATTGGAAGTATATTCAAGTCAATCTTAAAAATCTTTGGGAATAGTAATCAAGAGCCAACAATCGTCCATGACTCAACGAATTCTATACCTCAAAATTCACTAAAATCAACTAATAAAGGAAGAGAAGAACTTTATCCTCAACATTGGGATAAGTTCCCTCATGCATACTTGGCGTTACTATTGAGGTCGGAAGTGGACTTGATACACGGCTTTGCTTTGGAAAGATTGCTTGATCATCCAGAATATAAAACTATTATTAATCAACTCTCAGTGAGCGATTTGGTTGGACTAGTATCATCAGAGATTGAACCAACCATCAACTGGGCAACAGACTTAATTAGTGAAAGATTGCAAGTAAAGCTTGAAAAGACATTAGTGATAGGCTTGTTAAATGCCAATTCCTCAAAAGGACAAGAATTAGGGAAGCAATTTTTTCAACAATACCTAGCAGATTTTTTAATTGATAGTGATTCGCTTTTATCTGTGATTTATGCTAATCATTTTGAAATCAGACATTGGATAAAGGGACTACTGCAAGAGCATACTTTACATAAAGACGTGTTAAATTCCTTAATAGATCTTGCGGTTTTGTGGTTAGCCAATCAAACAGACAATTCGGCAGATTGTAACATGCTGCTCAATCAAGGAAATAAAACCTTACAAGATTTAGCTGTTGAACAATTAATGCTACTTTCAGATGACCAGCTAAATGCCCTCCAATTGTCTCCAGTTGTGGCGGTAAAACTTTTTGCATTAAAAATCATTATTCTTAAAAATCAACTTCCCAATGCCTCCGTTTTAGCAGAATTAATTTGTAGTGACGTAAAAGGTAATCGTAAGCTTGGAGAGGGTATTCTTAATTCTTTATTGAATAAGCCTGTATTCCTTGTTGAGATGGTCAATGAGTTGTATCCTAAACTATTTGTGAAGGAGCATTTTGAAGGTCAACATCTCGTGGTTCAAGGGTTACTTTCCAATTCTCTAAGACCTTATTTGAGTAAAATCAATATAGCACATTCGCTTAGGTTAATACACGGGAATTATATTCCTGCTCAAGAGATAGGTTGGATACTTCTTACTGAGCAAATTGATAAAGATCGACTTTTGGTCAAGCAAGTAGTACATCTGGCAAGTCATAACGACTTGCGGGTAAGACAGTGGTCTTGGTCGTGGTTTGACAAGAAAGTTTCATTAGCCAAAGTGGAAATAGAAGAAACCATTAAACTATTACAATCCAAGTGGGATGATACGAGACAGTTTACCATAGACTTTTTGAGGAAAAACTTTGTTGAGGAGGATTGGTCTCCAGAGGTGTTGATAGGAATTGTAGATTCAGTAAAACCTGATGTTGAAGCTTTTGGTAGAGAATTGATTACAAACTTTTATGAAGAAGGGAACGGACTTATGTATTTGAGTTTTTTATGTCAACATCCAAGCTTGAATGTTCAGTTATTAGTTTCAAATTTTATTGAAAAATATGCTGCCAACAATATCGAAAAATTACGAGACCTAGACTATTATTTTCGCTCGGTACTTATGAGAGTTAATAAAGGAAGAAATACCAAAAATAGGGTTTTTCATTTCCTCCATCAAGAGGCAATGCGTTCACAAGAAGCTGCATGTGTGGTGTCCAATATTTTGAGTGATGTGTCGGCCACTATGGCGATAGAAGATAAGGCCAAATGCATACAAATTATGCGGGATTTAGAGAAACTATACCCTTCATTGCTGTTACCAATGACTACAATTGAGTTTGAAACCAGATAAAACCTATGCTATTTAACTATAAGTATGGAGGACATACCCAAATATCGAGTACAACGCGCTCGACCTCTATGTCATTTGCTCCAGACACACTCCGAGAACCTACTTATTTTGTGGGTAAACTCCAACAAAAACTGGCGTTCAGAGAAGCGATTTCTGCGCTTCATGATGTCGTTATTTCCGACTTAAGATTTCAACCTAAAGATAAAACAGCTTACAAAGAATGGGCTGCGGAGCAAGAAATGGCTTGGATGAGCGAATATGCCACGAAATTGGATTTGCGAGAAAATGAGGAGCGCATTAAATGGTTAAAAAGAGATTTGAATCTTCTTCAAAAAAGACGTCATGAAATGATGAAACCTTTTTGGGAGGCAAGAATGAAGTACTTTGATTTTATTTACAAAAATGATCGAAATATGTGGATTGTACTTGATCCTATTATAACGATACATCCTGAGGATTTGTTTTTCGAGTGTTTTAGTAAAGACGAATCAACGTATGCTAAGTTAGAAGCTAATTACGAGACATTTAAGGAGATAGACGAGTTTCAATGCGGAACTACCAATATTGATTATTCGCATGATTTATATCAAGAGTTTCAAAAAATTAGAGATTATAAAGAAACTGATTTTAGGATAGACCCAAAAGGATTTTCTGTTCAAACGACCAACGAAGAGATCTTTCATGAAAAGAAAATAGAGGTGCCTGAAAGTTGGGTTCGAGGTTTTTTACAGGTAATTTCTGCCATGACTTTACCAGCAACTTCATTCGAGTTGCACTCAATGGATATCTATAATATTTGTTCGTTATTGAGACGATTTAAAGAAAATAGTGGTCCACGTTCAATGGTCTTTATCCTGCGACCTAACCAGCCTATTAGTATATTATTTGAGCCCTTCAACAAGGAAATTGTTTGTGCTAGGTCAATCTACCAAGGTAATGAATCTCAAACCATTAGAGTTTGGGGGCGACGGAGATTATTGGTGCTGGAGCGACTGATTCCTTTAGCAAAGAAGTTTACCGTCCATTTGCTTGGGAGTGGTTTGCCTTCTTTTTTCATTGCAGAAATGGGTGATATGAATTTTACTTTGGGGTTGTCTGGTTGGACAGCAAACGATTGGTCACGAGTGGGGAATTTTGATTTAATGGCTCCGCGCGCGAACGTAGATACTTTCACCGCAGAGAAGGTATTCAGTGTTCTCAAAAAATCCTTTTTGGCCAAGCCAGAAATGCTTGCTAAAGAGTTGAACCTAGATATCAAAACGGTTTTGGGTGCATTATCTCTTTACACACAAGCAGGAAAGGTAATTTTTGATATAAAAAAAGGTGTTTATCGATTGAGAGAATTATCAAGAGAGCCTCTGCCGATGGATGCCTTGAGATTTGCGAATGATCGAGAAAGGCTTGCTAGGGAATTGTTGACCCAACAGAGAATTGCCGTCAAAAAAGTATATGTTGAAAATGGATTAAGGCTGGAAGGAGAATTTACATGGAGCGAAAAGATTTGGCATCCAACTGCAATCATAGATGCCGATGAGAAACTGGTGGAGGCAACTTGTACTTGTGATTTTCATATTAGGAATAAACTATACAAAGGTCCTTGTGAACATATTTTAGCGTTGAGAATTGCTGAAGAGAATACTTCTGCTCTAATTTCAACCTAGTTTGCGAAGGAAATGCTCCCCAATTAAAATCAAAAATTAATTTGCGTATTTTTTTAGAAAAACTAATAAGAAAATGTAAATTGCAACAACAAAGTAAGAGTAAATAAGACCTTGCCTTCCGAAAGGAAAGAACGATGTATCGTCGTTCATGAAATTTGACTCTACATGCATCACTAAATACAATCTTCACTGTGAGAGCTTTGTCTGGTAGACAATATTTAACAGTGAAAACTCCGAGAGTTTAAAATATCGTCTACCAGACCGCTCTCTTGGAGTTGATTGATTTAGTCAGAAGAATCTTCGAAGGTTTTACTCTACTTTGTTTGTTGCCCTACTCCATAAGAGTTAGGGCTTTCTTTTTTGTAAACCTATGGCAAATCAACCTTCAAGAGAAGATATCCGAAAAAGAGTGGCAGAGTCTACTAAAGATGCTGTTATTCTTGAAGAAATGAAACGATTTGGGTTCTGGAAAGAAGAACTTTCCCCAGAACTGGAAGATATTCTGCAAAAGCAAAAGGAGACAGAAACTGAACTGAATACCTTAGTTCGGAAGCAAACTCGTTACCGTAATCCCGAAACTTTGAGAAAGGAGATGCTTAAAGAACGCATGAAGGCATCCAAACAAAAAAGACAAGAGGCAAAGGAGCGGAAAGAACAAAAAAGACTGGCGCGAGCAGAGACTTGGAAAAAGAGAAAAGAAACGGAAGTGCTCTATCTAGGAGAGGATGTATCGTCAGGTTTATCAGAAACTGAACCCAATCTTGAATTTTTGGCAAAATGGAATTTACCTAATATCGAAAATCCATTGGCTCTGGCAAATGCTTTAAGTCTCAAATTGAGTCAGTTACGATTTTTGACCTACAATAGGAAAGTTTCGTTGGTAAATCATTACAAGAGATTTTATATTCCCAAAAAATGGGAGGGAAGAGATTAATATCAGCTCCGATGCCCTTAATTAAATCGGTTCAACTTTGGATATTAAACAATATTCTTTATCATATACCCCATACTGATCAATCTCATGGGTTTATACCACAGCGCTCGATTGTTTCGAACGCAGCGCAACATGTAGGAAAAGAATTAGTACTTAATCTCGATTTAAAGGACTTCTTCCCAAGTATTTCATTTTCCCGAGTAAAAGGCCTTTTTCAAAGTTTTGGGTATTCTGGTCAAATTTCTACTTTGTTAGCATTGCTTTGTACCGAAGCCGAGGTTGAACAAGTTGCTATTGATGGGAAAAAGTATTTTGTGTCTATTGGCGAACGAACACTACCACAAGGCTCACCATGCAGTCCCGCTATTTCTAACCTAATAGCCTACAAGCTAGATCGCCGTTTACAAGGAATTGCCAACAAGTGGGGATTTGTTTACACAAGATATGCAGATGATTTAAGTTTTTCATGCGGTTCTGATAATTTAGATAATTTTCAACAGTTGCTCTGGTCTGTTCAGGAAGTAGTCAAATCGGAAGGCTTTACGGTTCATCCAGAAAAGATTCATATCATGCGAAAAGGCAGTCGACAAGAAGTAACAGGCCTAATTGTAAATAGACAGATAGGAATAGAACGTAAAGAACTGCATCGGTTTAGAGCTTTATTACAACAAATAGAAAAGAATGGTCCTGCTGGAAAAACTTGGAATGGAAACCCTAATCTTGAAAATTCGATGCGTGGCTATGCCAGCTTTGTTATGATGGTAAAGCCCGAATTAGGAATAAGGTTTATGAAAAAAATTGATTCGATTTTTTAGCCATTATTGTGTCAAGAAAAGTTTGGGACAGCAGTTTATACCGACACTACTGAACAGTTAATAGATCAAACTACTTTATCTTAACCAAATTTCTAAAAAATATTAGTATTCTGGATTAAATAAAGCTAGTAAACTGATGAGAAAAATATTTTTATGGGCAAGTATCTTGGGTTTGACCTACGTTTTACCAACTAATGCTCAAGTAGCGCCCACGGTCTCAAAACCCAATATCGTCCTCATTATCGCCGACGATTTAGGTTATGGCGATGTAGGATTTAATGGGCAACAGCTAATTAAAACACCAAATCTGGATAAACTGGCGGCCTCTGGAATGAAGTTTAATCAGTTTTATGCGGGAACTTCGGTATGCGCGCCATCACGTTCGGCCTTGCTTTCGGGTTTACATACGGGGCATACTTATATTCGAGGCAACAAGGGTGTTTTGCCTGAAGGGCAAGAGCCCATTGCAGATTCTGTTGTGACAATGGCCGAAGTCTTAAAGACTGCTGGTTATACTACTGCTGCTTATGGTAAATGGGGCTTAGGCCCTGTTGGCTCAGTTGGTGACCCGAATAAACAAGGCTTTGACTATTTTTATGGATATAATTGTCAAACCTTGGCACATCGTTATTATCCCAATCATTTGTGGAATAATGGACAAAAAGTTGTTTTGGAGGCGAATGAGAATTTAGTTCAAAATAAGATTTATGCACCAGATTTGATTCAAGAAAAAGCCATTGGTTTTATCAAGGAACAATCCTCAAAACAGCCTTTTTTCTTGTTTTTACCCTATATTTTACCTCATGCCGAGCTAATCGCTCCTGATGACAGTTTGTTACAATACTACAAAAATAAGTTTCAAGAAAAACCTTACAAGGGCCAAGATTATGGCCCGAATGCTACTGGTGGCGGTTATGCTTCTCAGCAATATCCGCGTGCGGCATTTGCAGCGATGGTAGCACGTTTGGATTTGTATGTAGGGCAGGTAGTTGCTCAACTTAAAGCACAGGGATTGGACAAAAATACCTTAATTATTTTTTCTAGCGATAACGGTCCACACATAGAAGGTGGCGCAGACCCTAAGTTTTTTAAGAGTAGTGGTCCATTCAAAGGTGTCAAAAGAGATTTGTATGAAGGAGGCATTCGTGAGCCATTTGTGGCTTCATGGCAAGGAGTAATAAAACCTAATTCAGAAAGCAATCATATGGGTGCGTTCTGGGATTTATTGCCCACTTTTGCTGAATTAGCCGGTGCTAAATCTAGAAAAGGTATTGACGGTCGTTCGTTTGCCAATGTACTGACAGGGAAAGGTAAAGCTTCTCAGCATGATTTTTTATATTGGGAATTTCATGAACAGGGTGGCAAACAGGCGGTACGACAAGGCAAATGGAAAGCTATTCGATTTAATGTAATTGAAAATCCGAATGCTCCAGTAGAGCTTTACGACCTCGAAAACGACCCCGAAGAGTCCAAGAATCTAGCACAACAATTTCCAGAAAAGGCGCAAGAATTAGGCAAACTCATGACGCAATCGCATACTCGTTCTTCTTTGTTTCCGTTGGGAAATCAGTAGTTAGGGTATAGGTGTTGAGGGAACAGGCACAGAGGCACAAAGGCACAGAGTGTAAAGGGAATAGGCACAGAGGCACAAAGGCACAGAGTGTAAAGGGAATAGGCACAGAGGCACAAAGGCATAGAGTGTAAAGGGAACAGGCACAGAGGCACAGAGGCACAAAGTGTGTAGGGAATAAGCAAAAAGTAAAGAAGTCTCGTCCCATTTACCACCTCTTTTAATAATTCTTCTTTGTGCCTGTAGCCTCTACCACTTTTAATAATCTCACTATTTACCAGTTCCCTCTAGCACTTTTTAAATATTTCCACTTTGTGCCTTAGTGCCTGTAGCCTCTACCACTTTTAATAATCTCACTTTGTGCCTTTGTGCCTGTTGCCTCTGCCACTCCTTTAATACTTACACTTCGAATTATCCGCCTTAATGAAATACGCCTTATAGTTTTTTGCTTTCTTATCCATACAACCTTTCAAATCAAGTAGTTCAATATTTTTAAAGTCAATTGCATGACTCTCTGCTTGCATGGCGATATAACCTTCTTTTAAGAGCATCCCATCTTTTTTAATCCAAGCTTCTGCCGATTTTGGGTCAATACCTGCTTTTTCCCAGTTATAATCAGCGCTTACAAACCCACCGCCAATATGTGGTTTTTCGTAAGTTAATACAGTATCACCTTCAATAATATGATGCACAATGGAATCACCCAACACAATAGCCTCCACTTTAACCCATTGATCTCCGTGATAAGTCTTAGAATCTGAATCTGTACAATGGTCAGTCACGATTTTATTCTGCATATATACCTCCGTACCTGGACTGCAAAGATTTCCCGTATGACGAGTGGTATTTCCGCCCAATCCTCCTAATAGCTGTAGTTCCAATGAAACAGGGAAGGTTTGATTGTGGGTCAAACTTTTCGCTGATTGAGAGTGTAACATGATACCGCTGTTACGAACATTCCAAGATGCACCACCTTTGAGTTGGTCGCCCTGAAAACGATATTCAAAACGAATCACATAATAGGAGTAAGGTTTTTTGTAATAAATATGCCCAAATTTATCATTGAAAGATTCATATTGATCATACATCACACGCATCATCCCATCTTCTACTCTAAAGGTGTTTTTATAATTGGCATTCAGTTTTTCTCCTGTAATTTTGATGTCCCAACCATCAAAGTTCTTCCCATTAAAAAGGCGAACCCAGTCTTTTTGGTTGGCGTTTTTGTAGCTTTTGTTTTGTGAAAAAGCACATGAGGTGATTAGTAGGAGAGAAGCAATAAAATAGAGTTGTCTTTTCATTTGGGGAATGTTTAGTAGGTAAATGTAAATCTGTTATTACAGTGAATTAAGTCGATTCATTCTCAAATATACTCTTTGGAAGGAAGCTAAATGGATACAATAGAACCTTTTTTAATGATAATTAGTATTATGAGCTTGCGATTCGTAGCTATTCGCAGGTTCATAAATTAATCAATGTCGTAGTTCTGAGTAGATGATAAATTATGATATGAACAAAAAATAACTAGTAGCCGACAAAGTCTTTTACTAGTTATTACTACAGTTTAAAAACTGTTTAAAAAATAAGTCCAAGACTAAGTCTTGAACAAGTAACGTATAGCGTGGGTTTTTAAAATCACTTTGCCACTTTGTGCCTCTGCTACTTTATGCCTTATTAAGCTTTTCTCACAAATTCAGACTTCAGTCCCATTGCGCCAAAGCCGTCTATTTTGCAATCAATATTATGATCTCCGTCAGTTAGACGGATATTTTTTACCTTAGTTCCTGCCTTGATAGGTTTTGGTGCACCTTTTACTGGAAGGTCTTTAATAACCACAACTGTATCTCCATCTTGTAACTCATTGCCATTTGAATCTAAAACTTTGGCTGAGGTGTTTACTTCATCGGCTTCAACTTCCTCCGGATTCCATTCGTAGAAACATTCTGGGCAAACCAACAGATTATCGCTAGGATATGTGTATTCACAATTACATTTTGGACATGGTGAAAATTCTGACATGATAATAGTTTTAAATGATAAATTTATAAAATTGTCAAAGATGATATCAGTTGAAATGATACCTTACTAATATGAGTTTGCAAAGGTACAGAAATAGCTTGGGAATTGTAAAAAATGTTCTATCTCGAATAATTTGGCCTCTATCCAAACTTCATTCGTTAGACTAAATACTTTTTTACCCCTCTTATATTACTAAATTACCCCCTTTTGTCTAAATTGTAGGATTGTACTTTTGCAGTATTGTTTATTAATCAATCAATATTGCTATTCCCTAACAGTCATTGTTTACAATTCTAGACAACATGAAAAAAAATTAACCCTTTTATTAACATTACTCCAAGGAAGCTTGCTGGCACAAAATCCATGGGAAAATCCTTCTTTGATCGACATTGGAAAGGAGAAAGCCCACGCTGATTTTGTATTGTACGCTGACAAGTCTTCGGCTGTAACCAAAAAACCTCAAGCAAGTCCGTTCTATCAATCTTTGAATGGAACATGGAAATTTGTGTACGCTGACAGAATTTCTGATGCGCCAAGTAATTATTTCGAAACAAATCTGGATGATAGTAAATGGAACGATTTGCCAGTTCCTTCTAACTGGGAGCGCAAAGGATTTGGAACAGCGATTTACACTAATATTGTTTATCCTTTTCCCAAAAATCCTCCTTTCATCGGTGGAGACAATCCTGTTGGAACCTACCGCAAAGCGTTTACAGTTCCAGAAAACTGGTCTGACCGTGAGATTTTACTCCATTTCGGGTCTATTACTGGCTATGCTCGTATTTATGTCAATGGCAAATTTGTGGGAATGACCAAGGTTTCTAAGTCTCCTGCTGAATTTAATATTAGTCAATTTTTACAAAAAGGTAAAAATACGCTTGCAGTGCAAGTTTACCGTTGGCACGATGGCAGTTATTTGGAAGACCAAGATTTCTTTAGAATTTCAGGTATCGAGCGTGATGTTTTCTTGACAGCTTTACCTAAAACTTCTCTTTGGGATTTCTTCATTAAAGGCGATTTGGATGCCAAATATACCGACGGTTTGTTGAGTGCCGATGTGTCTTTAAGAAAGTTTAAAGGAAGCAACATCGAAGCAGGCTCTGTAAATGTGGAATTGTTGGACAAAACTGGTAAAACGGTATGGTCACAACTTCAAAAAGTAGCAAAATCGACGGATACTTTACAAAATGTGTCTTTCAAAACGACGATTAAAAATCCATTGAAATGGAGTGCTGAATATCCTAATCTTTACACCTGTGTGATTTCGGTAAACGATGCGCAAGGAAAATCTTTAGGCACAACAAGCTACAAAGTTGGTTTTAGAAAAGTAGAAATTAAAAATGCTCAGTTATTAATCAATGGCGTTCCGACTTATGTGCATGGAGTAAACCGTCACGAGCACGATCCTGTGGAAGGACACGTACCTAATCGTGAATTGATGTTGAGAGATATTCAATTAATGAAGCAATTTAATATCAATGCTGTACGTGCAAGTCACTATCCAAATGACCCATACTGGTATGAGCTTTGTGACCAATATGGCTTGTATGTGGTAGACGAAGTGAACCTCGAAACGCATGGTATGGGTGCTGAGTGGCAAGGCAGTTGGGATAAGACAAAACACCCTGCATACCTTCCATTGTGGGCAAATGCACATAAAGATCGTACCGAGCGAATGTTCGAACGAGATAAAAATCACCCTTCTGTGATTATTTGGTCATTAGGAAATGAATGTGGCAATGGTCCTGTGTTTTATGAAACGTACAAATGGTTAAAATCAAAAGATAATACTCGTTTTGTACAGTCAGAGCAAGCTGGTGAAAATGCTAACACTGACATTGTTTGTCCAATGTATCCACGTATCGAAGATATGTTGAAATATGCCAATGACAATACCAAAACTCGTCCGTATATCATGTGTGAATATGCGCACGCCATGGGAAATAGTAGTGGTAACTTCCAACGTTATTGGGATATTATTCGTGGTTCAAAACACATGCAAGGTGGTTTTATTTGGGACTGGGTTGACCAAGGAATGTTGACTAAAACAGCAGATGGTCGTCCGTTCTATGCTTATGGAGGTGATTTGGGTGGCTATTATTTGCAAAATGATGAAAACTTCTGTGCCAATGGTGTGATTGCTTCAGACCGCACGCCGCATCCAGGGTTATTTGAGGTGAAGAAATCTTACCAAAGTATCATTTTCTCTGCCAAGAATCTTGAGACTGGTGAAATTAAGGTAGAAAATCTTTTTGATTTTACTAATCTAAATAACTATACTTTCAAATGGGTATTGACTAAAGATGGTAAAGCGGTAGCGGAAGGAAATTTTGACGTAAACTTAGCGCCAAAACAAAGCCAAGACGTGAAAATTGACTTGCCAGCTAAAAAGGATAGAGGTGAATACGCTTTAGAATTATACGCATACACTAAATTGGCTACAGAGTTAGTTCCGGCAGGTCATGAGATAGCTCGTGAGCAATTGCGTTTTGAAAACAGTTATTATTTCCAAGTAAACCGTCCTAGAACTGGAACTTTGGAAATTACGAAAGCTAACAATCGTTTGACATTCAAGACAGATAAAGTGACTGGTACTTTCAATACCCAATGGGGTAACTGGGAGAAATACAGTGCTTTAGATGGTTCGAGTTCTATCAATGGTTTGCCTGAGCCATTTTTCTGGCGTGCTCCAACAGATAACGATTTCGGTAATGATATGCCATATCGTTTAGGTATTTGGAGAAATGCTCATGCGAATAAATCGGTGTCAAAAGTAACAATTGGTGAGCAAAATGCGGAAGGTTTAAGTATTCAGGTAGATTACTTATTGACTGGTATCAATGCGAATTACACGGTTATCTATCAAATTTTGAATGATGGTGCGGTAAAAGTAACAGCAAATTTAGATTTAGGTGATAGAAACCTTCCAGAGATGCCACGTTTCGGGATGCGAATGAATTTGAAGCAGGATTACAAGTTATTGAACTATTACGGTCGTGGTCCTTGGGAAAACTACCAAGATAGAAATTTAGCTTCCTTCTTAGGTGTATATGCAGATACGGTAGTTAAAGCCGTAGAATCTAATTATATCCGTCCGCAAGAACATGGTTATCGTACTGATGCTCGCTGGATTAAGATAGCAAATGAGCAAGGAAATGGTTTAATGATTGAAGGTGTTCAACCAATTAGCTTTAGCTTACTTCCTTTCAAAACTGAAGACTTAGACCCAGGTTTGAGTAAAAAACAACAACATCCGACTGATATCAAGATTCGTGATGAGAATACTTTGCAGATTGACTTGAAGCAAAGAGGTCTTGGGGGAGATGATAGTTGGGGGGCTTTACCACACAAAGAGTATCGCTTGACAGACAAGAAGTTTACCTATAGTTATATCCTTAGTTTGTTTTAGTAATTTGGATTAAATAACGAGGCTAGGAATGATGTTCCTAGCCTCTATTTTTTGTACTTATTTCAACTGAACAATTCCTACCTTATCTTGATTTCGAGTAAAAATAAAACTTGATTTATGTCGAATTTGGATGGGTTTCATATCTCGAATATCTCCCGTAAAAAGCAAACCTGTATGTTGAGGTTTACTTGCTTTAAAAGCTCCTTTGCCATCTCCGAATAACAGTACCCCATGAGAGGCGTCCATTTTTCCAAGCTGAACACGCCAAGGATTGAAGTTGCCAGATAGCAAAATATCTTTTTTCCCATCTTTGTTAAAATCACCGCAGGAAATACCCGATACCCATGAAGTTTGAGCCACAGAAGTCAATACTTGAGCTTTGAATATACCTTTTCCAGTATTTTCAAAATAGGTGGTAGCTAAGGTAAAAACGGATTTACTTTGTGCTTTTTCTAGTTGTTCTGAAGTAAACAAATCTGAAAGACCTGCTTGGGCATAATCATGATATTTCAAGAACTTCTTTCGTATCCACGGCATTTGCATGGCCGTTTCGTCGAGAGAAGCCATCGGATAGCTTTTGCCTTGAATATAATAGCAAATCATAGGGTCAATGGTTTCGTTTTGGTCAAAATCTGCATAAGTGACCGTTAGCGGCTCTTGTTCATTGGCTTTTAGCTGAGAGTTTAGCCCTGCATTGCCAGCAATCAAATCCATATCACCATCATTATCCATATCTTCCAACAGAATTTTGCTCCACATGCCATGACTTTTTGCTAAATGATAAGCTTCTGTTTTATCCACGAGTTTACCTTTTTGATTTTCCAGAATAGTAATAGGCATCAATTCTCCTGCCACAATTAGGTCTAGCCAGCCATCTTGGTTGATGTCATGCCATACGGAGGAGGTTACGATACCTAGTGACGACAAAGATTCAGCCTGAACAGACACAAATTTGACATTGTTTCCTTTACTTTCATTTTTGAGTAAATAGCTTTGGTCAGCTTCTGGATAACGATTGGGGAGAGAACGTCCACCCACAAATAAATCTATATCTCCATCTTTGTCAAAATCACCTGCTGAAACACAACTTCCATTGCTTTGAAGATTGGGAAGAGCATCGACTGTGGCACTGAACTTACCTTTTCCATCATTGATAAATAAGACATCTTGAGCCGCCTCTGGCACTGCCCCAAAGGCAGCACTGCCTCTTGCGATAAACAAATCAAGGTCATGGTCGCCATCGGCATCCAAAAATGTCATGCCCATATCTTGATAAACGGTTTGTTGTTGCCAAGGCTGAGAAGGTGCAGGTTTGAAAGTTCCATTGACTTGTTGTATCAACAAAACACCTCCTTGCTGACTATTACCACCTATAAAAGCATCTTCTAAACCATCGCCATTGACATCTGCGGTAGCCGTAAATGGCCCTGCTTTTGAGAGTTGATAGGGTAGAAGAGCTTGATGTTTGAAATCGACGTATGGAATGGCTTTGTGGTCAAAAGAAAGCTGAGATTGTTGGGTAATATCTTCAAAAAGAGAAGCCGTTTGAGGATATTGATACAAACCATCTTTTGCAGTTGTTTCTGTTACCTGCAAAGTTTGATTGGCAGAAAGGTTTGATAGAATACTCTTTTTCCCAGAACTCCAATAAATTTCTACCGATTCAATTTTTGTGTTTTGTCCGAGTCCAAAATGCAAGATAGGTTCCACACTACTTTGGAATCCTTGCGCAGGATAAAGTTCCTGCATTTGGGTTTGGTCTTTGGTTTTGACAACAAGCTTTGCGCCTATGCCAGCAGTATTCGGCGCATTGCCCTTTAGTTGTATTTTGAGAAAATGTGATTGTTCTGGCGCATGTTGATTTTCATAAATTTGAGCCACCTGATTGGAGTTATTAATAATCAAATCCAAATCACCATCATTGTCCAAATCGGCATAAGCTGCGCCAGTGCTAACGGTTGGTTCTTCTAAACCCCAAGTTTTTGTGGCATCTTCAAACTGAGCAAACTGATTTTGACTGATATTTCTGAAGACATAATTACTCGTTTTGGTACTTGGCATTTGTTGAATCAATTGCCAAGTATTGAGTTGCTGACCAGCATTTTGAGCTTTATCAACTTCTTCTTGATAGGTATATTTCAAAAAATCCATGTTGGTGAAATCTCTCAAGAAACCGTTGGTTACAAGCAAGTCTTTTCTACCATCATTGTCAAAATCACCCGCCAAAGGACTCCATGACCAGTCGGTGTTGGAGATTCCTGCCATTTGACCTACTTCACTAAAAACGGGAATCCCTTTATCGGATATGCCCTGATTAATTTGAAGCATATTCCGTGTATTTTGGTGATAAAAACCACTGTCAACCAGCAATTGATAGGTATCATATTCGTCAGGACCTTTCAGAAGCTTTTGTCGGTAATTTGATTCTGGAAGCATATCCAAACTTACAATGTCGGCTAATTCATCGTTGTTGAAATCCACAATACCCGTACCCATCGAGTTTTTGGAAATATGCCCCATACTTTGTTTGAGAACCTCCTTGAAAGTGCCATTTTGCTGATTAATATACAAAAAGTCTTGCTCGTTATAGTCGTTGGCTACATACAAATCAGGCCAATTGTCTTGGTTGAGGTCACCCACCGAAACACTTAATCCGAAGTTTAAGCCACTTCCATGAACGCCTGCTACAACGCTTACTTCATGGAAATACCCTTCATCGTTTCGGTACAATCGGTTGCCGTATTTGGGATGACGTGTATTCCTTAATCTTTCTGTATTGAAAAAAGCGTTGAAAAACATATCAGCATGGTTAGCCATAAAACAGTCAAGGTCGCCATCTTTGTCCATATCAAAGAAAGCGACCTGAGTGGTATATGTTCCTGAAGCATCTAGCCCATATTTTTCGGCTGATTCGGTAAAAGTGGGCACGCCATTGCTGAGTCCATTATTGATATAGAGCTCATTTTTGCGTTCTTCATCAGTTCCCGGTCCCGAATAACAAACATAAATATCTAGTTTGCCATCGGCGTTGATGTCGACCATTGACACACCCGTTTTCCATTTTTTTCGACCTTTTACCCCAGCTTTTTCGGTAATATCTTCAAATGTGAAGGGACTATTTCCGTGTTTACCCTTATTGAGATAGAGTTTATTCTCAACCATATTTCCAGAAAAATACACATCAGCCAGTCCATCGCCATTGATATCGCCAACGGCAACGCCTCCACCGTTGTACATATATTGGTATTTGAGCAAATTAAGCTCTTCATTTTCCTCAACGAGATTGTTGAAATTTACCCCAGATTCTTCGGCGCTGACTAATCGAAAAAGAGGACTGTTGGAAGAATTTTTGCAGGAAAAAAGAAAAGAAAGAAAAAGAAGTGGTAAAAGTTTTTTCATGAAAATAAAAGATTGAAGTTCTCTTATGGAAAAAGGTATTGATGGCGAAAGGATTTCGCTATCAATACCCTATGAACTGAGTTCGAACTCAGTTCGAACTCAGTAATGTTACTACCGAACGAGCTGGGATACTAATATTAGACAATTTATTGACTTTGACAGGCTGTAAATTCGCATTTTCAGCCGTTTGATATGCAGTTGTTTTTTTGGCTTTGATACCATCCAAATTGATGGCAAGCGCTTCGCTTGAATGATTGATAAGCACCACAATGGTTTGTTTTCTTTTCACATCTTTGTAGGCCGAAACTGATAGTTTTTCGGATACTTCTTGTGCCAAATCTGCTTCAATACGCTGTGCGCCTGGTCTTACAAAGCGACTAAAATTACCAAATGCCCATAACATTTTGCTGTCCTCGTATTTGCCATCAGTTTTGTTTTTGTCAATATAAACCAAACCATCTTTGTAATTATAAGCAGAAATAGAAGTCCACCAGTGCCAAGCCGAGGCATTACCGTTAACAAGGTCATTGTGGATTATTTTGGCAACATAAAGTGCTGCATTTATCCCTAAATCCTTGCCATTTCCTTCAATTTCGCCTGCATTATCACCCAAAATACAGTATTCGGTCATCCAATAATGTAGCCCTTCAACTTTGGCGATTGTGCTAGCTAGTTGTTTTCTCATTTGACTAGCATCTTTGTAAGGTGAGGTGGTGAAATAACTATGTCCGCCAATAGATTTGTTGAGATTAGGTAATTCGCCGAGGTAATATTTTCCTGATTTCTGGAAAAAATCTTCAATTTGAGAACCACGAGCAGGTTTATTGAATGGACTATAGAGATAATTAAGCTGACCAGCTTCTGCGATAGAAATCTCGGTAGATAATTTGGCTGCCAAAAGCTTTTTGCTGAGCGCTTTGTTAATACCAGCGATATGTTCGTTGTCAAAAGGTGTTCCTTCCTGACCGCCATCACTCCAGTCCCACTGTGGTTCGTTAGTCGCGCTCACATAGTCGAACGTAATCCCTGTTTTTTGTTTTACACCTTTAACAACTTCTGTTAAGAATCGCGCAAAATTGTCGTATTGCTCAGGGGCTAAATTGGGTTTTCCGTCGGTAGCAAAAGCCTTTTTGTTGGTGGTAAACTGAACAGGAGGGGAGTTGGTGAATGCCAAAAACTTATCGACATGATATTTTTTGGCTTCTTGCAAAAACCAAATTTGAGCAGCCTGTTTTTCCCAGTTATACGAACCATCATTGTTGAGAAAAGACTCCGCTCGGCGCCATTCGTCTTTGATACCACTTTCTTTACCTTGCTCTGCGCTACCAGCGCCAACATTGAAACGCCACAATGAAAGCCCAATACCTTCGGGTTGCCCGTTTTTGTCTAACGCTTGGCTAAATAATAGCTTGGCGATAGCTTTTCTTTTGACATCAGGCCAATTTCCAACAAACTGCGCCGCCCAAGCGTCCGAACCACCGAAATGTTCAATGGTTTGAAAGGTTTTTTGAGGATTTAATTTTACCAAAATCGGTTGTTGCTGTGCTTGAGTAAAAGTGGAGAATCCCAAGCCCAAAGCCCCAGTTAGTAACCATTTTTTGAATGAATTTTGAAAAGTATTATTAGATGACATAATGCTGAAATATTTGTAACTAAGCAGATAATGTATTTTAGAAATGGGGTGAATTAGCGATTGTTGCGATTTTTCACAGATGATTCTATTGAATATTTTAAAGAAAAGAAAGATTCATAAATTCACCATTCACAGATTCACCATTCACCATTATTCAATCCCCCATCCATAGCGGAGGCGATTGATACCAGATTGATTAATGATTTTTAGGGTAATAGAGGTGCCTGTTCCTTCTCGTGAAAACATGCTATAGCTATCGCCATCACGCAGGCCTGGCCAATAAATACTTGCGACTTTATCGTTTCTGAAAACATTAGAAGATGCAATCATATAGGCGATTTCATTGTCCGATTGTGTACCGCCGATATAGTCTTTACCAGTGCTCATAGCTACTCCAAATTCTGAAACGATGGTTCTTTTGGCATAAGCGCCCATTCTACGTCTCCAGTCAGATTCCCATTCTGTCAGGGTGCGATTTGTCCAGAAAGCATAATTATGTAGTGCTAACAAGCATTCAGAAAATCTAGTATCTGCTCCGATTCCAGTCACATCCTCCGAATATCCTGTGCCCGACAAGATAATCCGTTTGCGAGAAAGTGTTGGAAATCTTTGCAAAAACTCAGCATATACATCGCTCAATGTTTGAAGCGAATAGCCATAAGGTTCATTGATTACTTCAAAATATACATAAGGATTGTTGCCATAGTCCTGTACTACCTTGGTCCACATTTGCCAAAAGTCGGCACTGTTATCAATTACGCCATTTTTGGCAGAGGCTGATTCCCAACAACAAAGCACTACTCGTATTTTTTTACTAATAGCTTTGTCGATTGCCCCTTTGTAGCGAGACCACCAAACGTCATTCACTGATGGAGGGTTAATAGGCAGACGAATCGTATTTAGACCTTTGATATGGTTTTGAAAACCTGATAAAATACCTTCTGATTTGGCAAAAACAGTAGCGTATTCGTCACCCGCTTCAAGACCAGAGGGGATAACCCAACCATCCACAAAGTTGTCTCGAGCATCGGCCCAATTGACGCCTGCAATGCTATCTACTCCCACAGGTGTTGTATTTTTTACGACAGGGTCTGTCGGAATTACTGGCGTATCGACTGAATCTTTAGAGCAAGAGTAAAGTAAGGCAGAGGTAAGAATAAGAGAAAGTAATTTTTTCATAGGACTAGAAGGTTTTGAGAGTTGTGAGTGATGAGTTTTGAATGATGAGTTAGTAGTTGTCCTTGCCTAAGATTGGTTGCCATATCGCCTACAGCTTGCGGCTTAGAGCATTCTACAAAAAATAGAGGATTTGAAAATTATCGATGATCTTAAATCATTTTCAAATCTTCAAATCCTCACATTTTCAAACTAGATTAATATCCAGCATTCTGTGTCAATTTGCCACCAGAAGCAAGGATTTCAGCACGAGGGATAGGTAGGAAATAGTGCTTATCTTCAAAACGTCTTCCTGACAACGCCTCTTTACGAGTGTAAGTATAGGTAGAACCATTTCTCGTAACATCCATACCATAAGCAGGAACGTTTTCTGTTACATTGGCAATTTTCCAACGACGGACATCATAGTAACGGTGCTCTTCGAATGCTAACTCAATTTGACGTTCTTTACGGATAGCATCACGCATTTGTGCTTGTGACAAGCCCGTAGGAAGCGCTGGCATTCCAACACCTGTTCTTTTACGAATAGCGTTTACAGCGTCATATACAGATTGATCTGGACCAGCAGCCTCATTTTGTGCTTCAGCGTAGTTCAATAAAATCTCTGCATAACGGAAATAAATCCATGGTTGTGTCCCTGCAATATCCCAAGGGTTATCGATTGGTAAAGCATCGTTCATGTATTTCTTCAAGTAATAACCAGTCTTCGAAGTATTCCAGTTAGATGGACCATCTTTACTATCTTTTCCACCCGGAACAAAGGTTTGTACAGTATTTCCTCTGTAGGCTGCATCGTTAGTCAAAACTGTCATATAAAAACGAGGGTCACGGTTTTTGTATGGGTCTTGTGGATTGTAACCTGAAGTAGCATCATCAATAGACTTACCGTTGTTCATTTGGTACGCATCTACAAAGTTTTGTAAAGGTACGTTACCACCCCAACCACCAAAGCTATTGGGTCCGTTTGAGATTTCTAAACACACGTGGCGAGCTCCACGAGTATAAAGACGTTCGAAAATAATCTCAGGATTGTTTTCAGCTGTTAGGAACAACTTATCGTAGCCACCAGTGTACAATGAATACATCCCCATATTCATGACATCTTTGGCTGCGCTAGCTGCTGCTTGCCACGTACCAGCATTATATAATGGACTTGCAGCATACAAAGCAATACGAGCTTTAAGTGCCAAAGCAGCACCTTTCGTAGCACGACCTAATCTCCAGTTGGAATTATTATTTGCAGCAGGTAAGTCTTTGCTTGCCGCATCAAGTTCAGCCAAGATATAAGCAGTAACATCTTTGATAGAAGAGCGAGTATAGATAGCAGAATTACTGAAATCTTCTCCTAACTCATATACTTTGTCACCCATCAATACTACATCACCATAGTTACGAAGTAAGTCTTGATAACGGAATGCTCTTAAGAAACGCAATTCAGCTGTTAGGCGTGTTTTCATGCCTGCGCTCATGTTTACTTTTTGAACATTGGCTAAAGCATAATTGATTTCACGGATACTGCGGTAACTTCTACCCCAGATAGTACCAGCGATACCTGTGTTTTCAGGTGCCAATTGACCTCTTTGAATCAACCAAGTATTATCATCGTTGTTATAAATAGACTCATCCGTAACAGATGACCACATGGCATATTCAAAACCACGTCCAAAGCCTGGAGGTGTTCCTTCTGCTTCTTTATCGGTCAAACGTACGCCCATGTAACGGTTGATTACATAAGATTCAAAAAGGGTTGAGTCGGTAAGAATCGAACTATCCGAAACTCGGTCTGTTGGTACTACATCAAGCAAATCCGAGTTACACGAAGCTGTTGATAGTAATACTGAAAACAAACAAGAAGATATAGCAATAAATTTTCTAGATTTCATTGTAATAAACATTAAAGATTAAAACTTAACATTGACACCAAGGTTCATAATGCGTTGTTGTGGGTAGAATTGTCCACTTGAGCTGTTTCCTTCTGGGTCATAATCTTTCACGCCTGTGAATGTCAACAAGTTGAAAGCGTTAGTATAAACTCTTAATTGTTTGATATTTAGTTTACTCAATAATTTGTTTGGAAGTGTATATCCGAATTCAAGGTTTTTCAAACGTACAAATGACGCGTTGTTCAACCAGAAAGTATTTGGATACAAACCACCATTTACGGATGAAGAAGAACGAGTATCTACACGTGGGAAAGTACCATTTGGATTAGTTGGACTCCAACGGTTATCTGCCCAACTGCTATAGAAGTTACCGATTGACCCTGATTCTGGTAATACATATTGGCTAACTTGTGCTTGTCCTGAGAATACCAATGAGAAATCAAAGTTTTTGTAACCTGCGTTAAACACCAAACCAAAAGTCATTTGTGGAATGTTTCCGTAGTCAGAACGCACTTGGTCATCTGCTGTGATTTTGCCGTCTTTGTTGTAGTCTTCAAGGATTAAGTCACCCAAGCGAGCACCACTCAAATGTGGGTATTTGTCCAAATCTGCTTGACTTCTGAAAATACCAAGAGTTCTGTATAACAAATAAGTGTTAAGTGGACGACCTGTTTGACGTTGATATTCTGGTAAGCCAGAAGCTTCATCGACAAATTCGACTTTACTCTTAGCATAAGTAAAGTTTCCAGAAATCATATATCTGAAGTCACCAGAATGGTTGTACGTTACGCTAGTCTCAATACCTGAGTTGCTTACTTTTCCAATATTTTGATCTGGAACTAAAGCGCCTGAACCATAAGGGTTAACGATACCCGAAACATTTGGAATAGAAGCATTACGAGCCGCAAGGATATCAGAACGATTTTGTTGGAAATAAGTCACTTCAGCAGATAACTTTTTGAAGACTGTTGCATTCAAACCGATGTCTAATTTTCTAGCTACTTCCCAAGTGATATTTGGGTTTGCCAATTTTGTCAAGTCAATCCCTGGACGAATAATATCTGTACCAATTACATACGTATTGTTGAATGAGTAGTTGTTGTAATACTGAAACTGACCTACGTTGTCGTTACCCAAAGTACCATAAGAAGCACGCAATTTTAAGTCATCAACGCTAGTAACTTTATTTTTGAACCAAGGCTCTTCAGAAATTCTCCAACCTGCTGAGAAAGATGGGAAGAAGCCATATTGTTTACCAGCTGGGAACGTTGACGAACCATCGACACGCATCTGTAACTCTGCCAAATATTTTTCGTTAAAGTTGTAGGCAACTCTTGAAATATAACTTCTTCTTGTGAAATTGTAGCTACTTCCGTAGTTGTTTTTGTCTGTAGCCGCAGCACCACCTTGCGAAAGTTCAGGCGTTGATGGTGTTGGGAAATTTAATCTTGATGCACCAAACGTTTCCGAGCGGTTTTGACTTTGTTCGAATGCTACAAATGCGTTTACATTATGACGACCCGTTGCTAAGTTGTAGTTCAACTTAATGTTTTGAATCTGTAATGACGAGTTTGTTTGTGCTTCAGATAAAGTTGCCGCACCAGCCGAACCTCCTGTTACCACTTGGTCATATGCATTAGTATTGCGATTGTACGAGTACAAAATGTATGGAATACTGAACGCTTTAGAGAAGTTATAAGATTTGTCAATTGACAAAAATCCGTCTACGCTCAACCCTTTTACAGGCAAGTTGTAACTACCTCTCAAAATACCATTGAATACCGTCGTTGGGTTTTTGTTAAGACCTCCCAAAGATGTTCCTAATACAACAGGGTTGTTATTTTCTACACCTGTTGAAGGTAGTCCATTTGGATAAGTTGCCACAATGGTAGGATAAGCTCTGTAAATAGAACGGAACGTATTACCAGCACTACTGATTGGATACTGACGATCTTCTTGACGACCAGAAAGAGACAGGCTTACTTTGAAATCTTTCGTGATGTTAGCGTCAATGTTCGAACGGAAATTGTATTGGTTATACTTCGTAGCACCATTCTTCAATAAACCGTCTTGTGAAATCATACCAATCGACATGAAATAGCGTGTGTTTTCGTTACCGCCATTTACTGTCAAACTGTGTTGGTTTTGTAAAGCTACACTTTGCAAAGCCTCTTTCTGCCAGTTGGTATTTGGGTAGTTCAATGGGTCAGAACCATTGCCAAACTTTGTAATTTCATCAGCCGAGTAGCGCTGATTCATGCCACCTGCTGGGTTATTGTAATAATCAATTTCGTTCAAAATTGTCGCATACGTTGGAGCATCAGCTAATTTTGGTAAACGAGTTGGTGAACTAAAACCTTGGTTGAAGCTATAAGAAATAGTTGGTTTTCCAGTTGTACCTCTTTTCGTTGTTACCAAAATTACACCATTGGCAGCACGGCTACCATATACCGCTGCCGAAGCATCTTTTAATACCGAAATACTTTCAATGTCATTTGGGTCAAGGCGTTCCAAACCACCGATTTGCCCAGGGATACCGTCCACAACGATAAGCACGTCGTTGTTACCTGTCGATGCCAAACCACGAATGGTATAGCTCGAACCGTCATAACCAGGCTCACCACCACGGTTGTTGGCAATAAAACCAGAGAAACGACCAGCCAACGAGTTGGATAAGTTGGGCTGAGGGCTTTTCACGATTTCGCTACCTTTTACATCCGATACAGAACCTGTCAAGGTTACTTTTTTCTGAGTACCATAACCTACCACTACTACTTCCTGTAGTGACTTGGTATCTGCTACCAATTTTAGGTCAATAACTGATTGATTTTTGATTTCTACTTCCTGTGTAGCATAACCAATAAAAGTAAATACCAAGGTAGAAGCATTAGCTGGAACAGAGATGGAATATTTACCATTTGCATCTGCCGAAACTCCTTTGCTAGTTCCTTTTACTTGTATGTTCGCACCCGGAAGTGCTGCTCCTTGTTCATCAAGGATAGTTCCTGTAATCTTTCTATCTTGAGCAAAAGTTGCCAATGTAGAAAGCATCATCATAAGGCATAATAAAAATTTGGTACTAGGACCAAACAGGTTTTTGATGCCTGTTTTTCCTGAGTCCTTTCCGAAATGGGAGAATAAAGGTTGTCTCATCTTTTAAATGAAAATTGTTTGATTGGAAAATTTGTGCTTTTTGACATTGAAATATTTAAAGCAAAACTAGGATTATGGAGTTATTTCGAGAGGGGGGAAATCCTTATATGGTAGGGGGTAATCAAACAAAAAGCCCTAAAATGGTAAATTTTAGGGCTTTTTTATGAAAAAATGGTGGCTATTTTAGCTTTTCTTTGGGAAAACGTCCTTGTTGAAGGTATGCTGATTGTGAAAAGGCTTGCGGTATTTTTTGATGTAAGCGGAGGGATTCATACCAAATTGTTTGTTGAATTGTTCCCTGAAATACTTACTATCATTGATTCCGACTTGGTACGCTGTTTCGGAAACAGTGTAGTCGGTCGAAATTAAAATCTCTGCTGCTTTTCTGAGTCTAATAAATCGGATAAAGTTATTAGGGGACTGCGCACAAATCGACTTGATACGATTGTAAAGACTCGAAGAACTCATCCCGATTTCGGTTGCCAATACACTCACATTAAAATCCGAATCCATCAGGTTTCGCTCTACGATTGTTATACATTGATCCAAAAACTGTTTGTATTCAGGAGAGATTTTTAGGTTATGGGCTTGTAACGTTACTTCGTTGAAAAAGTACTGTTGTAAGTCCATACGGCTCTTCAAAATACTATTGATTCGCGCAATTAGAATATCTTTTTCGAAGGGTTTACTGATATAGTCATCCGCACCCACTTCAATTCCTTTGAGCTTTACTTCAGAGGAGGTACTTGCCGTCAACAGTATTACTGGTATATGATTGAGTTGCTTATTTTGCTTGATTTCGGTACATACTTCAATACCATTGAGCCCTTGCATCATGATATCACAAATCACAATGTCTGGTAATACCTCATTGACTAAATCTAATCCTTTCTGCCCATTTTCGGCATCATAAATTTTGAATTGGGGTTGAAAAATTTGTTTCAGATAGGACCTGATTTGTTCATTGTCATCAATCACCACCATCGTATTTTGTTCGCCCACAAGTTCCACTACGCTTACCTGATTGTCGAGTTTTAGAAAGGTTTTTGTTTCAATTTTTTCTTCTTTTAACTCATTCAGTAAAGCCGATTCTGGTTTTGAATCTAGTACAATATTGTCTATGTCCAAATGGTCATATCCCTTTGGTAGGCTGATTTTGAAGGTGGTTCCTATGCCTGCTTTACTCGAATACGAAATGTCTCCTTTATGATATTTGATAAATGTTTTTGTTAAAAAAAGACCAATGCCAAAGCCTACTGCACTGGTATTTTTGGTTTGATAAAACATCTCAAATAGCTTTTCGCCAACGTTTGTTGCAATACCTTTGCCATTATCTTTGATATAAAAATTAACATATCGAGGGGTATCTTCAATGCTGAGAGAGACTGCTCCATCCATCGGAGTGAACTTGATGGCGTTAGAAATAAGGTTGAAAAGTGCAATTTCTATTTTCTCTTTATCACCATAAATTTCCAATTGTTCGTCAGTACAAACAAAATCATAATGGAGATTTTTCTCCTTTGCCTGATAAGTGAAGCACAAAAAGACCTCCTCAGCCAATTCTTTGACATTTAATAAAGATACCTTAAGATGGTCCCGCTCAGCTTCGGCTTTACGAAATAAGAGTAGTTGATCTACCAAACTCAATAGCCTCCTAGCATTTCGATACACCAATTGCAAGCTATTGGTATCCTGAGTTTCATCCTTCAATAACTCTTTTATAGGGTTGATAATTAACGTTAGTGGCGTTCGGAACTCATGTGAGATTTGGGTAAAAAACGAAAGTTTTTTCTCATTTAACTCTTTTTCTTTATCGGCCTCAATTTTTGCTACCCGAATTTGATATTTGAGTTCAGTTTGATTCTGACGATAGCGTTGATAATAGTAAATCGCCGTCGCTATCATTCCCAAATAAATCAGATATGCCCACCATGTTTTGTACCAAGGTGGCAAAATGATGACATTGACAGATACAATTTTGTCTGACCAAACACGGTCTTTGTTGGCGACCTTTACTTTAAATACATAATGACCTGGTTCGAGATAGCGATAAGTAGCTGATTTTTGTTTACCAGCATAATTCCAATCATTGTCTAGCCCTTCTAGTTGATAGGCAAAGTAACTTTCGTCGGGATACGAATAATTAATAGCACCGTATTGAATTGAAAAAACTGATTGATTAGGCTGTAGTTCCACCAATGCTTCAGGATTTTGATTATCAAAGGGAATAAATTCTCGTTGAGGTACACCACTTTGATCAATATCTTTTCCGTAAAGCTGTATACCTGTAATCAATACATTTGGCTGATAAGTAAGTACATCAATATTTTTGGGATAAAAAAGATTCCAGCCTTCTGTTCCTCCGAAACATAAAAAGCCTTTGATAGGCTCATACAACACCGATCCACCATTGAATTGTCCGTTTTGGAGTCCATCCTTTCTGTCATAATTAAAAATCTTCTTAGTTTTGGCATCAATTTTTGAAATACCAGCATTTGTGCTAATCCAGATTTGCTGGTTAGGAAGTGCTTTAATCGCCAAAATAGTATTGCTACCCAGACCATTTTTTTCGGTAAATCTCGTGTAACTATTGGTATTAAATTGATAATGAATCAACCCTATTTCTTGAGTACCTACCCATAGCCCGTTGTTGGCGTCAAAGGCTAGACTCAATACAACTCCTGAAGGTAAAATATCTTTAAGGAGTTGTGTTGATTTTTGGGTAAGGGGATTAAACTGAATCAGACCCACGCCATAGGTTCCGATAAGTAAATTGCCCCGATGGTCTTGAGTAATCGCCCTAACATCGTTTGAATCAAAGTTTCGTGATTTACTACTATAGTTGGTAAACGTTTGATTTTGAGGATTAAATCGGCAAAAACCTCCGCCATTGGTTCCTATCCAGATGTTTTTCTGAGTATCCTCAAAAATCACCCTGACGTCGT
Organism: Flectobacillus sp. BAB-3569; assembly: GCF_002270355.1. GTDB lineage: Bacteria > Bacteroidota > Bacteroidia > Cytophagales > Spirosomataceae > Flectobacillus > Flectobacillus roseus. The sequence continues at coordinate 210,776 of NZ_NJFZ01000020.1, read as the reverse complement.
TGGCTCCAATACTTTTGGGGTCGTTTGCTACATGTTTGTAATTGATAAAACTGTCGCTTGTAGGATTATAGCGATACAGCCCCCCTGCATAAGATCCAAACCAAAGATTGTTTTTACTATCCTTAAATGCGCTAAGTATGGCATTATTGGTAAGGCTTCCTTGGGCTTTACTAGCTACATAATGCTTGATAACCTTTCCTTCTGGCGTAGTTTTATAGATACCATCTCCATCAGTACCTAGCCACAAATTTCCCTCATGGTCGGCAGTCATGCCGTAGTAGCGAAGCCAGCTTTCGGTATTTTGGTTCGTGATTTTTTTCTGAAACTGCAAAAAGCGTTGCGGACTATGGTTGAGCATCATAATACCTTCACCATAAGTTCCAAGCCAGATATTTTGGTCTTTATCTGCATATAAGCATTGCACCGAGCGTTGAGTAAGTGCCCCTTGAGGCTCTTTTACTACCTGTATCGGAAGTGCTTTGAGTTGTGGGTAGCTAGGCTGTATTTTAATCTGATATAGTCCACCGTCCTGTACTCCGATGTATAGGTTTTTTTGTTTGTCTTCCAGTAGGGACAGAAATACGTTATTACTCGAAAAATTTGTAAAACCTACTTTGGTAATACTATTGGATGTTCTGTCAAAAAAGTATATTCCGTCAAAAGTAGCTAGCCATACTTGATGATTGGAGTCTTCAAAAATGCTGTTGATTCGGTAATTATTGAGCAGTTCGATATTTTTGATTGGATAGGGCAGAAGTTGAGCATTTCTTTGTTGGAAAACACTGATTCCATTGGTATGGGAGCCAAGCCAAACAAGCCCCTTGGAGTCTTCAAGTGTGACTAAAATAGTATTGCTACGCATGCCCTTGGTATTGGACATACGGTAATTGATTGTTTTGCCTGTTTGTGGGTTAAAATTAAAGACCCCATGTAAGGAAGATGAAATCCATAGATTACCATTTTTAGCTTCTGAAATCGAGCTAATATCCTCGTCCATATTTTGACCATTGTAGAGCGACTGAGGGTAAAAATGCTCCTGCGAGGCATCAAATTTCAGAAGACCTTTTCTGGAAGTAATCCATAGTTGACCACGAGAATCTTTGAAAACTGTATTGATGTAATTACCTGGTAAACTAAATTTCTCTTCAGAGTCATGACGGAAAATACGAAATGAAATCCCATCAAAACGGTTTAGTCCGTCGTCGGTAGCAACCCACATAAAGCCATTATTATCCTGTACAATTGAATTGACAATTCCGAAAGATAGACCATCTTTTGTACTATATTTTAAGGCTTTGGGAGTTTGAGGAAATTGAGCAATGGAGCTAGTGGAAAAGAACAAAAACAAGTACCATAATATTTTCATAGTACAAAAGTAAAATAGTTTTTATCGAAAAGATACAATGATGAGTAGAAATTCTCAAGCAAAGCACTAAACTGAGAAAAAGTGAAAAATAAACTGACTTTGCTTATTAGCTTGCGAGTAAGTTAGTTAGCGATATACAGCATAATATTTTACAAGATATTCTCACGTTTCTCACATTTGAAGCCTATATTAGGTACTATCAACACAAACAAACTACCTTATGAAAAAAGTATTACTATCCTTACTATTACTTCAAAGTACTGCCATTCTTTCTCAGTCAAAACTCAATGAGCAAGTAAGAAATTATAGGAAAGCGAATGAGTTTGCCTTATTGAATGAATTTAAAGGTCTGTTATCCATTCCTAATGTGGTATATGATACCGTTGGTATTCAGAAAACTGCTGCTTACATTGTCAAAATGATGGAGGATAGAGGTATTAAAACCACACTTTTGGAGGCAAAAACCAAGGGCGTTCCTCCCGCTATTTATGGCGAAGTAAACGTGCCTAATGCTACTAAAACTGTAATATTTTATGCGCATTATGACGGTCAGCCAGTTAATCCTAACCAGTGGGCGGAGGGATTAGAACCTTTCAAGTCTGTATTTTTAGATGCTTCCTTAGAAAAAGGAGGCAAAATTATTCCTGACCCAAAACAGGGAGATATAATCAATCCAGAATGGCGTATTTATGGAAGAAGTGCTTCAGACGATAAAGCGGGTGTTTTTTCGATACTTTCTGCCTATCAAGTGTTGAATAAATTAGGGATAAAACCAAGTGTAAACTTAAAGTTCTTCTTTGAAGGAGAGGAAGAAGCGGGGTCTACTCATTTATCTGAAATTTTGGAAAAACATAAAGAAAAACTTAGCTCCGACCTTTGGATTATTTGTGATGGCCCTGTGCATCAATCTGGCAAAAAACAAGTGGTCTTTGGTGTTCGTGGTGATATCGGTATGGAAATTAAAGTTTTTGCCTCTAAACGGCCTTTGCATTCTGGACACTATGGCAACTGGGCACCCAACCCTGCCAATTTGCTCGTAAAATTATTAGCCTCAATGAAAGATGATAATGGTAAGGTGTTGATTAAAGGTTTTTACGACGACGTAGTGCCATTTACTGATTTGGAGAAAAAAGCTTTGGCTAGAGTTCCTGCTGTGGATGAGCAAATGAAGCAAGAATTAGGCTTTGTCCGAGCAGAAGGTGGAGGAAAATCTTTGGCTGAGTTGATCAACTTACCGTCGCTCAATATCAATGGTATTTCCAGTGCCAATGTTGGCAAAATGACTGCTAATGTTATCCCAACGTCTGCCACAGCAGCCTTGGACTTGCGACTAGTTTTAGGAAATGATGCCCAACGACAAGCACAAAAAGTGATAGATCATATCAAATCACAAGGCTATTATGTTACTCAAAATGAAAGTATCACCGACGAAGAAAGACTCAAATATCCTCTTATCGCTCGTGTGACGCTAGGCAAAGGATACAATGCTCAACGTACACAAATGAACCTGCCAATTGCCCAAAAGGTCATTAGCGCTGTGCAAAGTACTACGACAGATGAGTTGGTGCTCATGCCTAGTTTGGGTGGTAGTCTTCCCTTATTTTTATTTGAAAAGTATCTGGGCACACCTACAATTACAGTCCCAATAGCCAATCATGATAATAACCAACATGCTGAGAATGAGAATATTCGTATTCAAAACATTTGGAATGGCATCGAAACCTACGTTGCACTGATGCGATTGGAGTAATATTGTCGCTAAAAGTTTCGCAGAAAATTATATTTTGATTTGCTTATTTCAGCGAATTAAATGCATATTTTTAGGGCAAATAATCTAATAGGCTGGATAAAATTTAAAATTATGCTTTGGGCTTTCGGCAGTGGGTTTTGGAAAAAAGCATGGCTGTGGGCAATAAGAAACATTTTAACACTCTGTACCTTGTGCCTGTTACCTAAACAAATAACTTAAATCTTATTCTGCATGATTACCTAAGTATTAACGCAAAATAAAATTGCATTAATACACTATATGCTGTAAGTTTTAGGCATTACGCTAAATAGCTCGTTTGAATTCGTTGGAAATATTTTGCTGACAGCACATTGCTGAAAACCGAAAGCCAAGAAGTTGCATTTTATTTTGCCTACAAACTCATTACCGTATTCCTTAATTCTTAAATTTATAACTAATGAAAAATTCATTAAAGCACATCAATGAAATAGTCCTTACACAAGGTACCTTAACAAAAGAGGGAATTAGTTCGCTTCCTACCGACTCAGAAAACCTAATATTTTGGGATTTATTTGACAATTTTGCTCCTTTATCGATTGACAGACAAAGAGATTTTGCAGATTTGACTGAAGGTATTCCGTGGTCCTTTAATCTTGAAAAAGGAACCATCATGTTTGAAGATTATACTTTTCCGATGCAAGTGTATGGTTCGTTTTCAAAATCAAGTGGAACTTGGCTTTGGGCATGGGAAAATCAACATCTGCAACAAACGCCAAAAATTATTGCCAATTCCCTTTTGTTGAAACAGTTGGGAGAGCGCTTTGATATTTCTCACCTTACAGTGCCTCAGTACGATTCAAATCAGAATGAGTTGTATGATTTGGGACTCATCGCTTGTGGTATGTTTGGACAGGATGGCTTTTTCTTGGCAGATTACGGGCAAGGTATAATGCTGTTAACAGTAACCTTCTCAGAGGAAATTAAGGAAGAATTTGAAGAAATAGGAATCGAGCGTGAAGTAACAGTCATTGGGGAGTTTTTGGAGCAATATGAGGTCTCTAATCAGGTGGATGCCCTAGAAGCATATCTCTATCTTAAAGGCTTCAAAGTTACCATTGCCAACCAAGAAATTTTGGCTGAGGCCGAGGGGAAATTTATGAAGATTGGTTTCAATGAAGATAATTTTCTGACATCGTTGAACACAGAATTATAAATTGTAACTAACTTCAAAACTGATGACCACCAACTCACATTCCGACATTCAAGAAATTATACAACAAATCCTCAAATTTAGAGACGAAAGAGATTGGGCACAATTTCACGATGCTCGCAATCTGGCGATGTGTCTTAACGTTGAAGCGTCTGAACTTCTGGAAGTTTTCCTTTGGAAAAATCCTGAAGAAGCTAAAATCGAGAAAATAGAGGAGGAGTTGGCGGATGTATTTTACGCGGCATTTTTATTAGCTGAAAAATATGGTTTTGATGTAAAAGAAATCATTGAGAAAAAGCTTGTGAAAAATGCTGAAAAATATCCCATAGAAAAGGCATTGGGTAGCAACAAAAAATACGATGAGTTATAAAAAAAACGGCTAGAAATTTCTAGCCGTTTTCTGATTTTTTAGCGTTGGTTTTAACCGAATTGAGGTAAATGAATATCCACCAATTGCTAAATCTACATTTTTCCCTGATAATGTAATGACACCTTCAATTGCTTGAATCGTAAATGATACTTTGGTGAATTGAGGGCTTTTAAAGCTTTGTGTTCTTTCTATAAATTGTTTTTTGGATAATAATGTAAGTAAATATAAATATTTTATTGTATTAAATTGATACAATGACAAAATCTTTATTTTTTAATTATTCCATCACCTTCCCCACAAACCTGTGTAGCCTGTTCTGGAATTTGAATAAATTAGAGGAAAAAAGATGCTACAACGATTACACTTCATTTTCCTATTTAATTTACTCTCTTTGACAATCCTTGGACAAGCGAACCAATGGATACGAATCAATCAGTTGGGATATTTGCCCAATTATCCTAAAGTGGCGGTTTGGGTGAGTAAAGACCTACAAGTGCCGAGTACTTTTGAGCTGATAGAGGTTAAAACGCAGAAGGTCGTTTTTCAATCAAAGACATTGGTTTCAACAGGAGCTTATGGCCCTTTTCAATCAACTGCTAGATTAGATTTTTCAAGATTCAAAAAATCAGGGACTTATTTTATCAAAACTTCTCAAGCTCAATCGCCAGTTTTTCGGATAGATGCAGAGGTTTTTAGAGGATCGGCCGATTTTATTTTGAAATATATGCGCCAGCAACGAAGTGGGTATAATCCTTTTTTAAAAGATTCATGCCACCGAGCTGACGGATTTATTGTGTATCATCCCGACCCTAAGAAAGATTCGACACACCTCGATGTATCTGGAGGCTGGCATGATGCATCCGATTATTTGCAATATGTAACAACCTCCGCAAATGCTACTTTTCAAATGCTATTTGCCTACCAACAAAATCCTGAGGTGTATCAAGACCTTCATGACGCTTGGGGAAATGTGGGTAAAAATGGCATTCCCGATATTTTGGATGAAGCCAAATGGGGTTTGGATTGGCTAGTGAAAATGAACCCTGCACCACACGAGTACTACAACCAATTAGCCGACGACCGTGATCACAAAGGTTTGAGATTGCCCACCCTCGATAAAGTACAATACGCCACCAATCAGGGATTAGCTCGCCCAGTGTATTATATTACTGGAAAAATTCAAGGTTACAAACATAAAAATCGTACAACTGGGGTAGCTTCAACTGTTGGAAAATTTGCTTCAACGTTTGCTTTAGGAAGTGAAATTTTGACAAAATATTATCCTCAATTTGCCGAATCCTTGAAAGCAAGAGCCTTAGACGCTTACACTTTTGGCAAAGAAAAACCTGGCGTATCGCAAACAGCGCCAGGAGGTGCGCCGTATTTTTATGAGGAAGACAACTGGGTCGATGATATGGAATTGGCAGCTACACAATTAGCCAAAATAACCCAGAAGTCCGAAATCTGGCAAGAAGCTTCACAATTTGGTCATCAAGAACCCACCACACCTTGGATGGGTGCCGACACCGCCCGACATTACCAGTGGTATCCTTTTGTCAATTTAGGACATTATTTTATGGCAAAAGAAGCCAAGGACAAGGCTTTTATTAATTACATGGAGTCAGGTTTGGAAAAGGTTTTTCAGCGAGGAAAAAATACACCATTTCTCAACGGGGTGCCATTTGTATGGTGTTCCAATAATTATGTGGCAGGTATTTTAACACAAGCGATTTTGTTTCGACAATTGACGGGGTCAACCAAATATCAGTCTATGGAAATGGCGCTGTGTGACTGGCTGATGGGGTGTAATCCGTGGGGAACAAGTATGATTTGTGGGTTTCCGACGTCTAAACTCTCCCCAACAGATCCACATTCTGCATTTACGCATTTATACAATTACAAAATTGATGGAGGCTTAGTCGATGGCCCAGTTTATGGTTCTATTTGGAGTAAATTGATAGGAATAACCTTATACCATCCAGATGAATATGCTGATTTTCAATCAAAATTGGCAGTGTATCATGACGATTTTGGCGATTATTCGACCGATGAGCCAACAATGGATGGGACAGCTAGCTTGTCATTTTTACTTTCTTTTTATGAAAAAGAAGGGCGTAAATTGCAAGCAATAAACAACATTCAATCACTAGGCGGAATTGTACGTTTGGATACTACTAAAAAGGAGATATATCTGTGTTTTACGGCACATGAATTTAACGAAGGTGCTTCGACTGTCTTAAAGGTTTTGCAGAAAAAAGGTATCAAAGCTAATTTCTTTTTGACAGGGGATTATTTGAGAAATCCATCTTTTCAAATGACTATTAAGCAATTGGTTCAACAAAAGCATTATATAGGCCCCCATTCAGATAAACATTTGTTATATGCTTCTTGGGAGAAACGTGATTCCTTATTGGTGGATAAAACAAGCTTTATGAACGATTTACAAAATAATATATCTGAAATTGAAAAGTTGGGTGTTTCATCCTCTCAAATCAATTATTTTATGCCAGCTTACGAATGGTATAATCAAAGCATCAGTGATTGGACTGCAGAAATGGGTTTGAAGCTCATCAATAATACCAGCGGAACTTCTTCACAGGCAGATTATACAACTCCCGACGCTAAAAACTATCTAAGTTCGGACGAAATCTATAGAAGAATTCTCAATTTTGAAACCAAGTCTAGTACAGGACTGAATGGTGCTTTATTGCTCACACATATGGGCGTTGGGGAGAAGCGAACCGATAAATTTTATGATAAACTAGAAATGCTGATTACCGAATTGCAGAATAAAGGATATAAGTTTGAGAAGCTAAAATAAAATCTTTATTTTTTTCTTAACAGGGTGCGACTTTAGTCGCACCCTTGTTTAATTAAACTCGAATTCTTATTCTTCTGCGCCAATTTTGCCAATCTCTTTATCCAAAGCAAATTTTCCAGTAGCACTTTCAACATCAATCAAATCGAATAATTCCAAAGCACGACGTGCGTTTTTCTCTTCTTCTCTTTGTTCTACCACGTACCACATCATGAATTGTTCAGTAGCATAATCATTTTCTTCACGACATTTTGCCACGATTTTATTGATGGCATTTGTCACAGAAATTTCACTTTGAAGAGCCGCTTCAAATACACTTTTGAAGGAAGGATATTCTTGAATAACTTCTCCAATCGTTGGAGTTATTGCAGTACCACCAACTTCGTTAATATATTTAAAAAGCTTTAAAAAGTGTTCACGTTCCTCTTCTGCTTGAGCATAAAGATACTCGGCAGATTTTTCGAATCCATTGCGGTCGAGCCATGAAGCCATCGCCAAATACTTTTGCGAAGCTTCTGCTTCCATTTTACATTGCGCGTTTAGAGCAATTTCGATTTCCTCCTTCAAAGAAGTTCTCTGTCTCATCAAATCTTTCATATCCTTTTGTAGCTTAATTAGTTATCACAATATTAATAACATAATTAGGATAAAAGTTTTAAACTTGGGGATTTTTGATAAAATTTGGAATTATTCTAATTATATTTAGTACATACTCGTCGATTACCTCTCTTAATAGCCATTTTTGAAAGAATAGATTTAAAATTATTTCAGCCACTGCAAACAATACCTTATTTAATTACTATTATGAGAACTAAAGATGATGTAAAAGAAAAATTGATTTTGGAAAAAGCATTATCAATGATTTCCAAAATTGGTCTTTCTGGATTAAAGATGAGCCTTCTCGCCAAGGAGGTTGGGGTCGCCACTGGTACAATTTATATTTACTTCAAGGACAAAAAAGATCTTATTGACAATCTCTACGTTTATTTGGTCAAGAAAGAAACTGAGCTTTCTTTTGAAAATCTGCCGCAGGATGTTCCCTTTGAAGAGAGATTTAAGGCAGCTTTGAGCAATTATATGAGTCGCGTTGCCACGAATCCAGAGGTACAAATTTTTTTTGAACAGTATGCTCGTTCCCCGTATAATGAGGGAGACAATGATACGATTATTGCTGAGGAGGATAAGGCTTTAAAGCCACTTTACGAATTGATAGAAACAGGTCAGGCAGAAGGCTATCTGAAAAAGAGCTCAACTACCCTTATCCTAATTATGCTATGCGGAGCAGTCGGGGAATTATCTGTACAATTACATACCTTGAGCCCCAAAGAGATAGAGGAATGCATCGATATGATGTGGGACGCTATTGCGATTCATTAATATTGGTGATGCGGCACATTCGATAATTTTCTTCTCCAAAACACGTCATTTTATTTAAACTTCTTAAATAGGATGACCTGTTTTGGAGAAATATTTTATCAACAGCACTTATCTATTTAATCATTTCGCTGTGCTTTCTTGACAATAGTTTTCACCACATCATCTAACTCCTGAGCCGAACCTTTTAGGTCTGTAAGAAGTTGTGCTGTTTCTTGGTCTAACTCTGCCTCTGTTACTTCCAAAAAGTCGACTATCCCAAGTATTTTGGCCAATGGCTGTCTTACAGCATGGGATTGAAACCAGGCAATCTCCTTCAACTGATTAGATTGCTGGTCGATTGTTTCCATTTTCTGAGTTAATTCAGAAATATCTTTTGCAAAACAAGCGACCCCAGTAACATTACCTTGATGGTCATAAATTGGATTGAAATTCACGATGGCTCTCAAGCGCTTCCCAGCAGGGTGGTAGGATGCCAAGTCCTCAATCGCTGAGTGAGGTTCTCCTTGCATACAACGCTCATAGTAGGCACGCCATTTTGCTTTGACGGCTTCACTAAGTGATTCGCGTGCGGTAGAAGTATCTAAATCTACGGGATTACCCACCAGATCTGATAACATTTCGAAATAAGCTTTGTTGGCAATGGTCAAATTGTACTCTTTATCAACCGACCAAATTAATTCGTTGGTGGCGTTTATAATGGCTTCTAAATTCTTTTGCATAGTGGCAATTGCGAGACTGTGTTCTTTTGCAAGAGTTATGTCACGAATATACACGGATAATCCTTCATTTGAAGGATAGGCTGTAGATTCTATCCAAATATTTTGTTGGGAAAGGTATGTTTCCAGGAATAAGGAGGTATGTTTTTTGCTAGCCTCTTCAAACATTGTCGCTAATTCTGGAGATAATTCTTGAAGAAGGCTTAGGCAATTTTGATTCAAAACGGCCTCTTTCTCAATGCCTAAAATTCGTTCAGCAGAAGCATTCCAATAGTTTACATTCCATGATTTATCTACCGAAATAAATCCATCGGTGATACTTTCGAGCATATTTCGAGTTTGCTCGGCATTTTTCAGAATCAAATCTGTTTGAGCCTTCAACTCTGTTACATCTCGTCCAATTACAAATACTTGTTTACCATTTGGGTCTGGAACGGCCACCCAAGCAAAATGACGATAAGTGCCAGCTTTGGTCTGATAACGATTGGCGTGTGCTCGAATGATTTCACCTTGGTAGAGTTTTGCAATTTGCTGAGCCGAAGTTTCTAAATCATCAGGATGAATTAAATCTGTGAATCTTTTCGACTTCAATTCCTCTACCGAAAATCCAAGTACATTCGAAAAGGCAGGATTGGTTTTTACTAAAAAACCATTTTTATCTGCTATACAAATTAAATCTGCCGAGTAATCGAATAAATTTGAAAGTTCTTCTCTCGCTTTCACTTTCTCAATGAGATTTCCTAAGCCGCCTGCAACCTTGGATAAAATACCTGTCAGGTAAGAATCATAAGAAACTTCTTGGTCGGTAATCAATATAATGATTCCTACAATCTGATCACTATTGGGAGCTTCGAAGATAGGAATCGAAACGGCGGTATAATGAAGATTGGGGTCTAAGAGCTCTTGGCGAGTAAAACTTTCATGATGATACAGGTCGTTGAACCAATAGGCCGATTTGCTAATCCATGAATTATTAGAAATACTTTTTTCGGTGAAACCTCTTGTTCTATGGCGAGAAGCTTCAGCAAAGTTGACAAACTGCGCATTATTAGGGTTTGCCGACGAGCTGGCAAGAAACAATAATTGATTTTGAGAATCGGGTAACCAAAATTCTACGTTTTCCCAACCTGTAAATAATCTAATATTGTTACTGATAGCGTTTAAGGTAGCTTTGAGCGTAAAGGAATCTTTGATAGAAGAGAGAATTCTACTGTTTAACTCATTTTCTCTAACCTTGAGTTCAGATTCCGTGACGTCATTAAAAATATGTAAATGGATGCCTTCCCTAATATTGGCTAAGGCGCGCCAAGAGGCAATTTTGGTATCGTTATGGGTTGATTTTAGTGAAATTTTACCCTCATGTTTGCCGATCGCATGAAATTTTTCCCACAAACTGTCAAAAGGCGTGTTGAATTCAGGTTTTACAATTTCTGCAAGCGACTTGTTTTGGAGAAATGTCTTTGATGCATTAAAAAGCTCCTCGGAGGCGCTATTGACCTCTAGAATTTTACCTTCGCTATCGGTTAGCAGAATTGCATCGGAAGAGTGCTCAAAAATTAAGAAAAGTTGTTTTGAAGCAACGTTTTTTTCTTGTTCCGCCTTTACCCTTGCAGTCACATCATGAGCTAATACTAATACCGCATCAGTTCCTTTGTATATGGTTGGATGTGAGGTAAGCTCTACATATATAAGCTGTCCAGATTTGGTATGATGTGTAGCAAACTGATCAGAAATGAGAGGACTGTCTGTTGGGGAATTGCCAACCAAATCTTGAATTGAAAGTTGGTAAAACTCCTTTAGCGTATATCCATACTTTTGACAGGCTGCTTGATTTACTTTGATAAATTGTCCATTTTCCACATTGTATACCCACATAGGGAGTGGATTAGCATCAAAAAGTTGCTTATAATCGTTAGCAATTTTCTTGAAGCGACTTCTCAAAACCTGTCTTTCTTTTGCAAAAAATAAGTTTTTCTCTATATCGTTTTGTAAAAAATCATTCCATAATATGCAATCTTGAGCTCCTGCCTGTAGAAAATTTCGTTGAATTGTGGGGTCGATAATTCTACACAAAATTATGATAGAAGAGTTTCCAAATGTATGGCTTAAATGATCTGTTTGTGAGAAAATATTAAATTCTGATGTTTCAAAATAAGAAGCATCTATGAAAATAAAATCAGGCTTGGATTTAATGAGTGTTTTAGAGAAAATATCGTCAGCTAAAGCAAAAGTCCCCGAAGTACCTATTTCCATACTTCTCAGTTTTTGCTCTATTTGGAGGATATTTTCTTGATTATCACTAAAAGTAAGGGCTTTTCGTAATATCATATTGGCGGTGATTAAGTAGTAAGCCTATACGTCAAATATACATCAATTTAAGGAAGAAAGCGTCGTTTTGGGTAAAATTACTTTCAATTAGTGAAGATTTTTCCGTGTGAGTGTCAAAAAATTATGTTACTATCTCAGATGACTTTTTATTCACCTGTAAAAACTCATAATAGATTCCTTGATAATCAGTATATTTAGTTTTTAACCCTTCAAAAACTATGAAAAGACGAGATTTTATCAAATATTCTTCCTCGGCTAGTCTGTACTACTCGAGTTTGCCATTATTGCCTGCATTATCTTCGAAGGTTAACAAATACAAAACGGCTCTTATTGGTACAGGTTGGTGGGGAATGAATATTCTTCGAGAGGCCATCAGAGCAGGTGAGTCACAAGTGGTAGCCTTGTGTGATGTCGATGAAAATCAATTAAACAATGCGCTAAAAGAGGTTTCTTCCTTGTGTAGCGACAGTCCGAAGCGTTATCGTGATTTTAGAGAATTGCTTCATCGAGAAAAACCCGAAATAGTGATTGTGGCAACGCCCGACCATTGGCATCCTCTGATTGCGATTGCTGCGATGGAGATTGGGGCAAATGTATATGTAGAAAAACCCATCGGGCATACCATTATGGAAGGACGTGCTATGGTAAACGCCGCTCGAAAATATGACCGAATTGTGCAGGTGGGAACACACAGGCGAGTTTCTCCGCATAATATTTCAGGCATGAATTTTATTCGTTCAGGAAAAGTAGGACAGATTGGTATGATTCGGGCATTTGTGCACTATGGCGGAGGCGCGGGTACGGTAGTTCCTAATTCGGAAGTGCCTCAAGGATTAGACTGGGATATGTATTGCGGTCCAGCGCCGTTGATTCCCTACAACAAGGTTATTCATCCGAAAGGATTTAGACAATTTCTCAACTTTTCAAATGGACAACTTGGCGATTGGGGAATACATTGGATGGATCAGATTCTTTGGTGTATGGAAGAAAAATATCCTCGAAAGATTTACTCAACCATGGCACGACATATTCGCAAAGACAATACGGATGCGCCAGATATGCAATTAGTAAATTATGAGTTTGAAAACTTTCATGTTTCATGGGAGCATAGGTTATTTGCAGCCAACGAAGCCGAGCGCACCAACGTCGGTTGTTACTTTTACGGCACAGAAGGTACTTTTCACATGGGTTGGCAAGATGGCTGGACTTTTTATCCTGCCAATAAAAACAAACCAATTTTGCATGAGGATCCAGTCCTTAACAAACCCGATGACCAGAATATCCGTGAGTTATGGCAAAATTTTCTGGCGTCTATCAAAAGCCATAAACTACCACTTTGTGATATTGAAATAGGACACCGATCAACTAATATGAGCTTGTTGGGTATGCTTTCTGCCAAGGTAGGACGCCGTATTATTTGGGATGGTGAGAAAGAAATTATTCTCAATGACCCAGAAGCTAACAAATTATTGAGAAGAGAATATCGCAAACCTTGGGAATATCCTTCGGTATAATTTTCTTCATTTTCACAGGCGTGTGAGTTGCCTCGCACGCCTGTGAAAATGAAGAAAAGCTTAAATCCAAGTAGCTTATTTATCTGCTCAAGTATTTGTGAATGCAAAGATCAGATCATTAAAAATTTACATTCACACTTCAGTATTATTAAGTAATCGTGCAGAATAAGATTTAGTCTTTTAGTGACAAGGCAACAGTCACATTACAAAGAGTGTTAAAATGTTTTTAACGACCACGGACATGCATTTTTCCCATAGCCAATCGCCGAAAGCCGATATTTGAAAGCTCAAAGCACAATCTTACACTTTATTTTGAGTACTAACTTACTTAAGTATTAGTGCTGAATTATGAGTTGTGAATTGTGAATGTAAAATTTTAATTATCAATATCTTACATCTCCAATTGATTAAATCTAATTCTGCACGATCACTTAAGCTTTTTGTCCAAAATGCTTTTCCAGCTAGAATATACAGATTGATATTGTTCTTGTAATTCTTTTTCAGGCTCTACAGTTCCTATTGATTTCATATTTTCGAAGGCTTCTTTTGGCTGAGCAAAGAATCCTTTTCCAATACCAGCGCCCAAAGCTGCACCTTTTGCACCGTCTGTATCATACAACTCAACTGCCACGCCAATGGTATTGACTAACGCTTTTGTAAATATGTCACTTAAGAACATATTGGCCTTTCCTGCACGAATAACAGTAGGAGCTGTACCTGTTTCTGCCATAATGTCAACCCCATATTTCAAGGAGAATGCAATACCCTCTTGCGCCGCACGAATCATATGGGCAGTGGTATGCACATTAAAGTTTAGCCCAGTTATGGTCGAATGAATAGTTTTGTTTGATAATACTCGCTCAGCACCATTGCCAAAAGGTAAAATATACAAACCATTAGCCCCAGCCTTGATGGCAGATGCCGCATCATTCATTTGGCTATACGACCAGTGTGGAGCCACCTGATCACGCATCCAACGATTCAGGATTCCTGTACCATTTACACATAGTAATGTTCCCAAACGATTAAGACCATCTAATTGGTGATTGACGTGTGCAAACGTGTTGACACGTGACAGTGGGTCATAACTAATTTGGTCAGATACAGAATATACTACCCCTGAAGTGCCAGCAGTGGCAGCAACTTCACCGGGTTCCAAAACATTTAAGGATAAAGCATTGTTAGGTTGGTCACCTGCTTTGTAACATACAGGAGTTCCAGCTTGCAGTCCTGTCATGTCTGCCATAGAACTACTCACCTCCCCATGATTCGAAAATACAGGCTTTAATTCCGGCAAAACTGTTTTAGGGAAACCATAATATTTTAGAATATCCTCAGAAACAGTATTTTCTTTAAAATCCCAGAAAATGCCCTCAGAAAGCGCTGAATTGGAGGTAGTAATTGAATTGGTGAGTTTCATCGCAATAAAATCACCCGGAAGCATAATCTTATACACAGAACCATACACGCGTGGCTCATTGGTTTTTACCCAAGCTAGTTTTGAAGCCGTAAAATTCCCAGGAGAATTGAGTAAATGTGACAAACATTTTTCCTCACCAATTTCTTGAAATGCCTTATTCCCAATTTCCACAGCACGGCTGTCACACCAAATAATAGATGGGCGAAGGACACGATGGTCTCTATCTACCATGACCAATCCATGCATTTGGTAGGCAATACCGATGGCTTGAATATCTTTAGGGTTGTATTTGCCCGAATTGTTACAGCGCTTAATGGCATTTACTGCGCAATCCCACCACATTTCAGGATCTTGCTCTGCCCAATCTGGGTAGGGTGAGGAGATAGTGTTTTCGGTATCAGGGTATTGAGCAGACGCTACTAATTGACCTGTTGCGCCATCCACAACCGAAGCTTTAATGGAAGAAGTACCGATGTCGATTCCTAGTAAAAGCATAGAGGAATATATTAAAGATTGCTTTTTTTATAAAAAACAGGATAATTGATATAAATTATCCTTCTGAACAAAGATAGAAATTTTTTTATTACTGTTCTAATCTGTTCTATGTTTTGCGGTATTTTTCATGAAAAATATACTTTACAAAAAAGTAGCTTAACTTTAGTGAAATTTTTACGAACCACAATTTTAATTGAGTAAAGAATTTCTAACCCCTGATAATAATGAATATTGATTGCCCTGTGATAGAGATTGAAAATTTGAGTATGAATTACGGTGAAAAGCAAGTTCTAAAAGGACTAAATTTAACGGTAAATCATGGTCAAATTGTTGGATATATCGGACCAAACGGAGCAGGGAAAAGTACTACGCTAAAGACATTGATTGGGATGATAACCGGATTTTCGGGCAAGGTGCGAGTGCTTGGATATGATATCCGAACGCACTCATTGGAAGTGAAACAGAAAGTTGGTTATGTTCCAGAAAATGCCCAACTATACGAGCAACTCACCCCGCTTGAATATTTGAGATTTGTGGGTCGCCTCCACAAAATGCCTGATCATAAAATTGCAAATATTTCACCTAAAATGCTTGAAGTATTTGAGTTAGGAAATATGGCTGATCGACGTATGAGTGTATTTTCGAAAGGCTCAAAACAAAAAATCCAATTGATCGCAGGCATGATGCATAACCCTGACTTGATTATTTTAGATGAACCTTTGTCTGGATTAGACCCCAACGCTGTTTTGCTAGTCAAAGAGATTTTAGGTAAATTAAAACTTCAAGGAAAGACGATCTTTTATTCATCACATTTAATGGATGTAGTGGAAAAAATTTCGGACAGAATTATTGTCATCAATCAAGGAGAAATCATCGCTGATGGTACTTTCGAAGACTTACAGCAAAATGCCACAGGTTCATTGGAATCTATTTTTAGTAATTTAACAGGAAACACTTCAAATATAAAAGATAATGCAGAGTTGTTTATTTCGGTGTTGGATGATATGAAGTAAATGATTGGGGCGCTTCCTACATTTGCTAACACATCGAAATTGCTCAGGATGTTCTGCAATCCTTCTTTTACACAAACTGGACTATGGTTAAATTTATATTATATTTTTTAGATAAATTTCGTTGGTTTTTTATAAATATCGGTGTCGATTACACCTCACTTCGTGCTATCCTCGAGGTAAAACTATTAATTGAAACGAGAGGCTTTTGGATCAAAAACCCTAAAGCTTCACAATCAGCGCCAAAATCGGAAGAGGACGAAACATTTCCTTTTGAGTCAGAAATAGAGGAGGAGTCCAATCATCGCACGTTTCTGAAAACTTCTATTATACAAGCCGTTTTTAGTTTCCTGTATGCTATCGTAATATTCTCTGTTAAACAGACGGTATTTAATATGCTGTTGATGTGTTTTACTTATATGATGTTCATGATATGCTTCAATATGCTTGCCGACTTTGCAGAGGTACTTTTTGATAATCAAGACAATACAACTTTACTCTCAAGACCAGTCGACCCCAAAACAATCTGGATTTCTCGATTACTACATTTACTGATTTTTCTGGGTCTCCTAACGTTTGCAAATGCTATTGGGCTAGCAGTTGTTCTTGCCCTAAAAATGGGATTAATGGTAGGAGTGTTCTTTTTGATTAGCGTGAGTTTTTTATGTTTGATTTCCGTCTTTATTTCCAGTGGACTTTATATTTTTCTATCAAAACTAGTTAATCCTGAACGGTTTAAAGATATTATCATTTATGTACAGATTTTCTTTACGCTCAGTTTATCAATAGGTTATCAGTTTATTTCTGGACAATCCAAAATTTCGGTAAAAGATATTTTTCTGCCTTCGAGTATAAAAGTATGGCACTATTTTGCACCCCCTGCGTGGTACGCTCACATTATCGACAGTTATGTGTACCATGTCAAAGACTGGCATCATTTGAATTTTATCTTTCTGGGAGTATTGTTCCCGATTATGGCAATGGTGCTTATTAATAAGTATTTAGCCCCTTTTTTTGCCAATCGACTCACTTCTATACAATATTTTGCCACGGTTGATACACGCACCTCTTCGGCCAAACTCCTGATTAGAGATTTCTTCAATAAGATTCATAAATTATTCAAACATTCTATTCTTGAAAAATCTTCATTTGAACTAGTTTGGACTATTATTACAAGAGATAGAAGGTTCAAACTACGAGCTTATCCGTCTTTAGGTTTGTTGATTCTCTTTACCATTCGTTATTACAACGATACCTTGACAGTGGACGTAAACAGATTGATGATTCTTTATTATACCACCTTTACACTTAGTATGATTGTGCAACAAATCTTTTTGTCGGAAAACTGGAAGGCATCTTGGATATATCAGATTATGCCGATCGAAAATCCTGGAGAGTTACTCGTAGGGGCTTATCGTTCAGTTATTATTCGCTTTATTGTGCCACTCTATATTTTGATTACCACAATTATGTTGTTAAAAGAAGGTATCGCTTGTTTAAAAGATGTGTACCTCAATATTTCAGTAACATTATTATACATCGCCATTAGTGTTTTTAAAGAAAGTTTCAGACTACCATTTTCTGTAGAGGCATCCAATTCAAATGCAAAAGGGAATAATTGGATAAGATTTTTTAACCTTATCTTTGTCATGCCAATGATTGGTTTGATTCATTATTATATTTCAAAGACCTTGGTGGGAACTTTAGTGATTGCCACAGCCTTTTCTATAATAGCAATCATTTTGTTTCAACAGTATAAATTTATTTCTTGGGAAAGAATTAGGCATTCGTAATAATTTCCCTCTACAAAGGCATGGGTGTTTTGAAAATCACTAATTTGACAAAAGTATATGATGAACGAGTAGTCGTAAACAATATTTCGCTCGAAGTAGCTCCCGCAGAAATTTTGGCAATAGTAGGTGAAAGTGGTTCTGGAAAGACTACTTTACTGAATATGATTGCGGGAAATATTCGTCCTGATGAAGGAAAAATGTGGTTAGATAATCAGGAAATTGACCTATATTTCAATAGACTGATTCGAGAGTTACCAGATATTAAACTCGTTCCTCAAGACTACAAACTAAAACCCGAACACAAGATTTGGGAAAATATTGACCTATCTCTTACCAAATATACTCGTGAGTACCGCCTTGAAAGAGTAGCTGAATTACTGGACTTATGCGGAATTGCGCACATCAAAGACAAAAAGCCAAAGGATGTATCAGGTGGCGAAAAACAGCGAACTGCTATTGCAAGAGCCATCGCTGAAGAACCTCAAGCTCTTTTGCTCGACGAGCCATTTTCTAATTTAGATTCCATCAACAAACAGCATTTACGACAAAATCTGGTTTCTTTGATCAAGCATGAAGAAATTGCTTGCCTTTTTGTGACGCACGACATGATTGAGGCACTTTTGGTTGCTGATAGGATAGGAGTGATGCACAAGGGCGATTTGCTCATGTTGGGAACTCCCAAAGAGATTTTTTCTCAAACGTCAAATCCTTACATAATCTCATTTGTTCAGGCTGCAATAGCTCCAATAAAAGAATTTTACCATCAATATCTAGACAAATAATAAATTTTGGTCGATTGATTTGCCAAATAATTCAAAAATGTATTGTCAAATCAATTTCCCTTGTATAATTTTGGACCGAAATACATATTTGGTCGAATCGTATGACTGACACACTTCCAAAAGACGAAATCATCATCAAAGAGGTGATCGAAGCCGCAAAAGTTTTGTTTCAACGTTATGGTCTCAAAAAGACCACAATGGAGGATATTGCCAAATTTGTAGGTAAAGGAAAAAGTACTTTATATTATTACTTTCCAAGTAAAATTGAAATTTTTGAGGCAGTTATCGAAAATGAAATTCGAGAGCTGTTCGAATCTATCGAAATTGCCGCCTCGAAAGAAGTTACGGCAAGACAAAAATTGAAGGTGTATTGGTTGACCCGTCTCCAAAAACTTGAGAAGATGTGTAATCTTAGTCAGGTACTCAAGGAGGAGATTATGGATCATGCTATTGCTATTTTTAATCTGAAAAGAAAACATTTACACGAAGAGTTGGCCTTAGTGAAAGGGTTTCTTATTTTCGGTATTGAAAACGAAGAATTTCGTCCCGAAACAGAGGAGCATATTGAGGTGCTCAGTCGTGTAATTGTGGCTTCATTGCGAGGATTTGAGTTATCGAATATGGAAGTATTCGAAATGGAGAAAGATTATATTCGTCATATCGATTTCTTAATCGATACTTTTATTGGTGGTATAGGCATCAACTCATCACCAGTTTAAGCCTACCGAAAAATAATTTTTTAGAATTTCTGATTCAGTTGAAACTTTTTTTTCTAAATACTGTTTTATTTAAAGATTCTTCTTCCTTTTATATTTCCAACATATATCCTTCCACTAAATTCAATTAGGCTATTATACATAAGCCTGATTTTTTTAATAAAAATTAGACCGAAATACGAAATCAGTCGATGGGTTTTGTCTTTTTGTCTCTAAAAAAGTTTTTTTAGTCGCTTTTTGGCACATTCACTAAAGTAAAGTATAAGTTAAGATTGTCATAGCTTTAATGATAGTATCTCGGAATTTACTAAGTTGCATTTATAAGAACAATTCACCATATATTACAAATAGATTATGAATATGAACCCTACGGTTTCGGCTGCTACAGGAAAACTTGGTATTTTGATGCCAGGAATGGGAGCGGTTGCTACAACGTTTGTAGCAGGCGTTATTGCTTCTAGAAAAGGATTAGCACATCCGACAGGTTCTCTTACTCAAACAGCAAATATTCGCTTGGGTAAAAGAACAGAAAAGCGTAATCCAAAAATTAAAGATTTTGTACCCTTGGCTTCGTTAGATAGCATCGTTTTCGGAGGATGGGACGTATATGGAGACAATATGTTTGATGCGGCGATTAAAGCAGGTGTTTTAGAACGTGGTATGGTGGAGTTGATTCGTGAAGATTTAGAAAAAATCGTACCAATGAAGGCGGTTTTTGATAAGCGTTATGTAAAAAACTTGGAAGGAGATAATGTTAAGCTTCAAACAAGCAAGTTAGAATTGATTGAAGAGTTGATGGCAGACATCGAAAACTTCAAAATCGCCAATGATTGTGAGCGTTTGGTAATGGTATGGTGTGGTTCTACCGAAATCTACCATGAAGCAAAAGAGGTACACGCTTCATTGGCAAATTTTGAGGCTGGTTTGGCAAACAACGACCCAGATATTGCTCCTTCAATGATGTATGCGTATGCAGCAATCAAGTCAGGAGTACCGTTTGCAATGGGAGCACCAAACTTGTGTTTGGATATCCCTGCGCTTGAAGAGTTAGCTGCCCTTACGCACACACCTATTGCAGGGAAAGACTTCAAAACGGGTCAAACTTTGATGAAAACCATTGTAGCGCCAGGCTTGCGTGCTCGTGCATTAGGTGTACGTGGTTGGTTCAGTACCAATATCTTAGGTAACAGAGATGGCTTGGTGTTGGATGCGCCAGAGAACTTCAAAACCAAAGAAGTATCGAAAGGCAATGTGTTGGATGGTATCTTAGACGCTGAGCAAAATCCTGAATTATGGGGTGATATTCACCACAAAGTTCGTATCGAATACTATCCGCCACTTGGTGACAACAAAGAAGGTTGGGACAATATTGATATCTTTGGTTGGATGGGCTACCAGATGCAAATCAAAATCAATTTCTTGTGCCGTGACTCTATTTTAGCAGCTCCAATCGTATTGGATTTGGCCTTGTTCCTTGATGTTGCAAAACGTGCAAACTTGTCAGGTATTCAAGAATGGTTGTCATTCTACTGGAAAGCTCCACAAACATTACCAGGCTTGGAACCAATCCACGATTTGTTTAAGCAATTGGAAAAATTAGAAAATACACTTCGCTATTTAATGGGTGAAGAATTGATTACAAATCTAGGGATGGATTACTATGAAAATGTAGAGGAAGACGTAGAATTGTAATTTTCTAAAAAGTTAAAAGTAAGCTTGTTAATTTAATCAAGCTTACTTTTAACCAAACACAAACTAAGTGCTGTCAATTTTCTTTCTTCCTTAGTAATAAGGCAAATGGCACTCTTTCCAATGAATCATCAACGATTACATATTTTCATAGCGTCAGCGCTTGGGATTGGTTATATACCCAAAGGTTCTGGTACGTTTGGAGCCATACTTGCTTGCTTGGGCGTTCTTGGATTGAACGCACTATTCCCCTCGGATACCTTGAGCTATCAAGGTGTTTTAATGGGACTTACTATTATTTTTCTCTTTATTGGTCGTAAAGCATCTGAGGTTACAGAACTGATTTGGGGCGAAGATTCTTCTAAAATTGTGATTGACGAAGTAGTGGGACAATGGCTTAGTTTGTGCCTGATACCTTTCTCGTGGACCAACTTGATATTAGGATTAGTTCTATTTAGAATTTATGATATTTTCAAACCTTTTAATATCCGCTCATTCGAGAAATATGAAAAAGGTTGGGGAGTTATGCTAGACGATGTAGCCGCTGGTATTTGGGCCAATTTAACCTTACAAATAGTACTTCTTCTCTTTAACTTTTATGTATAAATATCTCAGGATATTTCTCAAGTTTATGTCAGCATCGGGTATTGCGACGAGCGTTGACTTTAGTGCCTCATATTCACTTGTTTCAGGTTTTCAGGTTAATGACGAATGGGCTACCTTAGTAGGTAATATCCTTGGGGCTGTCGTTGGCTTTTGGGTAAGCCGAACATGGGTTTTTCAGGCAAAAGATACGCAATCTTTGACATGGCAAGGTATAAAATATGCTATAGTTGCAGCAGGAAATTCCGCTATGAATGTAGGCGGTGTTGCTTTGATGACGCAATTGGGTTCTTGGCATTATCTTACCGTTAGAGTAATAGTAGGAGTAATTGTATTTGTGGTGTACAGCTACGGTCTAAATCAGTGGTTTGTATTTAAGAATAAAACGTATGAAAAGGTATCTTTATAATCTCCCTCAAGAAATAAAATTTCTCAAAAATATATTTTTCTTTCTACTGTGCTCATACGCTTTTATGGCACAGTCACAGACTATTATCAAAGGTAAAATCTCTGAAAATAAAACGAATGAAGCTATTCCATTTGTCAACGTGACCATCTTGGGTACATCACAAGGTGTACAATCTGATGTAAATGGAAATTTTACCATCACAGTAAAAGAATACGGCTCTGGTAAAGTGCAGTTTTCGTCTGTAGGCTATAGAAATGAGATAAAACCCTTTAAAAAAGATGTGACTCAAACAATCTCTATTCGCCTTACATCCACTACACAAAATTTATCAGAAGTGGTGGTAAAAGGGAAAAAAGAGAAATATCGTAATAAAGATAACCCTGCTGTAGCACTTATCAGAAAGGTCATTGATCATAAAGATGATAACAGAAAAGAAGGACTAGAGTATTATCAGTATGAGAAGTATGAGAAGCTTCAGTTAGATTTGAGTAATATCGATGACGCTTACAAGAATAAGAAAATCTTTAAAAACTTTCAATTTATTTTTGATAACCTCGATACAGCCAAACTCACAGGAAAAGTATCGTTGCCATTGTATTTGAAAGAAACAGTGTCGGATGTCTATTTTAGAAAAAGTCCGAAGGAAGAGAAGTCCTATATCAAAGGAGAAAAGAAAGTAGGTCTAGAGCAATTTTTGGACAATAATGGTATGGGTGCCTATCTCAACCGTATGTATGAAGATGTGAACATTTATGACAATAACATCAGCTTACTTTCCCAGCAGTTTATTAGTCCGATATCACCACTTTCTCCTACCTTTTACCGATTTGTCATTTTGGATACCCTTCAACATGATGGTGTAAAATGTATCAATTTGGGTTTTTCACCAAGAAATCAAGCTGATTTTGCTTTTGTTGGTACTATGTATGTAGCTATGGATTCGTCTTATGCTGTACGCCGTATCAAAATGGGAGTTCCCAAAAATATCAACCTCAATTTTGTGATGGGGATGGAAATCGAGCAGGAATTTCAACCAACTACTGATAAGTTTTTGATGTTGGCGAAAGATGAAATCATGATTGAGTTTAATCTTTTTAAGACTGAAAATTCTCGTGGTGTGATAGGCAAAAGAGCCGTTTCTTTTCGGAATTATAAATTGAATAATCCGATTGATAACGAATATTTTAAACCTATCCAGAAAAATGTTCTGACAGAAAATGCCTACGGGCGCGATGAGATTTTTTGGAATCAGGCACGACATCAACAGCTTAGTAAGGTCGAGACGAATATTTATCAAATGGCAGATAGTATTCAGAAAGTTCCAGCATTTAAGCGAGCGATGAAAATAGCAGGTCTATTTTTATTCGGCTATTCTGAATTTGGAACATTTGAAATAGGTCCTGTCAACACATTCTATAGTTTTAACCCTGTTGAGGGATTACGTTTGCGCCTTGGTGGGCGTACTATGGCAAAGCTAAACCCACGATTGTATTTTGAAACCTATATGGCTTACGGATTCAAGGATGAACGTTGGAAAGGTTTTGGCGCGCTAACCTATAATTTAGGAAAAAATTCTATTTACGAATTTCCTAATAATTACTTAAGAGTGTCTTACCAAGATGAAGTGCGTATTCCTGGGCAAGAATTACAGTTTGTACAAGAAGATAACTTTTTGTTGTCCTTCAAACGAGGAGTAAACGACAAAATGACCTATAATAAAGTGCTTCGAGTTGATTACCGTAAAGAATCTCGTTCGGGTATCAGCTACGAAATAGGATTGAAAAATTTGAGTCAGGAAGCTGCTGGTAGTTTGACATTCGAAAAAGTGGGCAAGCTAGACGGTATTCCCATTACTGACAAATCAGTGACTTCGACTGAACTCTCATTTAACTTGAGATTTGCGCCAAACGAGCAGTTTTATCAAGGTAAAAACTATCGTATCCCAATTATTAACAAGTATCCAATTTTTCAGGCAAGATATACTTTGGGCATTGCGAATATTTTGAACAGTGGTTACAATTTTCATAATATCACTTTGCGTGCCAACAAGCGTTTCTTTATATCTCCGATTGGTTTTACGGATGTTACGGCTGAAGGTGGTAGGATTTTCGGAAAAGTGCCATATCCTTTGTTGATGATTCATCGTGCCAACCAATCGTATTCATATCAATTGGAATCTTACAACTTGATGAATTTCTTGGAGTTTGTGAGTGACCAATACGCTGGATTGTTTGTCGATCATTACTTTAATGGATTTTTCTTTAACAAAATTCCATTAGTAAAGAAGTTGAAATTGCGTGAAATAATTACATTCAAGGCTCTATATGGTAGCCTTAGTGATAAAAATAATCCGAATGTCAATCCAGATTTGTATAAATTTCCTACGAATGAGGAGGGCCAAGTACTCACTCATTCACTTAGTAATGGTCCTTATATGGAAGCCAGTATTGGTATAGGAAATATTCTTAAGTTTTTCAGAGTAGACCTAGTCAAGAGGCTAAGCTATTTGGACAATCCGCAGGTGTCTGAATATGGAATTAGAGGTCGTTTCAAAATGGATTTTTAGACTAAACAAGTATTAATAAATCACTTAAGACTATGTATGCACTTAAATCAGCAGGGCAACAATTGATATACAAATTGATTAATCCCTTTATAAATCTATTAATTGCCTTAAAAATTACGCCCAATATGATTACTACCACTGGTTTGGTGTTAAATATTGGTGCAGCAGGAATCTTTGTCTATGGAGCGGAGGCATCCCATCGTGGCGATTTGAGCATTGTAGGATGGGGAGGAGCCATGATTCTTTTTGCTGGCGTATTCGACATGATTGATGGTCGCTTGGCACGAGTGAGTAATACTTCTTCAAAGTTTGGCGCATTTTATGATTCGGTTTTAGATCGTTACAGTGAGATGTTTATGTTTTTGGGAATATGCTACTACTTGGTGGCTCATCATTATTTGTTTAGTTCCTTTTTTGCCTTTTTGGCACTTATCGGTTCATCTATGGTAAGTTATACGCGTGCAAGAGCCGAAGGATTAAATATTAAATGTGAAATTGGTTGGATGCAGCGACCAGAGCGAATTGTAATTATTGGAGGCTCTGCTTTATTATGTGGCTTGTTGTCTCCACTATTTGGAGTAGACTTTAGAATAGACGGTCCAAGCGAAAGAATACCATGGTTTGAGTCAATATCAGTATTTACTATTCCTTTAACCATAGTGGCAATCTTGTCCAACTTCACTGCTATCCAACGAATAGAATATACACAAAAGGAGTTAAGTAAAAATGAAACAAAATAGGTTCTTATGGTTGTTTGTTGGCTTGCTGTTGGCAAGTTTTTCACCCACTAATTATCCCAAAGTTCCTGACTCAAAAGTAAGGCTATTTTATATTCAGCGAAGCTCCAACGTTAATACGATTGTTTATGATGCACGACTCAATGCCAAGGGAGGATTTGATGAAGATAATCCTATCGATGTGTATTGGCTACGCTACCAAGAAGATGGGCGAAGAAAAGAACTTTCGTGGATACAACGAGTATTAGCTTATGGTGTCGATACCGAAACCATTGAAGGACAGGGAGACGCACTTCAGGCATGGGTAGTTTCTTATAAAAAACGTAAGCTTCGATTGGGCTTTGATAAAAACAAAAAGCCTTATGCTTCATTACTGATTAATAACCAATTAGCAAAACTCGACCATGTGTATGTACAAATCGAAGGGAGTAATTTACGTCCAAAAGTATTGTATGTAGAAGTATTTGGAAGAGATTTTTATTCAGGAGAAAATGTTTATGAAAAAATCAAACCGTAGTAGCGTGCTAAACATTGAGGATACAGGATTTGAACGCTTCTCAGTTAAGAATATCATAGGGCTAGTAGTATTCACACCTTTATTCTTTTTTTGGTATATCAAGTTCATTGGCTTATTACCAGAACATATAATATTGTATGTATTGTTTGTTTCTACCTACTTTGGCAATAAGTTTAGTCGTGAAATCATCTTATCATTTGCCATTTATGTAGTGTATTGGGCTATTTATGATTCCTTTCGGGTATTCCCAAATTATGAGTTCAACACGGTACATATTCAACAACCTTATGAGTTGGATAAGGCTCTATTTGGCGTAAACTACCAAGGACAACTACTCACACTAAGTGAATATTTTGCAAAGGTACATATTCCATTTTTTGATGTTTTAGCTGGTATTTTTTATATCAACTGGGTTCCAATTCCTATAGCGCTGTCCTTATATTTTTATCTTAAGAAAAGACCATTATTTTATTCTTTTGCTTACTGTTTTGTGTTTGTGAATTTTCTAGGCTGGATTATCTATTACTCTTATCCTGCTGCTCCGCCTTGGTATGTTGCTGAGCATGGCTTTGCCCTCGATTTCCACACCCAAGGTAGCGAAGCTGGTCTAAGATATTTTGATCAAATTCTTGATGTAAATCTTTTTAAGGGAATGTATGTACGTAATTCTAACGTATTTGCTGCGATGCCTTCTCTGCACTCTGCATTTCCGTTACTGACCCTATATTTTGGCTTAAAAGCAAGATTAGGTTGGTTTAATATCTTCTTTGTGATATTCTGTTTCGGAATCTGGGGCGCAGCCGTGTACACAAGTCATCATTATGTTATTGATGTATTGTGTGGTATTACAGTAGCCTCAATAGGAATATTTTTGTTTGAGAAGTTTTTGGATAAGCGCGTACAAGAGTTGTTTGCCAAATAGCCAAGCTCTTTCGATAGCCCATAAAAAAAAGCCTGAGAAACCTCAGGCTTTTTTTATTTCCCAATCGTTATTTATAATGAATTGCGAAGGTTCACCTCAAATAAATTTGCAACATGATCCTTTGACTTTTCAAGTACTAATCTGGCAGCGGTTTTTCCCATTTCTCTAAAATTTGTCGAAATAGTAGTAATACCGTCGAGGATAATCTCTTTTAGAGGCGTTTCGTTGTAGGAGATAATTCCAACTTGCTTGCCTATGACGAGGTTATCATTCATGATTTTTTTAATAAGAATTACCAAATCATCTTCCATTAGGTTTATGTAAACCGACCCTTCTGTTACTGTTTCGGTTTTGATATTATCAATAATAGTAGCCTCAAAAGCAAAATCCTGACAGAAGTTTAAAAATCCTTTCTGGATTTCTTGAGGATAGCAACTTTGCTTTGGAAAAATTAATTTTAGACTCGTATAGTTTCTTAATTTTTCAAGCATTTGGCAAAGTGCCATATAAATATCTTTCTCAAAATTTTCGTATACTGCACCAAATTCGCCATTGACTCCAGCGACCATTTTGTCCAAAATAATCAATTTTTCTTTAGGGATCATGTTAACTACCTCTTGTACTTTATCATTGAAATCTAAGAGATATGGAATAATGACAAAGTGTGAATAATCTTCATCCTTTTTGGCAGTAATGAGCTTTTTGAAAAGAGCAAAATCATTGTTGTACACATAAAAATCAATCGCCACTTGTTGCCCTAATTCTTTTACAAAAGCATCAAAAATGATTTTTTTGTGCGCAGAAAGTTTATTGAAAAGCAACAATACTTTCATGGGCTTTTCAAAATCCACGTTTTTAATGTAGTAACCCTTACTAGGAACAGATTCAAGAATACCCATACTTTTGAGTTGTCGATATGACTTCTCGACAGTATCACGAGAAACATCCAACTCGAAACTCACTTCATTGATGGATGGCAAGCGGTCATTGACCGTAATTTGACCTGCCTCAATGCCTTTGAGTGTCGAATGTACAATCTGTAGATATTTCGGTGTTGCCGAAATATCGTCGACTCTAATTACATCCCAGATTCTATGTTTTTTCGCAATCATTATATTATGGATAAATAAGGTTGAAAAGTTTTTTCTAGGCATTCTAGAAAAAAACTTAACATTAAAACTTATACTTTTTTTAGACAGGCTAAAACCTATCTCATCAACTTATATTTTAATTCTAAACAAAGGTTAAGATTTGAATAATTCATATTCAATTTTTCAACAATATTAATTTATGCAAACGATGTCGGGAACGTTGCCATGTTGCCAAAATCCAACCTTTGTCCTATTTTTTTTATGCAAAATCCAGTTTTAGTAGTGTCAAAGTAGACTAATTTCATTGTACGATTTTTGTATTTTTTTAATATATCTTACCATATTCTACTGACGAATAATATTAAATTTCGATTCCGACAAGGACGCCACAGGACGGCTAACCCATAAATGACATTTATCTTTGAGGAAGTTGTACAAATCGAAGACAATTTTTGCAAGTAGAATTTCTTTTATTTTTACTTCTGAGAGTAAAACACATTATCCAAAAATTTCCAAAGCCGATTATGAAAAAGTACTCGTTTGATAAAGTCGCATTATTAGGTTTTTTACTGCTTTCAGGTGCAGAAGGTTTTGCCCAAAAAAACGTTACAAAATCTAATGACTCCAATACGCCTTTGCACTTGATTCAGCCTGACTATCCTGTTCCTTATGGAATTGTGAAAGCAGAGGAGGTTGAAAAAACCTTGCAAAGAGTTCACGCGTATTTAGAAAAAGCGACTCCTACAAATTTTATCAATACGAAGACAAATGAAGTAGTGAGTGATTTGTCAAAAATTGATGAAAATACGGCTTTACAAAAAGGTGATTTTCGTTTGGTGAGTTACGAATGGGGTGTGACTTATCAGGCTATGATGCTGGCGTCGCAATACACAGGTGATGCGCGTTATAAAGAATATACAGAGAAACGCTTGAAATTTATCAACGATGCTGTTCCATTCTTTAAAAAGTCAACAGGAGCGAGTGAAGATTGGGGTACAAAAGGGCCATTGAAGGGATTGCTAAATCCACATGCTTTGGATGATTGTGGTGCCATGTGTGCTGCTATGATTAAATCGTCTGTTGCTGGGACACCCAATAATTATCGCCCCTTAATCGACAGCCATATCAATTACATTATGAATAAAGAGTTTCGTTTGAGTGATGGAACTTTGGCTCGTAATCGCCCACAAGCAAGTACTTTATGGTTGGATGATATGTTTATGGGAATTCCTGCGATTGCTCAAATGGGCAAATTGACTGGCGATAAAAAGTATTTTGATGAGGCTATCAAACAGGTTCGTCAGTTTTCAAAAAGAATGTTTAATCCTGAGAAGGGTGTTTATATGCACGGCTGGGTTGAAGGTATGTCAGAACATCCTCAGTTCCACTGGGCACGTGCCAACGGTTGGGCTATTTTGACCAAAATCGAAGTGTTGGAAGCTTTACCAGAAAATTACCCAGGTCGCGAAGAGGTCTTGAATTTGTTGAAAGCACATGTAAAAGGCTTAACAAGATATCAGTCAGGTTCTGGATTTTGGCATCAATTATTAGATAGAAACGATTCGTACTTAGAAACATCGGCTACGGCGATTTATGCGTATTGTTTCGCCAAAGCCATCAATAAAGGCTGGATAGACAAATTGGCCTACACGCCTGCTACTATGTTGGCTTGGAATGCTGTGAGTACCAAAGTTAACGAGCAAGGACAAGTAGAAGGTACTTGCGTCGGTACAGGAATGGGATTTGACCCAGCATTTTACTATCATCGTCCAATCAGCCCGTTTGCGGCTCACGGTTACGGACCAGTGATTTATGCAGGAGCAGAAATGTTGAATTTGCTAAAGTCAAACCAGTTTGAAATAAACGATAGCTCTGTACAGTTGTTGATAAAAAAGAAGTAAACAAATTCTTTTCAGGATTACAAATCAGTATTTCAAATTTCCGAAATCTGAAATCCCAAATCCGAAATTGTTATATACAGTTCTAATTTTCTAATAACAGGACTCAATTGTCAATTAAATTCTGAACGAATGAAAAAAGTACCATTAATGCTATGCTTGTTGTTAGGCGGTATGTCGGCAATGGCTCAGAAACTACCGAGCAAAACCGAAGTGATTGCCTCAATGCGTAAAGCAAATGACTATTTTATGCAAAAATGGCCAGATACTGGCAAGCCTATTGTAACCAACAAAACCCGTCCAAGTAATATCTGGACCCGTGCGGTGTATTACGAAGGATTGATGGATTTGTATAAAGTAGACCCTCAACAGCGCTATATCGATTATGCAGTAGCTTGGGGCGAAAGTCATAAATGGGGATTACGTTCGGGCTTATTGACACACAATGCCGATGACCAATGTTGCGGACAGACCTATATTGATTTGTATATGATGGATAAAAAGCCAGAGCGTATCCGTGATATTAAAGCCAATATGGATAGCTTGGTAAAAAATCCTAACTGTACTTATTGGACATGGATTGATGCACTTCAAATGGGTATGCCAGTATTTGCTAAATTGGGTGTATTGTACAAAGACAATGCTTATTTCGAGAAAATGTACCAAATGTACAACCACTCAAAAACGATAGAAGGAGGAAAGGGCTTATTTAATCCAGAAGATGGACTTTGGTGGAGAGACAAAGACTTTGTGCCACCCTATAAAGAGCCAAACGGACAGGATTGTTATTGGTCTCGTGGCAATGGTTGGATTGTGGCAGCTTTGGTGAGAGTATTGGAAATTATGCCTAAAAACGCACCACATCGCGACGAATATTTACAGATGTACAAAACCATGATGAAGGCTTTGTTGCCACTTCAGAGAGAAGATGGATTCTGGAATGTGAGTTTGCATGACCCAACCAATTATGGAGGTAAAGAAGCTACAGGAACATCATTGTTTGCCTACGGAATGGCATGGGGCATCAATCACGGATATTTGAATGCTAAACAATATAAACCAGCTTTGGTGAAAGCTTGGAATGCTTTGGCAACAGAAAGTGTACAACCTTCAGGATTTTTGGGTTGGGTACAAGGCACAGGGAAAGAACCAAAAGATGGTCAACCATTGGCTATTGATAAAATTCCTGATTTCGAAGACTATGGTTTAGGATGTTTCCTATTGGCTGGTAGCGAAATCGTGAAAATGAAAAAATAAAAATGAGTAAATAAGTGAATGAGATAACTCTTCGTTATTGAAACACTTGTTACTTCGAAGATTACAACACAAGTAATTTGTAAGTAAACAGTTGATTAGGGGAGATTTAGGTTAAGTTCCTTGTGGTAGCATGGGGAACTTCCTTTTTTATAGAGGGACTGGTTTCTTCAAAAATCAACATTATCTCGAAATCTATTCTGTCATTCAAAATTTTACTCAGATGAAAAACAAGTTTTTGGTACTTTGCGCCTTTGTTTTAGCATGTTCATTCACGATGTTAAAAACAAAACCTACTATTTATATCATCGGTGATTCAACCGTTAGAAATGGCTCTGGGGCTGGTTCTGATGGTTTGTGGGGTTGGGGAAGTTTTATGAATCAACAATTTGATACGGTAAAGGTAAATGTTGAAAATCATGCCATTGGTGGTCGTAGTAGCCGTACATTTTTGACCGAAGGACGTTGGGATAAAATTATGGCAAAATTGAAAAAAGGCGATTATGTAATCATGCAGTTTGGACACAACGATGGCGGTGCTATCAATGATACAAGTCGTGCGAGAGGCTCTATCAAAGGTATTGGTAACGAATCGGAGGAGATAGATAACCTTTTGACCAAAAAGCACGAAATCGTACATTCGTATGGCTGGTATATGCGTAAGTACGTGCAAGAAACACAAGAAAAAGGTGCCACGCCAATTGTTTGTTCGCTTGTACCAAGAAACGTTTGGAAGAATGGAAAAGTAGAAAGAGCGGGTCAGTCTTATGGCCTTTGGGCAAAACAAATTGCAGAAGAGAATAAGGCTTACTTTATTGACCTCAACGAGGTTGTAGCATCAAAATACGAAGAATTAGGAAAAGAGCAGGTAGATAAGTTTTTTCCAAAAGACCATACCCATCCTAATTATGAAGGTTCGAAATTAACCGCTCAAATCGTGAGCGAACAGATACAACAACTGAAAAAATGTAAGTTGAAAAAACTTTTGAAATAGACAATTTATTATTTATTCAAGGGCTTCCTCAATGCTGTTTAGCTAGAAGGAAGCCCATTGATTTTATACTAATTCTTGTTCTAAAATCCTTTTTCGGTGTTCAAAGCCCCATTCGGCTATTACACTTGTTATAACTTTCAACGAACGTCCGTATTCCGTTAATTCATATTCTACACTGATGGGCTGCGTGTTTACGACTGTTCTCGTAATAAGAAGATTCTCCTCCAAATCCTTCAATTCTCGACTCAAAACCTTCCCTGAAATACCGTTTACTTCTCTCAATAAATCAGAATATCGCATTTTGCCATAACACAAGCAGGCAATGATGGAAATTTTCCATTTGCCTCCAATGATATCCATTACATCGTGAATGGCTTGAATCGATTTACCACACGCTGTGGATTTGTGTATCGGGCTAATTTCCGTCATTTGTCATATGGTTACCTAAATGTCACTATTACTTTATGACACAAAGTTACTTTTTGTCACCAAGTATTGCTAGTTTTGTAACATAAATTTAGAAAATATTATTCGTTATGACATTATTAGAATCTTTGGAATGGCGTTATGCTGCCAAAAAAATGAACGGAGAGGTTGTACCTCAAGAGAAGTTGGATTATATCCTAGAAGCTGCAAGATTGGCACCATCATCATCAGGTTTGCAACCATATAAAGTATTTGTGATTTCGAACAAAGAAATCCTTGAACAAATTAGACCAGTAGCTTGGAATCAAAGTGTAATCACAGAATGTTCACATTTGTTGGTTTTTGCTGCGTGGGATGGTTATTCTTTGGAAAAAATCACAGCGGTATTTAACGAAATGATGGAAGTACGTGGTTTGCCATTGAATACCATGGATGCTTACAAATCTACTTTGTGGGGTATGTACGAACCACTTGGTCAAGACTGGCACGCAACACACGCCGCTAAACAAGCGTATATCTCTTTTGGTTTGGCGATTGCAGCTGCTGCTGAGGTTGGCGTAGATGCTACTCCAATCGAAGGATTTACTCCTCCAGAAGTTGACAAAATCTTAGGTTTAGCAGAACAAGGCTTGAAAAGTGTTGTATTGCTTCCATTAGGCTACCGCGATGCTCCAAATGACTGGAACGTGAACTTGAAAAAATATCGCAAAGCGAAAGAAGAATTAGTCGTAGAGATTAAATAATTGAGTGAATGAGTGGGTTGTGATTGAGTGATTAGGTTTATAAATCTGAGAAATAGTCAAAACAAACCCTCAATTTGAAATATCAAAAAAGGGGTCGAAAATTATTTTCCGACCCCTTTTTTGATGCTACTATGTTAGATTTTACTCGGCTTAAGACGCAATCATTGCCTCTCTACTGCTAGCATACAAATTTTAACATAATCACTAAATTAGTTTATGCTATAACTCGTGAATAATCTTCGCTAGACGTAAAATATTACGTCTCTACATTAAAAAATAATCACTCATTCACTCAATCACCATTCACTCATTAATACTTGGCTGGTTCGCCAGGTTTTGGAAGAGATTTTTTGATGAAAATTCGTAAGTCTTCATTTGATTTTTCTAAATCCTCCTTACGCAAATACATCATGTGTCCCGATTTGTAACCTTCCCAGAACAGACGATCTTTGAATTTGCCGCTTGGATCCATTTGCCACATCGAGTATTTAGCGTTAAAATAATCACAAGCGCCATCATAATAGCCTGATTGTACCAATACCTTCAAATAAGGGTTCGTTGCCATTGCTTTGCGCAAATCATACCCCGTATGGTCATTGCTTCTGTCCCAAGGATGAACTGGTCCAAACATATTGTATTTCAAATCTGTTTTGTACTTTAGTTCCTCTCTCAAATACATATTGATTGGAGGCGTAAAAGAGTGCAACCACGAATTGAGTTCGGCATTGTAATCTACTTTTTCACCACCTTCACGTGCGTCTACACCCAAATAACGTGAGTCCAAACGACCAACGGTATATCCTTTATCACGAAGAAGTTCTTTCCAGAATAAATCCAAGGAAATGTCTAAGTTGTTTTGTAGTACAACTGTTTCCTTTAGCCCTGAATATCTTGCAAACTTTTTCGCAATTGCCTGACGCTTTTCTGGCGCAATAAAACCGCCTTGTGTAATGGCTGGCAATAATTCCTCGACCGTGAATTTTTCAACTTCTGGAAGCATATCTTCCAGCTTTTTATTTTGAAGACTTGGTTCTAAAACCTTATGATGCCAAGCCGTAGCAGCAAAATAGGGGAGTTTTAAACTAGTTTCCACTGGCCCTTCACGAGGGATACCCAAGTCAGTTGGCGACACCAAAATAACACCATTCAAATACATCCATTGAGATTCTTGAAGGGCGTTTGCCAGACCTGAGACACGAGTCGTACCATAACTTTCACCAATCAAATACTTTGGAGAAGCCCAACGATTGTTGCGACTAACAAAAGTGCCAATCCATTCTGCCAAATACTTGATGTCGGCATTAATACCAAAGAAGTTTGATTTTGGAGCGTCTTTATCAATAATTCTTGAAAAACCTGTATTGACAGGGTCTACAAAAACGATGTCAGCAACGTCGAGAATAGAATAAGGGTTGTCTTTGATGCCATAAGGTTGAACAGGATAACCTTCATCATCAATCTTCAAAATACGAGGGCCTGTGTACGCAATATGCATCCAAACCGAGGCAGAGCCGGGGCCACCATTGAAAGAGATAATCAGAGGACGAGTAGCCTTGTCTTTCACGTCGGTTCTTTCGTAGTACGTGTAGAATAGAGAGGCTTGTATTTTGGCGTCATCATTCCACACAGGAATTGTGCCTGCCAAAGCCTTGTAAGGCACTTTTTGACCTTTGATAGTTACTTCGTTGGTAGTTACCACATACGAATCAGGATTGAGCGTGCGACTACCATTGTTGGGCTTGTCTTCTACCGTAGTGGCAAGCGGTGCATTTTCTTTCGGAGCAGGTTTTTGTTGCGCTTGGACAAAAAGCGAAGTCCCCAAGCAAAAACTCAGGAGGTAAAGCGTTTTTTTCATAAGGTTTGTTGAATGTGAAAAAATGGGTTTCTAACAAAAATACAAAAGATTAGCAGAATGACAAGTAGGATTTGTGGTTGTGGGAATTAGAATGATTGTAAAAAACAAATCTTTTCTACCATTAGATAACTAATAATTTAAAGTTTCTCTCGCTGTTTCCAGTAGTTAAAACTGAAATAGGGAAAGAGATATCTATTCTAATGCTTCCTTCGCTCCAATTCAGAAATCAAACATAACGCTTTACGTATGTTCAGATAAGTAGGGAGTCAACCTTTGTTTGATATTATAAATTATGGAAATTTAACCGAAAAATAATTTTTGTAAAATTGCATATATTTTATTTGTATCTATTAAATTCTACGATTAACATTGTAAAAATTTAAAACCTATCGGATTTTTCGCAAAGCCTGAATGCGTAAATTAGGGCAACATTCAATTTACCCCACCACACTATTATTTATTATGCGTGAAATAAACTGTATAGGCATTATTATGCTTTACAATGGTACAACGGCACCTGAAGGATGGTTGCCTTGCGATGGTCGAGCGCTGAAGATTGACCAAAACCCAGCTTTGTATGCTGTTATTGGAAACCAATTTGGTGCAAATCTCCAATATGAGATACGTGAATTTAATCTGCCTGTTTTCCCAAAGGTTGGCTCATGCATGCACATTATCTGCGTAAATGGAGAATTCCCAACGCATGATTAGGTAATGTAAAGTAGTTATAATCAATGTTATCACACTTAGTTAAAAAACTTTTATTAAAATGAGCACGATCAATAAAATTTGCTTATATGCTGGAAGAGGTCACTATCCTTCAAGTTGGAAAAAATGTAATGGGAAAGATGGTGTGCCCAAATTAGACCCCATTAAAGTTTATGATGATGATTACTCAGCTATTCATTATTACTGCGGCATCAATGATGACGAGTACGCCGCAGAACCATTTTTGGGCCAAATTTTAACCTTTGCTGGAAGTTTTGTTCCGCAGGACTGGGTACTTTGTGATGGAAGACTCTTAAGTATTAACGAATATTCCGCCGTTTTTGCTTTAATAGGTACCACTTACGGAGGTGATGGAATGAGAACTTTCGGAATACCTAAAATTCCAAATATCCCTAACCCTAAAGACCCTAAAGGGAATCCTATACGATATATATTTTGTGTAAGGGGAATGTTTCCAATGTAACATTTGATTAATACTTTTTAGATTATATAAAGTAGTTTTAAGTGAAACGTGTGGCTTTGTTAACCGTAATTAATGATGTCACACGTTTTGCGCTCTAAACCCTCGCTGTTCCCAGTTATTAAACTTGGACAACAAGAATCTAAACTATAGCAGATTGGGGATTTTTGATTTCGGAAATAAAGTGAACTAACTTTAATTTTTCAAGAAATGTAAAAGATTATACCTCCGAAATCCCACATCCGATATCTGAAATAAAAATCCAAACTATTTCAGCCTTGGGATTGCAGATTTCGTAAATAATATTTGATACCTTTAATTTTTTAAGAAATGTAAAAGATTACACTTCCGAAATCCCAAATCCAATATCCGAAATAAACAATTTTAAAATCCTCAGTATACTAATAATTCATAATTCAGCACTCTCAACTCAGAACTCCTGCTTACCCATGTTTCATTAATTTCCTAATCTGCTGGTACGAGTCATTCTGAAAACGAGCATAATAGACGCCATTTTTCCATTTTGAAGTATCTACAGGCATATCGTAAGTGCCTTCAGGATATAGCCCGTCTACTGGGGTGTCCATTAGTCTTCCTACATTATCAAAAATTTGAATCAGGTTATGTCCTCCTCTTGAGGTATAGACCAAAATCGTACTTTGTTGGAAAGGATTAGGGTAATTGTAGATATATTCACCAGTTGATTCTAAATCCACGACAGGCGAAAGTCCGCAGGCTTGCGGTCGAATGAGTGGTAAAG
This sequence comes from Flectobacillus sp. BAB-3569, assembly GCF_002270355.1. GTDB lineage: Bacteria > Bacteroidota > Bacteroidia > Cytophagales > Spirosomataceae > Flectobacillus > Flectobacillus roseus. The sequence continues at coordinate 173,479 of NZ_NJFZ01000020.1, read as the reverse complement.
ATTGAAAGTTATCTTTAAATAAAACATCGTCTTTCCAACTAGCATTCATACACAAAAACTGCTCAAGAATCGAACTATATACCGATCGGAAATCATATTGCATGAGTACATTATCTCCTGTTTGAACCGAAGCAGCAATATCTGGCGTGGTGCCCAATACAATTGGATTTACCATATCTCCAAACATGAACATCGGTGCGGCTGCACCGTGGTCTGTTCCGCCACTGGCATTTGATTTAATTCTTCTCCCAAATTCAGAATAGGTCATTCCTACGACTCTTTTGGATACGCCCATAGCTTTCAAATCATCGGTAAATGCCTTGATGGCATCCGAGATTTGTTTCCAAAGGTTAGCATGTGTTCCCGTGGTGGTATCGGTCGTATTTACCTGATTACTGTGGGTATCAAAACCTCCCAGATTGACAAAATACACCTTCGTTTTGAGTCCTCCGCCAATGAGGTTTGCCACGATTTTTAATTGTCCTGCCAAATTGGTATTGGGGTAGGTTACTAAATTTTTGGCCTTACCTGCGGCTCCTCGTATTGAACTAGCGTACAAATTCGTTTGGTTGGCGACTTCTCTCAAAAACTTCAATTCTTTGCCTGCCAGCGTATCTGGTGCATCTTCCACCTTATTTTGTACCAAATTATAGAAACTGCTGGGGTTAGTAATAGCCATGCCCATAGAAGAGATAGGGCCTTGCAGGGCGGTACTTACTGTTGAGCCAATTTGTATGGCCAAAGGATCAGGAAATTGTGAATTGGGATAATTGTTTGGAAATGTAGGATGCTGTAGAGCCAGATATCTTCCAAGCCAGCCGTTATACACGTACTGATTGGCATCCGAGGCCGAATTCCAAATGTCTGTCGCCCTAAAATGAGAAAAGTTGGGATTTGGGTATCCTACGCTTTGTATTAGATTGGCTTTACCTTCCATAAAAAGGTTATGCAAGCCCCCTGCCATAGAAGGGTGCAGTCCAATATTTCCGTTTTGGGATACCTTCAATAAGGCTGATTCTGGTAGAGCAATATTGGAGCGGGCATTTTTATAAAGCCCATATTTATCAATTGGTATTACTGTATTTAAGCCATCATTTCCACCATTGAGTTGGATCACCACAAGGGTATTTTCGTCTCCACTCTGATTTTTTGCAACATTTCCTAAGGCCTTTACCGAAAAACCACTGAGTAATGCAGGCATTAAGAATCCTGATATTGACTGCTGAACAAATTCTCTGCGTTTCATAGAAATAGATTTTAGATAGAAGAAATAATGTGCAAATTTAATTTTGATAAATTGCAAGAGTGAAATATTGGTATTGGCAATTCGCCACTCATAACTAGTAGTGTACGAAGAAATACAAAACTCTCTATTTCGGATATCGGATGTTGGGTTTTGGAAGTGTAATATTCTATATTTTGTAAAAAAATAAAGGCACTTTACTTTATATCCAAAATCAGAAATCCCAAATCCGAAATTGTTGAAAATCCTTCGTTCAGCCCTAATTCACAATTCACCATTCATCACTCATGACTAAGTCAACTGATACTCTGGTAGTGACAATAAATACTGGTAAAGCGATTGTAATTTACTCTTTACGAGGGTCATGGTATCTTGTGGTCTCACCAGCATGGTATCCCAGATTTCGGTCCAATAATAGTCGCTCGACTGCCCAGAAAGTAGGATGTCTCTTTTGAGTTGTTCAATTCTTTCTGCTGAAACGGGTACTTTGTATAATAAGGCTATGGAATCAGTAATCAACAAATTGGGATCGTTGGGTTTGGGTAAATTCTTGGCAAAAGCAATGACATCAATCTGTATTCTTTTTCCATTACGAGTTATTCCATTGGCAATCATGGTATCAGTATATTGTACTCTTTTGGGATAAGTATCTGCCGTAATCCATGCTTCGTAAAATATAGGTTGCTGATAATACGCAGCCCAACCAGCCACATTGGGAGGGTCACCAATGCTTTGTTGCATGATGGTTCCTTGACGAACGACTTCCACAAAAAATGTGTACACATCCACAAATTCCGTTTTCGGATTTGGGAATATTACATCAAATTCACGAAGGTTTCCAATGACTAAATCTAGGGGAGACTTGATGACTGCTCCGTAGAGCTGTGCATCATAAAAAAACTGACTTTTAAAGAGGGTAGAAAGAACGGGAGTAATCTCAAAATTGTTTTTTCTAAATATTTCGGCGAGTGGCGTGATGACGTTTTTTTCAACGGTTTCATTCAAATCATAATGCACAAAGAACTGATATATTTTCCGACAAATAAACTTACTCAGTTCTTCTTTTTGAAAAAGCATATTGATCAGTTCGTCCAGTTCTAATATGCCATCGGTACCTGATTTTCCTTTGATAACCGTGTTGTTGTAAAAGGCGGAAAATGTTTTATCACTGGTATCGTGCCTACTCGGGGTAAAGCTGTAATCTATTTTCAGTGCATCCACAACATAACCAGTCAGGACTTTTGCGGCGGCTTTTACGTCGTCTTCAGTGTATTTGGAGCCAGAGCCTTTTCCCATCGTAAAGAGCTCTTGTAGCTCTCGTCCATAGTTTTCGTCTGGGGCTGTTTTGGTATTTTTATTACCATTTAAATACACCAACATGGCAGGGTCGATGGACATTTCTCGAACGAAAGTTTTGAAGTTCCCCAAAGCAAACTTTCGTAAAAGTGAATGATGTTTATACAAATAGCGAGCATCACTCACGGTATCTGCTTCGGTAGAAAAATGGTTATGCCAAAACAGAATCATTTTCTCGTGGATACTTCGTCCTTGATAAAACATTTGTTGGAGCCACCAAGCTTTGTAGCTATTTCTCCTTTTGCCATTGAGTGTACCATCACCATAAGCGGCAAATGCCCAAGTAGCTCCCAGTGTAATACCTGTTGGATCTGTGTAATCACTGGTATTATAATAGTTGAGCGGAGGCTCTGGGTATATTTGAGGCTTTAGCAGTTCCTCAACTGACTGACTTAAGGTTTTGGTTTTGAAATAGTTGACATCGGAAGGTTTTGCGCCAAACATTACCCTCTTGAGTAAATGGGTAATCTGTTGAGTGCTCCATTCTCCCTTATATTCCTCCAAACCTGCTTGAAGTTGTTTGCTTGAAAAAGTCATAGTATGTTGTGCCTAGAGTTTTGTTCCATTTAGATTTTGAATGTTTGCGAAGGTTTAATTATTGTAAAAAATTGAATATGCGGAGCTATTTAACAAATTTTCGTAACATTACCATAATGAAAGTATAACTTAAGCTTAAAGGCTTAGGAAACCCCAAGGTTTACCTTTGTAGCAAAATTGGTTTTGCGTTATGACAAAGGCTAAATTTCAAAATGATATTGCTATAATTCAAGCATGGCAAGCAGGCGATACAGGCGCTTTTGAGGTACTTTATCAAAAGTATTGGCGAAAGCTCTATGTCTTTGCACGTCGTACTACTCCGAGCGCAGAAGATGCTCAAGATTTGATTCAAGATGTTTTTGCACAATTATTGACACAAAAAGAACAAATAGACCCTACAGTATTTTCGGAGTCTTATTTGTTTGCGATGGTTCGAAATAAATTATTGGATAAAATTCGAAAACAATATGTGCGAGAAGATTATGTCAAGATAATTCGCCAAACTTCTTCAGACTCTGATTTCTCGACTCAGCAAACCATTTTGACCAACGATTTAGATAATCATCTTCATCAAGCGGTGAATATTTTACCAGAAAAATGTAAAGAAGTCTTTCAATTGAGCCGATTTGAACAACTTACCATTGATCAAATTGCCCAAAAGCTTCAGATTTCCCCTCAAACCGTCAAAAATCAACTATCCAAAGCGCTACAAATGGTTCGTTTTCGATTAAGAGAATTTGCAACCCTTGGACTTTTTTTATCTACTTTTTTTTAAAAAATCGTATTTCGGCATAGTACTAAAATTTATCTCACACGAATACATACATGAAAGGGAAGGAAAACATCCCCATTTCCCTTTACATGAATGATTTCTAAAGAGCAGGAGCGAATTTTACAAGAATACCTAAGTGGCAAGGAAAGCCCCGAGGGAAAAGCCCTTTTTGACCAATGGGCGCAATCGCTCTATGAGGATAAGTCTTTTCAACCTTCGGACTCTGAGGAGGCTTTATCGAACGCTCAGCAAAAAATGTGGGTAAATATATCCACTAAAAAAGATACCCCAATCATTAGTTTGGCAACTTCGTGGGCACTTAGTGCAGGAATCGCCGCTAGTGTTTTGTTAATTTCTATGTTGGCGTGGAAGTGGATTGGCAAATACAACCAACCATTACCCGAGTATGAGTTAAGTTATCAGACTATCAAAACAAAAGCAGGAGAGCACGCCACAGTTACTTTGGAGGATGGTTCGAAGGTATTTTTGAATGGAGCCTCAAGTTTACGTTTTCCCACAAAACTACATGGACAAACTCGTCACGTATATTTAGAAGGGGAAGCTTATTTTGAAGTAACTCACAACCCTCAACAGCCTTTTATCGTTAGCTCAAAACACTTGAATACCACGGTGAAAGGCACCACTTTTGATGTGCATGATTACACACAAGACAACCAAGCCAACGTGACCGTATTGACAGGGAAAGTAGCGGTAGAAATGGCCAATAATCCACAACGCAATTGTCTCATTCTTCCTAATCAAGTTTGTACTTATCAAAGTGAAAAAGCGAATTTAAGTCAATCAAACGTCATTGATGCCAGAGAGTCAATCAGTTGGAGAGAACGAAAAGTTTACTTCAAGCGTGAGCGTATGGATTTGGTTTTTAGAAAGTTAGAGCGAATGTATGAGGTGTCATTTCAAGTTAAAAATCCTCGGTTATTAGATTGTACATGGATTGCTTCTTTCGAAAATGCTAGCTTAGAAGAAGTTTTACAATTGATGCAGTCGTCCTTAGGAATACAATATCAAATCAAAGGAAAGGAGGTTATTATAAAAGGAATTTGCCAATAAATATGAGTCCAAAATATAGTTTTAGACTATTTTACTAATAAAAAAGGTCAATGAAGGGTCGAGCTTCATTAACCTTGCAAACAATCCCCATGTTGTAGCCCCTTTTACAAGGTGCCCTTATAGGTTATTATCTCAAGCAAACTTATGCAAAAAAAACGATTCTCGCTAATAATTAGGCGAATCATCTCGGTGCCAACACTCTCGTTGGCCTTAGGCCTTGGTATATGTCATGTACAAGTATCCCAAGCACAAGAAGTATTGAACACCAAAGTTTCGGTTCAGGCTCAAAATCAGAGTTTAGAAAACGTTTTATCTCAAATCGAAAAACAAACTGGCGTACGTTTTGTCTATGCAGGAAGTTTGATTTCTGAGAAAGATAAAGTCACTTTTTCTGCCCAAAATCAAAACCTGAAACAAGTGCTGAACGGTATTTTTTCTAACAGAAATATCGATTTTAGCTTTTCTGGAAATAATCAAATTGTTCTAAAAGCAAGCCCAAAGTCGCAAGACCACACTACGGTAAGTGGAAAAATCACCGACGCTCAAACAGGAGATGCTTTGCCTGGGGTAAACGTATCGGTAAAGGGCACAAGTAAAGGCGCCACTTCTGATGCTAACGGTAACTTTAAAATTAGTATTTCAGATAAAGACGCTGTATTATTATTTTCCTTTGTGGGATTTTCTTCTCAAGAGGTACCAATCAAAGGAAGAAACCATCTCAATGTTCAGTTATCAGAGGATAACAAATATCTCAATGAGGTAGTAGTTACCGCATTGGGTATCAAAAGGGAAGAAAAAGCCCTAGGATATTCAACCCAAAAATTAGACGGCTCGGCTGTGACGGATGCCCCATCTAACAATTTTATGAACGCACTCTCGGGTAAAGTCGCGGGTTTGAACCTAACCAAAACCGATGGGCCAATGGGCAGTAGTCGCGTGACATTGCGTGGGGAAAGTATTTTGGATTTCAACTCGCCAGGCGCTTTAATCGTGGTCGATGGCGAACCGATCAATACTTCTTTTCAAGGTGTAGGACATGGAGCCTATTTGGGTGGCGATTCTCCCATCGATTTTGGTAGTGCTCTGACAGATATTGACCCGAATAATATTGAGTCTATCAACGTATTGAAAGGTCCTGCTGCATCTGCCTTGTACGGCTCTCGTGCAGGAAATGGAGCCATTATTATCACGACCAAAAGCGCAAGTAAGGACAAAAAAGGGCTTGGGGTTTCGTTTAACTCTTATGTAAGTGTTGACCAAGTAAATCGTTGGCCAGACTACCAATATCAGTACGGTCAGGGAACGGCTGGTCAGAATTATTACTCCTATGGCACAACGGCAGATGGTGCAGGAACGCAAAGTACAAGTTCGGCTTGGGGGCCAAAATTTGATGGTCAATCATTTTATCAGTACAACTCGCCTCGTGATGCCAATGGTGTTTTTACTGAAAGAACTCCTTGGAAACCTTACACTGACAATCGCAAAAACTTTTTTGAGCAAGGGGTAACCTTATCAAACAATATCTCGATTACCAATGTGAAAGACAAAAGCAATACTCGTTTGAGTCTCTCGCAAATGAAGAATAACTGGATTTTGCCAAATACGGGTTATGAGCGCATTAGTTTAGGTTTTTCAAATAATTCACAGATTTCGGCTAAGCTGAGTACTTCTGCTAAGGTGAACTATTACAATAAATTTAGCGATAACCTTCCGTCGACGGGCTACAACAACCAGTCGATTATGTATTTCATTGCCTTCCAAAACCCGAATGTAAATTTGGATTGGTATCAGCCTTACTGGTTACCGGGAAAAGAAGGCCTAGAACAAAATCACCCTTTTAGCTCTTTGATTGATAATCCTTATTTGATTGTATATGAAATGCTGAACAAATCGAGTCGTCATAATGTAACGGGTACCATGTCGGCTACCTATAATATTTTGAAAGGCTTGGATTTGACGGTGCGTACTGGTTTGGATATGGGTTATGAATTTCGTTCGCAACAACGTCCGAAGAATACCCAAAAATTTCAAGCAGGTATGTACCGTCAGCAAAATGTATTTAACCTCGAATCTAACTCTGATTTTTTGTTGAAATACAAATTGCCACTTGAAAAAACTTGGCAGGTAACAACCAGTTTGGGAGGAAATATTTTGAAACAAAGTCAAAAATTTACCAATCAATTAGCTGACCGCTTGGTGATTCCTGGGGTATATAATTTGGCAAATTCTGAGCAATTACCACTCACTCAAAGTGATCGTGCCGAGAAGCGAATCAACAGTTTGTATGGTTTTGTAAACCTTGGCTACAAAGATTTTGCCTTTTTGGATGTAACTGGTCGTAACGACTGGAGTAGCACTTTACCAAAACAAAATAATTCTTTCTTTTATCCATCAGCTACTTTGAGTTTGGTTTTATCTCAAATGACCAATATGCCGAATTGGATAAGCTACGGTAAAATCCGTGGGGCGTATGCCAGTGTAGGATATGACGCTCGCCTTGGGACATATAACTTGGAAAAAATCTATAACTCTGGTACATTCCCCGGCGAACTAGAAAGTCCTAATGTGATTGCCAATCCGAATTTGAAGCCACAGAGAAATAACTCTTTTGAAGCAGGAACAGAATGGCGTTTCTTCAAAAATCGCTTGAGTTTAGACGCCACCGTATATGAGCAAACCACTATCGACCAGATTCTGTATGCGCCTGTAGAATTTGCTTCTGGATATAGTTCTTCGCTCATCAATATGGGTAAGGTAGTAAACAAAGGCGTTGAGTTAACCTTGAACGGTAATCCTGTTAAAAATTATGCTGGTTTCTCATGGGATGTGACAGTAAACTGGTCAATGAACCGTAATAAAGTGTTGGAGCTAAATAACGAAACTGGAAGTGTTATTTTGGCAAAATACGTTGGTAGCCGTGTAACAGTGGAGGCTAGAGAAGGTCAACCTTTAGGAACAATTTACGGGCTTGGCTTCAAGCGTTCGCCAGAAGGACAAATTGTATTTGACAAAGATGGATACCCTGTGCTTACTGACCAGTTTGTGAACCTAGGCAACACAAATCCTGATTGGAGAGGAAGTATTTCAAATAATTTTAAATACAAAAACTGGAGTCTCTCTGTCTTGCTAGATATTCGTCAAGGGGGTAGAATCTTCTCATTGACTAACTCTATTTTAGGTGAACAAGGTAAGAATACAGCTACATTAGCAGGTAGATACGACGGTATTATTGGCGAAGGAGTAACCCTCAATGCTGACGGTCAATATGTGCCAAATACCACCAAGGCGACTAATATCGTAACGTATTACAACAAATGGTATGGTCGTGACAATGTAGAAGCTAATACATTTGATGCTTCATTTGTAAAACTTCGTGAAGCTCGTTTGGCTTACACGATTCCAGCAAAAATACTTCGTAAGACTTTCCTGAGAACTGCCAGTATCGGAATTTACGGTCGTGATTTATTCGTATGGTCAACTTTCCCAGCTTTTGACCCCGAAACATCTACGCTCGACAATGCCACCATCACACCAGGCTTAGAAGTTGGACAATTCCCATCTACTCGTACAATGGGAGCAAACCTTACTATTTCTTTCTAATTATCTGAATATGAAAAAACTAATCTTTTTATATGCATTCCTTGTCCTAGCTCTGACGTCTTGTACAGAAGGCATGGAGGAACTCAATCACGACCCAGAGGGTGTATCGTCGGCAACAGCAGGAAGTTTTATGAACACTGCTATTTTGGAAGGGGTCAATACGGGTTTAAGTAGAAGTCATCGTCTCAACAATGAGTTGATGCAAGTAACAGTTTCCTTGACTGAAGGCAATACGGTCTTTCACCGTTATGTGCTTTTTCCGAGTGAGTCAGATTATATGTGGAGCAATTACTATTTGTCATTGACTAATATCGAAGATATGATTCAAAAGGCAAAAGTCATGTCTCAGCCCAATTATTTAGCCATTGGACTGACCTTAAAGGCTTGGTTATTTGCGAACTTGACTGATATTTATGGCGATATCCCATATTCACAGGCACTAAAAGGTTATCCCAATTATGTTGTAAATCCTACTTTTGATAAACAAGAGGACGTTTATAAAGATTTGATTGCCAAATTGGATACCGCAAATGCCTTGTATGATGTGACCAAAACACTGACTTTAGGGCAAGATGCCTTGTTTGGGGCAGATAAAAGTACGGTAGGAACTTTACGTTGGAAAAAATTTACTAATTCCCTCCGTTTGCGCCTATTGATGCGTGGTGAAGCAAAATCCCCTGCTTTTCAGGCACAGCTAAAAACCATGTTGTCAAGTCCAGACAAATATCCATTAATGCAAAGTGCTGATGAAAGTGCAGCGCTGAAATTTACACAAGTTACGCCCTTGTTGAATCCTTTTACCAGTACTCGTGATTATGATTTTAATGGAGCAAATGCGGTTTCAGAGTTTTTTATCAAAACCTTAAGTACTTGGTCTGACCCTCGATTGGATATTTGGGCTACCAAAGCCAGTGGTAAATATACAGGCATCCCAAGCGGATATACCATAGCCGAGGGACCAGCGATGAACGCGATAAGTTCTTCAAAACTTAACAAAAACCTTAAAACTTCTTTAATTTTAGGTACTATCTTGCAGCATGCGGAAGTAGAGTTTTTGTTAGCTGAGGCTGCGTTGAAAGGTTATACCACCGACAGTCCCAAAGACCATTATGAAAAAGGGATTGCTGCTTCGATGAAATATTGGGGGGCAACTCAACCGACAGATTTTTTGACCCGTTCGGGCGTGGCTTATAACGGAACTCTCCAGCAAATCATGACGCAAAAATACATTGCTTTGTTTTTCAATGATATGCAACAATGGTTTGAATATAAGCGTACAGGATATCCTGTTTTGCCAGTTGGTAAAGGTGTTGAAAATAACGGCAAAATGCCGATGAGATTAAAATATCCCTTATCAACCCAGTCGCTTAACCGTGCAAATTACGACAAAGCTGTAGCGCAAATGGGAGCAGACGATATTAATACCAAAACTTGGTGGACGAAGTAATGAGGTAATTATTAGTGGTGAAATGTGAGTGATGAATTTTAAATGTAAAGATTTAATAATCAGTATTTTATATGTAAAGTTTGCACTTGAAATTAGTGCTGAATGAAGGTTTTTATTTTGTTCAATAAAGTTCTTATTTAGAATTTTTGGGGTGTAGCGGCAACCCTTGCGGTTGCCGCTACATCAATTTTTATTTTAATGATAAAACTCAAGCTTCTTACACCACTAATTCACAATTCAGCTTTAATGTTTAGCTACATAATCAACCAAAATATATGTTTAACAGAAGAAGTTTTCTTAAGAATTTTGGAATAGGAGGGGCAGTGCTTAGTACGCCGTCGGTCATGGCGAATGAACTGTCTACCTCTACTGAATTTGTAACCATAAAAGGAACCATTTCTGCCAATGGGAAGGGTATTCCTCAAGTATCGGTTACGGATGGTTATACCGTTGTCAGAACCGATAATAGTGGTAAATACCAAATTAAGGCGCATTCCCAAGCTGAGTTTGTTTATATTAGTGTGCCATCTGGATATGAATTTCCGAATGAAAAGGGAGTTGCTCGTTTTTATCAAAAAATAGATACGACTAAAAGTACTTTTCAAGCAAATTTTACCCTGAAGCCACTATCTGTTGATGATACCAAACACCAATTTGTAGTCTGGGCTGACCCTCAGATTATTTCTAAAAAGGATGCAGAGGAACTTCAAAAGTCAGGCGAAGATTTGGCTGAATTGGTAAAAACAGCACCGAAGGATACTCTTTTTCATGGTATTGGTTGTGGCGATTTAGTGTGGGATCATTTCGAATTGTTGGATGGTTATATTTCAGCTTTTGGAAAAGCTCAGATTCCATTTTTTAGTGTCATTGGCAACCATGACATGGATTTGGATGCTAGAACTGACGATTTTTCTTCAAAAACCTTTAAAAATACTTTTGGCCCAACCTACTATTCTTTCAACCGTGGCAAGGTTCACTATGTAGTTTTAGACGATGTGTTCTTTATGGGAACAGCTAAGAAATACGTTGGCTATCTCACTGAAAACCAATTGCATTGGTTAGAGCAAGATTTGGCTTCTGTGCCCAAAGGCTCAACCGTCGTGGTAAGTTTACATATCCCGACCAACACAGGTCATGCTCGTCGTAATAAACTCAAAGAGGAGGAACTTGGGGGGACTGTTGCCAACAGACGTCAATTGTATAAAATGCTTGAACCTTTCCAAGCGCATATTATGTCGGGACATACCCATGTGAATGAAAAATGGGAGGAGGGCAACATCATAGAACACGTTCACGGAACGGTTTGTGGTGCTTGGTGGACAGGCCCAATCTGTACGGATGGCTCTCCAAGTGGATATGGCGTGTATCAGGTCGATGGTGGAAATATTTCCTGGTATTATAAAGGAACGGGAAAACCTGCAAGTTATCAATTGAAGGTATATCCGAAAGGTGCTAGTAAAGAGTTTCCCGATAGCATTGTAGCCAATGTTTGGAATTGGGATAAAAAATGGAAAGTTGAATGGTGGGAAGATGGCATTGCAAAAGGAGCAATGGAGCAAAAAGTTTCATTGGATCCATTAGCTGTGGAGCTTTTTGCAGGACCAGATTTACCAAAGAAACATAAGTTTGTAGATCCAACTTTGACCGACCACCTGTTTTTTGTACAACCTTCTGCGCAAGCCAAAACCATTGTTGTGAAAGCTACAGATAGATTTGGGAATGAATATACGGAACAGATAAATTTATAAAACGCGACATAAAGGTAGTTGAACAAAAGCGGTCGAAAAATATTTTCCGACCGCTTTTTTGATAAAATTTGGGGCATCATCCCAATCCTAAAGATTCGGGATGACTAATATTTTGGCTATTTAAACATTTCGAGTCTGGAGAAAATAAAGACGCATCACAATGATAAGCAAGCAAATAGTCACAAAAACTGTCGAAACATCAGCTATCCAAATACCAATATTCATGACTAAACCAGCATAAATATACTCAACGCTCAAAGGCGAGTCTTTCCCTTCAGGAGTTCTAAGATATTTACTCAAAAAATAAAAAAGTACAAGGTTGATGAATATCAATGAAAGTGATAAAATAGAGCCTTTGTCAAAAGGAAAATAGAGTGTTTTGTATTGTGCAAAACATACGTTGACAATGATCGGTATACCAGCTACAAGTAGCCATTTGGGAAGATTCATCATGAGCGATAGTTTAGGTGAAATAAATTGAGTGGAATATACTATTTCGAGGGTATTTTTTGTCCACTTTCCAAAGTCGGTAGGCAGCACTTAAAGAAAATAAGCCCAATAATGACCAGATTGATACGGAATAGCTACAGACGATTTGAAAAATACTAATAGAAAAACTAAGTGGAAAATAATCCCAAATGAAATCCCTAAAAGAATCTATTGACTTGAAAATGGTTTGTAAATTGTACAAATGGTAGAGCCCTACCACCATAAGCATACTTCCATAAAATAGCTGGAATTGGTCTAGTGTTGGGTAAATATCAATGAAGAAATGACAAAAAAGAATCAAACTTACCGTTGCTAATATCAGGAGAGGGATTAAGAACTTTTTCATATAATTGCTTTTGAAAAATTGAAAGGTGAACCACTCCTAAATTAATCAGTTGTGATCAAAAACCAATAGATTTTGACTGAATATTTTTACGATTTAATAGAAAAATCCCTGATAATTGTTCGGCGTAAATATTACGACACGAACAATTATCAAGGATTTTTCTTAAAAAGAGTTGCTCGTTTTAAACGAGTACTTACAATTCCACTAATTCTCTCTTATCGAGTAATACATAATTATCTTCTTCCCAATTTTGCTCGTCAATACTGGATTTCATGTAATTCAGTGAAATGGTGGTAACTGTAAGCAAAACTTGTGAAATCAAGGATGCTTCTTCCATTTTTAGCATAAATCCATTGATACTCAAAGCTGCCAATAAACCACCTAAATAGAAATAAGGAAGTTTCTGTGATGCCAAAACATGTTTGAAAGCCAAAGCGAAATGCGCCAGTAAAAAAACATTGAAAAACAGAACTGGAATATTGAAAGTAATCGGAGTGTTCCAGACTGAAATTACTTGATAAATGGAGGTAATAATAATAGCAAATCCTATAGCAAGGAGTAGTTGTTGTGATTTCATAGGCGAGAATGTCCTAAGATTTAAGTGAATTTATTAATAAAGTACAAATTTTACCTTTAAACGAAAACAAGGCAAGATTTGTCACTTTAAATTATTAAACGAGAAATTATCACACTTTTTCAGTGCTTAAGTAAGTTAGTGGGCAAAATCAAATTTAATTTTTTAGCTATCGGCTTTCAGCTGTGGGCATTCAGCAAAAACCTATTCATCGTTACTAAAAAACATTTTAACACTCTTTACCTTGTACCTATTGCCTAAACATCTTATTCTACACGATTACTTAAGAACTACTCTAGGACTACTCTGAAAATTTTTAACTCGTTAAAATACGGCTAATTATAAACTGAAAAAGCGCTTCCTGATATTCATCAGAAAGCGCTTTTAAAATGTATATTGTGCTTGTATAAGTAAACAGAAGTTGTGGAGGTTCTCCAAAATTACCACAACTAATCAAACCATATTACTTCACAAACGAATAGGGAATGTCTGTCTCAGATACACCTCTATTGGTCGCTGGGCTTGACTGCATCAAGAAATCTAATGTGGCTCCTTTTTGCAAATCATTGTGGCTCAACCAGTTTTTAGAATAATCTTTACCATTCCATTTTAGATTTCCGATATACTTGTTATCAGCACTGTTATTTGGCGCTTTGATGACAACCTGTTTGCCATTTTCAAGTGATAAGGTTACTTTTTTGAACAAAGGAGCACCCAAAACATATTGGTCTGTACCCGGACAAACAGGGTAGAAGCCCATTGCTGAGAAAACATACCAAGCTGAAGTCTGACCGTTGTCTTCGTCACCACAGTAACCATCTGGTGTTGGCTGATAGAGTTTGTTCATTACCTCACGTACCCAATATTGCGTTTTCCACGGCTGCCCTGCGTAATTGTACAAATAAGGCATGTGCTGAATAGGTTGATTACCATGCGCATAATTACCCATATTCATAATTTGCATTTCACGAATTTCATGAATCACAAAACCATAATATGAGTCATCAAAAACTGGTGGAACTACAAAAACAGAATCCAACATATTGGCAAATTCCTTTTTACCACCCATCAAATTTGATAATCCTTTTATGTCATGGAATACACTCCATGTGTAATGCCAAGAGTTCCCTTCTGTAAAGGCGTCGCCCCATTTGAATGGATTAAATGGTGATTGGAAAGTGCCATCCGCATTTTTGCCACGCATCAATTTGTGACTTGGGTCATATAGGTTCTTGTAATTTTGTGAACGTTTAGCAAATCTCTCCAATTCTGAAGCAGGCTTGTTGAGCGCTTTTCCTAATTGATAAATACAAAAATCATCATACGCATATTCGAGTGTACGAGCAGCATTTTCGTTGATTTTTACGTCATAAGGCACATATCCTAAATCATTGTAGTATTTTACACCTTTACGACCTACCGATGACAATGGCCCTTCATTCTCACTGTTTTTCAACATCGCTTGATAGAGTGTTTCAACATCAAAACCTCTCACGCCTTTGATATAAGCATCAGCGATCAACGATGCTGAGTTTGAGCCAATCATACAATCGCGGTGTCCTGGACTTGCCCATTCTGGAAGAAATCCACTTTCCTTGTAGGCATTTACCAATCCTTCCATAATCTGTGAGTTCAAATTACGATGCATTAGGTTAAAGAATGGAAACACGGCGCGGAAGGTATCCCAAAATCCATTATCAGTAAACATATAACCAGGCAATACTTGACCATTATACGGACTATAGTGTACAACTTTCCCTTTGGCATCTAGCTCATAGAATTTTCTTGGAAAAAGCATTGTACGATACAAACACGAGTAAAAAGTTCGAGTTTGGTCTACACTACCTCCTTCTACTGAAATTCTTGAAAGAGTGGTATTCCAAATGCCTTTTCCTAGATTTTTAATCTCTTCGAAAGATTGACTTCCTACTTCTTTTAGGTTTATTTCAGCTTGTTCGAAACTGATAAAAGAAGAAGCAATTTTAGCAGTTACTTGCTCACCACGCTTTGAAATTTTGAAGCCAACAACAGCACCTACGTGGTTATCTGTAACAGATAATTCGTTCGCAAGCAATTCCTTTGCTTTCCAAACAGATTTGTAGGTAATAGGCTTATCAAATTGGATGATAAAATAGTTCTTGAAGTTTTCTGGAACTCCGCCACTATTTTTGGTCGAGTATCCAATAATCTGATTTTTTTCAGGAATAATTTTCACAAAAGAACCTTTGTCCAAAGCATCAATTACTACGAAGGCGCTGTCAGTTTTGGGAAAAGTAAAACGCATGACCGCCGCGCGCTCGGTAGGTGTTATTTCGGTGGTCACATCATGATCGGCCAAATACACACTGTAGTAATACGGCTTGGCAATTTCGGCCTTGTGCGAAAACCAGCTGGCACGTTGGTCTTCCTGAAAACGAATTTTTCCAGTGATTGGCATAATCGCAAACTGGCCGTAATCGTTGATCCACGGACTAGGTTGGTGAGTTTGTTTGAAGCCACGAATTTTGTCGGCATCATAAGTGTAAGCCCAACCATCGCCCATTTTGCCAGTTTGTGGCATCCAGAAATTCATCCCCCAAGGCAAAGCGATTGCTGGATACGTGTTTCCTGTAGAGAGACTAGGTTTTGAGGCTGTACCCATCAATGGATTAATCCATTCTACGGGGTCATTTACTTTATCAACGGTTTGGGCTTGTGTGCCAAGAGTCAAACTGCCGAATAAAAGTGTTAAGATTTTTGAGTTTTTTAGAAAATGGGTCATTTTTTTAAAATTTCAGGGAGTAAAAAAATGTTTGATTATAGAATTAATGTAAAAATTGAGATTGGCTTTGAAGTTAACAGATTTGTTTGAAATGATTATACGCATTTACATGAGAGCCCGAAAAATAAAAGTTTGTGACTTTATCGGTTTTTTTTGAGTAATTTAAGAAAGCATTTATTTTAAATCTATAAATTTTGCTAACAATTAAGTAATTTTACTCATTTTATTATTAATAATAAATACTCAAATTTGTAAAATCAAAGTGCTTTTAAATGAAACAAGACTTTCGAGAGCCACAATTGTGGTTATCATAATAATATTTGGTGTAGTTTGGAATAGCGTATCGATTTAGTTGATACGCTATTTTTTTTGTCCTAATTTTTTCCATAACTTTGCAAACAGTTTATGGTGCTTTAGTTTTTCCCAGCAAAAACCTCAAAGCTTAATAGGGAATCAGGTGTGATACCTGAACTGTCCCCGCAACTGTAACACTCAATCGTGTCAACTCAATCCTCATAACCACTGAATTTATTTCGGGAAGGTTCGAGTATGACGAGTGAAGTCAGGAGACCTGCCATAGATTATTCTTGATACGCGCTTACGGAGGATGAGCAAAAATCGAGCGTTCGCAAAGTATTTTCGCTTTTTTTATTGACCATTATCAACATTTTTAAACAGTTCTCTGTGCTGCCTTTTGCAGTATTGGAATGAATGTTTTGAAGTGGGTGAATAAGAAAATGGAAGTTCAAATTCTAAATGTTTTATTCTTCAAAGTTATTTCCATCAGTTGTATTGCTTGCCTTGTGCGCAAGTGTAGAAAGTATTGCTCAAAATGCTGAAAAATCTCAAGTTCTTGATGAAGTTGTCGTGAGTACCAACAAGTACCCACAAAAGCAATCTCAATCGGGTAAAGTGGTGTCAGTAATTGATGCGGCTACGATTCAACGTAGCAAAGGTAAAACTGTAGGCGAGTTGCTAAACCAGCAAGTTGGACTTACTGTTATTGGTTCTCAAAATACACTTGGTACAAACCAAGATTTGTATTTGCGTGGCGCAGGCGCTGGCTACACCTTGATTTTGGTTGATGGTTTGCCTGTATATGACCCTTCTGGTGCGTCTACGTCGTTTGACATCAACTTGATTGCGATCGACCAAATCGAGCGTATCGAAATTTTAAAAGGTGGTCAGTCAAGTTTGTATGGTTCCGATGCTGTTGCAGGTGTCATTAACATCATTACTACCAAAAATAGTGGTAAAAAATTAGGTCTTAGTGGAAGTTTGGCTGGCGGTAGCTATGATACCTATCGTGCGAGCATAAATGCAGGTGGTCAGTACAAAAAAACGACCTATGGTTTGTCATGGAATGGTACAAAATCAAACGGTATTTCTGCTGCTAAACAGCCAGAAACAGCCAAAACTCCTTATGATAATGACGGATTCAAGCAAAATAATTTTCAGGTAAAATTGGGTCAACAAGTGGGTGAAAACTTAACCTTAAGAGCTGATTTGATGAGTAATTATTACAAAACTGACTTGGATGCAGGGGCTTTCAAAGATGAAAAAGACTATACTTTTGAAAACAAAAACTTGCTTTGGTCCGTTGGTGGCGCATATCAGTTGAAAAATGGAAAGTTAACGGTCAATTTTCAGCAAACTAATGGTCAAAGGGTATATGTCGACGATTCTGCACATGTAGAGGCTGGCGCTTTTGCTAAATACTCTTATGGCTACTATCGCGGTGTGGCAAGATTTGCCGAGGCGTATTATGCACATACTTTTTCGGATAAAGTTAAATGGTTGTTAGGTGTTGAAAATCGTTGGCAAAATACTGACCAAACGTATTTGTCTATCAGTAGCTATGGCCCCTATGAGAGTCCAGCGATAAAAGCTTCAACTGCCAATACCAGTTTGTTTAGTGGCTACACTTCTTTGAATTTACAAGACTTTAATGGCTTTGGTTTAGAACTTGGTGGACGCTACAACAATCACTCTATCTATGGTAACAATTTTACGTATAACCTTAATCCGTTCTATTGGATTGGAGGTAGATTAAAAGTATTAGCTACTTATTCTTCTAGCTACAAAGCACCATCATTATATCAATTGTTCTCTCCTTACGGAAACGAAGCTTTAAAGCCAGAGGTAGGTAAAACTGGTGAAATTGGTGCTCAGTATTTCAGCAAAAATCATCAATCTTATATTCGTGGTGTGTACTTCAATCGTAATATCAAGGATGTGATTGCGTACATCAGTATCAGTCAAGACCCGTGGGGACGCTATGTAAATTTGAGTCAGCAAAAAGACCATGGTTTCGAAGTAGATGCTCAATTAGGTATTGGTAAGGCACAAATTAAGGCTAATTATACTTTTGTAGATGGTGAAGTTACTACACAAGTTGCAGGAAAAGATACTACTTATGCCAATCTTTTCCGTCGTCCAAAACATTCGGTTAATGTAAATGTGTCCTACCAGATTTTGAAAAATTGGTCGGCACAGTTGGCACTTCGTTCAGTAAGCAAGGCTAGCAGTGGTCCTTACGACGATGCTAAAGTTATTCTCGGAAATTACACAACATTAGATTTTTATACAGAGTATCAAATCAATTCGACAATTAAATTATTTTTTGATTTGAAAAACCTTACAGACAAGGAGTTTTCTGACGTGCCTGGCTACAATAGTCGCCGTCGTAATTTCATGGCTGGAGCAGTATTTAGTATTCACTAAAATGCAAAGCAAGGTAGATTGCTCAGTCTTTCTGCCTTGCTAACAGTAAAAACGATTACAAACATGACAAAAACACAACTAAATCCACGTGTAAGTCTGCTACTATCAATTGTGATTTTGGTAGGAACAGCACGCCTGATCAATGCCTCGTGCCTCAATCCTTTGAGCAATTTTACGCCAATCGGTGCAATGGGCTTATTTGGAGGTACGTATTTTTCTCAACGCTGGAAAGCCTTTGCTTTTCCATTATTGACACTTTTATTTTCTGACCTTATCATCAATGGGATGATTTACGGTGGCAAATACGGTATCATGTATAGTGGCTGGATGTACAATTACGCCATTTTTGCAGGAATTGTATTATTAGGAAAAGTTTTGATGAAAAAAGTAAATCTTAAAAATTTCCTTTTGAGTGGCGTAGCTGCATCGGTAGGATTTTGGTTGTTGGTTGACTTTGGTGTTTGGTTTGGTGGAGGTATGGATATTCGCACAGGTGGACCACTTTCAAGAGATTTGAACGGACTAATCCAATGCTATATCCAAGGGTATCCGTATATGCTCAATTTCCTAGCAGGAACCTTGGGTTACGGTGCCGTGATGTTTGGCGCTATTGAATTTGCAAAAATAAAATTACCGAATCTTGCCTTTGAACAAGCTTAGTACTTAGTTCTGAAAAATCTGGTTAATTTTTCAAAGTAACCAGATTTAATTTCTAAATCAAACCTATAACCTATTGTTTAATATATACTCGGATCAAATACAATAGTTCTCACCTTTTTTAATAATGAATTTTAAGTTTTTGATAACGAGGTATTTATCTGCATTAGATGGAATTCGATAGGTCTTGAGGTAAAAGTTTAAAATGTTTCTTCGGCAAGCATAGAAACCTTTTCCGAAAGCTGTCTGCCCAGATCACAAAGCCCATTACCCACAAACCCCATAGCCAATATGAAAGCTTGTTCTTTTTTGCCTGCTGCCACCCAAATGATATATGATATGAACCTTCAAGGTCATTTGCATGGCGTGACATTTGAGTGTAGTGCCGAATCTCGTAGTGAAAAGCCTATCGTGGTGCGTTGCGTGCTGGAGGACAACAACTACACGAGCGATGAGATTGATAAAATCTTTTCTTCCTACAAAGCACAAGGAAAAAGCCTGTATTATGTGGAGCAAGAGCGATTGGAAAATGCCGCTCCTGATGTAGTATTTACACAAGATGTATGTGAGGTTTGTCAAATAGATACCGTGTGTACAGCAAGTGCGGTAGCTCAATTGCCAAAGGTGCCAGAATTGGTGGCGCTCACACCCAAAAATCTCAAGGATGTCTTTGATTGTGCCATTCAGATTGCAACGGCTTTGGGCAAAGAAGAGGCAGCTTATGAATATTTGTCAAAACTCAATGCTAGAATTGATGTGGTGATTGATACCTTGCGAAAACACAAGGCGCCTGTAAGAAGAGTGAGTCTGTTAGAATGGATTCAGCCCGTATATAATTGTGGGCACTGGATACCTTATCAGATTGCTTTTGCGGGAGGAATAGATATGCTCAGTAACCCTGCGGGCTACAGCATTGTGACTGATTTTGATAAAATAAAACGTTATAATCCAGAAGTTTTGGTGATTGCCCCTTGTGGATTCGAAACCGAACGTGCTAGAGAAGAGTTGTTCCTGCTTGAAAAACAACAGGGTTGGGAAGAACTCCAAGCGGTTCAGAATAAACAAGTGTATTTGGCAGATTTTGATATGTTTACTCAACCAAGTGCTTCCACTTTGGTCAATGGGATAGAGGTATTGGCGGCATTATTCCATCCAGAAATTTTTGAAATTCCGGCACATTTGAAACACAAAGCTGTGAATATTTACGAATCAGTATTGGTGTAAATATTGGTGCTGAGTTTTGAGTGTAAAAATGTCTCTACCTAAATAAATGAAATTCCGAATGCTGAAAGCCCCAAACTAACAGCTATAAATATAATACCATGATTTGGATGATTACTGGCGGTGCCAGAAGTGGAAAAAGTAGCTACGGACAAAATCTTGCTCTCAGTTTTTCACAATCCCCAACGTATCTTGCCACGGCAAGGCATTGGGATGGAGATTTTGAAAAACGAATCGAGCGCCATCGTGGTGACCGCGACGAGCGTTGGACTTTGATAGAAG
Source organism: Flectobacillus sp. BAB-3569 (assembly GCF_002270355.1). Lineage (GTDB taxonomy): Bacteria > Bacteroidota > Bacteroidia > Cytophagales > Spirosomataceae > Flectobacillus > Flectobacillus roseus. The sequence continues at coordinate 152,651 of NZ_NJFZ01000020.1, read as the reverse complement.
AAGAAAAAAATATCAGTAAAGTAATCGAAGCTGAAAAAGTGTACATGATTGATTGCGTAACACTTTGGTTAACCAACTTTTTTATTGATGAAAAATATGATATTGATGCTTGCCTAATCAAAGCGAAACAAGAAATTGATGAATTGGCAAAGCTTAATGCAACTATTATTTTTATTACCAACGAATTAGGGATGGGCGTGCATGCAGAAACTGAAATGGGACGAAAATTTGTGGATTTGCAAGGGTGGGTCAACCAATATCTTGCCCAAAAATCAACAAAAGCAACCTTGATGGTAAGCGGTATTCCTGTGCAGATTAAGTAGGTGTAACTGACTTTGTTCCTAAACTATTATATTTCATGACACACAAAGCCCTCATGAACTGGTCGGGTGGTAAAGATTCAGCATTGAGTCTTTATCATGCGCTAAAAGACCCTAATTTGAGTGTCGAGACGCTTCTTACCTCGGTTAATGATTCGTTCAAGCGTATTTCTATGCATGGAGTGCGCGAGGAATTGCTCCAACAGCAAGCCCAAAATATCGGAAAGCCTCTCGTAACGCTTCGTTTACCAGAAACAGTTTCCATGGAGGAATATCAGCAACGAATGGCAGAAACACTTAATCCTATATTGGCACAAGGAATTACCCATTCTATTTTTGGCGATATTTTTTTGGAAGACCTTCGCAAACATCGAGAAGAACGTTTGGCTCAGCAAGGCATTACGGGTGTTTTTCCTATTTGGAAAAGGGATTCGATGGAACTGCTAGAAGAGTTTTGGTCTTTGGGTTTTCAAACCATTGTCGTGAGCGTAAATGGTAGTCTTTTAGATAAAAGCTTTTGTGGAAGGATACTCGATAAAGATTTTGTCAATGACCTTCCTCCCAATATTGACCCTTGCGGTGAAAATGGAGAATTTCATACGTTCGTTTTTAAAGCACCCTATTTTAGTCAAGAAATTAAGTTTGAGATAGGAGAGACCGTTGACAAGACCTACGAATACAAGGATGCAGCCCTCAATATGCATCGCACAACATATTACTTTACAGATTTGATTCCTTTATGAAAACTTTCCATATCCCCGTGCCAGATTCATCTATTTTAGACGCTATTCAGCATAAAATAGATTTCAAAACCAAACCAGTAGGCGCATTGGGGCAATTAGAAAAACTTGCTTTGCGAATTTCGCTGATTCAACAAACTTTAAATCCTTCCTTACAAAAACCTCATTTAGTCGTATTTGCAGGTGACCACGGTGCTGCACAAGAAGGCATCAGTAAATATCCTCCCGAAGTGACCTATCAGATGGTTATGAATTTTGTGCAAGGTGGTGCCGCAATTAATGTTTTTTGTCGTCAACATAACATTACCCTAGAAGTGGTTGATGCAGGTGTGAATGGGACTTTTGAGAAAAATCTGCCTATTATTCATAATAAAATTCCTAATACTTTTGGCACAAAAAATTACTTGAAAGAGCCTGCCATGAGTATCAAGGAAGGACAAAAGTCCATTGATAGGGGAGCGGCACTTATTCAAAAGATTTTCGAAAATGGATGTAATATCATTGGTTTTGGGGAAATGGGGATTGGTAATACCTCGTCAGCAAGTCTGATCATGAGTAAAATTTGCAAATTACCATTATCAGAATGCGTCGGCAGGGGAACAGGGTTGGATGACCAAGCTTTAAAAACTAAATTACAAGTCCTACAAAAAGCCCAAGATTTACATCGTAAACTAGATACTCCACTAAAAGTATTGACAGCATTTGGTGGTTTTGAAATTGCACAAATGGTAGGAGCTATGCTACAAGCAGCCGAACTAGGCATGATTGTGTTGGTTGATGGTTTTATTGCCACTTCTGCCTATTTGATCGCGCATCAAATAGAACCCAATATTTCGCACTATGCCGTTTTTTGTCATCAATCCGATGAAAGTGGACATAAAGCTATGTTGGATTATTTAGGGGAAAATGCCTTATTGAAACTAGATTTACGCTTGGGAGAGGGTTCAGGCTGTGCCTTGGCATATCCTATTATCCAATCTGCGGTAAACTTTATGAACGAAATGGCAAGTTTTGAGTCAGCAGGAGTATCCAATGTTTAGCTTTGGGCTTTTGGCGGTCAGTTATGGGCATTTAGCTTATAGCGAAAAGCGTATTAATGCAATTTTATTTTGCATTAATCTAAAAATTAATGGGCAAAATAAAATAGAAGATTGTGCCTTGTGCTTTCAGGTAATGACTTTCGGCAGTGGGCTTTGTAAAAATCATGTCGGTGGTTATAAAAAACATTTTAACACTCTTTGCCTCGTGCCTGTTGCCTTGCGCCTAAATCAGAAAAATTAAAATATCTTATTATGCTAACTCGACAGTTCCATATTTTTCTCAATGCTCTCATGTTTTATACCCGTATTCCTGTGCCCAACTGGATGAAACATGACGAGGATATGCTTAATCAAGCAACTGTTTATTTCCCAGTGATAGGTTGGATTGTAGGCGCTATTTCGAGCCTCGTTTTTTACCTTTTTTCGTTGGTATTCCCTTTTCCTATTGCTATACTTTTGAGTCTGGTTGCGAGTATTTTGACTACTGGAGGCTTTCATGAAGATGGATTGGCCGATGTTTGTGACGGATTTGGAGGTGGCTGGACCAAACAGAAAATATTGGATATTATGAAAGACTCCCGATTGGGAACTTTTGGCTTGTTGGGACTCGGATTAGCATTGGTTTTAAAAGTAAGTAGTCTTTTTTACATTGGAAAAGACTATCAAATATATGCACTTATGTTGGTGCATCCACTCAGCAGATATGCGGCATTGTCGATGATTTTTACCCATGAATATGTTCGAGAAGACGCCCTAAGTAAAGCAAAACCTATTGGCAAAAAATTGGAATAGATGCCTTTTTTGTAGCTTCTATTTTTGCCCTGTTACCTATGTGTATCGTGGTTTACGTAACGCAAGATTGGAAAATTATTGGTATACTGGTTCCTATATTCCTAATGCGAGCCTATCTTGCTAGGTTTTTTACCAAATGGCTTGGAGGTTACACAGGCGATTGTTTAGGTAGCATTCAACAATTAACAGAGGTAATTGCCTATTTGTATTTAGTTGGAATTTGGACAGTAAAATAAGATTTCGTCATGGATATATACCTGATTCGACATACTTCTGTGGATGTTCCCAAGGGACTGTGTTATGGTCAAAGTGATGTTCACTTGGCAAAGACCTTTGAGGAGGAAGCAAAAGTTATACAAAAGAAACTTCCATCGACCCAAGTGGATTTTGATTTACATTCAAGCCCACTAAGTCGTTGTACTAATTTGATGGAATTTTTGTTTCCAGAAAAAGTATTCCAAACAGATAAAAGGTGGATGGAATTGAATTTTGGCGATTGGGAAATGAAACTTTGGAACGATATTCCTGAAGACGAAAGTCAGCCGTGGATGCAAGACTTTGTCAATGTTACGACTCCAAATGGTGAGAGTTTTTCCCAGATGATAGAAAGAGTTAAATCTGTTTGGGAAGAAACTTTGCAGCAATCTACAAATGATAAGGTCATTGTTTGCCATGGAGGTGTGATACGAACGATTTTACACCTAATTTTAGAAATTCCCGCCCAAAAAGTCTTCGCAGTCGATATTGATTATGGCGCTATGATCAAAATCCAATATCAATACGGCTTCTTTAAAGTAAAGTTCTTGTAAATTTCACCTTCAAAAACCCTTTTGTAAGCTCAATTATCCTTGTGTAGGAAAGATAGACGTAAAATATTACGTCTCTACTTGTGTGAATCACTCAATACCGAACTCACGCAACAAAATTCGTGTATATACATTAAATTTTACTAGTAATGAAATAAATAGAATGGATTTATTGTTAACTTTATAGAAATTTAATGTATATACATGAATCGCAAAGAGTTTTTAAAGGCTATGGCAATACTGCCAGCCACTATAAATATGGATATCAGGGCTTTAAATGAATTGGCTAATGCTCCAAAGATGGAGAGAATGCCTGCTTTTTTCTTAGGACATGGAAGTCCAATGAATGCGATTGAGGATAATGAGTTTTCGAGAGGTTGGAAAAAAATAGGACAAGATTTACCTAAACCACGTGCTATTTTATGTATTTCGGCACACTGGGAGACAAGAGGTACTTTTGTTACAGCGATGCCCAAACCGAAAACGATTCATGATTTTGGGGGCTTTCCACAGGCCTTATTCGATGTGCAATATCCTGCGCCAGGAAGTCCTTCGATTGCTTTGGAAACTAAGCAGGCTATCCACTCGACAGAGGTTGGTCTCGACGAGCAATGGGGGCTAGATCATGGCGCTTGGAGTGTTATCAAGCATATTTATCCAAAGGCTGATGTGCCAGTTTTGCAGTTAAGTTTGGATTATACAAAAGCGCCTCAATATCATTATGACTTGGCAAAAGAAATTGCCAAATTACGCGATAAAGGCGTATTGATTGTGGGTAGTGGCAATATCGTTCATAACCTGCGTCGTTTGGCTTGGGACAAAATTAATTTGCCAGAATATGGGTATGATTGGGCTTTGGAAGCAAATGCAATGCTGAAAAAAATGGTCGTGAATCAAGATCATAAATCGTTGATTAACTATCAAAGTTTGGGCTCGGCGGTACAATTATCCGCGCCTTCTCCAGATCATTATTTGCCTTTACTCTATACCGTTGGCACCCAGCAAGCTCAAGAACAAGTGAGCGTATTTAATGATAAAACAGTTTTAGGTGCCATTTCTATGACTTCCTTCAAAATTTCATAAGTGTCAAGATGTTATTAGTTGCTTGTATGCTTCACTAGTTCGAGACTTAGTCTCGGACTAGTGTTTGTTTCAGTTTTAAACTATATAAAAAATGAGTCCAAGACGAAGTCTTGAGCTAGTAATGCTGCCCATTTACTGAGTACAAACCATAAAAATAAGGCATAGAGAGAGTTTTGGGTTAAATGATAAAACTTGTCTTTCTTTTTATGCCTTTGTTACTAGGCACTTTTCCAAAGGAACTTCACTCGACAGGACAATAAATTCATCATAAATTCATAGATTTGAGCTAAACAGTGAGAAATCACATCATATCCAATTTTCATAAAAAGAAAGGATATTGAATGTAGTTGATTGTTTTATAAACAGATTACAGACACATATCTAAATTGATTTAACTACCAAAAAAATGTCAGTTCAAAAAATCAAAGTATTGGTTGTAGGTTGCGGAAATATGGGTGCTTCGCATGCCACAGCTTATCACAATTCAGAAAATTTCGAGATTTGCGGAATTGTTTCTACTGGAAAAAGTAAGGAAGTACTCAACGAGAAACTAGGAGGAGGGTATGCACTTTTTAACGACTACGCTGAAGCTTTGGAGGCTACTAAGCCCGATGCTGTGTGTATCTCTACTTATCCTGATACCCATGAAGCCTTTGCTATTCAGGCATTAGAGGCTGATTGTCATGTTTTCATTGAAAAGCCATTAGCCGACACTGTAGCTGGTGCCGAAAGAGTTGCTGCTAAAGCAAAAGAGAAAAATAAGAAAGTTGTTGTTGGATATATTTTGAGACATCATCCTTCGTGGGAAAAGTTTGTGGAAGTGGCTTCGGGACTAGGACGTCCTTTGGTTATGCGTATGAATCTCAACCAACAAAGTCATGGCTATATGTGGGATGTGCACAGAAATTTGATGAAAAGCCTGAGTCCGATTGTAGATTGTGGCGTTCATTATATTGATGTGATGTGTCAAATGACTCGTTCTAAACCATTGCAAGTCAATGCTATTGGTGCGAGATTGACCAATGATATACCTGAAGGAAATTATAATTATGGACAATTACAAATTCGCTTTGAAGATGGTTCAGTGGGTTGGTACGAAGCGGGTTGGGGACCTATGATGAGCGAAACGGCCTTTTTTGTGAAAGATGTGATTGGACCTAAAGGCTGTGTATCAATCGTTGCCAAAGAGGCAGGGGGTGTTGGTAAATCTGATAATGTAGATGCCCATACCAAAACAGAATCTTTGCGTGTACACTATGCAGATATTGATGGCAATAATGCTTTTACCAAACCTGATGAATGGATTAATCTTACGGACGAGCCAGATCATCAAGAACTTTGTAATCGAGAACAAGCCTATTTCTTGAAAGCAATCCAAGAAGACCTTAATTTGGATGACCACGTGGAGGATGCAGTTAATAGTCTAAGAATTGCCTTTGCTTGTGATGAATCTGTTAAAACTGGATTACCAGTGATGTTGTAGGTATTGTGAAGTTATCAGTTAATGGTGTATCTGTTATCTGAATATACTAGAGGTATTTTATAAATTCCTAATAGGTTGCGATTTTAGTCGCAACCTATTAGGAATTGTTATTTGTCCCCTAACCAACTTTTTAAAATAGCCTCTTGTCTATGCGTAATAGTGGCTTTTCTTGAAACAGTCCACTTATGCGTTGTGTCGTCTACTTTTACTTCCAAACCAGCGTATCCCAAATAAGTGGCATAATCCAACTCTTTGGTACTATAGATATAGTCGAATTCAGCACTCAGTGATTGTCCTGCGATGGTTTCACATGCCTGACGGAATTCGGCGTCAGTAAAACCTCTCTTGAGTTTTTTGTAATAATAATGATACAAATAACTCATGACGTTGTCTAGGGATTTTTGGTTATCAGTCGCGTTTCTAATGGCTAAATCAACAATCCAGCCTACCAATGGACCTTTTTCATAATATGAAATAGATTTTGAAGCATCTTTTCCCGAAGTTCCGAACGGACCATCTTTCCAAGTATCATAACTAGCTTGCGCCAGCGATTGATGTAATCTTCCAGGGTTGTTTTGAATATTTGTGATGTTATTTGACAGATTATTCAATACTTCCTTTTCAGAGATAAGACCTGCTCTTTTTACCAAAAGATACTCATAATATACCGTCAAACCTTCGCTGATCCAAAGTTGATTGGTATGATTCATCTGACTGTAGTCAAAAGGTCCTAACTCGAAAGGACGAATTCTTTTGACATTATAGTGATGAAAATATTCGTGTGTTAAAAAGTTCAATATCCTTATTTCAACATCTCTATTGCTTAGTTGTTCACCTGTAAAGCTAACGGTTGTATTATTTAAGTGTTCGATACCGCCATTTCCTGGGCCAATTCCAATAAAAGTGTATTCATTATAAGGAATATCGCCAATAAGCGTTGCCGCTTGTTCTATAATTTTTTGAAGTTGGTTCATGAGTCGCACCTTGTCGAACTCACCCATTTTATAGCCCACAAATCGGTGTTTCTTGCCACCAACTACAAAAGATGGTAACTCTTCAAGACTTCCTGAAAGGATAGGGCAGTCGTATAAAATGTCAAAATCGGGTGCAGTAAATTCATGTTTTTTCCCCGAAACTAGTGTTAGTCCTGTGGCTACATCCTTCCATGGCGTTTTTACTTTAACATGTACTGGACTCTGAAGAAATTCGGGTACATACAAAAAAGCAGCAGTCGTAACTACGTAGGCATGAGTGGTATCCACCACAGCTGCTGCCACAAAATTGCGTTTGGCAGTCACCGTATAATTGAGGGTAAAGGGAGTATTTTTAGGTAAAATTAGTTGCCAAATATTATCAGCTTTTTTAGTGAGGGTCAACGCCTTTCCTTTGGCATCTTTGGCCTCTATGCTACTGATTTGTTTGGCGTACGACATGATTTGGTAATATCCTGGCATCCACTGTGGCATTGTAAAATCTAAAGTGTCCTTCGGGAATCCAGCGCTACTTAATTGAACCGTAAAGTTTTGATTTTGAGGTTTAGTAAAATCAATGGTATAATTAAATAAAGCTTTTTTTGAAGATTGAGCCATTGTATGTTGTGAAACTACAAATAATACAATCACTAGCAGCCTAAGACCCATTTTGATATAGTTATTCATCGAAATTGTACAATTAAAAGGTTAATGAAGGTAAAGAAAGCAATTTACCTAATTGTCCGATGCAATATACGTCTGGGTTAAAATTTGCAAAGAATGGGTAATTTTTGAATTGATTTATGAAAATGACTGGACAGTGTGTTTTATCTTTCGAAGAATATTTATTGTTAATCAATCCAACTCATGAAATTTCAAAAATTACTCTCAACGATTTGTTTGTTTTTGGCTATTTCTAGCCTTGCAAACGCACAAACATCTAAGGATGAAATGATTAAAGAATGGGAGAGAGCCAAGACCTATACAAAGGAATATCTTGACGCTATGCCTGAGTCTGGTTATGCCTTGAAACCTACACCAGAAATGCGCTCATTTGCTGAACAAATGTTGCACCTGACAGACGGTAACTATGGTTTTGCCGCAGCGGCTTCTGGCGAGAAAAGTGCTTTTGCCCCAGGAGAATTGGAAAAAACAACAGATAAATCCAAGGCAAATGTCTCCAAAATTGTATTAGATGGATATGATTTTGTGATTAACAGCTTGAAAAAAATGCCAGCAGACAAGATGGGTGAAACAATCAAATTGTTCAATCGTTTTGAGATGACAAAAGGTACAGCCTTTGCTAAATGTTTTGAGCATCAAACACACCACAGAGGTCAAACAACGGTTTATATTCGCTTAGCAGGAGCAAAGCCACCGCAGGAAAAGCTTTTCTAAGGTTCTCTTATTGAGTGATTTGAGATTGATTGAATGAGTGATTATTACTACTGGACAAAACGGGTAAAAGCGATTCAATAGTTTTGACTTTGTCTAGAATCAGTTATTGATTCAGTTTTAAAACTGTTTACAATAGTAAGTCCAAGACTAAGTCTTGAACTACTAGTTTCAATTTTGTCTAGTAATCAATGATATTAATCACTCATTCACTCAATCGCAACTCACTCAATAAACAGTTTGTATGTTAAAGGTTCAATGAGAGTAAAGGAACATTACTTTCTGATGCCATCATACGGGTTTTGCTTCTATGTATCATAGAGCTCAGAAAACCGTATTTGTAAGGTACCATGACTAATAAATCAGAATGTGTTTCTTTGATTTCATCCTTGATGGATTCGACCACACTGTCTGATGTAACATTGTTGTAGGAGTAATCGATGCCATCCAAACCTGCATAAATGCTGTCCAAATGCTCGACATCTACAGCGCTTAGTTCGTGTTGTTTACGACAAACATAGAATACCTCCACTTTAGCGCCAAAACTTCTGGCAACTGATTTTACCCTTCCTAGTATCATTCCATGAACGCCTTTGGTTACGTCACAGGCAAATAGAATTTTTTTGATTCCTTCAAATTTTACACTTTTAGGAATCGCCATAATGGGATATTTGATTTTGTTGATTACGAGTGTAGTGGTATTTCCTAATAAATCCTGCTCCACCGATTTTTCAGGCATTCCCAAAACCAGCATATCGGCCTCATGCACCACAAAACAGCGATTTAATTCGTCGGTTATATCTCCAGAAGCGATATGTGGCGTTACTTTGATGTGGTACTCAGATTCGAGTTTTTGGGCAGCTTCGGCCAACTCTAACTTCGCCAAGGCTAATCCATGATTCATTGAATTACTTGAAGTTCGGGCGTTCAGTGCGTGAATCGACACATTGTGTAAATTGAACAATACCAACTCCAAGTTTAATGCAGCCGCAGCTTGTGCCGCATATATAGTAGCATTTTCGGCTTCTTCCGAAAAATTCGTTGCAACAATCACCTTTTTCATAGCCTTGATGTTTTAAGCTTTCCACTCATTTATGGAAAGCAAGTTAGATTGAATAAAATAACAAAACACTCTTGAAAAGTAGGTTTTGTATTAACTTTCATCATGGAATATGTGGTTCTGACTCTCTATTAATTAAACGAAATAGAGATCTTTTTCGTTGCAAAACTTAGTTGAAAATGATATTTTTTTGCTAAAAAATTGAACTTATGAGAGGTATTTTTGGGGTTTAGGGTGAATAAATTCACCAGCTAATTGGAATTGTTAGTTAAGAACTAGTCATTTAACCAAGAAACTTTTTTCTCCAGATAAATTTAAATTTTAGATTAACTGCTTTCAGGTATCGGCTCTCGGCGATGGGCTTTAAAAAAACATTTCTGTGGTTTTTTAAAAAACTTTGCCTAGTGCCTGTTGCCTAAAAACTTTACCATATTAAGTTAGTAGGCAAAATAAAGTTTAATTATTGAGCTTTCGGATTTCAGCTTTGGGCATTCGGCGAAAATTTATCGATCCTTACAAAATAACGATTTAACACTCTTTGCCTTGTGCCTGTTGCCTTATGCCTAAAACACAAAACTTAATTCTGCACGATTACTTACTTAGCTTTGATTTAAACAAAACTATTCTCTATAAAATCTTAATTCTTCTTCTGACATATTTTCAAACATCTTTTTGGCATGCTGATAGCCGATTTCGTAGATTTCATCAAAAGCCTGCCAATTGAGAATACTGTATTTGCGCAAATCTGGATTGATATAGAGGTCTGTATATTTTTTGGTTTCGCTTTGTCGGGCATCGCTGTATAACACCGTGCTATTCAAAATGATAGACATGAGCAGGGGCATCCGGTATTTTTGGTCTTTTTTACTTCGAAATCTATCTTTCAAAATCTCCCAGCCAGAAGGCATTTTGGTGATAGAAAGTTTATTAGGTTTATCAATAAAGAAGTTAACCCCGATAATTTTGGCTACCCCCAATTTATTCATGATATCCGTAGGGAAGTTATTGAATGTACCACCATCTACAAGAAAATCCTGATTGTCGATTACAGGAGGAAAAACCCCAGGTATTGAACTACTCGCACGCAAATACTTGGTAATAGAACCTTTGGTATGTAGGACTTCGCGTGCTTCTGTAAAATTACTAGAGACAAAATAACAGGGAATCCAAGTGTCTTCGATATTAACTTCCTTGCCAACACTACTTACAATACTATCCGAAATCATTTTTTCGATTCTATGTCCTTTAATCAAAGACACAAAAGGTAGTAAGGTATAATCTTTGGTTGGGTTGAAAAATGCGCCTTTTCTGGCATTTTGTTTTGCCATCTCTGGCGAAATATCAAAGGCAACTAATGACGACATCATAGCTCCAACACTCGTACCTCCCACAAAATCAATAGGTATGTTAAATTCTTTCAGAGCTTGATAAACTCCCAAATGAGCAAATCCTTTGGCACCTCCACCTGCAAGCACCAACCCAATGGCATTGCCAGAAATAACCCTTGCAAGACGTTGCAAATCTGAAATAAGATACGGACGAATATGAAAGTGACGCTGTACATTACGAGGTTTCAACCATTTTTCAGTAAAGTGAGGAATTCGGGTTGTTTCGTCATGTAATAAAATCAAGTTTTTAACAGCTGGCTTTGCCTGAGTTTTGATAAATATTTCTTTTTCAAAGGCCGTCAACTCTGGGGAATCTTCTGCTGAAGCTAGCAGATAAATTTCATCTGCATTACGAATGCAACGTTTGGTCCATTCTGTGTTTGCATTATCACAGAGGTATAACATTAAGTCATATTTAGACTCTTGTTCGTCGAGCCATTGACTGAGTTTTCGATAATGTGTTGTATCACTTTTGGCCGCTTGAGCCAAATTTTCGGTTTCGTGGGTGTGATTGATGAGTTCAGAGGAGAGTAAGAGTGTTCTGCCTTTTCGCTCGAGATAAGGAAAAAGTTTATCAATGAAATCACGATGATTGAGCGTAGGGGAAACTCCTACAAAACAAATATTAACAGGTTTTTTGATACTTTTTTTGAGCGACTGAGAATTGCGAAGACGATTGATGATGATTTTGGAAACACTCATCGAAATCAGCGGATAAGCTTTCAGAATTTCTTCAAAAAGGACTTTTGTGAGCTTTACAAGTACGCTATCTCTTGTGGCCACAATACTGGCGCCACGTGGTTCGCCTGTAAACAAGGCCATTTCTCCCACAGTTTCACCCCTTATAATTTCTCCAACCGTCAAGTTTTCACCTTCTGCGGTGGTAACATAGGCTCGTAGTCGACCGCTAATAACAAAATACAAGGAATCATCTACCTCGTCTTGTCGAAACAAGATTTCGCCTCCAGCTAATTCTATCCACTCCAATTGCGGCTCGATAAGCCCCAACATTTGTGTGTCAAATTTGCCAAAAACACTAGATAGACTATTCACCAATAAATCATGTTGATAGTCTTTTATTGGATAATTTTGTTGCATAGTTTATTTATTCGATTTGAGATTTGTTTATGTGCTGCCGTAGATTTTGAGATGATGGATAAAATCGCAACGTTAGCCTATTGAGGTATTCTTTTATGAGCGTAACTCCTCAATTCTCTTTTTCTTTTCCTCTGTTCGCTCTTTTTGATTTGTTGGGGTAAAATAAGAATGTTTTTCCAGAAAATCTATCTGGATTTGGACCCAATCTTGAATTGGATCAAGTCGTTTGAAATGTGTGAGCTCTTGATGCAAAGTATCAACAATGGCGTAATAATCCGAGCCACCTAAATAATCTAGGTCTGCATCACATAGGATGTTGGAAAGCAAATCGTCAGGAGATTGAGGTATTTTGGTAGCTTGTATCAAATGTTTTACGAGGTTGATTTGCGCAGAGGTGTAATCATACTGAGGAAGTATCTCCTCAGCGATTTGGCAACTAAAATCTTCATGCTGGTCGTAAGAAATCAAAAAACCAGCATCGTGGAAAAAGCAAGCTGTAGACAATAATATCAAACTTTCTTCGTCAACAATCCCTTCTGATAACGCAATTTCACGCGCTCGTTTTTCGACCGCCAATGTATGATTGACATGGTGATAGCTAAAATCGGAGGAGAGCTCCGTCGTCAATCGTTCTAAAATATATCTTTGAGCTAAAGCAAGGTTCATCGTATGTTATGAAAATTACGGTTGTTGGGGTTTTGGCAGTCTGCTATGGACATTCGGCAAAATGTTTTATCGTTTTATAAGAAATATATTTAAGCTTTTGCCTATTTCATAGAGCTTACAGGCTGCTGAAGATAAAATATTGACAATAAAAAATAATTCACAATTCACCACTCACAATTCACCACTTATCTATGTGAGCGATTTTTCAATGAAATACATATCTATTTCACCCTTGTGTTTTGCCTGAATTTTTCCTCGATGATGGCATGAAAAGTGATGCTGAACAAGTTGATAAGTATTGCCAGAAATATTGATTTTACCAACTTCACTTTTACTTTCCATGCGAGAGGCCGTGTTGACGGTATCGCCCCAAATATCGTAAGCAAACTTTTTGACACCAACAACTCCCGCGACCAGAGGACCAGAATGTATCCCAATTCTAATCTCGAAAAAGGGCTTTCCTAGTTCTTTTCGCTGTATTTCTCTTTTCTTCATAAATCCCAAAATATCCAAAGCTGCCCGAACCACTTCTACTGGATGTTGTGCATTGGGGATAGGAATCCCCCCAGCACAGAGATAGGCATCACCAATGGTTTTGATTTTTTCGATGGACGGGTATTTTTCAAGAATTAAATCAAAACCTCTGAAGCAATAGTCAATTTCTTCGATCAACTCTTGCGGTGAAAGTTGTTCACTGATTTGAGTAAAACCTTTAAAGTCGGTAAACATGACCGTTGCCAATTCGTAATATTGGGTAGTTGCAGTACCTTTTTCCTTTAATTCATCAACGAGTTCGGAAGGCAAAATGTTGAGTAATAATTCATCAGAACGTTGTTTTTCAACTTCGATGATTTCGTTTTTTTCTTCCAATTTTTGATTACTTCGCTTTTTGTTAAAATACAAAATCAAAAGAAAAAGCACTAATAGCAAAATGGCTGCAACAATCACCAACATCAGTTTTTGGACTACTTTCTGTTTTTCGAGAGCTAAATCTTGAATAGCTTTTTCTTGTCGTAAAATTTTAATTTTATCAGCTTGCTTGTCGAGTTGTCTTTGTTTTTTGAGAAGCATTGATTCTTTCTCCGAAATATCCCCACTGAGTTCATTAATAGTTTGTAAGGAAAGGGCTATTTCGCCTTTTGACTGCTCGACTTCAGCGTTTTTTTGTTCCAGTTCTAAGCGTTTTTTTTCAGCTTCTTCTTTTTGTAAAGCCAATTCTTCTTGGTCTTTTTTGAGTTCTTCTTCGGCTAAAAGTTGCTGTTTTTGTAGTTGTACAATATCATTGCCAATATGTTGATTGATTTCTTCCAACAAATCATTGGCCTTGTTACGTTGTTTTCGGGCAGTAGATTTGTTTCCCAGTTTGCCGTTGACCAATGAAAGTTGCAGATACGCAAAAGCCATCCCTTTTTTATAGTTAGCTTTTTCGCCCAAACTCAAGGCCTGATTGGCGTATGTCAATGATTCATTGAGATTATTTTCGAGCTCATATTCTTTCGAAAGATTCAAAAGAATATCAGTTTTTGGGATTTCTCGGGTCTCGGTTTGCAAGCGACTTTTCCAAAGTTCGATAGTTCTGTTTTGTGCCTTAGAAAATTGAGCCGATAAACTGAAAATAATAGCGTAGCAGCAGAAGAGCGTTTTAGTTTTCATAATTCGTTCGAAGTGTAGCTTAAATATACTAAAAGGAATTTTATATCAGCCTAAGAAATACGAAATTTGCACTTTAGATTATTTTCTCCAAACCTGCAACAACTATTATTTCATGAATCGTATCGATAGAGTAACCGCCATTTTGATTCAGCTTCAATCCAAAAAAGTGGTAAAGGCTCAAGAGCTTGCCGACAGGTTTGAGATTAGTCTCCGTACTGTTTACCGCGATATTCGTACGCTTGAGGAGGCAGGTGTGCCCATTATCGGCGAGGCTGGGATTGGATATAGCCTAATGGAAGGGTATAGATTGCCACCTGTGATGTTTACCAAAGAAGAGGCTACCGCGTTTTTGACGGCCGAAAAATTGGTGGAAAAACTTACCGATGAACAAACTCGAAATACCTATCAGTCGGCACTTTTTAAGGTAAAAGCAGTCTTGAAAATGACGGAAAAAGATTATCTCGATACGATTTCGAATCATATCGAGGTATTGGACAATCCCTATCTTCCGAAGCATCATGATGAAAGCAGTCATATCCAAACTTTACTCCAAAGTATAGCCGAAAAGCGTTGTGTAGAAATGCTTTATTTTGCCAATCATAGTCAAGTTGATAGTCAGCGAATTATTGAACCCGTCGGGATATTCTTGCAGGCTACTGCTTGGTATTTGATAGCGTATTGTCATTTAAGAAAAGATTATAGACATTTCAGAATTGATAGAGTAAAGGAATTGAAGCAGACGAATTCGAGTTTTTCGAGCGAACATCCTTCATTACAAACCTATTTGCCCAAGTTTAGTCAACGAGAAAATCTGACTTTAGTGAAGATTTTGGTACAAAAAAATGCACTACGTTACTTTGGTGACCAGAAATATTACAATGGTTTTGTCGACCAAAAAGATCGGGGCGATAAAGTAGAAATGACATTTCTAACGGCTTCTGTCAGAGGTTTTGCGCATTGGTTTTTGAACTTTGGCGAATATGCCGAAATCCTAGAGCCACTTGAACTTAAAGGTATGGTGAAAGGTATTGTTTTGAAAATTTTGGAAAAATTATAGAAATGGTAAAAAAAGTGACAACCCTACTGACATAGGGCTGTCACTTTGGGTTTGTTATTTTGTACTGTTCTCAATCATGAGTAGTAAGACGTTATTAGTTAATTGTCTGATTACTGGACAAAATGAATAAAAGCGAGAAAAAAGTTGTTGAGAATATGTGAAAACCCAACAACAACTTTTAGTCTCGCTTTTGGACAAATTTAAGACTGATTTACCCAAAAGCCAACAAACTTTGTTAAAAACCTTGTTTGTTATTATTTGTAGTATCATTGTTAAAGAAAACGTAAATCTCAACAAACTTAAAAATCAAGTTGGTGTGATTACGGATAAGAAAGATACCTTAGCTAATTCTCATTACCGCCGCCTAACTCGTTTTTTTGATACTCCATTTTGTAAGTATCAACTTTGGAAAATGATTCTTAAAACGGTAATACAGCAAGTAATTTCTACTTTGGACAAGCGTAGTATGTCGAAGTATTTACTACTTGATGGTACTTCTTGGGAGTTTGGAAAAACCAAGTTTCATTTTTTGACATTAAGTATTGTTTATCAAGGAATTAGTCTGCCTATTTTCTTTATAAACTTAGCTAAAAAAGGGTGTTCCAATCATTTGGAGCGTAAGCGCTTTCTTCAAATGGCTAATTGTTTATATCCCTTAAAAGGGATGACTCTAATAGCAGACCGAGAATATGTAGGTCGTCAATGGTTTAATGACTTAATCGAAAAATTTGAACTCAACTTTGTTATTCGAATTTCAGAAACAGATTATAAACTCGATCTTCAATGTCAAGGAAAGTCTTATACTCAATTGCTTAAAAAAGCTAGAAAAGGGAAACTTGTTGAACAAACACTTATCCTAGGAAATCAAACATTAAGAATCATTGCTACAAAGAATCAAACACCTGAAAATCAGGGCGACTCTTTAATCATTCTTATAACAAATTTGTCGCTGAAAAGACAAAAAATTCTCGCTGTCTATAAGCTTAGGTGGCAAATTGAGTGCCTTTTTAAATGTCTCAAAAGCAACGGCTTTAATTTAGAAATGATAGCTTTCAAAGAAAATAAAAAGATTCGGTTGTTATTTTGCATTGTTATTGCCTGTTACGTTTTATGTGTCAGTGAAGGACTCAAAAACTTCAAACAAATCACTGTCAGACAAAAAGCGAATACCAAATATGAATCTATTTTTAGAAAGGGATATAGCCTAATTTCTAAACATTGTCAACAATTGGTACTTTTACTAGAATGGTGCCTTGAAAAATATAACACCAAGAAAATTAGACCTAAACCCGAAGAAAACAATTTTGTCCAGTAATCAGGTTAATTGTATATTGATTGATTTAAGTTATTCATAATCAAAAGGTTATGTTTAAAATACAACTCGCATATACTATTAATTTAATCTTTCCTATTACTCAAACAAAATAAATAAATAAACCTTAAAACCATGACCGTATTAGCAGCACTTCAGCAAGAGCTTGAAAATGAAGCAAAAACAACTCGTAAAATGTTGAGCATCGTCCCAGCCGACCAACTAGACTGGCAACCTCATCCCAAAAGTATGACCTTAAGAAGTTTGTCGATTCATGTGGCCGAACTACCAACTTGGGTTCGCATGATATTGGAGACAGATGAATTAGATTTTGAAAAAATCCCTACACTTTACCAAACCTAAATACCACTGAAGCCTTGGTGGAGTTTTTTGAAAAAACTTGATCGATTGTCGTGATGCCCTAGCAACTGCCGACGAAAGTACTTTTGACAAAGCATGGACTTTACGAGCAGGCGAAACCATTTACAGTTCCGATCCGAAGGTAGAGGTAATTCGAATGACATTTTCACAAATTATTCATCATAGAGCACAATTGGGTGTATTTTTAAGATTGTTAAACATTCCAATCCCAGGAAGTTATGGTCCTAGTGCCGACGATATGAGTTTTGCTTAACAATTATCAATATTTTGA
This sequence comes from Flectobacillus sp. BAB-3569, assembly GCF_002270355.1. GTDB lineage: Bacteria > Bacteroidota > Bacteroidia > Cytophagales > Spirosomataceae > Flectobacillus > Flectobacillus roseus. Next base: position 135,135 of record NZ_NJFZ01000020.1, on the reverse strand, counting down.
ATAATAAGGATACCAATCTTTGGATTAGTATCCTTTCTTTCTTTTATTTGTGTAGTTATAATTGACGTATAAAGGTGATTGTCGAGAAAAAAGGCATTTCGTTTTTTTGGGCAATTCAGCAGTAATAAATCTATCATTGATAGACATATTCTTTCTTCTTTTCATGCCATACTCAAATAACAACTTTGACACATAGCCATATGAAGTTTGTGGTTATTAAACCAAACAAAGTCAATTTTAAATCATTCCAACCATTACGCCATCCCCAACAAAGGTAGTTACCCAAGCATTGCAAAGAGCTTTTACACTAATCCGCCTATTTAGTTAATTTTAGTTTTGCCAATCAAAAAAGAGACCAGAATACGTAACTGTAGTTTTACCTCCCAACAATTTGAATCGAAATATCATGATTTGACGCTAATTCCGTACATTCGTACCTTCTTACAAAATCATTTATTAGAACCCACGATAACCTATGACGCATACCGTTCAGAGCAAAGAAACCCTCTACAGCATTGCTAAAAAATATGGCTTGACCGTTGAACAGATTATTTCACTCAATAACCTCGTTTCTACGAATCTTAAAATAGGTCAGAATTTACTAGTGTCATTGCCAACGCCAATTACACCTAACAAACCTACTACGACAGTTAAGTCAATCTACGAAAAGCGAAAAATTTTTGTTGTGGAGAAGCTTCCCAAAGTGGGCTATAATACTTTTACTATAACCTATCCCACTCCAGCAGGAGTGCAAAAAACAGGTATATTCAGAGATAATTACCCTTCGCCCAACAGGGTAAACTCCAACGGCGTAAGTTATGCTGGAAAAAATGCCTTTGAGACGAATACTAGCTATTTTCAAGATTTGTGTCCACAGCCATTTTATTTGGAGGTTTTACATCATATCGCCAAGAACGAAGGTTGTTTTGATGCTGTCAATAGTTATGACAAAGCCATTTTTTCATTTGGTTTTTTGCAATTTACGGGTGCACAAGCTTCAGGCTCGATTTTGTCGCAAGTCCTTAATCGATTCAAACAACGAGATGAATATGCCTTCAATGACTGCTTTGGTCAGTATGGCATGGATATAATAGCAGGAGCCAAACCTGTTTTTAGAGTTGAAACGACTAAAGGTATCTTGGAAAATGATGTTGCGTATATGGAGGTAGCGAATAATCTATCGTTGACAGGAGCCTTTATTGCTAGTAGTTATAGACGCAGTATGGTGAGAGCACAAGTAGAATTAGCTTTGGAGGAATACGTCATGAAGGCGGTAGCGCCTACAGTAAAAATCAATGTAAATGGCGTGTTGATAGCGCTTAATGAAATTCTCAAAACAGAAGGAGGGTTTGCAATTCGCATCGATTTGGCTGTTAATCGTGGTCTTACTGGGTCATTAGCTCCCATTCAGGCGGCTATTAATCAGGTAGCGAAAGAGGCTAAGCTTTCTACCAGTATGCAATTAGCCAAAATCAACGAGCGTAGAGTGGTGGAAGTATTGGCACAAAATGAGCCAGATGCTTTGAAGAAGCAAAGAATCTTGAAATTGCTAGACGGTTCATTTAGTTTTTGGAAATAAACCATTATAAGAATTGCGGATTTTGGATTTCTGATTTCGGAAATAAAGTAAAATACCTCTATTTTTTACAAAACATAGAAGCTTACACTTCCGAAATCCAACATCCTATATCCGGAATAGACAGTTTTAGAATTCTTCGTACAGGTCTAATTGTTGATTAAATATTTCCGAAATCAGCAATCCAAAATCTCAAATCAGAAATGGTATGATAATTCAATGCTATTACCCGTGCCAGCAGTGCCTTTTACTCAGTTATGAACCTAGACTTTATTTTCTGCATAGTATTTGTTTAATTTCGAATATCAACCGAACCTTTTAATGTATTGCACACAAAACTATGGCAACTTATACCGTACAACCCAAAGACACTCTTTACAGTATTGCGAAAAAATTTAACATTAGTGTAGACCAGTTGAAGCAATTTAACAATCTGTATGACAATAATATCTCTATTGGTCAGACGCTAAATGTTTCGTCAGGAGGAGGTTATACACCCTCATACAGCGATCCTGTGTATCCAAGCAATAACCCTGTTTACCCGAATACTGATCCAGTTTACCCAAATAACTCCACTCCAAATTATGGTAGTTATTCGTCAGGTGGAGGAAGTAGCTATTCAGGTTCAGGAAGTGGCGGCAGTATGGCATCAAGTATTTCGTCTTTTGTTGTAAGAAAAGATAATAAGGGTAGTTACAACAGTATTGTAATTTCTTATCCATCAAGTTATGGAACAGACACGACTGGCACAATGCGAGACAACTATCCTTCGCCTAATTTGGTAAACCCAAGAGGCGTTTCTTATTTCGGCAAATCGACATTTGATTCACAACGTTATCAATTTGAAGATTTGTTACCTAAGCCTTTTTACGCAGACGTTTTACATTTTATTGGAAAAAATGAAGGTTGTTTTGATGCGGTAAATAGTTATGATAAAGCTATTTTCTCATTTGGTTTTATTCAGTTTACAGGTGCTTCGGCGAGTGGTTCTATTTTGAGTAAAGTACTACAAAGAATGAAGCAAAACAATAGTGATGCTTTCTATAATTCTTTTGGCAAGTTTGGTGTAGATGTTTCGGGTTATGGAGCCCCAGTCGTAAGTGTCAGAGGCGCTTCGGGTGATGCAGCCTTTACCACGGTCGCCAATGATTTGCAATTGACAGGAGTATTTATCGCGGCGGGTTTTGAAAGAGAAATGATACGAGCACAGATTCAAATCGCGCAGGAGGAGTACATGAATAAAGCACTTTCTGATGCTACAGGAATTGGAATATTTGGTCAGCAAGTTCCTTTAAATCGTATTTTGTTTTCAGAAGGAGGCATTGCTCTTCGTGTAGATTTGGCTGTGAATAGAGGTCTATCTGGTTCTTTGGCTGTACTTCAAAAAGCGGTTACTCAAGCAGCTAGTTCGCAAGGAATTTATTCAGCCTCTGGATTAGGTTCTATCGATGAAAGAAGTGTCGTGCAGGCGGTCATCAACAACGATGTGGAGCAATGGAAAAAAGACCGAACACAAAAACTTTTGAATAGCAGTTTTAGCTTCGATAAATATTACGGATAGAGAATTTGTAGTGTACGAAGGAATGTAAAACCCATCCATTTCATATATCTGATGTTGGATTTCGGAAGTGTAAGCTTCCATATTTTGTAAAAAATAAAGGGATTTGGCTTTATTTCCGAAATCAGAAATCCCCAATCCGCCTTGAAAAATGAATTGTATTTTTTGAGGAAATGCTGAATTATTTCCAGAAAAAAAGATAGATAAAGGTAGCGTTGATTAGAATACAGTAAATGTGTCTTATTGACGCTATTTGAGTTTAAAATTCTTTGTTTCGGTCAAAAGAGAGGCATTTCGGTAAGATATAACCACTTAGCGAAGGGTATAGAAAAAAAAGCGAGGCAAATTCAAAAATACAAGTCTTAATTGCTAGTATATATCCGCTAGATTTTGTACTTTTGCGGAAAATTTTAAAATTGGGTATTAACGATTGCAAACAGATCCAACAATAATCAGTACTTCGCAAAAGCAAGGCGTTGTACCCCCACAAAAAATGGCTTCCATAAATCAAGTTAAAATTTTCGCAGGGACTTCTTCTGAATATTTAGCAAAAGAAATCGCTCAGTATTTCGGTAAAGAATTAGGTTCAACTACAATTCAAAGATTTTCAGACGGTGAGATTTCTCCAAGTTTTGATGAATCAATCAGAGGTTGTGATGTTTTCTTGATTCAATCAACTTTTCCACCAGCTGATAATTTGTTGGAATTGTTATTGATGATTGATGCGGCTCGTCGTGCTTCGGCGCACTATGTAACAGTGGTAATTCCATACTTCGGTTACTCTCGCCAAGACCGTAAAGACAAGCCAAGAGTAGGTATTGGTGCAAAATTAATTGCAAATCTTTTGACTGCCGCTGGTGCTGACCGTTTGATGACCGTTGACCTACATGCTGGACAAATTCAAGGATTTTTCGATTTTCCTGTAGATCATTTGGAAGGAACAGCTATCTTTGTACCTTATTTGAAATCATTAGGCTTAGATAACATTTTGTTTGCCTCTCCAGACGTAGGTGGTGTAGTTCGTACTCGTAACATTGCGAAGTTCTTCAACGCTGAAATGGTTATTTGTGACAAACACCGTAAACGTGCCAACGAAGTTGCTTCAATGCAGTTGATCGGAGATGTAACAGGTGCAGACGTAGTATTAGTCGATGACTTGATTGATACAGGTGGAACGATGTGTAAAGCCGCACAGTTGATTATGGACAAAGGTGCCAAATCAGTAAGAGCTATCGTTACTCACGCAGTATTATCTGGCAATGCTTACGAAAATATCAGTAATTCAGTGCTTACAGAGCTAGTGGTAACCAATACCATTCCTGTAAAACCTGGTTGTGATAAAATTAAAGTTCTCTCAGTAGCTCAATTGTTTGCTAAAGCTATTGGAAGAATCCGTGACCACGAGTCTATCAGTTCACTTTTCATAAAACAATAATTACTTAAACAGTTACTAGAAGATAGCAGTTCGCGAAAGGCTAGTAACACAAAAATCACTCAAATGAGAAAGATTGAAGTTGTAGGTTTCAAAAGAGAAACTTTAGGTACAAAATCAGCGAAAGATTTACGTAACGAAGCATTAGTTCCATGTGTATTGTACGGTGGAAAAGATGTAGTTCACTTCGCTGTTCCAATGATTTTGTTCCGTGAATTAATTTACACTCCAGAAGTTGCTGAAGTTGAATTAAACATTGAAGGAGAAATCCGTCGTGCAATCTTACAAGATTCACAATTCCACCCAGTTAACGAAACTATTTTGAACGTTGACTTCTTGGAAATCGTTGATGGCAAAGCTATCAAAATTGACGTTCCAGTGAAAATCGTTGGTAACGCTCCAGGTGTACAAAAAGGGGGTAAAATGGTTCAGAAACTTCGCAAAGTTACTTTGAAAGGTTTAGCTGAAAACATTCCTGATTTTGTTGAAGCAGATATTACAGGTTTGGACTTGGGACAAACTATCAAAGTTAGCAAATTGAAAGTTGAAGGTGTTTCTATCTTGAACAACCCAACTAACCCAGTTGCAACTATCGATATCCCACGTGCATTGAGAGGAAAAATCAACTCTTAATTTTCACAAATCCACTACTGATAGATGACCGCTCTGTAATTTACAGAGCGGTTTTTTTATGTCAATACTTTAAATTCTTAGAATCGAATTTTTTAGGCAAGCACAAAGGACAATTCATCACTCAAAACTCATCACTCAGATTACACTTGCTTTTTATAGGTCCAAATGGCTAATCCATTGAATACGATGGCGAAACTCAATATGGCAAAAATATGGGTTCTTATTTCGTAAAGCCCTGATCCTTTGATGACTACCATTCGCATGACATCAATGAAATAGGCGACGGGATTAAACTTGGTCATAATTTTAGCCCAGTTAGGCATTCCGTCAATGGAAGTATATAGTCCACCCATCAAAACAAAAACCATTATCATAAAAAAGGCAAAAAACATGGCTTGTTGTTGTGTGTCAGAGAAATTAGACATAAGTAAGCCAAGTCCTAAAACTGCCAAAAGGAAAATAGCAGTAAAACCAAAAATCACGAGTAGGCTCCCAACAGGAACTATACCAAATACTACTCTGCTGACGGTCAGACCAATGGCTGTAACAATCAAGCCAAGCACCCAGAAAGGAATCAGTTTTCCCAAGATAAAATGATGTTTTTTGATCGGTGTAACGTTGATTTGCTCAATCGTTCCTGCTTCTTTTTCCTTAACAATATTCAATGCTGTAAGGAAACTCCCAACCATGGTAACTAAAATAACCAAAATCCCAGGAACCATAAATAGCTGGTAATTCATACGGGTGTTGTACCAAAAACGAGGAACAATATCCAACAAAGGCATAGGGTTCATTCTTGGAAAAGTAACCCAATCCGTACGCACATCCTGATTAAAATCTTTGATAATGGAGTTGAGATACGCTCCACCCATATTGCCTTTTGTGCCATTTACGGCATTGATGGCAAGTAATAATTTGGCCTCATTTTCCTTGATTAAAGTTCTTTCAAAATGCGCTGGAATTTCGATGATTACATCAGAATCGTTTTGTTCGACACTTTTGAGAGCTTTTTTGTAAGAGTCTGTATTTTCCACTAATCTGAAATATCCTGATCCAATAATTTTTTGAACCAGCTGTCTCGAATAACTTGAGTGATCGTGGTCAACCACAGCAATATTCACGTTTTTTACCTCATAATCGGCAGCTATGGGCAGTACAATCAGCTGGATGATGGGCATCACGAAAATGATACGAATAATCGATGAGTTACGAAATATCTGCCGAAACTCTTTTTCTAGTAAAAAAAGTAGTGTTTTCATAATTGCTTGGGAATGGTTATCAAAGAGGGACAAAGTGACAGAGGCACAAAGGCACAAAGTGTTTTTTTAGGCGCTTTGAGTAACTGTGCTACAATCATCAAAACACTTTGCTACTTTGTGCCTTTACCACTTTGTCACTTCTCATTATTCCAACCTCGTTTTGTAATTTTTTAAAGCTATTAACACAAAACCTATCGTCATTGCTACCAAAATAAGGCTTTCTTTTAGGACACTCTTGAAGCCTAGGCCTTTTATCATCACGTCCCTAACAATGAAAAAATACCATTTTGAGGGAATCAAATTTGAGATAAATTGCATCGGTTTGGGCATATTTTCGATAGGAAACATAAAGCCACTGAAAATCAAGGTGGGTAATAGTAACACCATTAAAGAGGCCAACATAGCTACCTGCTGCGAATTGGTGATCGTCGAAATGAATAAACCCAGTGCCAAAGCCGCAAAAATAAAAAGCATACTTTCGCCCAAAAGAAGTAGTAAACTGCCTTGAATAGGAACATCGAGGAGGTTTACGCTCAAAATTAGGATGGTACTTACATTGATAAATGATAGTAAAACATAAGGGATTGCCTTGGTAACAATGACCAAAATAGGAGGGACTGGCGATACCAAAAGTACTTCCATTGTCCCAAGTTCTTTCTCTCTAACAATGGCAATGGAAGTCATCATGGCCGAAATAAGGAGCAAAATCATCGCCATAACGCCAGGCACAAAGTTGTATGCACCTTTGAGTTGTGGATTATACAACATACGAATTTCTGGCTGAATGGTATAGGGTAAAGTTTGTTCTCCTAGAATTTCGTCCTGATACGATTTCAAAATGGCACTAGCATAGTTGACCACAGTACTCGCAGTATTGGGGTCAGACGCGTCGGCTATTAACTGGATTGAAGCTGTATTTTGTTGAAAAAGCGAATGTCTGAAATTGGCAGGAAATACCACTGCTAATCGAATTTTTCCTTCCTTAAAGGCTTGGTCAATTTGCTTAGGATTACTAAAATTGGCTTCTACATCAAAATACCTACTGGCATCAAGCTCTTGAATAATTTGTTGACTAGCTTGATCTTTTGAGTAATCCAAAATACCAATGCGGGAGTCTTTCACTTCATTGGTTAAAGCGAAGCCAAAGAGGATAATCTGAACAATGGGCATCCCAAAAAGAATGATTAAGGTTCTAGTATCTCTTAGAATATGCTTGAATTCTTTGGTGATAAATGCTAAGAATAATTTCATGTTTGACTGATTTATTAGTGTTTTGATCAAACTTATTCACTCCTTTTAGCCTTACGAGCCAACTGGTGAAATACCTCATCCATAGAGTTGGCTTGAAACTGCTTTTTGAGATTTTTAGGAGTATCAAGTGCCTCTATTTTTCCGTCTACCATGATTGACACTCTATTGCAATATTCGGCTTCGTCCATGTAGTGTGTGGTGACAAAAATAGTCACGCCACGATTGGAGGCTTCATAGATTAAATCCCAAAACTGACGACGTGTCACTGGGTCGACTCCACCTGTTGGTTCATCCAAAAATACAATTTTGGGATTGTGTAATATCGCAATCGAAAATGATAGTTTTTGTCGCCAACCCAATGGGAGTGAAGAGACTAATTTGTCTGCTTCTGATTCAAAACCCAATGTTTTGAGCAAAATATCAGTCTTTTCTTTAATAGTTTTACGATCTAAACCATAAATTCCACCGAAAAATCGAATGTTTTCACGAATAGTCAAATCTTCATAAAGTGAAAATTTTTGACTCATATAACCGATATTTTTTTGATGTCTTCTGTTTGAGAATACACATCAAAACCAGCCACTTTTGCTTCGCCTCCGCTTGGTTTGGATATACCAATGAGAATTTTCATGGCTGTCGTTTTTCCTGCCCCATTGGCTCCCAAAAAACCAAATATTTCGCCCTTATAAACTTCAAAAGTAATGGCGTTGGTGGCGATAAAATCCCCAAATCGTTTGGTAAGTCCTTGAGCCTGAATGACTATTTCTTTATTTTCCATGTTTTACACATTTTATTTCTTGAAAGCATCAGGACAAAGCCATAAAGCAATCCTCAATGGTAGCCGTAATTTCTTGGATTTGGAAAGGTTCTTTGTAATGCTTTTGTACGTAATTACAAAAATCTTCATAATCCTTCTCATCGTTTTTGAGCGTCAAGTGATGACTTTCTCCAAAACCAAAACAGGTATGGGTGTTTGGAAATGCCCGTGCCACCTGTAACAAAGCATACATATTGGAGGCATGAATAGACCAGATTTTTTTGGATATTTCTCAATAATGCCTTCTGGAGTATCAATATCCAATATCTTTCCTTTTTGCATCAAAGCAACTCTATCGCATAAACTGGCTTCGTCCATATAGGGTGTCGAAACCAATATCGTAATACCTTCCGATTTGAGGTATTTCAGCATTTCCCAAAACTCTTTTCTCGAAACTGGGTCAACCCCTGTAGTAGGTTCATCCAAAAACAATACACTTGGCTCGTGAATCAAGGCGCAGCATAAGGCTAACTTTTGCTTCATTCCGCCAGATAATTTGCCAGCTTTGCGAGTTTTGAAAGGTTCAAGTTGCTGGTAAATATCTTTGATAAGGTGATAGTTTTGTTCTATAGTAGTCCCAAAAACATGTGCAAAAAGTTGAGATTTTCCTCTACACTCAAATCTTGATACAGGGAAAACTTCCCTGGCATATAACCTACTCTTTTTCGAATCGCTTTATAATCCTTCTTCACATCGAGCGAATCGACGCTTGCCTCGCCAGATTCGGCCAATAGAAGGGTCGCAAGTATCCTAAAAAGTGTGGTTTTTCCTGCACCATCTGGGCCAATTAGTCCAAATAACTCTGATTGTTTGACCTCAAAAGAAATGTCTTCCAATGCCTTGATTTTGCCTTTTTCGAATGATTTAAAAAGGCTATTTGCGATAATTGCATTCATTGCGATTGGGGTTAAAATATCACTTCGCCATACATACCAATTTTCAATGCTCCCGTGTTTTTGACATGGATTTTTACGGCATAAACAAGGTTTGCTCGTTCCTCTTTCGTTTGAATTGTTTTTGGCGTAAATTCTGCCTTTGAAGCAATCCAATACACTTTTCCTTGTAATGTGTCTGAAAGTCCTTCAGCTTTGTCGATAAGCACTTTTACTGGTTGATTGAGCTGAACCTTAGTCAATTGATTACCCGAAACATATACTTTTAAAGTCATTTCCGATAAATCTGCAATTTTGTAAAGTGCTTTTCCTGGAGCTGTAATTTCGTATTGTTCTGCATATTTGGTCAAAACAGTACCTCGAACAGGGTTGATAATTTCCCCACGCTTGATTTGGTCAGTCACTTGGTCGGCACGTTTTACTAGTGGAGTAAGTTCGCTGTTGATGCTACGATTTTGGATAGATACTTGCGTTTTTTGAGCGCTAATTTGGCTTTCTAGTACACTAATTTGTTTTTTGGTTAAAGCAATAGCTCCTTCTATATCGTCGAGTTGTTTACTTGGAACGGCCTCAGATTTCACCAAATTTGTCAAGCGTTGAAATTCTCTTTGTTGGATTCGAAGTTGCTCTTTTTGGACAGCTATTTGATTTTCCAATACTTTAATTTGTGCTGAAGCATCATTGAATTTCTGAGGTAAACTTTTGATACTTGCTTCAATTTGGGCTTCTTGTAGTTGTAAGTTTGCCACATCAATATTCCCAACCTTTTGAGCCAAACCCACAGTGTCTCCTTCTTCTAAATCCAGATGGAGAATTTTGCCTGCTACTTCTGAAGAAATAATGGTTTCGGTTGCTTCGAAAGTGCCTGTGGCATCCGAAGTTTGTTCATTTTTTTACAAGAAAAAATAAGCGTACTTAGAAGCGATATGAAGATAAATTGCTTTTTCATTTCAAATATAGGATTGTGCGAATTTCGCGGTTTGATACTAAAAATAGGATATTAAAGTCCTAAAGTGCTTTGATAATTGGCCTTCGCTAGTGCTTGTTGTAGGGTATGAATCAACTGATTTTCTTTGGCTTGTAATTCAGCCGAAAGGTCTGTTACATAGTCACTTGCGGTGATGATACCATTGTCGAGCTGAGCGCTAGAGGTTTTGGTGATTTTTTCTCTTAGAACAATAATTTTTTGGTCTAGCTCAATCATATTATCCAGTTTTTTGACTTCGGCATCCAACTGTTGTAAAGCAATATTTGTGTTTAATAAAAAGGCCTCTTGTTGCGCATCTACGTTTTTAGAAGAAATTAACAACTGAGTTTTTTCTTGCTTTTTGGTGTACAAACCTCCTAATGACCAATTGAATCGTAACCCTCCAATATAATATCCTTTAAAGTCATTTTCGAGCATATTCAGTGCTGGTCTACCGTATCCAGTTTGTAAGAATAGCCCAATTTTAGGCATATTTTTGGCATTAATGAGTTGTTCTTGAGTACTTAAAAGGTTGTGTTGTTCTTGAAAAAGCGTCAATTCAGAACGTTGAATTTTAGAGTCTTGACTCGTTGAAAGCTCTGGAGAGACTAACTGAACCGACGATAGGTCTTGGTTGATAAGCAGACCAAGGATCTTTTTCCCTAGTGATTCCTGAGATTTTACTTCACTGGTACGTTGCTCTAGCTTTAGAATTTCTACTTCGAGCTGATTCAAATTGGCTTGGGTACTTACGCCATTTTGGATACCAGCTTTAATTCTGTTGATTTTTGATTGCAACTCATTTTTGATAATATCTATCAATTTGAGCTGATTTTGGCTCAATAAAATGCTAAAATAACTCTGACTAACACGCTCTTTTAGTTTGTCGAGCTCAACGGCTAATTTTTGCTGCTCGGTCTGGGAAGCTGCCTTTTGCACTGAAATTTGAGCTTGAGTGATACCTCCATCGTACAAACTTTGTTTTACCTCAGCATATATTTTATACTGGTCTTTAGAAATTTGAGGAATATCAATATTGGGAATTTTGATAGGAACAGAAGTCACATCCGACTGATAGGTAGCCTGCCCGACAAGGTCAACTTGAGGTTTAAAATTACTTTTTAGTTGAGCGATTTGTTGCTCTAGACTTTCATTGATATATCCTTTTTGCTTGGCAATCGGATAATTTTGTTTGGCCAAAGTATAACACTGGCTCAAGGGAAGAACCTCTTGCGCTTGCGTGTGCTTGACAATCAAACAAATAAGGAGAATATAAAACGCTTTTCTCATGGTTTTAACTAAAATGTTTAACTATTTGGTTAAAAATCTATTTTTAAAAAAGTAACAAACAAGTAGAGTATTCTTTGGGCGGACTACTGATTTGTTACTTTGTTGAAAGAAAAGAACTTTTACAAAACGATAGAATGGTAGACCATCTCGTAAATTTCTTTTTTCCGTTGTTTTAATAGTTCTTGATACATTTCTTCGGGAACTTGCATCAACACTTTTTGAAAAATTGACCTTCCCATAAATGGAAAAACACACATTGAAACAATATTCATGAGTAAGTGTGCAGGATTAATAGGTCTGATTTGTTTGTTTTCAATCGCCTGAAAAATTTCCATAACCATTTTACCAATCATTGGCTTGAGTCCGTTTTCTTCAAAAGCACCCACGATAAGATTAGCATTTCTTGAGAGCTCGTTGGCCACAAAAAGCGGTAGTTCTTGGTTGGCCAGTAAAAAATCAAGATAGGCATCGATAAACGCCTGAATTTTTTCAAAAATGGGTTGCTCAGATTGAATAATGGTATTGAGATTGGGAATGAGTTTGCTTACAATTCCTGCAAATACTCTTTTGAATAATTGTTCCTTATTTCTAAAATAATAATGTAGTAAAGCTTTGTTAATGCCTGCGTTGTCCGCAATTTCCTGCATACGAGCGCCATCCCAGCCTTTTTCGATAAAAACCTTTCTCGCTGCAATTAAAATCTTTTCCTCTGTTGTTATCTCTACTTCCATTTTATCAAAAGGTTTAACCATTTGGTTAAATATGATTCAAAGGAATAATATACCTTTGATAAAAGCAAGAAATTAGCAGAATAAATCTTGGGATTTTTTTCAAGACAACAGTACATTACAAATAAGCAACAACATTTGATTATCTTTGTTATTCAAGTAAAAATTCAATCGCACGTGATAAAGTATTTGAAGAGTATTGCCTACAATCCTACGAGTTTGACGATTATTTTGGGCGCCTTATTGCTGTTATGGCAGGAATTACAGGGAAGTTTGTCTATTTGGGTACAAATCTTTTTTGCCTTTGGTTTTGTATTTCTGATCGGAATTCCTCATCGAACTTTGGATATTTGGTTGGAACAAGAGATGTGTAAAAGAGAAGGAAAGGCGTACAAAAAATGGACTTTTTATGTTCGTTATCTTTTTGCTATCATACTTTTTGCCGCTTTATGGTGGTATTGGCCTACAGGGAGCGTGTTTTTATTTTTATTGATTACCGCTTGGCATATTGGAGAGTCTGATTTGAAATCGCCACAGGCAAATAATATGCTATGGACATTGACGCGTTACAGCTATGGAACGATGATTGTTTTATGGCTTTTTTTAGGTCATGGAAGTCAAGCTAGTATTTTGTGGGCGAGTATTACACGCCAAGATATGCTAATGATGCAAATTTGGTTGACATTAATCGCTTCAAAGGAGTTGATTATTGGCGTTGTTTGCCTTATTACGCTTTTTTTGTTGTTTTTAGCACAATATAAAAATCCATCAAGTTTTACTGTTAGAAAAGTTATATCCTTGGTAGTTATCTTGGTATTGTGCGAATATCTGCCCTTGTTACCGGCATTGGCATTATATTTTGGTGGCTGGCATGCTGTAAATGCATTTTCTGATGCGCATCGCTATTTTTTGCCTGAGGGACGTAGTATCAATTCAGCTTTTCAGCTATGGTTACATGCCATGCCGATTACGCTTATTGCTGTGGTAATGACTTTGGGCTACGCGTATTTCTGGGCTGCCTTTGCCAAAAGTATGAATCCCATTCCGATGATGTATTTGTTGGTGATGTGTACGACTTTCCCGCATCAATGGCTCATAGGACATATCAACCGCGAGAAGATTTCTTAAAAAAAGTTAAATATTTACAAATCGAAGCCCCAAAAATCAAATTTGGGGCTTTGGTGTTTTTGGTAAAGACCTAAAGAACGATTTAGTTTGTTATCTGAAAAAATGTACTTTAGTAGTCTTAACTCATTTTATACCACTTCACCATGATTGCAATACTCATCATCGGAATCACCCTAGTATTCACCTATCAAGGGTTTCGTGACTTTTTGTTTTTTGATAAATATAAATTTCACGTTTTTCCAGTACTATTACAAAAGGACTATAAACGCCTGTTGACCTCAGGATTTCTGCATGTGGACTGGCTACATTTCTTTTTTAATATGTACAGTTTGTATGTATTTTCAGGACTGACGATTAATATTTTTGGAGAAGCGAAATTTCTCATTCTTTATTTGGGAAGCATTGTTGGGGGCAACCTTATTTCTGTATTGATTCATAGAAAAGACGATGGGTACACCTCGGTGGGCGCCTCTGGTGGGGTGTTTGGAATTATGTTTGCTTCTATTGCAGTATTTCCAGATATGGGTCTAAGAATTATGTTTATTCCTATCTCATTGCCAGCGTGGATATTTGGCTTACTTTACTTAGGAGTGTCCATTTATGGCATCAAATCTAATAAAGACAATATTGGGCACGATGCACATTTAGGTGGAGCTATCATCGGTATGCTATTAGCCATTCTGTTTATTCCCGAAATTTTACAGGAAAATTTGTGGGTTATATTACTGTTGTTAATCCCATCTTTGGTGTTTATCTATATCATTGTGACTCGTCCATATATGTTATTGATTGATAATTTTTATTTCAAAAATAACCAACAACAAGATACCATTGACGAAAGATACAATGCCAATAAAGTCAAGAAACAGCATGAAATAGATGAAATTTTGGATAAAATAGCTTCCAAAGGAATAGATAGCTTGAGCACCAGTGAAAAGGCTGCCTTGGAAGAATATTCAAAAAGAATGAATTAGGAAAGGGAGGATATTTAGGATTATTTCATCTAAGAAAAAGGAGGTTATTAGTTAATAGTGAATCAGTTATCGGAATGCACTCATTATCAGATGAGTATAATCAGTAAATCTCTCAAATATATTGTTTATTTCATCTTTCTTACCCCTAAATACTAGTCATCCCTGATTTTATGACTAGTTTAAAATTGGTATTCCAGCAGTAGAGACGCAATGCTTGCGTCTTAAGCCAAGTAAAATGTAGCATGATTGTATAAAAAAAGCGCTCGGAAAATAAATTTCTGAGCGCTTTTTAAATGAAATAATTATCAAAATTTAACCCTTGTTAGAAGTTGAAATCTTCACAACTTTTGCTGCAGTTTTTTCAATTTTTTGTAATTCTTTTTGCCCAACTGAAGCATCAGATTTTACTGCGATATATGGTGCAATTACCAAAGAAACAATCGACATCAATTTAATCAAAATGTTCATCGATGGACCAGAAGTATCTTTGAATGGGTCACCAACGGTATCACCAGTTACTGAAGCTTTGTGTGGTTCAGATTTTTTGTAATAGGTTACACCATCGATTTGAACCCCTTTTTCAAATGATTTTTTGGCATTGTCCCAAGCTCCACCTGCATTCGACTGGAACATACCCATCAAAACACCCGATACTGTTACACCTGCCAACATACCTCCTAATACCTCAGGACCAAAAGTAAAACCAACCAATACGGGAGAAATCAAGGCAATAGCACCAGGCAATATCATTTGTCGAATTGAAGCTTGTGTAGAAATAGCCACACATTTTTCGTATTCTGGTTCAGCTTTGTATTCCATAATGCCTGGGATTTCACGGAACTGACGACGTACTTCGTTTACCATTTCCATTGCAGCTTTACCTACCGCAGAAATACACAAAGCACTAAAAATGAATGGAATCATACCGCCGACAAATAAGCCAGCCAAAACATCAGCTTTATAAATATCAATAGCCTTGATACCTGCAATACCAACAAATGCGGCAAAGAGAGCCAATGAAGTTAATGCAGCAGAAGCAATAGCAAAGCCTTTTCCAGTGGCAGCAGTTGTGTTACCTACAGCATCCAAATTATCGGTACGACCACGTACTTCTGAGGGCAGTTGAGACATTTCGGCGATACCACCAGCGTTATCGGCAATTGGACCAAACGCATCGATTGCCAATTGCATCGCTGTAGTTGCCATCATACCTGCTGCTGCAATAGATACACCGTATAAGCCTGCAAATTTATATGAAAAGATAATCCCTGCTGCCAATACAAGAATCGGCAATACTGTAGATTCCATACCTACTGCCAATCCACCGATGATATTGGTGGCGTGTCCAGTTCCTGATTTTTCAATGATTGACAATACAGGACGTTTGCCCATTGCAGTGTAATATTCGGTAATAGCAGACATTAGAGCGCCAACTATTAAACCAACAATGATGGCAAGGAATACACCATTTGAGGTAAACTCAAATCCACGTAAATTGAGGGTATCAGGTAATAAATGATGTACTAAGAAATAAGAAGATACGAAAGTAATAGCAATCGAAAGCCAGTTGCCTAGGTTCAATGCATTTTGAACAGAAGCAGTTTCGCTAGAAATTCTTACAAAAAAGGTAGATACCAAAGATGCCAAAAGTCCAACACCTGCAATCAACATCGGCAAAATGACAGGAGAAAAACCACCTACATTATCGGTCACTTGGATTTCTTGACCCAAAACCATGGTTGCCAGAATAGTAGCCACATAAGAACCAAATAAATCGGCACCCATACCAGCCACGTCACCTACATTATCGCCTACGTTATCGGCAATCGTAGCGGGGTTACGTACGTCGTCTTCAGGAATACCAGCTTCTACTTTACCCACTAAGTCAGCGCCCACATCGGCTGCTTTTGTGTAGATCCCACCACCCACACGAGCAAATAATGCAATAGATTCAGCACCAAGTGAAAAGCCTGCTAGTACTTCAATTGCCTTTTTCATTTCTACAGAAGTAAGCTCATGACCTGCGGCAAACATTTGATAAAATACGATAAATAAACCACCCAGACCAAGAATCGCTAAGCCTGCAACACCCATACCCATTACCGAACCACCAGTGAAAGACACCTCTAAAGCTTTTGCTAATGAAGTACGAGCAGCTTGAGCTGTTCTCACATTGGCCTTGGTTGCCACTCTCATTCCGATATAACCCGCAGTGGCTGAAAATACCGCCCCAATCAAAAAGGCTAAAGCAATTACTGGTGAAGAATGAATAGGGTGGTCTGGTGTTCCTTCGTCAGAACCTAGCCAAAAGAGTAGGATAGCCGTCGGAATTGCAAAATAGGCTAGAATTTTCCATTCGGCTTTCAGAAAAGCAATAGCTCCGTCGGCAATATATCCTGAGAGTTTTTGCATGTTTTCGTCACCCGTTGGTTGATTCGAAACCCAGTTAAAACGCCAAAATGTGTACAACAAGCCAACGAGACCCAGAGCAGGAACTAAATAAATAATGTCATTCATAAGAGTTAAATAGTTTGGTTGGTTAAAATGTTGAGTAAATGAGATTTATAAGAACACTTACGTTCGTGTTTGGGCAAAATGCCCTACTATGCAAATATAATTTTTGCTTTGATATAAAAAAATTATTCCAAGATTTTATTGTATTTATTCTATATGATTGTTTCGGGAGTACATGTATACTTTCGAATGGGCAAATTGTATGTTTTTTAGGCGGAAAAAGAAAAGAAAAATGGCGAAGCCATACTGATATTTATCAATTCTCGACTCCATAGCTAGACTACATAAATCTGTTGCTACCTCCAATTGGTCGAGTTTACATGACAATTGGTCTGAATTGCACCAAACACCCAAGGGAAAAGTTTAGTTTTGTAGATATTGTAAAGACGAATACTGCCTTTAGAAAGACTTCATAAAAATCGATTTTATTCTCATGCGAAGAAACCACCCATTAAACCGTTTGATTTGCCAAGTGTTGGCGGCTTCGGCTTTAAGTTTTGGCGCAACTGCCCAAGTCATTAAGCCCATGCCCACTGGCGAAATGATTCTCAATCTAAAAAAATTAAATGTATTAGGTTCTGCGATGTATATCGCCGCTCATCCCGACGACGAAAATACCATTATGTTGTCTTGGTTGGCAAAAGAGCGAAAAGTTCGTACTTCATATTTGTCGATTACACGTGGAGATGGCGGTCAAAACTTGATTGGTCCAGAGCAAGCGGAACTCATGGGCTTGATTCGTACACAAGAGCTTTTGGCAGCGCGTTCAATTGACGGTCCTGAGCAATATTTTACAAGAGCCAATGATTTTGGTTTTTCAAAAACAACGGAAGAAACGCTTCAAATTTGGGGAAAAGACGCCGTATTGGGTGATGTAGTTTGGCGTATTCGTAATCTGCGTCCAGATGTTATTATTTGCCGTTTTCCGCCTGATGCTCGTGCAGGACATGGCAACCACTCTGCTTCCGCTGCTTTGGCAGAAGAGGCATTTGCTGCTGCCGCGGACCCTACCAAGTTTTCTGAGCAATTAAAATTTGTGAAACCTTGGCAAGCCAAGCGTATCGTTTGGAATACCTTCAATTTTGGCACAGTAGCTCAAACGCAAAAACCTGCTGAAAAGGATTTTATTCAAGTCGACATTGGCGTTTATAATCCTCTATTGGGTAAATCTTATAACGAAATTGCCGCTGAAAGCCGTTCTCAACATAAATCTCAAGGTTTTGGCGTACCTCGTGGTCGTGGTGCTCGTCCTGAATATTTGGTGCACAAGGCGGGAGAAAAGGCCACAAAAGATGCTTTTGATGGCGTTGATATTACTTGGAGTCGCGTAAAAGGAAGTGAAGGTATTCAGGATTTAATCAATGAAGCTGTTTCAAAGTTTAATCCAGAAAAACCTGAAACTATTGTGCCTATTTTGGTAAAAGCGTACCAAAAAGTAGAAGGAATTCAGGATGAGTATTGGAAAACTCAGAAGAAAAAAGAATTAGAAAGCCTAATTGTAGCTTGCTCTGGACTTTATTTTGAAGCAAACCCGAATGAATTTTCGGCGGTGCGTGGCGAAAAAGTGAATGTGGCTTTAAGCTATATCAAGCGTTCTGAGGCGAATGTTTCTCTGAAAAAAGTACATTTGACTGGTTTTGAAAAAGATACAACTTTGACTCAATCGCTTGGTAATAATGAGTTAAATCGCATTACTTTTCCTGTTACGATTCCTGCCAATCAACCTTTGACACAACCGTATTGGTTAGCCGAAAAGAAAATGGGCAAAGGAATGTACCGTGTAGATGATGCGGCTATTATCGGTTTGCCTGAAAAACCTGCTGATTTGCAAGCTGAACTTACTTTCACGATTGAAGGGAAAGATTTTACTTTCAAAACGCCTGTTATTTATAAATATACCGACGAGGTTAGAGGCGAGTTGTATCGTACCTACGAAATTCGTCCTGAAGTAACTGCCAACATTGCTGATAAGGTATATGTATTTGCTGATAATCAACCGAAGGAAGTGGAGGTAACCCTGAAGGCAAACAAAGCAGATGCACGTGGTAGTGTAGCATTAGAAGTGCCAAAAGGATGGAAAGTGGACCCGACCACCACCATTTTTCAGTTCTCTAATAAATACCAAGAACAAAAAGTAGTGTTTAAAGTATCGCCAGCGGATATTACGCATGCAAGTGCAAGTGAAGCAACTTTCCGAGCGGTGGTAACGACTCCAAGTGGTACTTCAGACAAAGGTTTGTTGACAGTGGCGTATGACCATATTCCTCCACAAACCTTGTTCCCTGTAGCAGAGGCTAAAATTGTGAAGTTAGATATCAAGAAAAAGGGTAATAATATTGGCTATATCATGGGTGCGGGTGACGAAGTGGCTGCGGCATTGCGTCAGATTGGTTATAAAGTTACTATGTTAGGAGAGAAGGAATTGGATGAAGATTTGAGTAAATACGACGCTATTGTGGTTGGTGTACGTGCCTATAACACGGAACCACGTCTGAAATTCTATCAAAAGAAATTGATGGAATATGTACAAAGTGGAGGAAACATGGTAGTGCAATATCAGGTGAATAATAACTTACAAAAAATTGATGGAGGTTTAGGACCTTACGACTTCAAACTTTCTCGTGACCGTGTTACAGTAGAGGAGGCCGAAATAAGATTTTTGAAGCCTGAACATCCGATTTTGAATGCTCCAAACAAAATTACGGCAAAAGATTTTGATGGTTGGATTCAGGAAAGAGGCTTGTATTTTTCAAATGAATGGGATGGTAAATATGAAACTATTATTTCCTCAAATGACCCCAATGAAAAGCCAGCGGATGGAGGCTTATTATACGCCAAATACGGAAAAGGTAATTACATCTTCACAGGCTATGCTTTTTTCCGTCAACTTCCTGCGGGCGTTTCGGGTGCATACAGACTATTTGCTAACTTGATATCGGTGGGGAAGTAGGTTTTTGTTGAGTGGCAAAGTGATTGAGGTACAAAGGCACAAAGTGGGTAGTAAAGAGATTTAGGCACAAAGTGAGTCATCTCTAATGGAGTAATTTAGTAAATTAGTAATTGTGTTGAGGCTAAATTTACCAGTAGTGACGCAATCACTGCGTCTCAAGTCGAGTTATATCTGGCATGGTAGTATCAAAAAAGGGGTTCGAAATTAGTTTTTCGAACCCCTTTTTTGATTAATGCTTGGAAAATAACACGAATGTTAGAGTTAGGAATGACTCTATTTTCGCTAGTAGAATGCTCAATTAACTTCACATGCTCACTTTGTGCCTCTGTGCCTCATCAACTGTCCCCTCAAACACTATCTACTAAACTTCACTCTCAAAGCTGTTGCGTCGTATTTGCCATTGATAAAATTGCTTACGACTTCTAAGCCGAATATTTTCCCGATACCTGATACGCCATAACCTACTTCTAGGTAGTTGAAGTTTTTGTTACCCGTGTACAGATAATTTGCGAATACCGATTCTTTCAAGCCATATAATCTTAATAGGTTGATTTTTGTAAGCAATAAAGACCTGAAATCTTGTTGTGCATGTGCCTCAATATATGAACCGTTTGTGCTGTAGTTGTAGTAATCTAGATTTCTGAATGAATTAAACAGTCCTTCTCTTCTGAACAAAACCTGATTGCCATTGAAGTGCTTGTAGTCGAGGAAATAGCTTGGTTTTTTTAAGAAATCTCCAGCAGTTACCATCAAACGAAGGTCACCTAGACGTTTGAGGTCAAATACTTGTTCGTATTCTATTTCGGTATTATTAAAGTCACCTGCTTTGCTGAAGCCCCATTTACTTCTGATTCTGAAATTAGGATTGCGGTAGTTTGAAATAAATTCACGTCCGTTAAATTTACTTGTTTTAGCAAACGGTCTAATCGATAGTCCCGCGTTCAGAATTTGAATGGAATGATTAGTCCATGATACATCCGAGAGTTCGCTGTTTGTCGGTAAATTGCTACTGAACTCTCTGTTTTTATTGTCGAAAATAGGCTTTGTATTGGCAATATTTTCTAATATATGTCGTTGGGCTGTTTCAAACGAAAGACTTCCTGTAAGCTTCGGCGATATCTGATGACGAAGCTCTATTTGACCGAAGGCTTTTTCGTAAACCTTCATATAATTTTGTTCAAATAAGAGCGAGTAAATAGAGTTGACAAATGGGGTAATAGGTTGGTTTTGATTGTATTGGTACACAAACTGACCACCTTTTACCGATAACTGTGTGTATTTATGAACAAATGTTCCAAAAAGCAAACCTGTCAACTTATTTCTTCCGAAGGAGTAGCGTAAATCAGTTCCGATTTCCAAACGACTCAGTAATTTGTTTCGCTTAATATATTTCAAGCCTGTTTCCAAATAGAACCCTTCAACTGTATTGTAGTAAGAACCATCTACATTTGAATTGGCCATAGCTGGCGACGAAAAGGATAAAGTTTTTTGGTATCCATACAAAGGCGTTCTGGGACCATAATTATAAGTATGACCAGACCAAATATGGCTTAATTTGAATTTTGGAAGGTTTTTGATAGAGTCCTTTTTAATTTGTCCTTCGTTGACTTTATTCAAACTATCGGCTTGTTTGTAGCCTACCACCTCATATTCTGTGAGTGGAACTTGGCGCTCTGTATTCCAAAAATCATTGCTTCGTTTCGTGGATAGTGAATCAATATCCAAGCTATAATCTCGGATGACATTTACGTCTTGATTTTGGGCTTTTTTCTCGGCTTTGTCTTCTTTTTCTAAATCCTTGAGCACTTTTTTGAGTTGCTTGCGCGTCATGGATTGTTGTTTTAAAGCCAAGTTTTTATCAACTTTTTGACCTTTCAATTCCTTTGCTTCCGCTTTATCGATTTTCTCATCAATTACTACGGGTTGTTGATGATATTTAGGGTTTACGGTTAAGTTATAATTACGAACATTAGTTACATAACGACCCTCAGCTACAATACCGAAAGCGTCGAAACTAAATCCTGAATCCATATAAACTGGCATCCAAACATCCTTGAAAGGTGAATACAGTTGTTTGAGGGTGTAGTTACCATTATCATCATTAAACTTCAAATCAAGACTATGAATCGCCCATGTATCTTCGATGATATTGATCGTTCCTGAAAATACATCTGGCCCCCAAGATTTGGGTGTTACCTTGATTTTATTGACTTGAACACCTCTATCCTCAAACATTCCTTCAAAGCTAAATTTGTAATATGCCAATGCACTTGGTGACAATGGAGAAACAAGTCCTCCCATATTTGGTACGTAAAAATTGGTTCGGGCAAAAGTGATAATATTGCCACTGCTCTGCTGGATTTGCTTTGGAAAGTTACTTCTGCTTGAAACAATTTTTTCTTTGACCGTATTTGGCTGAGAAAAATTAATGTCGTTGATGGATTCAAGAATATAGGTTTGTCCAATTTTTATTCCTAATTCTTTTTCCATTTTATTGCCCGCCACAGCTTTCAGGAGTTTGGATACAGAGTTGACTTTTCCTGTTCCTTTTACGTAGGTTCGAGCATTGTAGTTACTTACTTCTAAAATATGAAACCTTGCCATCGAAATAGCTTTACGCATAATGGTATAGGCTGGATCTTCTGTTTTGGCAGAAAATTTTACTTCATTAAGACTAATAGATTGTTCTTCGAGGTTGACATTGAGTGTTACATAGTCATTTTGAACATTAACTATTTTTTCTAATGATTTATGACTTAAGTATTGGAAAACTACCGTGTAGGTTCCACTTGGTAGTGCCAATTCATATAAGCCATCTTCGTTGGCCATAGTGCCTTTATTTTGTCCTTTGATAATGATAGAGGCAAATGAAAGCGACTCACCTTTCATATTTTTGATACTGCCTTTGATACCAGTGTCGGCAAAACTAAAGCTTGAGAGCAAACTACATAATAGGAGTGTTGTAATAACGGACAGTATTAACTTCATAGGAGAATGATTGGGGTTTAAAATACTTTTCAAATACAGAGTACTCTATTTGAAAAAGCGGGTTGAGGTTGAACAAGTAAAACAGCTTTAGCGATGATTGTTCACAGAAAGCCTTATTGAAATATAATAGTTATGTAATTTTTGGACAATTTAGAAAGAGTTATCATATAGGTGATAGTCATTAACAAAATTTAAGAAATGAGCTTATTTCTTTTCAAAAGCCCATTTTAAAAAAACAGGCATTGCTTTTCCCCATGTATGGGTATTATGTTCGCCGCCTTCTACTTGATAGTAGTGTGTATCTTCATGGGCATGATACCCTTTTTGATGTAACTCTTTCATCAAATCTAAGGTGTCGTCAATGGCGTCGATGACGCCATTGTTGTTACGATCGTCTTTTTCGTCGTTTGTTCCCGCTTCAAACCAAAACTTCAAACCAGCCTTGTACAAGCCAGCACGTACCAATTTATGGATAATTCGGTCGTGCTCGTCGGTGTATCCTTCCTCTCTTTGTCGCCACCACAAGGCTCCAGAAAAGACACCTACTTTAGCAAATGCATTGGCATGATGCCAAACAATATCAAAAGCGGATAAACCTCCCAACGAAAATCCTGCAAATACCCTGGCTTCAGGTTCTCTTCTCAAAGGATACTGATGTTCTAAATATGGAATGAGTTCATTAAGAATAAAAAGTGTGTAAAGCCCAGCTTTTGTACCTCGATTTTTGTAGTCTGCTTGTGCGGCTGTACCATATTCCAAAATTCTTTCGTGATTGCAATGAATACCCACTGTCAGAAACGGGATAGTATGCTTGTTTTCCAACATGGACTCCACGCTATCTTGCATATGAAGTGCAGGGAAATCTTGTCCATCGTTGACCAAAAGCAAAGATAATTTTTGCTGATGTTGGGTGGGAATAATAATTGATAGACTGACGGTTCTTTGAAGATATTGCGAATAAATACTGTCGTTTTTATATGTGGTTTGATTCACTGGTTTAATTATTTTTTGTGAGTAGCTCAATGAGAAAAAGAGTATTTGGACTAACAAGGTTAAAGTCAGTTTCATAAAAATAGAGTTTGTTGGTTGAAAATAGAAGCTTTTCTTCGATAATGTTCCTTCGAATTGGCATAACTCAAGAATGATTAACCCTAAACATTGGTAAAGTACAAATTTTGCAAGTCACCAAGTCTCGAGGTACTAATTTGAAGATTTTCTGGTAAAATACAGAATCATTGGAAGAATCATCGGATAAACAATAAATTAATGAGTTAATTATTTTGAAAAATTTTGAAAATAAAAAACAATGCCTATTTTTAAGAGAAAATCCTCCAAGGAATACCAGTTTGAGAGAGTCAAAAGCACAATTTTTCCTTTGAAATACAATTTTTGATCTTTGCCTCGAACTGCCCAAACACTTCAAAACCATTAACCATATGCAGGAAAGATACATTAAATACTATTCGCATCATTTGGGGGCAGACAACGAAATCTTAATATATGGCCACTGGGGCTATCCAGTTATTGTGTTTCCAACTACTATGGGGCGCTATTACGAGGCCAAAGATTTCAAACTCATTGACGCTGCTAAAGGTTTAATTAATGACGGGAAAGTCAAAATCTATTGCCCTGATAGTATTGACAAATACTCTTGGTATGCCAAACATCTTCATCCTTCAGAGCGTATTCAAAACCATATCTACTATGATCAATATCTCAATGAAGAGCTGATTCCTGCCATTCAGAGAGAATGTGGTGTCGCTAAAGTGGCGGTTGCAGGTTGTAGTTTCGGTGGTTTTCATGCAGCAAATTTTGCCTTCAGACATCCTGATAAGGTTTCTCACCTTTTTACGATGGGTGCGGCTTTTGATATTCGTTCCTTTCTCAATGGTTTTTATAATGATCAGGTATATTTTAATAATCCTCCTGATTATTTACCCAATCTGAATGATCCTAATTTGTGGCAGATGAATATCGTATTAGGCACATGTAATGCAGACTTCTGTAGACCAGAAACAGAAAGACTTTCAGGAATTCTTAAAAGTAAACATGTCGATCACTGGTTGGATGTCCGCTGGCATGGAACGCACGATTGGCCTATTTGGAGAGAAATGTTTCCAGAATACCTGTCAAGAATTTAGTAAAAAATAAAAATTAAAGAAATTTCATAAAGTTCACTCAACAAAAAACTTACGAATAAAACTATGAAGAAAATCGGTATTTTACATGGAATGGAGAATACTTTTCCTGAAGCATTTGTAGAAAGAGTCAACCAAATTGCACCTAAAGGAATTGTCGCTGAAAGAGCCTTAATTGATAAAGTAATTCAAGGAGAATCTTCTGGATATGATGTAATTATCGACCGTATTTCGCAAGACGTACCCTATTATAGAGCAATGTTGAAAAACACTGCCATGGCAGGAACAGCAGTAATCAATAATCCCTTTTGGTGGAGTGCTGACGAAAAGTTCTTTAACAATGCATTGGCGGTAAATATTGGCGTTCCTGTACCCAAAACTGTGATTTTGCCTTCAAAAGTTCGTCCTGATGATACCTCAGATACTTCTTTTCGTAACTTAAAATTCCCGATGCCTTGGGGTGATATTTTCGATTATATTGGTTTTCCTGCCTATATGAAACCACACTCAGGAGGAGGTTGGAAAAACGTATACAAAGTACGTGATGCCGATGAGCTTTTCAATGCATACGATGAGACGGGTCAATTGGTGATGCTCTTACAAGAGGAAATTCTTTTCACTGATTATTTCCGTTGCTATTGCATCGGTGGCAAAGATGTTCGTATTATGCCTTACGAACCAAGAAATCCACACCATTTGCGCTACGATGCTCAATTACCCACAGGACCTGCTGCTAAAAAGCTATTAGCTACCGTCAAAGATTATGTATTGGCGCTAAACCATGCGCTTGGCTACGATTTTAACACTGTGGAGTTTGCTGTGCGTGACGGCATTCCTTATGCGATTGACTTCTGTAACCCTGCGCCCGATGCAGACGTAAATTCAGTCGGTCAAGAAAACTTTGAATGGGTGGTCGAGACTTCCGCAAAGTTCGCTATTGACCGTGCGAAAAAGCATAAACCGGGCAAAGACAATCTTACTTGGGGAACA
This sequence comes from Flectobacillus sp. BAB-3569, assembly GCF_002270355.1. Classification (GTDB taxonomy): domain Bacteria; phylum Bacteroidota; class Bacteroidia; order Cytophagales; family Spirosomataceae; genus Flectobacillus; species Flectobacillus roseus. The sequence goes on along the minus strand of NZ_NJFZ01000020.1, from coordinate 109,049 downwards.
TTTGTTCGTAGCTCCGTGGCTGGTGTAGCTCGCGATAAAATGATGGAAAAATAGAAATAATTGAGAACTGTGTTCCAAAATAAGCACAGTTCTCAATCAAACCACCCAACCGCAACTAACTATGTCATTATTTACCCTAGGAATAGAAGAAGAATTTCAAACAATAGACCCTGATACTAGAGATTTGCGCTCGCACATGTCTAAAATTGTGGAAGGGGGAAAAATTAGTTTACAAGAAAGAGTAAAAGCCGAAATGCATCAGGCAGTGGTGGAGGTTGGGACAAATATTTGTTATAATATCCAACAGGCGCGTGATGAGGTAATTTATCTTCGAAAACACATCATTGAATTAGCCGATGCCCAAAATCTAAAAGTGGCAGCCGCAGGAACTCACCCCTTTGCTGATTGGCAAGACCAACTCATAACCGACAACCCTCGTTACGATGCCCTAATTGACGAAATGCGTGACGTAGCAAGAGGAAATTTAATTTTTGGTCTACATGTCCATGTCGGTATCGAAAACCGTAACCAAGGATTGGAGATTTTGAATGCGGTTCGTTACTTCTTGCCGCATATTTATGCCTTGTCTACCAATTCTCCTTTTTGGTGTGGGCGCAATACGGGTTTCAAGTCCTATCGTTCAAAAGTTTTTGATAAATTTCCACGTACGGGTATCCCTGAGTTTTTTGCCTCTGCAAGTGAATATGACGATTATGTCAATTTACTAGTAAAAACAAATTGTATTGACGACGGTAAAAAAATCTGGTGGGATATTCGCTTACATCCTTACTTCAATACCATTGAATTTAGAATTTGCGATATTCCTATGCGTGCCGACGAAACAATATGTTTGGCGGCATTGATGCAGGCTTTGGTAGTCAAAATTTATAAATTGTTGAAACAAAATCTCAATTTTAGAAGCTATCGAAAAGTATTGATTAATGAGAATAAGTGGCGTGCAGCTCGCTATGGTATTCATGGGAAATTAATTGATTTCGGGAAACAAGAGGAAGTTCCATACAGAAATCTATGTGACGAGCTACTTGATTTCGTGGATGACGTACTGGACGAATTGGGCAGTCGCCATGAAGTAGAGTATATTCGAACGATTCTTGATAATGGTACGGGTGCCGATCGTCAATTGGCAGTTTTTGAGCAATCAGGAGGTGATTTGAAAAAAGTAGTAGACTATATCGTTGAAGAAACCAAGGTAGGTATTTTTTAAGATTTAGGAAATACAAAATAATATTTCTTGAATCAATGTTTAGACTATTCGAAACAAAAAATAAATAAAGTTATTGCGAAATAAAGATTAGGGAAATGTAAAATTTTAGCCACAAAAATGACTTAAAATGGCTAATTTTACATTCTAATATTAAGTAATTAAGCACTTTAAGTATTGTAATGTACTTTCTAAAGATGAGTGCTACCACTAATAATCCCTAAGCATTTCCATCAACTTTGTTTCAGATGAATCACAATAGTCTTCGAATAGCCATTCTCGATATGTACGACAACGTAGCCAATGAAGGTATGCGTTGTATCCTGAATTTGATTAAAAACTTTGAGGAAGAATCTCATATTTCCTTGCAGTACGATGTATATAATGTGCGTGCCGAAATGGCTTTGCCAGACCTAAGTTATGATATCTATATCTCTACGGGCGGTCCAGGTAGTCCACTCGAATCTGGCGAATCTTGGGAAGCACCTTATTTTACATTTATCGATTCTGTTTTTGCTTACAATCGTGGCGAGGAGGTAATAGCAGGTATTCAAAAACCTAAGTATATGTTTTTGATTTGCCATTCTTTCCAATTAGTATCTCGTCATTTGGGTATAGGAACTGTTTCTAAACGAAGAAGCACTTCCTTCGGTGTTTTTCCTGTTCATCGTACTGTGGAAGCTGGCTCAGAACCCTTTTTTGATGGATTACCAGAACCGTTTTATGTGGTCGACTCTCGAGATTATCAATTGGTGCGTCCCAACAAAAAACGTATTAAGGATTTGGGTGTAACGATTTTAAGATTAGAAAAAGAACGTCCACATGTAAATTTAGAGCGTGCCATCATGGCCATTCGTTTTTCTAAAGAGATATTCGGAACACAATTTCACCCAGAAGCTGATGGTGAAGGAATGTTACGTTATTTGCAAAAAGAAGACAAACGACATGCTGTAGTAAAATCACATGGTTTGGCAAAATATAATAGTATGGTAGAGCAATTGGCCGACCCAGACAAAATTTTGCTGACAGAATCGGTAATTTTACCTAACTTTTTGAAAACAGCTAGTACGGCAATTTTCAAAACAACTTCACAGAATTAACAACGGATGGCCCTATCTGTTCACGATAAATACCCTCGGATAGGGCCGTCCGATTGAAAAATATGCATAAAGCTTCTCGACAAAACTTTAATGCTCAATTTTCTTCTGATACCTATCAGCAATTTCTTGCATCAATTCACCATGCGTATCCTCAACAATTAGATTTTCGAGTGGCAGAAACCCCTGTATTTGTGCCCAAAGCCTTCAAAAATCAATTGCTTGATGCCTGTGAGCATATTATTTCGGTTTTAACTTCAGCAGATTTTAAGGAAAAAACAGAAAAGGCTATTCCAGCGGGGCAAAATGTGCCTCATGAGAATCATAATTCTTCTTTTTTGGCGATAGATTTTGCAATCTGTGAAAATGAAACAGGTGAAATAGAACCTCAGTTGATTGAATTACAGGGCTTTCCTTCTTTATTTGCTTTCCAATATTTTCTGTCAAAGCAGTTTCAAAATCAATATCCTATTCCTGACAACTTTGATTTTTTGTTTAATGACCTAACTCGACCAAAATATGTCGAGTTTTTAAGAAATTTAATTGTTGGAGAAGAAAAACCCGAAAATGTGATTTTGTTAGAAATTTATCCCGAAACCCAAAAAACAAGGATTGATTTCAAAGTCACGGAGGAATTATTGGGAGTAAAGGTTATATGTATTACCAAGATTATCAAGAAAGGAAAATTACTTTTTTACAAAGAAGCAGGAGAGCTCGTTCCTATCAAACGTATTTATAACCGATTGATATTTGATGATTTAGCCAATTATCCTGAGCTTCAAACAGCGTTTAACTTTACAGATGAAGTAGACGTTGAGTGGGTAGGACACCCCAATTGGTTTTTTAGAATTAGCAAATATATTTTGCCTTTATTCAATCATCAATATATTCCTGAAAGTCATTACTTGTCTGATTTTCAAGGAGATTTTCCGAAAGATTTAGAGAATTACGTTCTAAAACCATTGTTTTCTTTTGCAGGAAGTGGCGTAAAAATCAATATTACAGAAACAGATTTGCAAGAAGTCGAAAATCCTGCCGACTATATTTTACAAAGGAAAGTCAATTATTTGCCAGTCATAGAAACAACAGACGGGAGCAAAGTAAAAGCTGAAATACGTTTGCTCTATGGATGGGAACAAGGAGCACCCAAACCCACCTTATTGACCAATCTCGCCCGATTATCGAGAGGGGAAATGATAGGAGTGAGGTTCAACAAAGACTTTGATTGGGTAGGGGGAACAGTTTGTTTTATGGAAAAATAAGAAATGAAGCCACAAAATCTTGTAATTTTGTGGCTTCATCACATATTAAACATTACGGTTTTGATTACGCAGCGTGAGTTATTTTTGAAAAATGTGGCCCAAACCTCTGATTTTCCATTAGCCTTGGAAATTGAGCGTGCCGAAGGGGTTTATTTATACGATAAAGAGGGTAAGTCTTACATGGATTTGATTTCGGGCATTGGGGTATCCAATGTCGGACATCGCCACCCAAAGGTTGTGGAGGCCATCAAAAACCAAGTTGACAAATATATGCACCTAATGGTGTACGGCGAATTTGTGCAAAGCCCGCAGGTGCTATTGGCAAAAGCCTTGGTAGATTCGCTAACACCTGGCGCAGGAGATAGACCTGTATTAGACAATGTATATTTTACTAACTCAGGAACGGAAGCGATCGAAGGAGCCATGAAGTTGGCTAAACGATATACCCAAAGAACAGAGTTTGTGTCTTGCTATAATGCGTATCATGGTGCTACACAAGGAGCATTGTCATTGTCGGGGAGCGAAAATTTCAAAAGAAATTTTAGACCTCTATTGCCAATGACCAAAAACATCACCCATGGGAATATGGCTGATATTGAGCAAATTACAGAGCAAACGGCAGCTGTTATTATTGAAATTATTGGCGGCGAAGCGGGGGTGCGTGTACCTACAGTAGAGTATTTTCAAGCATTAAGGAAAAAATGCGATGAGGTAGGAGCACTTTTGATTATTGATGAAATACAAACTGGTTTTGGACGAACAGGCAGTTTTTGGGCGTTTGAGCAATTTGGTATTTATCCCGATGTAATCACAAGTGCCAAAGGAATGGGCGGAGGTATGCCTATCGGTGCGTTTATTGCGAATCAGAAGGTAATGAGCGTGTTTAAGGATAATCCTATTTTGGGACATATTACTACTTTCGGCGGGCATCCTGTGTCTGCGGCTGCCTCATTGGCAACGATTAATTTAATTCGAGGTGAAAAATTATATGAGTCTGTTCCAGAAAAAGCCGCTTTATTTCGCTCATTGCTAGTGCATCCTAAAATCAAAGAAGTCCGTAATCAGGGCTTGATGATGGCCGTGGAATTCGCTGATTTTGATGAACTAAAAGGGATTATCGACCGAGCGATTGAAAAAGGTTTATTGACAGATTGGTTTTTGTTCTGTGATAATTCCATGCGAATTGCTCCGCCATTAATCATCACAGAGGAACAAATTAGAATGGCTTGTGAAATTATACTTGCTTGCATTGAATAAAAAACGGTTATCTATGATAGAGGCGCAATGCCTGCGTCTCAGGCTCAGTAAAATCTAGCATAGTAGCATCAAAAAAGCGGTCGGAATTTATTTTCCGACCGCTTTTTTGATGAATTATCTTTATGATAACTGATGTAAGTTTAAATGAATTTTAGGTGCCTCAATGCCTTCCTTCTTCAAGTGTTCATATACCAACTCCGTTACTCCATAATAAGTGGCCCAGTAATTTTCAGAGTTAGTCCATACTCTCACGTCAAATTTTAAAGCATTCTCTGTCATTGAGTTGAGTAAAATGTCATGCTCCATATTTTGTAATGCAGTAGGGCAATTATGCACTGCGTTGGTAAATGCTTTTTTGACAGAAGCTAACGAATTGTGATTTCCCACGGCAAAAACCATATCTACGCGTATTGTTCCTTTGCCACTAATATTGGTGATTGCAGATGTGGCTAATGCTCCGTTGGGTAAAATCAATGTTTTATTGTCTGGTGTTACCAAAATGGTATTGAATATCTGAACCGATTCAACGGTTCCTGTGTATCCTTGCGCGCTGATTAAATCGCCAACCCTGTAAGGTTTAAAAATGAGGATTAATACACCACCAGCAAAGTTTGATAAACTCCCCTGTAAAGCTAACCCAACCGCCAAACCAGCCGCTCCAAGTACTGCTACAAAAGAAGTGGTTTGAATACCCAAAATACCTGCGCAACTTAGCAATAGCATAATATTCAAGGCAACCGAAACAAGAGAGATGAGAAATGGCTGAATATCTTTATCAAAATTACTCTTGTTCATTTTTGATCCTAAAACTTGCGAGGCTTTTGCAATAATTTTACGACCAATGATAAAAACGATAAGTGCTAATAAAATTTTTCCTCCATACTGTGTAATAGCAAGAAAGATTTGGTCTTTGAGATTTGAGAAACTAACGTCCATGGTAATAAGTGAGGTTTAAGTGAATATTTTGACTTTCGGACGTAATTGCTAGAAATGGTCACCTTTGTAAACAAAAAAGGGAGACCGTTTTAGCCTCCCTTGGTAAAAATTAATAGTGGATAGTAATGTTCAGGTTAATATGCTTAGTTAGAAAAGTTATTAGTCTAGGCACTAGGCAAAGAGTGTATAATCACAGCGATGCTTTTCTGAAAGCCTACCGCCGAAAGCCCTAGGCAAAATCTTAAATTTGATTTTGTCCAATAATTTACACTGACTTAATAAAATCGATGCTTTTCTTTAAAGCTACATCTGGATTAGCCACTAAATCTTGCTCTACAAAATAGTGTTTTACACCTACCTGCTTTGCCTTTTCTACAATCTCTTTCACTCCCAAAACACCTTCACCAGCAGATGTCATGTATGGGAATAATTCAAACCATTGGTTAGAGCTATTACCATCACCTGAGAAGCGTTTTTTCTCCTTCATATCCTTCAAATGAAGCATGTGGTAGCGATTTTTGTATTTATCCAACAAAGCAATTGGGTCCATTCCGCCAGCAGTTGTCCAATAAATATCCATTTCGAAGAACACCAAATTTGGATCTGTTTTTCCATGATAAGCTCCAATGGGACAACTCCGTCCATCTTACTTAAGCCATATCCATGGTTATGATAGCCAAACTTTAAGCCTTCTTTCTTTGCATTGTCACCAATTTTATTGAAATCGTCGATAATTCTTTTGTAGTCATCCAAGTTTTTACGACGGTCTTCAGGAATAGCAGGCAATACCACGTATTCAAAACCCAAAGCGCGTCCTGCTTCTCCAAGTTGCGGCATATTGTTGAGAAGCGTTGCTAAATCTGTATGAGCTGAAGGAGTTTTTAAACCATTATCTTGAAGAATTTGCTTTATTTCTTTGGCTGATTTTCCGAAATATCCACTTCCACTAAATCCAAGCATTGGCGTTACCTTGCTCCAACTCTCACGAGCAGCTTCATCACTGAATGGATACGGTCCGAATAGCTCTATTTCATTGTAGCCCATTTTGGATAAGAATTGCATTGTGCCAGCAAAGTCTTTATCGAGCATTTTGGGGAGAGAAAATAATTGAATTCCTACTTTGTTAACAAGACCTGCCTGTGCAAACAAATCGTTCCAAGGTAATAAGCTTGCTGCCAAAGCACCGCCTGAAGTTTTCAGAAAATCTCTTCTAGTATTCATTATAATTGGATAGTTTTTAGATTATTTATAGATGTAAATGTAAATATTTGCTTTATTGTATCAAAAAGAATAATTAATTTTTTTGAAAGATAAATCGATTACACTCCATATTTGCCTTAGGTAAAGCTATCTCCAATGAGCTTAATGTGTCGGCAACGAACCAAGTTTTAGGATATAAGCACATCGATAAGTTGCTGACGCGAGTTTGCTGGAGAAAACTCCAGCAGTGGCAGTAACTATTTTTCCTCTTTCGCCCTCTTTGGAGTTATCTCCAAAGAGACTTGCGTTAGCAACGAGTTAGGTATTTAGCAGAGAAATAAGTTGGTATATTGCTGACGCGAGTTTGCTGGAGAAAACTCCAGCAATGGCAGTAACTATTTTTGTCTTTCGCCCTCTTTGGAGTTATCTCCAAAGAGACTGGCGTTAGCAACGAGTTAGGTATTTAGCAGAGAAATAAGTTGGTATTGCTGACGCGAGTTTGCTGGAGAAAACTCCAATAGATTATTTGAAAGCTGTAATTTCATCAGTACATTAATATATAAAAAATGAAAAACCAAGTCTATGTTTTTATGGGAGAAGGGGCGAATTACCCAGCAGGAATATTTGAAAGTAAGGAAAAAGCTGAGGAAGTTATTAAACGCTATTCATTGACAGGTATACTTAGTTTATATCCAACAGATATGCTATTGTATGATTGGGCAATTGAAAAAAAATATTTCGATATCAAAAAGGAATATCAAAAAAGCCCCAAATATATTGGCCAATTTAGTTGTGCATCAGTTGACCATTTCCACTATGAGGAAGGTGTTTGTGTTAACTAAATAATTATCTTCTTTCGCCCTCTTTGGAGTTATCTCCAAAGAAAGTCGCGTTAGCAACGAGCCAGATATTTAGAAGAGAATTAAGTTGGTATATTGCTGACGCGAGTTTGCTGGAGAAAACTCCAGCAATGGCAGATGAATTATTTTTGTTCTCTTTCACCCTCTTTGGAGTTATCTCCAAAGAGACTTGCGTTAGCAACTAGTTAGGTATTTAGTAGAGAAATAAGTTGGTATATTGCTGACGCGAGTATGCTGGAGAAAAACTCCAGCAATGGCAAGTTGGTATATTACTTTCACCAGCAGTGGCAGTAAAAAAGATACAAAAAAGCCATTTCAGGTAGTTCTATATTTAACTATCGAAATGGCTTTGAGATACTCGGAATACTTTGGAGAGCTATTTACAGAAAATAGCTTTGATAATCTACATATATCTGTCTTGAATTAACATAACTGTCTCCTTAATGTTTTTGGCTTTAATTGGATCTCCCAAGGCAGTAAATGTCCAGTTATTGTTGAGTTTTTCGATTTTGCCCATAATCATTGACACATATCCACTGTAAGTCTCGTCTGAGGCAATATTATAGGTTGCAAAAGTCTGTTGTGGGTTGTGATTTTTACCTTCGACAATTTTGATTTTGGCATAAGGGATAGAGGCAAAATCTTGTTGTTTATAGGAGTTTAAATAGATGAAAATCGATGTGACTTTTGGATTTATTTGCTCAAGATTGATGTAAATGATTTCATTATCTTTATTATCGGCGCTACTGTCACCAACCCTGTCGTCACCACTATGCTTGATAGCTCCATCTCTGGATTTTAGATTGTGAAAATATACGGTTTCAATTTCTTGTTTATCACCAGCAAAAAGCGAAACCGACCCATCTAAATCTACAGCGGTCGAATCCTTTAAAAGTCCAAATAAGTAAGAATGTTGAATACTTCCCCAGTCTAGTCCAATGCTGATTTCTTTTAGTTGAGAGCCATTTTTTTCTAAAGAAATACGGCTGTTTTTGGTCAGATTTATCATAAAATTAAGGTGTTTATCTATTAAACGAACATATCTACTAGTGCTTGCAATTCATCCTTTGAACCTTGAGAATCAGCATAGAAATACCATTCATTTCCTGATTTCTTGATTCTGGCAAACACGAGTGCATTTTCGGCATTGTGTGAACTGTCCAAGTCATAGTTTACTACTTCTGATTTGATATCCATGTCCACTATACGTATATAGGCATCACGCAACATCCCAAACGAATGATTACGAAGTTGCGCTTGGTGAATAGTTACGCAGATACATATTTCTGTTGCGTTAGGATGAATATTATCTAAGTTTGCTAAAATAACCTCATCGTCATCATTATCGCTACCTGTACGATTGTCACCCGTGTGTTGAACGGAGCCATCTGGAGCTTTTAAATTGTTGTAAAAAACAAAATACTCATCCGATAAGAGTTTCCCGTTTGCTCCAAGGATAAAGACTGATGCGTCTAAGTCTACAGGAATAGAAGCGTATTCCCAGCCCAGCCCAATCATCAGTTTATTGAGCTTTGTCATTGATTTTGATAGGTTTATTGAACCGCCTTTTTTGAGATTGATTGCCATGTTGTTTTGAGTTTAAGTATTTTTAAAATAGGAAACAGGTATGTGGCTTTGACTACATCTGATAAAAATGTATGACTCTTGCCTATTTAAAGAAATCGTCGATTTTTTTCTGTTTATCGCTTTGTGGTTTTTCTGTCGGAGTATCTTTTGTTTTACTAAAAAAGTCTTCTATTTTCTTGGCTTGTTTATCATTTAATTTCAAATCCTTTTCAGATTTTAGTTTTTCCCAGTCTTTTTCGATACTTTGCTGAAAGGCAATTTCTTCAAATGCCTTTTTGATAATGGTATCATTTTGTTGCAATTCTTCTCGCATGCTTCGCTCATCTTCCTTGATTTGAAACTGCTGCTCCAAGGCTGAAATTTGCTCTAGTGCTGAGGCATTTTCCTGATTTTGAACACCTTGTACTAGTTTTTGCGTTTTAGCCGCTTCAACTTTGGCAATAAGCATCTGACCTTTTAATCGAGTAGACTCAAGGCGAAATTGTAAATCCTGATGTTGCGCTTCGAGTTGATGAAGTAATTGTTGGGCTTGTTCCAACAAGGTTTTATACTCACTGATACGTTCATCTACGAGTGATTTTTTACGTAACCATTGTTGAGCTTGTTCCTCATTGCCAGTTTGTAACGATTTTTGTGCAGCCTGATACAGTTGATTCGCTTGCCCTTGTAGTTCCTCCGCTTTGGCGAGAAGACTATGATAATTATTTTGGGCAACCTTTTTTACTTGCTCAGCATCGGCAATCGCTTTAATGAGTTCTTTTTCGGCCAAAGCCAACAAAACGTTTGGGTCTTGAGGGTTAGGGTCGGTGGAGGACTTTTTTTCATGGTTAAATAGGATTTGTAGTAAGTCAGACCACATTTTAAATCATGTTTTGGTTTATTTGTTCGAAATTTAGCAGGTTTAATGCTGAACTAACAAGCAAAATCAGGATGATTGGTTGCTAGTATGGATGATGTGCTGTAGCTTTGGATGGAATCAAAAATAAATGTACAGGAATCAAACACTCTTCTAAATATATGGAAAAAATTGGATTAGCATTCGAAAAGTTCGATAATTACAACAAACAAGATCCTAATATATTTGTGTGGGATGGAGAAACCTACCCACAAGAATATTTTATGGCCTTGAAATGTTCAGATTGGGTACTGAAACTAGATCCTCAGGCAAGTGAAGAACTTCAATTAGCTTCGAGAAGTCAACATATTGGACGTTGGAGCATTCCTCGCAATACTTATCCTGAGGGGAAAGTGGGATATTTGACTTGGCGAAAGGATTTAGGAAAGTTTCATGCTGAAACTGCCGCTCAAATCCTTGGAGAGGTAGGCTACGAAGAATCATTAATAGAAAGAGTAAAGCAAATTATTACAAAACAAAAAATAAAGCAGGATGCCGATGTGCAAACTATCGAGAATGCACTTTGTTTAGTGTTTTTAGAGTTTCAATATGAAGTATTTTTTCAAAAACATGACGATGAAAAAATGATTGAGATTATCAGAAAATCTTTGTTGAAAATGGATGCCCACGGACATAGTTTTGCTCTACAATTGTCTTACAGTGAAAAAGGATTAGACTTAATTCAGAAAGCTTTGGAGAGATTGGGCTAGGAGAAAAATATGATTGATTTCCACAAGTAGAGACGTAATGCTTTGAGTCTTAAGCTATCAAAAAAGCGGTCGAAATATAATTTTCGACCGCTTTTGTATTTCTAAATTTCGAGGTGACTTATGTTACGAAGATTCAGAAGTTTATAAGCAATACCTATTTTATTGTTTATAAACTACGCCATCTTTCATTACGAAGCTCACTTTACGCATTTGAGTAATGTCTTGTAAAGGATTGCCATCAGTAGCAATAATATCAGCGAATTTACCTGCTTCGATAGAGCCTAGATCTTTTTCAACACCTAAAATTTTAGCTGGTGTTACTGTAGCTGCTTGAATGGCTTCGATTGCTGGCATACCTGCTTCTACCATATATTGAAATTCGTAGGCATTTAATCCATGTAATGACACACCAGAGTCGGTACCAAAGGCAATTTTTACACCTGCTTTGTATGCTTTTCCAAACATATTTTGGATAAGTGGTCCTGTTTCCAAAGCTTTTGGAACTACCAAAGGATGGTAATAACCTGGTACTTTAGCCGAATCAGCAACTGTTTTTCCTGCCAAGATTGTTGCCACTAAGTAAGTACCTTTTTGCTTCATAATTTCAATGGCTTCATCGTCCATAAAAGTACCATGTTCGATAGTTGTTACGCCTGCTTTAGCTGCACGTTTGATACCTTCAGCACCGTGTGCGTGAGCTGCCACATGATATCCATAGTCTTTGGCTGTTTTGATGATTGCTTCCAGCTCGTCTTCTTGAAACTGTGGTGCTTTTCCATTTTTAGCAATACTCAAAACACCCCCTGTTGCGGTGATTTTAATACAGTCAGAGCCATCTTTATAGCGCTGACGAACGGCCTGACGAGCCTCCTCAGCACCGTTGATTACGCCCGTAACCATATGCGGATCTGGCGTGTAGTTTTCGCTTAAAGCATTGGTTGGATCACCATGGCCTCCTGTAGTAGCAATGGTTCTACCAGCGGTATAAATACGTGGGCCTACTGCAATACCTTTGCTGATCGCATTGCGAAGCGAAATATTGACTCCTGAACCGCCCAAGTCGCGAACAGAAGTAAATCCAGCCATTAATGTAGTCTTGGCATTGCGAGCTGCTTCAAAAGCCACATCTGCTTGATTAAATTGGTAGCGTTTTACCAACTGGTCTTTACTGGTTTCACCTTCAATATGCACGTGCATATCTGTTAGTCCTGGCATAACGGTTTTTGACTTTAAGTCAATGACCTTATCAGCTCCTTTTGGCGTCAGATATCCTGTTTGCACGCTTGTAACTCTTTTGCCTTCGACTATGACAGTTACCTGACTTTGGGTATTGCCCTTGGTAACATCGATAAATGTACCGCAATGAAGCAGCGTGCGTTGAGCCAAAGAAGCAGTACTGAAAATCGCAATAGCGGCGATGGTCTGTAACGTTTTTTTCATGTTTGTTAATAAAGGTAGTTTAGCCAAAATGGCGGTGAAAATTGTGATGTCTGTAAACCTATCATAAAATCAATATTTATGATACCACTTTCTAAAAATAAGAATTCGGTTTTATAAAATCGAAAAATGTCGCTTCTTTTTGAAAAAGAGACGATTTTTTCTCGTCATTCGAGCTTTTGGGCGTAACTTAGGGGTCTAATTCTTTTGAAATAAGCAATTACTCAATTTAGTATATTGATTTTGTCGAGTATTATTGTGTAAAGCCTGCTAAAAAGGGTAAAAAAATGCTTTTGAATCAAGTAAAAGCGTGGGTTTGAGAAAGCCTTTGTTAATCAAAAACTTAATAAAATTACCAAGATCACTGTTGATTTTGGTAGAAATTGGAGGGCCAAGATGAAGAAACAAACTAAAGCCATCAGAATTCAGGCAGAACGCTCACACAATCGTGAACATTCAGTGCCATTGTACCTTACTTCAAGTTTTACTTTTGAAGATGTTGAGCAAGGAAGAGCCATTTTTGCAGAAGAAATGGAAGGTAACATTTACTCTCGTTATATGAATCCTAACGTGGATGAGTTCGTTGAGAAAATGTGTATGCTCGAAAACACAGAAGATGGACTTGCTTTTGCCTCTGGTATGGCAGCTAACTTCGCAGCGATGGCAGCCTTATTACAGCAAGGTGACCACGTGGTAGCTTCAAAAGCCTTATTTGGTTCGGCTATTCAGATTTTGAGTAAAATCACTACTAAATGGGGCATTACTTGTACCTATGTGGATGGACATAATATTGAGGAGTGGGAAAATGCTATTCAACCTAATACCAAGTTTTTGTTTTGTGAAAGTCCGTCAAACCCAGGTTTGGATTTGATTGACCTTGAGGCAATTGCGCAACTTAAAGCAAAACATAATTTGATTTTGGCGGTAGATAACTGCTTTGCTACGCCAGTGATTCAAACACCTGCTGATTGGGGTGCTGATTTAGTGATTCACTCAGCTACGAAATATATTGACGGACAAGGTCGTGTTTTGGGTGGGGTAGTTTGTGGTCGTGCCGACTTGATTAAAGAAATTCGTTTCTTTGCTCGTCATACAGGTCCTTCAATGTCGCCATTCAATGCTTGGATATTATCGAAAAGTTTAGAGTTGATTCACCTTCGTATGGAGAAGCATTCAGAAAATGCTTACAAATTGGCTTCAGCGTTGGAAGGAAATGAAGCTTTAAATTCGGTAAAATATCCATTCTTAACTTCGCACCCACAATATGAATTAGCGAAAAAGCAAATGAAGATGGGTGGAGCAATCATGACGATGGATGTAAAAGGTGGTTTTGAGGTAGTGAATAAAATGTCAAAACACTTGAAAATTGCTTCTATTTCGCCAAACTTAGGAGATACTCGTACCATTATCACACACCCAGCGTCGACGACACACTCAAAATTAAGCGCTGAACAACGTGCTGAAGTGGGTATCACCGACGGCTTGGTTCGTATTGCGGTAGGTTTGGAGTCTGTAGACGATTTAATAGCTGATTTCCAACAAGCTTTGGAAAAAGCGATTGCTGAATAATAATGTTTTTGAGGAAAAGAATATTTGTGCTTGATTCAAATGTTCTTTTCCTCAACGACGAAATATTAAAAGAATAAGATATGTTCGTTGCATTACTAATTTGTTTGAGTCTTGTTTTAGCAAATGTTGTGATTGGTGTTTACACCGAACGTAAGGTCTCCGCCTTCATGCAAGACCGTTTGGGACCTATGGTTGTAGGAAAATACGGTTCACTTCAATTGATTGCAGACTTGGTCAAACTTTTGTTGAAAGAAGATATTGTGCCCAAACTAGCAGACAAGTGGTTGTTTTTAGCAGCACCTTGTATGATTTTTGTGGCAATTTTTGCGGGTTTTGCGGTAATACCGCTGGGTCCAGGAGAATATTTGCAAGGTTCACAAGCACAAGTTGGTGTATTCTATCTATTGGCGATTGTCTCAATAGATATTATTGGAGTTTTGATGGCTGGCTGGTCTTCAAACAACAAATATTCATTGTTGGGAGCGATGCGTTCGGTTGCACAAATCGTATCGTATGAGATTCCATTAGGCTTGTCGGTTTTATGTGTGGTAATGGTTTCTCAAACCTTAAATCTACAAGAAATAAGTACACAACAAGGTATTTTTTCAGGACATGATAATTATCTTTTTGGACTAAAATCTTTAGGAATCGATGTAACGCAAGTGGGAGGGTTTTTGACTTGGAATATTTTCAGAGTTCCGTTCTTCTTAGGGGTGTTTATTATTTTCTTTATCGCTTCTTTGGCAGAATGCAACCGTGCACCTTTTGACTTACCCGAAGCTGAGTCTGAGTTGGTAGGAGGTTTTCATACTGAGTATTCTGGCATGCGCTGGGCATTGATATTTCTTTCGGAATACGGTATGATGCTATTGGTAAGTGTCTTAGGCGTTATTCTGTTTTTGGGAGGTTGGAATTCACCTTTCCCGAATATTGGTTCTGTCAAACTAGCTACTTGGACTTCTGGGGAACCAGGCTCTTGGTCTGGCGCAATTTGGGGATTTATTTGGTTGTTAGCCAAAGCTTATATGCTCATTTTTGTACAAATGTGGGTGCGATGGACATTCCCTCGTTTACGTGTAGACCAGCTGATGTATCTTACATGGAAAGTACTTACACCATTTTCAATTTTGGCAGTATTTTTATCTGCTATTTGGAGAATGTTGATGATTTAAGAAGTCATTTGCGCTAATACTAAAGTAATAACAAAAAAGCGGTCGAAAATTTTTCGACCGCTTTTTTGATGCTAGATGTTGGATTACTCATCTTGAGAAGCAGAGCATTGTTTCTCTACCGATAAAACGTGGATTCAAAGAATAATCACTCATTCAATCAATCCCCATTCACTCAATTAAAGATGAGATTATCTTAAGGGTTACTTTCTTTTAAGAATGCCAAAATGTTTTTGATGTCCTCAGTGCCTAAATTAGGGAAAGCCGTCATTTGAGTACCATTAAATTTCTTAAAAATGTCGTTTGCGTATTTGTCACCGCTAGCTAACACTTTTTGAGGATTTTGTACCCATTTTTCAACCCAAGCCGCATCTCTACGTGATTCGATTCCTTTCAATCCTGGGCCTACTACAACTTCGTCGGTTGAAGCGTGGCAAGCTGCACAGTTGTTTGTGAAAATTTCTTTACCTTTTGTAGCTTCTGCTGAAAGTGCTGCTGGAGCTGCTGCCACAGGATTTGCTCCTGTTGTAGTACCAGCCGCTGCTGTTTCTGCTTGACTAGGCATCATCGCAAATGCCAACAAAGTAAAAATAAAGCAAACTACAACTACAATTAAAAGGGTGTTTACTACACGTAGGGTTTTGAAAATTTTGTTTTCCATTTTTTTGTTTTTAGTGCCTTGGAGGAAAATAACAGGGCAAAAATAAAGATAATATCCCAATTGGGGTATATAAAGCAGGATATTTGCCTTAATTTTACGCTATATTCTATTGTTTGGTATGCAATTTCAGGAATCTGATTAGTTCCTTCAATGATATTAATTGGCTCTAAAACTGATATTTATTTCTTGATAAAAGCCAATGGTATAGGCTCGCAGGGAACTTCTCCTGTTTCTATCATTTCTTCATATTTATCAACCAGATTCCTCAAAATATCCTTAAGTGTATTCAATTGCTCAGCTCCAATTACCTCCTCGAAGTTTTGATCGATATATTCTGTACATGCTTTCCAGTCCAAGATACATCTAACTCCTAAGTCTGTGAGTTTAACAATCAGAGCACGAGCATCGCTTGGGTCTTTTTCGGTATAGACATAACCTTCATCAGCTAATTCTTTTACAAGCTTGCTCATACCTTGTTTGGTCATTCCTGCTTTCTGGGCAATTTTATTGACACTTGTTCCTTCCACATCAATGTTTACTAGCGCAACAATTTGACCTACCCTAAAATTGGTATATCCTCTATCGTTTAAAAATTTCACCGCCAAGGTGGACATATATCTGTAGGAACGGTTTAATAGACGTCCCATCAAGCGATTTTTATTCGCTTTAAATTCTTTGAGTTTTATTACATCATCTTCTGTCATAACTATTTCAGGGTACTGTTTTGTATTATAACAATACCTCGGTTATTCTGTGTACAAATCATTTTATAACATCTTGTGGGTTTAGAATCTCAAAATTACAAATTGTTACACACAATTGTAGTAGGAGTTTTAAGTATCTTTTACCGAAAAGATGAATAATCCAAGGAAATTTTGGCTGTTTTTTCGTTGAATCTGATACAAAGTTAATAAATGAAAAAATATTTGTCAACTTACTTGACTAATTTAGTAAACTTAGTTTACCTTTGTGTCATCAATTCACACACAAATTGAATTTTTCTCATACATATGCATCTCTTACCATTTGATGACGCAACACAAAAGATAAGTTCGATGGACCATTTGTAGGAATTGATTCTATAAGCATACAGCGACTAGAAGAAATACAATGATTATTTAAGATTATAAAAATTATGGAAAATCAGAGTTCAATGAAAAAGCAATTGCCAAAGTTAATTTTATTAACAGTAGTGGCTGTCGGTGGATTTTTGGGATATAAGGAATATCATTATTCTCAGACGCATGAGGATACTGATAACGCACAAATTGAATCTTACTTTGTGCCAGTACTACCTCGTACTTCGGGTTATGTAAAATCAATTTCAGTAAAAGATTACGATGTAGTTAAAAAAGATCAGTTGTTGATCGAAATTGATTCGGAAGAAGGGAAATTGGCATTAGAGGAACTAAAAGCTGATTTGTTGCAAGCAGAAACAGATGTAGAAAACGCTAAAGCAAATATTCAAAATTTGAAAATGAGCATAGCGGCAATGGAAGCTAACCTAAAAGCTACGGCAATTCGTAGAGACAAAGCAAAGCGTGATGCAGATCGTGACAATGCGTTGGTAGCAGATAATGCAATCACTAAAAAACAAGCAGAAGATTCTCGTTCAAACTACGATGTATTAGTTGCTCAATATAATGCTGCTGTACAAGACATCGCTTCGAACAAATCTAAAATGGGAATTTTGACAGCCGCTTTACACAAAGCTGAAGCTACTTTAGCAGTAAAGAAAGTGAAAATTGCTCAACAGGAGTTGAAGTTGTCTTATGCAAAAGTGTATGCTCCATCTGAAGGTCGTATCGGGAAGAAAACGGTTGAGGCTGGACAGTTTATTCAAGCTGGTCAAACTTTGATGACGGTAGTTCAAGATCAACAATTTTGGGTAGTTGCTAATTTCAAAGAAAACCAAATCGCTCGTTTGAAAGTAGGAGATGAGACCGAATTGACTTTAGATGCGTATCCAAACCGTCCATTAAAAGGAAAAATTATTTCAATTTCAGAATCTACTGGTGCCAAGGCTTCTTTGTTACCTCCTGATAATGCATCTGGTAACTTTGTGAAAGTAACTCAGAGAGTTCCTGTAAAAATTGAAATTGAGGACATTGCTAAAAACAAAGATATTTTACGTGCAGGTCTTTCATTAGAAGTTTCTGTTCCTGTAAAATAATTCGAGATAAAGTTGGGCAATTGGTCATAAGAAGTGGAGGCTTAGATAAGTTTTGTGAGTAATCATGATTTAGGGTTTTGCTTATCTAAAGACAAATTGAGGTGAAGAAATAAGCAAGGGATTGCGCGGTTGTCAATTGTTGAATCTACTTCAGACTCACAATTCATAATTGTAATTCTTCAGCCATTTGATATCAAGTGTAACAATGCCTCGTAAAGCGGATATTGACTACCAATGATAAGGGACTGATTGGAGAAATATCCAACACTTCTTGAATTGCTCAGCTTTAGTTTCGAGACTAAAATAATCATCAACTATGGCGGCTAAAGGATTAGCAAGAGCAATGATTGTGATAACCACCATCTCGGCAGCGGTGATGGAGCTTTTGGATACCACAATCGTTAACGTAGCCCTCAACCAGATGGCTGGTTCACTAGGGGCTACAATCGAAGACGTAGCTTGGGTCGTAACATCTTACGCCATCGCTAACGTAATCATTATCCCAATGACGGGATTTTTAGGAGATTACTTCGGACGAAAAACATATTATTTAGGTTCAATTTTATTGTTTGGTATTTCTTCCTATTTCTGTGGAGCTTCTCATGGACTTTGGGAATTAGTATTTTGGAGATTTATTCAAGGTGTAGGCGGGGGAGCTTTGCTATCAACCTCACAGGCTATCTTATTTGATGCCTTCGAACCTAAAGATAGACCCATAGCCTCAGGTATTTTTGGGATGGGTATTATTCTAGGGCCAACTTTAGGGCCAGCCTTGGGTGGATATATCGTTGAACATTTTACTTGGCAAGATATATTTTTCGTGAATATTCCGATATGTATTGCTGCTACAATTTTGACGATTCTTTACATAGAAAGAAAAGAAGGTGAAGGTCAGAAGAAAGACAAGATTATTATAGATTACCCTGGGATTTTCTTACTTACGCTTGGTATTGGTTCATTGCAATACGTATTAGAAAAGGGAGAATCTGATGACTGGTTCGAATCTAGAACCATTGTAATCCTAAGTTTGTCGGCTGTAGTGGGATTAGTAGGGTTTGTCTGGCGAGAGTTGACCACCGAACACCCCGTTGTTGACCTGAAGATATTTAGATATAAAGTTTTTGGACTTTCTACCATATTTACCTTTGTTGCAGGTCTTGGTTTGTTTACCTCAGTATTTGTATATCCAGTAATGGTACAACGTATCAATGGATTTACGCCACTCGAGACAGGTTTGTCATTGATTGCGCCAACAATGCTTGGTGTAATATTATTTCCAGTCATAGGAAGACGTATGGCGGCAGGCGATTCTCCACTTCCATATATGGCTATTGGTATCCTGATATTTGTATTCTTTGGCTTTTACAGTGGTACAGCTACTCCCGAAATGGGCAAATGGGATTTCTTTCCTATGCAAGTATGTCGTGTGCTAGGGGTTGCCATGTTACAAATGCCATTGATCAACCAAGCTGTAGCAGGTTTGCAACAAAGAGAATATCCTGCGGGTATTGCCCTTACCAATATGATTAGACAACTGGGAGGTGCTTTTGGTATTGCGTTGGCCAACAACTATGTAACGAATGCAGCAGCGCAACACCGTTCGGACTTGATGGCGAATATGGCCATGGATAATCCTTTGTTTGTACAGCGCCTCAACGGTAGTATTGCCAATTTTGCCTCTAAAACAGGTGATTATTTTGGCGCAACAAAGATGGCGTATGCCCAACTTGAAGGTTTAGTTGCTAAACAGGCTTATTACCTTGCTTACTTAGATACTTACAGAGTAGTTTCTTTGTTTTTCATCGCGATTTTTCCTTTACTCTTATTATTGAGAACGAAAAAGAAAACCAAAGAAGAAATCGCAGCCGCAGCAAAAGCAGCAGCAGATAGTCATTAAGTCATCGTGCAGAATGATATGTAGGTTATGTGTTTAGGCACTAGGCAACAGGCATAAGGCAAAGAGTGTTTAAATGTCATTTAGTAGCGTTAGATAAAATTTGTTGAATGCCAAGAGCCGAAAGCCGAAAGCTCAAAAATTACATCTTATTTTGCCCACTAACTTAAGTCGTCATGCAAAATAAAATTTAAGTGATGGTGAGAACAGAGTGTTGATAATTAAAATTTTACATTCACAATTCACCACTCATAATTCAGCACTAATACTTAACAGGTATAAGGTCACGGGGAATAGACATCGGTTGACAAAATTGCAAAGGATGTCTTATGACCCAATTCCTCAACCTCTATTTTAACAGACATAATTATAAAGAAGATAATGAAAAAATTAACAGTTTTCGGACTTATCCTTTGTGCACAGATGAGCTTTGCACAAGATAAAAATACGGACGCTTTGGGTCGGTTGGTGAAGGCTGCTATTGATTATTCTCCAAGAATTAAGGAACAGCAACAGTTGGTTTCGATTGGAGATTACAAAACAAAAATTCAAGAAGCAGCATTAAAACCACAAGTTCAATCAGAATTAAGCGTAACTCGTATTGACCCTGTTGCCAAGGCAAGTTTTGCCGCTGGTTCTACTTCGACAGAGTTGAGTTTTCAGCCAAACATGAACTACAATGCCAATGTTGGCGCCAATTATACCATTGCTGACTGGGGTAAGCAAGCTTTAGCGATTGAAAGAGCAAAATTAGAAACAAACCTCTCTAAAAATAATGTAGAGGGGTTGAAACAAAATTATGCTTACCAAGTAGCGAATTTGTACTACGGTATTGTGTATTTGCAAAAAGCCATCGAGGTACAAAAAGAACAATTGAAATTGGTTGCCAATAACGAAAAACTAATCTCAGATCGTTTGAAACAAGGTGATGCGTTGGATTATGATAGAGTTTCGATCCAAGTACGTTATAAAAATGCCGAAACTAGATTAACAGATTTACAGGGCCAATTAGATCGCCAGTTGATTTATTTGAGTTCCTTGATTGGTGCAGATGCAAGAACTATGGTTCCTACTGATGCAGATTTTTCAGCAACTTGGGCAGATTTGACTGTTTCAGCAGCATTTGAGCAAGCTCAAACCAATAACGTTGATTTGAAAAATATCAAAGATAAAGATTTGATAGCGGATAAGGATGTTAAAATAGCGCAATTGAGCATGGCTCCAACCGTCTCTGCAGTGGGTCAACTAGGCATTAAAAACGGATATTTGCCACGCATCAATGGGGAAGTGCCTCCAGTAGATAAAGATTTTAAATTTAACACAGTCTTAGGTTTAAAAATGACTATCCCAATTTATGCAGGTGGACGTGGAGCGTACTCAACCGAAATGGCGAAATTGAGCAAAGAAATGTTGAAATATTCTTCAGAAGCTACCAATCAAGCTTTGAAACGAGATTTGGACGCTGCGGAGAACGACTACACAATTGCCAAAAACAAACTTGACCTTTCAGAGAAAAACGTATTCCAAGCACAGTATGCATTGAAATTAGCTGAAAGTCGTTACAAAAATGGCGTTATTACCAATGTTGAAATTGAGGCTGCACAAACTGCTTTGCGTGAAGCTCAATTGACACAGTTACAATATCAATACATGATGACACAGGCAAAACTTGAAGTGAGCCGTTTGTCAGGTTTAAAATTTTGGTAGAAAAACAATCTCTGTTGTTAACTCCAATACTGCTTTTGCGGGATTGGAGTTTTTTTGTTTTAAGAGTTTCTCCAAATTCTAGTAGCTGATAGCCGATAGCCAAATAATACTTACCTTTGCTTAAATCAATTTTTCATCAACACATTCCCACATGAAAAAAATCTGGACGCTTCTGGCGGGTCTTTTATTACAAGGTGCTGTTTTAGCACAATCTTCTGATTCACTCATTGTCATCAAAGCAGGACGAATGTTTGATAGTGAAAAAGGTGTTTTTCTCGAAAATCAGACTATCCTTATCAAAGGTAATATCATTCAATCGGTAGGAGCAAATCTCAAATATCCTGCACAAGCCAAATTGATTGACTTATCCAAAGCAACAGTATTGCCTGGGTTTATAGATTGCCATACACATATTACCTCACAACCTGATAACTATATGGAGGATTTGTTTCGAAAATCACCAATAGATTATGCGGTTGAGGCTCATATTTTTGCCAGAAAGACCTTAGAGGCAGGCTTTACCACTTGTCGAGATGTAGGTGCACCTGAATTAATAGATGTGGCATTGAAGCGTTCTATTAATGCAGGGCATATTGCTGGTCCTAGACTTTTTGTTTCAGGCCCAATCATTGGGGCTACCGGTGGACATGCAGATATCAGCGGTTTTTCACCTTATCTCTCATTCAAGGCCATTTCTGGGGTTGCAGACGGCATAGATGAGATTCGTAAACAAGTACGATATAATATTAAATATGGTGCTGATTTAATCAAATTTACGGCTACAGCTGGAGTTTTATCAGAGGAAGAGTCGGTGGGTGCGCCACAATACTCGCAAGAAGAGATGAATGCACTAGTGGCCGAGGCAGCGATGTGGGACAAAAAAGTAGCCGCACACGCACACGGAACTACGGGTATCAAAATGGCGATTAAAGCTGGTGTGGCTTCTATCGAACATGGAAGCTTCTTGGATGAGGAGGCTATTGAGTTGATGAAACAAAAAGGTACTTATTTGGTGGCTGATATTTACAATGATGATTATATTCTTTCGGAATTTGCCAAATTAGGCTATCCAGAGAAACTTATTGAAAAAGAAAGAACAGTTGGCAAAACCCAGAGAGAAAGTTTCCAAAAGGCAGCCAAGGCTGGTGTAAAAATTGCTTACGGAACCGATGCAGGGGTATATCCACATGGTAATAACGGAAAACAGTTCTTTTACATGGTAAAATTTGGTTTATCACCTGCACAGGCTATCCAAGCTGCTACAATCAATGCAGCAGACTTGATAGGAGTGAAGGGTAAACTTGGTTCGATTACTCAAGGAAAATGGGCCGATATTGTTGCTGTAGAAGGAAATCCAGAACAAGATATTACAGTTCTAGAAAAGAAAATAAAATTTGTAATGAAGGAAGGGAAAGTATATCTACAAAAATAGTTTAGATAACGGCGCTTAATTTGTTATATATTAGCTATTTAAAAATAAAATGTGTTGTTCTGAGATAAAATTTATCAAAAGAGCAACACATTTTTGATTATATAAGAGTCCTTGTTGTCTTTAATTGGAGAATGGTGTGAAATTTTATATTTTACATAAGAATAATTCTATCTTTAATCCCCAATTAACTATAACAACCATGAAACAACTGCAAACAGCAGATTATTTAGTATTTTTTGTATATTTTATTGTAGTAATTAGCTACGGTATTTGGGTTTTTAAAAAAAACAAGGTACTTCTTCCAAAACCAAAGATTTTTTTCTTGCTGAAGGCTCTTTAACTTGGTGGGCCATAGGTGCTTCACTAATTGCATCAAACATCTCCGCAGAACATTTTATTGGTATGTCTGGTTCTGGTTTTGCCATTGGACTAGCAATTTCTTCTTACGAATGGATGTCAGCCGCAACTTTAATCTTGGTGGCCATATTTTTTATTCCAGTTTATCTGAAAAATAAAATTTATACCATGCCCCAATTTCTTTCCACAAGGTATAATGACACTGTTGCTACGATAATGGCTGTTTTCTGGTTGTTGCTCTATGTTTTTGTCAATTTAACATCGATTTTGTACTTAGGTGCTCTTGCCGTAGAAACCATCTCTGGGATTCCCTTTTATTATTGCATGTTTGGGCTAGCTGTGTTTGCGGTGTTCATTACCCTTGGAGGCATGAAAGTGATTGGCTATACTGATGTAATTCAAGTAGTTGTACTAGTACTTGGAGGTTTAGCAACCACCTATTTGGCCTTAAATATGGTATCAGATAAATTTAATGGAAATGGTGTCGTCGATGCTCTCGGTATTTTGCGTCAACAGGCTGATAGCCATTTTCACATGATTTTCTCGAAAGGAGACCCACACTATTATGAATTGCCGGGACTATCTATCTTGATTGGTGGTATGTGGATTAATAATTTCAATTATTGGGGTTGTAATCAGTATATTATACAACGTACTTTGGGGGCTGATCTCAATACTGCCCGTGGAGGGATAATTTTGCGGCATTTATGAAGTTATTAATGCCACTCATTGTCGTGATTCCAGGGATTGCTGCGTATGTTTTGTTCCAAAATGGTGAATTTCAGCAAGAAATGCTTGATGTGAGTGGACAAGTAAAACCAGATCACGCATATCCAACCTTGATGAATCTTCTACCTGCTGGAATGAAGGGTTTAGCCTTTGCGGCATTAACAGCAGCCATCGTAGCCTCCTTGGCAGGAAAATGTAATAGTATAGCTACCATTTTCAGTTTAGATATTTATAAAAAGTTCTATAATAAGGATGCTTCAGAAGACAGAACCGTGAAAGTAGGACGTTTAGCCGTAATTGTTTCTTTCATTATTGCACTTTGTATTACTCCACAACTCCGTAAGTTAGAGCAAGCTTATCAGTTTATTCAGGAATACTCCAACTACATCACCCCGGGGGCTTTCGCACTGTTTTTCTTGGGTTTATTCTGGAAAAGAACTACATCAAAAGCAGCTATTGTTGCTGCATTTTTAGCATTACCTTTATCCTTGGCTTTCAAGTCTATTCCTGCTTTGGCAGAGATGTTCTTCGGTATGACCGTTGAACCAATGCCATTCCTAGATAGAACTCTCTGGGTATTTCTACTCTTGGTGGCTTTAATGATTATCGTAACTTTGACTGACCCTAACAGTAAAAATAACCCTCAAGGGTTAGAGATTGAATCCAAAATGTTCAGAGTAAGTCAGTCATTTGTGGTTTCTTCGATATTAATTTCTGGAATACTTGTGGCTCTATATACTGCCTTTTGGTAGTATTGAATGGGTGTAAATAAAGAAAAAGTAGTAGTTTATGCCGAAAAATGGTTCAAAAAGGTTCAGAATATTAAATTCTGAACCTTTTTGAACCATTTTTTTAATCATCGAACACTTTGAAAATGTAAATTTGTTTCAACAATAGAGAAAACAAAACTCACTTTTCAATAGAATATTAGAATTGAAAAGTCTTGTTTGAATAATCATTCGATTGTAGTTTTTTATAAATTAGTAATAAATACTTAGAGTTGTTCAGCTTCTAGCTGATAGACCAAAGTTTAAAGATAAATATAAAGTAAGGATGTAAAGTTTAAAGTTTGAAGATCATGTTATCTTCAAACTTTTTTGTTTTATTCACTTTTGTCAATAAATCGGATAATCTCACCAATAATTTTGAACAACCACAAATATTTTTAACTTTTGTGGTATATTTAAGTTATAATGCATCCTCGAAGGTTTTCAAAAGCTATTTACTCTACTTAGAATAGCAGTTGCATCGCCTGAACCTTACTTTTAAACCATTTCAACTCACATGGGTCATCTATTCGAAACATTTGTTTTTGGATTAGGATTGTTTTCATTTTTAATCGGATGCCTCTTAGGATATTGGGTATTAACCAAGTTTACACACCAAGGAAAAAATATACTAGGGGCAATTTTCTTTATTTGGTCAATCAATGGATTAGCCAATACCATTCTCTATGGGCCATTGCCAACTGAATTTCAAGCGGTAATTTTCAGAGTAGCAATGCCAGTATATTTCATTTTGCCTGCATTAACCTATTTCTATGTACGTCAAATCAACGATCCTTCCTTAAAAATAAAACCTGTGGATTTAGCCCACGGGATACCAGTAGTGCTTGTATTCCTTGAATTGATACCTTATTATATCCTTCCTTTCCAAGAAAAGGTGAATATATTGGAGTCGATCAAAGAAAACCCTGCCAATTTGTTTGTTGGGCATGAAGGTTTTATAGGAAATGATATCAGAGATTTTCTGCTAGGATTGTTATTTATGGTATACGGATTGCTTATTTGGCGTATAATTGCCCAAAGATTTAAGCAAAACCCCAATACTCCTTTGGGACATTTCAAATGGAGTATATTTGTTGCAGTAATGGTGACTGGGCTATTCATCCTTAAAATAGCTTATTTTGGTGTCATAGTAAATAATTTAGGTATATCCGCATTCAAAGGAATTTTTACGCAGGTAATAATTATTCAAAGCGTGTTTTTTTATACCCTTTGTGGTTTTCTTTGGGTAAATCGTGGTGAAATAGGAAAAATGTGGTCAGTTTATGAAGAAGTTTTTGACTTTTCAGTAAACGATAGTGAGCCGCTTGTTCTTGAAACAATCGAAATAGAACCAGAAATTATTAAAAACTTTGAAAACTATATCCATCTCCAAAAGCCATATTTAAGAGCAAAGTATTCATTGAATGATATTGCCTATGAAACGAATTTACCTGCCTATCAGATATCTAGTATGATGCGTGTTCATTATGGTATGAATTTCAGTGATTATATCAATTCATTGAGGGTTGAAGAAGTAAAGCGTCGTTTGAGTGATGATGAATACCAGAATTACAGTATAGAAGGTATTTCGAAGGACTGTGGATTTAATGCGAAGAGTACTTTTTTTACCGTATTTAAAAAACATACTGGATTAACACCCTCCGAGTTTCAAAAGAATATCAAAGTGGCCATCTCCAACGAGTAAACGTTACTCGAAAATTTTATACAAGGGTCAGGACGTTGTAGTGCTACAATGTCCTGACCTTTATTTATATTCAAGGTTTGCGGATATATGTCTACTGAGCTACTTATTTGTACCTTTCTTCTTTTCTTTGAAAAAGCTTTAGGAACAGTACAACCCAAGGCAAGATAAAGGGCATTTTATTCTTCTCCATTTTTGTAAAAAACACTTCAAGCATTGCTAAAACTTTTTTATAATGAACGCTAAAAAAATATTACTCGGAATACTGCTTACAAGTAGCATATCAGGTTTTGCACAGCAAAATCCATATATCAGTGTGTCGAAGGATGGAAAAAAGGTTGAGCTAACCCAAGCAGGGGTTTCGTTCTTGGCGCAGTTACCTTTGCATTGTATCGAAACAGAATTTCCTAATAAACCCAACCACACCATTGAAACAGCCGAGGAAGTGGCTTTAAGTCCCAAACAATTGCACCCGTCATTCTATGGTTGTTTGGACTGGCATTCGTCTGTACATGGACATTGGATGTTGGTAAAAATTCTAAAATCGTATCCAGATTTGCCAGAAACAGCCCAAATTATCAAAGTGTTGGAACACAGTTTTCTTCCAGAAAATTTGCAAACCGAAGCCGATTATTTTTCCAAATATAAACTAGCAAAGGGCTTTGAAAGAACCTATGGCTGGGCTTGGTTGCTGAAACTGGATGAGGAATTATTGGCTTGGGACAGTCCATTGGCGAAAAAATGGCATAAAAATTTACAGCCGTTGACGCAAATAATTGTTCAACGTTGGAAAGACTATTTACCGAAGCAAACTTATCCCAATCGTACGGGTGTGCATCCCAACACGGCTTTTGGGATGGTGTTCGCTTTGGATTGGGCACGTGCTACGAAAAATACGGCGTTTGAAAGCTTATTAGTACAACGCAGTAAGGATTATTATTTGAAAAATAAGGCAGTAGCTGCCATTCTAGAACCAGATGGAACAGATTTCCTATCTCCAAGTTTAGAAATTGCCGATTTGATGCGCAGAGTGTTACCTAATAAAGAGTTTGGAGTTTGGTTTAACCAATTTTACACGCCTGAAGGTTTGAAAAATGTGTTACAATTGCCTATCGTGAGTGACCGTTCGGATTACTCAATCGTACATTTGGATGGTTTGTCATTGAGTAAAGCATGGTGTTTGCAAGGTATTGCCAAACAGCTTCCTACTTCCGATCCACGCAAAAAACAATTTCTAGAAACGGCTGTTATGTTCTTACAAAAGACCTTACCCAATATAGCCAACGGTAATTACGGTGGTGATCACTGGCTTGGTTCATTTGCTATGTATGCTTTGAATCAGTAAGATTAAAGGATTTTATATAGAAATTCTAATACGTTACTGTAGGTAAATTTTACAGATTGCTGTCTTTATTGAACTAGGTAGGGCTGTTGTATTCTACCTCTACCTAATTTAGTAAACGATTTTGCCCGTTTTTCTCAAAACATTGTATTCAATGAATCTTAAATTGAAAAAAGTATTTTGCCAAATAAGGAATGTGCTTTCAGGAATAATACTCTTGTCCTGTCTACCAGTAATGACTGAAGCCCAAGTATTGTCAGATACCACTATAACGATAAAAGTACTCGGCGGTTTGCAGTTTGATACGCCAAGATTGATACTAAAACCCAATACTCGTGTTACGCTGATACTGGACAATCATGATGATATGGCACATAATTTTGTATTGACCAAACCAAGTTCTCGATTAAAAGTGGTTGAAGAAGCCGCCAAGTTAGCAGAACGTGGTGCAAAAATGAATTATGTTCCAACTTCGCCATTGGTGATAGCCAGTACAAAAATTGTAGAGCCAGGTAACATGGAAACTATTTCGTTTGTGCTTGATAAAGCAGGTCAATATCCTTATGTATGTACTTACCCGGGACATGGCTACGTGATGTTTGGTGTTATTTATGTAGGACAATCTTATATTCCACCATTCGAAAAAGATACCAATATCCCTGAAACTCAACGCGTAGGTACACGTAATGAACACGCCCATCATGGACATGGAATGCCTAGTTCTCCACATCCATATCCGATTGAATTTCCAATGCTCTATCGTACGTTTATGCCAGAAGCTAGTCCAGCGGCAATTGCTGTTGGTCTGACTCCTACAGAGTCCTATTGTTGGGATGCTGGTAAATGTTACTTGCGTTACATCTGGACAGGCGGATTCGTAGATAACGCCGAACAATGGAAAGGAAATGGAAGCAAGCTGACAAAAGTTGAGGGTGAAATTTATTGGAAAGAACAACAATTTCCTTTTACAATTGGTATCAATAAAACCCAACCCAAGGTAGACTTTAAAGGATATAAATTGTTAAAGCGAGTACCAACCTTCGAATATACCCTAGACGGGATAAAAGTTAGTGAAACCTTGACTTGGAATGAGACTGCTCAATCTCTCATCAGAACGTTTGTAATTGGAGAGCGCAGTTCAACCATGAACTTTACTCTACCCAAGAATGATGCAATTACATATCAATTAAAAGGAGTAACGCTTAAAAATGGGGTCATTGCAGTTCCGAAGACTATAAAATCCTTTAGTGTTATCATTAAAAGAAAATAAAAACCTATTTCATGAAAAGGAAAGATTTGAAGCATAAGCTATGGAAATCATTTGGAGTAGGCTTATTAGTTAGCTTACTAGGCTCTGCTGTGCAGGCGCAAAACACATCAATGCCTAAAGATTCTGCTGCGATGTATTATGAGGTTGAAGACATCCCGCTCCCAGATGGTTTGATTGCTGAAACAGGCTCTATTGGCTTTTTGCCAGATGGACGTTTTGTCGCGGGTTTCCACCGTGGGGAAATTATGATTTACAATCCCAAAACTCGTACATGGAAACGCTTTGCAGAGGGCTTACACGACCCTTTAGGTTTGATGGTGGTGAGCAATAATGAAATTTTGGTCATGCAAAGACCAGAATTAACGAGAATAAAAGATACTGATGGAGATGGCGAGGCAGACCTCTACCAGAAAGTTACCGATGATTTTGGCTTGTCAGGCAATTACCATGAGTTTGCTTTTGGTCCTGTCAAAGATAAACAAGGTAATTTGTT
This sequence comes from Flectobacillus sp. BAB-3569, assembly GCF_002270355.1. Classification (GTDB taxonomy): domain Bacteria; phylum Bacteroidota; class Bacteroidia; order Cytophagales; family Spirosomataceae; genus Flectobacillus; species Flectobacillus roseus. The sequence goes on along the minus strand of NZ_NJFZ01000020.1, from coordinate 79,321 downwards.
TATAGCGCTTAATCTAGCTTCCAATGGCGCAGGTATCCGTCCCGAGATTCGAGGTACTTACGATTCTTTGTCAAGACCAGGTCGTATGTATGCCTGTGTGGACTATCGTGGTTGGATTATGCGATTGGATAAGCAGGGCAAATTGCATCCTTATGCAGTAGGTTTCCGTTCGCCAAACGGACTTGGATTTGATGCACAAGGTAGATTGCTGGTATCCGATAATCAAGGAGATTGGTTAGGTACAAGCAAGCTATTTCATGTTGAAGAAGGCAAGTTTTATGGACATCCTGCTGGTCTTATTTGGAAGAAGGACTTTCCAAGAGTAGTGCCTATTTCGCTTCCTGTAGCGCAGTTGGATAGTATGCGTACTAAAGAAATAGTACAATTTCCACATGGTTATTTTGCTAACTCACCTACACAACCAGTATTAGATAATACCAATGGAAAGTTTGGTCAATTTGGAGGTCAAATGTTGATTGGAGATATGGATCATAAGTACATGATTCGCCTTTTACTTGAAGAAGTGAATGGTAAAATGCAAGGAGCATGTATACCATTAAATGTTGGTTCGAAGATGCGAATTGGTAACAACCGTTTAGCATTTGCCCCAGATGGTGCTTTGTGGGTAGGTCAAAACGACCACGGTTGGGTAGGAGCTAGGGGTATACAAAGGATTAAATGGAAGGGCGAAAAACACCTAGATCTCATGGCAATGAACCTGACCAAGGATGGTTTTGATTTGACTTTCTCGATGCCACTCGATGCCGAAAGTGCACAAAATGTAGCCAATTTTAAGTTTAAACGCTTTTATTATGAATATCATCAAGCCTATGGTTCAAAGCAATTTGACGTAAAAGAGATAGGGGTAAAGAGTATTTCTCTCTCCGATGATAAAACAAAAGTGCATGTGGTATTAGATGAGATGAAAGCAGGATATGTCTACGAAATGCGTCTAGGAGAAATAATTAATGCCAATAAGTCTAAAAGAGTATTGAATAATTTGGTTTGTTACTCTCTCAACCAACTTAAATAAAAAAATCAACATAAAATATTCTCTATAAATGTTTTATTAATCTTTTATAAGGTTTAAGTTGTTAATCTTCAATCAATTAAGGATTGATAGGTAAAGTTGGATTCTAAACGTGAAGCTCGTGAAACTGACCAAGAAATTTGTACACCAAATTTAGTCAGCTTCACGAGCTTCATTTTTGTTTATTTCAAAGAATAAAAAATGCGTTTATTGATGATTTTTTGCTGTCTACATTTTTCAATCATTCGCTAGTGTTATTATAAAGAAATCAGATTGCATTCAGCCTGAAGGTTGGGTAGTGGTCGTCTAGAAGTGTTTATCTTGGTGTCTGCATTTTATTTCTCAAGCCCTAAACCTGAATATATTTTTGGTTGAGAGCTCATTGATCAAGCGTAATATTTTTGACTAATTATTTTAAGACTGTGCTCCCGCCATACTAATTTTATGTCCTTAGTGCTTATACTTTACAAGTGAAAGATTTGAATATTTTTTATCTGAAACATGTCTATACAATCGGCTAATTCTTTTAGCAAAGCACTAATTGAAGCATTTTATCCCATTTTTAGGAAGTTTCATCCCATTCATTCACTCAGTAAAAGAGGATTGTCTAAGTTTGAAGAAAAAACGGCTAAACCATGAATCCTATCCAGAAAAAATTACGCATTACTGAGTGGTCATTGGCACTACTATTTACTGTACTATACAATGTTGTACACCTTACGAGGGTCATAAAATATTTTGATAATGAAATTGGTAAAGTACAAAACTACGAATACATACTGATGGATTATACATCCTTCTGGGACGCTGTTCGAGAGTATGATACCATTAAGTATATAAACTTACCAACGATTATTGCGGCGGTACTATTTTTTGGAGCTTGGACGTTGTTGCACTTTTTTACCGTTCCTAAAATTGTGAAAAAAGAGTTTAATACAACGGTCATTTTAATGTTGGCAGGCGTATTGTTACTTACGTTTCTCAGTGTTTGGTCATACCATTTTTTTAAACTTAACTGGAGAATTGAGAAAGAAGAACTCAATCAGGTATCAGGTTTTGCGACTGAATCTATTTATCGGAAATGGTTTGTCTTCAATAGTTTTCTCAATGCCTGTTTTGTTTTGCTTGCCTACGAGCTTGGAATGCTGTTGGTCTATCATTTGGAAAAGAAAGCCATTGAAAAAACCGACCAAGCCAACGTTGGTGCCTATGTATGTGTGGCGGCCATTTGGGTGTTAACAGGGATATTTTGGGTATCGGTTGGTTCTATTGGCAATGTAGTGATTCATCCTCCACAACCAGCATACTGGGCTTCCATTGCTTTTGGAGCTATCTTGTTTCACGGGTTGGCGTACTATGGGCTGTTTCCTTTTGTGCTGATTCCACAATCAATTAAGACTGCCAAGGGAGTTTTGGTGTTCATTTTTGGAGGATTTGCTTATGTGGTGTTTTGCGTGGTATCTTATGCAGTTATTTATAAACATATTCCTCGTGATATCTTTGATTTGGAAGCCATATTTACCTTGGCTGCTGGAATAGGGTATATTTCCGCGATGATTCGTTCATATATTGATTATACCCGAACGACACTTACCAACCAGATTGTCCATAAATCCACGGAGTTGGCTTCTTTGAAAGCACAGGTCAATCCGCACTTTTTGTTCAATGCTTTGAATACCTTATATGCTGTGGCTTTACGAGAAAAGGCAGAGGATACTTCGACAGGAATTCAAAAACTAGGTGACATGATGCGTTTTATGTTGCATGACAACAACCAAGATAAGATTTCATTAGTCAAAGAAATAGAATATCTCGAAAACTACATTAGTTTACAGAAACTTCGCCTAGATCAAAACTTTTCGATTGATATAAAAGTGATTATTCAGCCTCAAGAAAAAGAAATTTGGATAGCACCTATGTTGATTAATCCTCTAGTTGAAAATGCTTTTAAGCATGGAGTAAGTCTGAGAAATCCCTCGTGGATATATATTACGATTACTTTTGATGATACCTATTTGTATTGCAAGGTTCATAATTCGATGCATGTTCGACAAGGTTTGGATACTGAAAAAGCTTCAGGTATTGGGCTGGATAATTTGAAAAAACGCCTACAAATGATTTATCCTAATCGCCATAGGTTAGATATTCAGTCGAATTCGCATGAATATTTCGTTTCTTTGCAAATCAATTATTTACCATTTCAAACCCAATAAGCATGAATCAAGCTATCCAAGCTATCGCCATCGACGACGAACCCAAAGCCCTAGAGGTAATTCAAATTCATGCAGAAAAAGTGCCGTTTTTAGAACTAAAAGCGATGTTTACCAATGCATTTGAAGCCTTAGATTATTTGCGGACCAATCAGGTGGACTTGATTTTTTTGGATATACGCATGCCCGATATCACGGGCTTGGAACTGCTTTCTAGTTTAACCTCTAAACCTTTTGTGGTGTTTACCACTGCCTATTCCGAGTATGCCGTTCAGGGCTTTGAAGTGGATGCCTTGGACTATCTTTTGAAGCCCTTTTCTTTTCCTCGATTTTTGAAAGCCTGTAACAAAGCAAGCGAAGTCATTCAGAAATCTGCTAAATCTGTACCTGAGTCCATTTTTTTAAAGACGGGTTATCAGGAAGAAAAGGTTTTTCTGGACGAAATCCATTATATCGAAGCCGAAGGAAATTATCTCAATGTGATTTTGACAGAAAGAAGAGTAGTCGTTAGAATGACCCTCAACGAAATGTCTGAGTTATTACCTACAAACCTATTCCTACGTATACATCGTTCGTATTTGATTGCGCTCGATAAGATAGAAAAAATCGCCAAAAATGCTGTAGAAATCAAATCCAAAGAAATTGCCATTGGTGCCAGTTACGAGGAGGCTTGGGCTGAAGCCAAGGCTAAATTGAGATAATTTTCTCTATTTGATGGTCAATTGTAAGCATCTGAATTTCAAATTCAATGAAGGGAACCTTTTTGCCCAAATTTTAAAAAGTGTAACCAATAAACCTCTTTATTTTACTCATTTTCAATCAAAACAATTTAGAAAACAAACCTAAAACATTTTAAACTTCTCAATTATGAAACAAGGATTAAGGATGCTTCAGTTGTTGAGGCTATACTGTTCACTCTTTCTTTTTTTATGTACTTTTTTCAATACTACGCTATTTGCTCAACAACAAAATGCTTCAAATAAGGGAATTTTCACGATTTTAGACAATAATGCCGATTATTTGCTCAAAAAGTCAAATGCCTATTCCGTTTCTATTGGCATAGTAAAAAACGGAAAAGTTTATACCAAACATTATGGAGAAATTGACAAAGGAAAGGTTAATAAAGCTGATAACAATACCAGTTTTGATGTTGCTTCAGTTACAAAAGTGATGACGGGCTATTTGATGGCCAAGGCTGTTCTGGAAAAGAAAGTCAATCTTGACGATGACATCAGGAAATATCTCGATGGTTCATTTCCCAATTTGGCCTATAGAGGTATTCCAGTAAGAATAAAGGATTTAATCTCCTTTCAATCTGCCTTTGACAGAGAAATTCCAGATTTGAGTTATCTGAAAAAGAATATAGACGATAGTACTTGTTTTCGCATAAAAAAAATAGATGAAAGTTATAGTAAGAAGCAGTTTCTTGAAGACTTAAAAACGATAAAACTAGATACTATCCCAGGGAAAAAGCATAAATACAGCAATACAAGTCTTGAATTGTCGGCGCTTATTTTAGAAAAAGTGTATAATAAAAACTTTGAAACACTTTTGAGTGAACGCTTCTTTTCTGAAACAAAAATGAAAGAAACGAAGCGTAATATAAAAATAGATTATAGTCTTGCGAGTGGTTATAACAACAATCACCTGTTGATGCCCAATAGTTTTACCAATTTGTGGGCTGCTGGTGGATATAGAAATTCAACGATGAACGATTTAATCAAATTTTTAAGATTTGAGTTAGATCCAAAAAATAAAATAGTGCAAGAATCTCAGCGCAATATTTCCAACAGCGAATCATCTTGGAATGGATATTTTTGGGACGAAATTGGCGTATCAGAAAATGGAAAGTATTGTTTTAAACATGGAGGTGCTTTTGGAACAAACACTCTATTTATAGTCTATCCTGAACTACAAATAGGGATCTGCGTCATCGTTAATATTACTGGAGAAAATACCTTTGGCAATTTATATGAAACGGTGGTGAAAATAGTAGAAGATTTAGTAACTACATCAAGTGAAAAAATAAACTATGGATATAGGTTAACAGAAGATAAGGTGATTTTTAGCTTTGAATATAATCGGAAATTAGACCCTAAATTGATAAAAAGTATCACAGTGGCAGGTTCATTCAATGATTGGAACCCCGAACGCAAAGATTTTAAGATGCACCTAAAAGGTAATAATATCTATGAGCTTGAAGTACCCAAATCGCAATTTGAAAAAGGAAAAACCTATGCTTTTAAATTTGTGATTAATCAAACTAGTTGGATTAATACACACAAATACGCCTTAAATACAGACAAAACAGAAGACAATAATTTGACTTTTAGAATAGAATAAGAGTATGTTTAAATTCTTAAGACATCGAAAATTAAATGAATGTATTTGTTTTTATGAAATCCTGTTGTTTGAGCCGCAGGCGAGTTTAGGATTTCTTGACTTTCTTTTGTTACTTTTCTTGTGTCAAGACAAGAAAAGTAAGGGGTGGCGATAGGAAATTTCGTTTTTTTGAGAAATGCCAAATAAATTTTTTTAAAACGTAGCCTATGTATCCAATGTTTTAATTTTCTCTAGCACTGATAAAAAGCAGATAATGCTGTAAAATCAAATCATCTTTTTTATTGAATTAAGCAGAAAGAGATTTCGGCTAAAGGATAGTTATTGCCCAAATAGGAGACAAACGATATTTACAAAACTCTTTATTCTTCTCATTTTCAATGGTACAGTTCTTACCTGAGAAAACCTAAATCTTTTTAAACCAATCATTTTATGAAACATATATTAGTTACGTTACTTTTTGTGATATCACAGAGTACTGTTTACGCCCAGAAAAATGTTGTTATCGACGAATTATTGAGTTCCTACGAAAAAATCAACCAGTTTAGCGGCTCGGTATTAGTGGCAGAAAAAGGAAAAATCATTTTCGAGAAAAGCTATGGCTATCGGAATGCGGTAAAAAAGGAAAAGAACACCAATCATAGCCGCTATAGAGTATACTCAACCACCAAAATGTTTACGACCATAGTTATTCTAAAATTACAAGAACTAGGCCAGCTTTCTATTGAGGATAATCTTTCTAAATATTTCCCCAATTACTCGAAAGGAGATAGTATTACCATCAGAAATATGCTATCGCATACCTCAGGAATTCCCGAAACTGATGAATCAAACAGCGAGGAGGAACTAATCAAACAACTTTTGAGCAAACCGCTCGATTTTTCGGTTGAAACTAAATGGAGTTATTCTAATACGAATTTTTATCTGCTGGGTTATATAATTCAAAAGGTTACAGGAAAGCCATACGAGGAAGTTATTGCCGAAATGATTTTTAAGCCTTGTCAAATGGCGAACAGTGGTTTTCATTTTAATGATTTGAAAGATGCCAATAAAGCGCTAGGTTATGAGTTTATGGTTGGGGAAAACTCTAATGAAGCATTACGTTTTAAGTCTGACCATCCTTATGCTGCAGGCGCCATGTATTCGACCGTAGAGGATTTGTACAAATTTAGTGAGGCATTTTATACAGGTAAAATAATTGACACTAATTTGGTCAAATATATGTGTAATCCTTATCTGGAAGAGCATTATGGACTTGGACAAGAGGTGTATAGGATTCAAAATTCTGATAAAATATTGTTTGGTCACGGCGGACTTGGACCTGGTTATAGATGTAGATTTATCAGAGACCGTGAGCAAGAAATCGCCATCATCATATTAGCCAATTCAGAGATGGTGCCAGTAGACAAAATCGCAGAAGAAATAACAGGTATTGTATATGGTAAGTCTCAAAAGAAAATCGAGGTAGGTAAAGTAACTCAAAACGATTTGCACCAAATAGAAGGGATATACTCTTCAAAGGAAGGAACTTTTTACGTAAGAATTGTAGATGGAACGGTGGTATTTAATGGAAGTATCCTGCCAAGAGTTCCGCTGATTCCAGTGACAAAAACGCTATATAAATTGGTTGATAGTTTTACTTTTAACTTTAAAACTGACCAATTTGGTAAAATAAAAGCCCTTACTGTTACTAATTTAAGAGGCGTTAAAACCGCTGAAAAAACATCTGATACTTTTCCTTGGGGAATTATTGGAACGGCGACAACAAGCGGCTGGGATGGAAAAGATATTGTGATGCAAACTAAAAAGGGTAATCCCAATCTATTTTATCTCAAAAACTATCCATTAAATGCGGGAGAATTAAGATTTCGATTAAACAACGATTGGAATAATAGCTTGGCTCTCAATAATGATGACAAAAACTTGTGTTATGATGGATACAACATCAAAATTAAAGAAACAGGTAAATATGATATTATGTTGGATATGACGGTAGCCTCAAAGCCACGGTTTTCTTTGAAAAAATTATAAAGTAGAACCTCTCTTGTATATTTGTTAGAAAAATCATCCATTTTTATTTTCTAAGAAATGAACAAACTAAAAGTAATTGCCTTTGACGCAGACGATACCTTGTGGGTGAATGAACCCTATTTTCAAGAAGTAGAAAATAAATTCTGTGAAATGATGGAAGATTATCATCCACAGCATACTATTTCGAGGGAGTTGCTCAAAGTTGAAATCGCTAATCTATCCCTTTATGGGTATGGTGTTAAAGGTTATATTTTGAGTATGATTGAGGCGGCTTTACATATTTCGGGTAAAACTATTTCTATCGAGGCTATCGAAAAGATTTTGGATTTGGGAAAAGAAATGCTCGAAAAACCGATCGAGCTTCTTGATGGAGTAGAAGAAGTCTTACAACAGCTCCAAGGAAAATACCGACTGGTTGTAGCCACCAAGGGTGATTTGCTTGACCAAGAAAGAAAATTGAAGAAGTCAGGTCTGGAAAAATATTTTCACCATATCGAAATCATGTCAGATAAGCAGGAAGCTGATTATCAAAAACTGATTAGTCATTTGGACATTGCGCCCGAAGAGTTTATGATGATTGGAAACTCTTTGAAATCAGATGTGTTGCCAGTACTAAAATTGGGTGGAATAGGCGTACATGTGCCTTATCACACCACTTGGGCACACGAGACCGTCGAACATAAGGTCGAACACGCAAACTTCTACGAGTTTGCTCATGCCAATGAAGTACTGGCTATTTTATAATTATTAATGATGAATTGTGAATGGTGAATTAGTGCTGTCTTTAAAATAAAATTGCTGCTACATCAAAAAAGCTAAAGATAAGAACGCATTTGAATAACATAATATCCGTCTAATAGCACTAATTCACCACTCACCATTACCCTCTCCAAGATTATTCTTCTAGTAGATAAAATCACCTGACTTATCGTAGCCCCGTCACCGTTGGTATAGAATCAGGGCAGCAAATGAGGAAAATTACTTATATTGCCGTTTTTACCAACAATAAGACGATTGTCTTTCCTCAAACACTTATTTACATGATTCAACAACTACGTAAAGCAGCATTATTGCTGAAAATCCTGTTGCTATTGACGGCAATAGGAAGTTCAAACTCCTGTTACGCACAAAATAAGACTTTAAGCAATCTTCTGGAAATTGCTGGAAAAGTGACTGATTCTCGCACGGGGGAGCCTATTGCCAATGCAAGTATTTCACTTGATTTCAAAAAATCTGGATTTATTAGCGATACTTTAGGGGTATTCAAATTGTATTTGCCAAATGGCGAATATGTCGTGAAAGTAAGTGCTATTGGATACAAACCATTTAGGACAAGGGTTGTTCTTACCAAAAATGTCCAGTTGAATATTGAGCTGGATGAAATCAGCAAGACCTTAGAGGAGGTAATTGTGTCGAGTCAAGCTACTCGAAAAGACATTCAAACGCCTTCTTTAGGAGTAACACTTCTCAACATTAAGGGTATCAAGAAGCTTCCTGCCATGATGGGTGAAATAGATATCATTCGCTCCATTCAAACACTACCTGGGGTTTCGTCTGTGGGAGAGGGTTCAAATGGTGTGAATATTCGAGGAGGTAATGTAGATCAAAATTTGATTTACATTGACGATATGCCCATTTTCAACCCTACACACTTGTTTGGATTGTTTTCTGTTTTTGCTTCAGATGCGATTCGCGAATTAGAACTTTACAAAGGAGGAATACCTGCCAGATTTGGTGGTAGAAGCGCAGCGGTGTTGGATATTAAGGTGACCGAACCAAGTACTGAGAAATTTAAGTTATCGGGAGGAATTGGCTTGGTCTCAAACCGAGCAATGGCTGAAATTCCAATTGTAAAAGAAAAACTTTCTGTGCTAGTAGCGGGAAGAGTTTCGTTCAATGATTTTCTATTCAAATGGTTAGCGCCAGACAATATGAAAGGAACAAAGGCAAATTTTTATGATTTTGCCTCAAAGGTATTTTATCGCCCTAATAAAAATAATACCATTACGCTTTCGGCCTATTTGAGTAAAGACTATTATCAGGTAGACTCGCTATTTAGTCTTGAAAATGTGATTGCCTCAAAAACTCAGTTTGATTACGGACATCAAAATGCTTCTATTCATTGGAGTCATTATTTTGGTTCAAAATTAAGTATGGAGATTGTTGGAATCACCAGTTTGTACAAAACCCGAACGTATGCACCCGATTCAGTGAATAATATTGACTTGCGCAATCAGGTTTTTTACAATAACCTGAAGGCTCAATGGGATTATTTACCCGACGACAAGCAAAAGATCAACTTTGGTATCAGTGGTATTCGTTATGATATACAGCCGGGGAGCTTGAATAAAGATGTGAAATCACGTATTGCAGCCGTGGAAATTCCTAAGGAACAAGGAATGGAATTTGGGATTTTTGTTGATGACGAATATAAGTTTAATAACAAATTGACTATTCAAGCTGGCCTCCGATATGCTCATTATCTGGCATTGGGTGCAGGAACAGTAAATACCTATCTGACAACTGAACCCAAATCTTTAAACACAATCGTGAGTACCAGAACTTACAGTAGTGGGGAAGTGATGAAATCTTATGGCGGTTTTGAGCCAAGATTGACGATGAAATATTCTATTGATGAAAAGAATACGTTGAAGTTGGGATACAATAGAATGCAACAGTTTTTTCAACTGATCTCAAATAATACGACGCCATTACCTACAGCACGCTGGAAATTGGCAGACGAATTTGTGAAACCTCAGTTTAGCGATTTTTATACGATTGGAGGTTTTCATTCATTCAAAGATGATATTTGGGAATTGTCGGCAGAAGGTTATTACCGAAATGCACAGCATATTTTGGATTACGTTTCAGGAGCGAATTTACAGTTAAATAAAAACCTTGAAACTCAAATTATATCAGGGAAAGGCAAGGCCTATGGGCTAGAGTTAATGTTGACAAAAAGAAGAGGAGAAGTAAACGGTTGGTTGAGTTATACTTATGCAAGAAGTTTGCAACAAATGCTAGGTGATTTTCCAAGCGTTCAGCAGATTAGTAATGGGGACTGGTTTCCTTCTAATTATGATAAGCCTCATAATTTTAATATGTTGGTTAATATTCAGCCATCCAAACATCATAGTTTCTCTTTTACTTTTGCTTATCAAACAGGTCGCCCTGTTTCTTCACCAGTGGGTTTATTCCAAATAGATAATCAAAGATACCCTGTATATATTGCTCGTAACAACTCCCGTATTTCTGATTATCACCGTTTAGATTTTTCGTGGACTATTACCAATCCCTCACTCAAAGAAAAACGTTGGGAAGGTAGTTGGACATTTACCGTGTATAATATTTATGCCCGACAAAATGCCTATTCGGTATTCTTCAAGCCTGTTGCCTATGGTGTACGCCCGTATGAGTTAAGTGTATTTGGAGCACCATTTGTTTCGTTAACTTATAATTTCAAGTTCTTATAAAACTTATTCCAGCTATTGTTATGAAGCGTTTTTCGTATTTATATATCCTCATTTTTGTATTATTCAATCTGGTAGCTTGTATCAATCCTGTCAGTGATTTTGAGCAAGCGGCCTATTTGAAATTTATTACAGTTGAAGCTTCTTTGTCTGACCTTACGGAGGCACAAAAGGTAAAGCTCTACTGGTCTGCCGACCGAATCGACGGAACGAGCGGTTTTACGCCAATCACAGGTGCGAAGGTATGGCTAACAACAGCCTCAGGTTCGACCATTAATTATGTAGAATCTGGGGTGAGCGCTGCCAAGGGTGTTTATTCTTCACCAGATACGTTTAAGGGCGCTGTTGGTGAAACTTATACCTTACATTTTCGCTTGTCGAACGGCAAAGAATATGAATCTTCACCCGAAAAAATGCGCAAAGCACCAGAGATTGAAAACTTAATTACCAGATTTGAAGTAAATGATGTTTACGGCAAAGCCGACCCTCGTAGAGCAGGTTTTAACATTTATGCAGATTTTCAAGATGATCCAGCAGCGGGAGATTATTATCAATGGTTTTGGAAGCATTATGAAAGAGCTGAATTTTGTGTGACTTGTTATAGCGGAGCAAAATATAACTTTGCCACCACCAACTGCGATCCTCCTCGTATTCCGACCGATGAAGTTTGGAATTATATCTGTAGTGCTCCCTGCTGGAATTTAACCTTCAGTAACGAGCTCAATATCATGTCTGACGCCCTCATGAATGGACAACGATTGACTGGGAAAAAAGTCGCTAGAGTGCCATTCGATAATTATTCAAAATATTATTTAAGACTCGAACAGCGCTCTATTACCAAAGATGCCTACGATTATTATCAAAGCTTAAGCAATCAAACCCAGAATACAGGAACCTTGTTTGATGTACCTGCTGAGACTCGTTTTAGTTTGAATATAAAATCAAAGTCTGATCCAACCGAGAAACTCCTTGGTATTTTTGATGTATATGCTGTGAAAAAAGAGTTTTTTATATCGACCGTCAAACAGGCGTACCTGCTGACGAAAGGCCACTGATCAATTTTACGGTTGGGGAAGTATATTCTTGTCCTCCAGGCGCTCCAAACTGCCAAGACAGAGTACCATGCTTGGAAGGGCTTTATCGTACACCATTCAAGCCAGAGGGTTGGATAGATTAGTAATTTTTCATTCTTTGATAAATTATTAAACAAAAGCGGAAGAGTTAAGTTAAAAATTAAGAAACCTTTTCGAACTTTGTACCGTAGGTTTGTTATCCCAAACTAATAGGATGCCTTTCGGGGCAAATTAACTCAGATGGAAATAGTAAAAACTCAAAACACGCAAGCTTCTGTGACCACTTCGCATAATAAAATGAAAACTGGAGTTTTAATCGTTAATCTAGGAACGCCTGATTCTCCCAATACACCAGATGTAAGAAAATACCTTCGTGAGTTCTTGATGGATGGTAGGGTTATTGACATTCCAGTGGCTTTTCGTTGGATGTTGGTTAATTTGATTATCGCACCATTTCGTTCTCCGAAGTCAGCCAAAACTTACCAAGAATTATGGGAGGATAGAGGATCGCCGTTAAAGTTCTACGGCGAAGATGTAGAGGGAATGCTACAAAAAGAGCTAGGAGAGGAGTTTGAGGTAAAATTAGCGATGCGTTACCAAAGTCCTAGTTTGGATGTTGTGTTAGAGCAGTTCAGAAATTCGGGCTATCAAAAAATTATTGTGATTCCGTTTTTCCCACAATATGCCTCCGCTACAACAGGCTCCGTGTACGAAAAAGTGATGAAGATTGTATCGCAATGGCAAATTATTCCTGAAATCAAGTTTGTTAATACTTATTACGATCATCCGAAGTTCATTGAGCATTTTACCGCAGCAGCTCGTAAATACATGGCTTCTCATGAGTATGACTATTTTATTTTTAGCTATCATGGTGTTCCTGAGCGTCAGATTCGTAAAGGAGATTGCACAGGAAAGACTTGTAACTTTGGCTCATGTTGCGACACAATTCATTCTTTCAACCAATATTGTTATAGAGCACAATGTCATGAAACAACGCGCTTGATGGTAAAAGAACTAGGGTTAAAAGAAGGTACTTATCTTACTACTTTCCAATCTCGCTTAGGAAGAGACCCTTGGATTCAGCCTTACACCGAGGATACAATTAAAAGACTCGCAAAAGAAGGAAAGAAAAGTGTCTTGGCTTTTTCACCAGCGTTTGTATCTGACTGTCTCGAAACAACTATTGAGGTAGGAGAAGAGTACAAAGAAGTGTTTGAGGAGTTAGGTGGAGAGCATTGGCAATTAGTTGAAAGCCTAAACAATTCTCCTATTTGGGTGGAGTTGTTGAAGGATTTAGTTACCAAAAACTCCAAGTAGGCATACATATTTTGTTATATTACCTTACCCGTTTTGTCTTACTCATACTGATGTAGACAAGACGGGTAATTTTTTACACCTTATTAAATGTGTTCAGGAATTCCTGTAAATTTGTTTTTGTAGCTACACATGCAAGAAATAAAATAGTTTCTTCTTAATTTAAATAGAGTATTTTTTCCAAATTTTATATTATCGTTTTAACAAACTAACCATGCTATCTCTAATACTTAGTGTTCTATTTTCAGTACTGTTACTGGTCAACTTTAGGCTTCACCCCAACTTTAAAGTCAATACTTTTCAAGCAATTATTTTAAATTATCCAGTTTGCTTTCTGACAGGCTTATTGATGATGCCAGCAAAGCAGCATTTCGAGTTTGATTTTTTCAATACAGGCTCACAGTATGCTTTGTTGTTGGGTATCGGATTTGTAGTAACGTTTATCCTGTCGGGTATTTCCACGCAGAAAATGGGCATGACTGCCACTTCTCTAGCAAATAATATCTCTTTGGTTATTCCTGTTATTTTCAGTTTATTGTTTATTACAAAATCAGGCAGTTTTGATGCACTCAATTACGCAGGCTTGGCTTTGGCTATTGGTGCGGTAGGTTTGAGTACTTTCAAAAAAGAGGAGGCAAAAGGTTCAGATACTAGTCGCAATTGGCTTTTACCCTTAGCGGTATTTGTGATGTATGGCATAACGAATACAACATTTAACTTTTTGTCGGCCGAATTTATCAAAACAGATGAACAACGTATTCCATATACTCTTACTATTTTGATTGGTTCGATGGCATTTGGTGCCTTGGTACTGATTTATCGTAAAATCCAATTGAATGAAAATATCAACTTCAAAAGTATATTAGCCGCATTTCCTTTAGGCATTCCTAATTTTCTCTCTTTTTACTTTTTATTAAAAGCCTTGAGCGATTACGATAACAATGGAGCATATGTGTTGCCCTTGTACAATATAAGTGTCATTATGGTTTCGTCACTGGTTGGTATTGTTTTCTTTAAAGAAAAACTTACCAAACTTAACTATCTAGGTTTATTACTGGCCTTGGTCGCTATTTTTCTCATCAATCATCAAGGATTTTTTGATATTGAGTGAATTGTGATTGAGTTAATGCGTGATTGTTTTAATTTATTTTTCAATGGTTGAGAATTGATATTGTGTATCTCAAGAGGGTTTTAGGATTGAGATTATGCTCCAAGTTTTATCAAAAAGCGGTCGAAAACATGTTTTTCGACCGCTTTTTTGATGCTACTATGGTAGATATAACTTAGCTTAAGACGCAAAGCATTGAGTCTCTACTGATGGAAAACAAATTTTTGCATAATCACACAACCACTCATTCACTCAATCGCAAATCACCTATTTCTTACTGATAAACGAATTACCTTTTATATAGAACCGATATGGTAAATCTGCTCCTTGCGTTATACCAATGCGTGTAGTCGTAATAATGTCATTATCTACAAGCAGATTTTGAGGAGGAATTAAGCTAAGAGCATCTGTGCGGACATTCCAAAAATTCATGTCCATGTGAATGCCAAAAGCCTGAACCAATTTTGCTGGACCTGAGCAGAGATTTTTTAGCGATGCTGTATTTCTTCTCATTTTCATTAATTCTATTCCTAGCGTTGGTTCTAATGCTCGTATCAATACTGCCTCGCCAATGTCTTCCTCGTTTCCTGAAATATTAAAACAGTAGTGCATTCCATAAATCTGATAGACATAGATCGTACCAGGTTTTCCGAACATGGCGGCATTGCGTTTGGTTTTTGTTCTGTAAGCATGACAGGCTGGGTCGCCCTGTAGATAGGCCTCTGTTTCAACAATTATTCCTTCGTAGCTTCCTTCTTCTGAATCAAGTCTCAAACGCCACCCCAACATTGCTTTGGCAAGTTGAAGGGTATCTAAGGTTAATAAGTTATCTAAATTCATCTCTAATTAGTTTACCCTCGAATGTAAGGCCCTAGGTTAAAGTTATTGGTTTGTATGTAATACTGAAGACGTTACTATTTGTATATCTACTGGCAATTAAGTATTTTATTGCTTATCTTTTATTAGTAACTAGCCTACTCGATTAACTAAAATATTTATGAAATGTTCAGTTTTACTAGTTTGGTTATTGCTAAGTCTTCCTTGTGTAGCACAGGAAGGGTATAGGCATATCACGATCAAAAATGGACTTTCTCAAGGCTCTATTAACACCATTTTTAAAGACTCGAGGGGATTTATTTGGCTTGCTAGTCAGGCAGGACTCAATCGTTATGATGGTTCAAATATAAAAGTTTATCAGTTTATTGATGATGATAGCACAACGATAGGCGGAGGAGATTTGCGAGGGGTTGTTGAGGACGCCAATGGAGACCTTTGGATTGGTTCTGGGGATTGCCTGAATCGTTTTAATAGAAAGTCAAATAACTTCACGCGCTTTTATAGTAATAACTCAAGACGTTCAACGATTACGACAGTTTTTTATGCCAATAAGGATGAAATCTGGTATATCAATGAAGAAGAAGGCATTATGGCTTTGAATTATAAAAGTTTTCACAAAAGAAAAATATGGAAAGATTTTATTTACAAAGCTGATTACCTTTCAGGAAAAGTAAAAAAAGACCCTATTCGCCCAATTGTATGGATTTTGTTACCAACGGGAGTAGTAGGTTTAAATTACCAGACCAAAGAAGAGATTCTCATTTCTCCCAAAATCCTTCCCAATAAAAGTGATATCACCAGTTTTGAACTAGATGCTAAAGGCAATGTTTGGGGGGTCTCTGGTAGCCAATTATGGAAGTACTCAGTTTTATCGAAAAAAATAAAATCCTTCAAACTGCCTAATCTGAGAGGAATTAGTCCTACCACATATGATATCAAAGAAAGCTTTGACACCCAAAAACTAGTGATTAGTGGTAATTATGGGTTGGTTGTTTTTGATTTGTTACAAGAACGAATAGGTCGATACTACACTCATCAACTGAATAACGCAAGGAGTTTGTCAAATTGGGAGATTTCTACTGCTATTTTGGACGACCAACAAATCCTATGGGCAAATCCAGACCCTGTTGGAATAGATGTTATTTTACCTCAACATTTTCAAATCAATACCTTTGATAGCAATCCCTGTGATTTTGGAGAATTTAATGGTGCTTCTATTCGTGGAATAACCGAAGATCAGGAGCATAACCTCTGGGTTGGTTCGATTGATGAGGGAATTTGGTACATCAAAATGAATCCCAATAGAACTGGAATGGTAGAAGAGCCTATTTCACTACAGAAATTTACGACTAAGGATGGATTGCCAGATCATGATGTTAACGATATTTTGATTGATGCCAATGGAATTGTCTGGGTAGCTACTTTTCTAGGGATGGCCTATTTTGACAAACAAAAAAAGAAGTTTATTCCTGTCCTTAATCATGCAGACCCGAACAATTATGTCAATGCAAACTATGTGCGAGAGATTTGTCGGTATAAGGATAACCAGATTTTGCTTAGCACCATGAGTGGATTGTTTTTGCTAAAAGACAAACATATATCTGCTTTTTCAAAGGATAAAGAACCTGGTTCTGGAAGTCTCTATTATGACGCTTCGGCACAGAGGCTGTACGTGGGCTGGCGAGAGAAGGGCTTGGCGGTCTATTCGACTAAGACTGAAAAGCCTGTGCTATTGCCTCAATTGTTTTTACAAGGTTTTAATGTCATGGAGTGTTATCGACAACCCAATTCTGATATCCTTTGGATTTCTTCTAACAAAGGACTTATTAAATTTGATGTAAAAAACTTCAAGTGCTTCGTGTATTTACCGATAAAAGTGGACTAATCAATAATGTAGTATATGCCATTATGCCTTTTAAGAATAGTCTTTGGCTGAGTACGAATAAAGGTGTAGCCCAATTTGACCTGACTCATGAAAAATTTAAGGCGATTACACAAGAGGAATTTCGAGAATATAATCGGAATGCAAGTCTCAAAGCCTCTAATGGTACAATCTATTTTGGTTCTACCCACGGACTGACCTATTTTAACCCTTTGATTACACCCTCCCGCAATTCGTTAATAAATATCTATTTGACCGATATGTCTGTTAATGACAAACCTTTATCGGTCGAAAAAGGACATATTGGTGAACAGGATAAAATTATACTCAATTATGATGAAAATACAATCACTCTATCTTATGTCGGAATTGACTACAGTAATCAGATTAGTAATACGTATTTTGTTCAACTTGAAGGATTTGATAAAAGTTGGATGAATGTTGGATCTCAGCAGTCGATAAGATATACCCATTTACCCTATGGTGAATACAAATTCAAGATAAAAGTAAAAAACCTAGACAATGAAGGGTTTCCTGTTAAAGAGTTGGTCATAGTGATTAAGTCGCCTTTTTGGCGAACAATTCCATTTTATCTAGCTTCTGTTCTTCTACTGATTTTCTGTGGCTATATAGGAACTACTTACTGGGTAAATCGTAAATTACTGGTCCAACAGCACGAGCTTGAGACAATACTTAAAACACAAGAGTCAGAACGAAAGCGATTAGCTCAGGATTTACATGATGATTTAGGTGGAAGCTTGTCGATTTTAAGAGGAAGACTATCCAATGAAGGCGTAAGTCATGAAATGATTCAGCTTGTCAATCAAGCTATTCAGGATTTAAGGTTAATTTCATGGAATTTACTACCACCCGATTTGATGAAAGATGGTTTGGTTGCAGCACTCGAAAACGCTGTAGAACGAATACAAAAATCTTCAGACATTAAGTTTACGTTTATCCATTTTGGCAAAGAGAAACAACTACCAGAAAAATCAAGAATCCATATTTATCGAATCGTACTTGAGGTATTCAACAATATTTTAAAGCATTCTAAAGCGCACGAGGCCACCATGCAGCTTATTTTTCATGAACAAATGATTTATCTGTCAATCGAGGATAACGGCATTGGTATTAACGAAGAGAGTTCTTCTTGGGGAATTGGTTTCAAAAATATTCAAACTCGTGTTGATAACCTTCAAGCCCAATGGCATATAGATACAAGTAATCTTGGCACCACCTTTATATTGGAAATACCCTATGAATGAATCTAAAGCATCCCTGTTAATTGCCGATGATCACGTTTTGTTTAGTGAAGGAATTATCTCTATGCTGAGGGATACCTATCATTTTTCGGGACTTGTCACAGATGGGAAACAGGTTATGAACGCAATTTTGGAAAGAAAACCTGCCTTAATTTTGCTGGATATAAACGTGCCTAATATCGACGGACTAGAGTTAGCTAAACTGATCAAGTCTAATTTTGCAGAGGTAAGGATTATATTTCTCACGATGTATAATGAAGGAAAATTTGTCGATCAAGCGCAAAAACTCAAAGTCGATGGCTATATGCTCAAACATTCTACCAAGGAGGAGCTCATTTTGGCAATTGATAAAGTTTTATCTGGGGGAAAATACTTCGACCCAAAATTGAATTTAGAGAAAACAAACCTCCACCAGACTGACTATTTTGTTAAAAAATTTCTGCTTACCCCTCGAGAGGTTGAAATCATAAGATTGATTAAGAAAGGGGCAAGTTCAGGGCAAATAGCGGAGGCTTTGCATTTGAGTGAAGAAACCGTGCGTTCACATCGTAAAAATATTCATTTCAAGCTCGGCGTATCAAAAGTATCTGAACTGATAGAATTTGCCAATGCGAATGGACTGTAAGGTGAGAATTTAGTGAATTGCGATTGAGTGAATGAGTGATTACTCTTTTCAGTATTGGAAACAAATAGCTTTGCGTTCGATGATGATTTATTAGCCTATTCATCAAAAAAGCGGTCGAAAATTATTTTCCAACCGCTTTTTAATAGTAGTTTTATCGTAAGTCTGTTTTAAAGAACATTAGAAGTCTGCTCTTTGATTTTCTCTAATTCGTCTTTCATATTCACGACCAAACGTTGAATACCTACATCGTTTGCCTTAGAACCAATCGTATTGATTTCACGACCAATTTCCTGAGATAAGAAGTTTAACTTTTTACCATTCCCTTCCTTAACAATCGTCTGGAAATAGTCCAGATGTGTGCGTAGACGTACTTTTTCTTCCGAAATATCGTATTTCTCTACATAATACACCAATTCTTGTTCGAAGCGATTTTTGTCAAAATTTTCATCCTGTAACAAATCACTCACCGATTTACGGAGGCGCTCTCTTACGCCAGGGATACGAGTTTTGTCTAACTCCTCAACTTCCGTTAAGAGGCTACCGATACTCTGTGCATATTCGATAAATTTAGCTTGTACGATAGCACCTTCTCTAAGTCTAAACTTATTACATTCTTCAACTGCCTTATTTACGGCCTGTACAATCACTTTCCATTCTGCTTCACTTTGCTCTTCCGAAACAGCGTCGGTATTAAAAGCGTTTGGCATCGTTAAGGCAATTTTCAATAGCTCAGTAGTTTCGATGCTTCCGAAAATAGCAGCGGTTTCAGCCAAATCTTTTACGTAAGCTTGTACCAAAACTCTGTTGACCGAAGTGCCGGCGGTTGTATCTGTATATTGTACCTGTAAATTAAATTCTATTTTACCTCTTTCTAATTGCTGAGTGAGAATATTACGAATCTCGATTTCTCTTGAAGAAAATGTTTTCGGAATACGGCAATATATATCAGTGAATTTAGAGTTCAAGCTTTTGACTTCGGCAGTTACAGTAAGATGATTTGCTTCTACTACTGCCTTCCCGAAGCCTGTCATTGATTTCAACATAGTTATTCAATATTTTACGTTCTATGCAATTTGCAGGTAAAAATTGACTTGTCCAAATAAAATAGAGGAGGTGTTTGTAATTAAGGATGAGTGCGGAGTCGAGAATGGTGAGTTTGTCTAGGGCTAAAGTTTCCGAACAATGCTGGATTTGGGATTGCTGAAATTATTACTATTTTAATACTGGTAAAAAAAAAGCGGTCGAAAATACTTTTCGACCGCTTTTTTTACAAATTTACTGCTAAAAAATCACTAAATCACTCAATAAGCATTCACTCAATTGTGAAGCGAAATACTAAAGTGATTTGATTTTGATACTACGGTACCAAACATCATTGCCATGATCTTGCAATACGATATGTCCTTTCAAGAACTTACCAAAGTCTGGCATATTTTTGAATTTACTATTTGCGATTAAATCTTTCCAGTTTTGGTCATCCATACGTGTTTCAACCACTTTTACGCCATTCATAAATACCTGAAGGCTTCCTTTGTTGCTGATGATTTTAACAGTATTCCATTCACCAACGGCTTTCACTGGTTCTGATGATGACTGAATCAAATCATAAAGGTCGCTTGCACGGTGTTTTTTGATTTTACCATCTGGGTGACCATCGTTGTCGATTACTTGGATTTCAGGACCTGTAAACCATCCGTATCCATATTTTGCATCTTCTTGGCTATTGATATAGATACCACTATTACCATTTGGTGAAATTTTCCATTCGATACTCAATTCAAAGTTTTCGAACTCTTCGTTGCTTACCAAGTCACCCGAACCTTCTTTGCCTTTCGAAGTATCATATTTCAAAGCGCCATCTGACACAATCCAGTTGGCTTTTACTTCTTTGCTTTTCCAAGTATGCCAACCTGTAGTAGACTTACCGTCAAACAATAAACGCCATCCTGATTTGATTTCTTTTTTAGAGAGAGTATTTGGAGTTTCTTTAGCTTGTAGGCTAAAAACCGATGCTGAAAGCATTAAGCAAGTAATAAAACTAGTTTTTTTCATGTAATAAAGGGAATTTAGAAAATGGGCTGATTGGGGAAATTGTACAATCATTTACAAAAACAAATGTAATACTCAATTCTGAATATTATGACCTGACAAGGAGGGAAACTTTCATTCAATTGCGGATTTGAGATTTCTGATTTCGGAAATACTGAAAAATATATCCTTTTTATAATATATAAAAAATGGGCTTGCAACATCATGTTGCAAGCCCAAAAGCACTGAGTATTTGTGCAAATAAGTTTTAACCTATAATCAAATTACTTTTTCTTTTTTACTTCGAAGAAAATAGCCAATCCCAACAAGCCAACTAAAAAGAACGAAGCAACAAAGTCAATTTTTGAGCCTTTTGCTATTACTTCTGGTTCAAATTTAAACTCGATGGTGTGTTTTCCTTCTGGAACAACTAATGCTCTCAATACGTAGTCTGCACGTAAATGTGGTTTGTATTGTCCGTCGATGTAAGCTTTCCAATCTTGGTTACCACGGTAGAAGATTTCAGAGAAAACTGCTAATTGTTCTGAACTTGCGTTTGAGCTATAAGTCAAATGGTTTGGCTTATAGTTGGTAAGAGTAATTTTATTATTAACAGAATCAGTTTTAATCACTGACAAGTTACCTAATTCCGCTTTGAAACGTTGGTCAACAACCGCTGTCTTTTTAGGGTTAAAGTTGGTTAGTGCATTGATTTCTTCATCAGCGGTAGGTACCATTTTGATTTCTTGTACAAACCAAGCATTTCCACAAGCTTCAGGATTTAATTGCACAGCTGGTGTACCTTGAGCACCTGGAACCACTACATACTTCGCATTGAGCATATTTAATACCTGAAGATTCAACGGATTTTTAGAAAGATGATGCTCCACTAATTCTTGGTATCTACGCAATTTTGCTCCATGATAACCACCCAATGATTGGTGATAATACGACATTTTGGCATCACCCACAAAGTTTGTTGAAAGGTCAATTACTTTATAAATGCCTTTGTCTTTCATAATTTCTGCATCAATTGGCGAAGGGGCTGTATTTTCTTCAACTGCTGCTTTGTCGATAAATGAATCATTGTTGAAATAGCGTTTGTCAACTGAAAACAAGTCAAGCGTTACTAATAAAATCAAAACGGGATATAATAC
The DNA here is from genome assembly GCF_002270355.1 of Flectobacillus sp. BAB-3569. Classification (GTDB taxonomy): domain Bacteria; phylum Bacteroidota; class Bacteroidia; order Cytophagales; family Spirosomataceae; genus Flectobacillus; species Flectobacillus roseus. The sequence goes on along the minus strand of NZ_NJFZ01000020.1, from coordinate 56,954 downwards.
TGATTCTTTGATTTTTCCTTTGGCAAATGCCCAAATTGCCGCAGCAGTAATCGTAATGTAGATAAATGTGCGGAAAGCATCTGCGCGCAACAACGAAGCTCTATCTTTTACAATGGCATTAAGGATTTGTGTGTCGAAAGACTGATTGCCTGATAACTGGAAGGTAGAGTCGTTTGGAGAACGGAAATTGAAAAACAAATCAGGAAGTAAAGCTAGGATTAATGAGAACCCTGCTGTCAAACCAAAGCTGATAAGCAAATCTTGCTTAATTTGTTCAAATGTTAACTTTTCTTCAACGATACGTTTGATGGCTAATACTGCCATGGTAACCAATGAGAATTGTACAAGACAAAGAATCATAGTCACTGCTCTAAATTTATTGAACATCGGGAAGTAATCAAACATCAAATCATTAAAGAAGAAGTTTTTACCCCATGACAATACAATATATAAAACCGTAGTGCCAATTAGCCAGTATTTCAATGAACCTCTTACTACAAAGCATCCTAGCAAGAACAAAAAGCATATTACTGCACCAGCGTATGCAGGTCCACCTACAAAGCTCTGATCGCCCCAGTAAGCTACACTTCTTTCTGAAAATCCAAGTGCTACTTCTTCTGGTTGTCCGTTATCAATAAGTACTTTGTATGTTTCAGATTTGTTGCCACCAAGTGAACCACCTGAAGCCCCACCTCTAAAATTTGGAATAAGTAACGTTCCTGTTTCACCTATACCATAACTCCAGTCAAAAGCATAATCTTTGTCCAAACCACCATTTGACTGCTTATTTGATGTTAATTCTGATTTGCCACGAATTGTTTCTTTCGAATATTCAAGGTTACTCCATAAACGCATAGCGTGGTTTGCTGCACCAACACCTAGCGAACCAGCCAAAATAGCGAGCGAAATAACCAATTGTTTTACTTGACCCGCTTTGATTTTCTCGATGGCTTCTGCTACTATTAAAATTCCCCACGATAGGAATAGATAATAAGTAATCTGTACGTGGTTGGCATATAGCTCCAATCCCATAAATAGGGCAGTAAGCGCCGCACCAATCCAGTATTTGCCTCGCATGATAAGAACTGTCCCGGCTAATACTAAAGGAGCAAAGGCAAGAGCTAAAGCTTTTGAGTTATGTCCTGCAGGTATAATCACCATATTAAAAGTACCCAAGGCATAGCCTATGGCTCCCAAAACTGATAGCCAGTTGTTAAGACCAAGTATGATGAGGAAGATATACATCCCAAGCATATTCAAGAATATCATGTTGATAGGGCTAGGGAGTGCATTATTGGCATACTGACCAATCTTGGTTGTAATACTTTTAGGGTATTGTGCCGAAATCATATAGGTAGGCATACCCCCAAACATAGAGTTAGTCCACCAAGTGGCTTCACCAGTCGTTTTTCTGAACTCGACAGACTCGTGAGCGGCTGCTTGAGCCATTTGAATATCATGTTGCTGAATGACTTTGCCTTTAAGGGCTGGTGATGCGTAAATCCCTGCCAATACCGCAAAAAATACAATCGCTACAACGTGCGGAAGGAATTTTGTGAATGAAAATTGCATGTTTTGTGATTAAGATTTTCTTGATTTAATGAATACATATCTTATCTGCTATGAAACAAAGATAAAAGGAATCCTTCATTGATAAATGAACTTGTTGGCACTTTCGAGAGTTTTTATATCAGTTTCTTGGACTAATTACGTTATAGCGACAATGATTATTGGATTTTTAAAAGAAAAACAGGCTATTTTTATCGAGTTTTGATTTTTTTCCTCAAAAATTCAAACCATTTATCCTTAACTTTGTCAATACGTATAATAATACTCATAACTAGATATAATGAAAAAGTTGATTTCGATTATCACGTTTGCGGTGGCTGTAAACCTATCTGGTGCCTATGCACAAGACTCAAAAGCTGGCGCAATCATTGATGCTATGCAAAAAAATATAAGTCGATGAAGTCGTTTAGCGCTACATTTACTTACGGAGCTGACGGTAGTAAGCAATTGCTAAAAGGCGATATTACGGTAAAAGGCCAAAAGTATCGTCTAAAACTAGCTGGTCAGGAATTATTTAATAACGGCAAAGACGTTGCAACTTATATTAAGGAGACTAACGAAGTAAATATCTCCGAATACGAACCAAGCGAAAATGACTTGAATCCAGCAAAAGTTTATTCTTTCGATAAAAAAGGATACAAGTATACTTTTGCAGGTGAGACTAAAGAAGGTGCCAATACTTTTGAACTAGTAGAGCTTTCTCCTGAAAAAAAGGGTGGTCAAGTTTCGAAGGTAAAAATTAAAGTAAATAAAGCAGACAAATCCGTTGGTGGTTGGACAATCATTGACAAGAGTGGAAAGCGTCAAACATTCAATGTGATTAAATTTAATCCTAATACAAATGTTGATGACAAATTCTTTTCTTTCGACAAATCGAAATATCCTGGTGTAGAGATTAACGACCTTCGCTAGATAATAGACATAAAAAAAGGCTAACTCAGTAATGAGTTAGCCTTTTTTTATTGAAATATCGGATATGGATTTTCGGAATGGTGATTCGCTATTTTTTTAGAAAATATATTCCTTTTAATTAATTTCCGAAATCAGAAATCCCCAAATCTCAATTGTTGAGAATTCTTCGTACGTTACTAATTCACAATTCACAACTCACAATTCAGCACTAATACTTATTCTGGTTTTCTCAACAACCACAATCCAATAAAGGTAATAGCTCCGTTAACTAATAACTTCTCAAAGCCGAATTGATAGCCATTCAACCATGCTTGTGAGTTACTATCAATTATGTACGTCAGAATTGGAGATGCAACACACAAATAGGGAACAAACTTGTCTTTTACAGGAGTCTTTGTAAACAAACCAAATGAAAATAAGCCTAACAACGGGCCATAAGTGTATCCAGCGATATTAAATACTGCTGAAACGATAGACTGCTCACTAAAAGCATAGAAAATCATAATTACAACAAAGAACAAAGCTGAAAAGCCTATATGTACATAATGCTTGATTTTTGTACGTTGTGACTCCTCAAATTTTTCGATATGCATAAAGTCAATGCAAAAGGCAGTTGTCAATGCCGTAAGCGCCGAATCAGAACTTGCATAAGTAGCTGCTGTGATTCCTAGTAAAAATGTGATAGCGGCTACGGTTCCAAAATGTCCATCCAATGCCAACATTGGATACAACTGGTCGGTTTTGGTAGGGATAGCAAACCCAATTTTATCTGCATAGATATACAACAATGCTCCTAAAGCGATAAACATTAACGTTACTACGGCAAACGTACAGCAAAACCAAAACATATTCTTTTGCGCTTCTCCAATGTTTTTGCAAGTAAGATTTTTTTGCATAAGATCTTGATCGAGTCCTGTCATTACGATGGCAATAAAGGCACCAGAGATAAAATCTTTAACAAAATGATGTTTGTAAGAGAAATCATCAAAGAAAAACATTTTTGAATATTTACTCTCCTGAATCGTTGAAATCATTCCTGAGAAACTTAACCCTAATTTATCGTTGATTAAGATAATCGTTAAGGCTAAAGCGGTCAATAAGAAGAATGTTTGTAAGGTATCTGTTACAATAATCGTTTTGACACCACCTTTGTAGGTATATACCCATATTAGGGAGATGGTAACCAATGCTGATACGGCAAAAGGAACATGCCAATTGTCGAATATCGCTAACTGTAATACTTGTACCGCCAAAAATAAACGTGCTGCGGAGCCCAAAGTACGTGCTAGTAGAAAGAATGCTGAACCCGTTTTATATGACCAAAAACCAAAGCGTTTTTCTAAATAGGTATAAATAGAAATTAGATTCAATTTATAGTAGAGAGGAAGCAATACCGTTGCGATGACAAAGTATCCAACGAGATTTCCTAAAATGATTTGATAATAGGAAAGTGAAACTTTTCCGACATCTCCTGGCACAGAAATGAACGTAACACCCGAAATAGATGTTCCAATCATACCAAAGGCAACTAGCCACCAAGGAGATTGTTTATTAGCCGTAAAAAAGGTATTTGTATCTGCTCCTTTTGACGTAAAGTGTGCAACAACGATTAGAAGTAAGAAGTAAACTGCCAATATGCCAAAGGCCAAACCTGTGCTCATAATTTTTAAGGTTGAGTTGATAAGTAAATGCTTTAATTGGGTGGTTGATAATAAGAAAATAATACTCCCTTTGTATCAAAAATGAAAGGCAAAATTGATATTTTTTGTTAAATTTGCTAATAGAGCGAAGAATATATTTCTAAGCTCATTATTAATGCGTTATAATCCAATAAGTTAAAAATAATAAATATTTCACAGATGCGCCCATTTGAACAATTTGAAGAAGAAGTAGATGTACTGGACGATGTCAAAGATACCGACCAATATGACTTAGTAGTCTTCAATGATGATGTCAACACGTTTGATTATGTTATCGAAACGTTGATTGACGTTTGTGGACACACCCCAGAACAAGCAGAACAGTGTACTATCTTGATTCACTTCAAGGGTAAATGTTCTGTAAAAAAAGGTTCTTTTGATGAATTAGCCCCAATGCGCAATGATATTTGTCGCAGAGGTCTTTCTGCTGAGGTCATGTAATATTGACTGCTGCTTGTCCTTATTAATTGCTTACCACGTTGAATTATCCATCCAAATTAATTGAACAGGCTATTGACGAAATAGCCAAGTTGCCGGGCATAGGTAAAAAATCCGCTCTGCGTATGGCTTTGCATTTGCTTAAACGAGATGAAAAGCATACGTTAAAACTAGCGGAGGCTATCGTTGCGATGCGTACACAGATTCGTTATTGCGAACAATGTCATAATATTTCAGATACCGAAATTTGTGGAATCTGTGCTAATCAAAAGCGAGAAGCTTCACTAATTTGCGTAGTCGAAGATGCTCGTGACGTACTAGCCATCGAAAATACTTCCCAATACAGAGGTTTATATCATGTACTAGGAGGTATTATCTCTCCACTAGAGGGTGTAGGTCCCGCAGATTTGAAAATCGAGTCTTTGATAAACAGAATAACAACGTCTCAAAATACGGAGAATCCCATCACAGAAATTATCCTCGGGCTCAGTCCTACGATGGAAGGAGATACAACCGCTTTTTATTTGACTAAACGAATTAAGCCATTTGGTGTCAAAATAACAACCATCGCAAGAGGTATCCCAATTGGGGGTGATTTGGAGTATGCCGATGAGATTACACTTGGTCGTAGTATCGTCAGTCGCATTGCTTATGAGTAACAATGTTTAGGGTATGTTACCCGTTTTACTGAGTACAAGAATACTTAAACTTATATATACTTATGAACCGTAAGAGCTTTTTAAAATCAGCATTTGCTTCTGCTTTTGCTTTGTCAGGATTAAAATCATGGGGTTTTGGTAGAAAATCTAACTACAACCAGTTTTTACCTTCTTTGACACTTGAGCAAGTTTCATTAGAAACCGCTCCATATTCATTAGCAGCGCTTCCTTACGCTCCCGAAAGCTTGGAACCGAATATCGATAAGCTTACCATGGAAATTCACCATGGTCGTCACCATAAGGCTTATGTTGATAATTTGAATAAAGCAGTTGCAGGTACTCCAGCTGAGAAACTAACATTATTAGAGCTGATCAAAGATGCCGGTAAACAGCCTGTTGCTATCCGTAACAACGGCGGAGGCCACTGGAATCACACATTTTTCTGGAATGTTCTTTCTCCAAAGGGAGGAGGCGCTCCAAAGGGTGATTTAGCCAAAGCTATAGAATCAACTTTTGGTTCGTTTGATAAATTTAAAGAAGAATTTGGCAAAGCGGCAACTACTCGTTTTGGTTCAGGTTGGGCTTGGTTGATTGTTCAGGATAAAAAATTGGTGATTTCATCAACACCAAACCAAGACAATCCTTTAATGGACGTTGCTGAGAAAAAAGGACAGCCTATCTTGGGACTTGATGTATGGGAGCATGCCTACTATTTGAAGTACCAAAATAAACGTGCTGACTATGTAACTGCGTTCTGGAATGTAGTAAATTGGGACGAAGTCTCTAAAAATTTTGAAAATGCTTTGAAATAGGTTTTGTTAAATTCCAACTTAGTGAGACCTTTGTATCCCCATTTTTGTTTTATCAAGGATGGGGATTTTTCATCATAAAACTTATGTAAGTTATGAATTCAGAAACACTTCTCGACACAATTCCATCGCTTGACCTTGCAGACTTCCTTTCGGGAGATGCAGAGCGTAGAGCCAAATTTGTTCAAGAATTAGGCTCAGCATTTAATAATATTGGTTTTGTTGCCATCAAAAATCATGGTTTAACAGACGAACTTACTGCTAAACTTTATGAGGTAGTTCAAAAGTTCTTTTATTCTGACGACGAATTAAAGTTTAAATATGTAGTTCCGGGTATTGCTGGGCAAAGAGGTTACGTAGCGAAAGGAAAAGAAACAGCAAAAGGTTTTAAAGTAGCTGACCTGAAAGAGTTTTACCATATCGGTCAGCCTAAGATTGATGATGGCGACCCTATTTGGGCTGAATACCCTGACAATGTTTTTCCTTCAGAACAACCTGAATTTGAGCAATACACTGTGGAGGCTTACAATACGCTTCAGGTAGCGGGTAAAAACTTGCTTCGTGCTATTGCGATTTACTTAGAATTGCCAGAAGATTATTTTGAAGACAAGGTAAGGCATGGTAATTCTATCTTAAGAGCAATTCATTATTTTCCTATCCTCAATCCAGATGATATGCCAGAAGGCGCTGTTCGTGCGGCTGCTCACGGCGATATTAATTTGATTACGCTACTGATGGGTGCTTCTGCTGAAGGGTTGGAGGTTTTACGTCGTGACGGTGTTTGGATTCCTATTACCTCACTTCCAGAATATGTTATTGTGAATGTAGGTGATATGCTCGATCGTTTGACGAACCATAAACTTAAATCTACGATTCACCGTGTGGTAAATCCGCCGAAGGAAAAACTTTGCACATCACGTTTTTCTATACCGTTCTTTATGCACCCACGTTCTGAGATGGATTTAACCTGTTTAGACTCTTGCGTAAATGCTGAGAATCCTAAATTATATGTAGATATGACAGCAGGGGATTTTTTGAACGAGCGTCTGATCGAATTGGGATTAAAAAAATAAATTTTAGTACTTTATGCCTACTTAGGTTTGTCTTTGACTTGTTTAATCAAAACAAATTTAAGAATTTAGCGAAGCGTTTGAGAATGAGTGGGTTCTTTTTCTCAAACGCTTTACATTATTAAACGCCGTTGGAAAGAATGTACTTTTGGGGCATTCTTACTTGCATCTGATGAAACTTTCTAAGCATTATGATTTCTTAAAAGACGTTCTTGTCTTAGCCTTTACAACTTTTGGTGGTCCACAGGTGCATCTCGCTATGTTCATTAATCGATTGGTACATAAGAAAAAGTACCTAACCGAGGAGGAACTGTTAGAAATTCAAGCGTTGTGCTCGTTTTTACCTGGCCCCAGCTCTACACAGACGCTTATTGCGGTTGGATATAAACTAGGAGGTCCGAACTTAGCTTACCTAACCTTATTTTTGTGGATTGCTCCAGCAGTTACCATTATGACGATGGCAGCTTTCGGAATGACCTATCTCGAAAATCGCGAAATTGTACGATTTATTCAACCTATTGGTATTGCCTTTATTATCCACTCTGGGATTTTGTTAGGAAAATTAGTGTTGAAAAATACCTCTAACTATGTTCTCATGGTTCTAGTGGCGGCATTTGCCTTTTATTTCCAATCTCCTTGGGTTTGTCCTATTGCACTCATTGTAAGCGGTACCATTACTTCTTTTAATTACAAAGATCATCCTCGTCAGAATAAGCATCGCATGATAATTCCTTGGGCGAATTTCAATCTGTTTTGGGGATTTCTGGTGTTTTTAGCCTTGCTGGGGCATTTTACAGATTCAATGCCTCTTTTATTATTCGAAAACTTTTATCGAAATGGAAGCCTTGTATTTGGCGGAGGACAGGTGCTAGCACCAATGCTTTTTACAGAATTTGTAGAGTTTAAAGAGTTGATTCGTAGTGATGATTTTCTTACCGGTATGGCTCTGTCACAAGCGTTGCCAGGGCCTGTGTTCGCTTTCACTTCTTATCTTGGGACACTTGCGATGAAAGGGCATGGTATCGGACAGCAATTACTTGGAAGTGCGGTTGGAGCAGCAGGTATTTTTCTTCCTGGGACTTTTTTGATATTCTTTGTTTACCGAATCTGGGGACAATTAAAGCAGTTTAGGGCTATTAGAGCTTCTTTGGATGGGATTAACTCTGCTTCTGTTGGTCTCACCTTGGGCGCAGCAGTTTCCTTCTTAGAACCTATCTTAGTTCAGAAAGACTGGCTTGGCATAGGTACAATCTTGGTAACACTTTTAATTATTAGATTTACAAAAATACCAAGCTTTTATATTTTCTTAGGAGGTTTAGCGATTGGTTTGATAGTTTATCTTTAGTCTCTCTTAAATCAAAAAAGCGGTCGAAAATACTTTTCGACCGCTTTTTTGATACTTGAATATCGGATGATATATTATTAGATGCAAAGCATTACTACCTTACTTCAATAAGTTTAATAAGTATTTTCCGTAACCACTTTTTACTAATGGCGTAGCTACAGTACGTAATTGTTCTGCATCGATAAAGCCCATTCTGTAGGCTACTTCTTCAATACAACCAATTTTAAGTCCTTGACGCTCCTCGATTACTTGAACAAATTGACCTGCTTGCATCAATGAAGCAAAGGTTCCAGTATCTAACCAAGCAGTTCCTCTATTCAATACACCAACTTTCAATTTACCTCTTTCCAAATAAACCTTGTTCACATCTGTAATTTCATATTCTCCACGAGGAGATGGTGCTATGTTTTTAGCAATCTCAACTACCTCATTGTCATAGAAATACAAACCTGGAACAGCATAGTTTGATTTTGGTTCTATTGGTTTTTCCTCAATAGAAAGAACATTAAAGTCATTATCAAATTCTACCACACCATAACGTTCTGGGTCATGTACTTGGTAGGCATATACAACACCTCCATCTGGGTCGTTGTTAGCTTGCAATAATTTACTCAAACCTGAACCGTAGAAGATATTATCACCTAACACTAAGGCAACTTTATCATTTCCAATGAATTCTTCTCCAATCACAAAAGCCTGCGCCAAGCCGTTTGGTTCTGGTTGAACTGCGTAGCTGAATTTGCAACCAATTTGTGAACCGTCACCCAATAATTTTTCGAAATTAGGGAGGTCGTGTGGGGTTGAGATAATCAAAATTTCTTTAATACCCGCCAACATCAAAATTGATAGCGGGTAATAAATCATCGGCTTGTCATAAACAGGCATTAACTGTTTACTTACGGCCAAAGTTAAAGGATGAAGTCGGGTGCCTGAGCCACCAGCTAAAATAATACCTTTCATATCAATATCAGTTTATTAACGATTCTCGTACATGGTTTCGTAATATTTTTGGTAATTACCAGAAGTTACGTTGTCCAACCATTCTGTATTAGCTAAGAACCAATCTACGGTTTTCTCCAAACCTTCTTCAAACTGAAGAGATGGTTCCCAACCTAACTCTTTCATGATTTTGTTTGCATCGATAGCATAACGTAAATCATGTCCTGCACGATCGGTTACATAAGTAATAAGTTGCTCAGATGTACCTTCTGCACGACCTAACTTTTTGTCCATCACCGAGCAAAGAAGTTTTACTAGGTCAATATTTTTCCATTCGTTAAAACCACCAATATTGTAAGTCTCACCAAGGACGCCTTTGTGGTATACCGTATCAATTGCACGAGCATGGTCAATTACAAACAACCAATCACGGACGTTCTCTCCCTTACCATATACAGGTAGAGGTTTGTTATTGAGGATGTTATGAATCATCAAAGGAATCAACTTCTCAGGGAAGTGATTAGGTCCGTAATTGTTTGAACAGTTGGTAATCACTACAGGCATTTTGTAGGTATTTCCATATGCTCTCACAAAATGGTCTGAAGATGCTTTTGAAGCAGAATATGGCGAACGTGGGTCATAAGCTGTAGTTTCAGTAAAGAAATCTTCAGGGTTATGTAACTCACCATAAACTTCGTCTGTTGAAACATGGTAAAATCTTTTGCCATCATAATTGCCTTTCCAAGTATTTTTGGCAGCGTTCAACAGGTTTACAGTACCAACTACATTTGTCAAAACAAAAGCCATTGGGTCTGTAATTGAACGGTCTACGTGTGACTCGGCAGCAAGGTGAATAACACCGTCAAAATTATGTTCAGCAAAAAGTGCGTCAACAAATGGGGCATCTACCAAATCGCCTTTCACAAAAGTATAGTTTGGTTGATTTTCGATATCTGTCAAGTTTGCCAAATTACCTGCATAAGTCAATTTATCAAGATTGAAGATTTGGTATTCTGGGTACTTGGTCACAAACAACCTTACCACATGAGAGCCTATAAAACCAGCGCCACCTGTAATGAGAATTTTTTTCATTGTATTATTTTTCTAATAAAATTACTTACGATTTACCACAGCAAGTTGCCATTTCCAAGCATCGCCAAGTGCCTCTGTCAAAGTTTTTTCAGCTTTCCAACCCAAAATCTCGTTAGATTTGCTACAATCAGCATACACTGCTGTAACATCACCCTCTCTTCTTGGTTTAATCGCATAATCCACTTTCAAGCCAGTAGCTGTTTCAAAAGCTGTGATTACTTCCAAAACCGAGCTACCTGTACCAGTGCCGATATTGAAATAATCATAATATGTTGTCTTTTCTTGTTGTTTCAATAAAAGTGCTAAAGCCGCAACGTGTGCTTTTGCCAAGTCTACTACATGGATGTAATCACGAATTGCAGTACCGTCGGCAGTAGGATAATCATCACCAAACACTGACAACTGTCCACGCAAACCTGCTACCGTTTGAGTAATGAAAGGTACTAAATTGGCAGGAACTCCCAAAGGCAATTCACCGATTAGTGTACTTTCATGTGCTCCAATTGGGTTAAAATATCTGAGTGAAATGGCTTTCAAACCTCTATTTGTAGCAACAGTGTCTTTGATAATTTCTTCACAAATCTGTTTTGTGTTGCCGTACGGGGAGTTTGCAGGCTGTACCTTCGATAGTTCTGTTACTGGTAATGCCTCAGGCTGACCATAAACAGTACACGATGAAGAAAATACTAGATTGGAAACTTTATGTTCCTCCATTTTTTCCAACATCAAAACAGTAGCTGCTACGTTATTTCTGTAATATTTCAACGGCTCACTTACCGACTCTCCAACTGCCTTGAATGCAGCAAAGTGAATAATACCATCAATTTTATTTTCTGTAAAAACTTTATCCCAAGCAGCAGGGTCATTGATGTCTGCTTCATAACATGTTACTGGTTTCCCAATAATAGTTTCGAGTCCCGCAAGCACCGCTTTTTCAGAATTTGAAAAGTTGTCGAAGATAATAGATTCATAGCCAGCGTGATGTAGCTCAACAACAGTGTGTGAGCCGATGAATCCAGCCCCTCCAGTTACAAGTATTTTCATCATGGTAAGATTAAGAAAGATTTGCTTTCAATAACAAAGTTAATAATATCGAAATCTAAAAAAAATTATATTTTTGAATTGTGAGTATTTGGTAATATTTATCAAGTTTTGTAGCAACTTTTCAGATAATATTTACCTTTAAAACAGCTTTATTTTTTAGAATTTTCAGTACAAATTTACAATTTTCAAGACAAAATAGGCTTGAAATTCTCCTGATTAAGGACAATAAGGCGTTTGTAGAATAAGGTCTAATAGCCTATTGATTGACTAATATTAATTTGTATATTATTGGTTGTCAGTGTTTTATATGTTAGTAGTTAATTTTTCTACCTTCCTCAAGACTTCATGTACAAACGGTTGTGCTAATACCATTTGCATCTATGGACAAGAAATAATAATTCTCCAAAAATAGATGGAGATGTGAACTCATTCGCTTAAATTGTGTTTATCAAATATTATGAGTTTTTGACGAGGGGTTTTTAAAATATTACCTAAATGGAGGAGTGAGGTATAGATAAAATACCGTACTGTAAACAAAAGCTTATTCATAAATTATAATGTCTATTTTATGGAGTTGAGAGATTCAGAACTGAAGGCCTTAGTTTCGTTATTGGATGACGATGATTCGGAGGTGGTAACGATGGTTGAATCAAAGATTAAATCTTTGGGGGGAAATATTATACCATATTTAGAAGACAGATGGGAGGAGTCCTCGCTGAGTCCTGTGATTCAGAGAAAGTTAGAGGATTTAATTCATGATTTACAATTTAATTCTTTCGAAAAAGGGTAGTTGAATGGTATGATACGGGAGCGCAGGATATTTTGAAAGGCATGTGGGCTATCGCAACCTATCAATATCCAGAACTGTCTTTGGAAAAACTAGAAGCTGATATTAATGCATTATATCTGGATGCATGGACTGAATTAAGAGATGATATGCATCCGATGGATCAGATAAAAGCATTAAATCATGTGTTTTTTTCAAAGCATAAATTTGGCGCAAATACCAAACATTTTCATTCAGCATCTAACTCGATGATCAACGTGGTATTAGATTCGCACCGAGGAAATCCAATTTCATTGTGTGTGATTTATATGCTTGTTGCTCAGAAACTTAAACTGCCGATTTATGGTGTAAATCTTCCTAATTTGTTCATTCTGACTTACAAAACAGAGAAGGTACAGTTTTACATTAATGTGTTTAATAGGGGACTAGTTTTTAGTAAAACCGACATTGATAATTATTTGCAACAGTTGAATATAGGTCAAGAAGAGATTTTTTATCAACCTTGTGAAAATATCGACATTGTCAGACGAGTGTTGCGAAACTTAATTATTGCTTTTGAAAAAATAGGCGATACAGAAAAAGTAAAAGAATTAGATGCAATTTTGATGCAATTAATAGCCTAAGAAAAATAAGTTATCCCGAATTTTAAGATTGGGATTATTCTCTAAGTTTTCATCAAAAAAGCGGTCGAAATATTTTCGACCGCTTTTTTGATGCTGAAATGAGTAAACTCTAGATGCAAAGTATTGCGTCTCTACCATAAAATTCATATTGAAAATAATCACACATTTACTCAATCACAGCTCCCTCAATTTATATAGTCACGGTTAGGATATAGTCTTCCCAATAAAAAACTTTTAAAGCTAGTTCTTCTTTCACTTCTTCAAAATCCACATAACCTACAATCTGATCGGTTTTACTTACGAATGGTTTGATATAAATATTATCTCTCAAGCTCATTTTCTTTTTGCCGTACCATTTGTACAAACTTTCTTTCGCACACCAGTAAACGCCAATTTGTTCTGGAGTTCCATCGAGCGCATTTGTCTCATTTTCAGACAAAAAGCGTTTGGCTACTCGTTCCAACTTACTAGAAATTTTCTCAGTATCTAAGCCAACAGGCTTTTCCAAATCGATACTAATGGCAGCAAATTTTTCTGCATGAGTTATCGAGATATTTGCATAATGATTTACTAAACAAGGATTCGAAAATTCGTCTTTCCAAACACCTAAAAACTCAATTCCCATTTCTTGACATGCAAATTTCAGGCAAGTTCTACTTGCTAGCCATTCTAGTTGCTTTTGAGGATGCGTACTATTAGAAAATTCTTCAATTTGATTTTCAGAAATACCTAGATATGCAGTATAAAATGAAATATCTTCCTCAATTTTCCAGACACAAAGAATTTGACTTTTGCTTAGTTTTTGATTAAAAAAATGGGCATAAATAGCGTATGAATGAAATGAACTTCAAATTTCAGAAACTTTTTAAACTCTTCAAAACCTTTTATAGGAGTTTTGAGGTTGGTAAGAAAACAAGTACTTTTGTACTATAAAACCTTGTTTGTTCAACCAAATGAGGAAAATTTGCGTATATGTTAGTAGAAAAATTTGATACTTTTTCTGGACATCGCGACTGCGTGTATGCCTTGGAAAAAGGAAATAGCCACAACCAGTTTTTTTCATCGGGAGGTGATGGCTTGGTTGTGCGTTGGAATGTAAACCAACCAGATACTGGAGAATTATTTGCTAAGATTCCAACATCTGTATATGCTCTAGCGTTTGATGAAAAACGCAATCACTTGTGGATTGGGCAAAACTTCGATGGTATTCAGGTTTTGGATATCATGAACAAAAAAGAAATAGGTTCATTAAAGATAACAAACACTTCTATTTTTGTTATAAAATTGTTTGATAATCAGGCTTTTGTAGGTCTATCTGATGGTACTATTGTCGTGATAGATATGGATTTGTTGTCTATACGCAAACACATAAAAGCTTCAGATAAGAGTGTTAGAACTATTGATTTTAATCCAGTAACCCAAGAAATTGCAGTTGGCTATAGTGATTTTACGGTTAAAATATTTGATTTAACCGATTTTTCATTGAAATTAGTAGTTGAAGCGCATACAAACTCAGTGTTTACGGTTAAGTATTCTCCTGATTATAAATTTCTGTTAACTGGAGGGAGAGATGCGCATCTGAAAATTTGGAATGTTTCCGAAAATTATCAACTTCAACAGGATATTGTCGCTCATTTGTTTGCCATAAATGATATTTGCTTTCATCCCGATTTACCGCTTTTTGCTACATGTAGCATGGACAAATCGATAAAAGTTTGGGACAGTGAAAGCTTTAAACTGAAAAAGGTAATTGACAAAGCTCGCCATGCTAGTCATGGGACGTCGGTTAACAAGCTTCTTTGGTTAAAAGAATCTTCATTTTTAATTTCTGGCTCCGACGATAGAAATGTCTCTGTTTGGAAAATTGCATAGACTAAATATTTAGCTATTCCTTTGTGGGATATAGTTTATAAACCAAAAACTATTTGCCGCAATAAAAATAAAAGATATATGAGAATTACTCCTTTAGAAATTAGACAACATACCTTCGATAAAAGTTTTCGTGGCTATGACACCGAATCGGTTGACGCTTTTTTACTTTCGCTTTCTCAAGAATGGGAGAGAGTTGCCGAAGAGGTAAGAGTGACTAAACAATTACTTGATAAAGCTGAGCAAGAGGTCACTCGTGTGAAGGAGATAGAATCTAGCCTTTTCAAGACTATTAAAGTTGCAGAGGAAGCTCAAAAAGAAATTAATGAAAAAGCTCATCTGGAAGCCTCAAAGATAATTGATGATGCAAAACTTACTGCTGAAAAAATTATCGAAGAAGCAAAAGCCGAAGCCTTGCAGATTGAGGAAGACGCCAAACGTCAATCTAATATTGCCGTTGCCGATGCTGAAGCTCGTGCTGCCTTTTTGGTTGAAGAAGCTGACTCTAAATTGATTACATTCGAAAGAGACACTAAGTCTCTCGAAAAATACAAAGATCTCTTGGTCTTAGAGTTGAAGAAATTTGCAACAGATACACTAGATAAAATTTCGAAATTTGAAGAGCGTACAACAATTTCTGCCGAAGTAGACACTATTCAGCCAGAAGAAATTGTCTCAGTTGTAACTGAACCAAGCGCTATTGTGGAAGAGTCAACGGAAGTTTATACAGAAAAAGAAGAACTGTTAACTACCACTGAAAGCCTCGCTCAAGAAGTTGATCTTTTTGATGAAGAAGAAGGCGAACTTCCAACCGTATCTTCTGTTTTGCAAGATGAGCATGAAGTATCAGCTTTTTCAAGTGAAGAAAAACTTCCATCTTTATCTTCAATTCTGGAGAGTGAAGCAGATGTCATTGATAATCCATTACTGGAGAGTTTGATCCAACAACCAGAATCTACAGAAGTTGCTGAATCTGAATCAACTATCGAAGCAGTTTCGGAAGTAAACGAAATAATCGAAGAAAATAAGGTGGGTGTAACTGAAGAGATTATTTCAAATGAGGAGAATGCTGAAGAAAGTTCGCAGGCTAAGGATCCTTATAAGTTCATTAAGAAAATTAAAAAAACTGGCGATACCAAAGGGCTTCCTACGGTATCATCTGTTATGGAAGAATTGAAGAAGGATAACCCTGGTGGAATTGCCAATGGGGGAGGTTCTTTCTTTGATGCTTTTTAAAAAAGAATACAAAACAATTTTCATAGAGTCAGGTAGCACAACTGCCTGACTCTTTATATTTTCGGTCAAATTAAATTATCATTTTAAATGGGAACTATTGAATTAGAAGGACTTGAGTTTTTTGCCTATCATGGATACTATGAAGAAGAACGTAAAATTGGTAATCGTTATCAAATAGATGTAAAAATATCTGTTGATTTTTCGTCCGCTGCGCAAAATGATAAGCTAAAAGATACGGTTAACTACGAAGATTTGTATAGAATTATTGCAGGAGTCATGCAAACAAAATCTAAGTTGTTGGAGCATGTAGGTCAATTAATTATAGATGAAATCCGTAAAATTTATCCTAATGTTCAGCAAGTGCAGGTGGCAGTTTCTAAATTTAACCCACCAATTGGAGGTGTTTGCACTCGTGCAAAAGTTACCGTAATCGGCTGATTTGCATAAAAACTTGCTTATATTTGTTTATTTATTTACCAAAAGTAATTCACCTCTATGGCTCATCAAGTAACAATCAAGGATATCGCCAAGCATTTGAATATTTCAGTTGCTACAGTTTCTCGGGCACTGAGAGATATGCCTGATATCAAACCTGAAACCCGTCAGGCTGTTCTTGATTTGGCAAAAGAATGGGACTATCAACCAAATGTTCTAGCTACAAGTTTAGTGAAAAGTAGAACTAAGACCTTAGGTGTTATAGTGCCTGACTTAGGGTATCATTTTTTCTCATCTGTTATAAAAGGTATCGAGGCAGAGGCCTTGTATAGAGGCTATACTTTACTATTGACGCAAACAGGTGAAAGCTATGAGCGGGAGTTGGTAAACTTACAGACCTTATCAAGAGGGCAAGTGGAAGGTTTTATTATTTCGCTTTCTCAGGAAACTTCAAATTATGACCATATTAATAGACTTATTAGAAAAGGTATTCCCATTGTTTTTTTGATAGGGATGCTGTAGGGATAGATGTTTCTAAAGTTATGGTCGACAATGTTGGTGCTGCCTATGAGGCTGTTATTCATCTTTATCAAAATGGTTGTCGGGAAATTGCTTTCCTGGCAGGTCCAAGAAGTGTCACGGTGAGCAATCAACGAATCGAAGGATACAGAAAGGCTCTTCAAGATTTGAATATTCCTTTTAAGGATGAGCTAATTGTGCATGGGGAATATAATTTAGATAAAGCAATTGCCTTGACTCATGGATTGATGAATCTAACCGATAGACCAGATGGCTTGGTTGTAGTAAGTGATAGATTGGCAGTAGGCTCCATGATGGCGTTGCGTTCAAAAGGGATATCAGTTCCTGATGATGTATCAGTAGTAAGTTTTAATGACGAACCTATTTGCAGTTTTCTAACGCCAACTCTTTCTAGCGTTGCACAACCGACTACTGAAATTGGTCGTATCGCAACTTCCTTATTAATTAATCAAATAGAGGATGGACAAGAATTTTATAAACCTCAGGTACGAGTTTTAAAAACTCATCTTGTAATTCGAGAATCCTCAAGAAGAAAATAAGTAAAAAACGTACTTGAATAAAGTACGTTTTTTTGTTTTTTGACTAAAATCTTCAATTCTGAGCAAAAAAACAATTATTTTGCAAGTAGTTGATTTTCAGCTGTTTGTGCGAAATTGATAATTCTAAGATTATTAAAAAAGGCTATTTTTACCCCAGATTTTGGGTAAAAATAGCCTTTTTTAGGGTTTTGAAGCGCCTGAGAATCGTGTAAAATACTAAAAATAGACCTTATGGTGGTTCATTTGAGTCTCATGCGATTGTCAGGCCTTAGCACTTTTGAATAGGAGCGAGGGTTTATTAGGCTTCATCTTCATAAGAAATTCCAATCGTTTCTAAATCATCCACTCCCAATTCAGAAGGTTCAATAAGAATTTTTAATGATTTTGTACCTGCGTCACTTTTCCATTCTTCAGCGGCATCATCCATGATTGTTAAGAGAATTTCTCTTAGTTCATCATTTTCGTCTGCCAAGAAATCATCATAATTTCTGAATACAATAAAAATTTCATTTTGAGCCAACCAAGACAAATCATTTAACATTTCGTCGAAGGCATCAAGGTTTGAGCCAAAATCTGAAGGGAACTGTAGTTGTTTTGATATCGTAGTATAAAATTGTTCGATAGTCAAATTTTCCTCGCCATCCACATAAACTAAAACTTGACTTTCATTTGGCACTAACACACAAAGCTCACTCAATATTTTAAAATTTGCCATGATTTGATTTACTGGTTTGTTTAGAATTTGGAATTATTTGAAAACTTCTGTAATGGTCGTTTGTATAATATGCTTTTCCGTCTGAGCCTGTAACAATTCTTTCTGTACCTCGATTTTTGCCTTCTACTTTTGGATTTACATCCCACTCTTGGTACTGAATCTTCCGACCTTCTTCATCTTCTTGCGGTAATAACTTTTCATAATTACCAAACTTTCTGCCGCCTACATAACCTTCGATTGGCTTACCACTAGATTTTATATGCGACAGTACCTCATACACTTTACTTGGAATGTCGCCATTGGACTTAATTTGGTCAGTATTATTTTGACTGTTATTGTCCTTTTTCCTTTTGTGTTTCTTCTTTCTGTAATCATTCTGTTTCTCAACGCGATGGATACTTTCTGAGAAATACTTTGCATAGCTTTGCCAATTAAATCCTACCAGCAGGGCAAAGACCAATAGCAAATACTGAATCTTGGTTTTTAACATAAAACTTTATTGGTTAATTGTTTTAGAAATGAATGATAGAACCTTTCATTCCTACTTTATAGATGTAAATCTACAAAAATTAGTCATTTATTTAAGATTCATAAAATCAAAATTATCCTAAGTAAAAACAACTACTTAAATTACGGAAAATCAACCTTGAAATAGAGATGTAAAATTTACAGCTTCAATATGGTGTTCTAGAATTGTTGTTTATCAGGAGGATAGATAGTTGAAATTTGGATACTGAAGTCGGTTTTAGAGTTAATTTACCTTTTAAGTATCTCAAGCTAATTTTAAGCTCAGTTTTAGAAAAATTAGAAACCAATTAAAATCAATGTACCAGTTATATACTAACTGGTCTGATATTTGCAAACCCCCGAAAAATTCACGAAATTTGTATATATAGGCTAATTTTTGGCATTTAGTTTATCTCAACATCTACTAAACTTTCCAATATTATCCATGATTAATAAGGAATGAAAGGTGAAAACAGAAATAACTATTGAATTTCATTCCCGAAATACATAATCAAAGAATATGTCAGATCAAATTAGTAACATTATCCCCATCAACATTGAAGACGAAATGCGGGGAGCGTACATTGACTATTCAATGTCCGTAATTGTATCCCGTGCATTACCTGACGTCCGCGACGGCTTGAAACCGGTACACCGCCGTGTGCTATTTGGAATGGATGAGCTAGGCGTCAATTATAATAAAGCTTATAAGAAATCAGCTCGTATTGTAGGAGAGGTGCTTGGTAAGTATCACCCACATGGTGACTCATCAGTTTATGATACCATGGTTCGTATGGCTCAAGAGTGGTCTTTACGTTATCCATTGGTAGACGGTCAAGGTAACTTCGGTTCAATTGATGGTGACTCACCAGCTGCAATGCGTTATACTGAAGCTCGTTTAAAGCGTATCGCTGAAGAGCTATTGGGAGATATCAATAAGGAAACTGTTGATTTTCAACCAAACTTTGACGATTCACTTGAAGAGCCTACAGTTCTCCCTGCAAAAATCCCTAACCTTTTGTTGAATGGTACTTCTGGTATCGCAGTAGGTATGGCTACCAACATGGCTCCTCATAATTTGAGTGAAGTTGTGGATGGTATCACTGCTTACATCAACAATAGAGATATCACGATTCCTGAATTGATGGAGTATATCAAGGCTCCAGATTTCCCAACTGGTGGTACTATCTATGGTGTTCAGGGGATTAAGAATGCTTTCGAAACTGGTCGTGGTCGTGTGGTGGTTCGTGGAAATGCTACCTTCGAAACTTCTAAAACTGGTAAAGAGCAAATTATTGTTTCTGAAATTCCATACATGGTAAACAAAGCTGCCTTGATCAAACAATGCGCAGATTTGGTAAATGATAAGAGAATTGAAGGTATCTCTGAGATTCGTGATGAATCTGACCGTCAGGGGATGCGTGTGGTTTTTGATTTAAAACGTGACGCTGTTCCAAACGTTGTATTGAATAACCTGTACAAACATACAGCTCTTCAATCTTCATTCAGTGTTAACAACGTTGCCTTGGTAAAAGGTCGCCCGATGACATTGAATTTGAAAGATTTGATTCATTATTTTGTTGAGCACCGTAATGAGGTAATCGTTCGCCGTACACAGTACGATTTGAAAGAAGCTCAGAAGCGTGCACACATTTTGCAAGGATTTATTATTGCACTAGACAATCTTGATGCTGTTATCAAGTTGATTCGTGAATCTCGCGATCCAAATACAGCACAAGCTGGATTGATGCAATCATTTAACCTCTCTGAAATTCAGGCAAAAGCAATTCTTGAGATGCGTCTCCAACGCCTTACAGGTATGGAACGTGACAAGATTATGGCTGAATACGAAGAGATTCAAAAGCAAATCAAAGACTTAGAGGATATCTTAGCCCGTCCTGAAAGACAGTTAGAAATTATCAAGATAGAATTGACAGAAATTAAAGAACGTTATGGAGATGAGCGTCGTACGCAAATCAACATGACAGACGATGAGTTCTCTGTTGAGGATATGATTGCTGATGATGAAATGTTGATTACAGTTTCGGCACAAGGCTATATCAAACGTACTCCTTTGGTTGAGTACAAAGCTCAAAGTCGTGGTGGTGTAGGTTCTCGTGCTGTAGCTACCAAAGACGATGATTACACTGAGCATTTGTTTACTGCAACTATGCACAACTGGCTTTTATTCTTTACTGAAAAAGGTAAATGTTTCTGGTTGCGTGTATATGCAGTTCCTGAAGGTTCGAAGAATGCCAAAGGTCGTCCAGTACAAAACTTAATGAATATCGAGAGTGGAGATTCAATTCGCTCAGTTATTAATGTGAAGTCTATTACGGATGCCGATTATATCAACAACAACTTTATCGTAATGTGTACAGAGGATGGTACAATCAAGAAGACATCTCTTGAAGCGTATTCTCGTCCTCGTCAAAACGGTATCATTGCTGTAACAATCCGTGAAGGAGATAGATTATTGGATGTAGCATTGACAAATGGCAACAACCATATTATTATCGCTACTAACTCAGGTCGTGCAGTTCACTTTGAAGAAAACCGTGTTCGTCCGATGGGTCGTTCAGCGGCTGGTGTGAAAGGTATCTGGCTTGATGAAGAAAATCCTAGTGAAAAAGTTATTGGCATGGTTTGCGTAGAAAGTCCTGAGACTCAGCAGTTATTGGTGGTTTCAGAAAAAGGCTTTGGTAAACGTTCAGATGTGGAAGAATATCGTTTGACAAACCGTGGTGGTAAGGGTGTGAAAGCATTGAATATCACTGACAAAACTGGAAACCTAGTAGCCATCAAGGATGTTACTGACAATGATGATTTGATGATTATTACAAAAGCTGGTATCTTGATTCGAATTGCGGTAGCAGACTTAAGAGTAATGGGCAGAAATACACAAGGTGTGAAGTTAATTCGTTTGAAAAACGAGTCTGACGAGATTTCATCTGTTACTAAAATTGTAAAAGATCCAGAGGAAATTCAAGAGACTGATTCTGATGTAGTTATCAATGATGAATCAGACGATACTGCTTCGGCAGAGTAATAAATTTAGATAGCTAGGGTAGGATAGAAGCAATTCAAAATCCCCCTAGCTATTTATTTTCTTAGTACAACTTTGGCTTTTTGCCAAAATAGCATTACTATTAACTGCTATTTCATTTTTTAATCAAACCATTTACCAAACAATGAGAAAACTCACATTTGCTCTTTTCGCTGTTGCTGCAACTGGAGGAGCATCGTATGCCCAAACAGACAAATTGCTTCTGGAGGCAAACCGCAAAACAATCTTAGATGCAAAAAAGAAAGTAGACGAAGCGATTACTAAAAAAGATTCATTAAAAGCAAAGACTTGGTTGACAAGAGCAGAAGCTTATCTTGACTTGGCAAACTCACAAGATGCAGAATTAACGAATCAAGTTCCTAATGCTGGATTTATTGCTGTAGAATCTTTAAAGAAAGCAATTTCATTGGATGTTGTAAACGGTAAAGAGGGATCAACTGCTGCTGCTGCAAAGAAATACTTATCAGTTGCTTATAACAAAGAAGGTAAAGCAGAAGGTGAAGGTATGAAATTGTACGGTGCGTTTATGAACGCAGGTATTGCTAAATACCAGTCTAAAGATTACTCAGGTGCGTTGAAAGATCTTCAAATGGCATCAGAAATTGGCTCAAAAGATACTACTGCGGCAATGTATACAGGTATCATTGGTCAAATGGCAAAAGAAAATGACGCTGCAAAAGTTGGTTTCGAGAAATTTATTTCATTAGGAGGTAAAGATCCAGGTATTTACTACAGCTTGGCTCAAATCTACAAAGATGAGAAAAACGAAGATAAAGCATTAGCTACTTTGGAAAAGGGTATTTCAATTAACCCAGCTAACAAAGATTTGAAGAACGAGAAAATCAATATGTATTTGGCGTTCAAGAAAATTGATTCTGCGATTTCTGAATTATCTGCTGTAGTTGAAAAAGATCCAAGTAATGTTCAAACTGTATTAAACTTGGCCATTTTATTCGATAACAAAGCAGAACAGTACAATGCTGAGATTCGCGAAGTTAAAGAGAAATTAGCTGAATTTGACGTAGAAGGAGTGAAGAAGAAAGTTGCTGCTCAAAAAGATAAAGTAGATGCTTTTGAATCTGAAATCAAACGTTTGACAGATAAAATCAAGAAAGATCCTAAATCAGCAGTAAATACTAAGAAACAAATTGCTGAAATCACAAAGCAGAGAGATGCCGAGAAAGTAGAGCTTGACAATTTGAACGCTGAACTAGCTAAAAAATCTGCTAATGCAGGTAATGCAGCTGAGTTGACTGCAAAAATGACAGATCTTCAGGAAAAACAAAAAGCTGCAAAATCTAGTGCCTTGGCTAATTATGACAAAGCTCTTAAAGTAGATCCAAATAACTACGATGTTAACTATAACTTAGGTGTAATTGCTTTCAATGAGGCAGTTATCTTAAACAAGAAAGTAGGTGACATGGGTATGGACGAGTACAAGAAAGATGGAAAAGCTGCTGAAGCTACTAGAGATGACAAATTCAAAGAAGCATTGAAGTACTTCGAAAAAGCATATTCTTTGAAGAAAGAGGAAGATGTGAAAGAAAACCTTAAGCAATTGTACCGTGTATTGAAAATGGAAGATAAATTGAAAGAATTAGGTGAGTAATTCAATCATTTATAAGAGTATCAAAAAAGCCTGACGAAAAATCGTCGGGCTTTTTTGTTGTCTAGTAATATGGCTAAATAAGTAGGTTTTATGATAGACCGCAAATTACCTAAAGTTCTATTTAACATAATATAAATTATGAAACATTTGTTTTTATGTCTAAATCTATCAATTTCAGCACTTTATCGGGGTACAGGCTGTTTTACTATATTGGTCATATGATGGTCTCAATTCTCTTAAGCCCTCTCAATATAACACCAGCAAATTTTTATTTTATGAGTTAAAAAGCACCTTTTAACGATAATTTGAAGGCGTTTAGGTTTAAATAAAAATGCGGTATTCGAAACCATCTGAAGATCACTCTCAAATAAACGATTCTCAGGGGCTTCAAATACCGCATATATTTGGCTTCTGTGCGATTTATTTACTCAGAATGGCTTCCAAGTTGGCTGGAGAATAATTGATTGATTTAAGAATCTTATTGTCTGATTTTCTGTAAACCAAAAATTGCTCACCGTCTGGTTCAATAAATGCTTCTGTTCCATCTTTATCGAAATAAAACTTTACAGTAGCTTCAGCTTCCTGAATTGTCTGACATGCCTTACTCATATTTGAGCGCTGTACTTCGTTGAACAATTCAACAAATTTATTTCCAAGTCCAAACTCAAGAACGGCACCCGACAATACATATTGAATATCACATAGCGCATCAGCGATTTCTACAATATCATTATTTCTGATACCATCTTCTAATTCCTTCAACTCTTCAGCTATCAAACTTACACGTAGCTTACTTCTATCTTCAGATGGTACTTGTGGCGTATCCAGAATCGGCGCTTTGAAAGTTTTATGAAATGCAGCAACCTGGTTCAACGAATCTAACTTTTCCATTTATACTTATCGTTTTTAATTTTATGGCTTCCCTCATGGGGCTTTAATACAATGCAATTTAAGCAATCATTGCCAAAAGTCCTTCATTATTCTATTTCTTCATAATATTATATATACCTAGCCATAAATAAATCCTTTATTTGATTTGATATGTCTGCAATTCTACGTAAAAACTAAATATTCTTCTTTTGTTGTAATAATTTGTGTGTCAGTCACTTATATATCCACGTGGAACATTTTCTGAATATTAATAGGTTTCACGGAATAATACTAAATTATATCGTGAGAATCGAAGGTAAGCTAATGACTTGTTTATCAATTAATTGTTGATGTAGGATAGGAAAGGACGTAAATTGAAGGGGATAGTTTATTCAACTGAGAGTAGGAATGAGTGCAGAACAGAGGTAGAGATAAGTAAAGTTGATTGATGGAGAGAAGAAAACATCGAGTCGAGTCGGAGCGAAAAAATTAACCCCTTCCCTCCTATATTTAATTAAAAATAAAAGAAATCACTCCTACTCTTTCTGAAATTTTGAATTTAAGCCCCTATTTTTATCTCTCAATGCTAGCATTGAATGTCCAAAAAACGCCTCCCCTATCGCCTAAAAAACGTGTATAGTGCCCTATTTTGGGTGATTTGTAACTACAAAAACGAGTTATAAATATGTTTTTTAGCTCTTATTTTTAAACCTATTTCGATTATTTATTCATGGAATAGGATCGGATTCAAACGAGAGAGATTCCCCGGGAAGATGCTTAAGCATTGAGATAAGTAGAGAAATTAAAATCTGTTTAGATAGCTGCATCATCTACCGAGTTGCTGTATTTAGAGGGTGATATAATTTGGGAATATATCCTATTATCACTTAAAAGTATGTGGATTAGTGCGAACGCTGAAAGTAATGAGCTACATAGAATCATGTAAAATCTTTATCAGGATAGCTAATTCTGAGGGATTCAAACATTAGCTAAACACAGTGTTGAGAAAATGACTATTACAGGTTAGTAAAGGCATAAACCTTGGGTTAGGATGCTTATAAATAAGGTAAAGTAATGTAGAAGGAATAGCCATTTTTGCGCCGATTTTGGAAGAAATTATCTGACCATATCCATTTCATAGGAATAAGCCAGAGTCTTTATTTGGAATGTTTCGCAAAATAAAGACCCTAAAATATGGATTTCGGAACTGACTTTTACTAAAAAACAAACTATGATTTCTTAATTTTTCTTGAAAGGAAGACTAGTCTTTTACTTCGTATAAATAGATAGAATAGACCTATTTTTAATGAATTCCGGGCAAAATATGCTTGGAATTTATCAAAATATCTAGACTACAATCGATAAATTCTGGCCCATATTTGTGCAATTAGGCATAAAATTCTCTCCTAATATCATTAATATAGCCTACGATTTTGCATTTCAAATTGGTAAAAGAGATGCTTTCTGTGCCATTTTTTGCATACAAAATAGGTAACTATGCCCTAATTTAAAGTAGGATAATAATACATTTCTGTACATGCATTTAACCATTTGGGAGCCAGTTTACATGAAAAACAGATAGAACTAACTTTATAATTAGATGTTTTCTCTCCTTATTTTATAGAAGGTATGAGTCTTGGTAAGGAAGATATTTTTAAGGTAATGTAGGTAAGTAAGTTTAAAAGCATACTCAAAGTGAATAAATATTCATCATTAAGTGTGCTTAAGTATAAGTACTATTTCTCTTAATTCTTGCTAAAATTGCCTCTCAATACCTCTAAAATATTCAGAAATAAAGATAAGATTTCAGGCT
Organism: Flectobacillus sp. BAB-3569; assembly: GCF_002270355.1. Classification (GTDB taxonomy): domain Bacteria; phylum Bacteroidota; class Bacteroidia; order Cytophagales; family Spirosomataceae; genus Flectobacillus; species Flectobacillus roseus. The sequence goes on along the minus strand of NZ_NJFZ01000020.1, from coordinate 30,767 downwards.
CCGAAATTGTATTATTTAGAGGGGATTCAAAGTAGAGAAGTCATTTACAACAAATGATATATTATAAGTAATTAGAGAAAGTATCTTAGGTTCAAACTACAACTACGGCTGTATACTTCACTTGTAAAAGTACAAAAAAAGAGACGGGATAAACCCGTCTCTACATTGGCTTGCTTTCCATAAATGTTCCGTCTGTATAGAAAATAACAATACGTTCAATTTTCTTTCCTGTGGGTTCTGGAGCCACCGAAATAGGTGGAGTAACAGGATTAGATGGCACTTCTGGGCGTTCGACCTTACGTCTGAGATTTTGTTGTATAATCCTATCCTCAGGCACCATAAATTTATTCGATTCTCGTGCGTTAGAGTTCTCTCTCAATTGAGGCGTAACTTGCTGAAATACAGGAGATTGTTGGCTATTTATGGCTTGGTTATCATAGGGCGTTTCTGTGTCAAAAAGTAGCCAATCTCGATTGATATCAGGAAAAACCCTTAAAATCTTCTGAATAATGTCTAAACTGGGTTTATTTCTACCCGAAAGGATATGAGAAATGCTACTTCTTTGCACTCCGATAGCGTCTGCAAAGAAACTTGGAGACATTCCTTTATCTACTATTATTTGCTCTATTTTTTTATTTAAATCCATATTACTAGTGTAAATCATTTGTTGTTATATGTAAATTTACATTATACTTTACAAATATAAATAGAGAGAGTTTGATTTACAATATTAAATAGTTACAAAAGTAAAATACCTTCATTATGGAATTGAATCTTCCCTTCTTTCAGTAAACCGCCTACAGCTTTCTTAAAATCCTTCTTTGACATTTGTAAACTAGCGTAAATTATCTCTGGCGCTGTTTTGTCATTCAATTCTAAGAATTTGTTGTTCTCGGAAAGAGCGTTTAATAATGTAATTTTACATTCTTCAATTCTGTCGAATCCGATAATTTCCAATGTTAAATCGATTTTGCCATCCTCTCTTACCTTTTTGATGTATGCACTTTGTAAACTGCCCATGTTTACATTTTTAAATAATTCATTTTTGTAAAGTACACCTTGACAATTGTTTTCAATTAAACATTTAATACCTAGGTCGGTGTATTCGTAAGGAAGAATTGAAACCTTCTGGCCTTCTGTAAACGAGATTTTTTCGCTTGGCAGGAAGCGATCAATCTTTGCTGAAGCCACAATCCGCTCCGTTTGAGTATCTATATATATGTAGACCAAATATTTTCTTCCTACGGCCATCTTATGAGATTGTTCGCCAAAAGGGACTAATAGATCTTTGACCAAACCCCAGTCTAGAAATACACCTAATTGATTAACATCTTTTACGGTCAAATAGGCAAATTCACCCACTTGTGCAAATGGTTTCATGGTAGTAGCAATAAGCCTATCCTCAGAATCTCTGTAGAGAAACACATCTATGAAATCTCCTATTTTTGTACCCTCAGGAATATAAGAACGAGGGATTAGAATTTCCTCATCACCACCGTCCAAATACATACCAAATTCTAGCTCCTTGATCACCTCTAGATTATTGTATTTTCCTAAGGCGATTTCTACTCTCTGTTTTTCCATTTTGTTAATTGATTTGTTGAATTCATTTCTATTTACAAAAATGCAATATCTCTGTTAGAATCCCTAATGATAGAATAAATTACACACTCTCCTAACCTATTCTTTCTCAATATTTTATCTTGTATATACAAGATTGTTTTGTGTTTTTTGTTCATGTATATACAAGTTGTATTTTGTTGATTTTCAGATAATTAAGAAAACTGTCTTGAAATGAGCTTGTGTATAAGTAATTCTTCTGTAAATTCCAGTCACAATACTTTTAGGTCATCAAGTAGACAAGAACAATTATTCAGTTGCTCTTGCTCCTACTTCGAGACTTTACAAACAAACTAATTACAATTACTCAGACTGATATTAAATATGAAAAACATTGCTGTAATAGGTGCTGGAACAATGGGAAATGGAATAGCACATTCTTTTGCTCAAAATGGTTTTAAAGTAGCTCTTGTGGATACAAACGAAGAGGTTTTAGGAAATGCTCTGAAGATTATTCAACAAAACCTTGAGAGACAAGTCAAAAAAGGCCTAATAACTCCCGAAATTCAATCGAAAACTATCTTATTGATTGAATCCTTTACTTCTATTGAGAAAGCCGTTCAGAAGGCAGATTTAGTGGTAGAAGCAGTCTCTGAAGCCCCTACTCTGAAGAAATCTATATTTCAGGAATTAGATAAACAATGCCCTGAAGCCTGTATACTCGCCACAAATACCTCTTCTATCTCTATAACACAGATAGCGTCTTATACCCAACGCCCTGAGAAGGTAATAGGAATGCATTTTATGAATCCAGTACCTGTGATGAAACTAGTTGAAATCATTAAGGGCTATTCGACAAGCGAAGAAACATATCAAGCAGTACATGCATATACAAAAGCTTTGGATAAGATACCTGTGGTTGTGAATGATTACCCAGGGTTTATCGCAAACAGAATTTTGATGCCAATGATTAATGAGGCGATTATAAGTTTATTTGAAGGAGTGGCAGGTGTGGCTGAAATAGATGCTATCATGAAGCTTGGAATGGCGCATCCGATGGGACCTTTGCAACTAGCTGATTTTATAGGTCTGGACACTTGCCTTTCGATTTTGAAAGTATTGTATGATGGATTTAAGAATCCGAAATACGCTCCTTGTCCCCTATTGGTGAATATGGTGCAAGCTGGAAAACTAGGAGTAAAAAGTGGAGAAGGCTTTTATTCGTACGCTAAAGGCTCAAAAGAAGCCGAAGTGTCACAACGCTTCAGGTAGCTATTAATAAGGCTTTACATCTCATAAAATGGTATAAAAAAAGGGCTTGCTATCACTAGCGAGCCCTTTCAATTTATATACTTCTCTCCTATTGTTAAACAGCTACATTGTTTTCACGTAGAGCAGCATTTAAGGAAGTTTTCAAATCTGTACTTTCTTTACGTTTGCCAATAATCAAGGCACATGGTACATTGTAATCACCTGAAGGGAATCTTTTGGTGTATCCGCCTGGAATTACAACACAGTTTTCAGGAACATATCCAATATACTCAACTGGCTCGGGTCCGGTTACATCAATGATTTTAGAAGAACCTGTAATTGTTACACCAGCACCTAATACCGCTCTTTTACCAATGTGTGCACCTTCAACCACAATACATCTTGATCCGATGAATGCGCCATCTTCAATGATTACTGGGGCAGCTTGAGGTGGTTCTAATACGCCACCAATACCAACTCCACCACTAAGGTGAACATCTTTACCGATTTGTGCACAACTTCCTACTGTAGCCCAAGTGTCAACCATTGTACCAGAATCAACGTAAGCACCAATGTTTACGTAAGAAGGCATCATGATAACTCCTTTAGCTAAATATGCTCCATAACGAGCTACTGCAGGAGGAACTACACGTACACCTAGACCAGCGTAGTCAGTTTTCAATTTCATCTTATCGTGGAATTCAAAGATTCCTACTTCTTGTACTTCCATTTTACGAATTGGGAAATACATTACGATAGCTTTTTTTACCCAGTCGTTAACAGTCCAAGAACCATCTTCGTTTGGTTGAGCTGTACGAAGTTGTCCTTTGTCAACTTGCTCTACAACGTATTCGATTGCTTGTATTGTTTCAGGAGTTGAGCGGAGGCTAGTATCGTCCCAAGCCTTCTCGATAATTTCTTTTACGTTTTCCATTGAATACTGTGAATAAATACATTTTTAATTCAGGCACAAAGAAAACATATTTAACCGACACAGACACTATATACGTGGAGGAAAATCAGATTTTGAGGGTGATTTTTAAGAGAAGAAAGTATAGTTATTTGAATAAAAAAACTGGATTTTATAAGAATTAATAGACGAAAGTGTACTTAAATTTTAACTTGAGATGAGATGTGTTAAACACCTGATTGTGTGAAATTTACAGTATTGTCAATTTGGGTATAATGTTGTAAACAAAATTATATTTGGTGAAATAATTTAGAAAAAATAGACAATAGTGCACCACGAGGAGGCGCAATAAAAATGATTAATAAGAGAAGATTTTTTCTGTAAGGATGAGCAAAAGAATAAGTAATTATTCTTAAACAAAGAAAGGAAAAATAAATGAAAAATCCTAGCTTTTTCTATAATATTTAAGCGAAATCAAGGATTATTATTCTTTAAAAAATGTTAAAAAACTAGTCAGACTTTCAGGTGGAGGACTAAATCTTCAGATGAAAAAGCCATTTTCTCAAGCCACTGATCGTGCTTGAGAACCAAACTTAGTCATCGTTTTAAATCAGAATCAGAAAACAGATCTGAAAAAGAAATGACTTTAAGTAAAAAAATCATTGTTCTGTTGTATGAAAATCCTCCATGAAATGGCTACCCTATTTATGAGGAAATCTATTAGTTCTACAGTATATTTTAATCTTTAATATGGTATATGGTTCAAGAAATCCATATCATATGGTTTCTTTTAAAATGAAATAACAAGTCCAAACGGAGGAGGAATTTTGCTCGATCAACCATGACATTCTTGTATGTTATTTTCTAAGCTGATATGAAAGATAAACTTAAATGTTGTTGTAGAGTTTCATTGAAGTATGCCTCTTATTAATCCGAAAATAATGGATCACTCTTATCACTGGTATAATAAAAAAAGTATTTCCTTCCTTTCAACGCTGCAGACCACTCTCTGGTATTCTCATTTGAAAAGCATATTTGTATCATTCAGGTAAATGAAGACATTTGTTTTGCATTCATATCTAATAAAAGAGGGCTTACAATTAACTACAGTGAGTTTTATTTAATTGAATTCAAATGTCCTCGCTCCTATTGTTATGGTAATTCAACAGTCTTTTATTCGTCTCATTCATATAACTATATTATATACTAGATACAGTAAAACTAAACACTATTATTTTTAGTAATATACCTCATTTTGCTAATATTTTTGTCAATATATTTAGTTTTTTACTAATTTTACTAACTTATTGCTAATTATTGTATTTGATTTACTAAAGATGCTAAACCAACCTTTTATCACTTTTACAGATGTTTTCTTATTCTTTCTTTGGAAAAAGGTTCTAAATCCAGTATTTTTGTAGAGTGTTTAAACTATTATCCCTTATATAAAAATGGCTAAAATTAAAGTTGCAATTAATGGCTTTGGTCGTATTGGTCGTCTAGCGTACCGTCAAATCTACAACATGCCTGGTATTGACGTTGTTGCTATCAATGACTTAACTAGTCCCTCTACTCTAGCACACCTGTTGAAATATGACAGTGCTCAAGGTAGATTCAACCAAGAAGTTACTTCTACAGAAAATAGCATTATCGTTAACGGTGAGGAAGTAAAAATCTATGCTCAACGTAACCCAGCTGATATCCCTTGGGGAGAGCATGATGTAGATGTAGTTTTAGAATGTACTGGTTTCTTCACAGACAAAGACAAAGCTGCTGCTCACTTACAAGCAGGTGCAAAAAGAGTTATCATCTCTGCTCCTGCTACTGGAGATTTGAAAACAATCGTATTCAACGTTAACCATTTAACATTAGATGGAACGGAGGATGTGATTAGTGCTGCAAGTTGTACAACCAACTGTCTTGCTCCAATGGCAAAAGCACTAAACGATAACTTCGGTATCTCAATGGGTACAATGACTACAGTTCACGCTTATACTAACGACCAAAATACTTTAGATGCTCCACATCCAAAAGGAGATTTACGTCGTGCTAGAGCTGCTGCTGCTAACATTATCCCAAATAGCACAGGTGCTGCAAAAGCAATCGGTTTAGTATTGCCAGAATTGAAAGGTAAATTAGATGGTGGTGCTCAACGTGTTCCTACAATCACAGGTAGTTTAACTGAATTGGTTACTATCTTAGATAAAAAAGTAACTGTTGAAGAAGTTAATGCTGCTGCTAAAGCTGCTGCAAACGAATCATTTGGCTATACTGAGGATGAAATCGTTTCTAGCGATATCATCGGAATTAGCTTTGGTAGCTTATTCGATGCTACTCAAACTAAAGTTATCACTGTTGGTGACCAACAATTAGTGAAAACAGTTAGCTGGTATGACAACGAAATGAGTTATGTAAGCCAATTGGTAAGAACTGTTAAATATTTCGCTGAATTAATCAGCAAATAATTCAACATATTAAAAAAAGGAGGCTTAGGTCTCCTTTTTTTTGCTTTATTGGTATTTGAAATAAAATCTAACCTTTTGATTCTCAAAAACACCTCCTGAGAATCGAGTAAAAAAATCCACACTAAAACCAGATAAGATATAAAACCCTAAGAACACAAATAAAGTCCCCACCAATGCAAGGACTTTATTCTACTTTTGTAATTATTTAGGAATTATGCTTAAACTTAGCCGACAAGTAATTGATATTATATCCTTTTTCGGTGAATATCTGCTCAAATCTGGTCTTAATTCCGTAGTGACGAACATTTAGTTCAGAATTGTATAAATCTTTCGTATAAGCCAATTCTACGACGCCAAACTCTGGGAGAACCTCCAGTGTATAATCAAACAATAGCTCACTATCCGTTTTCAAATGCAATAATCCATCGTTTTGTAAGATTTCTTTATATAATTCTAGAAATCTGGGATTTGTTAAACGTCGCTTTATCCCACTTTTTAAGGGTTGAGGATCAGGAAAAGTAATCCATATTTCTGAAATTTCGTCTTTTTCAAAGAAGTCCAAGAGTTGATGGATTTTAGTTCTAAGAAATGCCACATTTAAAAGACTATTTTCATTAGCAAATTTAGCACCAACAGCAATTCTATCACCTTTGATATCTACACCAATAAAATTCTTTTCTGGAAAAATTTGAGCTAAGCCAACAGTATACTCCCCTTTCCCACAACCAAGCTCTAAAACGATTGGTTGTTTTTTTTTGAACATAATTTCGTTCCACTGACCCTTAATTGTTTCATAAAGTGGTTTTCCTGACTCTAAAACGTTAGAAAGCGCTTTACTAAGCGCAAACCTGTCTGATTTCTTTCTTGACACAGTAAAAATTTGTTATTGAAAATTGATTAAAACTATCTGATAAATAAGAATTTACCTTTAAAATACCTAAAATTAAGTCGCTTGAGAATTAAATGAAAAATATTGGCTGTACCTGTTTCCAGTACATTTAATTCTCAGAACCTTCGTTTTGGACTATAATATAGAGTTGAAGGAAATATTTCAAACAATTTCAGATTTGGGATTTATGATAAGGCTAACACTTCCCAAATCAAACATCCTGAATAAAGAGTTTTAAAATACTGCATTCATTAAAACGTTACTTCTATAGTTGATGAATTCCTGCTACAACAAAGGTACTCCCTCCTACATATACAAAATCATCTTCATTAGCATGCTGAACGACCCAATCAATTGCCTCATTGACGTCATTGATTACTGATCCCTCCAGTTGGAAGTCTTTGGCCAACTTTTGTAAATCTCTTGCATCTAGTGCTCGAGGAACATCGGCTTGACAAAATACATATTTGGAAGACTTAGGTAGGATGTCCAGAATTCCTTGGATATCCTTATCGCTCACAAATCCTAATACCATCCACAATTGTTGATATTTGTATTTCCCGAGAGTCTCCAAATTTTCTAAAATTCCAGCAAGGTTGTGTCCAGTGTCACAGACGACCGTTGGCTTTTCTTGAAGCAATTGCCATCTACCTTTCAGATCTGTGTTCGTCACCACTTGAGATACTCCCCTTTCCAACGCATTTTTAGAGATAGTAAAACCTCTCGAATTAAGAATATCTACAGCGTTGATAATACCTTTTAGATTATCTATTTGATATTTACCAGTAAGCTCCGATTGTAATTTGATTACTTCTTTATTTTGAATATCAAAGTACTCTATTTTTACAAAATTTTCACAAACTGAATATTCATTCAATTTATATCGATCTGATGCAAAGGAGATTAACGAAGAAGTAGAGTTAGCCTTATTTTGAAATACTGTATCCGCTTCAGGCTGTCTTTGGGAGATAACAACTGGAATTTCTGGCTTTATGATACCTGCTTTCTCAGTTGCAATAGCTTCAATTGTATTTCCTAAGATGTCTGTATGATCAAAACTAATATTAGTAATCAGAGAGAGTTCTGGAGTAATCACATTTGTTGAATCCAAACGTCCTCCCAAACCTACCTCTATGATAGCAATATCTACGTTTTGAGAGGCAAAATACTCAAAAGCCAACCCAACAGTACATTCGAAAAATGAAGGTCTTAAATCTAATATAAATGACTTATTCCTTTCAACATAGTCTACGACCTCCTGTTCTGGAATGGGTCGGCCATTAATCCTGATTCGCTCGATAAATGATTTTAGATGTGGCGAAGTGTAAAGACCTGTTTTGTATCCTGCTTCTTGTAAAATTGATGCCAAAAAATGAGAAGAACTTCCTTTTCCATTGGTACCTCCTACATGGATGCTTTTGAATTTTTGTTGTGGATTTCCCAAATGTTCACAAATGGCTAAGGTATTTTTTAAGTCCGCTTTGTAGGCTTTTTTACCTTCTCTGTGAAAAACTGGCAATAATTGGTAGAGATAGTCAATTGTTTCTTGATAATTCATAATACAAAAAAATAAAGTAGTGCGGTAACGCACTACTTTGTTGAAATTCTAAAAGTTATGGTTCCTACCGAAATATCAGGTCTTTCTCCTGCGGAAGTCGGACGGAAGGTTAATTTTTGTACGGCTCTTTTATATTTCTGTGTAACTGATGGACTTAAGCTTGATTCGATTGTTTCTACTACTTGTACAACTCCATCTGAATCTACTTTCAGCCTAAATTTCACAATTCCTGTTTCATCTGAGTCATCATTTACTTCAGGTCTACTGTTCCAAGTCCATCCAGCTAGGCTAATAGCGGTACCTGATCCATTTCCACCATTTCCGCCATTGCCACTTCCTGGAGGTACAGGATTATAAGTTCCTCCTTTTACTGTATTTCCGTTTGGCTGACCTTTGTTTCCTACACCTTTTCCATCTCCATCAGAACCACCACCCGTTCTAGGGTCTGTTCCAGAGGTTCCATTTCCACCTGTTCTCACAGGAATGGTTGCTCCTTTAATCACTTGTTGTTCAACTGGTTTAGCAGGAGTGGGTTTGGTAACCGGTACGTTGGCTTTCGGATTTTCTTTTGCCTTCTCTACCTTTTTGGTTACTTCTGGCACCTTCACTGGACTAGGTCGCGTACTTTTAATAACTTCTGGTTCAGGACTAGGCTTAGCTTTTACAGGTTTTACCTTTTCTACAATCGGAGTCGGCTCTTTCTTAGGTAAAGGCTTGACTTCAGCAGGTTTTGAATCGTATTCGTTTTTTGCCTTATTCCCATGGTTTTTGGTATAAACAGAACCACTACCATCTTTGTCTGTTCCAAAATTGACGATAAATCCGCCACCCCCAATTTTTCCACTTTTTTATTTTCCTCTGCATTCCAAACTGTCACATACCATAACATTATGAATAGTAGTATGTTGATAGCACTGGTAACAATAAAGGCAAATTGCCGATTTTGTTTTTCTTCTTGTTCTAGATTGTAGGTAGACATTCGTTAGCGCTATTATTTTTTTGAAGACTTAAATATCCAAGCAGAAGCTCTTAGTTTCGACTTGATTGTTGCCGACTCTGTATATGCTTCATTTTCATTATTATACGAATTGGCAGATACTTTAATCAACTTTCCTTTTCTTTCTGGTTCAATCACAGAGGCGTTCGAAAATCCTTTTGATTGAAGTTCTTTTACAAATTTTTGGGCATTGGCCTCATTGCCAAAACTACCTACAATAACGAAATAATCGCCTTTATTGGTATAAGAAGGGCTATTTTCTTTCAAAGCACTAGAATCAGTTTTAGCTTGAATAACTCTTGAAGAAGTATCAACCTGAGACTTTGTAACAATCACCGGGGCTGGCACTGGTTTTCTTGCCGTTATACCCACGAAAGGATTCATAGTGCTGAGACTATTTTGCTCCTCGTAAGAAAGGATTCCGATACCTAATAATACTGCAGTAGCAACACCTGTCATAAATGGTATCAGCTTCTTTATGGTTGCAGCAGTTTTCTTTGAAGTCTTTACGACTCTTTCAGCTGCTCGGTCAGCACCTTTGAAGGCTAACAGTTTAGATTTTGACTCTATTTTTGGAGAGTCAACTTCTTGATTTCTCTTTGGATAGATATTAATCGTACTCAATCCAAAACTGTCAGAACAATAGTTTTGCTCTGCCAAAGGTGTAAATACGAGTTTATTTTCTTTATTTAATTCAAAGAACCCGATTTTCTCTAAGTAAACTTGTTCTGAATTTCTAAGTCTAAATTTAAGAGCATCGACAAAAGCCCTAATTTTTATCGTTGATTCTTCTAGTGAGATACCTTCTGACTTAGCGATAAAATGAGACAATAAGCCATCGTCATTTTTCAAAAGACTGTTGAATGCCACCCAGCGCTTGGCAGGTGAGATAAAATTCAACGAGCGGTCTAGTTTTGCACTTTGGAAGTTGGTAATAAACCCACCAAAGTCTGGAACGACCACACAATCGCGCTCGAATAAAAGCTCCTGAATATAGTGTTGAATTGTTGCCATAGAATTGTCAGAAAATAAAAAATCGTGTAATTATCTTAAAATCAATAACCTGAATTATTGAGAAAAATAATTACACGATCTTAAGAAATTGTGTTACAATTTAAAAAGAAAATGACAATCCTGCAAGGAAGTTGGCACCCTGAACAGGATAATATAAGTATCTTTGGTAATTTTTATTTAAAATATTATTCGCTGAAAGGAATACATCAAATCTTTCGCTGATAAAGAAGGTGAATTTCAAGTTTAAATCAAAGATTGGGTTGAGCGTCACCTGCTGATTGGTCTGTCCATTGAGTCCTTTCAATCCTGTAAGTACATAAAAATCTGATGTTACTAGCATTTTTTCTCTAATCAGATACTGATTTGACCATGTAGCTTTGAAAGCAGGACGATGCCAAGCCTCTTTTAGGTTACCGAGATTACTATAAATGTAATAATCCATCAGTAAAGATGAACGAAACAGTTGTGGTATCTCATAATTGATTTGTCCTGAAAGACTTGTTACATGAACTTTTGTGGTATCGTTAGAATACAAAATTTCAAATTTTGTTGAATCTGTACGAGAATTGTTCAGCACGTAGAAATTTTTGTAGGTAGCATAACTTCCTTGCAATTCACCAGAGAGACCTCCATAGAGATTGGCTTTGACTCCTGCGTATATATCAGACAGTTTTCTAGTTGGTTTTAAAGACTGAAAACGACCCAACCATTGATTTTCTTGAAGAATTGTTGTGAGGTTATTCGCCATAACATCTCCTTCATAACCTGCGTATAGCTTGATTCCATCCATCAACTGATAATCAGCTTTTAGGACAGGGAGTACATAGGTTTCATTTTCGGTAGTTTTTTCCTTGCTATTAGCAAGCATTACCCCCAATGTCACACTAAATAATTCGTCTTTGTATTTAAAGTTAGGAACCAACTTGTACAAATTGCGGTAAGTAGTCAATGAATCTTGAGATTGTGCCAAGACCATCTGTCCATCAAAATTGGCTGAAAGTTTATCAGTCAACGGAAATGAAGCAGACATGCCCGCATCCCAAAGTAACTCGTTCGCCCCTACTTTGGTAAATAGGTAGGATAATTTTGAACGAAAGACATAATCAATGGGTGAGGTTTTACTTGTGTTAGAAACAGTCCCATCAAAATTGAATTTATTCCATGAATTAAAAATCGTCTCTTTATCAAATGAATATACTTTGGGTTGGTATCCATAATAATAAAAGCCTTTACGTTTCCAACCTAAAGAGCCTTCCAATTTTACTGAGTTAAATTGTGTACGACTATGTGCCTTAATTTGGTTATCCGACTCTCCTGAATAGTTGGCACCAATCGGTCCTAATCGATAAGCATTGTGTTTAACATAAATACCATGATAGTTTTCTTGTCCCACGGCAATACCTGCATGCCCTTCAAGGTAAGTATGACCAAAATTCCCGAAACCTGCCCTTATCACATTATTATATTTTGATAATTGGACAGGCGTGACTGGATTTACAGGCATTTGTACCTGATTGGAAATCTCTGTAATTCTACCATTGTTAGGTACTTCAGAAAACAAAAATCTCAAGGGTGGTCTCGGTACCGTATTGGGTGGGGTCACCATTTTTTCGAGTTTCCTCACTGGAGGAGGTACAATGACCTTTTTTTGTTCCTTGGTGACATTTACTTCTGAATTATCTATTTTCCCTTCTTTTTTCTTATCTTGAGAAACACCCTGAAAGGCAAATCCAAGAAGCATTATGCTGGCTAGAGAAAGTTTTAATGATGTATGATGCATAATAAATGAAAGTCTTTGATTAAGAATAAATTTAGATTACTTGTTACTGATAGAGCGTAATTTTACACGCGCTTGTTCCACCGAATTCTCATCCGGTAGCTTATCAATGATAGAATTCAAGGTTGCTTTTGCTTGGAAATAATTCTCCATTCCAATAAAGTCATCTGCCAATAGCAAAAAGGCTTTACCCATTACTGGTAACGATACCCCTGAAAACTCATTGTTAAACTTATTCATAATCATTTCACTTGACTCTTTATATTTTTTCTGACTATAAAGCATTCTTGCTAGCATAATTTGGCACTCACCTGCGTAATCATCTTTTGCCAGAGCTACCCCTTGATTAAATGAACTTAATGCAGAGCTGTTATCACCTATTTGTAAATATCCTTTACCCATATAGTAATAAGCCTTCGTTTTTTGAGCAACTGTAGCCTCTGGTAATAATACCATTTGTTTTGAGTAATAGATCGTGGAGTCATTTTTCGGTGTGTTGAAATATGAATCCATCAAACCTTGTATCGCAGTTTGATTATCCTTACGATCTGTTGACATTCTTAAAACACCGCGATAGTTAGTGATCGCTCTTGAATAGTTATTATTTTCAAGCTCTAGTTGCGCTGCCTTAGCATAAGCTTTCGAAATAGCTTTATATTTATTATCTGCAATCACAATATAGTAATTGCGGAGAGCATCCATTTTATTTTTTGCTTAAAATAAGACTCTGCAATTAAGAATTTAGCTTCTGGAGTATCTGGTGAATCTGGATAGTTACGAACATATTCTCCCAATGCTATTAGGGCGTTATCGTAAGCATCGTCGTAATACAGTCCTTTGGCTTTTTCAAATTCTTTTTCTCTCAAACTCGTATCATTTGGATTTGCCTTGGCGTACAAAGCTTTAATCTCAATGTATTCTGGAGAGCTAGGATCCATCAACTCATTCAAACCTGCCATCGCTTGTGAAGCATAATTAGAATCATTGATATAGTTTCTTAACAAATACTTATAATCGGAAATGGCACTTTGGGTTCTACCTATATTTTGGAAAGCAGTTCCTCTACGCATAATCGCATAAGGAACTAACGGACTTTGTGGTCTTTCTAAAATTAATCTTGAATAATAGGCAATTGCTTTTTCACTACGTTCTGCAAACATTTCATTATCACCTAAATCTCGCAAAGCAGTTTCAACGTATTTCGACTGAGGGAATATACGAACCACCTCCTCTAGGGTAGTTTTGCCATTCGGATCATTTAGTATATTTTGAATAGTTCCTTTTTGGTACAATGCATAGTCTTTATTAGTTTTAACCGTCTGATAAGCCTTATCATACGCTTTGAGCGCCTGAGCATACTGACCCTGAGCTACATAAGAATCAGCAATACGTAAAAGTGCATCATCAACATTGCCATCGGTTCCTCCTCGTTGGTAATATTCATTGAAATAGGCATTCGCCTCCGCAGGATTGGTCGACAAATAAATATATCCTAGGCTGTAACGGCTTTTTTGTTGATATTCTGGTAAAGTTGGGACATCTTTATCTGTGGCTGCAATTACTTTTTTGTACAAATCAATCGCAGCTGCATTTTGGTTCAGACCAACCAATGACTCCCCTTTCCAGTACATAGCACTGTATTTTAAATCACGAGACTCAGGGGTACTCAATGACTTATCGAAAAAGGTGAGTGCCTCCGCGTAGCCATCTTCGTTATATTTTTTAACCGCTTGATTAAAGGCAATTCGCTGATATACAGCGTTTACTCTTGGTGTTCTTCTACGCAATTTTTCCACAAAATTGAGTGCTGCCAATAAATTATTGGAAGATAGATACGCCTCACAAAGAAGCTCATTGGCTTCATCTTCAAATTTTGAGCCTGGATACTGAGCAATAAACCCTTCAAGCGCTCTCACAGATTCACTCGAACGACCCAAGTCCAAAAGTACTTTCCCAACATTAAAAGTTGACTCCTCTTGAACAGGCTTATTAAATGACAATTTACTTGCTTGGTCAAAAGCACCTAATGCTCCAGTAAGGTTATTGACTCTTTGAAAACAAATCCCTAAAACGAAAGAAGCATTTTGTCCCAAAGTATCTTTTGGCAAGGCAACATTTTTTAGTTGATCTGTTGCTGCAGAAAATTGATTAGTTTTATAAAGACTATATCCATATCGGTATGCCACAACTGGCATCATACCCTGTGATTTATAGTTTTTGTAAACGCCATAATACGTTGCGGCTTTTTCGTAGTTTCCTTTATTGAAATATACCTCCGCTGTTAGCAAGGCAATATCATCGAGCTTACGTCCTTTTTCACGAAGTACTCTTTCTGTATAATCGAGCATTTCGTTATACTTGCCTTGACGATAATAGGCATTAGCAATCCATCCGGGGATTTCGGCTTTATACTGAGTAGAGTTTTCAATAATTTTAAAACTGCTGATAGCCTCCTCATAATTCTTATTCTGAAATTGAATAGCTCCTGCGTAGTACGCCGATGGAGGCCCATAAGCTTGGTTCTGACTATCACGAAGACGAGTAAATACCGTTAGGGCTTGTGCATACGACTGTGTTTGGTAATAAGCAATCCCTAAATGATACTGAGATTCCTCATCAGTTTTGGCAGTTTTACTTAAATAGTCTATGGCCTTACCATATTCGCCGTTATCAAAGAAATAATTTCCAATTTCTCTAAAAAGGTTACTTGCCACAGGATGTTCGGGGTATTCACGAACAAATCGGTCGGCAAGGAGTTCGGTATCGGCACGATCTAGGTATAAGCTACACATCACGATGAAATACTTCGCCCAAGCCTGATTAGGGTCATTTTTGTCTAAGAAGTTTCGGTGCTCAGAGAGATAGAGTTCAAATTCGGCACGAGCCGCTTCAAAGCTTTTGGATTCATAATACTCTTGTCCGTTTCTAAAATGAATATTGGCTTCATTATAGTTAAGCGTACTCTGCGCAAAAATCTCATAACCAGAAATAGTACATGTAGCCGCAACGGATAAAAATACAATCGAAGGTAATTTTTTCATTAGATATGTTTTTTATTGGGTATCTATGTTTGATTGGGATAATAGATTAGCCAAATTTTACTTGTTTCAAAGGCGAGGCTTTGTTAGTTTCACGTTTTAAAAACGCAAAATTCATACGTTAAATTATGAAAAAAATCTCAATTTTCGCTATCTGTTTACTGTTTAGCGTAATTTCATCAGCTCAAACTAATAAGCTACAATCCAAGATTGCCTATGCGCTTTCTATGGAAAAACCTCAGTCTCACTACTTTGATGTCGTCATGAAATTGAAGTCTCTCGACGCCAAGATGAAACAGCAAGGTTTCGTCGATGTTAAAATGGCAGTCTGGACTCCAGGTTCTTATCTTGTACGTGAATACGCCAAAAATGTAGAATCAGTTACTGCTTCCTCAGCAAACGGTCCTTTGTCTTTAGACAAAATCAACAAAAATACTTGGCGTATAAAAGTGAATGCCTCCACTCAGGAAGTAACGCTAAAATACAAAGTTTATGCTTATGAACTGTCCGTTCGTACCTCGTTTTTGGATGATTCTCATGGCTATCTTAATCCAGCAAGTGTATTCATGTATGTGAATGAATGGAAAGCTCTTCCTTCAACTTTAGAAATTATGCCTTACAAAGACTGGTCAACGATTTCGACTGGCATGAAAGAAATTTCTAAAAATACCTTCTTGGCAGATAACCTTGACATCTTGATTGACTCTCCTATCGAGATAGGTAATCAAAAAGTTTTAAACTTTGATTTAGCAGGTGTTCCTCACAAAATTGCGATGTATGGTGAGGCAAAGTATGATGCTGAAAAAGTAACTAACGACATTAAACGTGTTTGCGAAGCGGCTAAAAGTGTGGTAACCGAACACCCTTGTAAGGACTATACTTTTTTGATTCATAACTTGGCTGCTGGTGGAGGTGGTTTAGAACACCTCAATTCTACTACTTGCCAAACTTCACGTGGTGTGTATGAAAATGAAAAATCATACAAAGGATTTTTAAGTCTTATAGCTCACGAGTATTTCCACCTTTGGAATGTAAAGCGTATTCGTCCAAAAGCATTAGGACCTTTCGACTATGAAAACGAAAACTACACGCACATGTTGTGGTACTCTGAAGGAGGTACAAGTTTTTATGAAAATTATATCCTCCGCCGTGCAGGTATCTTCTCTCCTGAAGAGTATATTAAATCGTATATGGATGATGTGAATACCATCGAAAACCAACCGGGTAATGCTATTCAATCAGCAGCTGAATCTAGCTGGGATGCTTGGATTAAATATTATCGTCCAAACGAAAACTCTCGTAATAGCACGGTTTCTTACTACGACAAAGGTGCCGTACTAGGAGGTATTTTGAACCTAGCAATCTTGTCTTCGACAAAAGGCGAAAAGAACCTCGATGATTTAATGCGTTATCTTTATCAGAACTACTACAAAAAACTAGGTCGTGGTTTTACCGATGAAGAATTCATGAAAGCTACTGATATTGTTGCTGGAAAAGATATGTCCTCTTTCTTCAAAAATTATATCTTCGGTACGGAGTCTATTCCTTATAATGTGTACTTGGCACCAGTTGGTTTGAAAATCGTAGATACGAATGCTGATAATACAAATGCATTCCTTGGTGCTGACTTAAGAGCTGGCAAGATTTCTTCAGTAAGAAGAGACTCTCCTGCTTACAATTATGGATTGAATGTCAACGATGAGATTTTGAGCATCGATGGCCAGAAAGTAGAAGACTTATCAAAATTATTAGCTTCGAAAAAAATTGGTGATGTGATTGAGGTAAAAGTAAAAAGAGATGGTTTAGAAAAAACGTACTCAGTAACACTTGCTAAAAACCCAATCAAGTCTTATAAGCTGGAGCCAATAGCTGATCAAACCGAACAGCAAAAAGCTCTTTACAAAAAATGGATGTTTATCCAATAAGTCATTCATAAAAAAAGCCCTGAGTATTCAGGGCTTTTTTGTTAGTAGGGATTCAAAGCATTATGCAAATCGCCATACATATCTTCAAAGCGTTTGACCACTTTATCTACAAATTCTTCTGTAACCAATTCTCTTACTTCTGATTCTCCCGAAACTTCCGTTTCTGAAATTTTAAAAGTTTGTTCTAAATCAGCCGTTTCAAATTTTACAAAATACTTGTTATTCCATTTGTATAGGGAAACCTTACATTTGGCATTAGGAATTTCTCCGATAAAGTACATGACTAAGCTTCTTCTTCAACGATAGTGATACTGATGATTTTATCTCCCTGACGAATTTGATCAATTACGTCCAAACCTTCCACTACTTTACCAAAACATGTATGTCTACGGTCAAGGTGTGCAGTATTGTTACGGCTATGACAAATAAAGAACTGAGAACCTCCAGTATTTGGACCACGGTGTGCCATTGACAAAACACCACGATCATGATATTGGTTATTGCCTGTCAATTCGCATGGGATTGTATAACCAGGACCACCAGCACCAGTTCCAGTTGGGTCACCACCTTGGATTACGAAGTCTGGAAGTACACGGTGGAAAGTTACGCCATCATAAAATCCTTTTTTCGATAAATCAACAAAGTTTTTTACGTGGATTGGAGCATCCTCCTCGAAAAACGTTATAACCATTAGACCTTTTTCGGTCAACATTTCAGCTTTTAACATACTATAATCAATTGTTAATGGATGAGAAAACAGCAATTGTTTTTTGCAAAGTTAAGGCATCTCTTCCATTTCTTTAAACATTTTACTCATTTGTTTCTTCTCAGAGGATTTCCTCACATTCGTCGGTCTTTCAAGCAAAATACTGTAATTTTGAGTAAATGTACATTAATGCATAAATCTCAAATTCAATGAAAGGTAGAAAGCTATTCCCAATCATCATGGCTGCAGCTATGTTGAGTCTTGGGTCTTGTGGAACTGATAAAAATGAAGAAGCTATCAAGTTCTTCAAGCGTGGTAATTTCAAACTAAAAGAACAAGAATATAACGAGGCCATTCATTGGTACGGTGAAGCACTGAACAAGAAACCAGATTTTGCTGATATTTATAACAATAGAGGCTTGGCGTACCAAAAAAGTGATAAGCCTGAGAAAGCGCTAGAGGATTTTAATAAGGCCATAGCAGTGGATAGTAAATTCTGGGAGGCTTACTATAATCGAGCAGAATTACTATTTAACCTAGGCAATTATCAGGAGGCTATCCAAGACCTCAACAAGATCGGAAAGGTATACAAAGATTCGAGTTTTTACTATGTTACGTTAGGCAACGTCAAAACTCAAACGCAAGATTATTCGGGAGCAACCGCAGCTTATGAACGAGCTTTGGTACTTGACCCTAAAAATGCCGAAGCCTATACCAATCACGGATATTTGTACTTTGAACAAAACAATTATCCTTTGGCAAAAAAGGATTTCGAAAAGGCTTTAAGTATTAATCCAAAACAGCATTTCGCCTTAAACAACCTAGCCTTTATTTTGAGCGAAGAAGGCAAATATAAAGAGGCATTACCTTTGGTAGAAAAAGCGATATTTCTCAAACCTGCTCAAGCCTTCTATCTCAACAATAAAGGATACATCTTACTTCAATTAGGGAAGTTGGATGAAGCAAAGGAAACTATCGAACACTCCTTAAGAATAGAATCCGAAAATGCATTCGCCATTCGTAACTTAGGTTTATATTTCCAGAAAAAAGGAGATACCCAAAAAGCCAAAGAGTATTTTGATAAGGCTAAAAAACTTAACCCAAATATTTCAATTCAATAAGCGAAAAATCCCTAGTGACAAAAATGTTGCTAGGGATTTTTTGATTATTGAAAAATTCAGAAAAGGCTTCAGTAATAGGTCATTTTCTTACTTTGATAACTAATTTGTTTTCTCAAGTCCATTTTATACTTAAATCTGAGCAATATTAGAATAGTACAAAAATAAAAAGTATTATGTCGGTATTTTCTTTACTAAGCATCAAAATAATACAAATTTTAGATTTCCTAAAAATTTATTAAACTTCAATATTCGGCATTATATTACTCAAAAAACAGCCTTTTTGCCATTTTTATGCCTAAACAAAAGCCCTGAGAATCGCATATTTGAGCTTGTTCTAGGTATAATTACAGCTCGTTCGATTCTCAGGGCTTATGTATTTTAGGCTTCAGAAGGCTTTAAACTATAAAGTTAGTTTTGAATTTCTTAAAGAACGCTGTATTCTCTACTGAGTTAGTATGGATTTCAAAAAGTCTGGCACGATTCGACTTTTGTGGAATTGTAGTCAGGATATTTTTCAATTGCTCAAAATTCGTAGCTGATAAATATTCCATGTTGGATTCTTCGGCAGTTAGCTTCGCTGTCATTTTTTGAGAAGTTTCAAAAAATGGTTCAAGCTCTGGTTGCTGACTCGGACCATCAATCATTCGGAAAATTCCTCCTCCACTATTGTTCTCTAAAATAATGGTGAGATTCGATGGCAAGAAATTATTCCAAAGCGCATTACGGTCATAGAAAAAAGCCACATCACCAACTAAGAGATATACTTGAGCATCTGTCGCCAAAGCTGCCCCAACTGCTGTACTCACACAACCATCGATTCCACTCGTTCCTCTATTCGCGAAAACTTCTACCTCGTTGATATTGGGTAAGTGCAGGTAATTTGCATATCTCACTGCCATCGAGTTAGCAAGATGTAATTGCGATCCAGCAGGAATATTTTCCATCACTTTATAATACGTCGAGAATTCATTCCATGTGTCGCTTTCGCTCAAAACCTGATGAATATATCTTGAAGATTTTCTTTCGAGGCTAAACCATTGTTCTTGATATTCAAAAGACTTTTCCTCATCACCCATTTTATAAGCTCTCATATCTAAGCTTTCAAACAGTTCTTTAAAAAAGTCCTCGGGTGCAATTGGCACAATATCGGTTAGGCTTTGATAAGTATCAATCAAATGCGTAGAGCTTTGTACATGCCAATGGGCTTCAGGTTTATGTTTTCTAATAAACTGCTTCAGTGATTTTGAAATCACAGATTTACCAAAAGTTATCAAAAGCTCTGGAGCATAACTCTCGTCTATCAGTCCTAAGTACAAGTCATGATTTGCCACGAATTCACCTTTAGTATTGGCAATCAAATCACCAACGACCACAAATCCAAACTCCTCTTGTAAACCTTGTAAAGCTTGGTTAACCTCAGGGTTAATAGCATCTTGTCCAGCAATCACCATCACCTTTGAATAATCTTCAATTTGGGATAGTAACTCCTCCCAAGTCTCTTGACTCAAGCTAGCCTTTGCCGAATGCTGACGAATATTTCTAGGACGCTCAAAGACTACTTGCTCTCCTGCTGAAGGATAAAATGGCTCGCGCAATGGAATATTTATATGCACTGGTCCTTTCGGAAAAGTATTAGCTGTGTTGATGGCCTCATTCATTACACGCTCGATATGCCAACGAGCATCAGGATGTGAATAATCTGCTCCTATCTGATAGGAAGCCTTTACATGTTTTCCATAAATATTTTCCTGATAAATCGTCTGTCCATCATGCTGATGTATCCACTCGCTTGGTCTATCTGCGGTTAGGATAACTAAAGGTATTTCTTGAAAAAAGGCTTCAGCCACCGCAGGTGCATAATTGTATGCGGCCGATCCTGATGTACAACAAATGACCACAGGTTTATTTTTCACTTGCGCCATTCCCATGGCGATAAATGCAGCCGAACGTTCATCTGATACCGATAAGGCATTTATCTGCGGATGTCTTGCCAAGGCAATAGTCAAGGGTGCATTGCGGGAACCTGGGGAAATTATCGCATCAGTCACATTTTTGGTAACCAGTGTTTCCGCTATATTAATAATGGGTTGTAAAATTGCCATAAATGGTTTTGGTTCTCTTGTTTTGTTTTTTCTATTTTGATGCGTTACATATTAGAATTATTAGTCCATATAAGCTTTCCATCAAAATCTAATTTATATTTTGTTTGCTCGAAATCTGTTAGTAAAATCCCATCAGGTAAAATAGATATTGCTTTTTCTTGGGTAAGCGATACAAAAATATCTTTTCCACTAAAACTCCATTTTATGTTTCCTTCTGGATTAACTAGGGTTATATTCAATTCACCGTGAATGAGATAATCCTCTTGGCATTGAAAAATTTGAAAACAAGTTATGTCATCTAACTTCATATTCCATACTAATTCTAAACTCGGTAGAGACAGACAAAATACGGAGTCTCCGCAGCAAATCAATATATTTTCCAATGCAATTATATACGAATATTGAGTGATTGCTGTTGCACCACCTATCCCTATAATAATACAACTATCAACTAGCTCTTTATGTTGATAAATTTTAATTCCGATTTTACTTGATGATACTTGACTTCCATCACTGTTACTATATTGTTTTGTATAAGAAAACATATTATCGACTGAATCAACCCTATAAATTGACTCATCAAGAAGTTCAAGCATTAAATCAGAAATTTCAAATCTTATCATTTTATATCTTCTTCACTTTTATACTCAAAGCATGCATCGTGGTTGTTATTAGGAGAAAAAGACAGGACTATAATATTTGTATTAATACCTCTTCTGTTTTTGTATCAAAAATCAGTATTCCCTCATCAGTACTATTTAATTGTCCTGCCAAAACACCATCATTTCTCCAGATAGCACTTTGTCCAACACTTTCAAAATTATCGCAAAATCCTAAACAGTTCGATAAAAGCACTGGCATTGAAAATTTCTTTGCCATTGCTGAATAATGCGTCGTTGCCTTATTAATGCCAATCTGTGATTTAGCAACGCTGGCTACATAAATTTCAGCACCAAGCTCAACGCCTGACTCAAAATGAGAGAGTAATAAACTTTCATAACAAATAGCTGGGACAATCTTTTCATCATTAACAGTAATAGTAACTTGATCTTCTCCTTTTATGAAATAAGAATATTCATCTGAATGTAAATGTTGCTTCGAATATGCTTTTCTGGGTCGGTTAGGTTGAAAAATAAACAAGCTTATTTTTACTCCATTACTCACCACCTCAGGCATGCCAATACCAATCGTAATATTATTGTGGTCACTAATTTCTTGAAAGACATCAAATTGTTTATCCTCCAAATGAGATGCTAATGCTAGAGCAAGCTTAGGCTCATAACTAGTGATTGATAGTTCAGGAAAAATATGGCGTCAGCTTTATGAGAAATAGCTAGATGAATTAGTTGTTGGTGCTTTACAATATTTGAATATGTATTACCCTTAATTGGTCGTAATTGGGCTACAGCTATTTTCATAATTATATCAATGACTTCCTCTTATTAACACTCTCACATTGCTATTCTACTGTGTACTTTTTCTTTAGTATTTCCCATAAACAAAAAGAGCCTCATAAATGAGGCTCTGAAAAGGCATTGTAAGCATATTAGCCCAAATAAGTTTTGAGCGCTTTGCTTCTTGATGTATGTCTTAATCTACGAATTGCTTTCTCTTTGATTTGACGTACACGTTCGCGAGTTAGGTTAAACTTCTCACCGATTTCTTCCAAAGTCATCGCATGCTCACCATTCAAACCAAAGTAAAGCGTTACTACGTCTGCTTCACGTTGAGTCAATGTTGATAGAGCACGTTGTACTTCACGACGAAGCGAGTCGTTAATTAAGCCGCTATCTGGTTTGTCTTCGCCATCATTTTCCAAAACGTCTAACAAAGAGTTTTCTTCTCCTTGAACGAATGGTGCGTCCATAGACACATGGCGACCAGAGATTTTCAGAGTGTCTACAACCTCTCCAGTAGTGATTTCGAGTACTTCAGCTAGTTCTTCTGGTGTTGGCTCACGTTCAAACTTTTGCTCCAACTCAGAGAATGTCTTTGAAATTTTGTTCAAAGATCCCACACGGTTGAGTGGCAAACGCACGATACGTGACTGCTCTGCCAAAGCTTGAAGAATTGACTGACGAATCCACCATACCGCATACGAAATAAACTTAAATCCACGAGTCTCATCAAATCTTTGAGCTGCTTTAATCAACCCAAGGTTACCTTCATTGATAAGGTCACCTAAGCTTAAGCCTTGGTTTTGATATTGCTTAGCAACAGACACCACAAAACGAAGGTTCGCTTTGGTCAATCTTTCCAAGGAAAGTTGATCTCCTTCACGAATCTTCTGAGCTAAAATAACCTCCTCCTCTGGCGTTAGCAAATCTACCTTGCCAATTTCTTGCAAATACTTATCGAGTGATTGTGATTCTCGGTTGGTGATCTGCTTACTAATTTTTAGCTGTCTCATATTAGTTACTACCTCTTAAAGTTCTTAGTAGGTTAACAATTAGGAATAAAGAGTTTTTTGAGGAGAATATACAGAAACAAGTTGTTACAATATTCTTTAGCTCAAATAGCACTTCCTGAAAAGTATATACCAAACAGTTATATAAGTGAAGAATATAACTGTTTGGTAGGAAACAAATTTAACAATATAGTTTAATTCGTTATAAAAATAACGTAAATAAGCTCAAGTTCGTTCTATTTCTTCTCAGGCTTTGGCAACAAAACTTTTCTTGACAAACGGTATTTACCTGTTTTCTTATCAACTTCAATCAACTTCACTTTTACTTGCTCTCCGATTTCAAGTACACCGTCCATTGTTTCAAGACGTTCCCATTTGATTTCAGAGATATGTAAAAGACCGTCTTTACCTGGCAAGAATTCAACGAATGCACCGAATGGCATAATTGATTTAACAACGCCATCATATACTTCACCTTCTTCAGGAATTGTTACAATTCCTTTAACCATTTTAACGGCGATATCCATCGCTGCTTTGTTCGCAGAGAAGATTGATACATAACCGCCATCTTCTTTTTCCTCGATAGTTACGGTCGCACCAGATTGTTTTTGAATATCTTGAACAACTTTACCACCTGGTCCGATTACCGCACCAATTTGCTCTTTCAAGATTCTGATTACAGTAGCTCTTGGAGTTTGTGGTTTGTAGTCGCTACGAGGCTCAGCAATAGTCTCTTGCATTTTACCCAAAATGTGTAAACGACCTTGTTTTGCTTGTTCCAAAGCTTCTGTCAATACTTCGTAAGACAAACCGTCAACTTTAATATCCATCTGACAAGCAGTGATACCTTCAGTTGTACCTGTTACTTTGAAGTCCATATCACCTAAGTGATCTTCGTCACCCAAAATATCAGAAAGTACTGCATACTTACCTGTTTTAGGATCTGAGATTAGTCCCATCGCAATACCAGAAACTGGCGCTTTGATCGGTACACCCGCATCCATCAACGCAAGCGTTCCTGCACATACAGTCGCCATTGATGATGAACCATTAGATTCTAAGATATCTGAAACGATACGAATTGTATATGGATTTTTAGCATCTGGAGGCAATACTTTTTTCAAAGCACGCATCGCCAAGTTTCCGTGTCCTACTTCACGACGACCAGGAGCACGGTTTGGTTTTACCTCACCTGTTGAATATCCTGGGAAGTTGTAGTGCAATAAGAAACGGTTGTATCCTGATACCATTGCTTGGTCTACAATTTGCTCATCTAATTTTGTACCAAGAGTAACCGTCGTAAGTGATTGAGTTTCTCCTCTTGTAAAAACCGCTGAACCGTGTGGAGTTGGCAAATAATCAACCTCACTTGTAATAGTACGAATTTCGTCAAGTTTACGACCGTCCAAACGATAACGTTCGATTAACACTAATTGACGAGCCGCTTCCTTCTCGATATCGTGGAAATACCATTTCGCCAAGCTTTTGTTTACGGTAGAATCCTCTGGCAATGAAGCGAAGTATTCGTCTTCTATAGCTTTAAAAGAATCTCTACGTCCTTTTTTACTCGGATTTGCTAATTTTGCAACCTCATAATAGCGATCGTAATAGGTCTCCCACAAATATGTTCTTAACTCTTCGTCGTGGTTTTCATGTTTGTACTCACGTTTTTGAGTTTTTCCAACTTCTGCTTCAAGTTCTTTCAAGGCAACGCATTGGTGTTGAATAGCTGCATGAGCCAAACGAAGCGCTTCAAGCATTTCTTGCTCAGAAACTTCATTTGCTTCACCTTCAACCATCAAAATATCATTGGCATTAGCTGCTACGATAAGCTCTAACTCTGCATCCTTCAAGATAGAAGTTTCAGGGTTAACGATATACTCACCGTTAATTTTAGCAACACGAACTTCAGAGATAGGACCATTGAAAGGAATATCTGAAACTGCCAAAGCTGCTGCTGCTGCAAGACCAACATAAGCATCTGGTAACACTTCAGCATCAGCAGAGATCAAGTTGATCATAACTTGTGTATCTGCATGAAAATCAGAAGGGAAAGTAGGACGCAAAGCTCTGTCTACTAATCTACTTACCAATACTTCATAATCTGACAACTTTGATTCTCTTCTCAAGAAACCTCCAGGAATTTTACCAGCAGAAGCAAACTTCTCTTGGTAATCTACTGAAAGAGGTAAAAAATCAACACCGTCCTTTGGTGTTTGGTTAGCAACAACCGTTGCCAAAAGCATCATATTTCCGCTTCTCACTACAACAGCCCCATCGGCTTGCTTCGCGAGTTTGCCTGTTTCAATGGTAATTTCTTTACCATCAGGCATTGTGATTTTTTCGTAATTACGTTAAACGCCATAAATTGTTTGCTTATTACCTTTTACGCTACTATTATATCAACGAAATGTAAAAGGATTTTGTTGGATTTGCAGTCATTAATAGTGAATCGTCAATTGCCAATAGTGTAGTTTGATGATGAATGGCTGCTTCACGATTAACATAACTATCAACTATTAACGAAGACCCAAATAGAAGAGGGGAAGACGATCTCCGTCTATGCAATCAGGGAACCCTATTAGATAGAATTCCCTGTTTGCTGAAAGTAAATTACTTTCTAATGCCAAGCTGAGCAATGATAGCTCTGTAACGCGTAATATCTTTCTTGATAAGATAGTCAAGTAAGCTTCTACGCTTACCTACCAATTTCAAAAGACCTAAACGAGTAGAGTGGTCTTTCTTATTGATTTTCAAGTGTTCTGTCAAATGATTGATTCTGAAAGTAAACAATGCAATTTGTGACTCAGCAGAACCAGTATCGATTTTAGACTTCGAGTGACCTTTAGATTCAAAGATCTCTTGCTTTTTTTCTGAAGTTAAATACATCTTCAACCAGTTTAAATTAATGAATTTTTGTAAACGTGCAAAAATAGGAATTTTATTAGTTATTTGCAAATTTCACCCCAATTTTAGAAAATATTTTTCTTAATATTGCCTGTGAACCTATTTTTTCCTTCAATTTGGCCATTGCCATCACATAAACATCAGATTCAAACAAACGTGAATCATGGCGAGCTTTATTAAAGAAATACATGCCTATCGAAAATAATATCAAATTGGAAGTCCAGGCGCCTACTTGTACCATTACTTTTCCTTCTTCTGAAAGCTTCTTGCCTTGTTGTGTCATTACATAAGAAAGAATGAAGAAAAATATGGCCACAACAACTGGCATTCCGAATCCGCCTTTCTTAATAATGGCTCCTAAAGGTGCTCCAATGAGGAACATTACGAAAATGGCAATCGAATCCGTAAATTTCTGATGCCAAAACCAATTGGTTTTACGCAAATCTTCATTTTTAGAAGTAATGGTAAATACATTGCTTTCGGCAAATGAAATCATATTTTTTGCTTGCGAAACCGCAAAATCTAAATGCTCATAAGGATTAGGCTTAATTTTTTTTGTAATTATTTTACTCACCCAATTCCCTTGGTTTTTCATGATCGCCTTCTGCTCTGGGGTAATAGTAGCTGGCAAAGATTTAAACATATATATATAGTATGACTTCGCAGCCTCAAAAAAGTTTTTTCGGTAATCTGTTGTTAGTCGTGATAAGGAATCGGCATCTTTTCCCAATTGAAGCACGTTTCTCATAATTTGATGGTGCTTAAACTGATCTTCCTCGGTTTTGTGCATATCAAACGCTGACATACTCATAACTACCTTACTTTTAGAAAAAGAGTGAGAAACGAAGTCTGTGGCATCAGCTCCAGAAGACCTATCAGCATCGTCCACATAATCATGACCATTGTAAAGCTCAAAAACGAGATACTGCTTGTCCATAATGGTATACATCAAAGCCGAATCTGCAATAGTGACATGTTTATTGCCATCATTTTTGGAGTGATCATAAATGATGACGCCTTTCAAGGATTTACCATTAGGAAATTTCTTATTTACTTTAATGCTATAACCAGGTAATTCATTGTAAAAAATACCTTCTTTGATATTTAGGGTTGTTTTGGTAGTCTTGATGTCATATAGCAAACGATACCCTTTGAGGTTTGCCCAAGGCCAAAGTACGTTATTAAACCAAAATGAAAAACCTGCTACTAATACTGCCACCACAAACATCGGACGTAATGCTCGACTGATAGAGATACCTGCACTTTTGATAGCGGTGAGTTCGAAAAACTCTCCAAGCTTACCAAAAGTCATTAGCATGGATATCAACATGGCCAGAGGCAATGCAATCGGAATGGTAATTAGACTAAAATAAAAGAATAATTCAAAATATAACTCCACGCCCAAGTCTTTCCCGAATAAATCAGCAAAATAAACCACGATTAGGCGCATCAAAAATATAAATATTACAACAGTCAGGGTTAATAAAAATGGTCCCCAAAAAGCCTTGAGGATAAGCTTATCTAGTTTTTTCATACATCCACAATAATTTGCATCGCAAAGTTACCATTTCTTGAGCAATATTTTAGTCAATTACACCGAGAGACAAAATTATACCATGATGAATTTTCTAAGGGCTTGGTCTGTCTACCTGATTTCTTTTCAATCAAATTAACGAAATCTGTTTCGAAGAATTTTAATGTTAAAATAAGTTTTAAGAAACTTTAAGAATTAGGAAATCGCTAATGTCATGACAATGAATAGCTTTACCGTAAAAATTGGATATTTCTCAGAATTAACTGTTCTCTGTAAATACCTACAAAGGGTATCCAGAAAAATATTCAAGATACCCTTTGTATTATACGTAATCCCGAAAGATTATTTTCTTAAAAGTTCCATCTACCAAATAATCCTCTTTGATAATCGGAGTAAGCCTGATAAATCTCTTCCTCTGTGTTCATTACAAATGGCCCTTGTGCAACTACGGGCTCATCGAGTGGCTTACAATGCCCCAGTAATATATAAGAATCCTCTATTGCATCAAAAGACACCATACCTTCTTGATAATCAAACTCTACTAGATTTCGCTTTTCAATCGAACGACCATTCAATCTAACACTTCCTCGAACAACATAGAAGAAGATTGTATCCTCAGCAGGGATATCCATACTCCAGGTAGAACCAGCTGCGCAGCTTACTGTGGTAAAAGTTACACCAGTCACAGATTCAAAAGGACCTTGTACTCCTGCTACGTTGCCCGACAAAACTTGTACCAAAACGCCATCTTTAGTAATTGTAGGAATATCCTCTTTGTCCAAACCTTTGTATTGAGGTTCCATCATTTTATGGGAGGCGGGTAGATTAATCCACAATTGAAGTATTTCAAGAGGCCCTCCTTCCTTCATAAACTCTTCTGAAGAAGTCTCTGCATGGATTAACCCCTTTCCAGCAGTCATCCACTGAACCCCTCCTTGTTTCATTACACTGCTGTGTCCAGTACTATCTTGGTGTTTGATATCACCATCCAATATGAAAGTTACCGTTTCCATTCCTCTGTGTGGATGAGGACCAAATGGTAAACCTTGATTGTTTTTGGGATATACCTGATACCCATGATGATTTAAGAAAAGAAATGGGTCAAGATAATCTAAAGTTCGTGTTGGAATTACGCCATAAGTCACCAAATCACGAATGGGTGAATAATGAGGTTGATGAATTTGCTTAATATTTCTCATATCTTTGAAGTGCGAAACGCATGTTATATTTTCTTAACTAGAAAAAATGCCATTCAGTTTCATTGTAAATAGGTAAACATCTTTAATAACGCCAAATGAAAACTCCATTCTTCAAAGCCGCATCATATCAGTGCGCACTTTATCCTTTTATTAGTATCGTATTATTCGGTTATGAGGCTTATTTGGCACTTTATGCCCATGATGCATTCTTTAGACCTTTTTTTGGGGACTTTATTGCGGTGATATTTGCGTATACATTTTTGAAGTGTTTCTTTTATCGCACAAAGCAATATGACAAGCAACTAGCAGCTGGAGCATTAGGAGTAGCTTATTTTCTAGAACTTTTACAAAAAATTAATTTTCTAGAAAAAACAGGATTAGCAAAGTACAAAATCATGTCAATGCTGATTGGAAGTGCCTTCTCATGGCTTGATATCCTAGCATATACGCTGGGATATTTGAGTATTATGCTCTTTTTGAAGAGAAATCATACTCGCTAAAATTAAAATGCTAGTTGGCAAGATTATTTCATATCTCATCAACTAGCATTTGGGGTTACCATTAGTTACCTACGATTTCTTTCAATTTAAAAATTAAATCTTCCCATAGTTCAGTCAACTCCTCTTCATCCGAATTTGCAGAATAGTCAATGATTTTTAAATAGGTTGAGCCAGTCAAATCACTAACATCCATTTTGAACTCGAGATAATTATGATCACGGTCGTCGGGGTTAGAAGGAACAAAATCAAACTTTGCGGATTTATTTAATCGTAATTGAGACAATTTGGCAATGTGACTTTCACCATCCCAAACAAAGTCGAAAGTAGAGCTATCCTTCAATGTTACTTTCTCCGCAAACCACTGCTGCAAACCCGAAGCAGAACTAACATACGGGAACAAAACTTTAGGAGATGCTCTTAATTCGAACTCAATAACAAACTTGTGCTTACTCATACGCAAGAATTTAAATTTACCTTTTTGGCAAAGGTATAATTATCTAGATAATATGCAAGTATTTATAACATCTTTACTCCTCTAAGCCTAAAAATAATACACAAATAACTGTAAATCAAACACTTAAAATATAACACTATAATTTAACCTAAAAAAAATATTTTCACTTTTTTTGCTTTACATAATACACTGAATACCAATAAGTAACCATATACGTTACGAATTATTTTCAGAAAAATGCTCTAAATCACTTGCCTCCGATAGAATAATTGTCTAATTTTGCATCACGAAAAACAAGGCGGGGTAGCTCAGATGGTTAGAGCGTTGGATTCATAACCCAAAGGTCGGCAGTTCGATTCTGCTCCCCGCTACAAAATTTTTACTATTTGCCCCTTGGCGGGGTAGCTCAGATGGTKAGAGCGTTGGATTCATAACCCAAAGGTCGCAGTTCGA
>NZ_NJFZ01000002.1 GCF_002270355.1 Flectobacillus sp. BAB-3569 | reverse complement strand
TAACGACAAGTTAATGTCTTCAAAACTAGGGTGTTGTACTTGAGTCCAAGCAATAGAAATGCTCTTGAGAATCTTTCTCTGAGAATCGAGCACAATCTTTTTACTTCTAGCTTTAAAAGAGCGAGCTAGAAGATGGGTTTGCTTTTTACCTTTAGTTGAGTGTATAAGTAAATGATTCTTCTTCCATCGGACTAGGAAATCTTGTTCGAAGTTCGTAAACCACTCGATGGTCCACTCATTAGCGTAACCACGGTCAAGCACATGTAGGATGCCTTTTCCTACTTGTGCTTGTAGTTTTTCTAGCATCCGAAACATAATGTTTCGACCATATTCCTTGTATTTACCTCTGGTAGTCCACCAACTCATCTGACATACACTTACAGACTCACCCAAAGCTGAGAGCAACGTACTTGTCCAATGATAACCAGGAACACAAATACGTTTATTAGGAGGAGAATAGTATCCTTTTTTTATCCGTGTTAGTCGTTTTGCCTTTGAGCTTTCTACACTACAAAGCCCTTCCAAAAACCAAGATTCAGCCTTTTCTAGCCGACTATCATCCCAAAGCATTAGCGGACGTTTTCCCTGTTTTACTAACGATTCTAGCCTTTTTCGAGTTTGACTAAAGAGAAAATTATCAATGATAGTAGATGTCCATTTTTTGGAACGTAACAGATTACTAATGCGTTTTGTCCCAGCGGGAGCATGTGAAAAACCGCAAATATAGCCACCTAACTCACTAAGCAATAAGCCCATAGAGTTGTGTCGATGCAATAAAATGGCAACTATTAAATCGTAAAAAGTACGAACTAAACGCTTATCCAGAACAGAATCTAACGATAACTGGACGTCAGCAAGATAAAGGTCAAGTTTATGAAGAAGTAAATGAGAGAGTCTTGACTTACTCGATTTTATGTCATTATTTTGTAGAAATGCTTTATGCATAGAAACCTCCTGTTTGTTTGTGTTTGTCGTAATTCACAAAGTAAACAAGGAGGTTTCGTTTTTAAAAGTCTTCACGAAAAATTCGGGATGACTCATGTTTTTTGATGCTACAATGCTAGATATCACTCAGCTTAAGAGGCAGTCATTGCGACTCTACAGCCAGAATACAATTTTTAAATAATCACTCATTCACTCAATCTCAAATCACTCAATTATTTAAAATACCCATGTGAGTGAAATCCTTTGTCCATCAAATGCTATTTGGTTGAGGAGCTTGCTGTGCTTTACACCATGTTTATGGTGAAGTAAGTACATGGCACCATCAAATAAGAATAAGAATCCACCCTGTAAGATCAGTGATTGTCCATATCCTTTGAGCATTTCTGGAGAGTTACAGCTGGTTGAGCTTCTATTCAGTAAATATGCTCCAGTACCAATATACACTAAATCAAGCCCTGTATTGATGAGAAAAAGCTTTTCAATTTTCTTTTGTGAATCCCTATTTGCCTCCCAATTGTTAGGTAGCCGTTGTAGTAGTTTGTTGGCCTGCAAAGTACTGAGCGCTGCTAAGCCTCCATTTACAATATTCCAATAAATATTCATTTGATGGAAATACTTAGTGTTTCCTTGGGTTTGCCCAGTAGCTATGCCACTGGCAATCATATTGGCCGCCGCCCAACCTCCCAATACTTTCATGCCATCTTGGTTGATTCGAATTTGCTCTTTATAAAACAAATTAGGGTCTGTTGTTTGTGAAAAACAACCAGACCCTAAAAGTACACCAATGAATATGGTAAAATATTTTAGCATAAGTAAAAGATATGAATGTGAATGAATAGTAGTTGTAAAATATCAACTACTATTCATTACTCTTAAACTAAGCTAGTGATGCTAATGTTTCTTTTACATTGGCAAAATTTGGAATATCGCCAGCGTTTTCCAACACTTCAGCATATTGAATAATACCTTCAGCATCAATTACGAATGCCGAACGTTTAGAAACGCCTTTAGTCCCAAAAGCAAATGTATCGTAAATACTTTCATAAGCTGTTGAAACTTCTTTATTGAAATCAGAAAGCAAATGGAATGGAAGATTTTGCTCTTCTTTGTATTTTCCTAAAGTAAATAAAGAATCTACCGATACCGCCAAAATTTCAGCTTTAAGGCTTGAGTAGGTAAGAATATTATCGCGCATTTCACACAATTCTGCTGTACATACGCTTGTAAATGCAAATGGGAAAAACAACAATACTACGTTTTTACCTTGATAATCTGCCAATGAAATTTCAGCTTTCTCTGTATTATAAAGCGTGAATGCTGGAGCTTTATCGCCTTTTTGTAATGCCATTTTGATAATTGTTTTGAATGTGAAATCAAGATAACCCTGATCTTATAAAATAACTAAGTGACTGCAAAAATGTTTTTGATTAACTGCTCGTTGCTAGTTAAAGCTCTTGCTGAAATTATTTAAAAAATCTCACTAACAAGATTTCTATCGCCAAAAATAGCAGCGCACCAATCAAGAAATAGCGCCACAACGCTTTTCCAAAGTTTTGTTCTTTAAATGTTTTGACAAAATCGGTATCATCAATTTGGTCAAAAACCTGAACGTTTTTCTGATTTCCAAAAATAGATTTTAATTCTTCACTCGAATAAAATTCCATTTGTGACTCGCTGTGGTCATGATTAAAGGCCAAAATACGATCTACTTTTCCATTATTCATCAATTCATAGTAGCCTGATTCTATTTCTTGACCTTCATTGAGTTGATTTGCTTTGGGAAGCTCAATGGTCAGTTGCTTACCGTTAAGTTGCTGAATCGGAATCAGTTCGAGCTTGCCTTTTTTAAGCTTAAAGCTTGTGTTTGCGTTAGCATTATCTACTTCGAGCGTAAAAGTATTGTCTTTGAAGGAATACGCCGATGGTTCTTGACGAACACTAAGCGCACCGATTTTGTACATAATTGGGACAAATAAGGCATTTCGAGCAAAGTCTCCCCATTCTTTAGCGAGTGGCGAGGCTACCAAGTATATTTCACCCTGACCAACACTTGTACTGCTCAAATAAGGCATGCCATTGCGAAACTGTAAAAGCTTTTCGCCAGCTACTTGCCATGTCAAATTAGCTGATTGTGAAGGCATTTGAAGCAACGCACGAAGATTTGAGCTGTCGAAAATATCACCAAAGAACCCACCAGATTTGCTAGGCTCAGCTAGAATACTTAAGTCAGATGGTGTAGACGATTTGAGTTGAATGTTGCGAATACCGTACTTTCCTAAAAATGAATTATAATTGGCTATATCAGGAGCCGTAGGAGGGATCACCATGACCGAACCGCCAGCTTTGATAAAATCTTGTAAACTAACGCTCAAACTACCATCGATTACCTGTACTCCTTCGAGTACCACCAAATCTGCAGTTCTGATTTGACCTACATCTACATTGCTTGCCGAAACACTACGTAAGACAAACACGCTATCGTTTTCAAAAACGTGTTGGACAAATTTTTCTGGAGCACTTTGCCCAAATAAATGAAGGACACGAATTTTAGGAGCAGCGTGCAATACAAAGTAATAATCATTATCAAAAGTAACAGGTGTATCATCAAAAGAAATTCTTCCTTTTTTGAAGCCCTTATCTTTTACTGTAAAATTAAAATTAGCGGTAGTAGTACCATGAGCATCTATATTGGCTACAGCGGAGGCAATTTGTACTTCGTCGACAAATAATTTTACGGGAAGATTTTGCACTGCTCTTTCGCCAGTATTAGAAAGTTTTACCGTCAAAGTGTTCACTTGCATTTCTCTGATAAAAGGCGTATTTAACCAAACTGAGTCTACAAAAACGTTTTGGATGGCTTTGGCTTGCACAGGAACTAAGAAAACTGTGCTCGAAGTATCTACCTTTAAGCGATTAAGAGCGCCTGCGGTACTTTTTTGAAAATCAGAAAAAAGGATAAATTGATTTCCACCTTGAGATTGATGTTTGGCTGCAAGACTGATTTGGCGCTTGAGCACGTTTTCGACGGTACGAGGCGTATGGGTGTAATCAATGGTTGTGGTTCGCTCCTTGATTTGTTGGGTATTGTTTAAGCTATGTTCTTGTGCCGAAAAATCGTTGGTGACCAATTGCAGTCTCGAACCCTGCGGAAACGCCGTTAGTAGTTCTTCTACTTTATTGATTGCTTTGTCGAGATAACTCTTTTTGTTCAACTCGTTTTGCATCGATAGAGAGTTATCGATATACATGCTGGTCAAGCCAGCACTTTTGGCAATATTCCCCGACTTTGGAGTAAGAATAGGCTGAGCAAAAGCCAACACCAAGCAAATAATCGCTAGGATTCTGGCGGCCATAATAAGCAAATGCTTGAGTCTTCGAAAGGATGAAGTGGTTGTGTTAACAGCTTTTAAAAAAGCGACATTGGTAAAGTAAACCTTTTTGGTCCTGCGGAAATTAAACAAGTGAATAATAACAGGAATGGCTGCCGCTAGCAAAGCCCACAAAAAACTAGGATATAAAAATTGCATGTACGAAATATAGGTCTTATTTCAGGGTTTTAGTTTGACAACGATAGATACTCAGAAAAATTTGCTGAGCAAGCATTTCGTTACATTCTTGAAGGGTAATGTTTTGAATATTATCATAAAACTACAAAAAAGCCCTCATTGATTTATCTCAATGAGGGCTTTTGCAAAATTTATTCCAAAATATTTATGGACTTTTCGCTAGAATAAAAGCTTAGAGGAAGTAAAGCAGAGAATATTAGCGAGAAATTTCCAAAATATCGAATTCTAGTTTTCCAGCAGGAGCGGTAATTTCGGCTACGTCACCTACTTTTTTACCGAATAAACCCTGACCAAATGGCGAAGAAATTGAGATTTTAAATGCTTTTAAATCAGCTTCTTCTTCCGACACGATCGTGTAGGTTACCTCCATACCATTACGGCGGTTTTTGATTTTAACTTTGGAAAGAATCGAAACCTTAGAGGTATCAATAGAAGATTCATCTAATACACGTGCATTAGCTACGATTTCTTCCATTTTAGAAATCTTTAATTCCAATAATCCTTGTGCATCTTTGGCCGCATCATACTCCGCATTTTCACTAAGATCGCCTTTGTCACGAGCTTCAGCAATTTGTTTAGCCATATCTGCACGTCCTTGGATTTTAAGGAAATGAAGTTCTGCTCTTAGCTCATCAAGTTTTTCCTGCGTATAATACTGTACCTTTGCCATACTGTTCTGCTATGTTTAAAATGTTTTAGACTGATTTGGTGGTGAATACAAAAAAAATTACTGACAATTTCTTGCCAGCAAAAAGACGGAATTCCCAATTAAAGTTTCAACTCAGACAAATAAAAAAGAACGGCTTCTGACCGTTCTACAAGATTTTAAGACCTTTGTAGAAAATCGAAGTTATATTTGTGCCGTTATTGCTTGTGTTCTTTTCATTTTGTGTGAATTGAGATTACAAAGATAGCTTATTTTTATGCTTTTTCAAAAAGAAATCCCTTTTGTGTTTTTAAAAGAATAAATATAACTGCCTGTTTTTAATCCTGCTTTTCAATAACGAAACACAGCACCAAATTGTTTT
Organism: Flectobacillus sp. BAB-3569; assembly: GCF_002270355.1. GTDB lineage: Bacteria > Bacteroidota > Bacteroidia > Cytophagales > Spirosomataceae > Flectobacillus > Flectobacillus roseus. The sequence continues at coordinate 101,162 of NZ_NJFZ01000002.1, read as the reverse complement.
GTAAAATGTAAAAAGGGGCTTTTAAAAAACGTTTTTAGACTTTTAAGAGAAAATAGACAATCAAATAATTATGAGAATTATATTCATGGGTACGCCCGAATTTGCGGTAGAGAGTTTAAGAATTTTGGTAGAAAATGGTTGCGAGGTTGTGGCTGTCGTAACAGCTCCCGATAAACCAATCGGGCGTGGGCAAAAGTTGGGTATGTCGGCTGTGAAAGAGTATGTATTGAACAATGCACCACACATTCCTATTCTACAACCTGAAAAGTTGAAAGCTCCTGCATTTTTGGAAGAACTCAAAAGTTACCAAGCAGATTTACAAATTGTAGTTGCCTTTCGAATGTTACCAGAAGTAGTTTGGCAAATGCCTCCTTTGGGCACATTTAATCTACATGGTTCATTATTGCCTCAATATCGTGGTGCAGCACCAATCAACTGGGCTATCATTAACGGAGAAAAAGAAACGGGGGTGACTACCTTCTTTTTGAAACATGAAATAGATACAGGCTCTGTGATTTTTCAAGAAAAAGAACCTATTCATGAGGAGGATAATGTTGGAACCGTCTATGAAAGATTGATGCATCTAGGTGCGAAACTGGTTCTCAAAACGGTACGTGCCATCGAATCGGGAAGTTATCCGCAAGACCCGCAAAACGAAAATCAGGTACTGCATCATGCACCAAAGATTTTTAAGGAAACTTGTCAAATTGATTGGGAAAAGCCTGCTAAAGTAGTGTACGATTTTGTGCGTGGTTTGTCGCCTTATCCTGCAGCATGGACTTTCCTTGGTGACAAGTCTTGTAAGGTGTACAAAACAAGTATTGTGACCGATTTTGAATCCAATGAGGATATTCCTGTAGGGCAGTGGGTAAGTGATCATAAAAGCTATCTATACTTTAAATGCGCGGAAGGGTGGTTAGCGATTGAGGAACTTCAATTAGAAATGAAGAAGCGTATGGGTATTCAAGATTTCTTGAGAGGGTATAAGTTGTAAGTATGCTGTTATATAAATAGTTAACAAAAGTTTTCTCTTAAAAAGATTGTTTACGGTGATAAAGCGTCTTACATTTGCAAGAGATAAAGTTATGCAAGCATAACTTTGAGGATTTTTCCTCTGCTTAATTCACTAATTTTAGCAATAAATACCTAATTACACTAGGCTCAACTTTGTCAAAGTGTAGTCTTTGACAAAGTTGCAAAGCCATTCTGTTATCTCCATTTTCCTAGTTCTAGGGTAATAATGCCTTTTGCTGACACAAGTGAAAGCGTTTGATAACCCAAATCTCCAATCAATACAATATCGTTTAATGCGTTATATGGCGTTTTTTGAAGCAATGCCCTTACCTTTTCTAAGGTGTTGGTATTTATTTGCTTTTTGATTTTTCCACAAGTACAGGGTTGATTTCTGCGAAGCTCATTGAGTAAGGTCAATAAATCCGCTGTATCAACTACTCGATTAATTCTTCCTGCTTTCACTGCTTTTTCGACTGTATTGAGATAAAACTCTCGGTAGGGTTCAAATTCAAATCTTAATACAGGATATTTTTGAACTAAAGTTGCTCCATTTTTGAAATACTGAATATGGCCAGGGTCCATAAAACCGACAAAGTTACCTCCCCAAGTGAGTCCATATTGTGCCGTAAGCGTATCTAAAGGTTTATAACTGGAAAGTGTATTCGAGATTCGATGTCCTCTAAAAATGGCAAAATCTGCAGCCAAACCAAAATTGTGCATAGATACAGGCGAGGCGGTACGTTTGCGTGACAGATATTTGCGTTGGTTGGCAATGGAACGTAAGTCTGAAATAACCTTGATACTACTGTGCTTTTCGGCCATTATGGTTTTGATAGAATCTCGTTTGGCTAGGAAAGTTGCACGGTCATTTTCAAGAATTCTCGTCCAACGGTCGTACAAGTAATGAGGAGTGTGAATGAGTGCTCCCAAATAAGCCTGCTCGACCCAAGTAGGAGTTACACCGATTGTTCCTGCAGGATTAGGTATTGACGTTATTTGATTGAGCGAGTCAAGCTTGTAGGCGGTCATTTCCACCTCTTGACGTACCCCCACCGTAGCTACGTAAATAGCAGTGGGTTTGATATTGAGTTGTAAAAAAGTATCGGATTCATAAAAAGGATGTACCATGTCATAAATAGCCAAAGTGCTGACTTTTTGTGTGGTATCACAGCCAAGGTCTTGCCATGTGGCATCTTCTACAGAATCTTTTAAAAAACTACAGGCAAGTAATGAAAGAGATAGTAAAGGCAATAATAGTTTAGGGATTCTTAACATAAATAGTGTATCGGGATTATAATGGGCTTTCGGTTTTTATGTGCATTAGGCTGTAAGTATTCGACAAAAAATATCTGTTTTGGGGACTAGATTGTGGATGAATTAACTACTTTTGGAGATTTTGGAAATGTAAACTCCTCTATTTTGTAAAAAATTAAGGTATTTTACTTTATTTCCGAAATCAGAAATTCCCAATCTGAAATTGTTTAAAACCCTTGGTTTAATACTAGTTCACCATTCAACATTATTTCTTCAGCCAAATTAATTCAATTCGAGCCTAGGTTGATGATTTAGACTGAAATTTTTCTCGTTGTGCTACATAAAGACCCAAAATTACTAATGCCGTTCCTATGTAAGTATAAGTGGTGATAGGCTCGTCGAGTAAGACTGAGGCATATACAAACCCAAAAATAGGGCACAAGAATAACCAAAGTGAAGCCTTGACTGCATCTGTTTTAAGCAAATACAACCAAAGCTGTACTGCTGCAATAGACACAGGAACAACCAACCAAAATACCGAACTCCAGAAGCGTACTGTATAGTGATTATTTTCCCAGTCTGTCATCAAGAATGTAACAGGTAACAACATAACACCTCCTATAAGTACTTGCCAACCATTGATTGTCAACAATGGTAAATCCCATTTTTGTTTAGAATAGTAAATCGTGCCCACCGAATAGGAAATCATACTAGTAGCCAAAATCAATAGTCCATCGACGCTGGCATAGCTTTTTACTAATAATGGATAAGTTGCAATAGCTACCCCTAAAATCCCAAGAATTAACCCAGTGAGTTCTCCTTTTTTAATAGCACGTTTCATCCAAATTGCTGAAATGACACTGATAATTAAAGGATTGGTCGCAGTAGAAAGCGAGCCAATGCCAGCAGATACTTTTTTCATAGCCAAGACGAAACAACCCAAATATAGGGTTACATTCAAAAAGCCATAAATGGCCAGTTGTTTCCATTCTTTCCCATGTGGGAGTCGAGATTTTTGAAGAATCAAACTAGCGCTCAACATGATGAATCCAGCAATAAAGAATCGGCAATTACCAATTACGAATGGTTGGGCATCTAATAGTCCAATTTTGGTAGCAGCCGATGCCGAAGCCCATAACATCGCAAAGAATAAGCCTGCAAGTATATTTTTCATGAGTAGTTACAAAAAATCCCAAATCTGCATTACTAGATTTGGGATAGATGTTATTTGAATTTCATTTTATAGTCAACTTTTACCTTGCCTTTCGAAATGTCGCTGAGCTTATTTTTTAACATACGTTTTTTCACGGGACTAAGGTGGTCAGTAAACAAAATGCCATCGATATGGTCGTATTCGTGTTGGATAATACGAGCTGCCAAACCTTCATATACTTCTGTATGTTCGTTCCAGTCGGTATCGTAGTAGTGGATTTTTACAAACTCTGGTCTGTAAACATCAGCACGGATACCTGGGATAGACAAACATCCTTCTTCAAAACCCCACTCGTCGCCATCTTCTTCTAAGATTTCAGCATTGATGAATACCTTTTTGAAATCTACCACAGAAGGGTCTTTGTCTCTTTCGTCTAAGTCTTCACCTTCGTTGAATGGGCGACCATCCACCACAAACATACGGATACTCATGCCAATTTGTGGAGCAGCCAAACCTACGCCAGAAGCTGCATACATGGTTTCGAACATATCTTCGGCCAATTGTTTTACATCAATCGAGCCTTTTTCAATATCTTCAGCTTCTTTTCTGAGAACGGGGTCGCCGTAAGGTATAATCGGATAAATCATTGTGCTAATTTGCTTTGTGTATAGGTCCTATCTTGAGGACTTCTTTGTTATTTCAGAATTTGGTTGCAAAGGTACGGAAAAAACCAGCTTTGCACTACACTTCTTTGCAATCTAGCTGAGCCTAAATCAAGACTTTTGTTGAAAAGGTATCGCATGTTTTGTCAAAATAGCCTTTTTGTGTTGCTTAACTTCCGATTTGGCTTTGTGTCCCCAAATCCGCTCTTTTACTTTTTGATGTTCCTTTTCTATGTCCATCAATGGAAAAGGATAGGTTTTCCCGATTTCTATCTGATATAAATGCTGTTCCATAGGGGTCAATTTCCAAGGCTCATGAATTAAAGCTACGGGGCAATTGGCCAGCTCTGGAACCCATTGTTTAATGAAAATGCCTTCGGGGTCATGGTCTTGCGCTTGCTTAGTAGGGTTATAAATTCTGACCGTATTGATGCCAGTTACCCCTGCTTGCATTTGAATTTGAGGATAGTGTATGCCAGGCTCAAAGTCTAGAAATTGTTGAGCCAAAAACAAGGCTGCTGGCTTCCAATGATAGGCTAGATTATGAGTCAAAAACGAAACCAGCATGGCACGCATTCTAAAATTGAGATATCCTGTGCTTACCAAACAGCGCATACAAGCATCCACAAGCGGATAGCCTGTTTGACCTTTTGTCCAAGCTTCGAAATGTTGATGATTATCAGAAAAAAATAAATCATCATAGCCTCTGTTCAAATTTTCAAATTCGATTCGTTCCTCCGACTCAAATTTTTGGATAAAATGACAATGCCAACGCAGTCTTGAGCTAAAGTTTTCGAGAGGCCTTTTTAGAGAAGGACTTTTCTTACTTTGTTGTAAACATCCCTGATACACTTGTTTGATAGAAAGGTTTCCCCAAGCAATATAAGGCGAAAGCCTGCTACAAGATTTGCGCGCTTCGAGTGGTTTTGAGATATGTTTGGAGTAAAATCTGCACCGTTCTTTCCAAAAACTCTGCATATATTTTTGAGCAAACGATTCTCCTCCGGGTTGCATAGGGTGCGTAGGAGTATAATCAGGGCAAATGGCTTGAAAACTGTTTATTTCAAAAGCAGACAAATCTAGGTCTGAGAAAATTGCTTTTGACCAGTCAGGCATAGCTTGTGCTTCGTGCATAAAAGCATACCACGATTTCATCCAATCTCCTCGATGCATAAGTCCTCTTCTGACTCCATTGCTCTGATATTCGTGCCAAGGAATATGTTGTAATTGTAGATATTTTGAAAGATTTTTATCCCTTTCAAAAGTTTTTGAAATTCCTGTTTCTTGGTAAGAGTAAAGCGAATGAATGGGATAGGAGGAAAGGTGTTTTTCAAAAAATGATAGGGCTTCTTCTCGAACTACCCAAAGTTTGGCGTTGGGGTGTATTTGGGACAGTCTTTTCTGTAAATCTATTAAGGATTCCCATACAAACTGCCAATGCCGAGGACTGTAATGTACATCTTGGATTAAACTTGGTTCGAAGATATACAAAAGTAAAAGCGGTCGCCCAGCTTCAATAGCTTTTTGCAAAGGCTGGTGATCGAGCAAACGTAAATCTCTTTTGAACCAAACAACCGATATAGATGACATCCTAAATAATGTTTCATTGTTAACATGGGCAAATGAGTGAAAAGCATAAACCATGGCTCATTGCCGAATACGGTAACCCATCTATGATAAATCAATTTGTGGAAGAATTGTTTTAATTTTGAAGTGATGAGACGCCATGTTTCGCGAATCACCAAGATAAATTTTTGAAAAAATCACTCAAGCACTCAATCTCCAATCACTCAATAAAAACATGTTTCTCAATATCCACACGCATCATTTCGAGCCAGACGAATCTATTACTCAGGTGCAAAATCTGATAATAGATTCGGCGATACCTGATGAAGTTTGGATAAAACAGCTTGAGAGTTCATTACCCAATCAATATTTTTCGGCGGGTTTACATCCTTGGTATTTGAAAGAAACTCAATTAGAAGCGGATTTAGTTTTGTTAAAAAGGATTTTATCTCATCCCAAAGTCTTGTTTTTAGGTGAATGTGGCTTGGACAAAATCTACCAAACAGATTGGACTTTTCAAATAAATGTCTTTAAAACACAAATCCAAATCGCTGAAGAATTCCAGAAGCCTATGGTGATTCATTGTGTGCGAGCTTTTTCGGAAATAATCCAAATTAAAAAATTGTTACGTCCCAAGTTCCCTTGGTTGATTCATGGCTTTAATAATAACGAACAAATATTGAAGCAACTAATTCAGCACCAGATGTATATATCTTTGGGTGCGGCGCTTTTGCAAGACAAATCTAATGCTGTCCGTTTAATCACATCTATCCCAATTAAGCAGTTATTTCTTGAGACAGACGATAAGAATTGCACAATATCAAGTATCTTTGTGGCTGCTTCTAAGCAATTAGAGGTTGAAGTTGAATATTTACAAGAAAAAATATACGCTAATTTTAAACTAATAGTCTAACATCAAGGCTATCAATTAGTAACAAGCGGAGGAAACTCCTTGCCCTCTATCCTTGATGAAAGACCGTGAGTAATCTCACCAACAACCCGCAGTGGAGACTGCAATTATTACTTATGCAACGTAATTTTTATAAAGCCCATCCTTGGCATGGTATCCAAATCGGAAAGGATATGCCAAAAGTTGTGAACTCATTTATCGAAATCGTATCAACTGATACAGTAAAATACGAAATCGACAAGGAAACAGGGTATTTGAAAATCGACCGTCCTCAAAAATTCTCTAACATTGTACCTGCTTTGTACGGCTTTGTGCCTCAAACATACTGTGGTGAATTGACGGCTGATTTGGCTCGTAGCGCATCTGGTAAAGAAATCGAAAAAGGAGATGGTGACCCTCTTGATATTTTGGTTCTTTCTGAACGTGCTATCACGCATGGTGACATCATTTGCGAAGCTATCCCTATCGGTGGTATCCGTATGATTGACAAAGGTGAAGCTGATGACAAAATCATTGCTGTATTGAAAGACGACTCAATGTACGGTAAATGGAAAGACATCAAAGATTGTCCAAAAAGCATCATCGACCGTTTGGTTCACTACTTCTTGACTTACAAAAATATCCCAGGTGAAGAAAAAGTAGCTGTAGATATCGACGATGTTTATGGTAGCGAAGTGGCTCACCAAGTAATCTTGAAATCTCGTGAAGATTACCGTAACATGTTCGGGTGAAGCTTAGAGCTTGTAACAATTGCTGAGTTTGAAACACTCGGTTCTGCCGAAGATATTCAGTCACGCTTGTCGTTGGCGGGTATCAAAGCGGAGGTTTCGAAAGATGCTCAGTTTGAGTTACAGGTGCTTGAAAAAGACGTTAATAGCGCATCGAAATTGATTGAGTACTTTATGTCTCAAAACTAATATCCTGAAAGCCTAAGCAACACTGTTGCTTGGGCTTTTATTTTTAAATTTTACCTACACCTTTTATCCCTGTCTTTTTCCACACAACACAAATTACTAGAGATACCTTAGCTCTATTTTATTTTTGAATGATTAATTCCAAGAACGTCGCTTACTCAATAGTTTAAACAAAAGCGTGTAACAATTCGTATAAAAATTAACTTTGCAGTTCTTGACTTAAAAAGGTTTTCAGAGATTTTTAATTTTACCTTACTCTGAAGTTGACCGCTAATACAAAACAAAACCAAAACGTAATAACACATTTTCAAAGAATTACTTGTAAGGTATTTCTTTAACATCTTTTAAAAGTATGCTAGGATTCCTCAAAAATGTATTTGCGACCATTGTTGGTCTTTTTCTCTTCTTCCTTTTTGGCTTTTTTATTTTGATAGGCATCGCAGCCGCTATTGGTGGTAGCGAGGACAAAACAGCCTTGAAAGAGAACACTGTCTTAAAATTAGATCTTAATCATCCCATTGTTGAAAATGTAGCAGAGGATGAAAATCCTTTGAAGAACTTAGGTGGTCCTTTTGCCGATAATAGCGACGAAATCGGTTTGGTACAAATTCGTGAAGCCCTTAAGCGTGCGGCTGTCGATACACATATCAAAGGGATTTCGCTCCAAGCACATTATCCAATGGGTGGATATGCTCAGTTACAAGAAATTAGAGATGCTTTATTGGCCTTCAAAAAATCAGGGAAGTTTATCTATGCTTACGGAGAGTCTTTTACTGAAAAAGGCTATTACCTTACTTCGGTGGCAGACAAAATCTTCTTGAATCCTGCAGGTGGTTTAGATTTTAATGGTATAAGCGCCGAGATTTCCTTTTTTAAAGGTACACTAGATAAACTAGATATCAAGCCAGTCGTATTTCGTGTTGGACAATTCAAATCGGCGGTTGAGCCTTTTATTCGTGAAAATATGAGCGAAGAAAATCGTGCGCAATACAACGAGTTGCTTGGCTCTATCAATAACCAAATCATGTCTCAAATTGCTACGTCGAGAGGAATTAGTGCTGAGGCATTGAAAAAAGTAGCAGATGAACTAACGGCTTACGAACCTAAAGGTGCATTGCAGTCTAAGCTAGTGACTAATGTTGGCTACTTGGATGAATTTGAAACAGCCTTGAAAAAGAAGTTGAATATCGATGCCGACGACAAATTGACTTATGTTGGTTTAGGTAAATTCATGAAAGCTGAATCTGCCATTCCTTTCAATGATTCTGACAACCGTATTGCCGTAATCGTGTCGGAAGGTACGATTGAAGGAGCAAAAGCAAGTTCGGGTAATATCGGTTCAGATGATTTTATAGCCGAATTGCGCAAAGCACGTGACGATAAAAAAGTAAAAGCGATTGTATTGCGTATTGATAGCCCAGGTGGTTCTTCATTGGCTTCGGATGTGATGTGGCATGAAGTGCAGTTAGCCAAAAAAGTAAAACCTGTCGTGGCATCTATGGGTGACTATGCCGCATCTGGTGGATATTACATGGCTATGGGCGCTGATACTATCGTGGCATTGCCAACTACGATTACGGGTTCAATCGGTATTTTTGCACAGTTCTTTAATTTTGAAAACTTCTTTAAAAATAAATTAGGAATCACTCACGATCGTGTGAATACCAATGCCCATTCAGATTTTCCTACGGTAACAAGAGAGTTGACTGATTTTGAGAAAAACTGGTTCCAAGCTCGTGTAAATGCAGGGTATGAAACCTTTACTTCAAAAGCTGCTCAAGGTCGTCATATGAATATCGACAAATTGAAATCTTTGGCAGGGGGGCGTGTTTGGACAGGCGAACAGGCCAAGGCAAATGGTTTGGTGGACGTTTTGGGAGACTTAAACAAGGCTATCGAAATTGCTGCCAAAATGGCTAAAGTGAAAACAGATGATTACAAAGTAAGATATTATCCAACACCAAAATCATTCTTTGAAGAACTCATGGATAAGAAAGAAGATGAAATGGAAGCTAAATTCTTGAAAGCACAATTTGGTGAAATGGCATCTTATGTAAAACAGGTTCAGAAAGTTAAGACACAAGAAGGCTATTTGGCTTTGATGCCTTTTGCAATTGAATTCAAATAGTTATTTTGCTAAATATGATACACAAAAGGGCTTCTCGTTTGGTGGAACGGGAAGTCCTTTTTAATTTTGGTATTGTGTAACACGATTGCGATGTGTCGCAGCGTATCAATTTGCAAACAATATGGATATGATTAGAAATAACTGGACAAGAGAAGAGATTGAAGAAATCTATAACCTTCCTTTTTTAGACTTAGTATATCGTGCAGCTACTGTACACCGTCAACACCACGACCCACAAGAAGTACAGGTAAGTACACTGTTGTCAATCAAAACTGGTGGTTGTCCAGAAGATTGTTCGTACTGCTCGCAAGCGGCTCGCTACCACACGAACGTAAAAGTTCAGAAATTGATGGAAGTTGAGGAGGTTATGGCTGCTGCTGAACGTGCACAAGATGCAGGTAGCTCTCGCTTCTGTATGGGTGCGGCTTGGCGTGAAGTACGTGACAACCGCGATTTCGACAAAGTGTTAGAAATGGTGAAAGGCGTAAATGCTTTGGGTATGGAAGTATGCTGTACCTTGGGTATGTTGTCAGAAGAACAAGCTCAAAAGTTGAAAGATGCAGGCTTGTATGCCTACAACCACAACGTAGATACTTCAGAAGAACACTATGATGATATTATTTCTACTAGAACTTACGACGATCGTTTGAATACGCTAGAAAACGTGCGTAAAGCAAATCTTTCCGTTTGTTCGGGTGGTATCATTGGTTTAGGCGAATCGTCTAAAGACCGTGTTGGTATGCTTCAGACATTGGCTAACTTACCAAAACATCCAGATTCAGTACCTATCAACAACCTTGTGCCAGTTGCTGGTACACCACTCGAAGGACAAGAGCCTGCTTCGGTTTGGGATATGGTTCGTACAATCGCAACGGCTCGTATTATCATGCCAAAATCAATGGTTCGCTTGTCGGCTGGTCGTTTGGAACTTTCTTACGAAGGGCAAGCTTTCTGTTTCATGGCTGGTGCTAACTCAGTTTTCTCTGGAGACGTGTTGTTGACAACGCCAAACCCTAATGTGAATTCGGATAAAGAGTTATTCCAAATCTTGAGTATCAAGCCTCGCAAAGCATTCAAAGATGAGAAAAAAGCTCCAGTTGAATTCCAAGTAACTCCAACAGCAGGAAAAGCTTTGGGTATTGAAGAAGTTGTAATTTCTTAATATTGATAATGAGTAAAAAAACTTCGGAATAGCCTTGTGCTATTGTAAAGTCCATATTTACTCAAAATCAAGATTGAAATAAACTTAGTAATGAATAGGACTTTTTAAGGAAAGTCCTATTTTTTTGCCGTTTAATCAACTATCTATGCATTTGCCCGTGACCTCGCAGTTATATAGTTGTCTACATTGAAAATTTTCCGTTTACATACTGCTGTGATTATTCAGCAATCTCATTCAAAACACAATTCAAACATCATGAAAAAAATTGCTTTTTTAATTCTATTCTTAGCCTCTTTTGCTGTTCTTTATTCATGTAATACCATTCCTGATGTGGTAGCACCTGGCCCAAACAATGAACTACCTGCGGCTACAGGTAAATTGGATGTAAGCTTTACCGACCCAACACTCAATGCTAATCCAGAAGTATTGGCAGGCTCGGGCGATAACGTAACCGTAACGCTATTAATCAAAAAATCACCAGATGGTGGCAAGCCTCGTGTGGCACGTGTATATGTAGCCGACAAAGCTAACTATCGTGGTACTACCGACCAACCTTTATTTGAGGTAAAATTGAAAAATGTAGACGAACAAACACAAACGTTTGAATATACCGTTTCGGCGAGTACTGGTGTAAACTATATTCATTTTGATGTACAAGATAATAGTGGTGCAATTTCTCGTAAAACCCTTAAAATTTCTATTGGAGCAGAAGAACAAATTGCTTCTTGGAATAATATCGAGCTCGGTGCACAAAGCAATGATTTAGGCTCACGTTTTGCTTCTTCAACAGGCGTTGTGTACAAAGTGTGTGACATTGATTCAAATATCAAATTTGTGGATATTACCTATGCTTCGACTCGTACGGCTGACGAACCTCAATTTTTATCAAATCCAGAAAGAGTTTTACAAGGATATTCGACAACTGTACCAGCATCAAATACTGATTGTGGAGGCTCTTCGACAGCGGGTGGCAATGCTACTTATTTCCAAGAAGCTCCTGTAGGAATCGACTTCGATGCAGCAAATAACACTACTTTACAAGCTTTAAGTATTTCTTCAACCAAACAATCAGTTTTGGTAAAAGAAGGTAAAATTTACGCTTACTCAAAAGGCTCAGGAACCAAAGTGAAGAAAGGTTTGATTCGTGTAAAATCTATTACCAAAGGCACAGCGGCTTACGCCCAAGGAAAAGTAGTTTTTGACGTAAAAATTCAAAAATAGAACTGTCTGCTTTAAGCAATAGAAGTTCATTGGCTATTAATCAAAAAAGGGTTCGGAAAATATTTTCCGAACCCTTTTTTTGTAAAAACTTGGAGAATAAAACGCTCTTTCTTAAGTAAGTGAACAGAATTAGATTTTTAGGCAACAAGCACAAGGCAAAGAGTGTTAAATGGTATTTCAGTAACCATAGATACCTTTTTGCCGAATGCCCAAAGCTGAAAGCTGTAAGCTCAAAAATTAAATTTTATTTTGAGAGCTAACTTACGATTTACGAGAACGGTTTTCGTAAGACTTACCGTATTTACGCTTCATTTCGGCTTTATGGTCTCTTCTTACGTTTACCTTTTTATTTTTATCAGATTTTTCGTGATAAGCACCGTTGTCAGAGACATCTGGTAGTTTGGTAATAAACTTCATTTTTGCCTTTGGTATTTCTTCTTCTAGTAATTTTTCTGAAATTACTAGCCCTTCTGGCGTATCTAAGATAGGAAGTTCTGTATTCATCAAAGCCTCAACCTGCTTCAAGTATTCAACCTCATTTTTGGTAACAAAAGAAATCGCAATCCCTTTTTTGTCATAACGACCCGTACGTCCGATGCGGTGAATATAGTTTTCAGGCATATCTGGCATATCAAAGTTGATTACGTGCGTAACTTCATCAATATCCAAACCTCTAGCAATAATATCTGTGGCAATCAATACTTGGCAATAGCCCAACTCAAATAAGCCAACGCTATTGAAACGGTGGTTTTGATTCTTGTTTGAGTGAATGACATCTACCTTGTGTTGAAGGGTTTTTTCCAATTGTTCATACAAAGTATCTGCTAACTTTTTGGTGGCCACAAATACCAATACCTTCGTCATGCTTTCGTCATTTTTTAACAAAAGATTCAACAAATTCACTTTCGTGTAAAAGTTCTGAACAAAGTAATAAGACTGTGTAATATTCTGATGTGGCGTGCCAACTACTTCTGTTTCAATACGAACAGGGGAGTTAAAGAACGTTTCGACCAAGGTTTCAACATCTTTGGTAAGCGTAGCCGAGAAAAGCAAGTTTTGACGTTTTGAAGGTAATTTGTCAAAAATTACTGTCAATTGAGCACGGAAACCCAAGTTAAGCATTTCATCAAACTCATCAATAATCAAACGTTTTACGTTTTTAGGATTAATGGTTCCATTCATCAAAAAGTCTACCAAACGCCCTGGTGTTGCTACCAAGATATCTACTCCTTGAAGTAATTCTGCCGTTTGTGGTTTGGTATTTACCCCACCAAAAATCCCTACAGTACGCACCGTCATATAAGTGGTGAGCGCTTTTACAGATTCCATCACTTGCACAACCAACTCACGAGTAGGCACCAAAATGATAATCTGAGGGTGTTTTTCTTTGGAGAATTGATAAAGTCGTAAAGTAGGTAACAAATAAGCGTAGGTCTTTCCCGTACCTGTTTGGGCAATGCCACAAACGTCTCTTCCCGACATCACTACCGAGAAAACCTGCTCTTGAATGGGAGTGGGTTCTGTGAGCCCTAGATCATTGAGGGCATTTAATAAGAACGTATTGATATTTAACTCTTCGAATGTCATGGTTGTAAAAGTCGATAGCTCGACCTTGGCCGAGCTATGAAGTACTAATTTTTACAAAGTTACAATATATCTTTGGTAAAAAGCTATTCTGAGTGAAGATTATTTCTTGGAAATAGTCTAAAAATGTAATTGCTATTGTTTTGATTTTCAGTTAACTAGTTTTTAGTTTAGTTTGAAAAATTACAGAATAGATACCGCTTGTTGGCGTTGACATATTGCGTCTTTACGGACTTCAATATTACTAAATATCCTTCGTCATCTTAAAATGAGGTATTTCACCAAAAAGCAAATACGAATCTGCAATAATGGTATAACCAATGGCTTTGTAGAAAGCAACCGCATTTTGACGGGCATCTAGCACAATCTGCGTCATGCCTTGTTGACGAGCTGCCTCTTCGAGATAAGCCATCAAAAGTTTACCAACTCCCTTGCCTTGGGCTTCGTTGGATACAGCCACACAACGCACTTGTCCTTCGGTCGGGCTATTTTTTTGCAAACGAGCCACGCCCAAAATTTGCCCATTTTCAGTATCTATAGCCATAGCATGAGTAGCCTCATCTTCGTCCTTGAGCACTTCGCTGCCTTTGGGCTGTCCCCATGGTTCACGTAAGATTTTAAAACGTAAATCATAATATTTCTCCCACTGTTCTGCACTCTGTGGCACATTTATTTCAATCATAGTTGATGAATGTTTATGGAAAACTTAAATTTAATTTGTCTGTTTTAGGCAATAGGCAAAAGTTTCAAAATGCTTTTTTATAACCATAGATATATTTTTGCCGAATACCCAGAGCTGGACGCCTAATAGTTTAACTTTATTGTTTGTATTTCAGCGATAAGCCTTTAACTTCAAATAATTTATCAAAAAGACGATTTTAAACCTCTGATTACTGGAAAAAATTGAAGTTCCTAGTTCAAGACTTAGTCTTGGACTTATTTTTTAAACAGTTTAAAACTGTTTATTCGTCTCCATTATCTTTGAAAAACACATACAATATACCAAAATCTCTATGAAAAAACACCTGACAGTTCTATGTCTTATCCTATCATTTTCTCAGATTGGACTGGCTCAATTACTTCACAAGACTTCGAAAGAAAGTCATTATCGGCTGGTTTATGCGCTCAATAGCTTGCAAATCAAGAATATCACACTCAATGGCTTGGGTACAGTAGATTCATCTTATTTCAACAATTGTGTAGATACCATTGCTCTGGATGAATCTTTTAAGAAATCAGGAAACTACCTCATTGCCTCACTTGACCACGATCGACTGAGATTAGAGCTCCTAGAAAATCACCCTTTTAAGCTACAAATACTCAACAATCAATCTGATTTTAATGTGGTATTGATTGGGGATAATAATCGTTTTGTTAATAACGCGCAGGTATTTTTGGAAGGTAAAAAAGTGAAATTTTCAACTGAAAAAGGGCTTTATCAGCTCCCCAAAAGACATAATAAAGGATTGTTACAAATTGATTATAAAGGTGAAAGTTATTATGAAATCATAACAACAAACTATCCTTCTTATGCCCAAAAACTTAAAAATCGTATAGTTTACTCTTTTCCTTTAAAATACCTTACTACTCCACTTGTCAATTGGATAAAGTATCATAATTCTCCCACTTTTGTTCGAAACATCAAGGCAATGTTTCGTGAGGGGTTTCGTGACTATTTTGAGGAGAAAAAAGAGCAAAAGTTAGAACGAAAATATGAAGAGTGGCAACAAAACTCGGTAGTGTTTCTGAACAAACCCAAATACCTACCCAAAGATACTGTTCGCTTTAAGGTGGTGTTGATGGATAAAAAAGGGCGCTATCTGGATAAGCCTTTTTTGGACGTAAAAATCGGGGGGTATTCAAAAAAGGTTATTGATAAGCTTAAGCCCTATAGCAAAGGCTTGTTTGAAGGATACTTTGTATTGGTGGATAGTCTCAAGCTTAAGCTAAACCAAAGGCAATATTTACGATTTATGGATGATGAAGATGAGTTAGCTTCAACATCCTTTCAATTTGCAGATTATGCTCTTAATGCTGAGTTATTTGAGATAAAGATTGATGAAAATACTTATTATCAAAGCGATACGATTCAATTGGCTCTTTCGGCTTTTGATGAAAATGGTATCGCCATAAGTGACGCCCACTATAGCTTAAAAGTTCAGACGCAACACATTTCTAAAATAGATACCCAACAGATATTTGTCCCTACCTTGTATTGGACAAAATCGGGAAATATGCCCTCTTCTGGCAAAGAAACTATCACTTTTCCTGATTCTTTGAAGAAAAACTTTTCTGGAAGTTTTCAAATCATAGTCGATTTTACTACTGCAGATAATAAGGTATTTTCCAAAACAGCCTATTTAAACTATTATTCTCGTAAAAGGACTCCTGAAGAGCTTCGCAGTAAACAACAAAGGCAAGCAGCAATACCTTTTAGTGTTACGGCCTCAAGAAATATAGACTCTTTACAAGTAACTATTCAAAACCCTGAGCATAAGCCATATTGGTACGCTTTGTACTACAAAAATCGAAAGCTGGAAGAACGCTTCGACACAACATCTAAAAGTATTTCTTTTCATGCTAAAAGAAAAAGGGATTACTCTATTGCTTATCACTATCTCGCAAATGATAAAGTCAAAACAGCCAGTGATGTTTTCAGGTTCTCAGACAAATTACTCCAACTTGACATAGATGCACCTTCTGTGATTTCACCTGGGCAAGAGGTGGATATGACTGTTTCGGTTAAAGATGCTTTTGACAAGCCACAACCTAATGTTGACCTTACCGCCTTTGCTTTTACCAATAAGTTTAAGGAGTCATCGGATACCTATTTGAAGAATTATAGCAAAATTTATAAAGCTCGGAAAGTCTTTAATGAGTTTATAGGAAATCATGAAAAACTGGTTAATCATATTCAACCTATTCACAAAACAGATTGGCTGGAGCATTTTGCTGTGAAAGATAGCTTGTTTTACCAATTTTTATTTCCCCAAAATGGCTTGTTTACAGCTACTATTCCTGTCGAAAACCGAACGGAGTTTGCACCATATATCATAGAAAATGGAGAATACCAAGACATCAAGTATTTGGTAGTTGACCACGTTCCCGTGTATTTAGGTTTAGCTGCGCAGTCACAGAGATATAGCTTTCAGACAGACAACCAGCCTCACAACCTTTTGCTTCGTACCTCAACCAAAAGTATTGAGCTAAGCAATGTGGTCTTTAAACCCAATCATAAAACGATTTTAGGAATAGACCCTACTAAAGGTCATCCAAATATAGAAGTTACGCCTTTGAGTTCGATGGCCACGCCACCTGAGCTAGCTATGCTGAATGATTTGTTGATGCCAATCAGAAAAACGGTTTCATTGCCTAAAAATAGCTATATCAAACAAAAAGAAAGAGTATTTTATATTGATAAGAGACAACCTGAGGAACAAATCATAGGTCCCGTATTTGAAACCCAAGTTGACTTTTTAGCACCTAACATTTCTTCACTAGAGTTCAAATTTGAAAAAGGATATCGCTATGAAGTATTAGCTCCTATTATCAAAATGAAACCAAATGAAAGTTATACAAGCTATAATTTTAACTCTTCTGAAAATATTAATCAAGCTCAAGACGTACCTACTCATATAGATTTTGACGAAGTGGCATGGACCGAAGAAGAAATTTTATTGACAGACAAAATAGAGAAGGAAAAAGAGGCTAAACCTGTAGCTCAATACAAAGTTCCCTCCACAACGACTGAAAATCATACGAAGCTAAACCTCTTATACAAAGCGTTTAGAGAAAATCGATATCTCAAACATATTATTCTTTTCAAAGATAACGAACCCAATTTTATTCGTGTTTATCCTGCAAGCACATCGGTGATGCATGAGCTAGAACAGTGTGAATATACACTTTACTTACTTTGGAATAATAATGATTTTTCTGAAATACCCGTACGAAAACTGCACTTAGGAGGTCTGAACGCTATACTTATCTCAGATAACGATATTCAAAAATCTAACGAGAAATCAGAGAAAATGAATGGTCTGGTATTACAAAGTTTATACGGATTTGAAACCAATAAGCTTAACCAACTAAAACAGATATATCAATTAGAGACACCCATTAATTACAGATTTGACACAGAAGAACATTCAATTTTTGGAACCATAACAGATTCAGAAAACCAACCTATCCCAGGCGTTTCGATTAATATAAAAGGTACTACAAAAGGTGTAATGACAGATCAGCATGGCCAGTATCGATTGGTATGTCCTCGTAACTCGGTTTTAGTGGTGACTGCCATTGGTTATAGTTCTACCGAATATATTGTCAAAAATGCTATTTTGAATAATATTACTCTTCTCGAGAGTGAAACACACCTAGATGAGGTTGTTGTAGTGGGGTATGGCGCTCAGTTAAAACAATCACTCACGGGTAGAGTGCCGGGAGTAGCTATCCGAGGTACTTCAAGTCTTAAATTTTTACCTCCTGAAATTAAAGCTGATGAAGAGGTACAAGCCCCTCAGCCTGTTTATGTACTCAACGGCAAACTCGTTAATGAATATGATGATCGAGAATATGAGGTATCCGAAGTATTAAAAGGACAAACGGCTACGGCTTTGTATGGCTCACGTGCCCAAGGAGGCGTATATGTATTACAGAAAAAAGGTGCAGTAGAAGCAACACCAGCCATTCGTAAAAACTTTAAGGATGATGCTTTTTGGCAACCTAAACTAACCACTGACCAACAAGGAAAGGCTCATTTTAAAGTAACGTTTCCCGATGACCTTACCACTTGGAATACACATATAGCTGCCACAAGTGCCAATCGACAAACAGGTATGATGCAGACTGTCATTAAAAGTTTTAGGGCGGTTTCAGCCAATCTTACTGTACCTAGATTTTTGGTAGAGGGTGATTCCGTGCAGGTTTATGGAAAAGTAAAAAACTATAGGACGGACTCTTTGAAAGTTAAAACGCAGTTTAAACAAAAAGAAGTAGCCCTCAAGTCAAGCGAAATAAGTGTACTAGGTTCAAAAATGGACTCGGTATTTGTAAAGGCATCTACCAAAGATACCCTTGCATTATATTTTGGTATCAAAACCCAAACCAATATCCAAGATGCGGAGGAACGCAAAGTTCCCGTATATGCACAAGGAACGATTGAAACCACAGGAACTTTCAAGGTATTGGAAAAGGACTCTAGTTTGACTTATAATACCAAACAATCTAGCCTGAAGATTTCGGCTTTGGCAACTTCATTGGAAGTGTATGAGCAAGAAATAAAGCATTTGCATAATTACCAATACTATTGTAATGAACAACTGGCTTCGAAGCTCAAAGCTTATTTGCTTCAACAACGCATAGACTTACAAAAAGGAAAGGCTTTTAGTTATGACAAAGATGTGAGGAAGATTGTTTCTCAGCTGTTAAGCAATGTCAATACTGAGCAAAAATGGGGTTGGTGGGGTATTGCACCAACGTCTTCATGGATTTCTGAGCACGTAGTAGAAACACTTTATCAGGCACAAAAACAAGGTTTTGATGTCAAATTTGACTTTAAGTTATATGCACAAAAAGAATTATATCAAGTAGATAACAAGTCTATTTCTGAAAAATTAAAGAATCTTCTTTTACTCAGAAAACTTGACACCTTGCTGAAAGTAAATGCTTTTTTACCTAAATACGACTCTGTAAAAATACTGACCGATAAAATTAACTACAAACTGCTATTACTTTCACAAGGTCAAAAAGTAGACTTGGCGGATATTTTCAAAGAAGAAAAAACGACTATTTTAGGCGGTATTTATTATGGAATCAGAGAGGTTTTTGTTTACGAAAATGAATTTTTGAATACCTTAAAAGTATATCAAATACTCAAACAAGTAGGCGGATTCGAAAGCAAACTCAATAAGATTCGCCAGTATTTTTATGAGGTACGAAACAACACAGGCTACTGGCGTAATACGTATGAGAGTGCTTTGGTACTTGATATATTGGGCAAAGATGTAAAAGTGGATGGTTCGGTTTCAAAGCCAAGTTTACAAATAGAAATAGATGGAAAAACGACTGTAGAAACTACTTTTCCATACCAAAAAGAGATGCTGGTAAAAGATAAAGTCAAAGTGAAGAGTTTGTCGTCGGCACCAGTATTTGTAAGTGTATTTGAGCAAAAACAAAATACTCATCCCCAAAAGGTTGAATCTGATTTTGTAGTAAATACCTATTTTGAAGGGAATAAAACCAAACTAAAAACGGCTCAAAAAACCAAGTTGATTGTGGAGGTAGAAGTAAAGAAAGATGCCGATTATGTCATGCTCGAAGTGCCTATTCCTGCAGGTTGTATTTATACTAAAGAAGTGCAAAATTATTGGTTTAACAACAGCTATTATACTGAGCAATATAAGAATAAACAGAACTATTATTTTACCAAAATCTATGCAGGAAAATATCGCTATGAAATAGAGTTAACCAGCACTTTTGCAGGCAAATTTAGTCTGAATCCTGCCAAAATAGAGCTTATGTATTTCCCTGTATTTTTTGGAAGAGAGGGGGAGAAGAGCGTGGTTATTGAGTGATTGGTGATTGAGTGCATGAGTGATTACCTTAGGTTAAAAGAAATCACTCATGCCCAATAACTGAACAACATTGAATTTACTAGTTCAAGACTTTGTCTTGGACTCATTTTTTAACAGTTTGAAACTGTTTTACAAAGTTCATTGAAAAAGCACAAACACCTGAATGACACTTTCTCGTTTTGTCCAGTAATCAGCACTCATGCCTTTAAACAGCCTAAAGCCATCTTAGTTATTATCCACTCTCGCTTCAATTACACTTTGAATATCTTTTGGTACGTCTGAAAGGAAATCAAAACCTGTGAGTTTTTCCAAGGCATCTACCGATACACGATGGTCACGCCAATTAGTAGCACCAGCTTGGTTGGTATTTGGAATATTCACTGCAATTACACGAGTATCCGTGCCAATTCGATACAAATCGTTTTGACCTACAGGTAGTACTACAATGATTTTCCAGACTGATTTGGGTACTACAATGGTATTTTTATTTCCGATGGTTTGTGCCTCACCATTTGAACCAGAGCCACCTTGTCCATAAGGCCCTGCAATGACATATAATTCATAACCTTGCTCTACGAGTCTGCGTCCATATTCTTCTAAGTTTTTCCAAACACCACGATTATTATCTGGTGCTTGAGGCATCATATTGGTCATCAAAAACGTTTCTTGATTTTCTTCTACACTTCCATCTCTATCATCTGACGGACAAATATGTCCTCTATCAAACCCCGAATCTGTATAATCTCTGGTATTGACAGCCGACCAACCTTGTGGAAGGGAACTGTCTGGTCTGAAATCATTTTGTCTTTGAGCGTCGCCTTTCCATGCTGCACTTACATGCCAACTAACCCAATTGGCTGTTGCTTTCGATTTGTTGTAAGATAAGGCATATGAGTTTTTCAACATCAAGAAATTATTCGAATAGCTGGTATTGCTGATGGCATTGCTTGGGTTGCCCAGCAACAAATTGTTGTCCTTTGTCGCTACATTATTTGGCGTTGGTTTAGGATTAGGTTTTGGACTCGGATTGGGCGTTGGGGTAGGAGTAGGTGATGGGTTGGGAGTAGGAGTAACGCTACCCGAATAAGCTGAAACGCTTACGTCATCGATATTTAATCTTCCACTTGTTCCATCCACCTTTACTATTTCAAATCTGGTTGGAATAGTAGTGTTTACTGTAAAAGTAAAGTCTTTGAGGAATTTATCAGCGAGTGTAATAGTGTTACCAATTTTGTTCCAAGTATTTCCTCGGTTGGTTGAAATACGAACTTCAAAAGCAGCAGTTTTGTCCGACTGATAAAGACCAGCTTTGAGCTTAATTTGGTAAATACCTGATGTCAAGTCTGTATCAAAACGAACCAAACCATCCTCTTTGATACGAATCGCTTTTGCTCCATTTTTGACGTCATTATCAGTACTGCCCATCATGGCATTTTCAAAATACCAGTCACCAGAGTTGGTAGTAATGGTTGCAGTTTCGTATTTGTTTTTACTTACTTGGTCAAAGTTTTCTGGAAAATTACTAACCACCTTAACTACATTAGTGGTCTTGTTGGTATTGGTATTTGTGTTGGTATTCGTATTGTTTGGTGTGTAAACACTCACACATGAATAGAACAACCACGAACTAGCAATGAAAATGGTTAGGTTTTTAAACAATGATTGAAAGTGTGTTTTCATAGGAAATAACAATTAAATGGATTTGGGGTGAAAGAGTTTGACATAAAAAAACCTCATCAAACATATTAGTTTAATGAGGCTTTTGTGAATTTATTGTGTGAAATTATTTTGCGTAATTTACAGCACGCATTTCACGAATTACAGTGACCTTGATTTGACCAGGGTACTGCATTTCTTTTTCGATTTTTTGAGAAATATCGTAAGACAACATGCTTGCTTTTTCATCCGATACATTTTCAGAATCCACTAATACACGTAGTTCACGACCAGCTTGGATGGCATAGCATTTTTGAACACCGTTGAAGCTTGTTGCCAATTCTTCAAGTTCTTTCAAACGACGCATATAAGATTCCATCATTTCACGACGAGCACCTGGGCGAGAACCAGAGATAGCATCACATACCTGAACGATTGGAGAAATCATAGATGTCATTTCAATTTCATCGTGGTGAGCACCAATAGCGTTGCAAACTTCTACGTTCTCTTTATATTTTTCAGCCAATTGCATACCCAAAATTGCGTGTGGCAATTCGGCTTCTTCTGGCCATACTTTACCAATATCGTGTAACAAACCTGCACGTTTCGCCAACTTCGCATTTAAGCCTAACTCAGCTGCCATGGTAGCACAAAGTTTGGCTACTTCACGTGAGTGTTGCAATAAGTTCTGACCATAAGAAGAACGGAAACGCATACGACCAACCATCTTGATTAGTTCTGGATGCAAACCGTGGATACCCAAATCAATCACAGTACGCTCACCGATTTCGATGATTTCTTCCTCAATATTTTTCTTGGTTTTAGCTACAACTTCTTCAATACGAGCTGGGTGAATACGACCATCTTGTACCAAACGGTGTAATGACAAACGAGCAATTTCACGACGAACAGGATCAAAGCCTGAAATGATAATCGCTTCTGGAGTATCGTCTACAATAAACTCAACACCTGTAGCCGATTCTAATGCACGAATATTACGACCTTCACGACCAATGATTTTACCTTTAACATCGTCAGATTCGATATTGAATACCGATACACAGTTCTCGATAGCATTTTCGGCAGCAGTACGTTGAATCGTTTCGATAACCACCTTTTTCGCTTCTTTAGTAGCGGTTAACTTCGCTTCTTCAATGGTATTTTTGATAATAGAAGAGGCTTTAGTTTCAGCTTCTCCACGTAAAGCATCAATCAATTGTTGACGAGCTTCATCGGCAGAAAGACCAGCGATTTTCTCTAATTGAGCTACTTGTGAAGCCAACATTTTTTCAGCTTCATCACGCTTACGATCTGCTTCTTCCAACTTACGCTTCAAGTTCTCATCTTTTGCGTTCAACGATTGACGTTGACTACTCAATTCAGATTCGAGGCGTTTAGTTTGCTCCATTGATTGTTGGATGCTACGCTCTTTTTCTTTAAGTTTTTGCTCGTTTTGAATAAGGATTTGTTTCTTTTTGTTAGAGTCATCTTCAAACTCAGCTCTCAACTTAAGGAACTTCTCTTTTGCTTCGAGGATACGATCTTTTTTAATATTTTCAGCTTGAGACTCAGCATTTTTTACAATATCTGAAGCTTTGGCGATAGCTTCATCTTCGATTTTTTGTGTATTTTTTGCAAAAATCACTTTGCCAAGAAATATACCTGCCACAAGAGAAACTACAGCAGCAATGATTGGAGTTAACATTTTAGAATACCGTTTTAGAATCGCTTTCTTAGAGGATCAAGCTCAGTAACGAGCATTAATCAATAGTTAAATAACGATTGTGGAAAAAAATACTAAAACAGGCAAATTACCGAAGATGGGGAATATCAAAGCTGAAGATTAGTCAATATCCATGAAATAGGGATATTAAAATACAATATATCTTGATTCCCTGACTGTAAAGCAAGGTAATGTATCAAAATATTCTAATTAAATAATCTATCTTGATGTTTTGGCTTAAGGATACTTTTTGAAATATTAGGTATGTAAAAGCAAAAACATTTAGTGCACACGAATATACTTTAAGACTTTACTTTAAAATGGAATCAACAAGGGTATCCATTTCTGACATTTTGGTCATTACAGTTTTTTGGAGATCAGAGTGCTTATTGTCAAACTTTAGATTGTCGATGGCGTAATCTAATGCCACAAAAGCGAGTAGTTCGTATGATTCAGAGAGACCAACTTTTTCTCTCACAAAATCCATTCTTTCATTAATCAACTTTGCCGCCTTGCGAACGTACTCTTCCTCCTCTCGTCCTACCATTAGGTTGAACTCCTTAAGACCTACATTGATATTGCAAGGGATTTTATCTGCCATTGGTTTAGGATTTTTAATGACTTATACCGTCTCGGCTTTGTCTGAGCTATAAAATTGATATATGCTATATCCAGTTACCTAGAGATTTTTAAACGCTTAGTTGACTAATACACTTATCTATTTCCAAAATATATTCGTCGATTTTTTCCTTCAATTCGGCAGGGTCACCTGCGTTTTTGAGATTGTTCGCTACAATCTTAGTAAATTTATCTGAATTTTTAAAGTTTTTAGACTGTTCGTTTAATTTTTTCTGTAATTCCAAATGATCTCTTTCCATCTCGATTATCTTCTTTTTGAGTAATTCTTTTTCCTTTTGCGACTCTTTCAACTGATCCTTGAGTTCAGTGTAGGCCATAACCAATTTCCTTAGCTTTACTTCTAAGGAATCAATAATGGTTCTTATCTGAAATTCGGTCATGTGCAAAATGGATTTTGAATAAAGTAAGAATTACTGTGTTAATCGGGTTGTATGAAGAAAATAGTCTTATGTATTACAAAAAACTAAAACTAATACAAATTTCTTAATTTTCTCTTAAATAATTGAGCAATTATCAGCCTTTTTTTATTGAATGGTTTTTCTTTGGGTTGAATGCCCAAAATTTCTAGGTAAAATTACCATTTTAACTCAATTTAAAGCGTTTTTGCCATCTTTCAGGAAGTACAGTTTTACGCTCCACAACAATTACTCCAATTGTATATAAAATCAATAACAAGGCGTGATAGGGGATAGAAATCCAAAGGTTTGCGATTGGTATTGATAATGTAAAATAAATTAGCGCCCCCGCACTGACAATATACCCAACTGCCGATTTGATTCTATATGGAACAGGGTAATACTTTTGTCCCCAATAATAACATAGCAGAGTCATCGTAAAGCATGAAATCAAAAAAGCCCATGCACATCCCATGTATCCAAGTTTGGGAATTAGAACAATGTTTAAAATCACCGTGACTGCCAAACCTATAAAAGTAATAATCGTGCCAAAATAGGTCTTGTTATTTAACTTAAACCAAACAGAAATATTGTAATACACGCCTAAGAATAAATTTGCCAAAAGTAATAAAGGCACAACTGAAACGCCCTCTTGATAGATAGCCTTGCGGAGGAATAACTTTTTGAGCCAGTCAAGGTTGAGACAAACGCCCAACCATATAAAAATGCAAACGATGGTAAACCATTTGGTAGCTTCAGCCAAAGTTTCAGTAGAGTTTTTATCTTTATTTTTTGATAAGAAAAAAGGCTCGGCTGCATATCTGAAGGCTTGTGTCGACAAAGCCATGAAAATAGAAAGTTTATAAGCATTGCCATAAATTCCTAAGGCTTGTCGAGAGGTACGGCCTGGATAAAAGTTTTCTGGTAAAAATTGCTCCAACAAAATTCTATCAAAAACCTGATTGACCATTCCTGCCAAGCCCATAATCATAATAGGGTAAGCATATACCAAAAGTTCTTTGAAAAGTGGCCACTCAAACTCAAATTTGTAATCAAAGATTTCTTTTCTTAATAACCAGATATATGCCATATTGGCCAAAAGGTTGGCAATAATGATATAGCCTGCACCAATCGAAGGAATATATAGCATTTGAGCTAGAGGCTGTAAAAATGTTAGATAGTCTCCCTCTGAGATTTTTTTCAGACCTAATAAGAAAAATATGTTTAGCCCAACATTGAGTAGGATGTTGATAATCTTGGCAGTAACAAATTTTTTGGTAGCTTTTTCTAAACGTAAACGAGCAAACGGAATGGCGGTAATTGAGTCAATCCAAATAAGTACAGCCAAACAAATCAGGTCTAATTCTCGATGTGGATAGCCTAAACTTGAGATGATTGAGGACGAAAACAGAATTAATACTCCTGAAAAAATGGTGCTGGTAACCAATAAAGCTGTTTGTATGAGATTGTAGTAACGAGTCTTGTCTTCGGCGGCAAAGCGAAAGAAGGCCGTTTCCATGCCATAAGTGTAAAGAATATTGGCTACTGCCACATAACTGTATAGCTTGACATTGATCCCTAAATCTTCAGGTAAAAATGCTGCTGTATGAATAAATACTAACAGGAAATTGAGCGAACGCCCCAAAATGGTAGAAATTCCATAAGATGCGGTTTCGCCCGCCAATTTTTTTAAAACTGACATATCAGAGAGAGTTCAGTGTATTTTTTATCAATGGGGCAAAGTTACAGAGAGTTGATGATTTATTGTTGGTTCGCCGTAAGACTTCTTTTATCTTTGACACAAATCGGCTCGTTAATTTCGAGCTGTCACCCTAGTTTGTTGACTTATAGGAATCATTTTATTTATACTAAAAAACAAAATTATGAGGAAAAGCCTCTTGTTATTAGGTTTGATGTTAGCTTTATCAAGTACGATAAAGCTTCAGGCGCAAGCTGTTAGTTATTACCCTTGGAATAATATCCTTTCGGTATCGAGCAATGCTACCAAAAGGTTGTGGGTAGACTGTCGTTTTCAATTAAATTCCTTCTCATCATCATTGAATACTGAACCTGCATTGATGTTGAATGTCGCAAAGGCAGGGAAAGCTAATTTTTATGTTGGAGGTGGCGTGAATTTTGGATTTGTTGGCGCTATTGTTAATAAGGATGATTTGATAAAAGGATACTTTGGTTCTGTTGGTACTCGTATTTATCCTTTAGAAAAACTTCCTCAATTGAGTGTTAATTACGAAATATCACCTTACATCAATAACATTCAAGGTACAAGTGGCATTATTCGTTCTTGGTTGGGAGTAGGATACCAATTTGGAAAAGTAAAGTAGTGCTAATATCTAATAAGAAAAAGGGGGACGAAAATTGTTTTTCGCCCCCCTTTTTAATATTGTAATGCTAGCTCAGATTATTACCGTTGTTTTACCTCAAATTTGAGTGTATCGGCATTAACTCCTGTAAACACACCTAGCCCATTTGTAATACTCGTAGGAGGGGTGCTGATGTTTTGTGAGGTTGAGCCAGAGCTGCGATACAAAGCAGCATAATCAGGGTTTACATGCATCAATATCACATTGTGCATACCAAAGTATTGAAACTCGTTGGGGTTTACACTTGTGGATGTTCCTTGAACGGGTTGACTTCTAAAACGTCGTGTAAACATAGTAGAGTCGGCATCATCGGCCAAAATATAAATGGGTGTTGGGTCTGTTTCGATATTGTCGACCACTACAAAATAATAATCGCTCGTGGTGTTGTCCCAAGTCACCTGAATGTTGGTTCCACCCATGCCACCCATAGGTCTACCGCCACTACTCAAATCAATTTGTGATAAATAAATCGAACTTTGGTCAAGGGCATAATTTTCGGGTTTGGTCGGAATGATTGTCGTTGCCGAAATGGTTTTTCCATTATAGACAAAACTCATGCTATAACTCACGCCAACCTTGAGTTTTACCGTTGTATCTGACCGATAGTCGCCATTTCCCAAAGATTCAAGGGTATAAGTTTTTCCATCCCCAGTGACAGAAATCTTCAAACCATCTATTGGTTCTTCTGAACTGATACTTTGGTCACTATAAGGGATTTCTTTTTTGACGTGCATACTAATGTATTTACCCGCCACAAGATAAGCTTCTATTACTGCATTGTCGGTAACTTCGACAGAACCTTCATTACTACAGCTCGATAAAAAAGCACCCAGCAAAAGGGCTATTACGAAATAATATATTTTCATGATATGTAAATGCTTTTACGGATTATTTCAATTTATAAGTAAAGGTGATGTTTGGCGTAAAGCCCAAGTAATTCACATTGGTCACAGACAAATACTTTTCGTTGGTATCGCTGTCGGTAATGGTTTGGAATTTTTTGTACCAAACATTTTGGCGACCATATAAATTATAAATAGATAGCCCAATACTGCCGTGTTTGAAGTTGTAAGTGGCTGCCACATCCATGCGGTGTGAGTCTGGCAAACGATTGGCATTGGTCGACGAAGGACTTGTGTAATCTTTTTCGGTGCCATCCAATAACTTGATGATATAGCCACCCGTAATAGAGGTATATGGCATACCAGAGGCATATATCCATGTAAGTGAAAAATCCCAGTGCCCCATTTTGTACATATTGACACTTTTGAATTCATTACGAACGTCGTAATTTGAAGGAAATGGCGTTGCCGAAAACTGTGCAATGCTTTTTTCTGACTTGGCTAAAGTGTAGCCTACCCAACCTGTGTAATCCCCAAACTTTTTCTGAATCAAAAAGTCAATCCCTCTCACTTTTCCTGTACCTGTAAAGAAAGTTTCGCTAGCAGATAAACCTCTGCCTACCGTTGGCACAAAGCGCAGAGTGTAACGGGTATCGTTGTCGATGTCTTTGTAATAGGCTTCTACGTCAAATACATAATCGTCTATTTCGTAGCTAGCACCAATAATATAGTGCTTAGAGGAAGTTACGGGTAAGTAGCTGTCATTGGCCAACAACCAGAAACTACGGCTACCATTAGTGATATCCTCACGCTCCACTTGTTTGGCAAACTGATAGTATTGCCCCAAAGCACCTTTCAGCATGAGTTTTTTGGTTAAAGAAAAAGTCGCAGAAAGTCGAGGTTCTAAATAGTTCTTTTTGGTTACATCGTAATAAGTGGTTCTTAAACTTGGTTTCAATACCAATTTGCTATCACCAAATTTGATTTGGTCTTGGAGATAGGCCGAAATCAAATTTCCTCTGTCATTTTTGCCAAGAATCACCGTGGTATCATTTTGACTATATGTATAATCTATTTGCAAATGACTAGCCTGAACTCCCATTTCTATCAATTGGTGTGCAGATAGACGGTATTCAAAATCTGATTTAAAAGAAATATCTTTCAAGTCATTGTTTTCCAAAGAACCAAATTTGACATTTTGGGTAGTGCCGTCGGTACGGGTAATGGTATTTTGATTGGTGTTATCTCTTTTACTGTAATAGTTTGAAAAACTAAAGAGGGTATTGGTATAAAAACGCTCAGTCCACTGGCGTGACCATTTCAAACTTGAACCTGTATTGCCCCAATTTGAGACATCGGTATTGGCAAAACCTCCTCCACGACCGCCACCAAATGGAAGTGAAAGGTTCTGTGAGTTATCCAAAAAGTCTTCACCATTATAAAAACTCAGTGTAATATTATCTCGTTGGGTTGGACGGTAGGTTACTTTACCATTGAGGTCATAAAAATAAGAAGACACCGTTTGACCAGACTGGAATCTACGAGCGAATCCGCCTGTAAAGCCTGCATTGTTGCTACTATTTGCCGCTTGTTGGGCTTTAAACGTATTGAAGATTTTGTTGTAAATTGGTCCAGCCCAAGAGTGGCGAGCTGCTACTACGAAAGTCATCTTTTTGGTAATAGGGCCTTCCGCCAAAATATTGGCACTCAACAAACCGACATCAGCGGTGGCGTTAAACTCTTTTTGGTTACCGTCTTTACTGGTTATATCAACCACACTGGATACACGACCACCATATTTCGCCTCAAAACCTCCTTTGAACAAACGTACATCTTTGATAGCATTGGAGTTGAAGGCACTAAAAAAGCCATAAAGGTGGTCGACATAGTACACCGTAAAACCATCGTACAATACAAGATTTTGGTCTGGCGTACCACCACGTACATATAAGCCCGAGGACGATTGGTTGGCAGCACTAATTCCTGGCATTAACTGAAAACCTCGGAAAATATCCTTTTCACCGACATTGGGAAGTTTTGCAATATTTTTAGGAGTCATCATGAACATACCAACGGTTTCGTTTACCTTCATGATTTCGGTTTTTTCACCTGTAACTTTTACTTCATCTAATTCCTCGTTGGCGGGAACTAGCTCGATTCTTAAATTACTCGTAGGGGTTTGAGGATTTAGGTAATAGGTCAATGTTCTATAACCTATGTAGCTAATTACCAAAGCACTGGTATCGCTAGGAATTTTTTGGATGGTAAAAAGCCCATCCACGTTGGTCTGTACACCAGTTTTTCTACCTTTTACAGTAACCGTGGTAAAAGCTAGTGATTCGCCAGTGAGCGCATCTACGATTTTTCCAGAAATACTAAAGTTTGTTTTTTCTGATTTGCCTTTGTACTGTTGCTCAGTAATGGCTTTGGCTACCGTAACTTTTTGAGATTTTGGTACGATATGAAGCACACTGTTTTCGTCGACATATATTTTTAAATCTGTATTTTTCAGCGCATTGCTGAATCCAACTTCTGCCTTGATTTTCTGAAACCAGTAGCTAATGCGGTATTTGCTCAGAAGGGTAGGGTCTGCATCTATTTTTAGCCCTGTTTTTTTAGTTAAATCCTGACAAATTTCAGAAAGCAGCGCATTATTATAGAATTCATCGGCAATGGTAATTCCTGTCGTATTGACCGAAATGGGTGTTTGTTGACCCCACGCTTGAAAAGACCATTGAATGCAAATCAATGCGAATAGTAATAGTATTTTTCTCATGCTTGATAGTGTAACGAATAAGACTGGTTAAACTTTTATGATGCAGTATTTGCATTTTCCCAATATCAGGGACTAAAGAAGAACCGTTAAACGTTGCCATTTCAATATAAGAAATCGCTCTATCGCATAGGTTTGTAGATGGAAGTGGGAATTTCGGCGATATTGTTATTAGAGGCACAAAGTGACAGAGTGGCAAAGGCACAGAGGGCGTTTTTGTACGAAGAGGATAAGTAGAACTTCAGTAATAAAAAAGCCTTGAAGAAATCTAAAATTTCTTCAAGGCTGACAGCTCAAAGCTAAAAGCCGAGAGCTATTATGCTAGCTTTGCCCAATTCTTTTGAAGAATTCTTCAGAATAGTGCTCACTTACAGGTATTTGCATATTGCCTATTTTGATTTTGAGATTACGAATAGACTCAATTTTAGGCATGGCAACGATATATGACTTATGAATACGGAAGAAATGTTCCGTCGGAAGCTTCTCTTCAATAGCCTTCATGGTCATGCGAGTCACGATGGGCTTGGTAGAGCCTTCCAAATGAATTTTGATATAATCCTTTAGCCCCTCGATGTAGGTAACATCTGAGATTTTGACCTTAACCAAAGAATAGTCGGCATTGACAAAGATAGAATCTGTTTCATACACCAATCCTTTTTCTTTTTCCTCAACTTCTGCAACCTGAGCGCTTTTTAATTTCAGGTTATGTAAATCATAAGCTTTGTTTACCGCTTTTAGGAACCTATCAAAAGAAACAGGTTTAAGTAGATAGTCTACCACATCCAAATCAAAGCCCTCTAATGCGTATTGCTGATAAGCCGTAATAAAAATGACCATAGGCGGCTCTTTGACACTTTGTAAGAATTGAACTCCCGTAATTCCAGGCATTTGAATATCCAAGAAAACTAGGTCAATCGACTCATTTTGAAGTGTTTCAATAGCATCAAAAGCATTTTTACAACGTTTTACTAAGTTTAGAAAGGGAACTTTGTTGATATTATCTTCCAGTAAATCTAGGGCTAGGCTCTCGTCATCCACCGCTAGACAGTTTAGTTTTATCATATTTTTGAGAAGTATTTGAAAATCAAAAAGCAACTAATAGGCTATTGGGCAAAATTACATTGATTTTACCCGAATAAGGCTATAAGCGTTATACCATTGACCAAAAGTTGAGCCTTATTTCTGTTGAACCAATACCAACTTTTAGCCTAATGCATACTGCTAATTGCCTATTGCATTAAGACTGTTAGTTACCGAAAAGAGTTGCCTTAGGCTATGCGAAAGTATGAAAAGTACGGCAGTTTATTAACCTTGTGTGACCTAGACACAATAGATTTATAGCCTAACAACAGCTAGATTAGGCTAAAATACAAGAATTGTCCGACTTATACCTGAATGTGTAGACGAACGTCATACCAATGACTGTCCTGTGTGATGATGAGTTGGTGTTGTTCTGGATATAATAATGCTAAACGGCGTTTTACATTACTGAGACCTATACCTGAAGCGTGGTCTTTGGCTTCTGGTTTTGGATTGATTTTATTTTTTACCGAAAATACCAAGCCTTTATCATCTACCTCCATAGCAATATGAATTTCTGGGCTAAGAATCATACCAATACCATGTTTGAAGGCATTTTCAACAAATGGAATAATGAGCATCGGTTCGAGCAAAATCGTAGTTTCTTTGTGTGGTTTATGAAAAGAAACAGCCACATCGTCACCAAAGCGAATCATTTGTAAATCGATATAGCTTTGCAAATACTGTACTTCTTTACTCAATAAAACCTTGGTACCTTCCGATTCGTACAGCATATAACGCATAAGCTCAGAAAGTTTGATTACCACAGGTTCGACCATATCAGGCTTGCGTCTTGATAAAGAGACAATGCTGTTGAGTACATTGAACATAAAATGTGGACTTATCTGCGAACGCAAGAACGAAAGCTCAGACTTAAGCCTTTCGTTTTCTTGTTCTTTACGGACTTCTTCTTTATGAATATTATCGGCCATAATGCGGTAGCTGGTGCTAATTGCCAAGACAAACAATGTTTGGAATATAGTACCCAAACGAGGGAATCTTGTTGCATTTGGTCCAAATAATAATACCTTTCCTAAGCCATTCAAGTAAAAAAGTGTTGTCATTGCCACAATGAGTGCAATGATATACAACCACACATTATTGCGTTTTGTCCAAATTTTTGGAATCAAAATCTGCGAATTAAGATAGAAGAAAGGGATATTAAGCATACTCAGCAACGTAAAATACAAAGTGGCATTTGCGTTGGGAGGAGGCAGGTTAGGATTAATTTTGGGAGGATCTGGAGTCGTTCCTCTTAATAAATAAGGCAATGATAAGAAGCAGATCCACCCAATAATGTGGAAAAGCACTTGTTGTTTGTTGATATTTTTGATAGAAATAGTCACACTTCGTTTTTTTTACAAACATAAGTACTTTACACTTCCCTCCCAAAAGAGAAGTGTAAAGTATTGTATTTCAACGACGAAAATGTTTTTTTCGAGACAACAAAAGGATCAGATGCTCATTTTAATGAAGCTATAACTAGAGGAGAGATGTGTAAATATGTTTGTTAGGTTACCCTAAGACAATTACTTCCCAATAACCACCGTTATCGCCACCAACTCTTTCGATTTTGTTTTCTGTTTTCAAGCGTTTAATGGCTCTTTCAATAGTTCTTTGGCTTTTTCCTAATTCTTTTGCTAAGGCTATTGTGGTAATACGAGGATTGTGATTAATTAGTTTAAGAACCTTCTCCGACATTTTCTCCGACACAATTATTTCCTTTTGTTTGATTTCGAGGGTTACACTAGCAAAATCATAATTAAATATGGGAGTAGCTAGACCGTAGCTGATGCACTCATTGATAATTCACAATTAAGCTACCGCTATCCAAAACTCAAAATTTATCCGTATTTTCGAAAAACTCTTATTCAACAAACCTAATTCTTCATCGAAAATGAACAAATCCCTTTCGCTAGTATCAGCCTTGGTACTGGCTCCAATGTTAAGTATGGCGCAGTGGAAATACCCCGAAACAGCAAAAGTTAATCAAGTCGACAATTATCATGGTACACAAGTAACCGACCCGTATCGTTGGCTCGAAGATGACCGTTCTGCCGAAACGGCACAATGGGTAAAAGCTCAAAACACGTTGACTTTTGACTACCTTGAAAAAATCCCTTACCGAAACGCCCTCAAAAAACGTATCGAGCAAGTTTTCAATTACCAAAAGCTTTCGGCTCCTTCTCGCAAGGGTGAATGGTTTTATTTCTACAAAAACAATGGCTTACAAAATCAATCAGTTTTGTATCGTCAAAAAGGGTTGAATGGTGCTCCTGAAGTAGTGCTTGACCCCAACCAATTATCGCCCGACGGTACTACTCGTTTGCAAAGCTTTGTGATTTCGAAAGATGGCAAATACGCTGCCTATACACTTTCAAAAGGTGGTTCGGACTGGCAAGATGGCTATGTGATGGACTTGACAACGAAAACCAATTTGTCCGAAAAAATCGAATGGATTAAGGTTTCTACGATTTCTTGGCAGGGCAATGGCTTTTATTACAGCCGTTATCCTAAGCCAGAAGGAAGTGCATTGGCTGCCAAAAATGAAAATCACCAAGTGTGGTTTCACCGTGTAGGAACTTCTCAGTCGGATGACCAACTGGTTTATCAAGATTTGAAAAACTTACAACGCTTCCATTATTTACAAGTAACAGAAGACGAAAAGTTTGCCATTTTGATTGTCTCTGACCGTGGCAAAGGCAAAGAAGGCAATGCACTTTTCTACAAAAAAGCAGGACAGGAGTCTTTCCAACCTATTGTGGCAGAAGTGGATAAATTTAGTTATTCAGTAATCGATAATATTGGCGATGAGTTTTTGATAGAAACCAATGAAAATGCTCAAAATTCTAAAATTCTTCGTTTTAATCCTGCCAATAAATCTTGGAAAGTAGTTATTCCTGAAAAGGCTGAACCGCTTCAGGGAGCTCGTACTGCTGGTGGAAAATTATTCCTTTCTTATCTCAAGGATGTAACCACTCGTGTATATGTGCACTCGATGGATGGTAAATTAGAAAACGAAGTGAAATTGCCAGGCTTGGGCACTTGTTCGGGTTTTGGTGGAAATGCCGACGATAAGTTTGTGTTTTATACCTTCACATCATTCACTTTTCCTCCGACAATATACCGTTATGATATTGCTACCAAGAAAAGTACGGTGTTTACCAAACCTGAGTTAAGTTTTGATCCTTCAGCATTTGAAACCAAACAGATTTTTTATACTAGTAAAGACGGAACCAAAGTTCCAATGTTTATTACCTACAAAAAAGGGCTTCAACTCAATAGTCAAAATCCGACGCTATTATATGCCTACGGAGGTTTTAATGTAAGTTCGTTACCAGCTTTTAGTGCTACTTTAATTCCTTTCTTGGAGCAGGGTGGAGTATATGCTTTGGCAAATATTCGTGGTGGAGCTGAATATGGTGAAAAATGGCATGAGGCAGGTATGAAGCTTAAAAAGCAAAATGTATTTGATGATTTCATTGCTGCTGGCGAATACCTAATTGCTCAGAAATATTGCGACAATCAGCATTTGGCACTAAGAGGAGGCTCAAATGGAGGCTTGTTGGTAGGCGCAGTAATTAATCAACGTCCAGATTTATGTAAAGTAGCATTCCCACAAGTGGGAGTAATGGATATGTTGCGTTATCATAAATTTACGATTGGCTGGAACTGGTCGCCTGAATACGGTAACTCAGACGATGCGACTGATTTCAAAAATCTGTACCAATATTCTCCTTTGCATAATATCAAATCAGTGGCATACCCAGCCACTATGGTAACGACTGCCGACCATGACGACCGTGTTGTTCCAGCGCATTCATTCAAATACACAGCCGAATTACAAGCAAAAGCAGGGGCTGTATCAAGTAATCCTTTGTTGATTCGTGTAGATGTAAACTCTGGTCACGGTGCAAGTAATACTGCCAAAAGCATCGAACAAACAGCAGATATTTACGCGTTTTTGTTTTATAATATGGGCTTCGTTCCGAAGAAGTTGTAATTCAGAGACAAAGGGGCAAAGGCACAGAGGCACAAAGTGAGCTTTAAGGATTAGTATTTACCCTTTGCGCCTTTGTCCCTAAGTACCTGTACCCTTTTTTTAAAATCATTGATAAAGTGCAGAGATATAAAGTGGGTTTCGAGGATATATAAACACATCTTATACCCTTTGTGCCTTTGTCCTTCAGTGCCTGTTCCCTTTTAAAATACTATGCTACCAAAAATCATTTTTGCTTTTCTATTTTGGGTAATGCTAAGTTTGACGGCTTGTCAGACTACCCAAAAGATTTATGTGGTTCGTCATGCCGAAAAGGATGTGGCTTTTCAGGGAAATGACCGCGTACGTCCACTCAATGCTCAAGGTCATCAACGAGCTGGGGCATTAAATAAACGACTGGCAAAAGCAGGTATTCAAAAAATCTTTGTGACCGAATATTTGCGTGTACAACAAACAGCTGATTCGCTTCGCATCAAAAACCAAATAGATACACTTTGGTATAGCGCCAAAGATGCTGTTTTGTCAGACAATTTAGAAAAAGCAGGTGTTCAAAATAAGACTGTTTTGATTGTTGGTCATAGCAATACCGTGCCTGACATCATTCGAAAATTTGGGGTAAATTTTGAAACTAAAATTTTACCAGATACCGAGTATGACAATCTATATATTATTAGCAGAAAGAAAGGCAAGGTGCTCAAGTTTGAAGCAAGTAAATATTAGTCATATACTCATTGAGAAGTCCCCTGTGTAGCTAGACTATGCAGGGGATTTTTGTTTGGTGCAAAAAAATATTAAAATATTTATAAGTAAAAATGCTTATTTGTTTTTTGACTAAAGTACCCTCAATTATACCTACATTTGTCATTTTTTAGATAAATAATTGCCATGACAATAGTTTTTATATCTACTTTTTGAAAAAAGAAATAAAATTTAGTTGAAAGGGTGCTAAATATCAACTTTCAAGAAATTAAAGTGCAAAAAAATATTTGAAAAATTTAGTTTTTATCTTTTTTGAGAAGAAGGCATTCAAAAAATGCTGGTTTTGAAATAAAAAGTGATTTTTGTTGATAAAGGGTATTTTAAAAGTAGTATTTGTATGAAAAAAAAGCCTAAAATCACCTAAAAAAGGGCTAAAAATCAACTTTTTACTAAAAAAAGGGTCGCTTGACATTGATTTTTTTTATTGTAAACTTTCGGTCGTAATTCTTACTAGAACAACAAACGAAACAAAATAAAACCACAATAAAATAAGGAAAGATATGGAAGCGACGATGAAAGCAAATCAGTTTTTGACTCCTAATTTATATACAAGCATAAACGAGGTAGAGATATTAGATTGTTTGGTTGACTTTGGATATATGCCAAAAGAATTCAGCCAAAACCAAGTAATCTCATTTGTAAAGGATGAGAATTTTTACCTAGTACTATTTATGGTACGCGAAGATGGACAGAAGGGTTTCTTAATGTATGAAATATTAGATTTTACTATGCACGAACAAGAGCTCTATATGATGTCTCATCTTTTCAGAAACTTAGTAGCCTCTAATAAAAATAACTATACTTATCGCAAGGCTCAGTACAAACTTGACGAGATGTTGGGTATGGTTCCTACATTCAGAGCATTATACAAAAAACGTTTTGATGTAGATGATTATGGAATGGCTGCATAAGTTTTTCTTGATGTGAATTTTCTGAAACAAATCACATACAATTAAAATTTATTGAATCATGAAAGTATCAATTTTTGGGGCGAGTTTGTTGTTGATGGCAAGCTTTGGAGCACTCGCCCAAGAAATCCCAGCGGGTGACCCAGGTTACAACACTGGCAACTACAAGCATCCAAACAAGGCAGCTGCGGCTGCCAAAAAAGCAAAGTACGTTACACAGACCGAGCAGGTAGTTTCGAACAGGAATTACAAGCAGAGTTTAGGAAGTAAAACGGTAGAAAGTGGTTTAGTAATAGAGAAAACGTCGTCTACGGAGCCTATCAATTACAAAATGCCATATACCAAGAAAGTAAAAAAATCTACCATCGCCCTACAAGATACCAGTAAAAGTGTAGCGGGAGAGTAGTGAGGTTTAATTTTAGAATGGTGAATTATGAATTGTGAATGAAAGAATTTATTCACAATTCGTAATTCACCATTTTACATTATTTAGTCGTGATTCTCCAACTTATTCAAATCTGCTTGAGCCTTCTTCTTTCCAAGCGCATTAATCCAAGCCGCAATTTTTAGTACATCAGCCTTTGGCACGTGTGTCATCGAAGCCATTTCTGTCGCATAATCTGGCCAGTTTTCTGGTTTTGGATGATACACTAATTCCAAAATTTGCTCGTTTGTATAATTTCTTTTCGCAACTTCTGTAAAAGGAGGTCCTACCACACGTGTAGCCTCTGCATGACAACTTGTACAAGCGTGTTTTTTCAGTAAAGCCGCCACTTGTTTACTATCAATTAAACCAGCTTCAGCTACCTTTTTAGTGCCATTGATAGGAGTCGTCTTTTTGGCAGGTGTGCTTGTGCTAGGCGCTGGTGTAGTGCTAGCTTTTACTTTCTGTGCTTCTGTCAGTTGTGCTGCTTCGCCATCAGGAATATTGTTGAGGGTGTAATACCCCACTTCATGTAAAAGCGGCTGTCCTTCCTCGTTCAAAATACCCGACGGGCGAACTTCATGGATATATCCTTTACGCAAGTTGTCTATCACCAAACGAACTTTCTTACGGTCTGCCGATACAATAATCCCTTTCAATGGCGTCTTTTCTTGGTTGATAATCGGACTACCATAGTTGTGATGATATTTGTAGGTGAAGCTTTTTAGCTCATAGCTAGACGCATTAGAGGCAGTTTTAGCATCTACAGGTTGTGTAAATTCAATCTCAAAACCATCTGGTCTTGCGCTAATTGTTTTCATCTCGAAAGGCAAACGACCATTCCAAACCAAGCGCTGTAAACCATATAAATCTTTTCCAGTAGAACCCCAACCACGTGAAGTCATCCCTACGAAAATAGATCCATCGTTACCCCAACGTGCACGTACCGTACCTGATTGAAAACCCTCACGGAATGGATAACAAGCACCTTGGTATTTGCCATTTACTTTTTCCAAACTCATACGCATGGCTTTTGATTGTCCTTGGTCAAATACAATGTATTGTCCTTGAAAGGGACCAAACTTGCCATTAGTTTCATCCTCAATCATATCGGCAGTAGAAATACCCATGATAGCATGAGGAAACCACACTGCTGGTAATTTCAAAGCCTTTACTTTCTTGGCAGCTTCATACATTGGCTCGCCAGTATCAGGAAGATCTTCTCTCGTTAATTTTAAAGGAGAATCTGGTTCTTTTGTCCAATACAAACCACCTGCGTTTCCTGCAAAATCTCCTTTTTCGAGGTGTGTTACACGTCCTGAACCAACCCAGTCTCCTTGGTTTTCTCCGAATAATACATCACCATTAGAGTTCACTGTAAAACCTGCTGGAGAGCGTAATCCTGTAGCAACTGGTTCTAGTTTACCTTCTTTGGTAACTTTTACTAACCAGCCACGCCATTTGGCTAATTTACCTTCGCCATAACCTACCCATGCTACGTTGAAAGTAAGATACATATCGCCGTTTTTATCAAATACTGGTCCATAAGAGTACTCATGGTAGTTACCAGATAAGTCCCAATTGGCTACATTTTCGTATAAATCAGCTTTGTCGTCACCGTCAGTATCTGTCAATTTGGTCAATTCACCACGTTGTGTACAGTAAAAAGAACCGTCGCGATAAGCCAAACCCAAAGATTCGTGTAAGCCACTTGCAAAGAGTTTGTAGCTAGGCTTAGTACCGTTGGTTTGGTAAGGGTTTTCGATAATCCAAACTTCACCACGACGGGTACAAACACCCAAGCGACCGTCGGGCATTGGAGCCAAACCGCCTGCTTCTAGGCGAATACCATCAGGAATGGCAACGGTCTTTATTTCATAAAAATCATCTTCTGTTAAAGGCTTTGGTTTGTTTTGTGCTATCCCCGAAGATGCTCCAAGTCCCAAGAGTCCTAGGCTGAGGAGTAATTGATAATATCTTTTCATAAATATTGAATGCTTAAATAGAAATGTTGAAAAATCTGTGAATACAATGATTGCTTAGAAAGTAACTTGATAACTTACCTCTTTTAATCCACTCACAGGAATCAATAATTGGGTTTTGCCATTTGATTGACGAACCACAGCTTGCTGATTGGCAGTTTCGCCCAGAAGCTCTAAATAATACGTTTGGTTATTGATGGCATACAAATTTTTACCAACATTCTTAATAACCTCGCCTTCTGCCACAAGCGCATACAATGGCTGTGAGCTGATGGCATTGCCTCCGATTTGTAAACGGCGAACCAAGCCTTCGTTTTTTGCAGAACCAATCGTTTGATCTTTAATAGACAAACCATTGTATTCATAAGTAAATACAGGATATGCCACGCCATTTTCTTGCTTTACGAGTTGGTAACCTTTGTATTTCAACTCAGCTTTATTCAAAGAATCTGGAAAAGAAGCATTGGCACTTGCAATGAATGCTAGAGGAAATTTACCATTTGATTGTATCGTAACACCCATTGGTGCCGCTGTTTGAGGCTCACCGCGGTCGTGCCACATCTGTGTCGCATCCAAGAATTTTCCTCTCCAACATTCTAAGAAACCTCCTTGATTTAGGTCATAAGAGAAGTTTAATCCTCCTGGCAAACCTACACTAATAGCATGTGTTTTTTTGCGATTGTTATAAACCACAAATGAGCGCTGTAGTTTTGGCTCTTGGTCAATCGTGATTTCTACCAATGGAGTAGCTTCTGGTTCTGGCAATGATGTACGCTCAGTGATAGACTGACGATGTGTACCTACACGTTCAACAAAACAGCCTAGAGCTCTAGGTCCCCAACCGAAGTCCTTAGCATAATATAAGGTATATTTATGAACTCCAGCCGTTAAGGTTCTCTTGCCTTGTACATCTTCGTTATACCAGTGACTACCTGTAGTAATCGTATCGTTGTCTACCAACAAAGCACCTGTTCCTGTCCAGTTGGTTGTGAATGTATAGGTATCTTTTTCTGGAATGGTGATAGTTCCATCAAATCTCAACAAAAAGTCAGATTTTGCTTCTGCCAGTTTCATGGATGGTTCTTTGGTGGTTCCTGTTACTTCAGGTTTTTGGTCTTTTACCTTCAAATCCGCCAATTTGCCTTTGTAATAGGCATATTCGGCAGTACCCATTTGCACTAATGGTTTATCAAAAACCTCATAACGAATGTTTTTGAAAGCAACTTGTCCATGGTCTCCTTGAATCATCAATGGCGCTTTGCTTGTTTCTTGAGTCGAAACAGCACCACGAGTTACCCCTAAAAGTTCTACATTTTCGTGAAGAAGAACACCATTTAACGTGATTTTGACAAACTTAGCATTGGCAATTTTTTTGCCATTTGCATCAAACTTTGGCGCTTGAAAATCAATCTCGATATGATTCCATAACCCTGGAGCTTTGATAGCATTTTGGCGTGGAGGATGTCCTTCATAACCCTCTTTTCCTGCGCCACGTGATTCGTCCCAACGGTGGTAAATAGCACCTGCATCGCCATCGCTTGGACGAAGCTTTAGCCAGCTATCCAAAATTTGAACTTCGTAACGGCTTTGCAAATAAATCCCCGAATTTGAACCTTTCGGAATCATATAATCCAATGACAAACGAATGTCGCCATGCTCCAAGGCAAATACCAAGTCATCGGTGCGTTGGTATTTGGCTGCTTTCAAGGTATTGACCAATATCCCTTTTCCTGGGGTGGTCACCAGTGCTTCGCCTTGTGGTGTTCCTACGATTTGTCCTTCGATAGACCAGTTGGCACTAGGTTTTTGGAATTGGCTCAAATCATTGAGCGGTATTTCGGTTTGTGCATACACCGAAACTGGAAATAGGAGAAAAAATAGTCGCTTCAACATTAGGGTGGATAGTAGTTTTGCTAGTTAGTTCAAGGCACAAAGAACGTATTCCGATGAGCCTTTTGACAGTTGAGGATTGTTGGATTTGTATTTATGTTTTTCTAATAACCAAATATAGCCATGATTTTGTAGAGTTCTACACTGTTCTATATTGGTAAAGATAAAGGACATTTTTCTAAAATTTGAATATTTTTGAGAAATAATATGCTTAATTAGGTAAAGGTGTAAGTCGGAAGAACGAAAGACTCATTGACTTTTTCAGACTTCCAACTTAGCATAACTCTATTGCTTACAATTTTGCCAATACAATTTCTCAGCACGTTTGAGACCTTTAGATGACAAGAAACTCCAATCCATACAAGCATATTTCATGATTCCTGCGGCTTGGTAGCACTCGGCACGTTTGTAGAGTGCATCGATGGAATCTTCGGTCATCAAGATACACTTACTTAATAGCCCAACAGCTTTATCATATTTTTTGCGAGCCATAAGACCCATAGCTCGGTTATAGAAATTGTCGTAAATCTCTGGGTCGTAGGCTATGGCGTTGGGATCTTCTTTTTCGGTTTGAAATGCATATTGGATTCTTGATTTATAATTTTTCTCTTTCCATCTGGCAGGAAGCCATTTTCTGCTAGTGTTTTGTATGGCTGCACTTAGATAAGGATTATATTCTGGATTTGTACTTGAGGTAATTACAATATTTTCAACGAGTCCTCTAGTCGTCACGTCAAATGAAACTTCAAAGCGAGTATTGATATTTTTGGGTATATGCGATACAAACTCATCCTCAATAAAATTGTAAGAAACCCCATAAGTATCATCAAACGCCTGTTCAAAATCTGGCACATTGCGTAACCATTCGGAGTTACCTCTAAATTTTGGATATACTTCTTGGTTAAATAAAAATATAGTATCCTTTTTGGGAGCATCAAAAACGATATTAGGCTTGATTAATTTTCGTAAATAAATTTCGCTAGGCGTATCTTTTGTTGCCAAATAGTGAAATCTAAACTTTTCGTCTCCATCCAAGTTTTTTGCATATACACTAAATGTCATTTCATAATCATTGATTTTGTCAATTTTATAAATAGCCTCATTAATGGTAACCAGCGAATCGATGATACGAAAACGAAACGAAGACGCTTGTTCACCCTGAATAAATGATCCAGTACCATTTTTTCGAAACATCAAGCACATCACTGTTTTGCGTTCGGCTGCTGGGTCTTGCAAAATGCTACCATCCTGCATATCCACATAGTTTTTCTCCCAATTGTATTTGGTTAATAATTGAAAAACTTGAACAGGATAGCTTGAGGAATCAATTTTAGATTGAGCAAAGATGACGGTCTGAATAAGGGATACTAATAGAAAGGATAAAACATTTTTTTTCATAGGACTATCGTGTTTGTAAGCGGGTCATAAAAGTTGATATACTCGTATTATATAAGGTATGTAAAAAGGTGATGTGGTTTGTTTATAGGTAGTGTGCAAATGTTAGTTTGTAAAATAAATGTAAAAAATAGTAGTTTCAAACAATCCAAACCTAAACAGTTCTCGTAAGTCTGTTTAAAGACATCAATCAATAATAATTATTTATGAAACAGCTTATGTTCTCCACGGTTTTGTCACGAACACATGCTGTATTTTCTGCTCAGACTCAAAATACTGCAGTTTTTGGCCGAACGAAAACCCTGCTATCAGGAAATGTGAGCAGGCAACCAATCCCGAAAAGGCAAGCTACCTAATCGGTCGTAATTCTGAAATGAACGTATTAATGAGAAACTTCATTTGAGTAGTTGAGCAATCAAATTGAACATTTGCAATAGTATAATTTTTCGAATAACCTTGATTCTAAGTAATTGTAAAATATATAGGCCTGCTTGCCAGTGTCCACAGATATTTGTGAGATTTGGAGAGATGGAATAATCCAATGACTATCAGAATACTACATTTTGAAAAAATTGTAAGATTCCATCTCACCAAATAAATAGGTGTGGTTTAATAATGGGTAATGTGCAAAGGGCTTTCAAATCTGAAAGTCCTTTGTTTTTAGATAGTTAATTCAAAGACATTTTTCTATCTTTGTTTTGACCCTATCAAATACTCTATTATTCCATATCATTGACAATCTTACTATATATCTCCGTCCCATTATTAATTTAGAGACCATTAAACACACCCCTATGTCAAAGCGAAAAACAGTCATATCTGAAGACTCATTGGTGGCTTTATTGCGAAATAAAGACCAGCGTGGTTTTTCGATTCTGTATGATAACTATTCGACTGCTTTGTTTGGAGTTATACACAAAATTGTACACTCCGATGAAATAGCTGCAGATGTTATGCAGGATTCCTTTGTGAAAATTTGGAAAAATATCGATGGTTACAATCAGGCGAAAGGTACATTATTTACTTGGATTCTGAATGTAGCGCGCAATACTGCCATTGATAGAATTCGCTCTCAAGAGTATCAAAACTCTCAGCGAAACCAAGACTTAGATTCAACCATAAATTTGATTGACAGTCAGGGCTCTAGTCAGTTTGATATAGATGCCATTGGCTTAGGCAAAGTTGTAGAAAAATTAAAACCAGAGCATCGTCAAGTAATTGATTTGTTGTATTTCAAAGGCTACACACAAGAAGAGGTTTCAAAAGAGTACGGAATTCCATTAGGAACAGTGAAAACACGTGTTAAGTCAGCTATCAATCATTTGAGAGATTACTTTGTAAGTTTTTCATTGATGCTTCTGACGTGGCTTATATAGAGAAAATCGAAGTAGCCATTTCAGTTAGTATTAAAAGTTGGATCTTTCCCACTATAAAATTTTTTTAAAAATGAATATTCAAGAATATATAGCATCAGGTGTTTTGGAAAGCTATGTGCTCGGAACTACCACTGCCGAAGAATCAGCAGAGGTAGAGCGTCTAGCCCAATCCTACCCAATCATTCAGCTAGAAATAGACGCTGTCCGAGACAGTATTGAAGAATATGCCCTAAAATTTGCTAAAACACCTCCTCCAGAGCTAAAATCAAGGGTGATGAACGCACTATTGGAATTGGAGGAAGCTGAAAAAGTAAATACGCAGGCCATTGCACCAGAGGCAAAGGTGGTAAGTTTTACTCCTGAAAGTAAAAAGTCGCCTTTCACTTTTAGTTATGCAGCCTCATGGGTGTTACTAGCATTGAGTATAGCCGCTAACTGGTTTTTGTATAGCAATTGGCAAAAATCTGAAGATAAGGTGGTTGCTCTGGAGTCACAAACACAGATTTTGGCAAGTAGCGAACGTGCCTTAAAAGCTAGTTATCAGGAA
The DNA here is from genome assembly GCF_002270355.1 of Flectobacillus sp. BAB-3569. Classification (GTDB taxonomy): domain Bacteria; phylum Bacteroidota; class Bacteroidia; order Cytophagales; family Spirosomataceae; genus Flectobacillus; species Flectobacillus roseus. Next base: position 56,249 of record NZ_NJFZ01000002.1, on the reverse strand, counting down.
AATATTAACATCTTGTTGAATCCAGAAACAAAACGAGTGCAGTTGGGCGGCCAAAAAACAGCGCCAGATGCTCAAGCAATTGTTTATTGGAACTCTGCTACGCAAGAAGTGTATTTGTCATCGGTAAAATTGCCTGTTGCTCCTGAAGGAAAACAATATCAGCTTTGGGCAATTGTAGATGGAAAACCTGTAGATGCAGGTTTGCTGGATAATCCAGAGACTTTTGAAAAAATGAAGTCATTAGGCAATGCTCAGGCATTTGCGATTTCGCTAGAAGCTAAAGGTGGTAGCACTACCGAGGCAGGACCAAAAGGCGAAATCTTTGTACTTGGAAATGTATAGGTTTAAAGTTGAAAATAAATTGAGTGTAAAAACCTCGCAGGAAAATTCTTGCGAGGTTTTTGTTTGAATAGCGAATAAATCGCAACTTCACAAAATACTTGATTCCTATATTTGACTATGAAAAACCATTATGCCCAAAGGATACTGATACTCTTTGGTATCATATCTATTCTCGAATTATTCTTCTTAATTTTTCCAACTGAAAACTTTCCCATTCGGTATTTTACCAAACCTCTACTTTTGCCTTTGTTGATATTCTATGATTACCTAAGCCAACAAGATAGAAAGCCATTCCTCTCTACATTTCGAATTGCCCTTGCCTTTGCATGGCTTGGCGATGTACTTCTGATGTTACCCAATGCTTTTGTGCCTGGCCTACTGGCATTTTTGGTGATGCAGGTATTATATAGTAAGATTTTCTGGCAAGATTGTGTAACCTCTCGAAAGGGTTTTGTTTTTCGTCATCTGTGGATTTTGTTGCTATTAGTAGGCTATCATTTGATGATTATGTTGCCCGTTTGGCCTTATTTAGGAGCTATGCAGATTCCAGTATTGGTATACTCCATCGTCATAAGTATCATGGTTTTAGCGGCTATCAATCGAATAGGAGAGGTGCCAAATGCTTCAACAGTAGCTCTTGGTGCAGTCTTGTTTATGGTATCAGATAGTTTGATTGCTATTACCAAATTTGGTTCAGATTTTGCCTACAGTGGCTTTTGCGTGATGCTAACCTATATCGTTGCCCAATATTTGATTGTAAAAGGTAGAAATAGGTAATAAGAAGTTATTAGTTAACAGTATATCCTTTTTCTGAAGTTAGTGGGCAAAATTATATCTAAGTTTTTTATTTTAGGGACAAGGCAACAGGCACAAGGCAAAGAGTGTTAAAATGTTTTTTATTAACGATAGATATGTTTTGCCGAATGCCCATACCTGAAAGCCGAAAGCTTAAAAATTAAATTCTATTTTGCACGATTACTTATGATAAAATAAAAAAGTGCTAGGTTAAGTATTTTGTCGCTCCTAGTGTTTCTAACCGAAAACCATATTTTAAAAAAAATAAAAAAAGATAGGGGATGTTTATTAAATAGTTGTCATAGAAGTAATTAAGGTTAGTTAATGAGAATATTATTTTTGTACATCATTTCAAAACCTAGGACTTTTTTAAAATACACTATACCTTTTATAATTAATAGATGCCGTTTAAAACTAATTGCTTAAGATTAAAAACTGAAGCTGTGTAACTTTGTGATGTCTTGATTAAAATTGCTTTTTTTAATCAATTTGATTTTCTTTAAACTTAAATCCATCACAAGCTCTTGGCCTTGCAACTTACTGATACCGACATACTCGAAGCAATTCGACAAGGAAATGAACGTGTTTTTGAAGTAGTCTTTCGAAAATACTATCAAGCCTTGTGTAATTATGCCTTTGGCCTTCTCAAAGATATGGACGATGCCGAGGAGATTGTACAAGGGATGTTCCTGAAGGTATGGGATCAGCGTCAGGACTTAGAAATTACTGTTTCGCTGAAATCCTATTTATATCGAGCTGTGCATAATACTTGCTTAAATCGTATTAAGCACCTCAAAATCCAAGATACCTATCGCCAGCATGTGGGTGATTTTATGGAAAATAACCACGTGTCAGCTACCGATGAATTATATAAAGCAGAATTAGAAGCGCGTATTGCCGAGGCCATCGAAAAACTTCCAGAGCAATGTAGATTGATTTTTCGAATGAGTCGTTTTGAGGAACTTAAATACCAAGAAATTGCCAATGAACTCCAACTATCTGTAAAGACGGTTGAAAATCAAATCGGAAAAGCACTCAAGATATTAAGACAAGAGTTAGCAGAGTATTTGCCAAGTATTCTTTGGCTTGGACTGTTGTTATTTCACCACTGATAAAAAGATTCTTACTTGTGCCAAGCGTACACTTGGCTTTGAATAAATATGGCAGAGCATCAAAATATAGACGAACTTTTAGCAAAGTATTTGGCAGAAGAAAGCCCAGAGGAGGATTTCCCCGAAATCCAAAACCATCTGAATGAGCTTTCTGATGGAGATACCGTCTTTGAACATTCCAAAATCATTTGGGATGCGAGCGCTGCATTTCAACAAAAAAAATCTTGTGATGTAAATGCTGCTTGGCAAAAAGTCAAAAAGCAAATGTCCTGTCCTGCCAAATTGGAAAATCAGACGCCAATTGTGCATCTCAACGAGTCTTCCACTATTATTCGTCCATTATCCGAAAAACGAGTAATTCCTTTCAAGAGAGTGGTAGGTATCGCAGCAAGTGTAATTGTACTGATTGGGGTATTGCTCTTTGTCTTTTGGAAACCAACATCTGAATCAGCTCCACTTCAAGAATCATTTGCACAGGAAAAAGTTCTCAACTACACTTTGCCCGATGGTACTAAAGTAACCCTAAATCGTGGTTCAAAAATTTCGTACCCTTCTACCTTCGAAGGACAAACACGTGAGATTACTTTGCAAGGAGAAGCCTTTTTTGATGTCGCGCACGATGCTCAGCATCCTTTTATTATTCATGCACAAGGCGCAGCTATAAAAGTATTGGGAACGTCGTTCAATGTCAATGCTTATTCGAAACAGGTAAAAGTGTGGGTGAAAACAGGTAAAGTTCAAGTCAAAAAATCCTCTTCAGTTATACAATTACTCCCAGGCGAACAAGCGGAAGTCCAAGGCGACGATGTTGTACGCTCGGCCAATGTAGATGCCAATCAAGCTGCTTATTTTTCTCAAAGTTTTAATTTTGAAAATACCGATTTATCTTCTGTTGTAACGACCTTAAGTCAAGTTTATGGGGTAAAAGTAACCTTAGCCAACGAGGCGATGAGCCATTGTAAATTGACCGTAAATTTTGAAAAGGAGTCGTTGGAAAATATTCTTGCCGTAATTGCTACAACTTTCGACATAAATGTACAAAAGCAAGGTCAAAATTTCGTTTTAGAGGGAAAAGGTTGCCAATAATTTCCTAATTTTGGAACCTCAAAACTCTCTTTAAACAATTTGAATCTATGTCCTTTAGTGTACGAAGCATAATAGCGTTTTGGACTTTGTCTGTATGCTTGTTGGTACACTCCAATACCCTTGCACAATCTGCTAATCTTGAGCGAGTAGTGACTGCTCGTTTTTCGGATGCTTCTGTAGAGGAAGTATTATCCTATTTGTCTTCTCAGGGCAATTTTAAGTTTTCATACAATTCTTCATTGATCGACGAAGACAAATCGGTTGAATTAATTCTTGTTAATAAGACGATACGCGAAGCCATTGGTTTGTTGTTCAAAGGAACGATTCGTTACAAGGTGCAAGGTCAATATGTGATTTTGCTCAAGGCCGAACGCGACCCTGTGTATATCAGTGGCGTGGTATACGACGCTGTGTCTGGCAAAAAACTTCCCAATGTCAGTATTTACGAACGTAACAGTTTAGCCTCCACCATTACCAATCAAAATGGTTATTATCGCATAAAGCTCAATCATACAAAAACGATTTTTAAGTTATCAGTATCAAGTCCTCAATATGAATCACAGACCTTGACTATCAAGATTTTACAGTCAGAATCTAAAGATTGGGCACTTCAACCTAAAGTCAAACAGCCTGAATTACCTTTTGATGACAATTCACCTCATTTTCCTAACTTGATAGATACCATTGCGGTGCCAGAGGAGGTTCCTATTTTGGTACCTAGAGTGCCTATGACAGGTTTGCTACTTTCTGAATATAGCGTGGCAGATACTACGGATAATATTTTCCCGATTTATCGAAAAGACTCTAATCGCTTGTTTCGATTTTGGGAAGAAATCAAGTCGAGATTTAGTAGAATGATGATTGCTCGTACCCAAAGAATTCACGATAAAAACGTAACAGATACCTTATCTCGTCCTTTTCAACTATCAGTATTACCATTTTTAGGAACCAATAAGCTTCTTTCTGGAAGTATCGAAAACAGAGTTTCGGTCAATATCCTCATGGGTTATTCGGCAGGAGTACGCAAAATGGAATTTGGGGGTGGTCTGAATGGAGTACGCCGAAATGTCAATGGATTTCAGTTTGCGGGTATCGGGAATATTGTAGGAAAGAATGTAACAGGTGTACAAATGGGCGGGGTGTTCAATACGGTTTTGGGCGAAACCCAAGGTGTGGCTATGACACTTGGTTGGAACCATACATGGAAAAATATGAGGGGTTTACAAGCCGCTGGTCTTATCAATATTACTCATAAAGAAACCAAAGGTGCACAATTATCAGGTGTGTTAAATGTGACAGGGAAGCTATCTAAAGGACTTCAAATGGCGCCAGTCTTGAATGTGGTGTTAAAAGAGTCAAAAGGATGGCAAGTTGGGCTTCTCAACTTTTCCCATAAAATCTCGAAAGGAGGACATCAAATTGGCTTTTTGAACTTTAGTGATTCATCGGCCACCGCACCAATCGGCTTTTTGAGTTTTGTGGGCAAAGGCAATGGCTATAAACGATTTGAAGTAGCTATAGATGAGATACAGTCCGCTAATATCACTTTCAAAACGGGTGTTCCTGCATTTTATAATATCTTGACGCTTGGCTCCAATTTTGTTCGTGCCTACGAACTGGTAAATATTGGTTATGGTTTTGGTCGTGCTTACAAACTAGGAGGTAGGTGGATGATGAATACTGACGTTACAGGTGGGTTGATGGTTGAGTACAATCAGTATGGAGAAATAAATCAAGGGGTTTTATGGCGCTTTGATTTAGGCTTTGAAAAATTCTTAGCACGTAATTCAACGCTTACTTTTGGTCCATCCATCAAGGCACTGGTAATCGACCCTGCCAATTCATCGTATGCCAATGGCAAACCCTTCAAAAATATGCCAACTTATCAGGCGATTCGTTCTACAGAAAGATTTACACTTTGGTATGGTTTCCAAATGGGATTACGCATCAAACAACGATATGGAGACTAGTGGAGTTTGGAGTTGTGAGTGCTGAGTGAGGAGTTATCCTTTGTCCTTGCCTAAAATACGCTATAGGCTTTCAGGTAACGGCTTTCGGCGGAGGGCTTTGTAAAAAAGCATGCCTATGGTCATTAAAAATTGGGTTATTAAAAACATGTTAACACTCTTTGCCTTGTGCCTGTTGCCTTTTTTCAAACTACTTCTATAAAACAAAAAAGGCGTCGAAAATTCGACACCCTTATTGTATGATTAAGAGGCTAAAAGGGATTTCTATCAAATATTTTCTAGAAAACCGATGGAGCCTCAGCTAAAGAATCTTCCGATTATTTACCAGATTTTTTCTTAGCAGGCTTTGCTGGAGCAGCAGGAGCAGCATTTTTAGTTACTGTTGGTACTGGAGCCACTGCAGGAGCAGCTTCAGTTGCAGTTCCTTTTGGAGCTACTTCACCTTTGATTGTCAAAGCGATTGTTGGAGTTTCTGAGTTACTGATAACTGTAACAGTTTTGTTAAAAGCACCAGGGCGACCAGTTGAGTTAAAAGAAGCAGTTACTTTACCTGTTTTTCCTGGAAGTACTGGTTCTCTAGTCCAATCTGGAGTTGTACATCCGCAAGAAGGTTGAGCATTAGAAATTACTACAGGTGCAGTACCAGTGTTAGTAAATTCAAATGTGTAAGTAGCCTGTGTTCCTTCTTCGATTTTACCAAAATCGTGACTTTCAGTTTTGAATTTGATTACTCCTTGTGCATTTGCCAATGTCGCAGTGAACAAAAATGCGAAAAAGAAAAATAGTTTTTTCATTTGAACAGAATGTTTAGTTGTTATTAAATAGCTTTACAAGCTTTCGTAATAAATATACGAAAAAGTAAGGAATTTGTTTCCGCAAAACTTATTTAAAGGACCAAACTAATGAGCTTTAAGCGGATTTTATTCTAAAAAAAAGCTGAAAAATTATATTTTTTTGAAAAAAGTATAAAATAATACAGAATCAAAATAATACTTCAGTTTTTCTTGAGTGAATTGATTTATTCCGAAACAAAAGTATACTACATCAAAAGGTTGGCAAAATCTTTGAGAACCTTTAACAAATTATTAACAACTCTCCAAAATTTCTACTGTTTGTTATACTAATTAAATTATCTTATTTTTGATACAGCTTTAAGTTGGAGGGTAGATGATTTTGATTCTAACTTAGAAAACTTAAACACACCATCAACTGTATCTTTAATTCTATTTTTATCAGCCCGAAATTGCCGTGTTGGAAAACGAACTACTGTCAGAAACAATTTTATTTAAAAAAGAGTCGGTTATCGAGGATTACCGTCTTGCACGTATTAGCCGCGAATGTTCTTTATTAGTAAGGAAAGAAGTGTTTGCTGGACGTGCCAAGTTTGGTATTTATGGTGACGGCAAAGAGCTCGCCCAAATTGCTCTTGCAAGAGCTATGAAGGCAGGTGACTTTATTTCTGGGTATTATCGTGACCAAACGATTGTGGCTGCTGTAGGTGATTTGACTTGGCAACAGTACTTCGCACAGCTGTATGGTCATCCTGATAAGGCGCACGACCCCCACACTGGCGGACGTACCATGAACAACCACCACGCTACACAGTGGCTAGATGAAAATGGGCATTGGGTAGACCAAACAAAATTATTTAATTCGGTTGCTGGTATATCTTCTACAGCTGGACAAGTACCAAGAGCTATTGGTATTGCCTACGCTTCGAAGCTCTATAGAAATGTACCTGAACTTCAGGGTGAAATCGCTGAAAAGTTTTCGAAACAAGGCAATGAAGTATGCTTTTCGACGATTGGTGATGCTTCTACTTCAGAGGGTATGTTCCTAGAGTGCATCAATGCCGCTGGCGTTTTACAAATACCACTAGTGATGGCAGTTTGGGATGATGGTTATGGAATTTCGGTGCCAACTCAATATCAAACTACTAAACATTCTATTTCAAAGGCGCTTGCAGGTTATCAACGTACAGAAGATGAAGCTGGTCTTGAAATTATTTCCGTAAAAGCCTATGATTATGTAGGCTTGATGGAGGCTTTTCACAAAGCAGCTCAGTTGGCTCGTGAAAACCATATTCCTTCCTTGATTCACGTAGAAGAGGTGACCCAACAACAAGGACACTCGGCTTCTGGCTCGCATGAGCGCTATAAATCTCCCGAACGTTTACAATTCGAAATAGACTTTGACTGTAATACTCACTTCAGAAAATGGATTCTTGACAACGAGTTTGCTACAGAAGAAGAATTATTAGCCATAGATCAGGAAGCTGTAAAAATTGCTCGTAAATCACAGAAAGATGCTTGGCAGGCCTATATGGACTCAATTAAGCCTGAAAAAGAAGATGCTCTTTCGTTGATGAACCAAGCAGCGGCAGAAAGTAAAAATGGCGCTACCATTAAACAAATAGTAGAAGAACTTCGTAAAACCATGAATCCTATCCACCGTGATAGCGTAGTGGCAGTAAAGAAAGCCTTACGTTTGTTAAGGTTCGAAGAATTTCCTGCTAAACGTGGTTTAATAGAATGGCTTGAAAAGTCAAAAGAGGCTAATTTTGATCGCTTTAACTCGTTCCAATTTTCGAATTCAGACGAATCGGCTTTCAAAGTTTCAGCACAACCAGCTATTTACGAAGAAGGTGCGCCACTGGTAGATGGTCGTGAAATTTTAAATAAAAACTTTGATCATTGGTTAGCTACAGACCCACGTGTTTTTATCATTGGGGAAGACGTTGGAAAAATCGGTGACGTTAACCAAACTCTTTCAGGCTTGCAAGATAAGTTTGGGGAGTTGAGAATTACCGATACTGGTATCCGTGAAATGACCATTGTAGGTCAGGGAATTGGTGCTGCAATGCGTGGATTGCGTCCGATTGTTGAAATTCAATATTTAGATTATATATTTTATCCATTTGCAACACTTTCAGACGATTTGGCTTGTTTGCATTACCGTACAAAAGGTGGACAAAAGTCTCCGATGATTGTGCGTACTCGTGGACACCGTTTGGAGGGAATCTGGCACTCAGGTTCGCCAATGGGAGTGTTATTAAATGGTTTGAGAGGGGTTCATTTATGTGTACCTCGCAACATGACCCAAGCGGCAGGTATGTACAATACATTGCTTCACAGCGATGACCCTGCTGTGGTAATTGAATGCTTGAATGGCTATCGTCTCAAAGAAAAATTACCTATAAACTTGTACGATACGCGTGTTCCTTTGGGTGTTCCTGATATCCTTCTTGAAGGTAGCGATGTTACTATTGTTACGTATGGTTCTATGTGTCGTATTGTGATGGAAGCAGCAGCTCAATTGGCGCAAGTAGGTATTTCGGTGGAAGTTATAGATATTCAAACCTTGTTGCCATTTGATTTAGGACATAAAATCGTAGAGTCAATCAAGAAAACGAATCGAGTAATTTTTGCTGACGAAGATATGCCAGGCGGAGGTACAGGTTATATGATGGGCGAGGTATTAGACAAACAAAATGCCTATCGTTGGCTCGATTCAAAACCTGTTTGTATTGCTGCCCAACCGCATCGTCCTGCTTATACATCTGATGGCGATTATTTCTCAAAGCCTAATGTTGACACAGTTTTCGATGCCGTTTATGAAATGATGTCTGAAGCTCAACCAAGTCGTTTCCCTGATTTATATTAGGGATTACATTTTGGGAAAAATATCAATGATAGTATGAGTTATTCCTAATTTTAGGATTATTCTCCAACGTTTCATCAAAAAAAGCGGTCGAAAAAGCAATTTCCGACCGCTTTTTTTGATACTAATTGCTAGCTGATTCAGCTTTAGGCGCAAGGTATAGGAATAGAGATTTTAAAAATAATCACTCATTCACTCAATCTCAACTCACTAAATTAGGGATGAGTCATGTTTATAGCAAATACCCGCTTCACAGGCTCAACTTGTTACTAAAAACTGTCCCCTCGGATTCATTTTCCAAAAAAAATGGTTTACTCTATAAAATCAGTATTTTATAGAGTAGTTTTGTGGTAATTGTCTGGAGAGCTAAAATTTCAAGGATAAAATCTTATCAAAAACTCTCCAAATGATATTATTCGGTATCAAATTATGCAAAAAGGAGCAAACAGTACATATTGGGGAAATATCAAAGAGGGCATTAAATCTTCTCTGAAAGGTTTGTCTTTGTCGTTTAAGCACTTTAAAGATGCTCGTCAAAGTCGCAAACCGATATTTGTAGATGACCCACAGTATTTCGATCAAAAAACAGGGATTGTCACTACACAATATCCTTATGAGCAATTACCTGTACCTGACAATGGACGTTATCAATTGCACAATGAAATGGATGATTGTATTGTGTGTGATAAATGTGCTAAAATCTGTCCTGTTGATTGTATCGAAATTGAGCCCATCAAAGCAACTGGTGTGGTGAGTTATGCTTCGGATGGCTCGGCAATTCGTTTGTATGCTGCCAAGTTTGATATCGATATGTCAAAATGTTGTTTCTGTGGCTTGTGTACGACGGTATGTCCTACCGAATGTCTTACCATGAAAAAGGAGTATGATTTTTCAGTATTTGATATCACGGAACACAATTTTGCTTTTGGCAACCTTACAGAGGAGCAAGCTGACGAAAAGAAAAAATTGTATGAGCAGTATATGCTTGAGAAAGAAGCATTCAAAAAAGAAACTGCTGCTCAAAAAGCAGAACCTAAAGTTGCGCCAAAACCAGCATTTAAGCCTGCTGCTCGTCCTGTAGCAAACAATACCGAGACTCCTGCTGAGTCTTCAGCGGAAGCTACTGCCGAAGCGCCAAAACCAGCACCAAGACCTGCTTTTAAACCAAAAATGAAGGTTGAAAGCGATGAGTCTAAACCTACTACAGACGAAACTTCTACGGGAGATACCCCAAAACCAGTATCTCGTCCAGCATTTAAGCCAAAAATGAAGGTTGCACCTTCAACCGAGACTTCTGTTGAAAATACGACAGAAGGTACGAATGAAAATGTTACAACGGCGGCTGATGAAGTCAAGCCTGCTGCTCGTCCAGCCTTCAGGCCGAAGTTTAAACCAGCCTCAAAACCAGCCGATGAGGTAACTGAGCCAGTTGTAGAAGCTAGCACAGAGGTATCGCTAGAAGTTGAAACACCATCTGATGAAGTCAAGCCTGCTCGTCCAGCTTTTAGACCGAAGTTTAAGCCAGCTTCAAAGCCAGCCGATGAGGTAACTGAGCCAGTTGTAGAGGCCAGTGCAGAGGTAGCTCCAGAAGTCGAAACACCATCGGAGGAAGTCAAGCCCGCTCGTCCAGCCTTCAGACCTAAGTTTAAGCCAGCTTCAAAGCCAGCCGATGAGGTATCACCAGAAGTTGAAACACCATCTGATAAAGTCAAGCCTGCTCGTCCAGCCTTCAGACCGAAGTTTAAAGTTCCAGCAAAAGCAGAAGATGAAACATCTGAGCCTGTTGCTAAAGTCGAACAAGAAGAGATAAAAACCGAAGAAACCAAGCAGGTGGATAGCACTACAAGCGAAGAAGCGCCCAAGCCTCGTCCTGTTTTTCGACCAAAATTTAAAAGACCAGAATAAGGTTTTTGAACTAGATATTTGACCAACCATAAATCTCAAGAGTTTTGATACAATTTGTATTTATAGCTTTCATGGTACTGACCTTAGCCTCGGCTTTGGTCGTATTACTTACCAAAAATGTCTTGTATGCGGCCTTTAGTTTGCTTGGTACATTTTTAGGAGTATCGGCATTGTATGTATTGGCAGGGGCAGATTTTTTGGCTGTAGCCCAAATCTTAGTTTACGTTGGAGGGGTATTAGTACTTCTTATTTTTGGGGTAATGCTAACCAATCAACAAGGAAATAAAAGCCGTGGACGCAATGATATTACCACCGAAAGTTCCAACCGAGTTCTTGGGGTATTTGTGATGTTGGGTTTTAGTGCTACTTTGCTATACACCTTTGGTAGAGCAAGATTTTTGACTATTCAAGATAACCTATTTGAGGCAGTAGAGCCTACTTCTACTACTCAAACGATAGGAGTAGAGCTAATGACCAACTATGTATTGCCCTTTGAAGTTTCAGGTATATTATTGATGGCAGTACTGATTGGAGCAGCTTATTTAAGTACCAAAACTAAAAACTAATCAATCCATGGATAACAGCTTTTTGCCTTACTACTTACTCACAAGTGCCTTGTTGTTTAGCATAGGACTTGCTTTGGTGGTTGTCAAACGAAACATTATTGTGGTACTGATGGGTATCGAATTAATGCTTAATGCTGTCAATGTGAATTTGGTGGCTTTTAGTAAAAATGACCCTAGTCTTCAGGGACAAATATTTTCTTTGTTCGTAATCGTTGTGGCAGCTTGTGAAGCAGTCATTGCTTTGGCGATTGTTTTGAAGGTTTATGAACATTTCAAAACCGTTAATCTCGACGAGATAAATGAGTTAAAGAAATAAATTCTTTCAATTGTCCTTTTCTCTTTTGCATTCAAGCCTGTCTGCCCAGGTCTGGTATATATAACTTCATCAATCTAGTAATAGGTAGAAATTACTTTTATTTAAACAATGGCAAAGAGCAAACCAGTATCAGAATCGCTTACTACCATGACCGAAATGATTTTTCCAAACGATACCAATACGCTTGGAAATTTGATGGGTGGAAACCTCATGAGAATGATGGACGTAGTAGGGGCTATTTGTGCACAAAAACATTCGAACCGAATTGTAGTAACAGCTTCTGTTGACAACGTGTCGTTCAAAGAGTCTATTCCGCTTGGAAGCGTAGTAACACTACAAGCCAAAGTGACTCGTGCATTTAGTTCTTCGATGGAAGTGGTGATTGATGTGTGGGCCGAAAATATCCCAGCAAAAGAAAGAGTTTCGACCAATAAAGCCTTTTTTACTTTTGTAGCAGTAGATCAATCTGGTCGCCCTATTGATGTGCCTCAGGCTGTTCCTGAAACAGAAGATGAAATTGCCTTGTACGAAGGAGCTTTACGTCGTCGTCAATTGCGTTTGGTATTGGCTGGACGTATGAAAGCTCAGGATGCTGTCGAACTAAAATCGATTTTCGAATAAACGTTTCGAGTAACGATATAACATGAGTTATTCAAAATTGAGTGATTGATGATTGAGTAAATGAGTGATTTTTATCTATATTCAAATAATAATCACTCATTCACTCAATCGCAAATCACTCAATGATTTCCACTCTTTCTGAAGAAAAAGCAATAGGCTTTTCCTTGAACAATGCTTTTGTGGCCGCCCAAGTTTTTTGGAAAAGTTCTGAATCACGATATTGATTCAAATGGTTTTCGCTTTCCCAATAACTGTACGTCATAAAGACATTCGGTTGGTTGGCATCTTTGAGAAATTCGAGATGATGGCAGCCTTCAAAATGCCGAATCTTATTTTTGGACGTATTAAAAATTTCAAGAAAATCATCTACTTTATCTTCCTGAAAAGTCATTCTTACCATTCTAATAATCATCTTTTTCTTGGGTTTTGTTTTGTTATAGCTGTTGGTTTTCGGCTATCAGTAAGCTGTACTATTAGGCAAAAAGTCGTTAAAGTATCTTATATTTCTTTAGCTTTTGGCTATAGGCATTCGGCAAAAATATATCTATTTTTTGCTAAAAAACATTTAAACACTCTGTGCCTTGTGCCTGTTGCCTTGTCCCTAAACACTTAAATCAAATCTTATTCTGCACGATTACTTAAAAGAATTATTTATTTTATTCTAAACTTTTCCATGCCTTTGCGGTCTTGTAAAGTCACGAATGCTTCTTTTTGATTTGGACTGAATACCAGATTACTCGTTTGCTTGCCTTTGGTAGTGACTTCTTTGATCAGTTGTCCCGAAGGGTTGAAAATAAGAATTTTACCTAATCCCCAACGAGTTACATACAGTTTTCCTGATTTATCACATTTCATGCCATCCAAACCACCGTCTTTGAATGAGGTAAAAAGACGTTTGTTACTGATATTTCCCTGAGCATCCACATCAAATGCCCAGATATTTCGCTGGATACTTTCATTGACATATAACGTTTTTTCATCGGGACTCAAACAAATACCATTGGTTGTACCCATGTCTGACGACAACAAATGTGAAGAGCCATCTGTATCTATTCTCCAGATTTGACCTGTGCTTTGTTTCCAATTGGGATCACTTGCAAAAAGTACATTTTTACGAGTAATACAAATATCATTTGGTTGATTAAAACGGTCATTATGGCTAAATTCCGATACTTCTTTGGTCTGCATATTTACCTTCAATACATTATGCCCTGAGAAATCTGCCAAATACATAGCACCTTTATCATCGAATTGAATAGCATTTGCAGTGCTTCCTTGTGGTAAAGTAAGAAATAATTCACAAGAGCCATCAGGCATTACCTTAGCGATGGTACCATCTTTTTGGAAGTTTACCACATACAATTGTCCTTTGGAGTCAAAGTTGGGGCCTTCGATGTTTTGAGTAAAAAGATTTTCCTTCGTGAAATCTTGTGCTTGAAATAAAGTTTTGGGACTACAAGAAGAAAGTCCAATAGCTGCGATAGCGCAAGCGAGGTAAGTTGACTTAAACATAGTTGATTAGAAAAAATTGGATAGTAGCTTCGAATATACTTGTAATAGGGGAGAATTAAAAGAATTTGAAAAGTTGAAGAGTTGAAAATTGACGTTGCGAAAAAATAGTACTGAAATACAATTAACGACTTTTCTCTTTTTGGATATTAGTGCAAAACAAGATTACATTGTTGGGCTTTCAGAAATTAGCTATAGGCATTCGGCAAAGTGTTTTATGGTTGCCCAAAGAATATTTTTGCCGAATGCCTATTGCTGCCGACTGAAAGTTTAAAAGTAAAATACTTTTATTTTTTACAAAATAGAGAAGCTAATACTTCCGAAATCCAACATCCGATATTAGTGCTGTACGAAGGATTCTAAACTATTTCAGATTTGGGATTTTTGATTTCGGAAATAAAGTAAAATGCCTCTATTTTTTACAAAACATAAAAGATTACAATTCCGAAATCCAACATCCGATATCCGAAATAAACAGTTTTAATGATTCAGAATTTACACTTAGCTTAGTATTCTGTTTTATCACTTTTATCTTTCCAGAATTGGAAAGCTTTTTGTGCTTCTTCACGACCGAGCGGAATCATTTCGATTTTGCGTTGATGTAGTGGTAAAGGAATTTCCTGATAGATAAAGGCATCGTCAAATCCAATTTCTGCGGCATCCTCGCGTGTGTTGGCGTAATATACCTTACGAGGTCGAGCCCAATAGATAGCACCAAGGCACATTGGGCAGGGTTCGCATGAGGTATAAATTTCACAATCTTCCAATTGGAAAGTCCCTAAGTTGTTACACGCATCCCTGATGGCTACTACTTCAGCGTGAGCCGTTGGGTCATTCGAAGAAGTTACTTGGTTAAATCCTCTTCCTACAATTTCTCCATTTTTGACAACCACAGCACCGAATGGGCCTCCTTTTCCACCAGCCGAACCTTTCAAAGAAAGCATGATCGCTTCCTGCATAAATTTTTCTTTTTGCATAAAATCTAAAAAGTTTGTTTAATGAAATTAGTAAGGGAACGAAAGTATATTTATGCTAAATAAATACCTGCTTGAGCCCTAAAAAACTGCCAGCTCGTAGATAGTAATACCTCCTTGTCGCCCAAAAGGCAACTTGGCAAGATACAAAAAAAATGCTTATAAAGGTCAGTGAAGTAAAAAGCGAAAAAACGCTAGTAGAGAAACAAGGATAGATCTAACCAAAATATATTCTTTTTGTAAGAATACATTCGGAATCATGTTAACCAAAAAGAAATAAACTGCAAACTTTCTTCGGTTTGGTGCATATTATTCCAAATTTGCCTAATTTAGATGCAATTTATGATGCCTAAAGCTAGGGTTCGTAATAAATACTCAAAATAAGATTCTATTTTCGATTCATAAATTGTAAATTGCAACATCATTTGAATTTTTGTCGAGTTGTCGAGAGCTCAATAGCTGTAAAAAGTAGAAGAATTCGATAACTTTCCCCAATCATATCCCTTAAACTGTAACCGAAAGATGTCTTATCAAAGAAAGACCAAGATTGTAGCTACGATTGGCCCAGCATCAGAATCACCAGAGATGTTGACCAAGCTTGCCCAAGCAGGTGCAAACATATTCAGACTTAATTTCTCGCATGGTACTCATGAAGATCACCTTCAGAGAGTAAAGAACATCAGAGCTGTCTCTGAAGCATTAGGTACAAACCTAACGATTCTTCAAGATTTACAAGGTCCGAAAATTCGTACTCAGCTTGTTGAAAACAACGGCGTAGAATTGATTGCTGGTAAAACGCTTACTTTCGTGATGGACGAAAATGTGGTAGGTACATCAGAAAGAGTAGGTACTACTTACACTTCAATGTACTTAGACGTGAATCCAGGAGAGCGTATCTTGATGGATGATGGTAACTTAGAAGTAAAAGTATTAGCAGTAGACAAAGAGAAAAAAGAGGTAGTTACCGAAGTAATTTATGGTGGTATCTTGAAGTCTAAAAAAGGTATTAACCTTCCAGGTACAAAAGTTTCATTGCCATGTTTGACTCCAAAAGACGAAGCGGATTTGTACTTCGGTTTGGACAATGGTGTTGACTGGGTTGCGCTTTCATTCGTACGTAAGGCAGATGATATTTATGATATCAAACAAAAAATCGCTGCTTACGGAAAAGATACTAAAGTTATCGCTAAAATCGAGAAACCAGAGGCTATCGATAACCTAGACGAAATCATTGCTGCTACTGATGCGATCATGGTAGCGCGTGGTGACTTGGGTGTTGAGATGGATGGTGCTGAAGTACCACACCTACAACGCGTAATGGTAGAGAAGTGTACTCAAGCTGGTAAACCAGTAATCGTTGCAACTCAAATGTTGGAATCAATGATTACTAATCCAGTTCCTACACGTGCAGAAACTTCTGACGTTGCTAATGCAGTATTGCAAGGTGCTTCGGCAACGATGTTGAGTGCTGAGTCTGCTTCAGGTACTTACCCTGTGAAGTCTGTAGAAACAATGGCACACATCCAAGAGGTGGTTGAAGAACAACAAAACAAAATCGAAATCGTAAAAGGTGACGAGGCTGCTATCTACTTCAAAAATCACTCGTTGGCTAACAATGATTCTAAATACGCTTTGAACGACCGAATGATTGCTAGTGCATGTCGTTTGGCTCGTGATACGAAAGCTGAAGCGATTCTTTGTATAACAAACAGTGGTTACACAGCGTTCCGTTTGTCTGCTCACCGTCCTAAAGCTAATCTTTATGTATTCACATCAAACAAAGCTATCATGACTGTGATGGGATTGTTGTGGGGTGCTAAAGTGTTCTATTACGAAGCTGACGGAAAAGATGTAGAAGCTACTGTAAATGGTATGACTGACATCTTGGTGGCGAAAGGATTACTTGCAAAAGGAGATACATATGTAACTACTTTGAGCGTTCCTTCAAATAAAGATTTGAAAACTAACACCGTACAATTAGGTGTAGTTGAGTAATATTACCCTCCCATAATAAAAAAGGCGTATCCTTCGGGTACGTCTTTTTTATTATTATCTCCTTCAAAATAACAGATTTTTCAGTTACCAAATGGTAATTTTTGTGCCGTAAGCCTAATATTTATGGAGCTTATTAGGAGATGAGGAGGTAATGATTGTATTTTTATGAGAATATACTATTAAAAATTGAGTCTTGTGAAAAATCAGTTGTAAGAGGGGAAATAAAGAGACTGTCGTTATTTCTTATTAGACGGTAGGTATAGTTGGCAAGAAAGTTGTTAATTTTATCCATAAAATACATGATAGTCGTGAGAAATGGGATTTAACACAGTTATTCCTGATACAACTTGGTAAAACTTCCTTAGCAATCCTCATGGTTTTTAGTGTTAATTTTTAATCATTTGAAGAAAAAATTAACATTTTGAGCAAAGACGATTTTTCGAATCTATTTGACTAAAAATAGGGCTGAGTTTTTCGAAATAATCAATGAGGACACAAACAAAATGCAATAGAATTTGCTATATTAGCAATAAATCCGAGGTATTTACTAAAATATCAATCCTGATTAGTTCACAGGTGTTGAACTGTTGTTGTTAATTAATTGAAAATCAGTTACTCAGGTATGGCTAATAGACTGCCTTATTCTCCAAGAGCTGGTAACCGCCATTATCACGACTTGTTAAATTTACAACCGATGAGTAAGAAAATTAAAACTATCTTGGTAGATGACGAGAGACTCGCGCGCCAAGAGCTAAAGTACTTATTACAAGAGTTTTCAGACATTCAAATCATTGATGAAGCTGAGAACGTAGATGAGGCTTTGGAGAAAATACACCGTCTTCAACCTGATTTGATTTTTCTAGACATTGAAATGCCAGAAAAAAATGGCTTTGATTTGCTAGAAGAATTAGAGTTTGTTCCGAAAGTGGTGTTTGTAACAGCCTACAATCAATATGCGATTCAAGCATTTGAATCTGAGGCTATGGACTATATTCTGAAGCCTACAAAAACTGAACGTTTGGCTAAAACGATTGAGAAAGTACGCTCAGAAATTCAGCAAGAAAGAGCTACAGCAGCTGTTTCAGAAGGTCGATTGTCACCAGACAAACGTATTTTCTTGAAAGATGGCGAAAAGTGCTATTTCGTGAGATTGTCTGAAGTGTTCATGATTGAATCTGTTGGTAACTATTGTCGCTTCCATTTTGGCAACAATCGCCCGATGATTCACCGTTCGTTAAACAAAATCCAAGAACGCCTCGATCCTACGATTTTCTTTAGAGCAAATCGTCAGCAAATTATTAATACTGAGTATATCCACGATATAGATTCTTACTACAAAGGTGGAATGAAAGTGGTGTTGAATAATGGTATCGAATTAGAAATTTCGACCAGAAACTCAGTAGCCTTCAAAGAAATGATGGGAATCTAAGTTTAATATTGACAGCTCATATCTATGATTATAGCAATATACAGAGACTAAATGTGATTCTTGCAATACAATATTTCCAGAGCTTGGTAGCTATTGCTATCAGGCTTTTTTATTGTTTTCTCAATTCTTTCCTGACAATTATCTTCTCACAACTGAAGACTTTTCTCTAATTTTGTCTCTATGCGTATTTTTAAAACTCTTTACAATATCTGGGCAGCGTTTTGGTTGCTATTTATTTTCTTGCTTCTGTTTCCGTTTTTCTGGTTATTTCTTCAAAAAGAATCATGGAAACCTAAAGCTCACTATCTAAATCGTTTGTGGGGAAAACTGTATTTCCCAATGATTGGAGTGCCTATTCGTGTTGAATATCGTTTTCAACCTGATACACAACAAGCTTATGTTTTTTGTGCTAATCACTTTTCATATTTGGATATTGCCGCTATGGGAGTTGTGTTGAAAAACTACTACGCATTTGTGGGTAAAAGTGCTATTAAGAAGGTGCCTCTTTTTGGGTATATGTTTTCAAAACTGCATATTCAGGTAGACAGAGAAGACCGTAGTAGTCGTGCCAAATCGATGACTCGTTCGGTAAGAGCTTTGCAAAATGGTAGAAGTATCGTGATTTTTCCTGAAGGTGGCATTAAATCTAAAACGCCACCATTGATGCACAAACCTTTGAAAGATGGGGCTTTTGTGATGGCAGTGCAGCAGCAGGTTCCAATTGTGCCTGTGACGTTTGTGAATAACTACAAAATCATGTTCGATAGTAATCCTTCGTTGACTCGTATGCCTTTGCGTGTGGTTGTGCATGAGCCTATTTCAACGATTGGAAAAACTCAGGAAGATATCGAGGCATTGAAAGAAGAAGTTTTTCAAGTAATTCAAAGTACGCTTTTGGCATACAATTCATAATATTTGCTAGTTTTTGAAGTACAGATATTTGACAGAGATAAGGTCGTCAGTTTTAAACACCGATTACTCAACAAATTTGCCAATTATCCACAAATGTTATTTTTAGAACTAATTCTTTATCTTAATTTGCAACATAAGATTAGCGTTTTACTGAATCTAAAAACTAAAACAAACTATGTACTCGCACGAAATTGATTACAAGATTATTGGTGAAGATATCCAAATTGTAGAGATTGAATTAGACCCTAACGAAACTGTGATAGCCGAAGCAGGCGCCATGGTTTATATGGAAGATGGTATTACTTTTGAAACTAAAATGGGTGATGGCTCTAATGCCGACAACTCTGTTTTGGGTAAAATCTTCCAAGCTGGGAGTCGTTTGTTGACAGGAGAGTCCTTGTTTATGACGCACTTTACCAATCGTGGCTATGGCAAACGTAAGGTAGCTTTTGCTGCACCACACCCAGGTACAATCGTTCCTATTAATTTGGCTACTATGCCAGGCAATACTTTAATTGCTCAGAAGGATAGTTTCTTGTGTGCAGCATTGGGTACAAAAGTATCTATTACCTTCAACCAACGTATTGGCTCTGGTTTCTTTGGAGGCGAAGGTTTTATTCTTGAAAAATTACAAGGCGATGGTTTGGCGTTTGTACACGCTGGCGGTACAATTGTAGAAAAGTACCTGAACAACGAAACCTTAAGAATTGATACAGGTTGTATCGTAGCGTTTGAGCCAACCTTGAGTTATGACATTCAACGTGCAGGTAATTTGAAATCAATGGTTTTTGGTGGAGAAGGGCTATTTTTAGCTACAATGCGTGGTACAGGGCGTGTTTGGATTCAATCAATGCCACTTTCTAAATTAATCCGTACACTTTCGCCTTATGGTCAAAATACTAATAAGGAAGGTGGCTCGGTATTGGGTGGATTAGGTAATTTGTTTGAAGATTAAGCGTGGACGTAAATTTTGCAATAAAGTTCACATAAGAACGTTTCCTCTTAGATTTTATACTTGAATGATGTAGTTTTGCAAGTATTATCAGCCTATCTGAAGCGTCTAGCTATTTGGAATAGGGCACAATCACCAATAACTACTTTTGTAATGAATCTCAAAAAAATTCATACATATACGATTCAAAGAAAACCTCATGGTCTGATGGCTGTGAGGTTTTCTGCTTTGTTAGTACTCCTTTTGATGAGCGTATCGGCTTGTCGTCAAAAGAAGGAGGATGATGGTTTTACGCCCAAACCTAAAGGCTATAATCGTATTGATCTGCCCAAAGCCGAATATCAAATGCTAACCGAAAAGCATCCATATAGCTTTGAATATTCTAAACATGCAATCATAAAACCCGATACTGTTCGATGGGCGGAGCCACACTGGATTTATATTTATTATCCAGAGATGAAAGCAATGATTCAGTTGACCTATAAATCTTTGGATGGCGACCAACAAAAGCTGGCTAAACTGATTGACGATGCTCACCGTTTGGCTGCAAGGCATAATATTAAGGCCTATTCTATCAAAGATTTGGTGATGAAAACCAAGTCGGGCAAAACGGCTAAATTGATAGAATTAGAAGGAGAGGTACCAACGTATGTGCAGTTTTATACGACTGATTCAACAAAACATTACTTACGTGGTGCTTTATATTTCAATACTGCCACCAAAAGCGATTCTTTAGCTCCTGTCATTGACTATCTCAAAACCGACGTCATTCGCTTGATTAATACCTTGCAGTGGCGTTAGTGGAATTGTGAGTTGTGAGTGAAGAATTGTGAATTATTTTAACAAGACTAGAAAATGGTAGAAGGTTTATTCTAATTCAAAAAATAATTCACAATTCACTCATTCAAAATTCACAATTAATGAATCGGTACTACCAATTTTATACTGACATTCCTTCCCATGTTATAAACTCCACGTCGTTGTGTAGTGGGGTTGGTGTCGAGGTATTTGAGTCGGCTTTGATGGTTTTGGTAGGCCAAGTCAAAGAGGTTGTTGACATTGATATAGAGAGAAGCAATGGTCTTTTTATCTTTGTTCCGCCAAGTCATACCTGTTCCTAAATTTACTAGGGAATAAGCTGGCGTAATCGTTTCGGTATTGTAAGCCAACAGGACCTGATTTTGGGTTTGATGATGTTCTAATTCTGCCAAGAAATACACATTTTCTATATATTTTCCCCAAGCTTTTTTATTCCATTTTACTTGACTAATCCATCGTGCTGGTGGCATAAACGGTAGATATTTTGACGAATCATTAGTAGCTTGTTGATTAATGCCTTTTACCATCGAATAGCTTTGATTAAGACTCAACCAAGGTACAGGAGTGAAGTTGACAGTTGCTTCCAAACCTTGCAGTAGAGCATTGCCTTGTACATATCTAAACACGGGCACTTGATTAACCAATGAATCTTTGCCATTTGGCGCCTGAACTCTCTCCGAATAGGTATAATGCTGAATTTGGTTTCTAAACCAGCTCACATCAAGATACCATTGACGGTTTTCCCATGTAAAACCAATATCTGTCTGTAGCGAAACTTCTGATTTTTGATTGATATTCCCAATTTCATAGCGAAAAGTCCCTGCGTGTTCGCCGTTGGATGATAATTCGGGAACAGATGGCGCCCGAAATCCTCTCGCCATATTGCTACGCATACTTAGATTGGAGTTGAATTTATATACTAGTCCCAAGCTACCAGTTATGTTACTATAAGAGCTACTTAAACCACTAAAACGTTCTTCGATTGCACCGTTAGGAGAGGTCTGAAATTTGCCATCAGCATCTACGTAAAGTTGTGCGATATTTAATTGACGATAGTCATAGCGAAGTCCTCCGCTCACAATCAAATTATTCCATTTCTTTTTTGAAAAAATAAAAACTCCTTTATCTGCTAAATCAAAATTAGGATATAGCGTTTCATTGCCTTTGTTATCCATATTTTGCCATAATCCATTACTTCCAAAGCTAGTTTCCCATTGATTTCGCTCGGGCAAATGTAAGCGAATATCATAGTAATAGTTTTGCAAAAAGAAATACAAATCTGGCTCAAAAGGCTTGTAGATATTCCCATATTCACGACGATGATTTTGGGCATATGAGAATGTAAAACTCAATGAAGATGCCCCTAGTTGAAATAAAGAGTTACTGGTTAATTTGTAATTACTCAATGCTTGTGAGTTACTAGGGTTAATGGTTCTGCCTTCAAGTTCTTGAGGAGATACAGGAATCAATTTTTCTTCTCCATTTTCTAAAATAGCTTTTACAAAACGTCCTTGTGTATCGCGCTGTCCATCGATGATATTGATATTTTGTCCAAACTTTGAAAAGTACAAACGAGTGTATCCCCATTTCTTTTGTACCCCAGCGATTCCGGAAAAATTGAGTTCATTGAAGTTTGAACCCCAAACTCGACCATCATACTTATTTTGATAGTTTTGAGCATCTTTTAGACTGAATCTCGCTTGCCAGAGTAAGCCATTTTGGTTGTGTGCCAAAGTGCCAGATACTCCATGAAATCCTTGATTACTCTGATAATTGTATAAAATATTTCCAGCTAATGAGGTATTTTCTGGTGGTAAAATGGAAATGACAGACATGACCCCTCCAATACCATCCGAGCCGTACATCAACGAACCAGCACCTCGAATAATCTCATATCGATCAATAGAATATTCGTCGATATGTAATGAATGTTCTTCGCCCCATTGATTATCCTCTTGCCGTACTCCATCATGCATCGTAATTACTCGATTAAAACCCAGTCCACGAATAATAGGCTTCGACAACGTAGCACCAGTGGTAATTTGCGACATGCCAGGGAGTTTACTAATTGCATCGACAAGGTTGGTACTACCCGATTGTAGCCATTGTGTTTTGGAGAGTGCCGCAATAGGAATAGGACTTTCCTTAACGACCGTCTTGCTTGCCGAGCCAGAAACAATAACTTCTTCGAGCGAAACTGCACTTGGTGTAAGCTTAATATGTAGCGTAGTGTCAGTGTGAAGATCGATTTTTTGAGTATAGGTTTTATACCCAATATGACTTATTTGTAGAGTATAGGTGCCTTTTTTAAGGTCACTGAAGTAAAATTTACCATGCTGTTGACTCAAATTTCCTCGACGCAATTCAACAAGGTAGAGATTAGCCCCGATGATTTCTTCTTGATTATCGGAGGAAATAACCTTTCCTTGAATTTGTACCTGTGCTTGGCACATCACAGAGTACAATAGTCCTAAAAGTAGTAATAATTTTTTCATGAGAGTGAAACAAGAGTTTTGTAGGGCTTAGATAGATCTAACTATTGACAATAGTTTAGTTTTGGTTTATTAAATTTTTAGGTTAATCTAAAAATTCAAACAAATATAGGCTAAAAAATATATTTGTCAATACTTATATCTCTAAAAATCAGAAGGGAACAAGGTTTTAGTTGTCAAATCGATTGTATCAAAATGATTTTTTCCTTGGTATTCCCTGCCTTTCTGCTTTGATTTTTGGCTAAGAATTTTAACTTTGTAAAACAAGCCCAATTTGATTCATCAACACACGACTCATGCAGCAAGATTTTTTTGCCAAGATTGTTAACTATCGCCGTTCGGTTCGAGTATATGATGCTCAAGCCGAAATAGACGAGCAGGTTATCCAAAAAAGTTTGGAGTTAGCCACACTTTCGCCCAATAGCAGTAATATGCAACTTTGGGAGTTTGTGTGGGTAAGTAGTCCAGAGAAAAAGGAAGCTATAGCCAAGGCTTGTTTCAATCAGTCTGCCGCTCGAACAGCCCCGCATCTTATCATATTTTTAACCCGCCAAGACCGTTGGAAAAATATGGCTCAATGGAACTTGGACAATATCAAAAAACAATTTCAGGGAAAAGAACTCACGGGTCGTGACAAGCGAGCTATGGATTATTATGGCAAACTGATGCCCTTGTTTTACCGCAATGACTGGTTTGGCTTTATGACTTTGCTTCGCAAACTTATCATTTTAGTCAAAGGATTTAATCGACCGTTTTTGAGAGTTTCGTCACATGCTGACCAACGAGTGATGGTGCATAAGTCATGTGCTTTAGCAGCACAAACATTTATGCTGAGTATGGCCTCGCATCAATATGATACCTGTCCGATGGAAGGTTTTGATAGTCGTTTGGTCAAAAAATTGATTGACGCTCCAGCAGGAGCCGAGGTGTGTATGATTGTAGCTTGTGGAAAGGGAGCAGACGATGGCGTCTATGCAGCCAGAACAAGAGTGCCATCAGAGGAGATCATTCGGAAAATATAGTATGTTAGTGGGCAAAAATTAGAGCTAAGTTTTGTGTTTAGGCACAAGGCAACAGGCATAAGGCAAAGAGTGTTAAAATGTGTTTAATGATCACAGACATGCATTTTTCCCAAAGCCCACCGCCGAAAGCCGATACCTGCAAGCCCAAAGTACAATCTTAAATTTTATTTTGCCACTAACTTAATACCAAAGTCCACAATATTCACTTTACTAAAACTAAAACTTACCTTTATTTATGAAGAAATGCGTTTTGCTAGTGCTTTCGATGTTATCATTCGCAAGTATGGCACAAAAAAAGAAAGCTGCTACAGCAAGTCCTTTGGAAGCTGAGAAGCAAGCGATGATTGGTAATCTTGACAAACGATTCGATGAATATGCCAAGATTTCAAAACAAATTTGGGATTATGCAGAGCTTGGCTACATGGAAGAAAAGAGTTCTCTTTTATTGCAAGAGCAATTGAAAAAAGAGGGCTTTCAAGTACAAGCAGGTATAGCTGGCATTCCTACGGCCTTTGTTGCAACCTACGGTGCAGGTAAGCCCGTGATTGGTATTTTAGGCGAGTATGATGCTTTACCGGGCTTGGCACAAGAAGCTACTCCCGAAATAAAACCTATTCCTAATCAAAAGGGAGGACATGGTTGTGGACATAACCTTTTTGGTACGGCGTCGGTGGCGGCGGCTATTGAAGTAAAGAATTGGTTGCAAAAATCAGGTAAGCCAGGAACCATCAAAATTTATGGCTGTCCAGCCGAAGAGGGTGGTTCAGGCAAAGTATATATGGTTCGTGAAGGGTATTTCAACGATGTAGACGTGGTATTGCACTGGCACCCAAGTTCTGCGAATGCGGCGGATGCAAGTACGTCATTGGCCAACAAAAATGCGAAATTTCGTTTCAAAGGCATTGCTTCGCACGCAGCGGCCGCACCTGAGCGTGGTCGTTCGGCATTGGATGGCGTAGAGTCGATGAATTATATGATTAATATGATGCGTGAGCATATCCCTCAGGATACGCGTATTCATTATGTAATTACCAAAGGTGGTGAGGCTCCTAACGTAGTACCAGCTTATGCCGAGGTATATTATTATGCACGTCATAAAGACAGAGCAATTTTACAGAGTATTTGGAAACGTATCGAAAATGCAGCTCAAGGTGCAGCTTTAGGTACAGGCACAAAAGTTGAATGGGAAGTGTTAGGGGGTGTTTACAACCTTTTACCCAATGTAACATTAGCAACGCTTGTTCATCAAAATATGCAGAAAGTAGGAGGGGTTGTGTATAATGATGAAGAGAAAAAGTTTGCAGAAAAAATCGCTGAAACATTAGGGGAGCAAAAGCAGGATATCAACAATGCTGCTAAGATTAAAAATTTTACTGATGCATCAGAAAGTGCCACATCGGGAGGTTCGACCGACGTAGGCGATGTAAGTTGGGTAGTACCAACGGTTGGTTTAGGTACTGCGACTTGGGTGCCAGGCTCATCGGCACATAGCTGGCAATCTACCGCAGCAAGTGGTATGTCGATTGGACAGAAAGGAATGATTGTAGCCGCGAAAACACTCGCAATTACTGCCCTTGATTTGATGAACGACCAAGCGACGATCGATAAGGCTAAGGCTGAGTGGCTCGAAAAACGAGGAGGAGCGGACTTTAAATATGAAGCCTTGTTGGGCGACAGAAAACCAGCTTTGGATTATAGAAAGTAAGCATGAGTCATCCCTAATTTAGTGATTGGTGATTGAGTGCATGAGTGATTTTTCGAAAATTGGCATAGTGATATCAAAAAAGCGGTCGAAAACATGTTTTTCGACCGCTTTTTGATGCTATTAAGCTAGATATGAATGGCTTAAGACGCAATCATTGCGTCTCTACTGATGCAATACAAATTTTTACATAATCCCTCACTCGCTTAATCACTAAATCGCTACATTAGTTATGTTTCATGTTTGTAAGAAAAAATAGATGTTAAGAATGACATTTTTGAGAATCAATCGTTTCTAGTTAGACTATATTAATTCTCTATTTCAAGCTAAATGATTTAGGCTTTGGTAAACTAAAGGATGTTTTTTTTACCTAAAACTTATTACCTTTATTCTAAAGCCTCACAATTAAAGTTTCATTTTACTCATTCTTACTTATGAAAACACTTGGATTCCTTTGCGTTACTTTACTACTTTTTGTCAGTACTGTTACAGCTCAAAACACCGTTAGTCCCGAAGACCAAAGCAAAATCAAACAATTGATAGCTGACGAGACCAGAGCTTTTTATGCTAAAGATTATGAAACATGGATGACGCTTTATCGCCAAACGCCACAAACCTACTTTGCTCAATACGAAAAAGGTCAATTGATTGTGAAAGATGGTTGGGATGCCTTGAGCTCTTGGGCAACTACTTGGTTTAATGAGGGCAAAAAAGGGGCAAAGCCTACGTTTGCTAGAGAAAAAACAAATTTCAGAAAAGTAAATCCTACCTATGTTTGGGTGACTTTTAAACAAATAAAAACCTTAGATGGTAAAAAAGAAACTTCTCAAGAGTTAAGAATTGTAGAGCTGATTAAAGGCGAATGGAAAATGGTAAATCATACCAGTATGCCAGCCTCAACAAGTTCTGTCAAAGAAGAATTACCGATTTCTGAAAAAGATAAAAAGCCCTCAGCTAAGTCAGAAAAGAAACAGAAATAATCTCAGCCACTGATGGGAACAACAGGTAGATATGTTTTTGCAAGATTGAATTTTACTTTGTAAAAAGTATTTAGAAAAAGGAATAAAGGCACAAAGTGTAAAACGCTTTGTGCCTTTATATTTGAAGAAATATTCGCAATTATTTAAAGAAATTAGCCTATGTCGCACAAAATAGGATGGAAAACCGCCACTATGTTAGTTATCTCTAATATGGTGGGAACGGGCGTTTTTACGAGTTTAGGATACCAGTTAGTCGATGTACAAAATGTTTGGAGTATTGTATTGCTGTGGGTGTTAGGAGGTGTTTTAGCATTGATTGGCGCATTTACATTCGCCGAACTAGGAACGCACTATAATGAATCCGGTGGCGATTATATTTTTGTCAGTAAAGGTTTTCATCCTTTCTGGGGTTATCTCACCGCTTGGGCTTCTTTGATTGTAGGTTTTTCGTCGCCCGTAGCCATTGCAGCGCTTGCCATGGAAGCCTATTTGAGCCCGTTTGACATACCTAATTTGCGTTGGTATATCGTTTTGCTGATTATTTTAATCAGTTTATTGCACTCATTTTCACTCAAACATAGTAGTGTTTTTCAGAATATTACCACTGTGGTAAAAGTACTATTTATCGGTTTTTTATTAGGAATAGGCATTTGGTATGCACCTATTCCTCAAAATGCCATCAATGTACAAGTGCCAATTTTGGATGAAATAACCCAAACGGGTTTTGCTGTTTCACTCCTTTATGTGACCTATGCTTACACAGGATGGAATGCTGCGGCGTATATCGTAGGCGAAATCCGAAACCCAAGCAAAGATTTACCCAAAGCTTTGATTTTTGGCACCTTGGGCGTCATTGTAGTGTACGTACTTTTGCAGCTGGTATTCTTGAAATTTGGAACTTATGCACAGTTGAAAGGACAAGCCGAGGTAGCGATTTTAGCAACTCAAAATATACTAGGTCCTACCGCCAATAAGTGGATTAGTGCAGGGATTGGATTTCAATTGATAGCTACAATGAGTTCTTATATTTGGATAGGTTCTAGAATAGTACACTCGATGGCACAACATTACACTTTATGGAAATGGATTCGTCCAACTAACAAGCACGATGTGCCAATTCGAGCAATATGGCTATTATGTGCAGTGATTTTGATATTGTTGTTGTCGGGAAGTTTGCAACAGATTTTACTGTATTCGTCTTTCGTATTGCAATTGATGGGAACAATCGCTGTGGCAAGTTTCTTGAAAATTCCTCACGAGGGCGACCGTTTCAGAAGTCCTTTGAGTCCTTATATTCAGTATTTGTATGTGGGTTTTAGTATGATTGTTTTATTATTTATCATTTATGACAAACCTCAAGAAAGCTTTATTGGCTTAGGGATTTTGTTGGTTGGGGCAATAACGTATTTTTGGTCTAAGAGAATGTAAAACGCCAAAGAGCTATCTCTAATTTAGTGATTGAATGAATGAGTGATTAATTTAAAATTTGTATTCTGGCGGTAGAGACGCAATGATTGCGTCTTAAGCTGAGTGAAATTTAGTATAGTAGTATCAAAAAAGCGGTCAGAAAATATTTCCTGACCGCTTTTTTGATGAAAACTTAGAGAATAACCTCAACCTTAAAATTCGGGATTACTCATATTGATGAAATTTATAGAATCGTTCTAATTTCAAGATGACCTATGTTGATATTTCGAATAATAGCTCTGGTGAGGCAAAGCATTGTATCCCTACAGTAAAATACCTATTAAAATTAATCACTCATTCGCTCAATCACTAAATCGCTCAATTACGAATGATTGAAAATCCGAACTCCAACATCCACAATCTCCAATCTAAATGACTGGCATAGCGAAGAGTTTTACGTCATCGAGGTTAATGATATCACCACACATGATGACCAAGCGTTCCACTACGTTGCGTAGTTCACGAACATTACCCGTCCATGGAAGCGACTGAAGATACTTCATGGCATCATCGGTTACTTCTTTGGTTGGCTGACCGTATTCATCGGCGATATCTTGTAAGAATTTATCTACCAATAATGGTACGTCAGTTGGGCGCTGATTCAAAGCAGGAACGTGGATAGGAATTACGTTCAAACGGTGGAATAAGTCTTCACGGAAACGTCCTTCTGCTATTTCCAATTGTAAATTTTTATTGGTAGCGGCAAAAACACGTACATTGATTTTGATTTCTTTATCGCCACCTACGCGTGTGATTTTATTTTCTTGCAAAGCACGAAGTACTTTAGCTTGAGCCGAAAGACTCATATCGCCAATTTCGTCCAAAAATAAAGTCCCACCATCTGCTTGCTCAAACTTTCCAATTCGTTGTTTGATGGCAGAAGTAAAGGCTCCTTTTTCATGTCCGAACAGTTCTGACTCAATCAGTTCAGAAGGAATAGCTGCGCAGTTTACCTCGATTAAAGGCATGTGGGCACGATTACTTCTTTCGTGAAGACGTTTGGCAACCATTTCTTTTCCTGAACCATTTGGTCCTGTAATTAATACTCGAGCTTCGGTAGGTCCTACACGGTCAGAAGTATCAATTACTCGGCGAATAGCATCCGAGTCTCCAACAATTTCATTGAGTTTATATACTCTCTTTTTGAGTACTTTGGTTTCAGTGATCATTTTTCCCCTTTCCAAGGCATTTCGTACTGTCACCAATAGGCGGTTCAAATCTGGTGGCTTCGAAATAAAATCAAAGGCTCCACGTTTGGTTGCTTCAACGGCTGTTTCCACATTACCAAAAGCCGAAATCATAATGAATTGAGTCCCTTTGCCCATTTCTGTGGCTCGTAGCAACAAATCCAAACCTTCGATTTTGGGCATTCGTATGTCACAAAGAACTACATCATAGTCATTGTTTTTGACCATTTCTAGTCCCTGTTCTCCATCGCTTGCTTCTTCTACGCTATACCCTTCATATTCAAGAATATCACGTAAGGCGCCACGGATGGCTTTTTCATCGTCGATTATTAATAGTTTTGCCATAGGCAGATTGTAAATTTTCTGGCGAACTGGTTCGTTTGGATTAGGATGGTAAATTCAATATTAGTAATTGTCAAAAATACACAAATTTTGAAGCTTTTAGACTAAACTAGCTCGATAATATGAAGTTTTATTAACTTTCTAGTAAAAATTTACCCGTACAGTCGCAATTAATTATGGTTTATCAAAGTAAAAATTATTGAATTGTATTGTCAAACCTAGTGATTATTTATTGCTACTAGATTCTAGGAGAAAGATACATACTATACGTAATTTTTGAGCTAAGGTTACATAAATATTGACTTTTGTTAAGAGTTTATGGTAGTTCTTTGCCGCAATGTGGACAAAACCTATGTTTTTCTCGCTCTTTTTTGTGAATATTGATATGTTCTGCAAATCCTGACGCTAAAATACCTGTTGGTAGTGCAATGATAGCAATTCCCGAAATTGCGATTATCCCGCCGAATACTTTTCCCAAAATAGTAACTGGGTAAATATCGCCATAACCGATTGATGTTATGGTGGTTATGCCCCACCATAAAGTTGCAGGAATACTCGAAAAAACTCTTGGCTGAGCTGGACTCTCGAGATAGTACATTACCGAAGATGCAATGAGTAGTAGGAAAATTAGAAAAACTAAACTCAATACTAATTCTTCTCTTTTTTCCTTAATCACACCTTCAATCACTCTTAAGGCATGAACATATCGAGAAAATTTGAATAGCCTAAATACCCTGAATAATCTCAAAATACGGATTAGTCCAGTATCCGAAGTAAAGTGAGATACGTAAAACGGTAGAATAGCCAGCAAATCAATAATACCGCCTGTTGAGGTCATATACCGTAAACGCCCCCAAATAGGATGTTTATATTTCTCGTTTTCGGTGCAAACCCATAATCGTAAGCAGTATTCGATAGTGAAAAATACAGCTGAAAAATATTCAAAATCAACAAAAACTTCATCAAATTCGCGTCTAATACTTCGGACAGAATGGAGAATAATGGCCACGGTATTGAGCGCAATAATGCTCATAATAAGGATATTGACTAGCCAATTGACCCCATTTTTTTCCCCCGCGCTACCTCTAAGACGTGATATACTTTGTGTTTGAATGTATGCTGCATAAGCACTTATCGTTTTCAAGAATATAATGACTGATTAGGAATCTGATTTGAATAAATTAAAATGCACAAACGCAAAAAACGCCCTGCCTTTACAAGCAGAGCGTTTTGCTGAATATATTAAAGCTAAATCGTCACTCCAAAATTTTATAAAGGTTAGCTCCAATTTACGAATTAGTTTCTTCTGTTTGAAGTTGTTTCTCAAAAAGTTCTTTATAGGCGCCTTCCTTAGCCATAAGTTCATCATGCGTTCCCTGCTCGATAACATGACCGCCATCAAGCATGATAATTTTATCAGCTAGCTTTGCTGAAGATACTCTATGAGAAATTACGACAGATGTTCTGCCTTTCATAATTTCTTGTAAGTTATTCAAAATCTGATGCTCTGTTTTGGTGTCTACGGCCGAAAGACAGTCGTCCAAAATAAGAATCTTCGGACTTTTTGCAATGGCTCTTGCTATAGACAAACGTTGCTTTTGACCGCCTGATAATGTAACACCTCTTTCGCCCAACACGGTATCAAATTGTTCGGGGAAGTCCATGATATTATTGTATAAATCGGCATCTTTCGTGGCTTGAATTACCTGTTCGTCAGACATATCTGTGCTACCAAAACGTACATTGTTTTTGATAGAATCAGAAAACAAGAATACATCTTGAGGCACATAGCCGATTTGACCTCGGAGACTTTGTACATTCCATTCTTTCAACTCAAAACCATCCACTTTGATTTGTCCTTCTGTGGTATCGTACATTCTACAAAGCAAGTTGGCTACGGTACTTTTACCCGAGCCTGTAGTGCCCAAAATCGCTACAGATTCACCTGCTTTTACGTGCATACTAAAATCATGTAGCGCTTCAATTCCTGAGTCTGGATACACAAATCGTACATGGTTAATATCAATAGTTCCTTCGATGGTCTGAGAGATGTCTTTTGTTGAAACGATATCTGTTTTGATATTCAAAAATTCATTGATACGTTGCTGCGAAGCTGCCGCACGCTGAATTTGAGAGGTAGTCCAACCCAAGGCAATCATTGGCCATGTGAGCATATACACATACATGATAAATTCGGTAATACTACCAGGCGTTAGTCTGCCTGACATTACTTCTTGTCCACCAATATATACAACCAAAACCGAACTTAACCCTGCCAAAATAGAAACCAGCGGTGTAAAGAGAGAATCTACTTTTACCAAGTCTAATGATTTTTCACGATAAATATTCGATTGTTTGGTAAAAGCCACCGTAGATGGCTCTTCCTGTACAAAAGCTTTTAGCACTCTAATTCCTGAAAAAGCTTCCTGAACAAATGTGGATATTTTGGAAAGGTTTGCTTGTATCTCTTCTGATTTACGAATGATAATGGTATTAACAAAATAGATACTTCCTGACAAGAACGGCACAGGCAATAATACATACCAAGTCAACTTAGCATTTACCGAAAGCATATATCCAACCACCAAAACAAATACCGAAATAAGGTTGAGTCCATACATCAAACTCGGCCCTACGTACATTCTCACTTTGCCAACATCTTCCGAAATACGAGCCATCAAATCGCCAGTATTGTTTTTACGGTAAAAGCTTAAAGGCAAGGTTTGGTAATGATGATAAATTTCGTTTTTGAGGTCATACTCAATATGGCGTGACATCACGATGAGGGTTTGTCTTACAAAAAATAAGAAAATCCCTTTGAGTAAAGCCATGATGAGAATCAAAGAACCATAGAGTAAAATCGAGAAAGCAAATATTTCATATACGACGGTTTGCGCACCAAATCCATCATATAGAAAATAAAGAGAAATTGTTTCTTTTACTAAATCTAAAGCGTAACGAACAATTTGGGCAGGCACCACTCCAAACAAATTGGAGATAAATGTAAAAAGCGTACCCAGAATCAAATACCACTTATATTGGAAGAAATACTTATTGAGATGTTTTAATGCTTTCATGTATAATTAACCAATGTACTTTCGCAATAGTTTCCAGCGATGTTGATACATTGATATGTTTTTGGGTCTATTGTACAATCTTCCACAAACATAATTAGATGATTGTGGATTTTGGATATTTGATTTTAATTTTTTGCTTACAAGTCATTATTGGTCATGCACTTCTTGAGGTTTTGGGTTGATTTAGAAAGAATTGCGAAAAGAATGGACAATTTCAAGCCCTTGCTTCAGAAATCGAAAAGTATCGCTTTAAAATCGAAGCTTTTTTTCTTTTTACTAATGTATGTTTCTAAAAAAAATACTAATTTTGCACACTGATTTTCAGCGCCAAGGTATGGTGCAGTTAAAAATTTACAAAAACGTTCTTTGCATATCCAATGGTCAACCGACGCTTACTCCGTACAAAAGCATTCCAAACTATCTATGCCTTCCGCACAGTGGAACGTGCCAATTATCAATTAGCCTTCGATTATATTGCCGAGCAATTTTTACCAAATCTTGATTTAATGATTCCGAAAGAAGAACAGATGCCTAAACTTGAAGGTTTACGCAAGCTGGCTGAACTCTATTTCGAAGAATTATTCAAGGGTGAGGTTAAAGCTGAAGATATTCCTGCTGATTCAAAAAATGCAGGAAGACAAGCATTGGCCATTTATCGCGATGCGGTAAAACGCGACCGTGTGCGTATCAAGCACGCTATGATTGAAGAAGTAGAAAAAATCTATGATAATTACTTGAAATTACTTTTGTTGTTGGTCGAACTTGCTGACGTGGCAGTTTGGGACGAACAACGTCGCCTTTTGGAAAGTGAACACAAAACTTCTCGTTTTGGCGAAAACCAAGTAATTCTTGCCCTTCGTAATCTTCCTAACTTCGAAAACGAAATCATCAGACGTGATCTTCGTTGGACAGAAGATGACCAAAACTTTATCCGTAAACTTTTCTTGGATGCGGTTTTGCCAGATACACAATTCCAATCTTACCTTCGTACATCAAAGCATAATTTTGAAGAAGATTTAGCCATTGTTGTACATATTCTTAAGACTTTCATTTTGAAACATCACTCTGTGGTGGCGTATTTTGAAGAAAAAGACTTAAATTGGGGCGAAAATAAAGATGTTTTGAAAAGCTTAACAACGAAGACTTTCAAAATCCAAAACATCGCTGAATTGGTGTTACAGCCATTAGCTTTGAATTGGGACGACGATAAATTTTATTTTACAGACCTATTTGACCAAACGCTCAACAATGACGATGAATATGAAAAAATCATCATTGAGCAAACCAAAAACTGGGAAGCTGACCGTTTGGCAATGACCGACATGATTATCTTGAAAATGGGCTTGGCCGAAATGATTCATTTCTCAAGTATTCCAGTAAAAGTATCTATCAACGAATATATCGAGCTTGCTAAAAATTACTCGACGCCAAAATCGGGACAATTTGTGAACGGTTTGTTAGATGTACTTTCTCAAAAACTTGCCGAGGACGGTATCGTTCGTAAGTCTGGTCGTGGTTTGATTGATAATAAATAATTTTTGATTGATGAGTTGTGGATGTTGATGTATATATTCGCAACTCATTGAATAATAAAAATAGGCGATTAGTAGCCTAGTTATGGTTAGAAATGGATTGTAAACAGCAATGTTTACAATGAATGTTTGAAAATTAGATGATAACGTGTTAGCTGACATCAAACCTATTTTGCCATAGTCTACCGCTTTTCTAACGTCTTAACACTTGGTTCAGTTATAAATCTAATTAACGAAAACAACTCATGAGCAAATCATCAAAGACCTTTTGGGCATTTATGACAGGTGCTGCTGTTGGTGCGGTGTTGGGCATCTTGTATGCTCCAGATAAAGGAGAAAATACTCGTAGCAAATTGTTGTTCCAATTGCAAAAATATCGTGATCAACTACAAAACCTTATTACTGATTTGATCGAAGGAAAAGAAATTCCTGAAACTATGGCAAAATCAGAAGGGAAAAAAGTAGTAAACGAGGCTCGTGAAAAAGCTGAGAGACTACTTGAAGATGTTGAGAATATGATGAATCAAATCAAAGCAAAAGCTTAATAGAACTCAAAAATACAGACGGTTGGTCAATACACACCCCAATCGTCTGTTCTTCTTTTTGCCTTTATCATCATGAAAAAGATTCTTATCGTTGTTGCGGCAATCGTAACATTGGCGGCCTGCCAAAACAAACAAAAATCACCTAGCGAAGCTTTAGCCGATTCATTGGCAGGTCTTCGCCCTACAGCCGACAGCTTCCCTGTGATGCAAATCGATACACCATTTGTCGATCTTGGCACACTTACCGAAGGCGATTCTGTCGTTCATACCTACAAATTCAAAAATACTGGTAACATGCCGTTGGTAATTAGTAATGTTAGTACTTCTTGTGGTTGTACTACACCTTCTTATTCAACACAGCCAGTAGCTCCGGGTGAACAAGGCTTTATTACGGTAAAGTTTAATAGTAAAAATAAAGAAGGCAAGCAAAATAAGACCATTACGGCTTATGCTAATACGGTGCCTTCCGAAAATACATTTAGCTTTAAAGTAGAAGTGTTTAAAAGAAAATAAGAATTTCTAAGCACAAAAGAATCCCAATAATTCCCATATTTGGGAATATTTTCAAATGTTAAATCTTCAAATTGGTAAAAATTTTATGTTGAATTCAATTCTTTTACA
Source organism: Flectobacillus sp. BAB-3569 (assembly GCF_002270355.1). Classification (GTDB taxonomy): domain Bacteria; phylum Bacteroidota; class Bacteroidia; order Cytophagales; family Spirosomataceae; genus Flectobacillus; species Flectobacillus roseus. The sequence goes on along the minus strand of NZ_NJFZ01000002.1, from coordinate 20,322 downwards.
AGTAGCAGGTAGTAATATGTCATCATTGTTTTTGATTGTTGGGATGTTTGTTATCATGTATTTCTTCATGATTCGTCCTCAACAAAAGAAACAAAAAGAGCAACAAGCTTATGTAGATTCACTTAAAGCTGGTGACAAGGTAGTTACAATTGGTGGTGCTCATGGAACAATCGTTTCGGTTCGTGAAAAAACAGTTGTAGTTGAAGTTGATGCTAGCAAAGGTGTACGTATTGTATTTCTAAAGACAGCCATTTCTAAAGATGCTTCTTCTCAATTAACTGCTGAATAAGTAGTTGAGAGCCATTCATCTAAGGAAATAGAGTGGGTGTGAAGATTTACATTTCTCTTTTCTGACTGAAATCTTATTTTCGATGAAACCAAATACTTCAAAAACAGACTATCGTGCGTTTTTTCTAAGCATTTTGGCTGCAACAGTTTTTTGGATCATGAATGCGTTGAATAAAGACGGTTATTCCCAAAAGATTTCGTTTCCGCTTCGTTTTACGTACAACGATTCTCTGTATATCCCGACTCAGCCATTACCCGAAAAAATTACAGTTCATGTAACAGGTAACGGATGGAGTTTGCTACGAAAGGCCTTGGCTTTAGATGTAGCACCCGTATATTACTCGATTAATAAGCCCTTAAAAACTAAGTTTTTAAATACAGGTTCATTAGCCGACTCTCTTTCAGATTATATCAAAGATGTTCGTGTAAATTATGTTGTTACCGACCGCTTTGAATTGGAGTTTGACAAAAAAGTAAAACGTATCATCAGGTTGCGTGTCGATAGCCTTAGTATTCCTTTACAGGAACGCTACATTGTTTCTAGTGTGATTAATCTTAATCCTAGTACAATTGAAGTGGAAGGTCCTGAAAGTACCTTAAATGAGCTAGGAGAGACACTTAATGTCAAAGTGCCAGGTCGCCGAATTCAAGATAATTATGACGATGAAATAAGAATTCCACTTCCTAAAAATTCTTATCTCAAAGCCAATAAAGAACGTGTTTCGGTGAGTTTTGAAGTTGCAGAATTATTGAAGTAATTCATAAATTAGTGGCCGATAGTTTTCTATCGGCTATTTTTTGTCTAGTATTATCAAAAACAATAATTAATAGTTAAAATATACAATTCAAAATTAAAAATTTGAATTTTTTTTTCAAATTTTTTAATTATTGAATTGTATATTTGCTTTCCGAAATAAATAATAATAATAATAATAACAGATATGTTGATAGAATTCAGTTTAGAGAATTTCCTTTCATTTAAAGACTTTACAACACTTTCAATGGTTGTTGCTAAATCTTTTAAGGAACACACTGATACACATATTATTGAGACAGAAAGTAATCTTAATCTCTTAAAATCGGCTGTGGTTTATGGAAATAATGCAAGTGGTAAAAGTAATCTTCTTGAAGCGATGGGCTTCATGAAGCAAACTGTTTTGAATTCTTTCCGAGATGCTTTAATGGAAAATAGCGAAAGAAAATTTCCATTAGAAAAATTTGCACTTAATACCAAAACAGAAAAGGACACTAGTTTCTTTGAAATATCTTTCATTCAAAAAGAAACTAAGTATCGATACGGATTTGAAATAGACTATGATAAAGTTGTAGCTGAATGGCTTTTCCATACAACTAGTAAAGAAGTTTATCTATTCAAACGAGACCAGCAAAAAATCGAAGTTAACAAATCAGCTTTTAAAGAAGGATTAGGAAAAGAAGAAGATGTAAAAGAGAATGTTTTATTTCTTTCCCTTTTAGCAACTTTAGGGAAAGAAACCTCTACAAATATTGTTGACTGGTTTAAAAAATTTAGTTTCGTTAATGGAATTCATGATCAAGGACACAAAAGATACACTATCAACAAATTAAAGTCAGATAAACAGTTCTTTAACTGGGTTTTACATTTTGTTAAATACTTAGAAATAGCCAATCTATCAACGACTGAAGAGGATGTTAATGAAGTAAATCTTGACTCTTTAAGAGAAAAAGAGAAAGATGAAGAAATAATCAATCTGCTCACAAGTATCCAAAAGATACAGTCGAAACAGCCTAAAAGAGACCAGCTAGTTACCTTTCACAGAAAATATGATGAAAATAATATATTGGTTGACACAGTGCCGTTCAACTTTGATCAACAGGAATCTGAAGGGACTAAAAAGCTTTTATACTTACTCGGACCTTGGTTTGATACACTACAAAATGACAAAGTGTTAGTTATAGATGAACTTGATTCAAAATTACACAGTCGTTTAACCTTACGGCTCATAGATTACTTTCATAAGTTTCACAAAAGTAAAGCTCAGCTAATTTGTGCTGTTCATGATATTTCATTACTCAACAAAGAAACATTTAGAAGAGATCAAATATGGTTTACAGAAAAAAACCAATTTGGAGCTTCTATGTTATTTTCTCTGGCGGACTTTAAAACTGACAAAGTCAGAAACAAATCAGCGTTTGACAAAAACTATCTTGAAGGTAAATATGGAGCAATACCATATTTCGATATGGATGAAAAATTAAATGATTTACTTTATGGGAAAAGGGAAGCAGAGCAAGTTTAAAGAAAGGGGTGCTGCTTCTTATAAAAGAGAAGTTAAAAGCATTGAATTACGTCCAGCCCAAAGAGAAAAATTGATTGTTATTAGTTTTAAGGATTTGGATGGTAATCAAGGACAAACATTTGAATTGTGGGAGGAAGAAAACTTACTCGCTCTAGCTGTGAGAAAACTTCAAGGTGTATGTAGCCTAACCAGAATTGAAGCAACACGGCAACAAATTATTAAGGAATATCCGAAAGGAACATTCCCTGATAAATCGGATTTTTATCACCCAAAACACATTCCTGAAGATATTTCTTGGTGTTCGATGCACATTCAAGGAAAAGAGTGCATTATAGGTTATTTTGAAGATAATGTATTTTATATAGTGTTTCTAGATAAAGATCATAGATTTTGGATAACTGAAAAGAAGCATACTTGAAAGAATACGTGGAATGAAGGGGTAAGGATTATACCCTCAAAAAAGGCGATTCTATGTTTGAATCAAACTGTATTCTTGTATTAAAATTTTTATTTGGATAAGTGTAAGTTTCTGCGAAATTGCGTCCTTCAAGTAGGTCATAAAATATGTAGAAAATGGAAAGTAAAATACCCATTGTTGTTGGCATTACAGGTGGTATTGGCTCAGGTAAGAGTACCGTAGCCAAGGTATTTTCGCTATTGGGTGTACCTGTTTACGAAGCCGATTCGAGAGCGAAATGGATTATTATCCAAAATCAAGAGCTGAAAAGGGAAATTATTGCTTTGTTGGGTTCTGAGGCATATTTACCTGATGGTAGCTATAATCGTGCATGGGTCGCCTCACAAGTTTTTGGCCAACCTGCATTGCTTCAAAAGCTCAATGCTCTTGTGCATCCTGCTGTACGAAAAGATGCGCAAGATTGGGTAATACAACATCAGGATGTCCCTTATGTGTTATATGAAGCGGCTTTACTAAAGGGCGCAGGAGATGGTAATCTTTGTGATAAAATGATTAGTGTAATAGCTCCGATTGATTTAAGGGTAAAACGTGTCAAATTGAGAGATAATCGTACGGAGGAAGAAATAAGAGCGATTATCGAAAGGCAACTTCCAGATGCCGAACGAATCAAGTTTTCGGATTGGCTTATTCAAAATGACGACCAGACTCCAGTGATTCCTCAGATTTTGCAGATTCATCAAAGTTTGCTCAAATGATAAGATTGTTCTCTTTTTCGAAAAGTACAAAAAAAGAGACTATCCGATAGGGTAGCCCCTTTTTAAACCTTTTAACACTACAATATTTTATTGGTGTCTCACTAGTAATTTTTTGGTAACCAATGAGCGTCCGTCTGCTGTCAATTGATACAAGTAAATGCCGTTAGGCCAATCTTTTGTCGAAATTCTAGACTTACGTTGATCTTTTTCTAAAATCTCTTCTTTTACTTCACTACCCAAAATATTATAGAAAGTAATTTTTGCTTCACTTACCTGCGACGAGATATTGAAATTGATATCTGCATGATCGTCTGCTGGATTCGGGAAAATATTAGATACCCAAAGTTTATCGTTAGAGAACAAATGTTCTTCTGAGCTTACTGCTTCCTCTGTACGAACTGTTTCTGCTATAGCGTTATTATTCGTAACCTCATTTTTTGCTACAGTCTTAACTGATTGTTGAGACATTAATGAGTTAGAAAAATATTGATTAATGGCAGTAGAGCGCTGTATATGAATACCACGATCAACACGGTCAAGTGTATTCGAATAAGGTTGAAAATAAGAAAAAGTTGATTTTCTTAAAGATGAAACCGTGGATGTTGAAGTGCTAGTTTTTTGCTTAGGCTTAATATCCAAACGGCTTTTATATTTATTTTCAGTTTGGGCGTTAGCATCAATGCTCGACATTACTGCTGTGAGCATTAATAAACTACCCAATATGTATTTTTGTAGAAGTTTCATTTCATCTAGTTGGTATTAATAAATTTTTAAAACAAAAAATAAGGAAGTTTACAACGATAAGTTTAATGATGCTTGGTGTTTTCTATTTTCGAGCAATAATCATACAAACTTTATACTATAGACTGATAAATGTATGAAAAGGTTGCTCCAAACGTAAAATTTTTTTTATGATTTGCACAATAATTTTACATAATCACTATTACACAAAAATATAGTAAAATATTTCAATTATACTATCACTAACTATTTTTTAATATTTTTTTAGCTAACGGCTTTGCAGGTGTTTTAACGGTGTTTTTCTTCTGTGAGACAGAATCTTTTGGCACAGGTTTAGTCTCGATAGGTGCGATGTAGGCTACTTTTTTCAAAATACCTTCTTTACTAGGCTTGTCGGCAATTTTCCATCTAAAGCCATCTAGCTCTTTATCGTCTTCTTTGATTTCTTTTGGAGGCATGAACTTGCCGTCAGGTTTAGCTAAGAAAGCAATTTTGCTAATTTTACTTTTCCCAAAATACATATTCATTTTGCTACACTGAACACGATTCATCCCTGTAAGCTTATTCTTATCATCTATGGCAAAATAAATACTCTCACCATTTCCATCGACACTTACCTTTTCTACTTTCGAATCCTTCGTGAAATTGGCTACAATCCTACGACCTTTCACTTGGTTGAAATTATTGAGGGTATCTACCGAGACTACAAAAGATTTACCTTTCATATTCATCACGTGTACTTTGTTGTTTTTCAACAAAATATTGATAGAATCGGCCTCAGATTGATTTTTATTATTCCACAGAATAGGTTTTTGATAAAAATAAATCGTCGAATCAGACACGTTATAACTTAGTGAGTCGCATTTTGCCGAGAGGTCAGATTTATACACTTGAACCTTCTTGTAGGCATAAAGCTTGCGAGTCTTAGTTTCTTTGTTATCCAATGAAACTAGCGTATCGGCAGTTAGAAAAAGCGTATCATTTTCAAATACATTTTTCAGTAAAGCTCTTCCAAAGACTCTCGTTACACCTGTTTTCTTGGCGTAACGTCCATGTTCTCCTGTAAGAATGGCCTTATCTTTTTTCGAAACAAAAACGATATTACCATTGGCAATCCCAATTTCGGTAGGAGGGTCATAAATCATCGTGTCGGCTGTCATGACATAGTCGTCCGTTTTGACGGTTGAGCGTCCTTTGAGATTAGCGATTTTGGTAATGGTATTATATTGACTTCCAGGATTGGCGTAGGTTGTATCTTTTTTGTTGACAACCGTGGTTGGGGCAATAAAGAATGCTTCTTTTGATAAAGTACTGTAGCGCAAGGAGTCGGCGGTAAGTGAGCCATCTTTGTCTACAACTTTTACATTATGCTTAAAATCAAAAAGCTTCGTTACTGTGTTATAATAACCCTCACGACTAGTCAAAGTACTTTTTTTATCCACAATTTTCCCGTTGGTATTGTAATACGCCACGTGTGAATTGAGGTTGTAGTCCATCTGTTTGGTAGTCAGAATAATCGTCCCATCGTCTAGTTTGACACGCCCATTCATTTTCGCCAATCTGTCGTTACCAAAGTAATAGGCCGTATCACCAGTAATAGTCACGGTATCAGCCTGAATGATTTTTACCTTGCCATAAGCCTCCAAAACGTTGGTAGTTTCGTTCAAAATAGCTTGGGTACAATACACCAAAGTAGTGCCTTGACGTAGTGCCACGTTGCCCAAAAGCTTCCGAATTTGCATGAAAGGCGTATTTTGACCCACCAAGCTATCAGCTTTAATGATTTCGACCTGACTTTGTCCAAAAGAGTTTGATTGAAAGCCCAAGAGGCTGAAAATCATGAACAAAAGGATATACGGTTTTGAGGCAAAAAAAGATTTCTTTGTCTCAAATGAATGAATCGAGCGAATAAATGACCCGATTTGCTGTATTTTAGAGTAACTTTGTCGCATAATATTAGAGCTACAAAATTAGCCAATAAAACCATGCTTGACGAGTTTTTAACGTTTATTAACAACAAAAATCTGATTAATTCTTCCGACAAAGTCCTCTTGGCTGTAAGTGGTGGAATGGACTCAGTAGTAATGTGTGATTTATTTAGCAAAGCCAAAATAGACTTTGCGATTGCGCACTGTAATTTTGGACTTCGTGGTGAAGAATCAAACGAAGATGAGACTTTTGTAAAAAAGCTTTCTATAAAATACAAGGTGCCATTCTTTGTAACCACTTTTCAAACAGCCGAATTTGCTGAAAATGAGAAGGTTTCAATCCAAATGGCGGCAAGAGTTTTGAGATATCAGTGGTTTGAAAAATTGCGTACGCAGCACCAATTTGACTATATCGCAACAGCGCACCATCAGAATGATGTACTTGAAACGGTACTTTTGAACCTGACGAAAGGCACAGGCATTGCAGGAATGCACGGGATTCAAATTAAAAATGGTGTAATCATTCGCCCAATTTGGTTTGCCGAAAAAGAGCAGATATTTGACTATGTAGTTGAAAATCAAATTATTTGGCGTGAAGATTCTTCCAATGAGTCTAACAAATACCAACGTAATTTGATTCGTAATGAAGTGGTTCCTTTGTTGAAGCAAATCAATCCAAATCTGGAGCAAACGATTCAACAAACTGTTGAGCGTATTGCTGCGGTAGAGGAGATTTTTTACCAAGAAATCGAAATGCTTCGTAAGCAAATTGTTTGGAGTGATGGTAAGGTGTTTTTTGTGAATTATAAAGCTATTCAAACACTTTCTCAACCGATCGTGAAACTAACGGAGTTGCTGAAGCCTTTCAACTTTACTTACCAACAGTGTCAGGAGATTTTTGCAAGCTTTGACAAAGAACCTGGTCGGACTTTCTTATCGCCTACGCATGAGTTGGTGAAGGATAGAACCGAATTAGTTATTACGCTCAAAAACTTGACTAGCTTCGAAAGTCGCGTCATTGAAGCAAATGACACGAAGGTTAGAACAGATAGTTTCCAATTAGATTTTGAGGTTTTTGACCGCCCAGAAGATTATAAAGTACCGACAGCCAAAAAGTACGCTTGCTTGGATGCTGACAAAGTTCGTTTTCCTTTGCAACTGCGTAAATACAAAGAAGGAGATTGGTTTTGTCCACTTGGGATGAATAAGAAAAAGCTCATCAGCGACTTCTTGACAGACCAGAAAGTACCTTTGAATCTGAAAAAAGAAACCTATTTGCTTACCTCCAATGGCTCAACGATGTGGGTTGTCAACCAGCGTGTAGATGACCGTTTTAAGGTAACGGATAAAACTACTCGTATTTTGTTGATTGAGTGTTTTAGTTAGGGTTTAAAAATACGAAGATGTTTGAAATTTTATTTGGCATTTGTTGAAAAAACAAAATTTCCCTTCGCCACACCTTACTTTTCTTGTCTTGCCACAAGAAAAGTAACAAAAGAAAGGCAAGAAATCCTAAACTCGCCTTCGGCTCAAACAGTAGGATTTCATAAAATAAATACTAAAGATGTAAAATGTTTATTTATAGGATCTTATAGGATTTAAACGTGTTCTAAATAGAGATATGCCCCGAAGGAATTTGAGTCTTTCGGGGTATTTTTTTGTCCATTTTACAAAAAAATAGACCACTCCTGTAATTCTATTGTAGTTGTAACGACTAATGTCATAGATTCCTTAAAATGAGTTTGATGGCAACCTATTTTAGGCAAGGACAAAGGACAACTCATCACTCTCAACTCAAAACTCAGAACTCATACGTGTCTATCGAAAAGCAATTTGTTAAAGCATTACAGGCTCATCAAGCTATTATCCACAAAATTTGTGGGATGTATTGCCGTGACTTTGACGATCGAAAAGACCTTTTTCAAGAAATAGTGATACAGCTATGGAAGGCATTCCCCAAGTTTAGACATGAATCAAAAGTGTCGACTTGGGTGTATCAAATCGCTTTGAATGTTGCCATTTCTGATTTACGAAAAATAAAACGAAAGCCTGTTGCACAATCACTTGACGAGCTTAATCACGACATTCCTGATTGGATACCTGATTCAAGTCAAGAGGAAAAATTACAATTATTATATAAAGCCATGGAATATCTTTCTTCTGTAGAAAAGGCGCTATTGATGTTGTATTTTGAGGAAAAAGAAAATGAAGAAATTGCCGAAATTATGGGTATTACAACCAATAATGTCAGGGTGAAGATGACGAGAATCAGAGAGAAACTAAGAACTGAAATAGGTCGGAAATAGTAATTTATTCCGTTAAATCACTCCATTTCAAATTACAATATCCAATATGGAACTAGATGATTTAAAACATATTTGGCAAAATTCGGGTGAGGCATCTCAGCCTGCGATGAATGCTGAAGCCTTATTGCTGATAACCCGACAACGTTCTCAAAATATCATTGAACGTTTGGTCCGAAATATCTGGTATGAACTTGTAGTTTCTATTTTCGTGGTCATCGCATGGTTCTATTATACCTTGTTTCATGCTGAAGAACATTGGAGAATAGGAGGGCTAACGATGGGTATTGTTATGATAGCAAGTTTAGGGTTTTACCTATGGGGTTTGTTGCGTTTAAAGTCTATTTCGATGGCTGATGTTTCGTTAAAGGAATCTTTGACACAACTCATTAAACAGTTTAAGCTTTATATCAAAGCCTATACATGGCTGAATATTTTGTTGATACCCTTTGCCAATTTTTTAGGAGCATATCTCATTTTTAGTCCATTGGAAGATGGTCTAAAGACTTCTGCGATGATAGCTGTTGGCATGGCTCCCTTAATGTGGTGGTTGATGCGCTGGTATATCAATCGTCTTTATGGGCAGCACCTCACACGATTGGAAGGAGTTTTGCAAGAATTGAATGAATAGTTTTAGTTTTGTGGTTCAAATAGAACATCAATCATGCAAACAGATATTCTCAAAAATTTACTAGCACAAAAAGTAGAAAGTTTTTCGACCGAGCAAAAAAAGCAATATAAGGTAATTGAGCTTTATAAAATCATTCATAAACTTAGTAAGTCCTTGAAAAACAGTGATCAGCAACAAACTGCTTTGAGGCTTTTGAAAAAAACAATTGATGCTATATCTCCTCGAAACCCTGAACCTTCAGACGAGTTTTTGACTAGTTACCAAGCATTACGCCAGCATTGCTTTATGGAGTACAAATATGATCCTGAAGCAAAGGCAACGATTTATTTATTGGTGGGATTACTTTTTGGAGTCGTATTAGGATGGATTATTAAAAGTTTTTGGCTCGGGTTACCAATCGGTTTTTTTGTTGCCTTTTTCTTCTATTATACCTCTCTGAATAACGTGAAGAAAAACTAAGATAATGATTAAAGAAAGTAAAATCTCAAAACTCCTCACTCAAAATTCATAACTCAACATGACTTATTTGGCTAAATGTTTTACGATAGTTTTATGTTTTAGTGCATTGTTGCTTCCGCGCTTGTATGCACAAGAAAAACAGCATTCTTTGCTGTGGGAAATTTCTGGAAATGGACTATCTAAGCCTTCCTATCTTTTTGGGACTATTCATGCGATTTGCCCAAAGGATTTTGTCATGAACCAGAGCATTGAACATAGTGTGACAAAATCATCCCAAGTGTATTTGGAGCTAGACATGGACGAGCCTTCGATGATGATGGATATGCAAAAAATGATGTTTATGCCAGAAGGAACAACCCTTAAGTCACTCATGAAAGAGGGCGATTATCAGTTGGTAGCGCAATTTTTTAAAGATTCGATAGGGATAAATGTTGATAAAGTACAAAAATTAAAACCCTTTGCCTTGAGTTCGATGACCGTGATGAAAATGCTTAACTGTCCTATCAAAAGTTACGAAATGACTTTTGTAGAAATGGCAAAAGCTCAGAAAAAAGAAGTGTTAGGGTTAGAGACGGTAGAAGAACAAATGTCTGCCATCGATAAAATGGGATATGAGCAACAAGCAGATTTGATGTTGGTCAAAATGGTAAAAAACTGGAATGCCGATAAAAATACCTTTGGCCAAATGATTAAGGATTATAAATCACAAAACCTAGAGGGTTTGCTCAAAGATATGACCTCATCGTCAACGATGGATGTGGAGTTTGAAAAGAACTTATTGAATGACCGAAACAAAAATTGGGTACCAAGAATCAAAAAAGTTATACATGAAAAATCTACTTTTTTTGCCGTAGGAGCAGGGCACTTGCCTGGCGAAAATGGAGTGATTAATTTATTGAGAAAAGAAGGATATATCGTGAAAGCTGTTGTGAAATAGATTTTATTTACATTGTACAACCAAAGCGTTTTAGGAATAATAGAGCCAAATTAAATTTGACTCTATTATTCCTAAAACGCTTTAATTTTGGCTTCACCACCCTAATGCTACCCCAAATCCCATCCTTCCAAGCCGACTTCCCTACTTGATTTATATCATCTTTTTTATTGACGGTGCTAAGAATAATATGTGATGTTTCGTTCTACCTTTAGTATATAAAGTTTTCATCCAAAAACAAACTTATCTAAAGCTATGAAACTATCATTTCATGGTGCTGCTCAGACCGTTACAGGAAGCAAGTACTTAATTACGTTAAAAAACGGCAAGAAACTTTTATTGGATTGTGGCATGTTTCAAGGGCGAGGAAACGAAACTGATTCGCTCAATAGAGAATTTGGATTTGACCCTGCCGAAATTGACTATATGGTGCTTTCTCATGCTCATATCGACCACTCTGGTCTGATTCCTAAATTGGTTAATGAAGGCTATAAAGGGAAAGTCTATTGTACCTATCCCACCAAAGATTTAGCTCAAATTCTCTTGTTAGACTCTGCGCATATACAAGAAACAGATGCTAAGTTTATCAACAAAAAACGCCGAGATGCCAACAAATCAGCTTTAAAACCCCTTTATGAAACGCAGGATGTTATGCGTTGTTTGATACGATTTGCGCCCAAAGAGCTAGATGAGTGGCACCAAATCGATGAGGATATTCAGCTCAAATTTACCGAAGCAGGACATATTCTTGGGGCAGCCGTTGTAAACCTTAAAATTAAGGAAGATGAGGAAATTAAGCATTTAACATTTACAGGTGATGTGGGTCGATACAACGATTCTATTTTGAAATCACCAGCTCCTTTTCCACAGGCAGACATTATTATTTGTGAGTCTACTTATGGGGATTCTTTGCATGACGATGCACAAGTTTCGGAAGAAGAATTTATTAAGGTTATTTTGAGAACTTGTTTTGAACGAGAAGGCAAATTGATTATTCCAGCCTTTAGTGTTGGACGTACACAGGAGCTAGTGTATATCTTAAACCGTTTGATTGAAAGCGGTAGGATTCCTTCTTTGAATGTATATGTGGATAGTCCCCTTTCGACAGAAGCGACACGAATTACCTACAATCATCCAGAATGTTTTAACAAAAAATTGTTGAAATATATGGAGCATGATGAAAATCCATTTGACTTTTCGACTTTAAGATATATTACTGATAAAGAATCTTCACAAGATTTAAACCAGAAAAAAGAGCCTTGTATTATCATTTCGGCATCAGGCATGGCAGAGGCAGGGCGCGTAAAACACCATATTGCTAATTCTATTCAAAATTCCAGAAATACCATTTTATTAGCAGGTTATTGTGAACCCAATTCATTGGGGGGACGACTCAAATTACGTCCTTCGAATGTCACTATTTTTGGAGAAGAATATCAGGTAAAAGCCGAAATAGCTGAGATAAAAAGTCTTTCGGCACATGCGGATTATGAAGATTTGTCACAGTTTTTGTCTTGCCAAGATCCACAGTTGGTCAAGCAGTTTTTTGTCGTGCATGGCGAGCCCGAGGTACAGGAGCATTTTAAAAGTAGACTTATCAAAAAAGGATTTGTGGAGGTCTATATCCCTGCCCCGCACCAATCTTTTCATGTCTGATTTTTCTCAGAAATACGACTAATTTCTATCTCACAATGAGGTGATTAGCGTCATTTAGTTACAAGTCAATGCTGTGTAGTTTTGATATAGAAACTCAACCTAAACAGCATTGGTCATGAAAAAAGTTATCGTAGCGTTTGATGGTCTTCATTTCTCGAAAGGAGCAGTAAATTATGCCATTCAGTTGGCCAAAGATAGTGGCTCGGTTATTACGGGCGTATTTCTACACGATTTGTACTACCGTTATGGTGCTTCGGCTACCGTGTTGGAAGGTCAACCCTATTTTGATGCAAGTCCCTTGTTGAAATTGGCAGAGGAAGAGGAGGTAGAACTCAATAAAAGCATTCAGCAGTTTGAGTGGTATTGCAAAGAGTTTTATCCCCATTATGAGGTCGTTAAAGATATGGGAATACCTGATTATGATTTGGTGCGTGAAAGTCGTTTTGCTGATGTGATTATTGTAGGAGGGGAGGTATCGTTTACCGAAGAAAAGCAAAAAGCTAATAATCAGTTTGTAAAAGAGTTGTTGAAAGATGCCGAATGCCCTGTCATTATAGTCCCAGAAGACCCTGACCCAATTCATCATATTACGCTAACTTATGATGGTTCTGCGTCTTCAGTTTTTGCAATTAAACAATTTTTGTATTTATTTCCTGCCAAACGTTACAAAGAATTTACGGTGGTTTCGGTGGCTGAAAAAGAAGACTCCATGACGATTCCTCGTGAGGAGGCATTTATGAATTTTCTGAAAAAACAGGTAAGTACTGTTCATTTTGAAGTATTGCCACACGGTAATCCAGGCGAAATGCTGGCAAATTATATCAATACGCACCGTACGTCTATTGTAGTCATGGGGTCGTATGGAAGAAATGTATTATCAAGAATTTTACATAAAAGTACTTCAGAGGAGCTTTTACAAAATCTGAAAGTACCTGTGTTTATTACACATATTTAAGCAATAGGAGTGTAAAATTTACTATCCAATTGCGGTTTCATAGAGAGAGATAAGTATTAGGGATTTCAAAAAGCATCGACAAATTTTGTTGATGCTTTTTTTATTTAATTGTGAGTTGTGAATGAAGAATTGTGAATAAGTGTAAGCTGAGTCTGAGTTCTCAGTGCAATACCAAAAATATACCTTCGAAATCCAATATCAGAAATTGATATTTTAGGACAACTCAGCACTCAAAACTCCCAACTCAGCACTCACAATTATTTCCCTGGATTATAGATTCTTTCTGCAAACTTCATGACGTCTTCTTTGTAGTAAAGTACCTCTTTAAATTGTCCGTTGGTATACATTTCGGCTTGGTCGAAGAAGTGGATAGAGTTTGGATTACCACTTTGACCTCCTGCTAATAACGATTTAGCTTTTACTTTTTCTCCAAATTCTACGGCACAAATAAAGCTATTGCCATTTACGCCGTAGCGTTTTTTAGTACCATAATATCTTCCTGTGTAAGAAGGCAGCATTCCCCAAGCCGAAGAGGCAAATGGTACTGGAATACTTGCTTTGCTATCGTCATACTTTTGTTCAATATCGCTCGAAATACGCTGGAATCGGTTGATTTCGCCCCATGCAACTTGCCAAGTACCAAAACGGCTACGTAAATCTTGGATAGTCTCGAGCATAGGGTCTAGGAGTTCTTGAGCAGATGCTGTGGCTACATACTGTTCTGTACGACCAACTTGGTCTGCTTTTAGTTCATCTTTTACTTGTACTTTAGCGATGGCAGATTGTAGTCTTGTGGCCCATTCGATGGCTAATGCCGTAGGAATAGAGCTTTTGCTAGTACGAAAATCCCAAAGTTTTAATTGTTCAATAGGGTCGGCAATAGAGGCATATTTTGAATTTTGACCTTCTTTTTCATACGCTTTTATCAAAGCAGGAACTAGCACTTCGAAGGCTGCCAAATAGGAATCATAACCTGCTTCAATAACCTTATCTAAATTGTACTTTGGAATGCTACTCAAAACTCTTACCGCATTAATTCCTCTAAAGTTTTCTCCATCAGGGGCCATGTATTTTGGATAATCGGCACGTTTCGGACTATTACTTCCTGCTACCGTATAAGGTGTGGCATTGCAGTTTTGAAGCCAGCCATTGGTAGGGTTATACACATGCAATGACTCTTTTACTGGGTGCAAACCTTTCCACTCGGTAGCTGCAATAGAGCCATCTACTGGTTTCGACCAGTCGTATTTGTTGTCACGAATTGGCAAATAGTTTCCATGCCAGTAAGCAATATTTCCTTCTGCATCGGCATAAACGGTGTTATTGGAGGTATTTGCCAATAAATCCATTGTTTTTTTATACTCAGCAAAGCTTTTTGCTTTGGTGCGTTGCCAACTTTGAATCAAGCCAGTCATCGAGCGGTTATTGGCTTTCACACTAATCCATTGACCGTTGCGTTTTGCCATCACAGGACCGTGATGTGTGTACATGACATCAAAGTTTTTATTTTCAATTTTGCCATTTTTCAGTATGCCAATTTTAACTTTTTTGATTTTAATAGGTCGCTCTTTGCCTTCATATAAATATACCCAGTTGTTACCCTTCTTTTGAATTTTTTCAAGATATGTATCCGCAATATCGGTATAACTAGAGGTATGCATCCAGCCACATTTTTCATTAAAGCCTTGATAAACAAATAGCTGTCCCCACGTAACTGCACCGTAGGCATTGAGTCCTTGCTCGCTAATTACATGTACTTCGGGTCTGAAATAAAAGGTTACGTGCGGATTGATATACAATATAGCCTTACCTGATTCAGTGATTTTGGGTGAAAAAGCAAAGCCATTCGAGCCTGTCAGGATTTCTTCTTCTTCAGGTTTTTTGTAAAAATACCCTAAGGCGTCTTTTCCTTCATATAAACTTTTGAGGTCGTTGGTTGTAACATCAGCGGTATTAATGGCCCCAATACTGCCATCTGTCCATAGCAACGAATACCACGGTTGGAAGCGAGTCAGCAAAGCAGGTTTTACTTCTGGGTGTTTATAAAGATAATAATTGATTGCATCGGCATGCGCATTAAGTAGCGTTTTGAGCCAAATAGGAGCTTTCTGATAATCAGCCATTGCTTCCGAAGAGTCAATAACCATGCGGATGAGTAAATCTTCATAAAGCTGACTTTCTCCTTTTATTTCAGAGAGGCGTCCTAGCTTTTCGATATAATTCATTTCTACTCGGTTGAAATCGTCCTCGCATTGCGCATAGAGCAAACCAAAAACCGCATCTGCATCGGTTTTGCCATAAATATGTGGAATCCCCCAATTGTCACGGATAATTTGCACTTGCTGTGCTTGCTTTTCCCATCGAGCAATTTCGACCTTGTTGAATTTTTGAGCAAAAAGTGCAAATGGTAAAAGGTAAAAAAGTAGTAAAGTGATTTTTTTCATAGGATTGTTGATGAGTGCTGTTGATAATTGAGTGATTTTAACAAAAGTAAAATTATTTCTGCCTGTAGAGACGCAATGCTTTGCGTTTTACATGATATAGTGATACACCATTAACACTTATTTTTTTCTGAGTAAAAATAGAAATTATTTAAGACTCACAAATGAGGCCTTGTCGAAAAACTTGGTTTAGCATTTCTTGGAAAAGTAATTTTGTGATTTTTTAATAAAAAATAAAAATAAAATAAGCCTTTCGGGTACATTTGTATCCAACTATCCAATTGATTGCACTTTGGTGCAAAATAAAATTTTTTTGGTGTAAAGGACTTCCCAAGAACCCCCAATTGCCAATTTAATACCTTCAGAAACTATCATTCTATGAAAAAAATCTACTTACGACGATACCTTTGGGTCGTCCTTATTGCCGTGGGGCTATGTTCCTGCGTAGACCCTTATGAGTTTGATTTTGAAAAAGACGGAAAACATTTGGTTGTGGAAGGCTTTTTGAATGATAATCAAGCCGCTCCCGATACCATTCAGATTTACTATTCTAATTATTCCAATGAGTTTGCTCAAATTTTAGATGCTGATGTCGTAAAAGCTTCTATAATTGTGGAAGAAACTAAGCAGGAAATTCCATTGAAAATCTTAGCTTCGGGCAGACTAATTCCTTTCCCTGACTTCAAACTAAATCCTAATTATGCCTATCGGCTGGCTTTTGAGTTAAAAACGGGTGATAAATACCAGTCAACACCAGAGAAAATCAATACTACCCCACCGATTTTGAATGTCAAAAAGCAATTTAATTTACAAAGTGTATTGTCAAACGATGGCAAAACTTATACCTCCGCTACAGAATTATACGTAGATTTTCAGGACGACCCAACCGCAAATAATTTCTATTTATGGAGATATACACACTACGAAAAACTGGCATTTTGTAAAACTTGTAATAATTCGGTATTGGATTACAAAACGCAATCGTGCGTTACCGCACCTCGTGGATTAAATAAGGCGTATTATGATTATCCATGCGAGTCTGCCTGTTATGCTATTTTACATAATTCGAAAGTCATGATTCAGGACGATAGAGCCTCTCAGGGGAAATTGATAAAAGAGAAATTGGTTGCCCAAATTCCTTTTTACAATGATTACGGTTGCTTGGTCAATCTTGAACAAATTAGTGTTTCGCTAGAGGTATATAAGTTTTACCAATTGGTTCGTCAGCTTACTCAAGGTACAGGAGGCTTAGCCGATACACCTCCTTCTGCTATTGTTGGAAATATTCAGAACGTGTCGAATCCCGATGAAAAAGTAGTAGGGTATTTTGGGGTAGCCAATGTTCAAAAATATAGTTTTTGGATTGACCGAAGCGATGCTGTAGGGCCAATGGCCTTGATTTTGGGGCATTCTATTGTGGAGGAGCCTTCTAATCCTCCTACAAGACCGCCATCTGCGGGCTGTGTCCCAAGTGCAAATCGAACGCCAATTCAACCTAAAGGTTGGCAACAATAATTGTTGAACCCTACCAAAATAATCATGAAACACTTTTTACTCATCATATTTATGCTTTTGTCGCTTGGCGGTTATTCGCAAAACGGAAATAAAAAGCAATACTCATCCTTTACAGGCACCGTCATAGATTCGTTGGATAGAAAGCCAATAGAGGGTGTTGCTGTCAAAATCGATAATCAGGGCGTATATACCCAAGCAGATGGAAGTTTTGCTTCTTTAGTTCCGTATGGCGAATATACAGTAACTATCAGCATGATAGGATATAGGACTTTTCGAAGAAGGATATCTTTTAAAAAAACTACAGTTTTGCTTAATGTCAGTCTACTAAACATTGCTAAAGAGTTAGATGAAGTAGTGGTATCAACACAAGGTGCTACCAAAAATGTAGATAGAACTCTCTTGGGGGTAACGCCCATGAGTATGAAAACCATTAAAAAAATCCCTGCGATTATGGGAGAGGTGGATGTACTCAGAGGTATTCAAATGTTGCCAGGCGTGACGTCTGTCGGAGAAGCCGCCAATGGGGTAAATATCAGAGGAGGTACTACCGATCAAACCTTGATTTTGTTGGACGACACACCCATCTTTAACCCTACGCACTTATTTGGATTATTTTCTGTTTTTACACCTGATGCAGTTAGTGGTGTAGAATTGTACAAAGGCGGCATTCCTGCCAGATTTGGCGGTAGAACAGCCTCGGTATTGGATGTGACACTACAAAATCCTAGTCTGACTCAAACCAAGTTGAGTGGAGGAATTAGCCTAGTTTCCAATCGTTTGAGTATCGAAACCCCCTTAATTAAAAACAAATTGAGTATGTTGGTGTCCACCAGAGGTTCATTTAATGACTTTTTGTTTCAGTTGGGTTCTGAGCGGCTTAAGAATATTCGAGCAAACTTTTATGATATTGCCACGAAGTTTTTCTTTCAACCTAATCAGAAAAATACTTTTACCTTTTCAGGATATTTTAGTAAAGATTTTTTCCAGACAGATTTATTAGGAACTGTCAATAATATCAGCGCAACATCGACTCAGTATGATTACAAATCTTTGAATGCTTCGTTGAAATGGTTTCATTTGTTTAGTAGTCAACTCGATTGGCAGACGTCGGCTATTTATACAAATTATCAGCCCAAGACGATGTTGCCCCAGTTAAATTCGAGTAATACCGTAGATATTACGTCGGCAATTTTGTATCGCCAGCTCAAATCAGAATTACATTATAATCCGAATGAAAAACATAAGTTGACGGGAGGAATTTCGTCTATTTGGTACAAAATCAGTCCAGGGAATTTGGTGCCCAATGCGTCAACAAGTGTAAATCCTATTACCATTCCTGATGAAAATAGTATCGAAGCGGGTATTTACGGAGAAGATGAAATGACTGTAAACGCTAAGTTGAGTGTATCCTTTGGCTTAAGGTATGCCCAATATTGGGCGATGGGAGCAGGAACTGTACGACATTATCAAAGTGGCGTTCCACTTTCAGATTTTACCGTTACAGATTCCACCAAATATGGTTCTGGACAAGTCATTGCTTCTTATGGCGGGCTCGAACCACGTATATCGGCAAAGTATTCGCTAACCAATTCCTCTTCATTGAAGTTTGGTTATAATTTTATTCGACAGTATTTACAAGTAGTTTCCAACACAACAACGCCTTTGCCAACCTCGCGTTGGGCCACTAGCAACGACTATATTCGTCCACAAAGTAGTCATTTGTTTTCTTTGGGTTATTTCAAAAACTTTAAAGATAATATCTATGAATTTTCGATGGAAGGGTATTATCGTCGCAACGAAAATGTGCTTGATTACAAACCTGGGGCTGATTTTATCTTAAAACCCAATCTCGAAACACAGGTCTTGCAAGGTAAAGGAATGGCGTATGGTTTGGAGGTAATGTTGAGTAAAAAGAAAGGTGATTTGACGGGTTGGCTAGGATATACTTATTCAAGAAGTTTAAATCAAATCAAGCAAAGCGACCGATATGAAGAGCAAGTCAATGGTGGAAAATGGTATCCCAATAACTTTGACCGACCGCATAGTTTCAACGCCAGCTTGATTATTGGACAAGGAGCGCATCATGAATTTGGCTTTACGATGGTCTATAATACTGGACGACCGTTTACAGTCCCGACTGGTATTGTGGTTTTTGATGGCGTGACCTATCCATTTTATCAAGACCGCAACAATGCTCGTATAAGTGATTATCACCGTTTGGATTTTTCTTGGACAATCCGAAATCCGAGTATGCGCAAGCGCCGATGGGAGGGAAGTTGGACTTTTACGGTGTATAATTTATATGGTCGCAAAAATGCCTATTCAGTGTATTTACGCACCGAAGCTGGGATAAAAGCGTATCAGTTAACTATTTTTGGTTCACCAATACCTTCGTTGACTTACAATTTTCATTTTATGTAAAAATCAGTAAAATAAACTATTCTAAGAGATGAATTTTAAATTTCATTCTTAGAATAGTTTATCCAAGAATAACCCTATGCTCAAGGGCTTGGCGGATTTCGCAAACCAATAGCCCGCTTCCTCCTCCATAGTGCTGGATAATCAAAACCGCTGGATTAATGGCCAACAATTCAGCTCTTAGTTTTTCCTCTTCTTCTGGTAAAATGCCATTTCCTAAAAGTACTAAAGCAATATTTTCTTGTTGAAAAATCTGTAGCGCTTCCTGATCAACGCAAGTTCCGATGGCATTCCAATCGGGCTGTTGATTAATCAAGCGCACCACTACACCCAATATTTCGGGGTGGCGACTGATGACTAAGATATTCTCCATGTTTATTGAGTGGTTGAGTGAGTTGTGAATGAGTGAATGATTCAATCATGAATGAGTGAATGATGAATTGTGAATGAGTGTTTTTTTCAATAAAAGAGAGGCAGAAAAGTAAGAAAAATATCGATAATTAATTGATAGTTAGGTTGTTGTAAAATAACTTTGCCTCTTTGCCTCTTTGCCTCTTTGCCTCTTTGCCTCTTTGCCTCTTTGCCTCTTTGCCTCTTTGCC
>NZ_NJFZ01000066.1 GCF_002270355.1 Flectobacillus sp. BAB-3569 | reverse complement strand
CAATAATATAAATTTGCTTAAATCTTTCAGTATTATGTTATTACTTATATTCAAGTGCATATTTATATGTATAGATGTAAATGAAATATGTACAACTGCTTCCAAATTATTTGGTGGCAGTTGGATAAATCATTACAATAATATAAATTTGCTTAAATCTTTCAGTATTATGTTATTACTTATATTCAAGTGCATATTTATATGTCAATGAGATAGGTAAATTGAAAATATGTACAACTGCTTCCAAATATTTGGTGGCAGT
>NZ_NJFZ01000019.1 GCF_002270355.1 Flectobacillus sp. BAB-3569 | reverse complement strand
CGAGCCATGAACAAAATTAACACATTAACTACACTTAATCATTGAGAATACACACATTTATATTCAGTTTTTTGTCCTCTTATGGAGGAACGAGTTAGCAACTATACCCTCAAAGGGACTTTACGCAAGTATAAACAAGTTAAAGAATCTAAGTTAAGTAGCCTGTATGGGAATGAAGCCAAACTAAAGTTCATATTGCACTACTTAAAGCAAAACCCTAGTCAATCTTTTATGGCAGAGTATTCTGGGATATGCCAGTCAAAAGTAAGTGAATGGATCAAGTATCTCTTGGTGGTTTTACATGAAACCTTAGATCGTTTAAACTTTCTAGCTCAGCGTCAGGGTAGTTTTAGTATTGATGAAAACTTAGATTATATTTTATGTGATGTCACTGAAAGACAGGTTAGTAGAAGTACAGACTATGAGCTTCAAAAAGAGTTTTATAGTGGAAAAAAGAAGACACATACTGTAAAAAACTTAGTATTTTCAGATTCCAATACTTACATCCATTATCTTGGAGAAACCTACGAGGGAAGTCTGCATGATAAAACCTTATGGGATGAAATAGGTCTTAAACCTTCCCCAGTAACGATAATAGCTGACTTAGGATTTTTAGGGGCTCATAAAGAGAATGAAAATGTTATTTTACCTTATAAAAGCTCAAAACACCACCCATTAACTACCCTTCAGAAGCAAATTAACAAAGCAATTGCCCAAGTAAGAGTCAGAGTAGAACATGCTTTTGCAAGGGTAAAAAGATTAAGAGTCGTCAAGGAGAAAATACGCCTGAGAACCAGTCAAATCCTAGATCGAATCATGGATATTGCTGTTGGATTACATAATCTTAGAGTTACTTTCAGAACAATAAATAATAAACCGTGATAAAGTCTATTTCCAAATAATTTTATCCTTTCTTAAATTATTGATAAAATTTTGATTTTCCTCAAAGTCCTTAAATTTCACATAAGTGCCATCGCATTCCCTAACTTCGCACAAAACACAATTGTCAGGAAAATTCTCTACAACAAGAATATCACGTGAATTATATTTTTCCAAATACATTACACATCTACTACAATCTCCATAATCACCTTTTTGCATTTTCTCAGTAAACTTATTTAACCAAGGAAGGTTTGAAACAGGGTTTGTAACCCCGCACACAGTATCATTAACAATATCTTGCTTTGAACAAGCAAAGAATATCAATGTGAATAGAGTGAACATTAGTAATCTTTTAATTTTCATGGCTGTGTTTAGTTATATTTTAATAGGTAAACCTTGAATCTCTGTCAATAATTATGCCGTACTCGTTGGAGATTCTCCATCTAGTACGGCAAGTAATGAGGGCATAAGTTAACTGGTTTGTAGCAGACGCACGGTTCGTGGAGATAACTCCAACAAAGGCTAAAAAGGCTTCAGACCTCTACAGAGGCATATAATGGCATTTCGATAACCGATATATTAGACTTTTGTAGCAATTTTCTAGGGTCAAAACTATCTTTTACGGGTTTATACAAACCTAACGGTGGCAAACAAATACAATTAATCGTATGTATTTCTAGAAAATTCTTCATGGCTTGCACGGTGTTTCCGTGAAATACTTCTACATGAATTTTTGCTAAAGTATTCGTGTACATCTGACGAAGCTCAGCAATAGAAGCTTTGAAGTTGGTCGTAAATACTTCGTCGAGGAAAGGCTTTGGTCTATACAAAATCATTTCAGTGATAGAATATTCCATTTCACGAGCCAATAGCAAGACTATTTCTACAGGATTTTCATCAAAAACGGATAGCGCCCACTCAATGGTCTCAAGGGTAGTATTCGTAAAATCTACAGGAATAAGAAGTCTGATATTCTTTTGCATAAAGTTTCAAGATTATTTATACAAACTTCATCAAACGGTATTAGTGCTGGTTAAGAGTGGTATTAGAAAGGGATTAAAGAAAAGGGAGATGATTGGGGATTTGAGATTAGTGGGCATTCGGCATTCAGCTTTGGGCTTTCGGCAAAAGCTCACTGCTGAATGCCCAGAGCTGAATGCTTACATAGTCTTATTAGCCAAGATATGAGGAAAACGAATGGTAAACGTGGTACCAACACCAACCTGTGAGTCGACCTGTAAATGTCCATTATGCATTTTGATAACATTTCTAGAAAGTGGTAAACCAATCCCATAACCTTCAAAAAGTTGGGTATTTGACGCTCTGAAGAAAGGATTAAAAATCTGAGAAATTTCTTCTTCGGGAATACCTATTCCTTGGTCTTTTATCACCATAATTACCTCCGAATCAGTAGCTTTAATTGAAATTGTTACGGGTTTGTTATGAGAATATTTGCAGGCGTTTCCAATGATATTGGAAAATGCCACCAATAATAGTTGCCTATTACCCATAATTTTCAACCTTTTGGGGTCTTCGGGCACTTCATTTAGGTCGACGATAATATGACTTTTAGGAGAAAGTCTATCAAATGTTTCTTTGACATCCCAAAGCAATTGGTCGGTACGAACAATTTCACGGGTCGGTTTATCACCTTGATAACCACTTTGTGCCAGAAACAACAAGGATTTAGTAATATGGTCTAATCGCTCGGCTTGTACTAAAATATTATGAATAGCCTCTTGGTAGACTTCGGTAGTACGTTCTTTTCGTAATGCCAAATCAGCCTCACCAATAATAACCGTAAGAGGCGTTCCCAGTTCATGTGAGGCGTTACTGACAAAGTTTTTCTGTATTTCAAAAGCCGTTTCTAATCGGTCTAACAACTGATTAAAGGTACTTGCCAGCTCTCCAATTTCATGATTATTGGCAGGTTCATCCAAACGCAAATGAATATTATCTGTACTTATTTGGCGTACTTTATCAGTTATCTTTTTTACAGGATCGAAGATATGGGTCGAGAAATAAATCGAAAGATAAAGTGTCAACAGAGTGCCAAGTGCAATAGCAATCAATAGTACATTTCTCAGATAACTTAGATGGTGAGCTGTAAAATAATTTTCGGCAGACACCACCACAATTGAAGTCTTATTGCCTTGCTTGTATTTTAGACCTGAATATACCACGTCACCATCTCGTAAGGTTGCCTTCCCTTTTGTATTTACTTGAAATAGAAGCTCTTCTGGCAAATGGTATTTTGTAGCGTAGGAGTTAAAACTTATATTAGGCTCCAACTGAATCACCATTTCCTTTTCTTTATGCAGTTTTTCAAAAAACTGCTCACGAATCATTTTATAGGCCTCCGACTTGTTAGTATCCTTTTCTAAATAAAATTTACTAGCAATAATCGCACGTGTTTGTACTCGCTTGTCAAAATCTACGTGCGAATATTTGTCAAAAGAGTAGTACACCGCTGTTCCTAACAACAAGATGATCAGCAAGCAACTTGTAAAAAAGATGCTTGCCATTTTGGTACGTGTTTTCATGACTTTACTTTTAGGACATATCCCATTCCTACAACAGTATGAATAAGCTTGTTGGGTGACTGCGCATCAATCTTTTTTCTTAAATAATTAATATAAACATCTACCAAATTTGTTCCCAAATCGAAGTTGATATCCCATGCACTTTCCAATAAATCCAAGCGAGATAGCACTTTACCTCGATTACGAATCAGTGCCAATAACAAACGATATTCGGTGGCGGTGAGCGTAATAGTTTCGTTATTGCGGGTTACAATTTTTGAATCATCATTAATCACCAAATCATCAATCTGATAGATATGTTGTGGCGCCTGCGAATCATCAGAGCCACTTTGTTCGTTGCGACGAATCAAGGCATTGATGCGTGCGTGGAGTTCTATAAACTTAAAAGGTTTTACCAAATAATCATCTGCTCCTGAATTGAGCCCGATAACAACGTTTTCGGTTGTTCCCAAAGCTGTCAGGAATAGTATGGGCGTTTTTACATTTTTTTGACGAATAGCTTTACACACTTCTAAGCCATTTTTGTCGGGCAACATGATGTCGAGAATAATCAAATCGTATTGAAATGACGATGCCATTTGAAATCCTACTTCGCCAGTGAGCGAAACCGAAACCTCATATCCTTCTTCTGTAAGCCCTTTTTTAATAAATGTAACAACGCTGATTTCATCTTCTATCAGCAAAATACGTTTCATCATTCTCGTTTTTGTATGTGGTGTTTGGTACTAATTAGGTACAAGAAGTTAATAGTTAATCGTGTATCAATTAATGGATTGTATTCATAATCAACAAGATACTATCACAGTTTATCACCAATATATTGGTAATATAATTATTCCTGTTACTAATTTTTAGCTATTGGGTATCCATTTTTCTAGCTAAACTCCTAAAAGTACCAAAGTACAAAGATAAGTTTATGCACAAGCAAAGCAAATAGTCTTTAGCTATGCTTGCTAGAGATGCTCTAAACTATCTGTTTGTAAACTGTTTTAAACAGATAAGTCCAAGACTTAATTATGACTGAGTATTTTTTTTCAAAAAAAATTACCCCTTCACCCAACCATTTTATTCGCTATTCCATCTAGGTATAAAGTACTGGTTTGCGACATATATAAAGTATGATGCATTCGCGAATTGGCTGTACGGGAAGAAATTAGAATTCATCAGAACTTGTAGATAAAATCAAAGA
Source organism: Flectobacillus sp. BAB-3569 (assembly GCF_002270355.1). Classification (GTDB taxonomy): domain Bacteria; phylum Bacteroidota; class Bacteroidia; order Cytophagales; family Spirosomataceae; genus Flectobacillus; species Flectobacillus roseus. The sequence continues at coordinate 163,502 of NZ_NJFZ01000019.1, read as the reverse complement.
CACGAAGTACATTTACAAAATAATTATGATACAATAAGGTCCAGATTTTAGCATATCCTAACTACAATGAACATTATTAGAAATATATTTAACACACTTACTTCTACTAGAGCTGCTGGTGCATATCTATTACTTTTTGCTATTGCCATTGGTGTAGGTACTTTTATTGAAAATGATTTTGGAACAAGTTCAGCTCAAGTCCTAGTTTATAGAAGTCTTTGGTTTGAAATTTTGCTATTCTTATTTTCTGCCTCGATTCTTGCTAACATTCAGCGTTACAGACTGATACAACTCAAAAAGTGGGGCTCGCTTACTTTTCACTTGGCCATTATTGTGATTTTGATTGGGGCTGGTATTACTCGTTACTTCGGCACAGAAGGCATGATGCATATTCGTGAGGGACAAACTTCAAACACTTATTTGTCTGCCGAAACTTTCTTGATTTTTAAAGTTCAACAAAATGACAAATCATATTCTTTTGATGAGCCTGTCTTTTTCTCTTCTTTAGGAAACAACTCATTTAGTAATTCTTATCAAATTGGAAGTAATTTGGTAGAATTTAATCTTGATAAATTTATTCCAAATCCTGTTCAAAAAGCAATAGATAGTCCTAACGGTAAAGCCATGATAAAAGTAGTGGTAGCTGGTGCAGGCGGTCGTGAGGAATATTTTGTCAAACAAGGCGAGCAAATGCAAATCAATGGGGTCGATTTCAATTTCACCAATCAGGTTTTACCCAATGCCTTTAATGTCTTTCTCGAAGCTGACACGCTTTCGTTTTCTATCAATAAAGCTGTTAGTCAAACAGTTATGACAACCCAAAAGCAAGATTCATTACAAGCTGGTGGAAAATATCCTTTGCGTTTGCGTTCCTTATATAGTGTTGGTGGAAGTAATTTTGTGATTGGAGATTTTGTCTCAAAAGGAATTGTTTCAATTGAATCGGCTTCGAAAAAAATCAAAAATGAAAGCATGGTTGGGCTTAATATGACCGTAAAAGTCAACGGACAAGCCCAAAGAGTGATGGTAACTGGTCGTAAGGGAGAAAATGGCGAGCCTCAGGTTTTGACATTTGGAAATACCAATGTGTCAGTTAGTTATGGCTCCAAACAAGAAGTACTTCCTTTTTCGTTATTGTGTAAAGATTTTGAGTTAGAAAAATATCCTGGCACAGAAAACCCTTCTTCGTATGCCAGTGAAGTAAAACTTATCGACCAAGCCAACCATGTGAATCAGGATATCAGAATTTACATGAATCATATTTTGGATTATGATGGCTATCGTTTTTTCCAATCTTCTTATGATAATGACGAATTAGGAACCTATCTGAGCGTTAACCACGATTATTGGGGCACGCTATTCTCCTATTTGGGTTATTTCTTACTAACCATCGGAATGGTGATGACCTTCTTTATGAAGAATAGTCGTTTTACGCAATTGATTAAAAAACTTCAAGATTACCAAAAATCAGTTATTATCTTCTGCTTGCTTTCCTTGAGTTCGGTTGGAGCAGTTTATGCTGATGCAACTTCGACAATTCCTGCCAATCATGCCGCAGAATTTGGAAAATTATTTGTCCAAGATTTCAACGGTCGTATCAAACCAATGAATACGCATAGCAGTGAAATCTTACGAAAAGTTGCTAAAAAATCATCGATTGGAGATTTGAGTTCTGATCAGGTTTTATTATCAATGTTGCTTTTCCCTGGACAATGGGAAAAAGAAAGTATCATTCAAGTACCTGACCATCCAGAGCTTAAAAAAATATTGAAAACCGATGCTAATACCCTAAGTTATGTATCGTTCTTTTCGGCAGATGGAAAATACTTGCTTGAAGATGCCGTAAGACAAGCACAGGCTATGATGCCAAAAGACCAAGGAACTTTTGAAAAAGCGGTCATCAAACTAGATGAAAAGGTCAATATTATGAATATGGTCTTTTCGGGAACGTTAATCAGAATTTTTCCTCAAAAACAAGATAGCACCAATACTTGGTTGTCGTTGCCCGATGTTATGCACAATCACCAAGTAGCCAATACTAGTAATTCGGATGCACAGCAATTATTGACATCGTATTTTCAAGCATTAAATGAAGGTGTGAATCACCAAGATTTTAGTCAGGCAACAGGAGTATTGGCAAAAATTAGAGCTTATCAAACCATAACTGGTGGCGACTTGGTTCCTTCTGAAACCAAACTTGAATCCGAATTATTTCTGAATAAACTAGATGTTTTTAACCGACTTCGAAATTTCTACGGAATTCTAAGTTTGGTTCTAACCTTTACCTTTTTATTTGTAACCGTAAAAAAAGTTAAAATACAGTCAAAAATCACTTCTATTTCATTTTGGATTGTATTCGTTGGGCTATTCTTTCATACTTTAGGACTTGGATTACGCTGGTATATTTCAGGACGAGCGCCTTGGAGTAATGGGTACGAATCCATGATTTATATTGGTTGGACTACGACTTTGGCAGGAATTTTATTTTCCAGAAAATCATTGGGAGGATTGGCTGCCACAACCACTTTGGCTGCCACTATTTTGTTGGTAGCAAGTATGAGCTGGCTCGACCCTGAGATTACGCCATTGGTGCCTGTACTCAAATCCTATTGGTTAACCATCCACGTATCACTCGAAGCAGGAAGCTATGGGTTCTTGTTGCTGGGTGCTGTGGTAGGAATGCTCAATTTGCTATTAATGATCTTTGCCAACTCAGAGAACAAAGAAAATATCCTCAAAACCATCAAAGAATTAACCATTATCAGCGAGATCATTTTGCTGAGTGGTTTAGCCATGATTAGCATAGGAACCTATTTGGGAGGTGTATGGGCCAACGAATCATGGGGACGCTATTGGGGCTGGGATGCCAAAGAAACTTGGGCACTCGTAACCATTTTGGTGTACTCATTCATCTTGCACATGCGCTTTATTCCAAAATTACAAGGCCTATATGCGTTTAATTTTGCGGCTTTGTTTGGTTTTGGCACGGTAATTATGACCTACTTGGGAGTTAACTACTATTTGTCTGGCCTTCATTCCTATGCGGCAGGTGACCCTGTCCCTATCCCTCCTTCAGTCTATTACACGGTGATAGTACTGACCCTTTTAAGCATATTTTCTTACGTAAAATATCAAAAGATTTTTGGTAAAAGTAGGTAGTACGAAACAACCAAAATAGCAATCATCCTGAACTTAAGTGTCAAAAAACTTACCTTCGGGACGATTGCTATTTTATCCAAAAGCCTTTAAACTTCTTGCATGGTTTCCAAACAGTGTAACTGAGTGAGTCTCATAATACTGCCAATATCAAACACTCAAACTCGACTTGTTGGGCTTTGTTTTCAGCTTCTAAAGCACTTACTTGAACCGTTAAACATTCAATTTTTGCTACGATATTGCCCGAAAAGAAACTTTGAGGTTTTGCCATCGAACTATCTTGTACTTGAGAAAATGAAAAATGGGATAACAGAAGAAATAGTAAGGGCATAGTACACCCTTGCGAAAGTTTACTCTTAATCTTCATACAGTTTAGATAATAGTAATTTGGATAATAACACTACAAAGTAGTCTTATTATTAAGGTTTTATGAAATAAATTGCATAAAACATACGTCTTACCGAATGTTGGAATTAGACTTATGGTTAAACTATTCATCAAAAAAGCGGTCGAAAATTGTTTTTCGACCGCTTTTTTGATGCTACTATGCTATGATTGACTCAGCTTAAGACGCAAAACATTACGTCTCTAAAGGTAAAATTCATATTAAAAATAATCACTCATCCACTCAATCTCAATTCACTAAATAGAGGTAACTCATGTTTACCTAGTCTTTTATACAAACCCTACTCTTCAGCAAACTTTGTTTTGGCTAAATATGCTTTCTGGCTTATTTCCATAATTAATTCGTCCAGCTCATGTGCAGAAGTGATGATGTGCTCAAAAAACATTTGCTTTTCAGGTTCTGACATTTTTGTATTGTGTTCAAACATCTGAATAATTCCCATAATACGCGCTAAAGGCGCTCGTACCAAATGAGACTGAATCCATGCGATCTCACTAAGATTTTTATTCTGTAACTCGATTGATTCAATGTATTTGACTTTTTCGGTAATATCGTTAGCCAACACAACCCTTGCTTTTCGACCTTTGTACATAATTGGGTTGGCTCGAATTTCTACTAAGATAATTTCACCATTCTTTTTTAAATGTTTATATACTCCTATTGCAAAATACGGATTTACGACACGAGTTTCTTTTACATCTTCTAGTAAAGCTGGTATTTCCTCAACGGGACGAATGTCTGATATTTTCATCGACAAAAACTCAGAGCGTTTATAGCCATAATGTTTGATAGCGGCTAAGTTAACATCCATAAAGTCAAGCGTTTCCAAATCAAATACCCACATAGGTTGCGGACTAAAGTCAAATAGCTCATTGTAGCGCTGCTCTGACTCAAGAAGCTCTTGTCTTTTTTTCCTTCTTTCAATACAATAAACTATACTTTTATAAAGTGTTGTTGGTCTCAAATCATCTTTAATTAAGTAATCGTCTACCCCCGAAGAAATAGATTTTATACTAAAGCTTAAATCAGAGTTACCAGACAAAATAATCACTGGAGCATCTTGAGAAATCTGCAAAACAGCGTCTATTAAGCTTTGCCCATTTTTATCTGGAAGATATAAATCAAGCAAAATCATATCAAACTTTTCTTCAGACTTTTGCAACACGGATTGCGCCTGCTTAAAGGTTTGACAATGCGTAATTTGGGGTTCACGTATCATCTCAAACAAATAATCATTGATCAAGATAAAATCGCCCATGTTATCTTCTATGACCAATATATTATATGGAAATGCGTCTCTATGCACAGTGATTAGGAGATAGTTGAACGAGAGATAACCAAAATTTTTCGATTTGACTCACTGTAGTTTGAAATGATTTTACATCTACAGGCTTCGTAATATAGCAGTTAGCATGATTTTCGTATGCCATACTAATATCTTTGGGTGCCGATGACGTGGTAAACATCACCACAGGAATATGCTTGATGTTTTCAGTGTTTTTGATAAACCGTAAAACTTCATGCCCATTTTTCTTGGGAATATTAACATCCAACAAGACAAAATCAGGAGGAGCTTCATGGGCATATTTTCCTTTTTTGGTTAAAAAATCCATAGCCTCTTTTCCGTTTCGAACAACGCTCAATTTATCGACAAGAGATGAATGTTCAAAAGCTTCTTGAGTAAGAAGAATGTCTCCTTCATTATCTTCGACTAATAAGATATGTCCTTTCTTCATAGTGTTGTATGTGTATTATTTTTTTATAGAAAAATAAAAGGTACTACCTTGGTATTCAACAGATTCAACCCAGACTTTTCCGCCCAGCATCTCAACGATTTTTTTGACAATAGCCAAACCAATACCTGTGCCAGCGTATTCATCACGGGTATGTAGGCGTTGAAAAATGACAAAAATGGTTTGAAAATATTCTTCTTCAATACCTATGCCATTGTCTTTCACCGAAAAAATCCAATGTGTAAGTGTTTCTTTGGCGTCTATCTCTATGATCGGATTAATATCGGGATTTCGGTATTTAAGTGCATTACTAATCAAATTCTGAAAGATTTGCTCAATGCGCAATCTACTCGAAAAAATAACAGGCATCTGACTAACCTTAATATGGGCCTTACTTTGTACAATTTCTTGATGGAGCATATTTCGGGTATGATTTAGCACTTCGCTGATGTCAACCAACTGTTTTTTGTCTTCTATTCTCCCTATTCTCGAAAAGTCCAGTAAATCCAAGATAATCTGTCGCATTCGTTTAGCTCCATCGACTGCATACCAAATATATTGCTTCCCTCGCTCGTCGAGAACTGACTCGTATTTGTGCTCGATTTGAGAAAGGAAATTGGTAATCATTCGAAGCGGCTCTTGCAAATCGTGCGAAGCCACGTAAGCAAACTGTTCCAATTCGGTATTAGACAACTCCAGTTGTTTGATGTATTCTTCTAGCTCAAGATTAAGTTTTTTTAGTTCTAATTCTTGTTGCTTTTGAATCGTAATATCGCGCCCAATACCTAGTACTCCCATTATATCGCCCTTTTCATTTTTAACAGGTACTTTGTTCGACTCTAACCATAAATCTGGCTTTCCTGGGGTTTGATGTAATTGTCCATAGTTCAGCAAAGGCTCACCAGTTTGTAGAATATGAATATCATGTTCATACCCGATTTTACCTAGCTCATTATCAAATAATTCCAAATCAGTTTTCCCCAAGACCTCTTGTTCATTTTGAGCTCCCAAGAATAAATAGTCAACTCGATTGCTAATAACTTTTCGGGCTTCGGTATCTTTAAAATAAACGGTCTCAGGCAAATTATCTATTAACGTCCGAAGCAAGTTTCTTTCTTCTTTAAGCTGTTGATGAGCCATTTTTTGCGCTGTAATATCGCGAGCATAAACGCTCATAATATCTTCCGTAGGGAAACATCGAATTTCTACCCATTTGTTGATAGGCGCATAGAACGACTCAAAAGTAACGGGCAATATGTTTTTACGAGAATATTCAAGATTAGTAAAAATCTCTGTATCAATACTTTCAGCAAAAACTTCCCATATCACTTTTCCTATGATTTGCTCTTTTGAGATACCCGTTAAGATAAATGCCTGAGTATTCCAATAGGTTACCACCCATTCTTGATTGAGCATTACAAAGGTATCGCCAGTGGTTTCTAGAATCTCATTTTTCTGATGAATTACCTCCTGAAGAGCTAATTCATTAATTTTTCTATTATTGATATCTTGTACACTGCCATATACTCGTTCACATTTGCCATCGACAAAAGCCGTTTCACCAATTACCCTAACCCATCGTTCGGTACCATTAGGTAATAGAATGATAAATTCCTCATCCCAATTTTCGCCTGTTTGGATAGCTCTATTGATGTAGAATAATGCTCTTTTACGATGTTCTCCCTCTTTATAAACCTCAACCAAAGCCTCAATTGTACTGAGTTTAAAATCCTCTTGTGTGTAGCCAAATACTTCATGAATCACATCTGATACATAGATACTATGTGTTTTCAAATTGATTTCCCAACTCACGATTTTGGACAATAAATTGGTGCGATGCAACAATTGCTGTAGCTTCAACTCTTCGGTAATATCGCGACCAATCGCCAATAAATGTTTTCCATCCATGCGCATAGTCGAACGCCAAGCAATGCTCAAAATTTCACCTGATTTGGTCACATAACGATTTTCAAAAGGATAGACTTTCGAAAAGTCCTTTTCTGATTTGAAAGCATTTAGGGTAGGCTTTCGGTCTCCTGGATAAATAAACTCATAGAATTTTTTACTCAATAACTCTTTTTCTGAATAACCCAACAGATCACAAAATGCAGGATTTACAGTTTTGAAATATTCATCTAAGCCAAGTATGCAAATTATATCAGGTGCAAAATTGAATATTTGTTTTAACTCTTGTTCTACTTGTTTTCGTTCAATTTCATTAATTAACAATTCTCCCAGTTTTTTAAACCAACTTAACTCTAATTCAGAAAATTGATTATTGAGAATGCCCAATGTTAATACTCCCCAAAGACCCTTTGAAGTTTGCATTACGATACCTACCGTTTTTTTACCCGACGGTTTCACGGATACCGATATGTCTTGCCTAGAAACAAAAGCCTGCATGGCAAAATCTGCTCCTGATTGTGCATCTGAGAATACATAGTTTTCTTGACTCCCAAATCGCGTAATATCTTGATTAAAACTATTGAGCCATATCTCTACTGCATTTAGTTCCAGCTCATTAATAAACATATCGCTTAATTCCGAAAGAATAAAGTTTAAACTTTGGGGTTGTCTAAATAAGGTTCGAACTTTTTCTTTAAATGCTTTTCTCCGTTCTTCATTTTTATAAATTGTAATATCACGTCCTATTGACAGCCATTGAATCAAATTACCTGCTTTGTCATAAATTGGTGTTACAGAAATATTTAACCAAAACTTTTCACCAGTTTTTTTATAATTTAAAAGTGACAGTTGTATTGGTTGGCAATTTTCCGATGAGGTACGTAAACGATCAATTTGCTCACGATCTGTTTCTGCTCCAGTAAACATCATAGGGCTATTGCCCAGAATTTCGCTCAAAGAATATCCTACAAGGTCACAAAACGCCTTATTAGCAAATAAAATTTTAGGTTCGGCGCCTTCTTTGAAGGTATCCATGATAAGAATCGTATCGGTAGTATGCGCTACTACCGTCTCAAAAAGCTCAGGAAGATATATACTACTTTTCTCGGCAATCGTAATAATATGGAGGATGTATTGAATACCATTTTCTTGGAAGTACGTATTTTGAACTTCAACCTCGGTATTATTCAAACTTATGTATACTGTATTGGGAGCGCTTGTAGCTAATACCTCTTTCAATGAAAGCAAAGACTCCTTGAAATACACTTCATTTTGTACAAAAAGAGCCTCTAACTCCTCGAAAGAATGACCGTATACTTGTGTTTTTGTCAATACTCCTGAGTAGTTCAAATAAGCTGTATTGAGCTCAGTAACCACAAAGTTATTTTGCTCAATTGTAAACAGAAGATAGGGTTTTGAAATATGCTTTATTATAGCCAACATACTCTGTTGATTTTAGTATAAACAATATGAATCAACCTCAAAACAAGTGAGGTTGGTAATTTATTATTGAGTATACTTAGGCAAATTTGCATTCTAATAAAGCAAAATAGAATATATTACTTACTTTAAAAATGATTTTCTACAGAAAATTTTCTAACGTTTAAAAACCGATAAGCATTTTGTCAATATTTTATGTATCACTTTGACACAATGTTCATCCATAACTTCATAAAAGCTTATTAACTCTGATAATATCATACAATCTATTGTAAAAATATAGAACTTTTTAAAGGAGTATTAGAATTAATTTTGATTTTCTTTCACTGCTTGTATATCAAATTATATTCTTTGAGAAACAGTGAAAAGATTTTTAGTCTTGAATCTAATTCTATTTTCATGAAATATTTTACCTTTTTTCGACTGGCATTGGCGTTTGTACCGTTTGTATCTTTGGCTCAACTAGTTGATAAAACTCCAGCTCCTATACCCGTAGTCCCTACGGTTTATCAAACACAACCTTATGAAGATCCATCAGTAAGTGGTATCAATCGAGAGCCTTCAAGGGCTACCGCCTATTCCTATGCGTCCGTCGAAGATGCCATCCAAAAGCCTCGTGAGCAAAGCGGACGCTATATGTCACTCAATGGTGACTGGGATTTTGCATTTGCCCTCAAACCTGGCGATGAACCACAAGATTTTTATCAACAAAAAGTACAAGGTTGGAAAAAAATACCTGTACCTTCTTCTTGGGAAATGCAAGGTTATGACAAGCCTATTTATAAAAGTGCTGTATATCCTTTTCGTCCTGTCAACCCACCTTTTGTGCCAAAAGACTATAATGGTGTAGGTTGTTACCAGCGAAGTTTTACGGTTCCAGCTTCTTGGAAAGGGCAAACAATCAATCTACATTTTGGAGGGGTAAGTTCGGCTTATAAAGTGTGGCTCAATGGCAAGTTTGTAGGCTATGCCGAAGATTCTTTTCTGTCTTCTGAGTTCAATATTACTCCCTATTTGAAAGAAGGAGAAAATACTATTTCAGTTTGGGTAATCCGTTGGAGTGATGGTTCTTTCTTAGAAGACCAAGACCAATGGCGTATGAGTGGTATTCACCGCGAAGTCTTCCTACACACCGAACCAAGCCTTCGTATTGCCGATTTCTTTTATCAAACCAAGTTAGGAAAAGACTCCAAAGAGGCGCTTTTTAGTCTTCGCCCTCGTATTGATAATTTTACAGGAAAACCTATTTCGAAAAAGACGCTTATCAAAGCTCAACTTTACGATAAAAAGAACGCACCAGTCTGGACTGCCCCACTCTCTTGTACCGTCGAAAGTATTGTCAATGAAGTATATCCACGTTTGGACAATGCCAAATTTGGGATTTTGGAAAGTAAAGTCAACCAACCTCATTTATGGAGCGACGAAGACCCCTATCTCTATACCTTAGTGATGTCTTTAGAAGATAGCACAGGTGCTACACTGGAAGCAAAAAGCTGTAAAGTGGGTTTTCGTTCCATTGAATTTTCTCCCAAAAACAGCAAGCTTTTAATTAACGGACGTGAGACCTATCTGTATGGTGTAAACCGTCCAGACCATCATCCGACCAAAGGGAAAGCTTTGTCGAGAGAAGACATATTATCTGATATTCAGACTATTAAGAAATTCAATTTCAATTGTATTCGTGCTAGTCATTATCCTAGCGATCCTTATCTATATGAACTTTGTGACGAATATGGCATTTTTGTCATTGACGAAGCCAATCTCGAAACACATGGTTTGGGTGGCAAACTCAGCAATGACCCCGCTTGGACAAGCGCTTATTTGGAACGTAGCAATCGTATGGCGATGCGTGACAAAAATCACCCTTCTATTATCTTTTGGAGTTTAGGAAACGAAGCGGGTCGTGGACCAAACCATGCAGCCATGGCGGCCTGGTTGCATGATTTTGATATTACTCGCCCAGTACATTATGAGCCAGCCATGGGAAGTCCCAAATTGGAGGGCTATATGGATCCTAAAGACCCACGTTATCTCAAACCCAACGACCACTCGCATCGAACTCAAAACCCTCTCGACCAGTATTACGTAGACATGGTCAGTCGCATGTACCCTAGCATCTATACGCCAGAGCTTTTGGTAAATCAACCTAATGGTGATACACGCCCGATTTTCTTTTGTGAATATGCCCACGCCATGGGAAATAGTGCAGGTAATTTGAAAGAGTTTTGGGATATTTTCCGTAAAACTCCACGCGTAATTGGGGGTTGTATTTGGGAATTTAAAGACCAAGGATTAGTAAAATTGGATTCTTTAGGTAAGCCTTATTATGCCTATGGCGGCGATTTTGGAGAAAAATACTTTGATAATTTTACCATAAAAGGCGTAGTAAACGCCGATGGAAGTCCAAAGTCTGCCATGTTTGAAGCCAAAAGAATTTTTCAAGGTATAGAAGTTACATGGAGTAATTTGGAAGGAAAACAAATTCAAATTCTCAATCGTCATGCTCATCGCAATGCCTCGTATTATGATATGCAATTGCAAGTTTTTGAAGAGGGGCATCTCGTAAAATCGGTGGCATTACCAAAGTTAAATCTGGAGGCAGGAGCTTCCACACAACTGAATATTGCCTCGTATTTACCCGTATTAAAACCTAATTCAGAATATCATATTCAGATTTCGTTTCTGTTGCCAGAAACTCAGCCTTGGGCTGAGAAAGGTTTCGTTGTTGCCAGTAATCAATTAGAAATTAAGGCAAAAATTAAAGAAACTATTTCGTTAAAATCCTCTTTAAAAGTAGACGATGAGCAAAAACAGGTTATTGTTTCTGATAAAAACTTTAAACTTAGCTTTTCAAAAGAATCTGGCGCTTTAAGCTCGTATTTGTTGAATGGTAAAGAGCAAATATCCGCTCCACTCCTCCCCCATTTCTCTCGTCCATTGACCGACAATGACCGTCGTGGTTGGAAACCTCAGCGCAAAATGAAAGAATGGTATAACGTCCAATTGAAAGTAAAAGACCTAAAAACTGAAAAGTCGAATAAAGGCATTTTAGTCACAACAAACTATAGTCTTGTAGGCGATAGCGCAAATGTCACAATCCAATATCTCATTAATCCTCAAGGAGTTGTAAAAGTAACTTATCATTTTTCACCAAAATTTAAACTTCCCAATCTACCTAAAGTTGGTATGCAAATGGGAATACGTCGTGAGTTTGAGCATATTACTTGGTTTGGTCGTGGTCCGATGGAAAACTACACCGATAAACGCCAAGGAATGGATGTGGGTATCTATTCACAGGCTATTCAGGAGTTTATGGAAAACTATGTAGTACCGCAAGAAAATGGTAATCGTACCGATGTTCGCTGGATGTTTTTGGGCAATAAACAACAAACAGGTTTGTTGGTAGTGGCAGATAGCTTACTAAGCATGAGCGCTTGGCCTTATACTGAGGCCAATATTCAAAACGCCAAACATACCTACAAACTGCAAGATGCAGGCTATATTACCCTCAATATCGACCTTGTGCAAATGGGTGTAGGTGGCAACGATTCATGGAGCGAGGTGGCTGCCCCTCTGGAACAGCATCAGATTCCTGCAAAGGATTATACCTACTCTTTCTATTTGAAACCAATGACTTTGGGTAAAGAAAGTATCACAAATGTCAAAAGGAAGATAGTTTTTTAGGGTAAACGCTTTAACAAACTGTAAAAAATAAGTCCAAGACTAAGTCTTGAACTAGTATCATTCCCTGTGGACAAATACTAAAAATTGCGAGATTATCGGATAATCTCGCAATTTTTAGTTTCAAATAATACTGATGCTAGTTTTACATTATCAATCCTATCTCCTACCCCAAAAAATCTCGAAAGTTGGGTCGGCTTGTCAACGGAGAAAATGACCATGGTATGGAGCTTAATATCAATAGAAGTGCAATACCAAACCAAAAGAGCATAGCGCTAAACTTCTGATAATCTTCTTTTTGCTTTTTGACTTTTGAAAAACCAATCGTCAAGACTACAACCGCTGAAATCATGACGGTAATATGCTCCATTCCGAAAAAGCGAATTTGTCGCTCATGAACTGCCTTTCCAAAATTATTCCAGAAATAACTTACAATCGGGCTAATAGCATACAATACTACGCCAACAGTTAGTTGAATATGTGCCGAAATCAAAGTTAATAAGCTTAGTTGTTGGTCTTTTTTAGAAAACGATCTATGTCCTTTTTTACCCAAAAAAGCTCTACTGATACTCAACACCAACGTAAGCAAAACAACCCATCTCCAAAACGAATGAAAAGCTAATAAAAACGAATAAAGCATATTTATAAAGTCTTAAATCTCTTAATAAAGTGCAAATTTCTAAGAAAAACATTGAACATAACTAATAAGAATCAGGGATTCTTCCCAGATATATCAGTATATCCATTTGCTAGATTAAAAATGCTGGATTATCTTTGTCCAGAAAATTTAGACCAAAATTTTGAAGAAACAATACAATATAGCGGCCTTGTTACTAGCTATCCTTCTGTTTATCAGGATGATGGCCGTACCATTGGTATATGTTGATTATAATCTTCGTAAAGACTATATTGTCCAAAATCTTTGTGAAAATCGTTTTAGACCAGATTTACACTGTAATGGTAAATGTTATTTGGCTAAACGAGTAGCCGCAGCAGACCAAAAAGAAACCTCAGAAAAAGGAATGGCTTTTGCCAGAATTCTCCTTGAAATTCCTTGTATTGTACCTTCCATTAATCATGATTTAGTACTAGAAAATGATATTATTGAGATAAAAAAGAAATGCTCTTTTCCTATCTACAACAATAATTACTCTTCTATCTATTTCCATTTTCTCCTTAAACCACCAACTGTGGCTTAATTCCTCATTTTCTTGGGTTTTCGATAGTACTGCATAGCATCAATCTATGGAGTAATAGTACTGTATGAAGGATTTTCTGCTATTTCAGATTTGGGATTGCGGATTTCGGAAATAAGGTTAAATACCTTTATTTTTTAAGAAATGTAAAAGATTACACTTCCGAAATCCAACTTCCGATATCTGAAATAAACGGTATCTGTTTTCGGAAAAATATGCCCCTCGTGCTATTGATTTCTCCAAATAAAAATCAGGTAAGATAAAATCCTACCTGATTAAACTTTCCATTTTCATACCGAGACCTTTCGTTGCCTTTGCTGTAATGCCAGCAAAAAGGTACCGTTGTGCCTCAAGTACTTTTTTCCAATTTTAAAGTTAAAACATTATTATGTATTTTTTACGTATCCTGTCGGTTATGCTATTCAGCACAATCGCCTTCATCTCTAATGCCCAAATTACAGGGAAAGTATTTGACAGTTTTACTCATGAGCCTTTAATCGGCGCCAATATTGAAGCCAATGGTGCTGGTGCAGTTACAAATCAACAAGGTCTGTTCAGTCTAAAAAACACACCAGCAAGCATCACTATTTCTTTTGTTGGGTATAAAAAAACAACGATTTCCACAGCTAATCAAAAGACTATTTCAGTTTCATTAGAGCAAGAAACTCATGATTTACAACAAGTTATAGTAACCGCCAACCGTGAGGCAGGTTTACGAACTGAAGCTCCGATTGCCATTAGTAAATTAACACCAAAGCAAATAGAAGAGGCTAAACCTACGGCTATTTATGAAGTGGTAAACAAAACGCCTGGTGTTTTGATGGTAAACTTAGGTAATGAACAACATTCTATGTCGATTCGCCAGCCTATGACTACTAACGCCTATTATTTGTACATGGAAGATGGCGTTCCTATTCGTCCAATGGGTGTGTTCAATCATAACTCATTGTTGGAAATGAACCAATTTACGGTAAGCTCAATCGAAGTGGTAAAAGGCCCTGTATCTTCTATTTATGGACCAGAGGCTGTTGGTGGAGCAGTAAACTTTATATCACAAAGACCTACGGCAGTACCTACTGCACGCGCTGGTATTCAATTTGACCAATGGGGTTTCCGTCGAGTACAATACGGTGCTGGCGCAACAATCGGTAAACTAGGTGTATATGTAGGAGGATTAGTATCAGACCAAACTAACGCATGGATGGCTAGCTCTGACTATACTAAAAATGCCCAATACGCTCGTTTGGAATACCAAATCAATCCAAAAGCTCGCTTGATTTATACCCTTTCTTATGCAAAATATAATTCGCAAACGAGCGGTAGTGTCGATAGTGTAGCATTCTATAATCGTCAATATGTTAGTACCACGGATTTTACCTATCGTAAAGCGTACTCTTTACGTACTAGATTAACTTTTGAAAAGGATTGGGCAAAAGGTTCTCAAACCTACGTAACCGCTTTTGCGAGAGATAATGAACATGGTCAAAATCCAAGCTACGGTATTCGTTGGACTTCGGGAGCAACTACCGCAAGAGGCGAAATCAACTCAAACAATTTTAGAAGTTTGGGATTGATTACACAACACACTCAGAAATTTGATTTTCTTAACTCAAAAATAATCGCAGGGGCGAGCATCGACTACTCTCCAAATGATTACTGGTCATATCAAATCGACTTAGCAGCGAAATTAAGAGCTGATGGAAAATCAGTAGAGAAATATACCATTACAAAGGAGCGTCCAGATATTAAAATTGCAGATTATAACGCAAAAATCTATAATACAGCGGCTTACTTACAATATGATTTTGAGCCAATCCAAAAATTGCATGTATCAGCAGGGTTGCGTTATGACAATATGACTTTTGATTACGTAAACAATTTGGATATTGATAAAACCACAGGATTAGGTATTGGAGGTGGCAAAACCTATACCAATGTAACGCCGAAATTGGGATTAACTTATGATCTTGGCAATAGCAAAGGTATTTATTTCAACTACTCACAAGGCTTTGCTCCTTCTGGTTTGACGGCTATTTTCCGCAAAAGACCAACCCCCGCCGCAAACGGAGATTTGTTTTATTATAACTTGATTCCTGCCACATTTACCAATACTGAAATTGGTGGTTGGGCTTCATTATTCAAAAACAAAGTGTACCTCGACGCATCGATTTATCAAATGGACGGTCGTAACGAATTGTTAAATATTCGTCAACCCGACAACTCTACGGATTATCAGGCAGCAGGTAAAACTGAACATAAAGGAATAGAATTGGGTATCACCTACCGCCCAAGCCAAGAATTATCTGTTCGTGGTGGTGGAACTTACTCAATGCACCGCTTTATTGAGTTTATTTTAAGTCAGAGAGCCACCGATGCCATCAAAGATGTAAATGGCAAAGATATGCCTTCAGCTCCTCGCTGGATGTGGAACACCGAAGTGAGCTACTATCCTACTTGGTTTAAGGGCTTAAGAACAGCTTTAGAATGGCAACACGTAGGTCAATGGTATCAAAACCAAATCAATACCGTGACTTACGGTGGATATGATTTGGTCAACTTCCGTATTGGTTATCGTTGGAAAGGCTTTGAGGTATTTACCAATATCATGAATGCCACAGACGCGCTTTATGCCACAAATGCTACAAGAGGTAACGCTTCTACCGACCGCACGACCTTCACTCCTGCTGCACCACGCACGTTTGTGATGGGTATTCAATACAGTTTTATCGGAAAATAATTCATAAAGAGTTTGGTTGCAGCTTGATATGCTATAACCAAACTCTTTTCATCTTAAAAGTATCACAATCAGCAACTATGGATATTGAGGATAAAAACACTAAAAGTCAAAAGATGGGTTTCAAAAAATGGGTTCAACGAAATATGTATCGTTGGCATCGTATTATAGGAATTATTGCGCTCGTTCCAACGATATTTTGGACAGCTTCAGGCGTAATGCACCCATTTATGTCCCATTGGTTTAAAACCAAAATTGCCAATGAATTTTATAAAGCAGAAACAGTAAAGAAAACTGATGTCAAACTAAGCGCTGGACAAGTTTTAACACAAAATCAAATCACTTCATTCAAGAATATTCGTTTTGCTAAGTTTAATCAACAATGCTATTACCAAGTCAAAGACACCAAAGGTAACTTACAGTATTTTAATACAATAGATGGAAAATCTTTACCAAATGGTGATGTATTATTTGCTGAGCAAATTGCTCGTTTTATGTTGGCGGACTCAACAAGTAAAATTACCAACATAGAAAAACTTACGGAGTTTACCGAAGAATATCCTTACGTAAACCGAATTTTACCTGCTTATAAAGTATCCTTTGATAGACCAGATAAAATGGATCTATATGTAGAAACAGAGCAAAGTCGCTTTATTGTTTTCAACGATACTAAAAGGAAAGTTTTCATCAAAATCTTTGATATTTTCCATAATTGGGATTTTCTGAATGCTATTAGTAACAATACCATTCGAATCATTGTGATGATTATTTTTTTAATAATCATCATTGCCTCAGCCATCGGCGGACTAGTGATTTATGGCTTTATGTGGGGAAAATTCAAACCTGCGAAAAAAGAAAATCAAGTAAGCGTTTTCAAAAAATATCACCGTTCTATCGGACTTTGGACTAGTTTTGTCACTTTTACTTTCGCCTTTTCAGGAATTTATCACGCAACTAGGAAATTTACCCCTGATGAAAGACTAAAATATATTAGCGAACCAGTTATTCAAACTCAAGCAATAGCCAAAGATTCATTAGTGAACTTAAAAGGCGTTAGCAATATCTCTTTGGTAAAAATGAATGAACAACTTTATTGGCAACTCATCAAAAAGAACTGGGAGACTAAAGAAACGAGCTTCGAATATCTTACAATAAATGAGCATAAACCGTTAAAGGATGGTTATAAAGTCTATGCTGAATACCTTGCCAATCAATTCTCGAATCGAGAAGCAAAAGGGGGTGAAGAATGTTGTGAAATGATGGACAACAAATCGTCTTTGTCAGTAAGTGACACAGATTTAAAGGAGGTTAAAATCATCACTAAATTTGCGGGAGAATACGGCTTTGTCAATAAAAGATTACCTGTCATAAAACTAGCCTACGATACTCCTGAGCATACAACTTATTATATTGAGCCTGCCACCAATCGTTTAGCAGCCAAAGTGACCGATGCTGACCGTCGTGAGGGATTTTCGTTTGCTTTCTTGCACAAATACAATGGTTTAGAAAGCCTAGGAAAAGATATCAGAGATGGCGTTATGACTTTCGCAGCCTTTGGGGTATTGGTGGTAAGTATTTTTGGTCTTGCCATTTTTATCAAAACTAAATAATTTTCATTTATCAGCTATCAGATAACTGATAGCCGATTTTTAGGAACATCAACAATCATGCGTATTTATCGAAATATTTATAGTGTTCACAAGTGGTTTGGCTTAGTAACAGGAATATTCTTATTACTCCTAGGGGTAAGTGGCTCAATATTAGTCTTCAAAGATGAACTAGAACACTTCCTCGACCATACCTCTACGAAGGTAGTTCCTACAGGAAAACCTCTTTCATTAGATACTCTCTATCAGGTAATTGTCAAAGAATATCCTCGATTAGATGGTGCCTCATGGATAAACCCTGTGGCGGCTCCTGATGAGTCATACAAGTTTCGTTTATATCTCAACGATGCCCAACTAATGACCTATGATTTGGGTGGCTTGAATATCAACCAATACACAGGCAAAATCATCCGTACAGGGCGAAGCGACACTTTTGTGACTGGATTGATGGATTGGCTATTTCAATTCCATTTTTCTTTCCATCTAGGAATGCCTGGCGCGGTGCTAACAGCCATTATGGGGATTTGTATGCTCATTTCGATAATTACGGGATTGATTGTTTACCGAAAATTTATTTGGAAAGTACTTACTTTCAAAGTGCAAATCAAAACCAAAAACTGGCGTACCATCTCCTCAGACTTACACAGAATTGTTGGCGTTTGGGCGTTACTTTTCAATATAGTCGTGTTTTTTACAGGCTTTTGGATGAATTTATTTGCTTTTGAAACAGATAAATGGGCAGTAGAAAAAGAATTAGCTTCTCCCAATACACTTGCAAGAGCTTCAATCGACAAAATGTATCAGGAAGCCAGACTAAAAATGCCAGATTTAGTGCCGAATTATGTCTATTTCCCAACCCAACCCGAAAAGAAATTTAATGTTCGAGGAAATATCGCGGGGCAAAACGACTTGTTTGCAGGAGGGAATTTTGTCAAATTTGACGCTCAAACAGGAGCGTTTAGCAGTATGGGACGATTTGAAGAAATGGCATTTTGGGACAAAGTCGAAGCGCTGTTTTATCCGCTCCATGTAGGTAACTACGGAGGTATTTTACTCAAAATACTTTATGTTATTTTAGGACTCAGCCCTGCCCTATTGTCAGTTACAGGCTTTTTGTTGTGGTGGAGAAAGGTGAAATAAAAAAATTGTTTTCTAGTCAAAACGAGTGAAAGCATATTTTATCTAGTTTATTTGTATCTTAGTTCACTATTAGCGAACTTTATACTCAGTTAAAAAATTAAAATAATGCGCATTCACGCCCTTAAAACTCTCAAAAATTTTTGGGTTAACTATCCTGATTCGGAACCTAACCTAAGATATTGGTATGGTAAAATTGAGAGTAATAATTATTCTACGCCTCAGTCTGTTGTTGCAGACTTCAAAGACGCCGACTATGTTGGAAATGAGAGAGTTGTCTTTAATATTTGTAGGAATAAATATCGACTTGTTGCTGCGTTTAACTATGATTTTCAACTTTGTTTTGTCAAGTTCATAGGTACACACAAGGAATATGATAAAATAAATGTAAAAACCATCGAACATAGCTCTTAGAATTACCAATATTATGGAAATTAACAAACCAATAAAAACTGAAGAAGAGTATGAGTCTGCATTAAAAAAAATGGAGGCTATTTTTCATGCTAAGCCAAATACAAAGGAGGGCGATTTACTTGAGTTATTATCAATTTTAGTTCATGAATACGAGCTAAAGCACCATAAAATTGAAGCTCTATCTCCCATAGAAGCGCTAAAATTCGAAATGGAGGAACAAGGATTAAATCAAATCAGCTTAGCAAAGCAAATAGGAATGAGTAAAAGTAGTATATCAGAAATACTTAATGGTAAGAAGCCCATGAGTGTACGATTTATGAAATACCTCCATCAACATCTTGGTATTCCAGCACATATTTTACTCTCCTAGAGTGAGTTGAGATTGTGTGGATAAGTGATTGTATTAGAATTTCGTCTCTTCGGAGAAAATACATATTAAACCACTCATCCACTCAATCATAAATCACTAAATCTTAACCGTCAAAGACAGTTGTACATTACGTCCATCCGAAGGCCAAATGCCTGGACCAGGATAGAATAGCGGTCTTTTGGTAAAATAATTTTCGTTTGTAATATTGTTGATATTCAGTTTCAACTGAATCATGTCGCTCAATCTCCAAGCTGCATTCAAATCCAGAATACCATACGAAGGCACCAAACCAATAGCTCCACTTGCATTTGGCGTGCGAGTATTTAGCGCATCTGCGAATGTTTCAGAAGTGTAGCTATACAAAAGCGTTGAGCTAATAGCCCCTATGTTGAAGGTTAGACCATTGCGTGTAATTACCGCAGGTACACTCTCAATCTTATTGCCTACCACAGAAATATTCGTATTACCCGTTTTGACTTCACCTGAAACATATTTTCCATCCATAAATGAGGTCGAAGTGAAAATGGAGATAGACGTTTTTTTACTCAAATTCCAATCTCCTTGAATGAAAACCTCTAAGCCTTTTGTTTCCGAATTTCCAATATTAGTTCGGTAAGTAATAAATGTACCTGTCTCATCAGTAATGCCCAAGGTACCAAAACGATTATCATATCTCAACAAAAATCCTGTCACATCCCATCTTAAAAAACCTTTACGACCTCTATATCCTAATTCAAGATTATATCCCTTAGCATCTTTGATGTTTTGATCTACTTTTTCGTAGATAGAACTCGGCACTAAATCCTTGAAAATCATTGGGCGATACATCTGAGAAAAACCACCATAAATTTCTCCTATTACGCTCGGTTTGTAGCTAAAGCTAGCTCCCAACAAAGGATATTGGTGCTTGATGGATACTGGAATTCTATTTTCTGGATAATAGCTAATCTTTCCACTCATACGGCTCTCTCCCATCTCGACCCGCGCCCCTGCATTGACTTTCAGATTTTTTAAAACATTAAAGCTATTCTCTGCATAAATAGCGATATTGTTGGTAGCAAAATATAAATCTCTGCCCCAAACAGGGTCTACTAAGGTCAAGTCATAGTCATCGCCTGTTGTACCCTTACCCATTTGTGTACGATGTAAATCGTTTGTCATTACCTGCACACCACTTGCCAAATTGCTTTCCATCTGACCGATTTTGTAATGACTCAAGACACGCAACTCATTGGTAAAACTATTAAAACGGTCAATATCTACCTGACGATTAGCGTATTGTAGAGTCGCACGGTTTAGTGTATCCTGAATGGTCGCTAGTTTATCAAACATCACACTATTTCTAGTTCCGATAACTGCCGAAGAAGTAAACTCTACCGTTGTGTTAGCACTCAAACGGTAAGTTGCTCTAAACGATGGTACATTAATTGTCGGGCTAAAGTAGTTGCGGGTACGTGTTGCTTGAGTCGGATCAGTAGCAAACATGGCATCTGTCAACGGCCCTGGGATATGGTATAGATAGCTCGAACGAGCCCATTCTAATCTAAAATTCCATTTTTCATTCGGCGCAAACTGCACCACAGCGCCTTGAGCATTCATATTGGTATGCTCATAATCACGGTATCCGTCTCTTGACTTTTGTAGAAAATAGGTATAATATTTCCACTTTTTGAGTGTTCCGCCCATCGATACATAATTGCTCAATAGATTATAAGAACCCGCCGTCGAAATAGCTTCCAATTCAATCGCTTTATGTTCACTAGCTTGCTTACTGACATAGTTGAGCATCCCGCCAAACTGTGCTCCATATTGCAAAGCACCTGTTCCGCGAACCAGTTCAATACGTTCTACGCTTTCCATAGGTACACTGTAATGACTGGCAGGATAAGCATACATATCTGAGTTGGTAATGACTCCATCTTTGCGAATATTAAACTCCCAACCTCTATGTGGGTCAAGTCCGCGAGTCGAAATATTGACCTGATTCCCCGTTCCATCCATATCATACACAAATACTCCAGGGACTTTAGCGAATATCTGACGACCCGTTTTGTCGGTAATACTGGCGTTCAATTGGGAGACCTTCAGCACCTCGCTTTTCTTACCTTCCATAATATACGTACCAGTAATGCCTGACAGGCGACTTATATCATCGTGAAGACTTTTTCCTTCTACTGTAATGGTTTGTAACTCTTTGGATTTAGTGGAATCAGCGGTTTGAGCATTGGTTTTTAGAGACCAAACAGTTAATAATAATGTAGTTATAGAATATGTTAAATTCATTTCTTCTCGTCAAAATGTAATAGTTCACTTATTGGATAAAAGCATAACTCTCAACTCCATTTGGGAGTTGAGAATTAGAGAAATTAAAGATTAATTATTTTGTATTTAATAATTAGAAAATATACTTATTATAAATCATAAATATTTGATAATAAGTATCATAAAAATATTTATGATTTATATATTAACTAACAAAATACAAATTAATTATAAGTATAACTAAAACACGGAGGTTTGAGAAGTCTTAAATAATACGAAAAATGATATGAAGTAGTATAATAAAAGGTCTTTTTTAGCTTAATACAAGAAATACTATTAGAAAACGAGACAGTAGAATAGTTAATATTTGGCAAATATTCTACCAATAAATTTTTACAGAGTTCTAATGCTTTTTGGATTGGCTCTGAGGTTGGTATTTGCCCACTTTCTGATTTAACTTCTTGCGCTATTTGTTTGATTTTTTGCGTAGCTTTTTCATTGAGTTGCAACACTGTTATCAAACTATCATTTCGATAGATTTTTTCCACTACACTATAAAATTTCCCATCGTGTTCTACCAAGGCTCTTCCTTCTACCCTATTATGAAAGTCAAAAGTATAAGGTAGAATCATTGGCATACCCACTTCTATTCGTTCAGAAACAACATCTTCTTGTTCAATTTGTGGAGCTTCATGAACCATCAACAAGGCAATACTTTTACTAAAAATAGAATTTAGTAATAATATGAATAGAAATATGCTCGTGATTGCTTTCAATATTTTTATAGAAATTTCAACAAAATTAATATTTTAAACAATCTTCAGCAATGATTGAAATCATTAACTTTTCTATTTGAGCAATCTATTCATTGCTCCTAAAACATATGTAAGAGCCATAAAGAAAGAAATATTTAGGAATTTTAGGAAAGAGAAAGAGGTAGACAGAAGATGAAAATAGGCTATTTTCGAAATAGCTGGTTATCCATGAAGATTTCTTAATCAAAAAGAAATCGGTACCACAAACGGTACCGATTCTACAAAATCAATCATTAGTTTATAAATTTCTCCAAGGCTTCTCGCCAAGCTTCTAATTCTGGTTTGCCAGGTTTTCTTTTTCCAAAAATTAAAGCAATTTGTTGGAAGTTTTCATCAAAAAGCTCCAAACTTGTGACGATACCATCGTTGGTTGGTTTCTTCACAAGCCAAGCCTCAGCAATATGATCTTCACGCAAATGTAGGTTGAATTGTGGATCCAAAACGTTGAACCATGGACCCATAGCTACCAGTTTTTGAACCAAGCCTGTATGAATTTGAATACAGCCTTTGCTAGCCACAAAAATCATAATTTCGGTATTGGTACTTGATACTTCTTCTAGCACCTGTTTTACTTGCTCCACCGAAACTTTTTGTGCATATCCTTCTGGTGCATAAGCCAAAGCTTGCTGACGATTTACCCCAAATTTTTGTAATAAAGGAAAAAACTGGTGGGTATCTTCCAATTTTAACCAAGCTTCCTGAAATGCCTCAACATCCAAATCAGGATTAGCTGGCGGAGCCATAAATTCAATTTCAGGAATTACCTCCAATATTGATGACTGTTCATTATCGCGAAAGGTTGAAACAATATTTCGGAATGCCTCAAGATTACTATTTTCTTGCAAGAATATCTTATGAACAGCATTGCCATTTTCATCAAAAAACTGAAGGCTTTTATTTTGAGCTTCAACAGCAAAACCAAATTTCCAATGGCTCATAAACAAACGTAGGTCGATATCTTCGCCTAGTACCAAACCAACGTGGTTGTTGAAAGATACCTTTTCATATTTTCCTTTACGCTCATGCACGCAGCTTTCGTTGCGAGTAAGCGCCATTACATATCCTAAAGAAGGAATTTGTTTTATCAACTCTCTAAAATCACCACTCAGTCGTACCACGCCTTCGCCAATCGCGGTGGCAAGCAACTCTGCCTCAGAAACGCCCAATTGCTTGGCAGCATCTCTTATTCTAACTTTTGGATTTTCGGCTTGAAAATTTTGATATATCTCTTTGAGAGAAAGGGTTATACTTGACATATCCTTGCTGTTTTATGATAAATATTTTCTTGAAATGGAATAATAAAGGGATAATCCAATTGGCTATCCTGAAATAATTTTACTTGAATCCCAAAGGTTTCATGTATAGCATCAGGTTGTAAAACCTTTTGCGTGACACCATAATCCACGATTTTCCCTTTTTTGAGTAATAGTACCGAATCGGCAAACTGCATTGCCAAATTCAAATCGTGAAGAATCGCGACCACACAGAAACCTCTTTGAGTTAACTCTTTTACTGTTGTCAATAATTGTTGTTGATGAAATAAATCTAACCCTGTTACAGGCTCGTCCAAAAACAGGTATTTGAGCTGTTCTGACCTATAATTTTTATCAAATAGCGATTCATAATCGAGCAACTGCGCCATGACTTTTGCCAAATACACACGTTGTTGCTCGCCTCCCGATAAAGTATGTACAGTACGATTG
Source organism: Flectobacillus sp. BAB-3569 (assembly GCF_002270355.1). Taxonomy (GTDB): domain Bacteria; phylum Bacteroidota; class Bacteroidia; order Cytophagales; family Spirosomataceae; genus Flectobacillus; species Flectobacillus roseus. Next base: position 138,943 of record NZ_NJFZ01000019.1, on the reverse strand, counting down.
GCAAGATGGGCGACACCTGTTTGGTTTAAACAGTATTCTACAATAGCTCGGTCTTGGGCGTTGGGCCGAGAAGTGAAATGCGGGTACCGACCCATCATTACCAAATCATCCACTTTGAATTCAAATGCTAAGGTATTTTGTTGTGCTAATACTGCTCTTATCTGCGCTAGTTCATCCGATCGATAGGTATTTAGGTTACGATGTGCTAGTCTAACTTTACCCTCTTGACATGGCAGTTCTTTACTCAATACTTTCAGTAAAGTAGATTTTCCAGCGCCATTAGCACCCATGATTGCCAAGAGTTTTCCACTAGGAAAATCAAAGCTCACCTGACTTAAGAGTTTTCGTTTATTGATGCTATAATTGATATTTTGAACTTCAATCATGTTAAAAAGGGTTTGGGGAATCAGGTATCGGCTTTCAGCGGTGGGCTTTTGGAAAAAGCATGTCTTTGGTTACTAAACCATTTTAACACTCTTTGCTTAGTGCCTAAACAATCTAATTCTGCATGAATACTTATTCCTATGACATACATTGTCGATATTCTGCTGATTACAAGCGTATTCCAATAACTTTCATACTATTAACTAATAACTCTATTTCTCCTATCGACGATTTTTGATAAGTATCGCTATAAAACTTGGGGTTCCAACAATAGCGGTGACAATTCCAATAGGCAACTCGGCTGGCGCGACAATCGTCCTTGAAATTAAATCGGCAAAAGTCAATAGAATAGCTCCCATCAACGCCGACGCAGGCAAAACAATTCGATGGTCAGAACCTACCAACATACGTGTGATGTGCGGAATTACCAAACCAACAAAACCTATGGTACCACAAAGTGCTACAGAAATGCCAACCCCTAATGTTGTCAATAAAATAAGTTGTACCTTCAAACGCTTGGTGTTGATTCCCAAATGTTGCGCCTGACCTTCGCCCAAAGCAAAGGCGTTGAGCGATTTTCCCAATTTTGGAATAGCTACCAAAGGTAAAAAACATCCTATAGCTCCCACTTGAAGTGTTTCCCAAGTAGCTCCACCCAAACTTCCTAGTCCCCAAAACTGAATACTTCTCAACTGAGCGTCGTTGGCAAGATACGTCAACAAGCCTGTAATTGCTCCGCAAAGAGCATTGATGGCAATTCCTGCTAAAAGCATATTGGAAACGGACGCTTTTCCTTCGACTTTGGATAATTGATATACTCCAAAAGCCGTCAAACAAGCCCCTACAAATGACATGATAGACATACCAAACAAACCTAGCATTTGCCATTCACTCAACCAATGAAGTTCTAACACAATCATTGATACCGCAAATAACGAAGCTCCCGAAGAAATACCAATCAGACCTGGGTCGGCCAATGGATTCCGAAAAAGACCTTGAATTGAAGCTCCTGTCATTCCCAATACTGCCCCTATTAGAATCCCCATCAACACTCTAGGCAAGCGAATTACCGTAAGGATTACACTGGCTTGGTCGTTGACAGCACCACTGACAAGTCCTAGCTTTTGACCCAAAATATAACAAACATCACGGAATGATATTGATACTGCACCCAAGCCTGCTGCCCACAAACCAGCGGTGATAAGTACCAGTGTCAGACCAAGAAGAATAAGTCCATTTTTGGTAAAAGAGCTAGCGTTTCTTGTCAATAGGGTGTCTACAAACCGCACTTCAGTTGAATTATTCATGGGTTTAAAGGTTAATTTTTTTATTCAGTTCCAACACTGCTAAGCCCACTCTAGGTCCAAAACCCGTTAACAAGGCTCCGTCCATGGTGATAAACTGCTTTTTCTTTCCTGCATTAGTTTGTGCTACGCCAGGAATTTTTAATAATCCCGCTGTGCCATCTATGCTTTCCAAACCCGAATCAAATAACAAGATATAATCTGGATTTGCTGCTATTAGTGCCTCAGGAGTGAGTGGTTTGAAGTTCTCAAAATCATTGACTGCATTTTGCGCTCCTGCCAATTCTATCAAACTTTTTACTGAAGTGCCATTACCTGCCACCGACAACGCTCCCATACCTCGTGCATAGATAAACAAAACTTTGGGCGAGGATTTGAGCTTTTTGACTTGTTTCAGCGCAATATCAATCTGCTGTTTTAAACGTTGTGCCTCTACCTTTTTTCCAAAGTATGACGCTACTTCATCAATCAGTTTTTTAGTGCCTTCTACGGTATAGGTTTGCGTAAACATCTGAACTTTTACTCCCGCCGATTTGAATTGAGATTCTACCTCTGGTTTCAAAAAGGAAGTTCCTTTTTCATCCTTCGTTCCAATCACAATGGTAGGTTGTAATGCCAAAGTTGCTTCTGCACCTATACCGCGGTTGTGCCCAACCTTTGGGAGTTTCTCGATTGAGGCTGGATAGTTGGAGGTTACATCCGTGCCAACAATTTGATTTTGTAAACCTAAACCAACCAATATCTCTGTAACAGCGCCACTGATAGAGACGATTCTCGGTGTTTTTGTTTGTGCGAAAAGAGAAATATTGCAAAGCAATAAATATCCTAAAATGAGTTTTTTCATAACTAATAATAAGTGAGTGTTATTTTACCTCTTTATGCTATTGCGCTTTTTTCACCAATTTATATTCAATATTTGGATAGCCTCTTTCACCTCCATCAGCAGAAGTAAAGTTTAAGAATTTCAATTTATAGACGTTTCCAATGGCATCTTTTACCACATAGAATCTATCTGTTTTTACGCCAACGGTTCCAGTAGTAGCTCTCCAATTGGCTCCAATTACCGAACGGCTATTGCTAAACGTTACTGAGCTAATATTACTTTCCGCAAAAGCACTATAACTTACGGTGCTAGTCAAAACCTCTGCGGCTTGCACTCCAGCCAAATGATTAATAAATACTTGGTCAGAGAAATAATAAGGAATATCTGCTGTTGCTGATAGTGCCGTTTTATACAAAGCCCCTGTCCATTGAATATCCCATTTTTCTTTGGCTGGCTCTACCGAAACTGGACTTGTGCTATCGAATGAGGTATAAACGAATTGCAAAGAGGCATCTTTAGCAATTGTCATAGTTTGATAGCTCGTTTCATTTAGTTTGGCATACTGTAAAGTATATCCACCAGATGTATTTCTTAATACACGTAGTTTTATCAAATCTTTCTTGGCAGTAGCCCCGCCAGTTCCTCTGTTCAAAATATAGACTTTATTGTCTGCATCGGTTGCTGAAACTGCGGCTATCACGGTTTTAGAAATATCTCCTGTCACATCATCGACCAAAGCAAAATGAGCCGTTTCAAATCCTAAAGTCAAGTTTTTGCCAACGGTATCGGCAGCACTTACTTGATTTATATCTGTTTTGGTCGTAACAATCGCTGTTGCGGCAGTTAAATTATTGATTTTTACCACAAAACTACTACCCGTATAAAAACCCAAATCCCAAGCAGCACGAGCTACAGCTGTCTGACTATTATTACTAAAATCTACCCAAACCGAATTAACTGCCGATGAGCCTCCAGTTCCTCCATTGAGTTTGAGGGTTGAACCATCCGATACAATTGCTGTAAATTTCACGGTCAATTCTGCATTTGTTCCCACCAAAACCGAGTTGGTCGTTGAAGCAATTTTTACAGCGAGTGACTCTGAGCCACTCAGAAAAATACCTGCTTTTTTAGTTAGTTTAAAAGATGTCTCGCTGCTTCCTGCTGGTATTTGCAAACTAATCTGGTTATTGCTTGCCGCAGGTTCTGTTGTAAACTCCGTTCCATAAGTAAGCCCTGTTGCCGCCAACTGTAGGGTAACCGAAGTCGCAGATTCTACAGCTCTCGAAAGTTTTACTTTTATCACTGATTCTGTTGTAGCAGCATCAATTCCTTGTTGGGTTGCTTCAAATTGGGCTAAATTATCGGGTAGAGCAATCTCTGTATCTTTGCATGACGATACCACCAAAGCACCGCCTACAAGTAATGCTCCTAATAATTGAGAAAAATACTTCATTGTTTTCTTTTAATTTATGAGAATGATTGGTAAAAATTTATTGATGAATCTGATAAGTAATACCCGCAAAATAGGAACGACCATAACTCATTGGCACTGGTCCGCTCGTACTATGTGCCGAGCCTGAGCTTGTACCTGTATTATTCAAGCGTGTAACATTCGCTAGATTCTTGACTCCTACACTGAGCTGAAAGCCATGCTTTAGTTTTTGGGTTATGGTAAAATCTGCCCAATGAAAACTTCCGATTTCGGTCAACTTTGCGGTAGCATTCCCTTGTGCATCAGTAGTGGCTTGATAGGCAGGTTGCTTTCCTGTAAACTTATAAAACAAGCCCAAAGTAGTACCTAATCCTAGGGTATAGCTCACATTGGTATTTACTTCTGGTGACCACAAAAAACTTTCCATGGCTGTATTCACAAGGCTCTCGTCACTCAATAGTTGATTGTATCTACCGATGTATGAAAGTCCCAAGCTGGCGCGTAATTTTTGCGTAGCCAAAGTTTGTTCAATCGTAAAACCAGTTGTTTTAAATCTATCGATATTTATCGTTTGCGAAACACTTGGGTTCGTTGGATCAGTACCATAGCTGATCAAATTTTTGAAATCATTATAAAATCCTGTCACTGTTGATTTATGTTGAAACTTTCCAATGTTGCCTATTCTAGTCAGTGAGGCATTGAAACTGTCAGAATTTTCTGCTTTCAAATTGGGATTGCCTTTAATTGAATGACTTGCATCAAAGAAATTAAAGTATAATTCTCTCAAAGCTGGCGCTCTAAATCCTTGTGCATACGCCAAGCGCCAATCCCAATGTTGGCTCAATTTTAACTTCACATTCAATGCAGGTATCAATGGAGGAGCAGCATATACAGAATTTTTGATGAGTCTAAAACCAGGACGAATCAGTACAACCGAGTCCAGATTTATTTCTGGCGCCACAAATAGCGCATAATCGTTGATACTTGGAGAACCCTCGATTCTGGCTCCGCTAGCTCGGTCTGCATTGATTTCAAAACCAGCTTGTATATTCAGAAGCTTCGACCACCGATAATAGGCAGTCGCACGTGTCATTGCATTATTAAATTTCGAAATATCTTGTTCTCCTGCTCCAAGCGAAAGCGTTCTTTTACCTGTATTCAAATCCAAAATTGAGGTTTGGGTTTTTCGCTGATAGTCGGTATAGGCGGCCAAGAAATTTACGGTCAGTTTTGCACTTGCTTGCCAATTGCCCTGAAATTGATGCATAAGGCGTGTTGTCAAAAAACGCTGGTCACGTGCTTGATTTGTATTGATATTGACCGTCCCAAGATTGACAATATCTTCATCAAGACCATCTAATCGATAATAGAATTCAGCACTTTTTAAACGATAGCCCACTTTAGCATTCGCGAGCGTTTGTGTTTTAGGTAACCATTCTTTATTTCTTCCAGTAGAACTGCCTTGCCAGCCACCAAAACTTTGATTAGTCAAACCTGCCGAAAAGGATAGAGCCTTATGTTGCCATGTTCCAATAATACTTTGTAGATGTACGCCATTCCAAACATCGCCTACATTTTTACTAAAACTATATTCATTTGCCACCGTTTCCTCCTGAACTTTAGCCGACAAACTCCAATGATTAGCATTTCCTTTTTTCGTAATAATATTGATTACTCCCGCCAAGGCGTCTGTTCCATAGTTGACCGACATAGGACCTTCCACTATCTCAATTCTTTCGATACTGTTAATATCTATCTGGTTCAAGCTCTCTCTTGTATCCCCACGATCAAGCATCGGTACTCCATCTAATAATATCTTTACATTTCTGCCCGACATACCCATCAACTGAATATCCGTCGTACCTAATGCCATGTCATTCGAAAACCTAAAGCCTATTTCATTATTCAAAACTCCCATTACATTGATGGCCGCTCGTTGTTCTATTCTTGCTCTGTCGATTACTCTTACTTGATAAACAGAATTTCGGAGCGTTTGACCTTGCGGTTGTCCAGTAACGACTACCTCATCCAAGTTTTTTACAGAAGGTTTTAAGGTTATTTCGATTTTTGTCTTTTTTCTCCAATCAAGTGTTCTCTCTACGGTTTCGTATCCAACTGAACTAATTCTAATCTGTTCTGTCTGCTTTTGGGTAACTTGCAAACTAAAATTTCCATCCGATTTACTTACAGTTCCTTTTCCAGATTTTAACAATAGGATAGTAGCACCTTCAATGGGCAATCCATCTGTATTGATAATTTTCCCTTCTATGATTATTTCTTGGGCAAATACTTGCCAGCTTGCTGCCAGACAAAGCAGCAATAACACAACACTCTTATATTTCATGGATTTGATGCTAGTTCAAATAAGTAATAACCTTAAATCTTGTACTATTTTTATTTAGACTCAATATAAATAACTGCACAAAGGTATGTAAAAAAGAATTGAATTGTCAAGTATTATTTAGAATCATTTTAAATAATTTTTCAAATAGTTTTTCTTAGCTGGAAAATGTCAGCCTTATCTAATGGTCAAAATGACCATTAGATAGAAATATTTGACATCAGATTTTAGTAATTATTCCAAAAAGAGGGACACGCATCTAATGGTCATTTTGACCATTAGATAGAAATGATTTGAAACAGATTTTAGTAATTATTCCCAAAAAGAGGAACACACATCTAATGGTCATTTTGACCATAAGATAAAAATATTTGACATCAGATTTTTAGTAATTATTCCAAAAGAAGGACACGCATCTAATGGTCATTTTGACCATTAGATAGAAATGATTTGTAGCAGATTTTAGCAATTATTCCCAAAATAGGAACACGCATCTAATGGTCATTTTGACCATTAGATAGATGAAAATTTTCTGAATTATTTTGCATAAAAAATCATGCAAAATAATTATATTTGTATATAATTACATACAAAAGAAATGATACAAGACCAACTGCTTAGATTTATCAGAAGGCGCAATGCCTTGTCGATTGCTACGCTTGAACGTGAAGCAAATTTACCTAAAGATACTATAGCAAAAGCACTTAAAGGTGAAAGAAAACTAAGTGACAAGCACGTAGAATCTTTATTGCCAGTTTTGACAGCTTATGGCTACTCTCCAGACCTATTCGAGAAAGCCCGAGTTGTATCAGTTATCAACCACAAAGGAGGTGTTGGCAAAACCACTACCACTGGTTATCTGGGAGAAGCCATTGCTAAAAAAGGGTTCAAAGTATTGCTTATCGACCTTGACCCACAAGGCAATCTTAGTCAGATTTTTGACGTTGATATTCAGGATGAAAAACAAGTTTACACAAGTTTAGTAAAACTACAAGACTTGCCAAGTTATCAGGTGGCCGACAACCTTTATATTTGTCCATCAGACATTGAGTTGTCCAAAGCCGAAACTGAGTTAATCAATAAAGTAGGAGGAGAGCAACGTCTTAAAATCCTTATTTCGAGACTAAGCGAAAACTACGATTTTATTTTGATTGATTGCCCACCATCTTTGAATATTCTTACGATGAGTGCTATGCAAGCATCTAATAGTTGCTTGATTACTTTGCTTCCAGAAATGTCAGCCTTAAAAGGTCTCAACACTTTATTGGAACGTGTTTCGGAAGCTCGACAAATCTTTAACCCTTCTTTGCAAGTGGATGGAATTGTATTTACGATGGTTCGTAACAATACTGTTCATAATGGTATCAAAGATTTGGTGCGCGAAGAATTTAATCATGTTCGTATTTTTAGTAATGAAATTCGACACTTGATTGCTTTTCAAAAAGCCCAAATCGAGCAAATTCCTATCAGGATGTACGACAAAGATTCGGAAGCTGCAAAATGTTATGATACCTTCTGTGCCGAGTATTTAACCCTATTCTAATTATGGCAAAAGATTTTAAAAGCACCTTGAAATCTAAAGCAAGGGAAGCTATTACCAACTCTTTTAGTTATGTCGAAAAAATCAAAACTAATATCACGATTCTCGACGAATTGAGAGACTTTATTCCACCTCTATTACCTCAGGAATATGATCAATTACGTTCAAACTTATTAAAAGACGGTTGTAAAGATCCTCTTTTAGTATGGGAAACAACCAAAGAAATTATCGGCACAGGGTCGGCAGAAGAAGCCGCTTATGTGTTGGTAGATGGGCACAACCGATATAGCATTTGTAGTGAATTAGGGATAAATTTCAATGTTCAGTTGGTGCCTTTCGACTCCATTAAAGAAGCCAAGGAATACATGATTGACCTTCAATTGGGTCGTCGTAATTTGAATCCTCAACAAGCTTCCTATCTTAGAGGGCTTCGCTACCAGACCGAAAAAATCAATGTTGGACAAAACTTCAAGAGGGAGTCATCTAATGGTCAAAATGACCAATTGATAGTGGAGACTTCTCAGGAAAATTCAACAGCGAAAAAACTTGCAGAAGAATATAATGTTTCAGAAAAAACTATTCGTCGTGATGCTGAGTTTGCGGCTGGTCTCGAAAAATTTAGTACACAGTTAAGAAATGAAGTTCTTTCTGGAAAAGCAAAAATCGAAAAAGCTAAGGTTCAAAAATTATCTAAGCAGTTAGTCGAGCAACCAATAGAAGACCTTTCTCAATTTGAAGCCATTGTATCTCAAACGCAAGCACCAAGTTCGGCAATAGCAATAGAAGAGCCTGCCATTGAGATTTTATATGAAGATGTTTTGGAAAAAATAAGAATAGCATTCGCTTCTAGAAGCAAGGTAGATTTGGACGAAGCGCAAAAATCTTTTAACAATTTCAAAAAAGTATTCTAAAAAATTCGGTCTATCAAATGGTCAAAATGACCATTTGATAGACCGAAAAATATTAAAAAAATGTATTGGCATTAAGTCCATTTGCTAAAGCCTTTGCCTGAAATTCCTCTCTTATTCTGGCAAATTTTGTAGGATATAATTTCTCTACTTTCTCAAACATATATCCTTGAAATATTCCTCCTTTATCAAAGTTTACGAGAAATTCTTGAACATTATCCAAATTAGGATACAACTGATAATTAGCTTGGGCAAGCTCAGCCAAAATATTAGGGCTCTCGTTGGCATTGTCATTTTTAAGCTGTATCATCAACTGCGCAATCAAAGATTGTTCATCCTGCACTAAGGTTTGAACTAGTCCCAAACGCTCTTGAAAATATTCTTTTTGTAAGTCAACTTTCAGTTTCTCCAATTCATTTTGCAGCTGGTTTGCTTTTTGAATCTCGATAGGAGAGGAGCCTTTGGGTTTTACTTCTTTTGGCACTTCTTCATTACCCCAATCAGCATCTTTGATACGATTAAAGATATAGCCTCCTACACTTTTTATTTTTTCCCCCTTATCTATTTTAGCAATTACATAATCAATCGAACGCTTTACTTGTTCTTCAGAGTAAGCGTCAAGCCACTTTTTAAGGGTATTTTTAGCGATTCTGAAGCGTCTGACGTTCTCGTACAGCTGATCTAATGTACTAACACCTTCCTCTGATTGAATGAGAGTGGACTCAATTACTTCACTTGGACTGATTTCTTCAATAAAATCCTGTGTTCTTGAGGCTACAACAATACTTCCATTCGTAGATTTGATGACTTGTCTGGTAAGTTTTTTAGAAATCTGTTCCAGTTGCTTCGGCGCTTTCTTTTCTTCCAGATGAAAGATAACAGCATCCACAGCACGACCTACTTTTTCTTCCTCCAATTGTGTTACGACTAAATCTGTATATTTCTCAAAGTCATTGATTGTCTTTTGTAAAATCTTCTGCTTGAAATTTCCGTACATAGGATATTCATTATCTTGAATCGCTAAAATCTCTCGCAGACGTGCTACCGAATATCGTGCCCGACGATTTCCCAAATTAAATTGATGCTTCAATATCAAGTACATTTTTACAGATGTGGGACTTTGGACGTTTGCAATATTTCGAATATCGATAGTCAGATACTCTCTTTGAAGCTCCAACAAATAGGGCTTTAGCTTAGGATTAAATTTTAAACGAATACGGTTCTTCTCACTTTTCTTGACAGGTTCACTCGTCTCGTCTATTAGGTGAATGGTCGTTTTGTATATCTCGCCATCTTCTTTTTTTTCATAAATCACAAAGCGCTTATTAAAAAGTCGCTCCGCTGCATCACGAATAGCCTCGTAGTATCGACCATCATCACTCAACGAATACAGCTTGATAATGTCTTGTGTACGAATTTCGTATTCCGCAAAATCATCATCGTCGGGCAATACCATCGTGAGCATGGCCATAAATACACGAAACTCATGGATGTCCATTTTGGAGGTAGCTTCCACAAGCCCTGCTTTACCACCTTGCATTCGGATGATATAACGATCTTGATAATCCTGCTTTTTACGTAACGCTATAGTTCGTTTCTTTGTCATTAATCAGTTCAGAGTTTTAATCAACAGAGAATTATAAAAAATACCTGTGACTACTAGTAATGAGCATTTTCTATAACAAATATACAAAGAATTAACTATAACTATAACTCCGTCAAGTTATAGTTATAGTTAATCGTGAAAATGGTTATAGTTACCCGTGAAAATGGTTATAGTTAATCGTGATTATAGTTATAGTTAATCGTGAAAATGGTTATAGTTGTCGTGATTTTGGTTATAGTTAACTCTACAATAAACTGTAAATCAAATAGATACAGAGCCCTTAAACATAAAAAAGAATAAAAAAGAATAAAAACAACAAAAGAAGATGTTGCTGTTTTTTTTAAAAGTTTTTGTTTATTTTTTTAATCGACTCTAAAAAAAATAGTCCTTCTTTGATTTCTTAGATAAATAAAAAATCAGTGTGAATATGAAAGGTAGCTGTCCCGTTTATGTTAAATAAAAAACTCGTTCCGTGAAATTGGTTATACTAAATCGTGATTTTGGTTATAGGTAAAAAGTGCTTTAATCTTTCAAAAACGAAGTTTTTATGTAAAATTCCGTGAAATTAGTTATGGTAAAATCACAAAAAATAGCCTCATTTTCCGGATTATTCCAGAAAAATGAGGCTATTTTTTGTGACTAATTGTAGATTTTGGATTGCTGATTGCGGAAATATTGAGAACTGGAGGTAATACTTCTGCAATCAGGAGTGTACGTAGGATTCTAAAACCGTCTATTTCGGATATCGGATGTTGGATTTCGGAAGTGTAATCTTTTATGTTTTGTAAAAAATAAAGGTATTTTACTTTATTTCCGAAATCCCCAATCCGAAATTATTGGAAATCCTTCGTACAACCCTAACTACTTGTACTGAATTTTTTGGATAGGAGAGAAGATCATATCCTCAACTCCAGAAATCTTTAAGCCCACTCGAGCGTACACATAATTTTGATCTGGATTAATGGTTGGAACGTTAACAGACATTTTGATACCTGTTAGATTAGTCACATTAGCGCCAGATAGGTTTGTGGCTGCGATATTTGTGCTACCAGCCACGAACTGTGTCTTGTTGATATAAAGACTCACACGCTCAATATTTTTGGCGTTAGCGTCCGTTATAACCTTACTGAGGTCGAAGGTAGAAGAGATTACTCCAGCTTCGTTAGCGAATTTGGCATTACGAACCAAATAATAAGGCGTTACCTCGATGTCGATATTTTGATTATCCTTCAAATCAACATACAAAGTATCCGATGAACTGCCTTGTTGGGCTTTGGTCATGAATGGACCTTGACCTTTAGGAATAATCAATTTATACTTTCCAGCAAACAACAAAGAAGAAAATGTACCTTCTTGCGAAACTGTTACATCAATAGGTGCTAATTTTCCCCAACCTGGTTCCCAAAGTTGCATACCCACTTGACTATATTCGAGATTTAAAGGTTCGCCTCCGTACACGATGCGTCCTTTGAGTGTAATTGATGGTGCTACGTAGTTATCCTTTGAACAGGCAACCAAAAGTAGTCCGGCAAGCACAACGAAGTATTTTAAAATTTTCATATTGAATAAAATTGAATGTCTATTGATTTGGGTTTCTCACAATTTTAGGGTTGTTACTGATAATATCGTCGCCAATTCTTGAATAGTAATTACCCATTAAGAAGCGGTCAGCGCCAGTTACACGTGTCAATTTCACAACCTTGAAAATCCATTTATCGTGATTAGCGGTGTTTGGCGCATAAATGCGATACGGCCAAAGTGAGTACGGCTGGGTATTGCGTTTAGTCGCTTTATCAAGCTCTGTATTTAACTCGGTAGGAGAGATGCTGTTACCGTCTTGAATAAGGTGAGCAATTCTCCAGCGTTTCATATCGTAAAGTGTATGACCTTCGAATGCTAACTCGACACGACGTTCGTGAGCAATACGGTCGAAGTTAATGTCATTGCCTGTAAGCGCCTTGGTCAAGCCAGCACGAGCACGAAGCGAATTCATATATTGCGCAGACAAATCTTTTTGACCTAACTCGAAGGCAGCTTCTGCCGCATTGAGTAATACTTCTCCGAAACGATAGCGAACAAACCAAACTTCAGATTGAACCCCACGTTGACCCGAACCTACTGATGGATCGAGATATTTTCGTAGATAAAAACCTGTTTGAGCCGTAAATTCAAAGCCATCGATAGGACCGTCAAATCCTACAACTTGTTCAGCTAGCGTTTTGCCCGGTAATACTTTTTGAGCACCGCGGTCTGTACCACTAATGATAGAGCCATCTGCCAACTGAAAGCCAGCCCAAATATCCACTGATCTACCTTTGAATTTACTTCCTGGAAGAATCACGGTACCTGCCAAGCGAGCATCACGGTCAGCAAAAATATCGCTTACATTTGAATAGTAAATAGGTGTGCCATTGCTCGAAGTTGTAGGAAGCGGAGCAAAGGAGTTATCTAATTTTTCGAATGCTTGAACAAAGTTTAAAGAAGGGTTAATACGTCCACCTTCTTCTTCCTCTGCACCATAACGAGGTTGATTTACGACAGTAAAGTTGTGAGTTTTACCAGACTGTAATTTGAAATCTTCTACAAAAATCACCTCTGGGTTGTTTGCTTTATCATAAAAAATAGAAGCAAAGTTCTCTGACAAATCTGGTTTCTTGTTGTACAAGGCATAAGCTCCCGCTTTTCCTGAAATCAAATCTTGCGCATAACCAAGCGCTTTGTTGTAATATCCTGTTGCTAAAGTACTTGGTATACCAACCTCACCACCTGGAAGCGTTACCACTGGCGTATTGACCCCATAACGGGCAATTGACGCAGCGTAAAGCGCGGCACGAGAAGCCATAGCTAATACGGCACCTTTGGTTGCTCTTGATTTTTCCGAAGTACTTGATGGAAGTTTATCTTTGATATCATCGGATTCTTTCAAGATAAAATCATACACTTCCGATTCTTTAGCACGAGGATTACGCAAATACGTTGGGTCGCCACTAAAGTCATAAGTAAGAGGTTCAAGAATTAACGGCACCCCGCCCATTCTTTTGACTAATTCAAAGTAATAAGAAGCTCTTAAAAATCTGGCTTCTGCCAAAAAGCGATCTTTTGAAGCAGCGTCTAAGGATGTAGCATTATTACATTTTTGAATAAAGAGATTTAAGTCACGGATATAACCGTAATCCCAAGCTCCCCAAGCGCCATAGTCCCAACCTGTGTTTTGGAAGTTTCCATACTGTCCTGCTTCAGACCAAAATGCTTCGTTGAAGTCAGAGATAGCTGTCCAGTTTTTTACAGTACCAAGGTCTGCGTATCTGTTATATAAATCACCCAAAACTGACAAGGCTTGGTCTGGACTAGACCATACTTGTTGTTCTGTTAAAATATTGGTTGGTTTTCTGTCAAGGAAGGCATCATCATTACACGACCAACAAATTCCAAGACTTGCCAAAAGAATACTATATATCGTTTTTTTCATTTTCGGATTCAAAATTAATTAGATAGAAAGGTTAAGACCGATGTTAACAAACTTGCTTTGAGGATATTGCAAACCATTGTCATCTGCAATTTCTGGGTCAACACCATACTCTTTGAGGTTGTCGAAAGAGAACATGTTATAGGCGTTGATATACACACGTGCTCTTTGAACTTTGACTTTATCTAGGATTGATTTTGGTAACTGATAACCTAATTCTAAGGTACGGGCACGTAAGTATGTTACGTTTTGTAACCAGAATGTAGAGTTACGGTTGTAGTTGCTATGGCCGCCGTTATTGTATCTGAGTGCAGGGAAGCGACCCGGAATCCATTCGCTATTGATATTGAACGGATCAGCACGATGCCATCTGTCTGTCAAAAGGGAGTTTAAAGCACCATCGTTTTGGTAAGCCCATCTTTGTTCCCAGTTTTGGTTCCAAGAGTACATGCTACCTCCTGAGAAGTCAGCTGTTAACGAGAAGCCTTTCCAACCTACTGATACATTAAAACCAAAGTTAACCGTTGGTTGACCTGAAGTTGTATAGCCAATTGGGCGAACATCATATTGGTCTATTTTACCATCTCCGTTAGAGTCTTTATAGATTAAATCACCTGGGAGAAGTGTACGGTTTCCTTGACCATCGATGTTTACAGGATACGCATTGATTTCGTCCATTGTTTTAAACTGTCCAATGGTTTCATAACCCCAGAAAATCCCTGTGTAGCGATTCTCGATTGAGTTTCGGTAGTTATCCCAAGAGTTGTTGAAGATTGGTTTGTACGTTTCAACGGTTTTGCTACGAGCATAAGAAAGGTTTCCACCGATGCTGTAGGTAAAATCTCCTTTTTTATTGTTGTATTGAAGGGCAATTTCACCACCAGATTGTGCATCGCTGTTTACGTTTTCGTCAGGAAGGCTATAACCTAATTCACTTGGTACTAAGATGTCATATTTACGACCTCTCAAGCCAGTTCTTAAACGATGGAAATAATCTACGCTACCTGTCAATTTTGTACCTAACAAAGAGAAGTCGGCACCAATGTCTGTAACCTTACTTTTAAACCAAGAAATGTTTGTAATTGGCTGACCCTTATCACGGCTAGTAACCACTGGCGTACCACTCAAAATAACTGTTCCTGCGTTGTAATTATAACCAGTTAAGTAATCATAAGCACCAATACCGATGTTATCGTCACCCAATACCCCGTAAGAAGCTCTGAATTTTAGGTCATCCAAAATACTTTTTGAACCTAAAATGTTTTTCATGAATGGCTCATCTGTGATTCTCCAACCAATTGAAGCAGAAGGGAATACGCCTACACGTTTGTCTGGAGTAAATTTCCAAGAGGCATCGCGACGAGCAGAAACTTCAATATAATATTTGTTAGCAAAGTTGTAGTTGAAACGACCGATATAACCGATTCTAGCTTCCTCGTTGTCTGTATCGTTATAGGTATCCATGGTTGTGAAATACACTAATGGCAATACGTTTGTTTTTGGTACGGAGTGAACCCATTGGTCTTGGTATCTTTGTTCCTGACGTTCTGTAACAAATACACCACCTACATTATGCTTTCCGAATGTATTATTGTAACTTAATTGACCTTGATAGATATTACGCATGATTTTACGAGTACCTCTTTCACGCCAAGGGTTTGTACTACCTCCTGTTACTTTGTAAGTATTATCTGCTGGGTTATAAGTATATGCTTGGTAGGTATATTCGTGCCCATTCATCACACGGTCAGCAATGTAGTAAGAGTACATTCCTCTGGCTGTCAGACCTTTCACTCCCGGAATTTGGTATTCCCCTGTAAAATTGGCTTGCATTACACGCCAGTCTTCACGCCAATAGCCTCCTAGTTTTTTGTTGTTATAAGCCCAGTTAGTTTCATTGTGCTTGATATCGTTCAAATACTCAGGATTGTCATTTGCATAAGGACGTTCGAAAGGACGGTTTCGTAAGATGGCAAATCTTGGTAACCAGTAATCATCTGCCCCAGGGATACCCGGTTGATCACGAGTTTCGATACGACCATTGATTTGTACGCCTATTTTCAAACGATTAGAGATTTGCGCATCTACGTTACTTTGGATGTTGCTTCTTTGGAAAGTAAACTCACGACCCAATACCGAACTTTGAGCTAAACGAGTAGCAGACAAGTAATACGTAATTTTGTCTGAACCACCAGTTGCACTGATATTCAACGAATTGAGAGGAGCATTTCCTTGAATAATAAAGTCTTTCCAGTTGAAAGTTTGGTAACCATATTCTGTTCCAACCTTATATTTTTCAAGTTCAGTTTTTGTCATAGCTGTTGTAAAAAATTGGTTTACATCAGCATCTACTTTTCCTAACCACCATTGGTAAGAATCATTCACTACACTCGGGAATCTCGACCAGTTTTGCCATCCTGTGTAAGTATCTACATTAATGGTATTTTTAGCACCAGCTTTTCCTCTTTTGGTCGTTACCACTACAACCCCGTTGGCAGCACGCACCCCGTAAATTGCCGCAGAAGCATCCTTCAATACAGAGATACTTTCGATGTCGTTGGGAGCAATGTTGTTAAACTGACCCGCATCTTGTTGAATACCATCGATTACGTAAAGAGGGTCACCCATATTACGAATTTGGATGTTGGCACTCGCACCTGGAC
Organism: Flectobacillus sp. BAB-3569; assembly: GCF_002270355.1. Classification (GTDB taxonomy): domain Bacteria; phylum Bacteroidota; class Bacteroidia; order Cytophagales; family Spirosomataceae; genus Flectobacillus; species Flectobacillus roseus. The sequence goes on along the minus strand of NZ_NJFZ01000019.1, from coordinate 122,476 downwards.
GACCGTCAGCCATACGGAAAGTTACCCCTGGAATTTTACCTGCCAAACCCGAACTTACTGTTGATCCACCGTGTACTTTTTCTATATCTTTAGAGGTCACAACAGAGATAGCACCTGTTAAAGATTCTTTCTTTTGGGTACCATAACCAACTACCACGACTTCATCAAGACTTTTTACATCTCCCAAAAGTTTTACTTCGAGAAATGTGCGATTGTTGATGGCTACTTCTTGACTAACGAAGCCAATAGAAGAAAAAATTAAGGTAGCATTTGGATTACTTACGTTAATGGTAAACTCCCCCGAAGCATTGGTACTTGCTCCTTTGTTAGGTGTTCCTTTCACCAAAATGTTTACTCCAGCGATAGGCTCGCCTTTTTCATCAATAACCTTTCCCTTTACTGTCTGATCGGCGATAAGGCTACTGACATTACTTGAATTACTGGTTAAAAATCCCGCAGTTGTCTTTGCTGTAACATCCTTGACGCCAATCAAGTTGAGCAGCAAACAGGCCACGGGGATTTGTACCACAGATTTTTTCATCCATGGTGATAGTAATAGTCTAGATTGATTCATAAATTTGAAAGATTTGTTCGTATTGTTTTAGTTATCGAGCAATAAAAATCCACAACTGACGCCAATCAGTTGAGTATGAACAAACGACCAGTCAGGGATGGGACAAGCATCCTTGACTTTTTTGAGATTGAAATACACGTTATTTTATCATAGTTTTTTCAGATAGTTAAGAGAAATTCTTGCTTTGATTAGGGGAGATATTGGGGCAATAGTAAATTTCTCTCGACTTAGTAGGTTTATACTCTATAACCTCAGAGTTTAAGGAATTATTTTTAAAGGTAATTTTCATTAATTAATAGTGTAAAGTGAGATTTAGTTTATGTGTTTAGGAACTAGGCAGCAGGCACAAGGCAAAGAGTTTTAACATGTTTTTTTCCAAAGCCCATCGCCGAAAGCCGATACCAAAAAGCCTAAAGCACAAGTATTTCTCACTATCATGCATATATTTTTGCCTAATGCCTACGGCTTATAGCGTGTTAATGCAATTTTATTTTACATTAACACCTCGAACTCCAGTGTACACTATTTTTTCTTGGCATATTCGGATGGTCTTATGCCAAATTGTTTTAAAAAGCTTCTTCCAAATTGTGCTTGCGAATTAAAACCTGTCATGCTTGCAATAGTTTGTATTTTATAATCACTTTGAACTAATAGCTCTGCTGCTTTTTTGAGTCTTGTCACAATAATCAACTCGTTGGGAGAGAGATTTGCTACGGCTTTAATTTTTCTGTAAAGCGTTGGGCGACTCATATTCATGGTTTCAGCTAGTAAATCTACGTCCAGTTGATTGTTGTTGAGATTCTGCAAAATAATTTCTGTAATTTTCTCCAAAAATGCTTCCTCTGATTTGCTATGTACCATATTTTTGAGATGCACCAGTGGCGAATTAGCAAAATAATCTTTAACCTTAGTTCTGTTAATCAGTAAGTTAGATATTTGCATGAGTAAATAATCCAAAGAAAGAGGTTTCTCGATATAGGCATCTGCACCAAGTTCAAGCCCTACTATTTTTGCCTGAAGTGTATTTTTTGCTGTCAACAAAATTACAGGGATATGCGAATACTGTTGATTGCTTTTCAGGTGTTTACAAAGTTCAAAACCATCCATGACTGGCATCATAACATCTGATAATACTAGCTGAACAGACTCAGACTCAATGATATCCAATGCCACTTTTCCATTATTGGCACGTAGGATATGGTAATTTTCTTCAAGCTTTTCGCCAATGAATTGGGCAATTTCATAGTTGTCTTCCACCAAAAGTATGGTTGGACGCTCGTCGTGGGCTATTTTTTGAGCAATATTTTCAGCGTTTAGCGAAACAATATCTTTCCTAATATCAAATTCATAGGCATGATGAATTGGTAGTTCGAGAAGAAAAATATTCCTACTTTTTGAATCAACCACTTTCAATGTTCCTTCATGAAGCTCTGCTAAAGAACGAGCAAGTGCCAAACCGATTCCTGTGCCTCGCTGATTTTTTACATTATTCATTCGATAAAATGGCTCAAAAATTCGCTGACGATAATCTTCTGGAATAAGTACGCCATCATTTTGAACTTCAATCGAAAAACGACTATCGTCTATTGAAGATAATTTTACAATCGCCTTATGTTCAGCGTATTTGACGGCATTGTCAATAAGGTTACTAATAATTTTTTGAAATGCCTCACGGTCGACAGATGCCCAAAAATCTTCATTGGGAAGTTGTAACTCAAAGCTAATTTGTTTGAATGTTGCCATGGGATAAAACTCCTCGAAGCGTTCTTGTAAAAATTGACTAATATTCATTTTTACAAAATTCAAACTAAAACCATTAGCCTCTGTTTTGCGAAAATCCAAAAGTTGATTCGTTAACTCTAACAATCTATCTGTATTTTTTCAATCACCTGTAAGCCTGAGGCCAAGGCATTATTCTCAATGTTCTTTTTCAACAAGTCCTCCAGAGGTGCTTTGATCAACGTCAAAGGAGTTCTGATTTCGTGGGTTACATTGGTGAAAAACTCAATTTTAGCAGCATATATCTCTTTCTCCTTCTCAATTTCCAACATATCAATTTTCCGTTGATTCTGTTGATTGATATACTCATGGTACATCTGTACACCAAAGTACACGGCCAGTAAAATTATTACACTGTAAAGGATATACGCAATTCCGCTTGCCCAAAAAGGAGGACTTACCTCTATTTCGAGCATGGCCGTTTCTTCACTCCAAATGCCACTGCCATTAGATGCTTTCACTTTAAAAGTATAGGAGCCAGGAGCAAGTTTTGTGAAATATACCTTGCGGTTAGTTTTTAATAAATTCCAGCCTTTGTCTAAGCCTTCGAGCATGTACATATACTCGGTGGTTTGTGGTGAGGTATAGCTTAGGGCAGCAAAGTCTAAACTAAATGTGGATTGTGTATGGTCTAAATTGATGCTTTTGGTAGAGGAAATTGAGCGTTCGAGCGGAGAGTTCTCTTCCCCAATCTTCAACTCTTGATTGTCTACTTGGATACCCGTCAGATATACTGGGGGTACAAAAGCATTTTGCATAAAAGTATCAGGTGTAAAACTATTTAGACCCTTTACACTTCCAAAGTACATTCGTCCTTCATCATCTTTGAAGGCGGAGCTATAGTTAAACTGGTCGCTCAAAATTCCATTTGATTTGGTATAAGTAGCTAGCTTATTGCGTTCAAAATCATACGCACACAAGCCTTTTGAGGTACTTATCCAAAGTTTATGATGTTGGTCTTCCAAGATTTTGTAAAAAACATCGCTCGGAAAACCATCTTTTGTTCCAAATCTTCTGAATTTTCCTGTTTTTCTATCCAGTAAATTCAATCCGTTTTCGGTAGTAACCCACATGCGGTTGGCATGGTCGATAAAAATACCATTGATGGCATTACAACTGATCGAGGTTGTATCTTTTTCGCTTGAACGAAAATTGATTACGCGATTATGTTTAAAATCTATACAGCGTAATCCCTCGCGCGTAGTGCCTGCCCAAATATTCCCTTCTTTGTCTTCGGTGACTGTAATAAAATGCCCGTAGGTAGTTCGATCGCAAAGAGGCGTAAAATCTTGTGTTTTTCATGAAAACGAAACAGCCCGTTAGAGGTGGCAACCAAAATCATATTTGACTTTGTGCGGTAAAGTGTTTCCACAAAATTACTCTTCAAACTTCTTGGCCCGTTTCCTGCTACAAAGTGCTTTACTACTTTTCCAGAAGGTATATCCAAAATATCTAAGCCTGACTCAAATGCACCGACCCACAGTTTATCTCCAACTGTTAATAGTCCGTGGATATTTGAGTGCGAAAGACTGTTGGGTTTTCCGTCTGGTTTGAAATGGGTAAACTGACGAGTTTTGAGGTTGAGTCTGTTCAATCCGTTGTCTTCAGTCCCTATCCAGAGGTTACCAAATTTGTCCTCGCAAATTTCTCTTACGGCATTTCCCGTAATACTATTATTAGCTCCTTGGTTAAAGTATTTTTCAAATGCTACGTGTTGAGTAGGCACATAATTGATACCACCAAAGTATGTTCCAATCCAAATTCCACCTTCTCGGTCTTTTGAAAGCGTGTACAGCGCATTGTCCGATATGGAGTATGGATTACTATATTCATGTTTTAAGTTGATATATTTTCGAGATTGTAAGTAATAAACATATAGCCCCGATTCGGTAGCAATCCAGTATTCATCTTCTGTGCGATGCATAAAATCGCGTACATAAATGGTAGTTTTATTGGAATTGTAAGTCAATATATCTTCATAAGTCTTCGTCTTGGTATTAAATAATTTGACCCCTTGACTTGAGGTACCAATCAGAATTGCATTTTGCTGAGTATCGTAAATTTTGTCTATCCAATGAGAAATAGCAGGTGCAGATTTCTCAAACATATTGTACTTTTTCAGCGATTTGCTGAGCATATTATACTCCCACAAATTACCATCTGTGGTAGCTAGCCAAACCTGTTGTTTATTCAGGATAAAAGAGGTAACATCTATTCTTTCTTTTCCTGTATCTAATTTTTCAGTTTTTTGTGTTTTAGTATTATAAATGTGTAAGGTGTAATCTTTAATAAACCATACCTTTCCTTCATCGTCTATTTTGATGGTTCGGATAAAGTGTTCCTTAGTGTCGGGTAACACACTAAATTGTTCGGTAATGGTATTATACTGATAAATTCCAGAGTAAGTTCCTACCCAAATAGTATGTTCGTCTCCCTCACAAACCGCAAAAACCGTATTATTCCCTAAACTTTTGGGATTGTTTTCTATTTTTCTAAAAACCTTAAAAGAGTATCCGTCAAAACGATTGAGCCCGTCTTTGGTACCAAACCACATGAAGCCTTTTTTGTCTTGCATGCTACACATTACCGAGTTGTAAGAAAGATTATCTTCTACTTCATAATGACGAAAGCTGAAAGACTGAGCCACTAATTGCTGGCACCATAAAACAAATAATACTATTGTAAGATTAAGTTTCAATTTACTGTGTTTTTTGTCCTGTAAAGATAAATTTAATTCCTAGATGCAGAAAATTGTAAATATACTTAATTTAAGTGTAGAGACTATTTTGAGAAGATTTGAATAAAAAATGAACAAAAATGAACAATTTAAAATCCCAAATTTACTGTTCTTTTGTTCGAAAACTGTGGCTATTTGTCAGCAGACCTAATAGCCACAGCGTTTTCATTTTATTTATTGAGTTTTCCCTCTAGCATTTTGATAAAATATCCTCCCACTACCGAGCGAGCTTGGAAGCCCACTTGTTTAGCGTTGGTTGTTTCGTGCCAGTCAGACAATGGAACTCTTGAGGTTGTTTCGTTAGCAAATTTCCAAATTGGGTGAATCAACGCTTGGAAATCTTGTTGCGAATCGGTCATTGTTGCTGTCCACATAATCCAGTCAGACTTAGTGTATGTTTTTCTTGAATCCAAAGGCAATCCATATTTCTCTTGTTTGTTCAAGTAATACTTAATTTCTTTTTGCATTACTGATTTTGGAAATACATTTAAGCCCAAAAGCTCATCCCAAACCAAGTTGTATTTTTGAGACCAAGTACCTTTTTTGTCGAAAGTCAAAGCATAGTGATCGCCATCTTCGGCCATCGTTTGCCATTTGCTTGCCATCTCTTTTGCCATTGCTTGATATTTGTTTGCAGTAGCTTTGTCGCCCACGAGTTCCGCCATTTTTGCATACGATGCAATACCCATGATTGCTTTGGCAGACAAGTTGATATTGCGAGCCAAGTGACCAGCAAAATCGTCAGTACACAATTGGTTGGCCGGGTCAAAACCATATTCTTCCAAGTATTTTACCCAAGTCGAAAGCGTTGACCAGTGTTTTTTAGCATAATCGCCATTGCCATCTTTCAAACAAGTAGCTGCTGCCAAGATAATCATGTTGCCACATTCTTCTACTGGCATATCTTCGCCATAAGTCTGACCATTTGCCAATGGATATGTACCTACATCGTGTGCTGCGAATGGTTTTGCCCATTTTCCAGATTCAGAATATTCGAAAATAAACTCTAACAAACCTTTCATTAACGTATTGTTGTACAACAAGAACATCGGCGCTGAAGGATAAGTTACGTCAACTGTACCAATAGAACCATTTGAAAAGTTTTCTTTTGAGAAAAACAACAAGGTACCATCACCACGGTCAACAGTTTTATGTGCCGCAATAGCTTGACGATAAGCTAATTCACATAAATCAGCGTATTCTTTACCACCTGCTTTTTGGGCATCTTGATACAATTGTTGATCAAAAGCCGCAGTTTTTGCCATTAATCTTGTATAATCTTTTTCAGCTTCATCCAACATTTTTTCTGCTGTCATCGAAGCATCTCTACGCCACCAAGCACGCAAGTTTTTACCAAAATATTGAACTGCGTAAATATCATCATATGCCAAAATCAAGTGATTAGATTTTGAAGTTTGACCAACCGTACCAAAATCAAAGGTACTTTTCAACACTCTTTCTTGAGGAGTTCCTGTGGTAAAAGTAGCATTTTTTGCTGCTACGTACGCATATCCCCAGTCGATACGAAGATCATCACCACGTTTTCCTAGGATTTTTTGCTCAACCGAACCAGCCGACATCAATTTTAATCCACCAGTGGTATTTGGTAATACCTTTGTTGCTACTTCCTGAGAAGGCATATTCACAGCTAAGTCTGCCGAAACATCCATTTTCACTTTTACTTTGTGAGAACGACCATCTTTAGAACTTGTTTCGAAAGTGATATAGGAAGCAGGACGAGCCAAAACTTCTAATTCGTCCATCAATAGGGGAGAAGTAAAAGTCGCTTTTACCTGTACACCATTAGCATCAAATGTATAAATCGTGTTAGTAGCTTTTACTTGAACACTCGTTTGAGTTGCCGCTGTTACTGGTGTTGCAGGGGGTAATTCTTCCTGAATACCGACATCAACAAAACCACCACCAATTGGATTAATACAGTGTACTGCAATAATATTTTTGCCAGGCTTAATAGCTTTTTGTGCTGCAGGAGAAAGTTTATATTGTTCATATCCAGCAATATAGCAAGGTCCACACTCATAGGCTAAAACGCCGTTGATATAAATTTGAACATCGTCGTCATTACTTACTTGTAGTCTCAATTTCTCCGCATTGAATTTTGCAGGAAGTTCTACTGCACGACGATACCAGATTTTTTTGGTTTTCCAATCGGTATTTGGACGCATGGGATTACTACCCGCACCATCACCAAAAGGAGCAGTGCCTATTTTCCATGAGTTGTCGTCAAATGATTCTTTTTCCCAACCAGCAGCAGGTGTATCCAAAGTGTACTTAGCTTGATATACTTTTTCTGCGGCTGTACTTGCATAGGTTTTGTAATTGATTTTTGGCATTCCGAGAAATTGAAAAGCTTTGCCATCAACTTCGACAATACCTTGAAGAGAGTGATTTTTGCCAGTCCAGTGTCTTGTTACCGACTCATTAGCTTTGTCAGAAACTGACCAAATGCTAAAATAAGGGTCATTGGCAATCAATGGAACAGCGGGTGGACGCAACTGTTGAGCTTGCGTTGAAATGCTGAAAAGGCTCAGAAGTGCAACAATTGATTTTTTCATGTGATAAAATTGATTCATGATATAGAGAATTGGGCGAGAAAGAAATCTCGTATTTGGGATAAAACACTTGATTTCTTTCGAACTCTCTACTATTATTTGATTAAAGGAAATGCTACAACTCTTAATTTACTACAACCATACGGGATAAGTGTGATGGTTTGTTCTTTGCTATCGACCGCACCTTGATAAAAGCCGTCTCGTGTGGTAACGGGAATGCGTGCAACACCGTCGTTATTGATAACCCAAGCTGGAATTTGTTTGGCCGAAAGTTTGATTTCTATGGGAGCATTCTGGGCATTCCAAACATAACCTTGCGGCATTCCTTTGCTGGATACTTGTAAAAATTTACTAGGTTTTTCAGCTACAGAAGTGGGAATACCAAAGTTCCAAGGGCTTTTTGGGAGAATTTCATAAAAAGTACCTTCTTCTTTAATTTCCTTTTTATTCCATTCTTCTTCGATTTTTAAGGCATAAACAAGTGGTCCTTTTTCGACAACTCTTGAATTATGTGCCCATACGCTTGTGCGAACTTCACTAGGAAAATGCAAGGTTACTTTATCTCCTGGCTGCCATTGACGTTGAATTTTTACAATTTCGCTTGCTTTTCCCTTTTGAAATTCCTTTCCATTGATACTAATGGTGGCTTCTTGACACCATTCAGGGATGCGAAACTCCCAAGGAAATGTAACAGCTTGAGCGGATTGTAACTCAAAATTGATTTGATCTTCAAAAGGATAGTTTGTGCTTTCATTGATATATACCTCAATGCCATTACCTACTTTTGCTTTTATACTAGAAGGTCCGTAAAGCAAGCTCGCCAAACCATTTTGTGGCGTTGCATACCAAAGGTGGCTCACAAATTTTGTCCAACCTTGGTGCATATTTGAAGTACAACAAGTGTATCCAGCATAAGGACCAAATACGTTATTCATACCGCGATAAAATGGTAGAGAGAAATCATAAGTTCCACGTCTAACTTCTACCTGATTAGCTGTTTGAAAATACTGACGAGAGATATAGTCATCTGTTGTTTGCGTAGGTAACGCATTGTAAGTCATGCGCTCAAGGGCTTGTGCATACATTGGATCACCTGTGATACCAAGGACATTCTCAAGCGAAAACATGGTTTCGACAATAGCACAAAGTTCTACACCCTGAGAAGGTTCGTTTCCATGCAAATCTTCATCTCCAGAGAACATTCCATGTGGTAAGCCATGCAAAGTCATGATGTCTTTCCAACCTTGGCTCATGGCTTTGAGATAATAGTCGGTTTTTTGACTTTGATAATAAATGGCTGGTAATTTGATCCCCATTCCTACATTTACGGCATGACGATCCATCCAACTTTCACCCGTTTGATTGGCCGAAGCCTGCATAACCCAGTTTCTTTCTGCCATGTACTGAGTCCATGGAGTAGTTTGTTGGTAAAGAATATCGGCAAGTTCGAGCAAAGATTTGTCTCCTGTTTGATTGTAGAGCCAGTAAGCAGACATAATATTGTCACCCCCGCGAGCACGCGCCCAATCTGTCCATTTGTTGAGCGGACAAGCTTTGATGGATTGTAATTGATAGTGAAAATATTTGGTCATGAACGGAATTACACGAGTATCTTTGGTGGCAGTATAGTATTGCTGCAATACCTTAAGCATCACCATTCTTGGCCACCAGTCAGCACCTTGTTCGCATGAGCTTATGGGTTTTCCTTCTCTTTCTTCGTTGGTTAATGGACCAAAAAAACCATTGGATCTTTGCGTAGAAAGAGTCCAATCTATATATTTTTGGACCTTCAGAGTGAGGGCTTTGTCTTCGAGCAAATAGGCTAATGGTACAGCGCCATCCAACCAATAAGGGGTTTCTTCCCAAGCATCACCTTTGCCTCCTAACCAACCATTGTCGTTTTGGATTTTGGGAAAATATTCATCCAAATGCCCTGTTGCTCCTTTTTTCATGACTTCCAACTGCTGACGAAGCCAGCCTTGTGGCTTTACAGCTCCCAAGGGAAGTTCAATATATTTGAGAGGAGCCAAAGGCGCTTTGTTTCCTTGATACTGTGCTTTTTGAGCAAAACCAGACCAAGAGTATAAAATGATTAAAGTTAGAAGTAAACGGTTTTTCATCATTTTCATAGTCAATAGTTATCAAGGGATTGTTTCTGTATTAATATCTTATTCCTAACACAAATGAAAGCATTTCAAGAATTGTAGCACTAGCTTGAAATAGTGTTAGTAATAGATTCAGTTTCGAAACTGTTTAGATAATAAGTCCAAGACAAAGTCTTGAACTAGTAAAGACGGTAACCTTAAAAAAATGTGTAGATAACTTTAAAATAACCCCGAGGGCATTACACCCCCGAGGCGTTCTCATAGAAAATTGGAATTCTTTTCGATTTGATAGCGTATTGACCTACATTTTCAAATCTTTAAAATGGACAAATATCTTATTTTGCAGGTAAGGCTATTTGTTCCTGTGTACTTACTGGTTTTCCAAAGTTGGGAGTTCCATCGGCATTCCAAGTAAACTTCTGAGCTCTTGGAGAGCGATGGTTTCCACAACCTTGATTGGGTTCAGGGTTTGCGTGATAGAGTATCCAGTCTTCTTTGCCATTAGCTGACTTGAAAAATGAATTATGTCCTGGGGCATATACCTTATTCTCTGCAGATTGTTTGAAAACAGGTTGTGCCGATTTTTTCCATGATTTTGGATTGAGTAAATCTGCTTTAGCGTCTGCTGTAAGCATTCCTAAAGCGTAAAAATCTGTCCAACAGCCACTTGCTGAGTAGATAATAAATACTTTTTTGTCGTGAGCCAAATACTGAGGCCCTTCATTTACATTTACGTGAGGCGGATTATTAGGGTCGTTGAGGTCTCCATGTTTTTCCCAATCATAGTCTGAACCAGAAATTTTTACCCTTTCTCCATCAATTGTCCACGGATTTTTCATCTTTGCGATATAAATGTTCTGTTGTACATTTACGTCACCTTCCCAACCCGACCAAATCATATAAAGCTGATTATTATGGGTGAAAACATCGCCGTCGATAGCCCATTTATCATTTTTATCTGCCACTTTTCCTTTAAATATCCATTCTCCCTCCATCGGGTCAGCAGAGGCATTTTCTAGCACATACATTCTATGGTTATCGTTTTTACCATCATCGGCAGCAAAATACATATACCATTTTCCTTGAATGAAATGAATTTCTGGTGCCCAAATTTCTTTAGAGTACATCGTCCCGACTGGCGGTGTCCAGATGGTTTTCTTGGGTGCGGTTGCTAATTCTGCTATGTTTTTCGTTTTCCATAAAACCAAACGGTTGCCCGTCGTATGGGTGTAATAGTAATACCCATCTTTATAAAAACTGTAAGGATCTGCTCCAGAGGGCAATAAGGGATTAGCGAATGTTCCTTGGCTTTGTGCCGAAACATCCATTTGTCCACAAGAACAAAGTCCTAAAGCAAGGATTATAGTTAATAGTTTTCTCACTTTTATGTTTTAGTGTTTGATTATCAGTTTTTTAAAAGACACTTGAGACTAAAAGTCTTATTTTTTCAGTGTCATAGATTTAATAAAGTCAACTTCCTCTTGCTTGTATGGAGAACCATCTTCTCTGAAAATATCATGAAACCATACAGGAGGCTCTGAATTGTATTGCTTTGTCCAGCTATCCCAAGGATAAATCGTTTGAGATTTTCCTGAAACAAAGCCCCAGTTGAACATGGCAACTTTGTATTTTTTTGCTATTGGCAATGAACCTTGGAATGTACTACCGTTTGGACGAGCCATATACTCAGTACATAACATTGGTTTTCCATAACGGCTCAATTCTTTTATTCTATTTTCAAAAATCGTGGGATTATCATAATTGTGAAACGAAATCACATCCGATTCTTCCAATTGCACCTTTTCGATTGGCTTCAATTTAGCATCTTGAGACCAATCTCCCGCCCAAACACCAGAAGTAAGTGGTTGAGTAGGTTTGGCAGCACGCGCCCAAGCGAAAACTTTTGGAAGTAGTTTAGTGATAATATCTACCTTATTTTTGATTTCTAATCTTTCATAAGATGGGCCAGTCATATTATCTGGTTCATTCCAAACATCCCAACCCAAAATTCTTTTATCCTTTGCATAATGACTCACGACAGCTCTAACGTATTTCTCTAAACGTATATATTGACTTTCATCCTGCAAGGCTTTTTGTCCTGGACTTTGTACCCAACCAGAGTTGTGTACATACGGTTTTGGCTCATGTTGTTTGCCTACTTGTGGAAATGGATCCCAGCATGAATCAAAAATTACAATCAAAGGACGAATTTTATGTTTTTGAGCAATAGTCAAAAATGTATCAATGCGTTTGTAAAAACCTACTGAATCTGTTTCATAAGCCAAATCATGCAAAAACACACGCATGGTATTCATTCCAAGTGATTGGGCATATCCTAATTCTTTATCAATATTTTCTGTATCAAAAGTATCTGCTTGCCACATTTCGAGTTGGTTGATGGCAGATTTAGGAAGATAGTTTGCACCGACGAGCCAACCTTGTTTTTTATACCACTCATTTGCCTGCTCTTTTGTCCATACCTTACGCACCTGAGCCGTTGAGCTGTTAGATATAGTGCACATCATTAAAGCTGCCAAGGATATGCCTTTGTACCAACCTCTTTTGAACTTCATCATGTTTTCTTTTAATACGTTTAAGTTAATTAATTCGGGGATAATATACCAAACAGCCTTTAAAGCAATTTTATTGAACTAATTTGATATATTATTGAAACAAAGTAAGTAGGTTCTCTTTGATGTTTCTATTCAAATATTAATCAAAACGTATCATATTTGCGCTTTTTATTCAAATCATCAATTGTGTGAACAATTTGAAAGGGCTATTTTGAGTCATTTTTAGGCAAAACTGTTCTATAGTGTTATAAAATTGTTCATTTTGATGAGACTTATGAGTATTTTGTATTAGATGATTTCGAATTACTCAATTGGTGTGAACTTAAGGATTTCTTAAAACTATATTTAGTAATCGAGCAGAATAATATTTAAGTTATGTGTTTAGGGACAAGGCAACAGGCACAAGGCACAGAGTGTTAAAATGTTTTTATTAACCACAGCCATGCTTTTTTACAAAGCCCACCGCCGAAAGTTGATACCTGAATGCCTTGGGCACAAAAATTAAATTCTATTTTGCCCACCAACTTTATAATAAAATGGGAGTTATTTTAAATTTAGTGATTTGTGATTGAGTGGATGAGTGATTATGTTTCACTAGTAGAGACGCAATGCCTTGCGTCTCAAGCCATGTCTCGAACTAGTATTTGCTACAGTTTGTAAACTGTATAAAAAATAAGTCCAAGACAAAGTCTTGAACTAGTAAATAGATAAAGATAGAATTCATTCACTCAATCGCAATTCACTAAATATCAAGATATCTATTTCAACTCCCAAGCTTCTATAATATCTGCTCTTCGAGATTCGGGTATGACGATGAGTTTTTCGAGCTTACCATTTTTCCATTCTACTTCTACGCTTGTTTGGTAAGGTGCTTGAAGTTTGAAATGCACATCCCATTCTTTGGGCCATGCAGGGAGCAGATATATTTTTGATCTGTGGTTTGTAATAGCATTTCTTGTAAACCAATCATACCCGACCCACCCCAGTTATGATCGGGTGTCCAGTCGTAGCCCGGCCCCCAAAAAGTAGGGAATCGGCGAGGAGCATTTTGAAGTTTTAGCGCCAGCAAGTTTTGCGCCTCTTCTCTTAGTCCAAGTCGAGCCGCAAAAATTACATCTTGTTTCCAACCAATATGGCTTCTAAATTTCAGCACATCGGTATCATATAAATAGGTATTGCGTGCAGTGTCCAAACCTGACTTTCCAATCCCGTAGCGATTCCAAGGAAAAATAGGGTAAAGTTGAGGACTTTCCACATTATTGATACGCTCCCAAGTTTTGGCAGGCGCGATGGTTGCATGATTTTCAAATTGTCTGAAACTCATAGGAGGAATTCGCGAAAGCATATCCTCCCAAGTTTTTTTGTTTTCGGAGGCTAGAGAAGGGGAGGAGAGAAGTTGCTCCAACACCGTTTTTAATCCTGCAATAGTCGAACTTGGATTGTATGCCATTTTGTAAGTTTCAGCGCCCGACCCAGGGTAAATCACTAATTGTTTGTTACCGTCCAAAGCTTTACTACCTCGTTTTTTGGCTAAATATTGATAATGCTCGTCAAAGAAACGAAGACAACTTTCTATCAAAGGAATATATTCGGTGATATTTTTTCCTGTAAATCTTTCAGTTTCTAAAATCATGGAACAAAATTCCAATGCCGTATCCCATTCGTACTCGAGCCAAGCATTGTATTCCATACCTTTGTCATAGCCAGCGGGGCGTTTCCATCCATATTCTGCGGGATTAGGTAAACCAAAATTTTCAATTTGTTCTGTAAAACTAGCTCCCTGATGTCCCCAGTAGTATTTGGTGCGTAGTTCGGCGTTGTTGAGTATTCTTTTGTAAAAATCAAATTGAGGTTTCATTGCTTCAAAATCACCTGTTTTTAACAAACCCCAATAGACCAAACGTTGATTTTGAGCAGTATGTGTTCCACCACCCCAATTTCTAAAATCAGGTGTAAATTTCATGGTTGTATCCGTAAAGTAAGGGTCTACCGTAAACAAACCACCATTAAACTTTGTAGGATATTGTCCAAAGTTATTACACGCCAACTGGTATCTAAAAACTTGATAGTTGCGTGCTATTTCCCAGCTTTTGCTATTTTTTTGATTGGGAGTAATATGAATAAAGCTTTTTTGCCAAAACTCTCTCCACCAATTATGTGTAGCCTTTTGAGCCATTAGCATATCCTTTTGTCCTTCAGCTTGAGTTTTTAATAAGCTCTTTTCCCAATCGGAGATACTTGTGGTGGTTGCGGTGTGCAAACTAATCATCAATTGTTGTTGGCGAGATGATTTTATGGTTTTGATTTTCCAAGCTTTAAAATCTGTATCACGATATTTACCTTGCGTTGTTGCGTCTTGCTGCCAGTTATTACCTGAAATGATGCCACCGAACACTAAATTTTTGATAGGGTTGTAAAACTGTTTTTTCAGACTATCTAAACCCTGTTGTTTGACTACCACATCAAAAGCTGAGATTTCGTCACCATTATTATGATAAAATAAGATTCCTTTTGGTGCAAAGCGAATACTATCCTTACGCGTAACGACCTGATGAGGTGGCGCCCATTTGTAGGAATTGGCATTATTTTCTTTGCCTTTACTCATCAAACGGTCTTGATATCGCCAGCTTTCATATTGTGCTTTTGCTGTAATCGCCTGATTGCTATTAACTTCTACGTAAATATTAGGACGAAAAATGTCAACCCAGATTTTAACCTGTGTTTTGATTTTGCCGTCGCTACCTTCTATTACAACATCTCCCGAAGATAATCTGAGGACTTGCGTAAAAGTGCTAGGGTTTTCAAATACATTTGGAGATACCGTTAAACGCATTCTCCCGAGTTTCAGGACTGCATTGTTATGATCAAAAGTTCCGCTTCGAGCTATGTAAAAATAGATATCGCCTTTTTCGACCCATACATTCAAGCCAATATCTCCACCACCACAAGGCATAGATTCAGCTGCATTTTGACTTGGACTATTCCAAATTACATTGTATTGGTCGATTGATGCTCGGGTATTTTGTGCCAAAATATCAGTGAAACATGAATGCCACAAGCCTATAATAAATAGCAATTTTTTCATTTTCCTTAATTTTATCAGATTGTTATAGAGGAAAAACCTTTTCGAAAATCAGTACGATATTATCATAGCATTCTAAAAATTAGCCTATTTTGAAGGCATTTTTTCAGAAGCTTATGCCAAGATACAATATTGGCTCCTTTCAAGAAAATGTTGACTAAATGAAAGGTAATATGGTATAAAACTTGGAGAAAATGGTACAAAAAAACACTTTGAGAGCCTAGTACCTTTGTTGACCAATGATAAGATTTTATATATTCCGAAAATATACATCTTCTAAACTATGTTGAATATCCTACAAAAAGGCTTGTTGGTTGGGTGTTTGAGTTTGTTTACTCATTCGCTTTTTTCACAGACTAAAGGGCTGACAAATACCCAAAGCAGTAAATATGCTAAACTCCAAAGCGTTGACATTGGAGCAGTGTCTTGGACTAAGGGTTTTTGGGCAGATAGATTTGAGGTTTGTAAAAAGACCATGGTTCCCACCCTCTGGAATCGCTATAACGATACCATAAGTTGTCATGCCTTTCACAATTTTGAGGTAGCGGCAGGTCTGGCCAAAGGACGTTTTAGAGGTCCTTCATTTCATGATGGAGATTTTTATAAAACTTTGGAAGCTGTGTCGGCGATGTATGCTTCCACTAAAGACCCACAGTTGGAGGGCTGGCTCGACCATGCGATTGAGGTAATCGGTAAGGCGCAAAAGCCTGATGGCTATATTTATACCAAATCTATTATCGAACAAAAAGCGAGTGGGAAAACACAAATGTTTGATGATAAGCTAAGTTTTGAGGCTTATAATTTTGGTCACCTGATGACGGCAGCTTGTATTCATTATCGTGTCACTGGAAAAACAAGCTTATTGAATATTGCCAAAAAAGCGACAGATTTTTTGATTGGTTTTTATAATACTGCTTCCCCTGAACAAGCTCGCAATGCAATTTGCCCATCTCACTACATGGGTATTATCGAAATGTACCGAACTACCAAGGAGCCTCGTTACTTGGCTTTGGCAGAAAAACTGATTACGATTCGCGGTGAATCAGAAGGTACTGATGATAATTCTGACCGTGTTCCTTTTCGCAAAATGACGAAGGTAATTGGTCATGCGGTGCGTGCTAACTACTTGTTTGCAGGGGTGGCAGATGTGTATGCAGAAACAGGCGATGCTACTTTGTTAGCACCGCTTAATGCCCTTTGGGATGATGTAATTAACCATAAAATGTATGTGACTGGTGCTTGTGGTGCTTTATATGATGGGGTTTCTCCAGACGGAACGGCCTATAAACCTGATACCGTACAAAAAATTCATCAGGCGTACGGACGTTCCTATCAGTTACCGAATCATTCGGCTCATAATGAGACTTGTGCCAATATTGGAAATTTGTTGTGGAATTGGCGTATGCTTCAATTGACTGGCGAGGCTAAATATGCCGATATTATGGAATTGGCTTTGTACAATAGTATACTTTCTGGAGTGAATTTGGAAGGCAATAAGTTTTTCTATACCAATCCATTAAGTGCTTCAAAAGATTATCCATATTTGATGCGCTGGCACGGTGGTCGTTCTCCTTATATTAGTAAATCAAATTGCTGTCCGCCCAATGTAGTCCGTACGGTCGCTGAGGTCAACAATTATGTCTATAGTTTGGCAAAAGATGGTCTGTATATCAACCTATACGGTGGTAGTATGCTTCAAACAACATTGGAAAATGGACAAAAGTTGTGGGTTGAACAACAAACCAATTATCCTTGGGAAGGCAATATTACTTTGGATTTGAAAGAAATTCCAAGTCAGAATTATACGATTTATTTGCGTATTCCAAGCTGGACAACAGGAGCTGAGATTTTTATAAATGGTAAAAAATTGAACCAGACTGTTGCGATTAGTGAATATGTAGGAGTCAAACAAAATTGGAAAAAAGGCGACAAGCTAACATTGCGTTTGGCTATGCCTACTCAGTTGTTAGAGTCCAATCCCTTGGTTGAAGAGACCAGAAATCAGGTGGCTGTAAAGCGTGGACCAATTGTATATTGTTTAGAATCAGCAGATTTGTCTTCTAGCCAAAAACTGTCTTCTATCCTAATTCCGACCACAACTCAGTGGATTCCTAAAAAACAGAAAATTGTAAATACCGAAGTTACAGCATTAGAAGGCTCCGTGAAATTGGTTATAGATAATCAATGGAAAAATTCGCTGTATCGTCCTGTTTCAACCAATACCCAAACAACCAAAGTTTCTTTGATTCCTTATTTTGCTTGGGCTAATCGCGGCGACACCGAAATGAGTGTGTGGTTGCCAGTGAGTAGATAGAAATAGCTTTAAGCTGTCAGCCATAGGCTGTAGGCTAGAAAAACAAAATATTTTGCTTAGCGCTTATTGCCTAAAGCATACAGCATTACGAAGTATTACACATGGAAAGAATTTTTGCAACATATTATATCGAAACGCCATTTGCTCCTGAAAAAGCGGCAATGGTATTAGCGGGGGAACAATCTTCTGGAACATTTGTGGCTGTTCCTGGCGAAACAGAAGAGCTGAAAGCCCGTTTTGCAGCGAGAGTAGAGAAGGTTACTTTTCTCGAAACCGTAACAACGCCAGCTATTCCGGGTGCCCAAAGTCCAACAGGCCAATATCACCGTGCGATGGTTGAGGTATCGTGGTCAATCGAAAATTTTGGCTATAATTTGCCTGTTATGATTTCTACTTTGCAAGGCAACTTGTACGAAATTCGACAGTTTACAGGTTTGAAATTGATTTCTCTCGAAGTGCCAGCATCTTTCGCTAATCATTTTGAAGGACCAGCTTTTGGCATAGAGGGATGTCGCAAATTAACCCAAGTCTATGATCGTCCTTTGATTGGTACGATTATCAAACCAAGCGTAGGATTAAGTCCAGAGGATACTGCCGCAACTGTAAAAGTACTAGCAGAAGCAGGTATTGATTTTGTAAAGGATGATGAATTGATGAGCTCAACCGCTAATTCTCCATTTGAGAAAAGAGTCGATGCGATTATGGATGTGATTAATCGCCATGCTGATAAAACGGGCAAAAAAGTCATGTATGCTTTTAATATCAGCGGAGAAATAGATGATATGCTTCGACGCTATGAAAAAATCGTAAATGTGGGAGGTACTTGTGCAATGGTGAGTATCAATAGTGTGGGTATTTCTGGTACAAAAAAAATCTGTGACCAACGTGCCTTGGCTATTCATGCCCACCGCAATGGTTGGGGAATGATGACTCGTCATCCTTTGTTAGGCATCGAATTTACAGCCTATCAAAAACTATGGCGTTTGGCGGGGGTCGACCAACTGCATGTTAATGGTATTCAAAATAAATTTTGGGAATCAGATGATTCGGTGGTCACTTCTATCGAGCAATGTTTAAAACCGATGTTGGGAGGTTATAAAGTTTTGCCCGTAGTGTCATCAGGACAATGGGGTGGACAAGCACCCGAAACGTATCGTCGTACCCAAACTTTAGATTTGCTGTATATGGCAGGTGGCGGTATTATGGCGCATCCAATGGGCGCAAGTGCTGGCGTAACTGCTCTACAACAAGCTTGGAAAGCAGCCGTAGATGGTTTAACTGTAGAAGATGCCGCTAAAATATATCCAGAGTTTGCAAAATCTGTTGAGAAATTTGGTAAATCGTAGAGACGTTGCACGCAACGTCTTCATATAGATGTCTGATTGCATCATTTTTAGATTTAAAACATTTGCGTTAGTCGTTGCATATATCGCGCTACCAAAAATATTTTGTTTATGTACAAAAAGAGTTTTATACATTTTTGGGGAATAGCTTTGTTGAGCTTGTTTTCTCAAAAAACCTTTTCTCAAGATACCGTTAGATATGTTGGGAAAACCTTGGTGAATGTCGATTACCATCACGGGCAATTACCTTTGACTGTCGGTGTTCATAATTACCAAACGTTTAGAGCTAACCGTGAACACCCTGAATGGGCTGGTGGGAGCTCGTGG
The DNA here is from genome assembly GCF_002270355.1 of Flectobacillus sp. BAB-3569. Taxonomy (GTDB): domain Bacteria; phylum Bacteroidota; class Bacteroidia; order Cytophagales; family Spirosomataceae; genus Flectobacillus; species Flectobacillus roseus. The sequence goes on along the minus strand of NZ_NJFZ01000019.1, from coordinate 103,069 downwards.
ACATACAACCATGCGCCTATGTTGGCATATTGGAATAATACCTTTTTCTTGGAGTTTTTGAGCGACCCTGTGGGCGAGCATATTCCTCCTGGGCAAACTTTTTTACAAACCTCTTCAAATGGAAAGGATTGGACAAATCCTGTGGTTTTATTTCCCCCACATAAAATTCCAGATGGGTGGACAAAGCAGGGCTACAAAGGTGTAGCCAAAGATTTGTATGCTGTGATGCACCAGCGTATGGGATTTTATGTATCCAAGAAAAACCGTTTGTTGGCTTTGGCCTATTATGGCATAGCCCTTGATGCCAAAGATGACCCAAATGACGGCAAAGGGATAGGTCGTGTGGTACGTGAGATTTTTAAAGATGGAAGTTTTGGACCTATTCATTTTATTCGTCCGAATCGCACTTGGGATTTGAAACAATCGCCTTACACGATGTTTACCCAAAGTAAAGATAAAGGCTTTATTGAGGCTTGTAATGAACTGTTGGCAACTCCTTTGATGATGCAACAATGGGTAGAAGAAGCAGATAGAGATGACGAATTAATTCCTTTGAAAAAGAGGTAAAAGCTTTTAGTTTTTATCATTTACCAAACAAAAACGTCGTAGGTTTATGGAAACATGCTTTAACTTCTATCAGTAAAGACGAAGGCAAAACGTGGGAATATAGTCCTTTGCGTGCGCCAGGGTTTGTGAATAGTAATGCAAAAATTTGGGGTCAAAAATTGTCAAATGGTCAATATGCGACTGTATATAATCCATCAGAATTTCGTTGGCCTTTGGGTATCTCTGTTTCAGATAATGGATTGGATTACAAGAATTTATTGCTAGTAACTGGAGAAATTTCGACGATGCGCTATGGTGGAAATTATAAATCTTACGGTCCACAATATGTTCGTGGCATTATAGAAGGTAACGGAACACCGCCCGATGGCAATATGTGGTTGACCTACAGTATGAACAAAGAGGATATTTGGGTGAGTAAAGTGCCTGTTCCTGTGGCGAGCGAAGTGTATGGGACTATCAATGAGACATTTGACAGAATGCCAGAAGGCAAAGAGCTAGAGTTATGGAATATTTATAGTCCTCTTTGGGCAAGAGTAGGTATAGAAAAAGCTCCTGATGGTTCAAAAGCTTTGGCTTTACACGATAAAGATCCTTTTGATTTTGCCAAGGCGGAACGTGTTATTCCAGAAGCGACTAAGACTACTATTACTTTCACGGTTATTCCTGCTCAAAATAATAAAGGCTTGTTGCATATTGAATTTCAGGATGAAAAGGGAACGCCTGCTGCTCGTTTGATTTTTGATTCGGATAGCACGCTAAAAGCAAAAGTGGGCTATCGAAACTCAGGGGTTCAGACGTATGAGGCTGGAAAGTCGTATGAAATTCGTGTTGAATTGGATAGATATAAGCGTATGTATGACATTTATGTCAATGGCCAGAAAAAGGGAACTCGCTTACAGTTTGCCCCAGTGGCTTCTTTCCGTCGTGTGGTTTTTCGCACGGGAGAGGTTCGCCGTTTTCCGAATGCTGATACGCCAACTGACCAAGATTTTGATGTGCCAAATGCAGGTGAACAAGCACCAGAGGCAGTTTATTATATCAAAAATTTTATCGTCAAATAACAAAGTTATCGCTATTTGCTAGCCTTTAAACCTATGAAACGAACAGGAATATTTTTATTATTAATTGCTTTATTATCAAGTTCTTGTAAAAAAGAGGTTTACCTTTTTACTTCTTTCCATGAACCTGCTACTGAGGGATTACGGATGCTTTATAGTGAAGATGCTTATCATTGGAAAGATCTAAATAAGGTTTTATTAGCCCCAAAGGTTGGTAAACAAAAGGTCATGCGTGACCCGTCCATTGCACAAGGTCCCGACGGTACTTTTCATTTGGTTTGGACAAGTAGCTGGAAAGGCGATTTGGGCTTTGGTTATGCTTCCTCCAAAGATTTGATTCATTGGTCAGAGCAGCAGTTTATTCCTGTGATGGCAAATGAGCCAAGTACAGTCAACGTTTGGGCACCTGAGATTTTGTATGATAAAGCAACCAAACAATTTGTCATTATTTGGGCTTCTTGTATTCCTAAACGTTTTGAAAAAGGAATAGAAGATGAAGAGAACAACCATCGAATGTATGTGACTACGACAAAGGATTTCAAAACATTCTCGCCAAGTAGATTATTCTTGGATCCTAAATTTAGCGTCATTGATGCGGTAATTGTTCCTCGCAAAAAAGATGATTATGTGTTGGTATTAAAAGACAACACCCGTCCAAATCGTAATATTAAAGTAGCTTTTGGGAAAATTGCTACGGGTGAGTTTAGCCATGTTTCTGAGCCATTTACCAAGAAATTTACCGAAGGACCGTCGGTGGTTAGGGTAGGAGAGGAGTACCTCATTTATTTTGATTCGTACCAAAGTAAAACCTACGAAGCCATGCGCACCAAAGACTTTAAAACTTTTGAAGATGTATCCAAAATCGTGTCAGTTCCCGAAGGTCATAAGCATGGGACCATTTTCAAAGTGTCTTATAAGGTCTTGAAAAAATTGCTTGCTCAGCCATAATAAAATTGCTTTAGGCCATAAGCCGTAGGCATTAGGCGAAATGTATTAATGATTTCGTGAGAGACACTTTTACGCTCTTTGCTCACCAACTTAAGTAGTAGGAAAGATTAAATTAATAGTATAACTGAGGCAAAATTTGACTATAACCTTTTGATTATGAATATCTTCAAATAACCAATATACTGTTAACTAATAACCTTTTCCTACTTACCAATTTTTAACTCACAAAATAACCTTATTACTCAATGAAAAAATTAGCTTTAGTTCATACATCTGCGACCTTAATTCCTGTATTTCAGGAGCTTTGTCAAGCTTTTTTACCTGGCGTACAAGTGTTCAATATTGTAGATGACTTTTTAGTGAAAAATATTATTGCTTCGGGTTCGCTCACTCCTACCATCGCCAAACAAGTGGTTGGCTATGTAGAGTCTGCACAAATGGGCGGAGCCGATCAAGTTTTGGTAACTTGTTCGTCGATTGGTCCAGCGGTAGAACTTTCAGAGCATTTGGTAGATATTCCAGTGTTGCGAGTTGACCAGCCAATGGCCGACAAGGCTGTCGCTATGGGCACTCGTATTGGTGTGATTGCGACTTTATCGTCTACGCTTGAACCAACAGCAGATTTGATTTCTCGTCGTGCCGAAGTGGCTAGTAAGGAAATTCAATTGGAGGCTGTACTGTGTGAAGGTGCTTTCGATGCCTTGATGCGTGGCGATGCCGCGACACATGATCAGAAAGTAACAGAGGTATTGAAACAATTAGCATCAAAAGTAGATGTAATCGTACTGGCTCAGGCTTCTATGGCACGAGTGGTTGCTAGTTTGAATCCAAGCGAAAAGAAAGTTCCTATTCTTTCAAGTCCTCAAATTGCGATTGAATATTTGGCTTCTCAACAAGCTTTATCCTAACCTGTAGCTATGAAAGTTGTCTTTAAAACCTGTTTAATTCTTTCCTTCCTATTGCTAATCGCGTGTGTACTTCTTTGGTATTCAGGAACTAATGAAATGTTACCCCCATTGGCTATTGCTGGTATAGTATGTTTTGCTTTAGGGATTAAAGAAGTAGAATCTCTTAAAAACTATCAATATACGGCTTGGATTATGACGGCTGTTTTGTCAGGAATGCTCTATCCTGAGGCTTTTAAGTCTTGGGGAGGTGTTAATCTAAGAGATAAAACTTTGATATTGATTATCATTCAGTTTGTGATGTTTGGTATGGGAACGCATATCAAAGTGAAAGATTTTGCAGGTATTGGTTCAACAGGAAAAGGCGTACTCGTAGGTTTATTTTGTCATTTTTCAGTAATGCCTTTGATGGGTTTTTTGTTGACAAGAATTTTTCATTTTGAACCAGAAATTGCCGCTGGCATCATTTTGATTGGCTCATGCTCTTCTGGTTTGGCATCGAATGTAATGGTTTATCTGGCAAAAGGAAATCTAGTGTTATCGGTTGTAGTAACGGCCATGGCAACGTTGGCTGCCCCATTTTTGACGCCATTACTTATGAAATTGTTGGCAGGAACACTCATTGAAGTTGCTTTTGTAGGCATGATGATGGAAATAATCAAGATAGTGTTGATTCCAATTGGCGCGGCACTGTTATATGATTTTTTGAAAAACTCGGATGAATCGGTTCTAAAAAAAGCTCGAATAGTAGCGTTGATTTCACTGATAGTGATTTTGTGCATTGCTTTTTTCCTAAAACAAAGTGCTATAGAAGGCGATCCGAGAGAATTTTTAGGGATATTTAGCTTTATCCTAGCGGCGATAGTGATGGGTGTTGTGTACCACTTCTTAACCACACTAGAGCCTCGTCTGGACACTTGGATGCCCTATATTTCAATGATGGGCATTATTTATTTTACCACTGTTACTACTGCGGCGGGTCGTGATAACTTATTGAAAGTGGGCGGTTTACTTTTTGTGGTGTCGGTAATTCATAATGCCAGTGGGTATTTCTTTGGGTATTGGTTGGCTCGTCTTTTTGGTATGAGCAAAACCGATGCTCGCACGATTGCTTTTGAGGTTGGCTTACAAAATGGAGGGATGGCTTCTGGACTTGCGGGAACAATGGGTAAGCTCGGAACCGTTGGCTTGCCAGCGGCAGTATTTAGTCCTTGGATGAATATCTCGGGTTCTATTCTTGCTAATTTTTGGCGAAAAAGAGCTGTTGATAAATAACATTTTAATGTATAATTGTATGAAAAAGAGCTTATTAGCCTTACTGTTCTTTTCTGTTAGCTGTGCTTCATTTGGGCAAAAATTGATTTCTTCTCAAGAAATGAAAGCCATTTATGAAGAAGTAAAAACGCCTTATAAATATGGTTTGGTGCTTGTTCCCGAAGATACAGAGCATAAAATGGACTGTCCGACCGTATTTCGAAAGGGGAAAAAATGGTATATGTCCTACTTGATTTACAATGGTCGCGGCTATGAGACTTGGTTGGCCGAGAGTAAAGATTTGTTGAATTGGACTTCTAAAGGAAGATTGATGTCATTTTCGGATACGACCAAAGTAAAAGTTTGGGATGCCAACCAAAAAGCGGGTTATATGGCGCTCCAAGATATGACTTGGGGTGGTAGTTATGAACTAAAACCCTATAAAGGAAAATATTGGATGTCGTATTTTGGCGGAAATGCTGCTGGATATGAAGCTGGCGATTTGTCGATTAGTATGGCATACACAAGCGATGACCCAAGTAAGGCACATGAATGGCAAAGGTTAGAAAAACCTGTTTTGACCGCAACAGATAAAAATACTCGTTGGTGGGAAAATCGGAAACTATTCAAAAGTACTGTGATTCAAGATTCACAAAAACACTTGGGACATGAGTTTGTGATGTATTACAACGCCAATGGTGATTCGGCAGTGAATAATAAAAAAACTCGTTGGTATGAACGCATTGGTATGGCTGTTTCGGATGATATGGTTTCTTGGAAACGAATTCAAGAAGAGCCATTAGTATATCATTCTCAAGGAATTACAGGCGATCCGCAAATCCAGAAGATAGGCAATAATTATGTGATGTTTTATTTTGGGGCATTTTGGAAAGACAGAAAAGGTGCCTTCAATCGCTTTGCCGTCTCCAAAGATTTATTGCACTGGACGGATTGGGAAGGTGAAAATCTTGTTCAGTCATCAGAATCATATGATGAATTGTATGCCCATAAATCTTATGTGTTAAAGTATAAAGGAGTTGTTTATCACTTTTATTGCGGGGTAAACAAGGGTGACCAAAGAGGTATTGCTGTTGCGACTTCTAAAGATTTTGGAAAAAGTAAAGTAAAATTCGTGGAGCTTAAAAAGCCATAAATTAGTTTCTTAAGGTTGAATAGGTAAGGCATACAAGAATTCTTGTATGCCTTTTTGTTCTAATAATTCTTTATTTAACATAAGATAATTTATGCAACTTGTTTGCATGCTGTCTTTTTCATTGCTTCTCTTTTTGAATTATCATAACTTTAGCGCGATTTACACACAAAATGTTAACTTTTAAAGTTTATGATACAGCGAAAGAAAAAGAACTGGTTTTATATGTTATTTATATGGCACGGTTCGGTTTTGCCACAATTATTGCCACGATTGAGTTTATTACTAGTTTTCTCAATGATTGTCGTTCATTTTAATGGTACATTTTATGACTACAAAATTCCTCTAAATCCTGCGCCATTTACTTTGTTTGGTTTGGCGATTGCTCTTTTTCTAGGTTTTCGAAATAATGCCAGTTATGATCGTTATTGGGAAGGTCGTAAACTTTGGGGAGCACTAGTTATTGACTCTCGCTCATTGCTCAGACAAGCTTTGAGTTTGACTACTTACGATAGCAAAAGCCCACAAATTAGAGAGTTTACTTCCATACTTATAGCCTTTGCTTATGCTTTAAAACACCAACTTCGTCATACAAATGCAGATATTGATTTAGAAAAAAGATTACCTTCTGAGGTTTTTGAAAGAAGTAAAAGTATAGGTTTTAAACCTACCTTTCTGCAATATGAATTAGCGAATTGGGTCAAAAAAGCCAAATTAGAAGACAAAATAGATTCGATAGGACAAATGGCAATGGATGCAAATTTGAATCAATTGTCAGCTATTGTTGGTGGTTGCGAAAGAATTCATTCTACTCCTATACCTTATACTTATGGCGTTTTATTGCATAGAACTGTCTATTTGTATTGTTTCTTTTTGCCATTTGGTTTGGTGGATAGTTTGGGTTGGCTTACACCTATTATCACTGTTTTTATTGCTTATACTTTCGTAGCTTTTGAAACCATTGCAGATGAGTTAGAAGAACCTTTTGGGACGGAACCAAATGATTTACCACTCAATGCGATGTGTCTTACCATTGAAACAACCTTGTCTGAAATGATAGGAGAGCCTGTTCCTTCGCCACCACAATTGGAAGGCTATATTTTGGACTAGGAAGAAAGTTAATTCTATAAGAATTGTACATAGATTGAGCCTTATCAATAAAATAGCACTGATATAGCTGCAACCCTTGCAGTTGCCATGCTGAGTTGGGTAAGCGCATTGACGCTACGTTAAATTTCAAAAACTTTGAAAAAACACTTTTGTACAAAATAGAATCATTCGTCTTGTCCTAATTTAATCGAATAAAAAAAAGCTGTCCTCAAATGAGAACAGCTTTTACTAATTTCAGACGATTATGCTAAAGTAATAATTTGTATTATTGGTGATCAAATCACTGATAATTTTATTCTAATGGGTTAAAGGTGCCGTTTGTCCAATCATTAGTTTGCTTCAAAAGAGGATTATTGTTCAATGCTTGTGTTGGTAAAGCAAAGAAGTAATACTTTGGAAGGTAATTAATAGCTGGACGGCTCATGAGTCCATTTGGTGTCAATGCAATGGTAAAGTAATTCGTGTAAACATCTTCTAATTTCATACCATCACGAGTAGTTGCAAAGTCAGCAGGTACACCCGTTGTTTTTAATGAAATAACGGCTTTTGTACCTCTTTTCCCATTTAGAGTAGATTCAAGTAATCTCAAACGTCTAAGATCCCAGAAGCGTTTCCCCTCAAATGCAAACTCAACTTGTCTTTCATCAAGAATTGCTTTCATCATTTCTGCTGATGACATATTGGCTTTTAATCCATAGAGATTATCAGATCCAGCCTCTATACCTGCGCGCTTACGAACATTTATTACTTGCGTGTAAGCCTCATCCAGTTTACCAACAGCCGCAGCCGCTTCAGCGTAATTGAGCATTACTTCTGCAAAACGAATTTCAATCCAGTCTGTTCCTGAGAAAATAGTATTTGAAGGATCAAGCGTTGAGCCAGCAACATCGGATGTTTGGAGTGCTTTACGGCAATAAAATCCTGTATTGCTTATATTTACACCACCATTTTCTACGCTTTTTCCAGCAGCTAGATACGTCCAAAGTCTATTATTAGGGACGTTGCTCATTGGCCAAGTACAACCGTTATAAGCAATAGTTTTTTCGAAACGAGGATCACGATCTTTAAAAAATAGTAAATCACTGTAGGTATATTTTGATTCACCAGGCTTTTTGCCATCTTTCATTGGGTAGGCTTTAACCAAATCCCATGAAGGTATATTAGAACCACCGCCAGAAACAGTCGAATATCTTGGTCGGTTGGCAGCTTCCCAGCCACTATTACGTCTTTGCTGGTCGCCCACCGATATGTTATAGCCTGTCACAAATACTGCTTCTGTGTTACCAACCTCAGTAAACCAGATTTTTCCATAATCTGTGATAAGTTTTGCTCCACTTGCTGTCAAAATATCGAAAGCAGCTTTATTGGCATCATAGGCTGCTTGCCATTTGCTTGCTTGATTGGTAGGATTAAACTGTGGTGATGCAGCATACAAAAGTATTCTACCTTTTAAGGCTGCCGCTGCACCTTTTGTGACCCTTCCCCAGTTTGCAGCAGGTGTAATCCAAGTAGAAGGTAGATATTTGACTGCTGAATCAAGATCTGCTGACATTTGCTTGAAACACTCTGTTGTAGTATTTCTTGGGACAAATGCCGCGTTAATGGCTTCTGTACCTACAGCATTTTGTGGGGTAGTAATCATTGGAACACCACCATATAACTTTACAAGCTCGAAGTATCTCCATGCTCTAAAGAAAATAGCTTGTGCAATAAGGCGACTCTTTGCGCCTTTATCCATCAATTTGTCCTTTTCTAAATCAGCAATAAAAGTATTGATCGTTCTGATTTTTCCATAATTATTGGTAGCATTCAGAGCTGTTCCAAAATCAGTTACATCATTTTCCACTACAGCACCTTCTAAAAACTTATTTTGACTGCTGCCTTGGTTGTATGATTCTTCCGTATAAACACTCCCTCCAATACCTGATACGGCAGTTGCACCACCCCAATCAGGTAAGTTTTGATTGTAAATGTAGTTTAGGGCAATATTCGCCAAAACTGAGTCACCTGCTATAAGCTCAGGGGATGCAGCATTCAAATCGGTTTTATCTAAAACACTTTCACAGCTTGCTAATGAGAGCATAGCCCCCAACGCCGACCATAGGATATATTTCTTTTTCATTTTCTTCAATTTTAAGATTACTTTCTCGTTCCTTACTTCCGCTGATTATAAGTTCAAATTAAGACCAAGAGAGAATGTGCTGAGTGTTGGATAAACATCAAATGTACTTCCCCAGTATTTATAGCTATACGGATTGTAAAGGTTTAGTGGGTTAGTTGCAGTTAAATAAACTCTTGCACTATTGATGTTGAGTTTCTGAGCTAATGTTTGAGGAAGTTCATAAGATACATTAAGTGTTCTTACAGCTAATGTAAATGAACTAACAAACCAGAAATCTGAGTCATAACCATTTTGAGCTCTGAAAGCTGGAGCAGGGTATTTTGCATTAGGGTTGTCTACCGTCCAGTGGTCAACTAAATGAACAGGAAGGTTGGTAATAGCGTTGACTTGTGCTGAAGTACCCCAGCTTCTAGCGCCAGATTCCATAATATCTTGTCCACCAAATGAACCTCCTAGATTGAAAGAGAATGATAGTTTTTTGTAAGTAGTGGCAAAGTTTAGACCGAAGCCAAAGTGATTGTCTTTTTTATTGGTCAAGTATTGCAAATCGTTGTCATCAATTTTGCCATCAGCCTCAGCATAAGAGTAATTTCCGTTTGCATCTGGTGTTGCAGATTTCGCTCCTCGTACATCCTGATAATATACCATACCAACCTGAGGTTTTTGACCATAAATGGTATAGGCTGGATTTTTTTCCAAAAGAGCATCCAAGTCAGCTTGAGTACGTAAGATTCCCATCGATTTTAGACCTAAGAAGCCCATATCCGTAGAACGTCCGTTTGGATCACGATAAGTACCTTTCAAGCCTTGGTCATAGTCAACTTTAATTTGCTTGTTGTCACTCCATGAGAAGAAACCACGTACTTTGTAAGACCAGTCCTTATTAATACGGTCTGTCCATCCTAATGAGATTTCAGTACCAAATGCCGCTACAGTTCCGAAATTTTGTGAAGGAAGAGCCGCTCCTACCGTAAGTGGAACAGATGATGTCAAGGTCGTTAACATATTGTAACGATAGTCATAAAAACCATCTAGTGTCAAGCTCATGCGATTCTTCAAGAAGGAAGCATCAATACCACCATTTAATTTAGTAGCATCATCCCACTGTAAGTCACGATTAGGCATGGCATTTTTTAATCTGAAAATACCTGCTCTATCTAAGTTACCTCCAAATACTGGACCGTTACCTGTTTGAATTAGGTTGTAACTTTGTAACCAGTTGTACGCTCTTGTATTATCCATACCAGTTAGACCTACCGAAGCACGGAACTTTAATTGATCTACCCAGTGCACATTGTCTTTGAAGAATGGTTCTTCTGAAATAACCCAACCTAATGAAAGTGAAGGGAAGGTTCCCCAACGATTTTCAGGGGCAAAGTTGGTAGATGCATCACGACGTACTGATACTTCAGCAAGATACTTATTGGCATAGTTGTAATTAACACGACCTACAAAAGAAAGACGTCCTGACTCTGATTCAGATTCGCTAATAGTACCAACACCAGCACCCGAAGCTGTTCCTCCTAAAGCATATCCAGCGTTATCTAGTGCGTTATCTACGAGGTTGTCTAAGTATGAGGTGATACCGTCAGAGTAAGCCTCGCCTTGTTCAAATAGACCTAATACAGAGATGGTATGTTTTCCAAAAGTTTTATCATACGTTAAATAACCATTCAATTGATATGAATCTCCATAACTTGGGGCGTAGTAAATACGGTTACTGTTTGATACTGTAGCAATACTTCTTACATCTCCTCCAACAATGTGTTTATTGGCTCCAAGCATCGTAAAGGTATATAGCTTGTAACGTGTACCAAATTCTTTACCAAAAGAATTCTCCATATTTCTGTTGTAGGTCACTCTTGCTTTTAAACCTTTTAAGAAAGGTGCGTCGTATTCAAGTGAGGCATTGATATTTAGTCCATTATCTCGAGACATCAAGTAGTTGTTTGATTTTTGTGCTTCAAAAAAATGGAAGTTTTCGTTTGTGTTGGCACCACTACTTAATAAACTTACTGGTAATCCATTGTAATAAGCTGGAGTGAATGGAGCTGCATATAAGAGAGATTGAAAATCTTTTTCATTACTCGTTCCACCTTGTTTCAATAAGTAACGGTCTTTTGTAGAAACATCGCCCGATAGACCTAAACTAGCTTTTACATTTTTTGATACTTTTACGTCTGCACTGGCACGGAATGACCAACGATCAAAATTGATTTTATCGAAATTTCCGTTTTGTTGATTGTAGGCAACACTGGCAAAGTAGGTGGCTTTCTCGGTACCACCACTCACGTTTAAGGCATGTCGTGTAGTATATGAAGATTTCCATGCTTGTTCTAACCACGACTGACTATTTGTTTTGAAATAGTCTAACTCATCTTGACTATATAGCAAGGATGTATTGGTTGTTCCTGTATTATAACTATTACGATAAGTTGCCAATTCATAGCCGTTCATCATTTTAGGTAATTTAGCATCAGAAACACCTACTGAAGTACTGTAGGAAAATCTAGGTGCTCCTGTTTTACCTCTTTTGGTCGTAACCACAATAACGCCATTGGCACCACGTGCACCATATATTGCTGCAGCTGCATCTTTCAAAATAGAAATATTTTCTACCTCAGATTGATCCATCGTGTTAAAATCGTCAAACGAACGAATTACGTTATCTATCACGACTAATGGCGATAATGTCCCACCATCTTTTGAAAACATGGATGGATTACGAATAGTAATAGTTGCAGGATCTCCTGGACGAGCAAAACCTCCCGATACACCAACACCTGGTTGTTGAGCTACTAAAGCAGCCGATAAACTACCTACAGGAAGATCCTCGATAGCCTTCATATCGATTTGAGCAACTGCACCTGTTAAGTGAATTTTCTTTTGTTGACCATAACCTACAACTACCACTTCATCTAAAGAGGAAGATTCACTATCCAAAATCACATTAACGATTTTACGATCTGCAAGGGTAACTTCCTGTGTTTTATAACCAATTGAGCTAATAATTAGCGTTTCTTTACCTGTTGGCGCATTAAGTGTAAATGTACCGTCAGCCTTAGTGGTTGTACCTATTTTGCTGTTTTTGATACGAATTGTTACACCTGCCAATGGTGCACCCTCACTGTCCTTTACAGAACCTGTCACTGTGTGGTCGGCTTTACTTGTCTTAACGGCAGAACCCAACGCAGGATTTGAAGCTTGAGCTGCCTCCAAAAAAGGAGCTCCCGCAATGAACTGGGCTGCTAATAGCAAAGTACAGGTAAGTTTAGTGCCTTTAACTTTGCCAAATTGTGGTTGTAAATGAAATGTCATATTTTTCCTTACATTAAATTGAGTACTAAATAGTGTTTGTACGTTTCGACTTTCGTTCGAGTTACTTTGAGTTTTCCTAATTATTATTGTCCAGAGGTTTTGTTTGCTTCTTTTTTAGCTGATTCGGCTGCCTTAATTTTTTTCTCCCACTCTTGCCCTGCTTTTTTCATATCTACTCCTTGCGCTGAAAGATAATTATTGATTTTGCCCTTGTACTTTCCAAACCAAGCATGCTTCTTTTCAGAGGTTTCGGCATCCATAGCGTGCTCTCTTGCTTCAGTTAAATAATCCAAAATTTGCTTCTTTTGCTCTTTTGTCAAATCAGGAAGCATCTCTTGATAAGCTTTGTAAGTGTTAGGTAATACATTGTAAGTCATGCCATCTTTTACTGCTTCAACTTGTGTGTCAGACAGTTGCTTAGAAAGAGATTTGATATACTTTTCGTGCAAGATGTTTTGATCAGCTTCTGTTTTTTGTTCTACTTTTTGAATTTCTGCGGTAAGCTGTTCCTTATTGAATGAAGTATTGCTTTTGAGTGCTAAGATGCTATTCTTTTTTTGCTCATGGATGTCGTTGAGATTACGATACTGATTGGCAATTATATCTCTTACTTTAAGTGCTTTCTTTTCTTTCTTCACTTCAAGCTTCTGTACAATCTTATCAGCTCTATCTGTAATAGTCTTGGTGTAAGCAGCTTCTTTTGCAGATATATCTTGAGCATTTTGTGCATTTCCCAATAACACAAATCCTAGTAATAAAGCGGTGATCGAGAGTAATCGGAATTGGATCATTATAAGGTACATTTATCTGTTATGTTGGTATTGAAATTTTTCTTTTACACTTTTCTGCCTCCAGAGTGATTATGATTTATTAGCAACGCTTCTTGGTAAAATATTGAGAATTTCTAATTTTTTAAGGCAATCTATTGTAGTCTTTTATCATAATATCATGGAATTGTATTCTACTTGTTCAAAACCTGATTTCTGAGAACTATGATAAGTGTTATTTTGACACATTGATTTACTGATACTTGTAATTTTTTAGAAATTAAGTAATTGATTATTAATTTATTATAAGTTTTGGTCAAGACAAGTAATGACAACTTTATACTTTTTTTATATTACGTTAGTTATATAATTTGGTAATATTCTTTTATACAAGTAAAATTGTGTTGTTTCTACGATTCAAATTTCACTATATAAAGTCCTATTTTTATGCATTTTTTTACCAACTTAGTGTAGAATATTGTCATATAATAAATTGGAATCATCATATTTGAATATATTGTACAAAATTTTTGATAGTAGAACGTTTTTTAGAGAAAGTAGAAATAAAAGAATAGTCCTATTTTTTTGATAATATTGAGTTATGAAACCACTTTTCCAGAAAGTTCCTGTTAAGCTAGAAAGCTCCTTTAGTGTCCGACACGACGTTAGACCTAACTTTGGAGGTATCTGGCATTACCACCCTGAACTAGAGTTGCATTACATTATCAGAGGCGAAGGGGTTCGTTTTATTGGTGATAATATCAGCAACTTTTCGCATGGTGAGATTGTGTTGGTGGGCGAAAACTTACCCCATACTTGGCGTTGTAAAGAAGAGTATTTTTATCCAGATAATGATCTCGATGTTGAGGCGGTGGTTATACAATTTTTGCCTGATTGTTTAGGTAAATATTTGCTGGGTTTACCAGAAGCATATTTGCTTCCAAAATTGTATGAGAAGGCCAAAAGCGGTATGGTTATTATTGGGGAAACTCGTGAGAGGCTGACAGAGCTAATGATCAAAATTGCACAAGCTAAAAACTTAGAGCGTATCTCTTTGCTTATTTCAATACTACATCTCTTGGCCGAAAGTGATGAGTTTGAGACTATTGCTGGTGGACAAGCTTTTTACCAATCGAACGAGTCGGATACGCTGCGATTGAATAAGGTGTGTAATTATACTTTGATGAACTATAAAAAGGATATCACCCTTGAAGAAATTGCAGCGATTAGTAACTTGAGCGTCACTTCGTTTTGTCGTTACTTTAAGCTCATGACTAAAAAGACCTACTATGATTTCTTGATTGAAATCCGTATTTCACACGCTTGTAGGGCTTTGGTCGAGGATAAACTACCTACCGAAGTCATATGCTTTGATTGTGGATTCAACAATGTGTCAAACTTTTACAGGCATTTCAAAAAAGTAATGGGTATTACTCCGCTGGAGTACAAGCGGAAATATCATAAGAAATAGCAGATGACTTTCGAACAATTTCAGATTTGGGATTTCTGATTTCGGAAATAAAACAAAATGCCTTTATTTTTCATAAAATATAGAAGATTATACATCCGAAATAGACAGTTTTAGAATCTTTCGTACAGCACTAACTCACAATTATTCAATCCTCATAGCCCCAAAAAAATCCCCCGCTAGTAAAACTATTGCGGGGGATTCCATCCCAAATTAATTAACAAACTATCTCCTGTAAAGGTATAGCATCTTGTAAGTCCTTGTATGCCAGATACAAAGTCTCAATATCGCTGGCGACAGAAGGGCTTATCTTCCCTACGTTACGTCGTGTAAATGTCGAAATTGGAAATTTTCTTTTCTGTAAAAATAACTTTGAAGCAGTTGGATAAACATGGTGCATCACATCCATTTGTTTCACTAAAAAATCTTGCACTTTTTGGACTTCCTCCGAAAGCTCCTCTTTATTATAATTGTCACATAACCAAACTATTAGCTCTGGAAAATAATTACCTTGGATACAGGATAATCCCGCACTTCCTGCTTTTAGAGAATCCACAGCATGAACCATATAAGCATCATAAAGTCCAAAATTTTGCCCTTCTGTAGCTTTGATTTTAGCCTTGATTTGCTCAATATCCAAGCAGGTATCTTTATGATAAATAACTCTTCCTGTGCGACTTAGCCTCGACAATATATCCGCTGAAACCAAACGCTTATAAGGTACAGGACATTCGTAAAGTCCTAAGGGAATATTTTCCGTTAATGACAACAATTGCATCATTTTGTCTTCAAAAACTTCGTCAGTCTCATGACTTTCGGCAATGGCGTTTGCCAGGATAATCACTGCATCAGCGCCAGTATCATATACTTTTTTGACAAAATCTGCTTGCTCTTGTATGCTTTTACCAAAACTTCCTGTGGCTACAACAGGTAGTCCCGACGCACTTTTGATGGTTTGCTTGATTACTTGAAGTCGTTCATTTTCAGTAAGTTCAAACATTTCACTCGATAAACAATTGGCAAATAATCCACTTGCACCTGCTTCTACGTACAACTCTGTCAGTCGACCAAGACCTTCTAAATCTATTTCACCATTTTCATGGAATGGCGTTAACATTACTGGAATAAACCCTTTTTTGGTAGTAATCATAACTCTAGAGGAAGTGAAAAAGCTAAGGTTTTGATTATGAGCTATTTTTTGACAATAACCTAGTAGCAATAACACCCGAAATAAATAGGGTAACTGTACCGATTACAATGCTCATATTTTTATGTAAATGACTTTTTAATCCGTCATATTCGGATGGTAAGATGTCAGAAAATGTAATCCAACAAATGACCACCAATCCTATTAATGTGGCAATAATGGCTGCTTGGTTGGTGGCTTTTTTACTAAATAACCCTAACAAAAATAGCCCTAGCATACCTGCGGCAAAAAGTCCTGAAAGTTGCCACCATATATCCAAAATACTTTTGACACCAATCATAGCCATACCCGAAGCGAGTCCTAAAAAACCAAAAATAATCGTTGACGTATGCAATATACGTAAGCTACTTTTGTCGCTTATGTCT
Organism: Flectobacillus sp. BAB-3569; assembly: GCF_002270355.1. Classification (GTDB taxonomy): domain Bacteria; phylum Bacteroidota; class Bacteroidia; order Cytophagales; family Spirosomataceae; genus Flectobacillus; species Flectobacillus roseus. Next base: position 86,830 of record NZ_NJFZ01000019.1, on the reverse strand, counting down.
TTGACAAAATATCGTTGGTAAATGTCTATCGAAAACACTGTTGCTGAGGCGTTCATACCAGAACTAATCGTGCTCATGGCCGCAGACAACAATGCCGAAATAATGAGTCCCATCAATCCAACTGGGATTTTGTGAACCATAAAATGTGGCATTACCTTATCGCCATAATCTTCTACTTTGAGTTGAGCCGCTTGCTTCAGTAATTCAGAGGAACTCAGATTAGGAAATTTGGCTTTGACAACTTCCAATTTGAGCTGGTTCAATAATTCAGGATGAACCTCATAATAGGCATATAAACTTGAACCAATGATGAAAAAAAGTAAAGATGCTGGAATATACATCCAAACGCACATCCATAATGATTTTCGAGCTTCAGTTTCAGAGGTGGTGGTGTGATAGCGCTGAATATAATTTTGGTCCATCCCAAAATTGTTCAGATTTATCAAAAAACCATAAAATAGAACCACCCAAAAAGTTGAACTGGTAAAATCCCAATTCATGGAGCCTAAACTAAATTTATTTTTTATGGTGCCTATTTCGATAACTTGTCGCGAGCCTTCAGGCATATCCTTTACGATGAGAAATAAAATCAGTAAAGCACCAAAAGTTTTGATAAATGCCTGTGCTACTTCTGTCCAAATCACAGCCTCGATGCCTCCCAAGACGGTATATACGATGATACAAATACCCATCACCCACATAATCGTTTCCATCGAATAGCCAGTTAGTGCTTGTAGACTGAGTGCTATACCGAAAAAATAGACCCCATTCGGGCTAATTGCGTTAGCAAAAAGCACACTACAGCGTACGTTCTTGCCCATGCACCAAACCTTTTTTCGAGATTAGTATAGGCTGAAATTTCACCTGTTCCTCGATAAAATGGTATAAAATATTTGGAAGCTACCCATGCCGCCAAAGGCATAGACAAACTAAATACAAAAGCATTCCAATTGCCTGAATAAGCCTTACCCGGAACACCCAAAAAGGTATTACTACTTAAAAAAGTGGCATAGATCGAGGCGCCTATTGCCCAGCCCGGTATACTACCCGATGCCTTGGTGAATTGTTCTGTATTCTGATTCTTTTTCGAAAAATGGTATCCTACTGCTATCATTCCTAATAAATAGATGATAATCAGAGAGATATCCACAAGCGGTAAGCTTTGGTGGTTCATAGTGTATTGAGATTATTTTCATAAAGTTAAAAGGTCTCACTATGTCACTAACGCTCCACGCTTCTTTTTCTCAAACTTCCCTTGGAGGCTGATACAAAATTATAGTACTTTATCTAGTAAAATTTATAGTATTTTTATATTAAATTGTACAATATTATCATAAATACTATTGAACGTCCAAGGCGTCTAAGTGCAGTTCTCCAACTTGATCTAATTCTAGTACTACATGATATTTTCCTGCATTAATCATCGTGCCTGTTGTGGTACTTACATAGTTCCATTTGCCTGCTTTGGTTGGTACTAATGCAATCGTTTCTTTGTTCTTGATGATGGTGCCATCTACCAGACTAATGCTTAGTTTGCCATAGACAGTTTCCGAGCTAGGATTATGATATTTGATGGTTAATGAATACGTATCTGCGACTCCCGTAGAGATAGTCCATTGAATTGCATTTTGCCCTTTTTTGACAATACTCATACGTTCTTTGCCTAAAAAAGCCATTTTTTGAATCCCCTCTCCTATTCCTTTGGCTTCGGCAGCCTTGTAGGTAGTCGTAGTTTTTAAATCAAAAGGTGGTTGCAAACTACTTGCTGGCAAAGCAAAAACAAGTGCTTCTGCCTCAAACGTGTTGAAATCTAATGCCACTTCTGTGTTGGCTTGAACTCTTTTCTTAAAAACTCGATATACTTTTTGGGTACTTTGAATATAACTTTGGGTATTTTCAAATGCCTCTAAAGTCTTTGGTAATGCCTTCGAAGAATCTATTCCGACATAAATATCCCCTATTTCATTCAGAGCAAGTTTGTACAATTTTTCACTTTTTTCAGAAAATAGATATTCTGCTCCGTATAATACAGCTGGCAAGCTCACATAGTTTTCTTGTGAATCCCTAAAAAGTGGTTTGCCAGTATCTAGCCAAGTTTTAATGGTTTTTGTTGATGTAATCAGGGTGTTTGAACTTGCTGTAAATGTATTTTTCTTCTCAGTACTAGCAATAGCAATAGCCGAAATAATGGCTTGTCCCGAGGCTATTTGAGGGAAAGAAATGTTCAGTTTTCCTCCTTTTACTTGAAATGGAATTGTTTTTTTCAACACTGCATCATGCCCTACTTCTTTCCAGATATCCAAATTTTTGAGGACGGTATTTCCATTAAATGCCACATCAAACAAACGCCAACCCGAATAATCGTACCCCCACCTGTGCCATGCCAAGGCTCAATAAAATATAATTCCACTTCGTATTGACCATCAGGGAGTGCAAATTGATAGGAAAGTTTATCTCGCCCATATCTAAAACTCTGAAACAGTTCATCGTCGGCGGTATTTTTGATTGGGTCAAAGGTTCTCCTTTGACTTGCATAAGCTTTGGGAATACCTTCAAAATCATTTGCCCATGAAAGATACCCCCATTGATTTTGAGGTGTTTTTGCTTGGTCTGCTAGCCATAAAGATTTGTTCTTGTCTGTATAGGAATCGCCCCCACAATTGACACGATACAAGTAGTGTTTCTGTGGACTATTGACTACAAGATTTTTCGTTTGTTGTTTTTGGGCAGACCAAGCAGGTGCCGTTGGTAAATGATGCAATTGCACCATATCTTCTGCCACAGACTTCCCATTGACAAAGCCTTTGGCAATCAACATGTTATATTGAATCTGGACATTATTCCAGATAAATACGCCTTCTTTTCCTCTTTTTTGTTTTCCTAACGAAACATTTAGGTCATTAAACAATTCGACTTCTTCACAATTGGAATAAACTTTTATCCCTGACTTTATTCCACCCTGAGTCCAACGGTCTGGCCAAGTGTGAGAAACGATATAGACCATCGGCTGGGTTTTGGCTGGGGCATAAGTTGCTCTAAATAAATAGAATATATCGGCAGGCTCTTCCCAAGGCGTCAATAAACCTTTATAATTTACAGGACCAATTCTGTCTAATTCGCGCAATGCTTCACCACTTTGGACCCGTCCTGGGTTATCGTGAGACGTCAATAACCAGAAGAAATGTCCTATGGAATTTTGTTTGGCGGCTTCAGCTAAGCGAAGTTTTAATTGCATTAATTCGCCAATCGCTTCTTCGCTGAATGCTCCTGCCATAGGTTTTTCTTGGTGTAAATCTACCGTTCTCCAAGCACCATATTCTCCTACAAGCACTTGTCGTTCAAGGTCTTCTGCGTATTTTGCTGGATCACCACCGTAAGTGCCTGTCCAGTTTTGAGGCACATCCCAGTCGGTGCCTTTTCCTCCGTTGCAGGTGGTTACCAATCGTTGAATAGAAGCTGTTGGGTCTAATTCTCGAATAATTTGGGTACATTCTTTGGCAAAATCCTCAGGCAAAGTACTTTCATTTTCGAGTCCCCAAAGTATAATGGATGGACTGTTTCTGCGCTCTTTTATCCAGTCTTTTAAAAGGGTTTTAAAATTTTCTCGAAAAGCTGGTGTGTCATACCAAATATGTGCTGCCATTTGTGGCCACCATAGAATCCCGTCTTTATCCCAATATTCTTGGTAGCGCAAATTATGAGGCTGATGTGCGTCACGAAAAGCGTTGAAACCAGCCGCTTTCACCATTTCAACTCTAGTCTTGATTTGTTCAGCACTGAAAGCATGACTACTACCTAATAAATGCTCATATTCGGCTATTCCATTGATAAAGAATGGTTTACCATTTACTAATAATTGCTTTTGTCCGTTTGATTTTTTTAGCCATTTGATTGAACGAATACCATACGCTGTTTTTTGAACATCGATAAGTTTACCTTTCTTATAGACTTTGGTTACAAGTTGATACAAATAGGGCTGTTCTGGCGACCAAAGCTTAGGATTGGAAATACTTGGGAAGGTAATAGGAATATTCTGTGTTATTTTTTCTGAAAGATAAATCGTGTTATTGTTGCTAAAAATCAGTCGATTATCTTGGTTTCTTAATTCTTGAACGACTTTGATAGCTGATTGTTTATTACTGAGATTTTGTATTTCGACAGAACCATAGAGTTGTGCCTTTTGCGCAGAAACGGTGGTATCATTCCAAATATGAATGCCAAAAGGAGCGATTCGAATAGGCTCAGTAATCAATAAATGTACTGGGCGAAAAATACCCATGGGTTGTGAGCCTTCTGAAAAACCTCGTTCGGTGCTGCATCCGCCACAAACCCAAGGCAAATCTTGAATTTCGGCAGGATGGTCGGCACGTACCGCCAAAATATTTTCTTGATTATTGAGTAAAATATAGTTCGAGGCATCTAATTGAAAAGTAGTGCGTCCACCAGCATGCATACCCAATAATTTACCGTTGAGCCAAATAGTCGCATAAGAACCAACTCCCTCAAAATAAAGGAAATAGCGCTTGTTTTTATTAGTAGAGTTGACAGTAAAACTTTTCCGATACCATGCATACCCATGTTTGTTGCCATGTGTTAGTCGGCGGTAACCCTCATATTGATCCCAGTTGTGCGGTACTTGTACAGATTTCCATGATTGTGTTGAAAATGTACTTTTTTCAAATCCATCATACGCATGAATGTTTGATTCATGAACGGTGGTTAGCCAGTTGTCATTGAGGGAAATATCTTGTCTTTGTGCTTTTGCAGAAAATAAGAATCCTAAAAAGAGTATCAAGATTGTACAATACCTTCTTCTGGTGAACATAGGTAAATATCGGTAAAATGAATTTTATCAGAATTATTGTACAAAAATAGACAGGCTAAAGCGATGTTTTCGGTAAGATTTTTTCAAAGTATTGTACAAAATTAACACGAGATACCTTTATGAAAATATCTCGTGTTAACAGTATTTACTATAAGTATTTAAAATTCGATGAGGTAGGGCTTATTAGGCTGAAGCTTGAGGGTATGTACAACCTGATTAATTCTTATTTTGCAGGTAGTAGTCTCTCTACTTGTCATACTCAATTCTGTGATTTTGCCATTTTTCCAGGCATAGCTCAAGATATACCCTCCCCTAGCTTGTATGCCTTTAACTTTCCCTTCTGACCAATCTTTGGGTAAAGCAGGTAATAGTTCAATAATATCTGTTTGACTTTGGATAAGCATTTCGGCAATACCCGCCGCACCACCAAAATTGCCGTCTATTTGGAACGGTGGATGGGCATCAAATAGGTTTAAGTATGAACCACCAGCACTTGTGGCAGGTCTGAGCAACATTTTGACTAATTGTAATGCGTGCTCGCCCTCATGAAATCTTGCCCAGAAATTAATTTTCCAAGCCAAACTCCAGCCAGTACCTTCGTCGCCACGATAAATAAGTGATTGTCGAGCGGCTTTCATTATCGTCGAGTCGATGTCCCAACCAATATCATGCCCTGGGTGAACGCCCCAAAGATGCGAAACATGACGGTGATTATTTTTAGGGTCATCCAAATCTTGTAGCCATTCCTGCAATTGTCCATGCTTACCAATTTGATTTGGCGCTATCTGCTTGTGTTGTTGATTAAGCGTGTCTGCAAAGGCTTTGTCTATTCCTAAAACCTGAGAAGCTTTAATCGTGTTTTTATATAATTCTCTGATAATCTGATGATCCATTGTCGGTCCAGCTACTAATCCACCTTGTTCTGGCGAATTAGAAGGCGTACTGATAAGCCAACCTGTTTTAGGATCTTTTACCAAGAAATCCACAAAAAATTCTGAAGCTGATTTCATGATGGGATAAGCCGTTTTTCGTAAAAACTCTTTATCCTGTGTGTATTGGTAATGTTCCCATAAATGTTGACTTAGCCAACCAGCACCACTCACCCAAATACCATGATTTGAGGCGTTGATTGGGGCTGTTCCTCGCCACAAATCCGTATTGTGATGAACTACCCAACCACGGGCATTATAGTAATTTTTTGCCGTAATTTTACCAGTTTTATACAAATCTGTAATCATTTGTATAAGAGGCTGTTGTGTAGGAATAAGGTTCAAAACTCCCGCTGGCCAATAGTTCATTTCGGCATTGATATTGGTGGTGTACTTGCTTCCCCAAGGTGGGGCCAACAAATCATTCCAAATACCTTGCAAATTAGAGGGTTGTGTATTGGGACGAGAGGCTGAAATCAACAAATAGCGTCCGTATTGTACATATAATGCGGCAAATGAAGGATCATTTTCTCTACCAAAATTTGCTAAACGCACATCCGTAGGCAGATGGCTTTTGGTATCCTGACCTAACTCGATGGCAAAACGTTTGTAATATTTTTGATATTCCGCCTGATGGGCCTTTTGAATTTGCTCGTAAGATATTCCTTGTAGTTTGCTAAAAACTTCCTCGCAGCGTTTTTGAGGGTTTCCTGAAATATTTTGATAATTGACAAAATTAGTAGCGGCGGTCAGGTAAAAAATTACTTCATCGGCTCCTTTAATCTCGATTTTCCCAGCATTCTCTTCTAAAGAGCCATTTTTTTGTTGGATTTGTAAATAGGCTTTTCCAAACAATCCGCCATTTCGAACTTTTACCGACAACTCCCACGTATTATTTCCGAGAGATTTAAAGCTATAATTTTTGTGTGGACTTGTTAAAAAACTCTCTAAGTTGATTTGGTGAGTTTTGTTCGCGGTCAAACGAATGGCCATTACTTGGTGAGGCTGACTAACAAAATATTCTCTTTTGAAAACAACATTATCAACCGTATATTCTGTTTGAGATTCGGCAGTTGCTAAATTAAGAGAGCGACGATATTTTTGATATACTTTTCCATGTAAAAAGTTGATGTATAAGTCTCCAAACGGTTGGTAATCAGCTTGATATTTGCCTACTGCTGGCGTTTCATCGCTTTGGATAAAGTATTTCCATTGACCATTCAAAGAGATTTTTTTGTCCTCTTGACCCACAGGATATAAGCCAATATGACGAGAGGTATCTTTGTAGCCTGCAATACCTCCTTTATCGGAAAAGTTCAATACTTGTATCGCTATTAAGTTTTTTCCTACATGTAAAGTATTGGCAGGAATTTGATATTTACGCCCTTCAGTATGCTGTGAACTACCAATCAATTTTCCATTAATATAGGTATAATCATAATCTCGGATGCGATTCAAATCTAATACGAGCGTTTGATTTTCCCAACCTGCTGGAATATCAACGGTTGTTCTAAACCAAACGGCTCCGTCTAAGCCTTCATATCCAACAGCTTCCCAACCTTCATAGGATGGTACGGTCATGGTTTTCCATGAAGAGTCATCAAAGTTTATTTGTGAAGGATTTCCAGATATTCCTTTCAAAGCCAACATATCTGCAATCCAAGTTTCTCGCTTGCCTTCATTGCTTTTGAGTCCCATAAACTGCTTTTCTGCTAAAGCTTCTGCTTCTTTTTGCTTTCCTTCTTGCAATAACTGGCGAATTTGCCCCAAATATTTATAGGCATCTTTTCGATTATATTCACGAGGTTCTCCTGTCCAAAGTGTTTCTTCATTGAATTGAATATGTTCTTGGGAAGGATTTCCAAAAACCATTGCACCAATGCGTCCATTGCCCAATGGTAAAGCATCCGTCCATTTTTGGGCTGGTTTATCGTACCATAGTTGATAATTTTGAGCACTAAGAATATGGGCAAAAAATACACCCAAAAGCAAGAAAGATAGCTTTTTCATAAGCTTTAAGTTCAGAGAATTGATTATGGTATTATTTTTTCTTTCTATCCTCAAACCAACCTTTTAGCAATAAATTTCTATCACAGTTAGGTGCTGGAAAAAATAGACTTGCCACATATCCTACTACAATCACAATCAGGTGACTATAAACGCCCAACATGAGTTTATGGTGTGGGAAATTATACGCTCCTAGGTCTAATAATAATGATTTTTGGTCTCCTAATCCAATTTGAGTAGATGTCAAAAAAGCATAGGCAGTAAAAAGAATACAGACAAAAATACCAATATTTACGCCTTGTGTATTGGCACGACTACTGAGTAAACCTAATAAGAAAATACCAACAATTCCCCCTGAAAATATTGCATAAAGTGTGAATACAATTCCAAGTACGCCTTCGCTACCAGTGCTCAGATATAGAGCGCCAATAAGAAGGGTAATGACACCTGAAAGAACAACAATCCATTTACTGGCTTTCAGATAACTTTCATCGCTTTGGTTGGGACGCAATACTTTGTAATAATCTTCTACGCCTACTGCAGCCAATGAATTGAGGTCGGCACCTAAGCTACAAATTGCAGCAGAAATTAATGCCGAGAGAATAAAACCCACTACACCAGTTGGTAATTGAGTCATCATGAAATAAGGAAAAACGGCATCGGCTTGTATCTTTTCAGGAAGTGTATTTTGTTGGTAAAATACAAAAAGTAGCGTTCCAATAAACATAAACATCATCCAAACAGGTACGGTTAAGAAAATACCCATAAGTGAGGCTCTGATAGCCTGACGGTCTGTTTTGGCAGTTAAATATCGTTGAACAACAGTTTGGTCTGTTCCATATTTTTGAATAGCATAAAAACTACCATTGATGACCATCACGATAAAAGTCAATTTGCTTAAATCTAACTCATAAGGGCCAAAGCCTGTATGACCTTTGCTAGAGGCAATTTGCCATGCCTCCGAAAATCCACCTTTGATAGAATATATCAAAACGACCAAACAGGTAATACCACTGGCCAGCAACATAAAACCTTGGAATACATCGAGCCAAATAACGGCCTCGATACCACCTTTGAGATTGACCAAAATGATAATTCCCCCAATCACCAACATGATTAACAAAGGCGATTGTCCAGTAAGATTACCCAATGCAATTGCCATGAGGAATAATACCGTTCCCATACCCGAAAATTGACGAAGGATAAATGAAGAAGAGCTGTAGTAACGAGCAAAGCGCCCAAAACGTTTTTCGAAGTATTCGTAGGTACTTAGCCCTATGACTTTTCGGAAAATAGGCACAATAAACCATATCGTTCCCAACAAAACAATAGGCACCATTAAGCCTTGTACCAATAAAATCCAGTTGGAAGAATAACCTTCGCCGGGGTATCCCAAAAAAGTTACACTACTGATAAGAGTAGCCAGCAAGGACATACCAATGGCCCAAGAAGGTACTTTACCTTTAGCAAGAAAATAATTTTGAGTTGTTTTTTGTTTGTTGGCGAAAATAAAACCGAAGTATAACGTCAATCCTAAAAAAAACAAAATAATGCCATAGTCAATGGCATGTAATGTATGGTTCATTGGTTGGTGGTAATGTTTTCTACAGTTGAGCATACGTTACGGCTTGTGGCCATGCGTAACTTCCTGGTTTGAGTGTTAAATAGGTACTCGGACGTTCGAGGCTTTGCATACGAATTACCCCTTGAGCAAATTCTTCGGTAGGAAGAAAGTTTTGTAAAGGAATTTCTGCCAAAATAGCGGCTGACGTAGCACCTCCTTCGATGAGTATTTCTGCTAAATGTACTTGATTCAATACTTTTTTGACAACTTTAGCCATTAATTTAGCTAATTCAGCAGGCGTTATTTGGGTCGTATCCAACTGTTTTTTAACAGCAATTATGACTACCTTATGTTGACTAAAGCATTGAATTATTTCGCTTTCCCAACGATTTAACGATTGGTTAAATTCTTCTGAGTCAATGGGTTGTCTGACTAATTCATGAGGTAAATAGCAAACACCACCTTTGTGTCGGGCATGGTTTTGTATTTTTTCTACACTATCACTAAAAGTCGTTCCACTGACGTACAGACAATCGAGGGCTGTTTGTTGAGGAGAAAAGATTTTTTCAACAAGATTATACCCTAAATTTGACAAAATTGAGGCAAAGAACTCAGCTCCGCCGACCAATAGGTCAATTTTTGCCCATTGTGAGGCCCATTTTGTCAAATCTTCCTTCTGTGCAACTTCAGCGATTATTATTCCTTGTAATGGTAAAATTGGTTGTGCCAATACACGAACCTGATCAGTAGGTTTGGCACGAAGCATATTAATTACCTCACTATCCTGAATCGGAAACTCAGGGTCATGAGCAAAAGCGGTTTCATGCGCTAATTTATCACCTACATAATATTTTCCATCCTGTATTTTCCGCCCCATGGATGGATTTGTAGGAATAATTAGACAATTTTTTTTACTAAAAACCTGTTGAATCGCCTTAATTTCAGCCAAAACATGACCGCGTAGTACCGAATCAATCTTTTTATAAATCAAACTTGGCTTATACTGTTGACTGCTTTTAATCAGATACTCAACTTTGGCAACCGCTTGATTTTCAGTTAGAGAACGTGTATCTGCCGAAATGACCAATAAATCCTCTGTTACTTCTTGAATAATTTCTGTACAAACTCTTACCTTGAGCCCATATCTCAATCCAATTCCAGCTATTTCGGCAGCTCCAGTGAGGTCGTCAGCAATGACAAGAATCATAATTAGAAAATTAGAATTGTACGAAGGATTTCTTACTATTTCAGATTTAGGATTTCGGAAAAAAAGTAAAATACCTTTATTTTTTACTTTACTTCCGAAATAGATAGTTCTTACAATCTTTCGTACAAGAAGTACGTAACAAGACGTAATTAGTTAACAGTCTAATTACTGGACAAAAAGAGAAAAGGTATTTAGACTTTTTCAATGAATGTTTAAAAACAGTTTAAAACTGTTAAAAAATGAGTCCAAGACTAAGTCTTGAACTAGTAACTTCAATTTTGTCCAGTAATCAGGTTAATAGTATAATAGTTATTATAATATATTAGTAATCAAAAGGTTAATCTTGGCTTTTACTTACTTATACACTACACTTTAATAGTATTCTTCTGACTATGAGTGTATTCCAATAACTGATATACTATTAACAAATAACCTCTTTTTACTTATTCTTACTCAATTGAATAGCACTTTCGATAGCCAAAGTCATAGCGTCAGGACTAGCGATGCCTTTTCCTGCAATTTCAAAAGCCGTTCCATGGTCTACCGATGTACGGATAATGGGTAAACCTAGCGTGATGTTTACGCCTTTTACGCTATCCATTTGACCTTTTTCGGCATTCCATCTAAAACCAGTAAGTTTGAAGGGGATATGTCCTTGGTCGTGATACATCGCTACTACCCCACCATAATAACCAGTTGCAGCTTTGGCAAACAAGGTATCTGGCGGAACAGGTCCTTCTACTTCGTATCCTAAACTCAAAGCTTCTTCAACTGCTGGCGCAATATCCTCTGCTTCTTCTGTACCGAACAGACCAGAGTCGCCCGCATGCGGATTTAGCCCTGCAATACCAATACGCATATTGGTTTCGCCCAAACGTTTCATGCCTGTATGTAGCAATTCTGTTACTTGTAGAATACGTTCTTTTTTCACCAAATCACAAGCTTGGCGCAAGGATACGTGCGTGGATACATGAATAACTTTTAGTTTATCCTCAACCAAAAGCATGGCATATTTTTTTGTATTGGTGTAATGCGCATAAATTTCGGTATGTCCCGCAAAATGATGACCAGCTTCGTTGATAGACTTTTTGTTGATAGGTCCTGTTACTGTTGCGTCAATTTCATTGGCCAAGGCTAGTTCAATAACGGTTTTTACCGCTTGAAAAGAGGCCTCTCCGCACATGGCTGATATTTCGCCAAAGCGCAAAGTTTCCATATCCACATTGTCCAAGTCATAAACATCAATTTGTCCAAATTGGAACTGCGCCTCTTTTACCGATTTAATAGGATTGATCGTAGCTTCGAGACCTAATAAATTAATAATATGGGTAAAAACACTGGCGCTACCCACCAATAGCGGGCGACAAGTTTGGTAAATACTCTGATCTAATAAGGCTTTTATAGCGATTTCGGGTCCAATACTGGCTGGATCCCCCATGGTGATTCCGATAATTGGTAATGCTGACATAAGTACTAATGCAGAATTTTTAATGTTGAATTGTGATTTAAGTTAGTACACCAGATAAAGTTTAAGATTGTGCTTTAAGCTTTCAGGTATCGGTTTTCGGCGGTGAGCTATGGGAAAAATGCATGTCCGTGGTCGTTAAAAACTTTTTAACACTCTTTGCCTTGTGCCTGTTGCCTAGTGCCTACTGCTACTCTGACAATGCTAAACTCTCTAGCGCTTGTGCGTAAGCCTCTTTTAGTTGCAATAAATCTTCTTGCGAAGAACCTTGTAATGGAGGCATTACAATTGGCTGGCAAAGCTGATGCGTTGACATCAATGCTTTTAAAGCCCAAAGCGACTCGCCAAGTGTACGACCTTTTTGGTATAAACTTCCATACAAATCCGAAAGCTCTTGCATACGAAGGGCTTTGTTGGTATCGTTTTGAAGCACCGCCTCTTGCATTTCGTGATAAATGCTAGGAATAAAGTTTCCTGTACTAGGAATAATACCGTCACTGCCTAACAACATCGCTTCTGCCGATTTGGCTGCCCAACCCATAAAATGACTGAAGTCTGGTCTATCTTTCCACAAATGAAGGGATTCATGAAGGCGTTCTACATTTCTTTCAGAGTCCTTTAAACCAATAATATTGCTGTGATAGCTCAAGTCGTCAATGATTTGTAGAGGAACAGAACTATGGGTTGTTGCAGGAATATTATAAATGATTAATGGCAACGGAATAGCATCTGCCAATTGTTCAAAATATCGTTTCATCTGACTTTCAGTCAGTGCGTAATAAGAGGGTAAGGTGGCTGCTACCACATCTACTCCCGCTTGTTCGCAAATTTTGGTTAGCTCTATGGATTCTTCAAGGCAATTAGAGGCAATACCAGCATATAATGTGGTCCCTTTTTGTTTATTTTTCCCTGCTTGTCTTACATAATCAGCCTTTAATTCAAAAGGTAAAGATGCTGATTCACCAGTAGTTCCAAGAATAAAAGGTAAAACATGGTTACGGTAAAAATTATCGAACATGCTTTCGACTGCACCGTGGTCCAACTGAAAACTTTCAGTCAGAGGCGTTACCGCTGGTACCACTATTCCGCTATATTTTTTTGAATACTCATGGGGTAGTTTATATCGTGTTCATGGAGAACAGTTGATTTAAGGATTTATGATTGGGAGATTTTCAAACTATTTCAGATTTGGGATTTCAGATGTCGGAAAAATACCTTTATTTTTTACAAAAAATAGTAGATTACACTTCCGAAATCCAACGTCCAATATCCGAAATGGATAGGTATTATCTTCCTTCGTACAGCCCTAATGGGGAGTTTAGAAGGCAGCTTCAAAAATTTGAATAGCGTCAGACTCCTCAATTGGTCTTGGATTATTTTTCAATAACCGTTGAATTTTTAGGGCATCCTTCGCCATTTGAGGAATATCTTCATGTGCCACACCTACCTCACGTAAGGTAGCAGGAATACCACAAGCCTTGATTAGTTCTCGCACTTTGGCTACGCCAGACTTTGCCATTTCGAGCGAATCCGCCACGGGTTCGCAACCAAGTGCTTCTGCTACTTTGGCATATCGTTCGGGTGCTGCCACAAGATTGTATTCCATTACATAGGGAAGCAAAAGGGCATTTGACAAACCATGTGGTAAGTGATATAAACTTCCCAAAGGATAAGACAAAGCATGCACCCCAGCCGTGTTGACAGGCCCTAAACAAAAACCTCCAAGTAAACTGCCCATAGCTACCTGTACTCTGGCGTGCTCGTTATTGCCATTTTGTACAGCTTCGACTATATGCGCTCCAATCAACTTCATTCCTTCATAAGCATACATATCGATAAACAGATTAGCAAATTTGTTGGTATAGGCTTCCAAACAATGCGTAAGGGCATCAAGTCCCGTAGCTGCTGTGATACTTGCAGGTACACTTACCGTTAACAAAGGGTCAGCATATACAGCATCTGGAACTAGATAAGGACTAATAATGCCTTTTTTCTGATTGTCAAGATTATCTACCAAAATAGCATTAGGTGAAACCTCGCTTCCTGTTCCTGCGGTGGCTGGTGCACAAATGAGCTTTTTGGCTCTTTGTTTTAACAAACCAATGCCAACATATTCTCTTAATTCTTGAGGATTGTCAAGCTGAGCTGCTACCAATTTGGCTATATCGAGCACACTTCCCCCACCGATTCCGAGCACTACATCTGGGTTGAAAGGCTCTACTTTTTTCATTAAAGTAAAAAAGTCTTCGAAAGTAGGTTCTTGAACAATACTAGTATCAATCTGTACTTCGATTTGTCGAGCTTTTATATCTGCTAAAAGCGGTTCTAAGGCTTTTAGGATAGGTTCTATTGTAACTAATAAAACTTTTTGGGCATTATATCCGCTTAATTCTTCGGCGATTTGGTTGATAACACCGCTACCAAATACCAGTTTATTCGGAAAATAAATACTTACATGTTGAAGCGTATTCATATTAATTAAGGTATTTCTGAGGATTAGTCTTTTGTAATTTCGCCTCCTTGCGGAGCGGTATAACCTTTTACAACAGGCCACTTGCCCTCAGTAATTTTTACGATTTTGAGTTTTTTAGGGTTTATTACAGCGTGTTTAATTTTTTGTCTGCGCCATGTGTAAATCACATGCAATAATCCATCTTTGGTTTGAATAATAGATGGATAGGAATATTGACTAATAGGAGAATCTTCGACAATCAAGGCGGCAGACCAATTGATGCCATCATTTGAAACCGATAAATTCAGAGGTGTTCTTGGCCCTTTTGCTAGATCTCCTGGAGGTAATACGTGATTATAAATCAAATAATGCTTTCCATTTGAGGCTGTTAGGGCATCTGTACCTGAGTTGTTATTAGGTAAATTACTTTTTTCTAAAGGAGTCCAAGTTTCTCCATTATCATACGACCAAGAGGTCAAAATGGCTCTATTTCTGCTTCGCGCCAAAATTTGCAATTTGCCTTTTCCATGATCTAAAATGCTTGGTTGGATTCCTTGCGTGCCTTTATCTCCTTGGATAGGTCCTACTTGTCTCCATGTTTTGCCACCGTCTTTGGTCACTTCAAAATGCAAGCGCCAGCCTAATGAACCTTCGGTACTGCTTGGGCAAAATAAGTTGCCGTTGGATAGTAATACGGGCTTGTTTTTCACAGGACCGATATATCCTTCTGGTAAAGCTCTTGCTTCGGACCAGGTTTTTCCACCATCGGCAGAGGTTTTTAACCAGCCTTTCCATTTGGCAGGACTAGGTCCTATTTTATAAAATAGTAAAAGCTCGCCATTAGGAATTTGGTACAAAACTGGATTCCAACAAGCATATCGCAAAGTGTCGTTTACGATGCCATTAGCAACATTTTGTGGTGCTTGCCATTTGCCATTCTCTTGGCGACTTACCCAGATACACACATCTGGATTACGTTCTTTGGTACCACCAAACCATGCCGAAACTAATCCAGTAGGTGTTTCAGCCATTGTAGAGGCATGACTTTCTGGGAAAGGTGGATTTTCCACTACAAATTCATCCACAAGAAGCCCTTTTTTCCAAACTTGAGCTTCCGATGTGAAGGGCAATGCCAGTGTGCATGAGATAAATCCTATAAGTAATTTTTTCATAAATGCTTTTTTACTTTGAAACAGTGACCAAGGCACATAGGCACAAAGTGAAAAGTATAAAACTGAGCCTCAGACCTTGTACTCTATTCCTATATTTTAAATTCGAATGAGTAAGAGCCAGAACCAATTTCTAGTATCGTATATGCTCGGCTCAATCCCATAATTTTGATTTCTCTATATTGAGAAATTGCCTTCCCTCCTTCTATAATATTTTGATAATCAGG
The DNA here is from genome assembly GCF_002270355.1 of Flectobacillus sp. BAB-3569. Lineage (GTDB taxonomy): Bacteria > Bacteroidota > Bacteroidia > Cytophagales > Spirosomataceae > Flectobacillus > Flectobacillus roseus. The sequence goes on along the minus strand of NZ_NJFZ01000019.1, from coordinate 70,985 downwards.
GGAAGGAATATAAATAATAGCTTTGCTATTGGCTGGTACGCTAACTTGCCAAGTAGAAGTATTGCCTTCTTTTTTCCAATGGGATTCAATCGTTCCTCGTATTGACTGATAACTTGCTTGTACTTGATTTAATCCTTTTGGAAAATCTGATTTTAACTCAATGTATTTGTATGCGGTTTCTCTGGATTTAATACCTGCCAAATGTTGGTAATACCAAATCAACAAATCACCTAACAACATCACATGATTGGCTGAGTTCATTTCGGGATTGGCGGTATTGCCATTCCATAATTCCCAAATGGTTGTGGCGCCATTTTCGACCATATAACCCCAACTTGGGTAATCTTTTTGCGTGGCAATCGTATAAGCCAAATCACCTTTTCCGAGATTACTTAATCCTCGCATGAGCCATTGTGTACCAATGACGCCCGTGCTGATATGGCTGTTGTTTTTTGTACAATAGTTTGGATTAAATTCTCTGTAACCTTAGTTTTTTCTTCCGCTGAAACTATGTCGTAAACCAAGGGTAACAAATTGGCAGTTACGGTTCCATTGCTGTAATTTGAGGTCTTCAAAAAAGCTTGGTTAAAGGCATTCTTATAATCTGATTCCATTTTGGAAAAAGATGCTACATCTTTCAGATTATCAGTAGTTTGAGCAAATTTTTGCATGAGTTGCAACACACGAATGTAAGTCGCTGTAGCTAACAATTTGCCATCAGTCAATCTACTTTCGTCTTTGGCATGAATCAATTCTTTTGACTCAGGTGGTACACACCAATCTCCATATTTATCTTTATTGATTAATCCGTTTTCGGTATACTTTTCAGCCATATACATTGCCCATTTTTTCATAGATGGGTAATGCTTTTTGATAGGTTCAGCATCTCCAAATTGCTGGTAGAGCATATCTGCAATCGTGATATAGGTAGCTGGCCACGTAACATTGTCGCCATAGTATCTCCAAAAACTAGGGGCTACGTCGGGGATACTTCCATCGGCTTTTTGGCTTTGCTCTATATCATCTAGCCATTTGGCATAAAGGGTATGATTATCAAACAAATAGCTTTCGCCATAAGCTCCTGTAGTACGGTCTCCCAGCCATGGCTGGCGCTCGTTGCGTTGTGGACAATCCACAGGCATACCTTTGTAATTGCTACGAATTCCCCAATAAGCATTGGTGAAGATTTGATTGAGCGTAGTATTCGAACTTTGGAATTTACCCGCATCACTCATCTCATCGTATACCACTCTTCCTTCAAATTGCTCAAGCTTGGGTTCTGTTGGAAAACCTGTAATCTCAACATATCGAAAGCCATGATAGACAAAACGAGGCTCCCATGTTTCTGTACCTTCTCCTTTGAGTGTGTATATATCTGTAACTTTGGCATCACGAAGGTTACGTACATATAAACTTCCATCTGCTTGCAGACTTTCGGCAAAACGAAGGGTAACTTTTTGGCCTTTTTTTCCCTGAACACTTAGGCGTAACCAGCCTGCCATGTTTTGACCCACATCCAAAATATAGGTTTGAGCATTGAGTTTTTTAAGAGCAATTGGTTTGATGGTCTGCATAACCTTCATGTTTGCAGTCATTTGTGCTTCGTAGTCGCCGCCTGGTTCTTGTACCAATTGCGCCTTGAGCCATGAAGTATCTACATAGCCAGATTGGCTCCATTTGCCTAACTCTTTGGTAGCATCGTATTCTTCTCCGTCATATTCATTATTGCATCGAATAGGTCCATCGGCAGTTACTTTCCACGTATCATCGCTTACGATAGTTTCGCGACTGCCATCTTCATAAACCAAGTCGAGATTGAAAAGCATTTTAGGATAACCAAATGTTTTGATTTTATAAGGTTTGTAATCTTGGCGCATCGTGTAATAACGACCATTTCCCAAAATTGACCCCACTGCATTGGCACCTTGTTGCAACAAATTTGTTACATCAAAAGTATTGTATTTGACACCTTTGTTGTAATCCGTCGGAACAGGCGCTAATACCTGATTACCAACTTTTTGGCCATTGAGATATAACTCATACAGTCCCAAGCCGATGATATAGGCAGTAGCACTTTTAAGTTTTTTCTTTACCGTAAAATCTTTTCTGAAATAGCGAGCCGACAAGCGTGAAAACTGCCCTTCGTTATCCCATGCGAATGAGCGGTCTAAGCCAATCCAGCGCCCTTTCCAATCTACATAATTGAGCAAACCAATACTAAAAGATGCTGTTTCAGACCAATTTGACTCTCCTTTATTGGTCCAAACCTTTACCTTCCAAAAACACTTACTACGACTTTTGAGGGCTTTTCCTGCATAGCGTACCTGAATCGTTTCGTCTGAATTGATTTTTCCAGAATCCCATAAATCACCTTGGTTTTGCGCCAATAACTCTTGACTAGAAGCCACCAAGATTTGATAAGCTGTCTGATTGACTGCTCTTTGGTTGGTATTGATTTGCCAACTCAAACGTGGTTGTACTACGTCGATACCTTCAGGATTTTGTAAAAATTCACAACGGACTTTTTCAACAGTAATCGCTTTTTCATCTTTTCTAAAGCTAGAAAAAAGCAATCCCAATAAAGTCAGTAGTAAGAAATAGTGTTTCATGGTTTTACTATTTTTTCAAACAGAGGTAATAATGCAGAATTGTGAGTTGTGAATTGAGAATGTAAATTTTTGATAATTAAAGACTTATATTTACAATTCAACCCTGTTGCTTACAAGCTAAATTCTGCCAAAAGATCAGCAACCTTTACGGGCTGACCAGTCGATAATGAACGATCCATTGCTTGTAATAGCGCTACAGTTCCGATTCCTTCTCTCACATCTGGATAGGCTGTTTGTCCGCTTTCCAGGCAATCAACAAAGTATTCAAGGTAGTTTTGGTATTCGCCAGCGTGATGACTTTTGCCTTCAAATCTGAAATAATGCTTTAGTTTATGTTCCCAAGTCTGTACGATTTCCTCGCCTGTATTGGTCGTCACAGCGTATCTCAAATCCATGTAATCAGCTTGACTACAGCCTTCTGTTCCACGCAGAATACAACTCATTTCGCTATCGCGCACTACTGGTTGTACGGGGCCTGTATAACAGCCACTAACCCGAGCAATACGTCCGTCGGTAGCTTTAAAAATAAAGTGCATAGTATCAGGGTTTTTGAGTCCGCCTTTCAAGCCATTAGCACTCAACATACCATAACCCATCACCTCTTCGATATTGGGCAAATACCAACGAATAAAGTCCACAGGGTGACTCAATCCACCATATAACCATTTGAATGCTGATTCAAGAGACCAGCCTTTTTCCAAAAACCAACGGTGATCAGCATGATAATAGCCTTCGATGGTAATAAGGTCACCGATAAGACCTTTTTCATAGTCTGCTCTTTGCTTTTTCATCGGTTCAAAAAAGCGTGAACTTTGACCAACAAATACCTTTTTTCCTGTTTTCTCAGATAAGTCGATGAGCTCTTTAGCATCAGCCAAATTGTCGATAAATGGCTTTGTACATACTACATGCTTGCCGTGTAAGAGTGCTTGCTTTACGTGCGTAGCATGCCATTTGTCAGGGGTATAAATGGCAATAATATCGATACTTTCGTCGTCGAGTAATTCTTGAAAATTGGTCGTATAAGACTGAAAATCAAACTCTTTGGCACGTTGCTGGCAAAGCTCTAAGCGTAAATCACATATTTTTACTAATTCTAACTTTGAACTCGCAAGCGCAGCAGACATAGTGCTTCGTCCTTCTCCCAGTCCTAAAATGCCGATTCTTAACATGGTTTTGACTAAATATTGTTAAATGACTTTATTTCTTAAAATTCGAGAGGTTTCAAAAACTCCCAAGTATCGCCTTTGGGTGCATCTTCCAAACCTTCTTGATAATCTTTCATGGCTTTATTCCAATCATTTACCCTTGGATTGTCGAGGGTAGTGCGTGGATTGAGTTTTTCAAAATCAGCTTCAGCAGGAATGCTAATGACAAGCATGAGCTGGCGACCATTTTTGAATAATAAAAGTTGTTGAAAATCAGCCTTGCAAAAGCCTTTTGACACTTCAGGCCACTTTTCAAATTGAGTAGCGTGAGCGTCTAAATACGCTTTTTGTTTGTTGGAATCAGCAACCAAATTGGCAGTAAGTAGAATATGTTTCCAGGTACCTTCCTTTTTCTTTTCGCCACATTTTTCACGATTAAACTCATAGAATAAATCATGATATGTTTTAATTTTTACGTCAGGAAAAGCATTTTTAAGACGGTCTTGGAGTAAATACACATCTTGCACTTTATCAAAAATGGCCGTATGATTTTGCCACTGATAGACGGACGAAGTACTGATTTTGCTTTTTTCTAAAATGATTTTTAGTTTTTCTTTATCAAGCACATTTCCTTGGGCTGTGACCAATTCGACTATTACTGGTTTTTCAATATTGATGGCGTAACGAGCGTCATACGGATTGGCGAAACGTAAAAGAGATTGGAATTGTGGCGCTAAACCAGCTTTTTGATAAATGCTATCAGCTACGATAGGACCGTTGTTTTCCCATGTATTAGCTGGCCCATTCGCATTTTGTAAGTATTTGGTCGAAGCCGTCCAGTTATCACGAATAGTCATAAACGAAGAGCCTTCGTCGGTATAGAGGTAAAACCAGTGACTAGGAATATGTGCATACGGCGCACGATAAATGCTATCAATGACATTTTCAATGATTTGCGTATTGGGTTGTGCCGAAAGCGTATAGATACCAGCGACATCATACATATTTTTGCCGTAAAGGCGAATTTTATTAGCCTTTACAAGATTGTTTTTCAAAACAGTTATATGACGTGTCCAGCCCCAACCTACGCTGATACCAGAGTAATGTACATTTGAAATGTCATTATGTGTAATTTGGATACCATGCGCAAAGCCCACACCTATTCCAACGCTTCCCCAATCTTCGTTGGTCGCATCGGTAATAAGGTTATTCGAAATTTGGATATGATGACTAACTTCTCGTAGGTCTGTAGGATTATAAGGTAAATGTATTTCGGTAGCTTCATCAGAAAAATTGCCCACCAAAATACCATTGCCACCAATGTCTTTGAACACATTACCAGTCACTGAACTTTGGCTAACTCCTTTGTACAAATCCAAGCCTGTAGAGGCAGTATGGGTAAATTGACAGTTTTGAATATGAATATTTTGGCTATGGTTGATACTAACCGCTGCCGTCGGGCGAATAATCCAAGCTTGATTTTCGAGCGTTTGTTTTTCTGGCGTTCCTGCAATTTTTAATTTGTAAGCATCAGTCATAGGCATACCCGTTTGGTGCGCCACGTGTCCGTGCGTAGCTGGTCGCCAGTAGGCAGTATGCTCGAAGTTAATATTTTGAATATGAAAATGTTGTACAGGTTTTTCTGGTGTTCCTTCTATGCGCACCAATGTCTCCAAATGAGAAGCAATTACTTCAGCTTGATTCATATTCTCGTTTGAGAATGGGAAATAGTAGATTTTCTGCGCAACAGGATCACAATAATACTCGCCAGCTTCATCCAAAAACTGTAAAGCATTGCATAAATAAAAAGCAGAATTGCCTGTCTCTTTCGAAATCCAAGGCGCTGGCCAAGGGTGTTCTGATTGAATACGGCTTTCGGGTTGAAAGAAAGTAAGTTTTGCACTGTCCCCTTGCACTTCTATCCTTTTTACCCTCAATTGTGCAACTTCCCACCACTGATGGATAAAGAATTCCAATCCTTTGGCTTGTTCCAAATGCGCTTCTTTGGGTGCAGGAATCCAACAAGTTTGTTCTTTTTTATTCCAAGAAAGGATACGGTGCATCTCAATGCCAGTTGTATTTTTGGCACGAGTCGCCTTTTTTCCATTGACCCACAATTGGCGAATTCCCGATGAAATACCCTCAGGTAAATCGGCTACCCAAACTTTTCCTTTCGCTTTTTGTGGTAAAAAAGCGAGAGTCTCTTTTAATAATTTCCAGTTAACAATGGCTTTGCCACCGCTAATAGAAACTTGTGCTTGTGGTGCTGCTTCGAGGATGGTGGGGTTATTAGATATACCTGAATCTTCGGGTCTAATATGGATAGGTTCTTCCAAAAAGTATTTACCTGAGCTAAGATAAATATGTACAGATTTTGAAGGGTCGGTTTGATGCAACCTTCTCAGTTCTCGTACCTTTCTGAGTGCCATTGAAGGGCTAGCAAGGGGCTGTTCTTTGGTACCAATGTTACTGTCCGAACCCGTGGGAGACACCCATACTTCGGATATTTGTCCAAAACAATTTGAACAAAGTACAAAAAAAGTACAACAAAGGAGCAAAAATATCTTACCAGTGCTATTTTTCATTGGCAATTAGTACGCTGAGGTAATTGAAAAAATGAGAACGATTGAATCACAAAGATAGCCTACAGTGTAGGGTCTTATTTGTATCATTTTCTCAATGTATTATACAATTTTGCCGTAGATATAGGTGCTTTTATTTACTTATTTGAAATGTTTGGTCAACTTTGTACAAAAGCGCTTAGGTGTTGTTTTGGGGGCTTTTAGCTTTGGGGCTATAGGTGGGATATTCCTGCTTTTTACAGAAAAATATGATTTTATTCTCGTAGAGACACCTGTTTTAGTATCTCTACGAGGGGAAGGCTTATTTCGTTTCTATCTCGAAGATTTTTCTACCTTTTTCTCCCAAATAGTGGAAAAGAATTTTCTCATAAACTTTATAGCCATCATCTACATTCGTAAAAATGACTAGACCTTGTTGGGTTTTAGGAAGAATAAACATAATCGTCTGACAACCTTTGTCGGCTCCTCCGTGCGAAATGGCGTATTCTCCTTTATCGAGTTCATAGATTTCCATGCCCAAACCAAAATGTTTTCCTTTTTTGGTGACTACTTGAGTTTTGATCATATCCTCAAAAACCTCCTTACTAAGTCCTTCTCCTTTCATAATACTTAGCATAAATTTGCTGTAGTCTTCAATCGTCGTAAGCAAGTTATCGGCAGCACTGGCTTTAGTATTTTTTTCAATGGGATAAGCTTCGCCTTCTTTGTTGTAGCCGATTGCATATCTTGAAATATCAATTTTGTTATTCCAAACCAATTGTGTTTGGTTCATTTGCAAAGGCGTAAAAATAAGCTCTTGTGCCAATTGCTCCAGACTTTTGTGGAATTTATGTTCTAGGGCTTTTTTCAAGTACTCAAATCCTTCACCCGAATAATGATATTTGGTTCCAGGCTTAAAATCAAAATGAAGTTTGTTGTCAGGATTAATAAAACGCCAATTTTTAAATCCGCTTTGATGACTCAGTAAATGTCTTGTGGTCAAAATTTTGCTATTTGGGTCTTTGGCAACATCGGGGTCTGTCCAGTATTTATAAATGGGTTCGTCCAAATTCCATTTTCCTTGGCTTACGAGTTTGAGCGTGACCATGGCTGTGACAGGTTTAGTCAAAGAGGCAACATTGAAAATAGTATTGTAGGGAGCTGTAACTCCTTTTTTCAGTGTTCCATAAACCTTAATATCTTGAATTTTGCCAGCATTTATCACGCCGATTCCCAGCGTGGGAACGTTGTTTTCTTGTAACCATTTTTCTATATCAGGAATATTGTCAAAAGTAGAGGCTGCTTGAAAAGGAATATCCTTTTGCTGATGGTCAAAACTGAGTCCACGAGCTAGTTTCCATTCTCCATTTTCGAGTAGCCAAACATGCGTAAACTTGGCAGTACTGGCAAAGCGCTCTGCTTTTCCTGCTATTTTTTCATAAAATTTATGCACGCCATGCTGGATAGCACCATACAAAACTTTGTTTTTGTACAATGGGTAAACCTCAGTGCTTTCTTCTACCAATGCTCGACGAGATTGATAGGTATCGGGAGTTTTACATAATCCTTTTTTGATATTTTGTAAAAATTGAGGCTTATACGAAATACTGTCGACATCATGGAAAAACTCAAATTTGTCACTCAACAAACGCTCAAATTGTGAAATATCGCAAGTATTAAAGCCTACATTAAACAATAGACTGTCTTTTTTCATAATGCTTTGGTAAAGTTCAGTATCTCTGCTGACTTGTGCGATGGAGGCATTACTTATAAGAATAAGGAGGTAAAAAAGGAATTTTTTCATTTTTAAAGAGGGATTAATAAATGATTGAGGCAGGAAAATTGTTTGATTTTTGTCCAGCAATAACAAAGAAAATGATGACTGGCGAGATGGGTGGATGATGATGGGTTACGGAGTTTTGGGAGGTTGGACGAAATCTTTAAGGGATTCTGTTGTTATGATGATAGAATATTCTATTTGCTATTTTTTGATATTGTAGGATTGTATAATATTATTTCTACTCTCCTATTTTGACTTCTAGACGCTTCATCCTTATTCTTGGAGATAGGGTTTTTGCTTCCCATAGGTATACATCTAATTCGTTTATCTGATATTCCCTCGGCGGATAACGTATTTTTTATGTACATCGCCCTGATTTCAGAAAGGTACAGATTTGCATAAAACTCGCCTAAATTATCAGTGTAAGCATAAATATCAATTAATAATTCTTTTTGGTATTTTGCTCTCTTGATGGCCTCTCTCAAATGATCATATGACTCTGGTTTGAGATGAAAATCACTTGCTTCAAAGTATAAAATAGATTTATGGTAATTTTGATTAGGATGATTTATAGATTTTGAAAGTGTGTCGCTAAGGATTTGATAAATATTGTGGGTAGCTTGAAAAGTATGTGAAATAGTATCTTTTTTATCGTTTATGATATATAATTGATACCTTTCGTTCTTTTCTAGGGTTTCGTAGGCTATTTCATGACTAAAGCTTAATTTTTGAAATAAATGTGGTGCTTTCGAGCCATATTTTGAGATATAAATATCATCTAAAGTTCCTACTTTTTGAGTTATTATATTCAGAAAAACTAGTTCTTTAGCTAAATAAATAGTATCATGATGTGTGCGACTATCTAAATTATCAATGATAAGATTACCTAAAAAAGTTTGAAAATTATCAGCAGCGATTTCTACCGCATATATATCATTTCCATTAAATGTTAATGCTAAATGAGGATTTTCGACGCTGGTTGTGTAATGTTCTGATTTTGAAAAATTTGTAGGTACAAACTTATAAGTAGCTGCAAGTGGCTCATGTGTAAGACCATTAACTGCTATAAATTCAATATTTGTAACTTTATGATGTTTATTATCGGTAGTTTTTTTTGTTTTATCTGACTTGGTCGTTGACTGAGAAAATATTTTATTGAGTTGGTGCGTGGTTTGTTTAAGTAAGGGAATCTTTAAAAACAAATTAGCAGTCTTTGATTTATCGAGTGATAAATCTATTATAACACTTTCATATCCCGTTGCTTCAATTCTCAGCTTGATGGCTTTATCTTTTAATTTAATGTCAAAATGCCCATCAGAAAAAGTAGGATTACTCCAAATAAGTGTTGAATTACTTGAATAAGCCCAATAGATATTTGCTGATACTGATTTTGTAGTAATGGCATCAATAAGTAGTCCTCTTATTTTGATATCTAGAGGACTACCTAAGACCAAATTTGTATGATTGAATATCAGAAAAAGTAAAATGGATAGCAAGCGTAAAATCACTATGATATGTTGTTTATGAAGATGTCTATTTTGCGATTCTTTTTAAAAGAGCTTTATAGTCCTTAGAAGTTTTAAAGCTACTATCTATGGTATTAATTAACCTATCCTTTTTTATGAAGTTATTGTCCACTGCATTGAGAGTGAAGAGTTTCTCTAAAATTTTTAAGGCTATTTCCATACTTTGAGTTTGTACATAATAACATACTAATAGATAATTGATTTCTACATTTTCTGGATCTGTTTTAAGTACATTTTCAATGACTGATAATGCTTTTGAGCTTTGACCATCAAATAGATAGCTCACTGTCAAATCTCGATAAATGCTTGAATCGTCCTGTTTAGATTTATACTCTATTGCTTTAACAAATGTCTGGGCAGCCTCTGCATGTTGATTTTGTTTGAAGAAACAGTAAGCTTTCATTTTATGGGCTTCATAGTAATTGGATTTCAGGGTATCAAGATTAATAGATTCTTGGAAAGCATTGGTAGCTTGGCTGTAGTTCTCCATATTATACAAAGCGTTACCTATTGCCATTTCTTTCTGGCTATTGTTTGGTCCAAGCGTGATTGTTTGATTGAGGTCACTCAATGCAGACTCCAAGTTATTTAATTGTAGATATACTAGACCTCTCTGAAAGTAAGCTTCTGACAAGTAAGGGTTTATCTTGATAGCCGAGCTTAGTTCTGTACTAGCTTCTGCAATATACTTTTCTTCAATCATTGCTATGCCCAAGTACAAATGTGTATTAGCAAAAAAATCTTTCGAGTAACTTTTTTCTATAGTCGATTTTGCTATTTTAATTTTTTGAAATAGTAAAATCGCTGATTTGAAATTTTTCAATAACATGAGGGTTCTAGCTTCGTAAAATATAGCGTTGTAATAATTCCCTACCAATTCGTTGGCTTTGTGGAAATCCTCAAGAGCCTCTTTATATCTGTTCAAATAAAACTTTGCATAACCGCGTCCATAATAAGCATCATCATAAGAATCGTTATATTTTATTGCAGTTGTGTAGTTTGTTATTGCTTCAAGTAGTTTACCTTCTTTTTGATATGATTCCCCAATCTTATACCACGATCTATAATTGTAGGGTAGTATAAGAACACTGTTGGTAAAACTTGATATGGCAAATGCTATATCATTATTTTCAAGAGCTCTGTCTCCGATTAGAAAAAACTCCTCCGAATGTTGTCGAATATTATTAGCCAGATTATCATCAATTTGTAGGCTAATCGCCCTGGAAAAATCTTGACCAGCTTCCTTATACTTTTTTAGATTGTAATAAGCTTCTCCTCTGTAGTAATAGGCTTGAGCCATTTTTGGATCTATAGATATTGCCTCGGTATGATCAGTAATAGCTTTTTGCCAAGAGCTATTTTGCGTATGTATTATTCCTCGTTCATAATAGTATTTGGGGTTTCTTTTATCCAATTGTATGGCTTTCTCATAATCTTCAAGTGCTCCTTGGGTATTGTTAGTTCTTGTTTTTAAAGTAGCTCTTATGGCATAGATAGATGCACTATCATGCTCAATATTTAGAAAGTTTGTATAATCAGCAATGGCTTTTGGAATATTATTTTGAGAAGTATAAAACTCAGCTCTTACTTTAAAAGCATAGGTATTACTAAAGTCAAGACTAATCGCTTGGTCCAAGTCCTCAAGGATGGCTTTGGGAGAATCACCTAGTTGAATTGAGCACTTTGCTCGGCCAAGGAAATAATCCGAGTTGGATTGATCTTTTTTGATATAGGCATCATATTTTCGTTTCAGCTCTTTGAAGTTTCCCGCTAAAAACATTTCATCTGCTTCTGTTTTTAGGCTTAGTTCTTTATTCAGATTTCTAATGGTTTCCTGGTATAGAATAGCTGAATCAGGTATTATTCTAAACGCTGCTTGGTATTGTTGAATAGCTTTTCCGTAATATCGTTTGCGCTCAAAAGTTTTAGCTTCAAATATTACTTTAAAGTAATTGTCCTCTTTTTGCTTTTGAGCTAGACGTTCCTCTTCTTGTTTTTTTAGGTCTTGTTCTTTTTGTATTTCTCTTTTCGAGAGAGAGATTTGTTTTTTGATATAGAATGATTTACCGTATTCGTCTCTGTCCTTTTTTAGAACTTCAGAGTATGCCTGTAGTGCAATATCATATTCTTTGGCCTTGAAGGCATCGTCAGCATCTGCCAATAAACGATTAAATTCATTGACGTCTTTTTGAGATTCGTTGGTTTGAATGACTTCTGATTCTTTAGGTTGATTGGTGGCAGATTCGACTACCTGTGTTATGGCAAGATCATTTTTACCTGTTTCATCATTAACTTTTCCGAATGCTACACGAGTGATGTTGGTTATCCACTTTTTACCTATATGTTCAACCTTTAGTTCGGCAACTCTATCATTCTTTTTATAGGCAACTTTTATTGTTCTATGTGAATTTTTAAACAGACATTCAAAATATACTTTAATAAACATTGTACCTCCTACCTGTTTTACGTTTGAAACACTCAAGATGTTTATTTCTATTGAGCTCTCGATACTTTTGGTGTAGAGAATATCTAAAGCGTTTAGGTATTTTTCTACATTAAGATCGTGAATGTTGTTTCCATTGTAATAGTTGGGATTAATATCATCTTCTAAAATAGTCTGACTATTGTAAAAGACTTGAATATTGCTATTTGAATAACTATCCTTTATAGTCGCTAGCTTTTCGGCATCACCAATTGATTCATCTGTGATAAAGTTTAGTAAGTCTTTAAATCCATTTTGAATTTTTCTCTTGGCAGAAAGTTTGATTTCCTCGCTTTCTTTTTGGGTAATAGTTTGAGAAACAATAGTTGCTGTTGAGCTAAGGTAAATGATTATTAGTAGTAATGCGTGGTATAATTTTTTCATATTGCGTTCGATTCTAACCCTAAATTTTTGCTAAAAATGAGTAAATGATCTGATAATTAACTGCTAGATTATTTGTTTTCTACAATTCCAATATTACCTAGAAAGACCTCCCATTGACGTTTTTCTACTGCGTCAATTGTTTTATTATAGGTCGTAATCATTACTTTAACATCCTTTTTTACAATATCACTGTAAGAAATCTTACCATTTTTATTATATCCAGAAAATCGTTGCTCTCCTGTGATAGTACCATAATAATTGCCATCTGCCTCTTGTTTTAAATCTCCTATATATTGAATATCAGACCATTCTATTTTAACACTACTAAATTTAGATAGCTTTAACTTCTTCAAATACTCTTCAATTTTTCGTGTTGCCACTGATACTGTACCGTCGGGCTTGCGGAATGACACCTGTATGGTTGCACCAGGGGTAAATAGTTTTGTAGCTTGTTCGATCACCTTATCTTTTTCCTCTGATGACAATTCTTTGTTTGCAATGAGGTTTAAGAAACTACTAAAGCCATCTACTTTTAACTCAGCTTTTTTGCTGTATGACTCCATTTCAGCATTAGACAGCTTAATGATTTGGGTGGTGGTAGTATGAGTGGTTGCTGTGCTAATATCGGCCTTCTCAAGTAGCTTCTTTTTTAGTGTAGACAATGAAATAGAGGTGGGTGAAGCAAAAAAACTATGCTTTCCATTGGTGTAGAGAATGAACAATAAATCTTTTTTATTTTCTGTTTGACTATCTCCCGATTTTATGGTTTTGAAATTAACGATTTCGTTAGATTCATAACTAATATTACACCTAACGGATTCGAGAGGTTGTTTGTAAAGGATTATATCGTATTTCTCACTAATTCTTTTTATGTTCTGATATTCATTAATAAATATTTCTCGATTTTCAGACTCTAATTCCTCGGGTAAAATAATATATCCTCTATCATTGATGACTAAAGCTATTTCACTAAGAGCTCTGGTCGTTTTTGATGTTGAATTATCAAGAATATACTCAATATTTGTAGGGTTGAAATGAGTGATTTTGACACTATAGACTTCATTATCTTTTGTATAAATATAATCTTGTGCAACTACCATTTTTACCTTAGTAGTTAGTAGTATAATGAATAGAAAGAGTGAAAGAGTTTTTTTATTTTTCATACCAATATTTTCAATTATTAGTGGCTGAAATGCCATTATGAACAATCAAAGCTTTGATTTACATTGATTTATTTTATTTTGAAGTGCCTTACTATTATCTAGGGATTGTGCTATTAAATACCAGCTAAGGGCAGTTTTATATTCGTCTACTCCTGCAAACTTATCTCCATTTGAAATGGCTGATGTGATGATTTCTTTACACTTTGTATTTTGAGATACCTTGTTTCCTAGTAATGTTTTAACTTTTTTAAATGAATTTATCGCTACAGGTTTATGGTCTTGCTTCAAGGCGGATTCACCCTTTTCCAAGTAATATTCATACCCTTTTGTATTTTCTTCTATTTTTCGAGAAATATCATCCTGATCATTTATTTGCCCCTCGAAGATTATAGAGGTATCTAGTTTCGAATAGATAAACGCGTATCCGTTTGGTTTACCATTTTTCAAGAGACCCGAATAAAGGTGTCCTTCATCTAAGGTATAATACTCATAATACCCATCTATCTGCTTCCCAATTGAGTGAATTTTGGGAGGTGTTAGATCTTTTAAGGGCTTTGCCTTTTTTTCAGTCTTAGTTTTTGTCACTTTACTGTTACTTTCTATAGTAGGTAGCGACTGACCTAATGAGGGAAAGTACATTAGCCAGATAACTTGGAGAATAAGTAAAGATTTTACCATTATTTTTAAATTTTAGTCAACAAGGTTATTGATAAATAGTGAGTCAATAAGTGATTTTTGCTGAACGAAGTCATATTTTGCCTCTGAATCATTATTAATGAAATCAAACTTTAGTGGTGCTCCTGAATGGGGGTTAAAGATTTTTATTCCTACAGTTCCATCAACTTTATTCTCAATGACTAATTCAATACTAGATTCTCTACTTATGGAAGAGTTTTCTATTGAAATTATGCCTAAAGGCTGAGTAAATTCTTTAGAGTCAAGGTATTGGCATAGCTCAAGTTCGGTTCTTCTAGCTCTTGTATCCAAAGCATAGATTTTTTTACCTGATACTGGCAATGGTGTATTTTTATGAATGATTAATTCAGGTTCTCTAGACTCTTTTGTTTTGATGGCAATGTTGTAAGAACTTACATTTTTGAGATCAAGATTTGATTTAGATGCTTCCTGATCGTTAGAGAAACTATTTGCGTAAATTGCAGCTCCTTTGGATACACTAGTAAGCGGTTGGTGATAGATAATTTTTTGGAATGCGGTATTTATCTGTTTTTGCCAATATTCATAGAGAAGTTTACTATTGCTAGCGCCACCAATCAGAATAATTTGATTGATGTCTGGGAGACTTAGTCCCAATTTTTTCAGTGTATCTTTTACACATTCCTCCGTTTTTCTAATGATTTCTAGGGCAAATGTATTATATTCTTTTATGTCGAAATATACTCTAAAGAATCGATTGTCAAAGTAGAACCATTTTTCTAATCCTTGATTGGTCTGATTGATGGTTATTTTACATTCTTCGGCTAATATTTTGAGAAGATTATTGTTATAAATAGAGTCTTTGATAGTAATACCAAAGGTTCTGTAATAGACTTGCTTTATCTTGTTGATGATGATTTGATCAAATTCTTCTCCTCCAATATTATTGATTCCTCCTTTTGCTACTACGTGAATTTGTTCTCCATTTTTAGTAAGGACTGATAAATCGAAAGTCCCGCCCCCTAAATCGTAAATCAGGATTAGCTCTTGGTTTAAAGCGTTATTTTCGCCGATATAATACAAAGCGGCGGCAATAGGTTCATCTAATAAGGAAGTGAGTTGAACATTCGCAAGTCTGGCTGCTTCTATAACAGATCTACGTTGTAGGTCATTGTAATGCGAAGGTACTGTTACAACAATCTTGTTAATGTCCTCATTAATGAAGAGTTTCGCATCATATACCACCTTTTTAAGCATGATTGAGGCTAATGTTTCACTAAAAATAGGAAGCTGTTGTTGCGTAAGTCCTAATGGAATATAAGATCCAAAATGTCTTTTGAAAAAGGTATAAAGGTTTTTATCTGGATATGCCTGATAAATATTTTTGCTAAACTCCCCACTATAACCTTGTTGTTATCTATAATAATGGCGCTTGGCGTGGTTTCCGCATTTTTATCGAGGTTATCAGGTATGATTATTGGTGTTCTATCTTTTGTAAGAGTGGCAACCAAAGTATTACTTGATCCTAAATCTATTCCTAAATTCATATTATAATTCTGTCTTTTTGTTCTGAAATACTTTTTTGTAGACTTTCACAAGTTTTCTCAGCAAGTTGTAAGTTTCTTAATTTATTGTCTATAATAGACTGACTATTAGATAATTGTTGTTTTTTGTTGTTGCTCACATCTTGGGCTTTCTTAGTAGCGTTTTTTAAGATAGTATCTACCTCAAATGTGATATTCTGAGTAAGTTCTCTAATGTAGTTTGAAAGGTTATTTACCCAATCTTTATAGCTATCGTTGTAGATTCTTTTTGCTTCTGATTGAAGGTGGTCTTTTGCCTTTTGAGTTTCTCGTTCTCGTTCCTCTTTACGCTTACGAGGAATCCTCACTTTAAGGTCAATCACACCATACCAGATCAGAATACCCGATAGTATTGAGGTAATTAATAGAATGGCTAGTTTAGTTTTTTTAGCGAAAAAAGCCAGATATTCATACACGTTGTTAACCTCAGCTAGGGTTTTGGGCACTTGTTCGCCATCTGAAAAAAAGTCAACACCTTGAATGAGTAGGTTGAGAGGCATTAATAGACCAACAATTACCATAATGATACCAGTGTAGTCTCTCAAAGCGATTAGGTATTCATTTCGACCTTCTTTAGTAATCTCCCCTCTAAAGTTTTTTTGCATATAGTTATTGCCTTGTACCATTAAAGTTGGATTAAGGTCAGGGAGTACAAATTTCTCTATGGTCATTTTAGGGAGTTTAAATCGACTTAAGAGTTGGTTTAGTTCATCAAATGTGGACTGTGTAATTGTCTTTAATAGCGCTGAATCTTTTCGAAATTCTTTCAATAACTCTGTTTCATTAAATTTGAAAAACTCTTGTGTGATATTATCATTTAGTCCAAGCTCAATTTTTTCGTATTTGTCTGCAACATCGATTTGATTTAAATCATTGTATTTTAATAGGTTAATGAAATGAGCTATTCGCTCGCTGAAATAGCCATAATTAGGTTTACTAAACTCTTCATATTTAATTTTTACACCTTTCTCTACTTCTTGGAGGTTTTTGAGAATAGAATATCTAACTGTATTATTGATTTCTGAAAAACTATTTGAATCTGCTTTTTTCAGATACATCGTATCCTGAATTAGTAAGCTTTTTTGACTATGTAAAATTCTATTCTCAGTTTTAACAATTTGGTTAATATATTCTACAACGGGCTTGAGAGTACTCAGTTTAGAAAGTAATAGTAGCTTATGTTTATCAATTGTTTTGATGAAAATATCAATATCATCTTCAGACTGAAAAGATATGGATTGGCTGGTGATTAGATTTATTTTACAGAAATCAAGAATTTGATCAATAAGAATCTGTGAGTTGACGTTGTTGACGAGATATACTTTTTTGTAATGATTGCGTTGAGACGCCAGTATATCCATAATTGCTTCTGCAGAAGAATCCTCAAAAAAAATCATAAGGATGTTCGCAATAAGTGAAGGATAAGCAATTGGTTTTGGATCGATTTTCTTAAGAGTTACCTCTATTCCATGATTTTCTAATTGATTAATCAAGTAGTTTTGTAATTTATCATCGTTCTCCGATGCTATTAGGTCAATCGGGAGAGTTTGTTGTTTTTCAATACTTTCGGAATCTTTTTTGATAAGCTCAAAAAAGCCATATTGATTTGTGTATCCAATATCTTTTTGGATAGAATTTATTTTCTCAAAAATGGGATCTAAATTATGTGTCATAATATGTTGATTACTACAGTTCGCATGTAATTTGTATTACTAACTTCATTGACTACCTCTTCAAGGTTGCGATGAGTATTGATTTTGAAGACAAATTTTGTCTTTCCAAATTGAATAGTATCCCCTTCTCTCAAGGAGTATTTTCCCATCAGTTTCTTATCTGAACCGTTCACAAAAACCCCATTTTTTGAGGCAGGAAGTCCAGAGTCGCCAACATCGTATAAAATATAGTCACTCTCTTTTATTTCGATAATAGCGTGTTTTCTACTAACAAACATGTCATCCTCTATAGCTATATTAAGGTTGGAGTCTTTGGTTAGCCTACCTATGGTGTTGATGCCTTCTTTTAGGATAAAAGATATCGTAGCACTATTTTCAGTATGCCTAATAAGCCATGCTGGGTCACGATTAAATGTGGGAGCTGTTGTAGAGTCTAAATAGCTTTTAGGAATATCATTTTTTATACTGATATCTGGCTTTAAATTATTTATACTATTATTTGAAGAAGTATTTTTCAGAAAATCCCTACATTCGCTAAGTTTCTCAATATTTCTTTCATAAACTTTCTTCAATAGGTTAGTTGGAGCATTGTTGATAAGGCTTTTAAAATACCCTTCCTTTTCTTGAATAGCCTTCAATAGCTCTTCATTGGTTATGTCTTGAGCTAGGCTTAAGAAGTCAATAATTTCACTTCGAGTCATCCTATTTTAGTGTTTAGTTATACATAAGAATAAATTTTCTAGGTTCCGATGAGCGAGTTTAGAAATAGTCTTGATTTTAATATTCATGGTTAAAAATTCCATAGGGAAGCTCTTCTGATTCTACACTCGCGAGCACGCTGAGCTTCTTCTTGGGCAATGTGCATTGAGTTTTCAGAATCGTCTAGTTGAATTTGAGCACTCATTTGTATTGAGGTTGCTTGTTGTACATGCTGATATGCTCGAGCATCTAGCTCTGATGAGTGCTTTTGAAGCTGTTCTATTTCATTTTTAAGATGTTCTGCATTTAACATTTGACTTGATGCATCATTTGCAAACCCATCTGTTTCTTGGGCGTCTAGTTGAGTATTTCTTTTAGAGAGCTCTGTTTCCTTTGCTGCAGTTTGAGCTTTATTCTTAAAACTTTCAGTCTCGCTTGCATCAGATTCAGCACTTTCTTTAGCTTTGGAAGCTTGTGTGCTATCATTCGCTGCTGAGAACTTTGATTGTTCTGCCATTGAAGCAAAAGTTTGGGCGGCGCTTCTTATCTGATTGGTTTCTTGAGCATCGTTTAGGGTCTCTTGTTTTATATTTTCTATTTCTTTTGCAAGTGCCAGAGTTATTGTTTTGTTCGTTTCAACATCTTGCTTGTCTGCATTAGCATCATTTTTCAGCTGTTCTGTTTCAGATGCCAATGATTTTGCTTGATTTTTCAGTTGTTCTGTTTCTTTACTATCACTTAATGCTTCCGACTTGATTGTATCTATTTCTTGAGCTAGTGATTTTACAATATTTTTTTCTTGTTCTATTTGTGTAACATCACTGAATACCTCACCTTTAACTTGTTTTATTTCAGCAAAATGTGCTTTAGCATTATTTTTGATAAGTTCTGTTTCTTTGGCATCATCTTTAGCTTGATTCTTGGCCGAGTTGCTCTCATTAGCATGACTTTTAGCTAATGATTTGAGTTGTTCAGCTTCCTGTGCACGTTCTTTTGCATTGGTTTTTGCTAAATCAGCTTCTTTTGCTTCGTTTTTTGCTTCGTTTTTTGCCTGTTCAGTTTGAGAAGCATTTCCATGAGCTTCATTTTTAGCTTGTTCTGCTGCTAACATGTTGCTTTTAGCCTCATTTTTAGCTTGTTCAGATTCGGTAGCCTTATTTTTGGCAACTATCTTATTTTGTTCACATTCATTCGCGTCACTGATTGCCTCATTTTTCGCTTGCTCAGTTTCTTGAGCATGAGATTTTGCTTGATTCTTTACTAAATCGACTTCTTGAGCACTTTCTTTAGCTATAGTTTTTGCTTGTTGTACAGCATTTGCATCAGATTTTGAAGTATTCTTAATTTGTTCTGTTTCCTGCGCCTCATTTCTGGTATCATTTTTTGCTTTTTCACTTTCCTGTTGATCTGATTTTGCAGAGTTTTTCAATATTTCAATTTCTTGCGTATCTGATTTTGCTGCATTTATTAGGAGCTCAGTTTCTTGAGTTGTTGAAAGTGCTAGGTTTTTAAATTCTTCACTTTCTATTTTACTCGCATTGGCGTCATTTTTCGCATTTTCAGATTCTGTAGCTTCGTTTTTTGTAATATTTTTGATTTGTTCAACCTCTTGTACTTCGCTTAATATTTGAGTTTTGATTTGTTCAACTTCTTGGACATGAGCAGATATTACGTTCTTCAATTGCTCAGATTCTTGTACGTCAGACAAAGTAGAATTCTTGGAAAATTCTGTTTCATGAGCACTTTCAACCGCCAGATTTTTAGCTTGTTCGGATTCTTGAACGTAGGCAATTGAGGTTGTTTTTAGTATTTCAGCTTCTGTAGCATCACTCAAAGTATTATTTTTCTGAGCATCAATATCGACTCCATTAGACTTTGCGAGATTTTTTAATTCCTCCGTCTCTATTACATCTGCCATTGCTTGACTTTTGGCAGATTCAGTTTCTTGTCTAGCTGCAGTACATATTTGCTTAGCAATTTCAATTTGTTGTGCATCTGCCAACGACTCCTGCTTTAACATTTCTGTATTTTGAGCAAAATCTTTAGCGACAATACTATACTGCTTAAGTTGCCCTAACAGTAGGTTCATGTCTTTCGGCTTGAAATCAGACTTTTGCTTTGACAAGAAATCCTCAATATCCACTAACTGTTGATATGTTTCTTGTGCTTTTGTTAGTAAGCTTGCTATATCCATTCTTTTGGAGAAATGACGGTTAATAATGACATGCCATATTTGCACAATGATGGGCGCTATCGCGATACTGTGCTGCCATGAGAGACATCCTTCTAACCGCATCCTCAAGACTGTCTATGGTATTAAGATGGTTTTTTACTAAGTTTCCATCTGCCTCAATGGTAGCTAATAAACTTGTTGCTGAGTTTTTGTGCATCAAGGTAGCTTCGGAATAGCTTAGCGCCTGCTGAGCATACGATCTTGCTTGCTCTTTAGCTGTTTCAGCTTCCGCTGCATCTTGTTGTGATTGTACTTTCATATTTTCAGTTTCTGTGGCATCAGCTTCAGCTTGTTTTTTTGCATTTTCAGTGGAAGTAGCATCTGTTTGAGCATCTTGACGAGCCTTTTCTGCTGATTTTGCATCATCTTCAGCAGCTTGGCGAGCACTATCTGTTAAATTTGCATCCTCTTTAGCTTGATTTTTTGCTTGTTCTGCCTCTTGAGCATCGGCTTTAGCATCATTTTTTGCTTGTTCTGTCTCCTGTGCATCTGCCTTAACGTCACTTTTTATTTGTTCTATTTCTGTTGCATCTGACTTAGCGTCATTTTTTGCCTGTTCAGCTTCTTGTGCATCAGCTTTAGTTTCAAGTTTTAGTTGTTCAATTGCATTTGCATCATTTTTTGCTTCATTCTTTAAATTTTCAGCCTCTTGTGCATCGGCACGTGCTTCATTTTTTGCCTGTTCAACTTCTTGCGCATCAGCCTTTGCCTCATTCTTGGCTTGTTCTGTCTCTTGCTCATCAGCTTTAGCTTGATTTTTTGCTTGCTCAGCTTCTATAGCATCATTTTTCGCATCATTTTTTGCCTGTTCGGCTTCTTGCGCATCATTTTTCGCATCATTCTTTGCCTGTTCAGCTTCTTGCGCGTCATTTTTCGCATCATTTTTTGCCTGCTCTGCTTCCTGGGCATCATTTTTTGCCTGGTTTTTTGCTTGTTCAGCTTCCTGAGCATCAGCCTTTGCTTGGTTTTTTGCTTGCTCTGCTTCCTGCGCGTCACTTTTGGCATCATTTTTCGCTTGTTCAGCTTCCTGAGCATCCGCCTTTGCTTGTTCTTTAATTGAGTCTATCTCCTGCGCATCCGATTTTGCTTGATTTTTTATTTGTTCAGTTTCTTGCGCGTCACTTTTTGCATCATTTTTCGCTTGTTCAGTTTCTTGCGCATCCGCCTTTGCTTGATTTTTTACTTGTTCAGTTTCTTGTGCATCCGCCTTTGCTTGATTTTTTGCTTGTTCAGCCTCCTGTGCGTCAGCTTTTGTTTGATTTTTTGCTTGCTCAGTTTCTTGCGCATCAGCTTTCGCTTGATTTTTTGCTTGTTCAGCTTCTTGCGCATCAGCTTTTGCCTGACTTTTTGCTTGTTCAGCTTCTTGTGCATCGGCCTTCGCTTGATTCTTGGCTTGTTCAGCTTCCTGAGCATCTGCCTTTATCTGATTTTTCGCTTGTTCAGCTTCTTGTGCGTCGGTTTTTGCCTGATTTTTTGCTTGTTCAGCTTCTTGCGCATCGGCTTTTACCTGATTTTTTGCTTGTTCGGCTTCTTGCGCATCCGCCTTCGCTTGATTTTTTGCTTGCTCAGCTTCTTGCGCATCAGCTTTCGCTTGATTCTTGACTTGTTCTACCTCTAGAGCATCAGCTTTTGCTTGATTTTTTGCTTGTTCTACTTCTAAAGCATCTGCTCTAACATCGTTTTTGAACTGTTCAATTTGTTGTGAGTCAGCAGAGGCTTCTTGCTTAATTTGTTCTATGATTTGCCCATCACTTTTAGCATCTAATGCTGACTGCCGGGCAATGTCTGAACTACTCTTAGCCTCAATTAAATAAGTGTTGAGGCTATTTTCTTGCATGGTGATAGTTTCTAGAACATGACTTTGCTGTGCGAGAATTGCATTAATCCTATCACGTACACTAATTGATTGGTTAAGAATGAGAGTGAGCTCTTCAAATATCTGATTTTCTGTCATTGCCATGGTAGGATAATTTGCAGTTTGAGCTATTGGTGCCAATAATCATGATAATTCAGCACTAATACTTACTTATTTAAACTAAGTATTGCAGCTTTCGCTGCATTTGAAGCGTCTGCATTGTCGTTTTTCTGAATTACTTTATAAAACAAATCAAGTGCCTTCTGTTGATCTTGATTAATCCCAGCGCCATTCATATAAGCTAACCCTAGAGAGTACATCGCTACAGAATTACCTTGTTTAGATGCTCTCTGATAATATGGGATGGCTTTGGAATAGTTTTTTTAACTCCAAGACCCATAAAATAGAGATTCCCTAGCATCGTTTGTGCTCTATCATCTTTTTCTATTTTCTCAAATACTTTTTTAGCCATGCTGAAATCCTGTTTAGTGAACTTTCCCGAGTAGTATAATTGACCTAGCAAATACGCATTTTGAAAGTCACTTTTGGCAAATGATTTTTGCATGAGTAGAAAGGCATTCATTGTATCTCCTTTTGCAAGATATAGTTGTTCAAGAATACGGTTATTAGCGGATTGTGCTTTATCGTTTTGATGTTGCTTTAATAGCAGTATAGCCTCATCGTAACGTTTTTCATGTGCCAATAGCTGTGCTTTTTCGTGAATATTTTCAGGTTGGAAAATATAATAAAAGAGAATACTTGCGATGCTTAGACCTACTATTACACCTATTAGTTTTTGAACCTTACTTAGATTTAAGATTGATGGTTTTTTTGGGGATGCTTTACTAATGCTTTGGGAGGCTAATTTTTCTTTTGTATGAGCACCTGCTACTTTATCTTTGATAATATTTTTGGGTTGCTTATTAGTCTGAAAAGTTTTTTCTCCAAGGATTTGTGTTGCATCTGACTTTATTGAAATTGGTAATGTAATGGTATCTTGGCTATTGATAAGGGGTGATAAAATTTGTGTTTCAGTTTCATCATTGACTACTGGTGCAATTTTATTGTTACCTTTATGCAGCATCAAAGTATCGGTTTCATCTAACCTTGAAGCACTAAAACTATTGCCATTGAAGAAAGGAAGGAGATCTTCTGCATATCGAATTCTTAGATTTGCATCTGCTATCAAACATTTTTTTATTATACTCTTAAATGGTTCTTTGATTGAGTCAATTTTTGGGGGAAGCTGGGCTGTAAGGATAGAGTTCATGATTTGTTCTGCAGTGGTACTACCACCCCTTTGACCGAAAGGCGGTTCTGCTACAAGTAATTCATATAACATTATCCCGAAGCTCCAAATGTCCACATTAGTAGATATCTTACCATTTATCCCATATCGTGCAGGGTTAAACTGTTCAGGAGCCATGTACTCTATTGTTCCAATAGTCAATGATGCACTATTAGTATTAGCCTCTACGTTACGACTAATTCCAAAGTCTGATATCTTAGCAGTTAGGCAGTCTCCTTCCTTTACTAATAATATATTTTGAGGTTTTAGATCACGATGAATAATACCTTTTTTGTGAAGAAACCCTAGACCTAGTAATACTTGTTTGAGTAGATCAAGGATTAGAGGCGATTGAGGATTTTCAAGAACAAAAGTCTTTAAATCACCTGCATTAGCTAACTCCATAATACCGATCTGAAGTTCTTCACGTTCTCCAAAAGCATTGGTATTATCTAACAATGCTACATCATAATATCTTATTAGATTAGGATGTTCATATTTTATTACCTTTTTAATCTCCTCAAGTACAGTGTAGTAGCCATTATTTGATTTGTTAAAAACCTTGATGGCTACAGATCGGTCGAGGAGTGTATCTTGCGCTTTGTATACTCTGGCAAAACCTCCCTTACCAATTAAGTCTTCTTTTAGATTATAGATATATCTACTTTTAAAATCCATATTTTTGTAGTTGTATACGCACCAAGTGATTTATTTTAGGGTTTTATTAGTGTCATTTTCTATGATTATAGGTATTTGTGCAGTGGCTTGCTTCGCAATACCTAGCGTAGGCAGTTGCTTCTTCCTTTTAGGAGCACGATCTACGTGCCAGCTTAGTACCCCTGCTAGCAACATAATAGAAATTAGTAAGAGTAAAGTCTTGAGAAGTTTTGGATTTTTAGGCTTATTAATTGATAGCAGATACATGGAGTAGTTATCTCTCGTTTCGTGTGAGCAGTATGCATCAATTAGTTCACTTTTATCTACTTGTTTGTCTTGAGCAATATGTGGTAAATTACTTATCTCCATGTACTCGAAGATACCATCTGTTGCTAACATCAAATAATCGCCATTTTCAATTTTTGAAATGACTTGAAAATCTAAATCCTCTTTTTGAGTATCTTTAT
Organism: Flectobacillus sp. BAB-3569; assembly: GCF_002270355.1. Lineage (GTDB taxonomy): Bacteria > Bacteroidota > Bacteroidia > Cytophagales > Spirosomataceae > Flectobacillus > Flectobacillus roseus. The sequence goes on along the minus strand of NZ_NJFZ01000019.1, from coordinate 46,223 downwards.
TAACACATCTTGTTATGACATTTCGTTGAGGATGTTTCTTTGCTTCTTCAATTGATATTTCATTTATATTTATTAAATGTTGTACGAGACTATGGTCTAAACTCTTCCATTTTATCTCTTTTGCGTTAAAATGTATAATTTTACTATCTCCACACCATGCAAGTAATATCTCATTGGAGTTGATAACAGCCATCGTAAGCGTCGTACTCATATTAATAGCCTCGGGATTAACATCGATATACTCCTTAATCCTTAAAGTTGCTTTTTCAAGTACATTTATAATATCCTCTCTTGTAATGTTACTCATTGAGGATAACATCTCTCCAAATGTCTCAGCTACCAATTTACTTGCGATTTCTCCTTTAGTCTCACCGCCTACGCCATCACAAACGATATATATTCTGCTGAATATTTTTCCTAATTGGGGCGAAGAGGGATATATATAATCTTCCAAATTGCTTCTTTTTCCTTGCTTCAAGAGACTATATACCCGAGATATTTTTATCATTTTGTGAGTATTGGGTTGTTAAACATTTCTTGTTTTTATATAACATTAGTTGAAAATGAGTACGGGTTCTACAATCGTTCAAATAGTTTTGACGAGATAAATGTATTAGTCGATAGACAGAAATATATTTAACTTCCTTTTTTTTTATTTTTCGGTAATCGCTTTTGATTTAATATAAATAATTGATATTCAGTTGTTTGATTTATGGGTGAAGGCTTTGTACGGGGATTTTTTTTATTTTTCGGTAAATGATGAAATAAGAAGTCTTCGCATAGAGAACATTTCGAACGGAGTAATCAAGGGAGTTAGATGGAAGTTTATCATCTTTTTGATGAATCATTTCATAATACAAGAATGGTGATTTCTTAGTGTTATGTAAACGTTAGTGATAGGTGACACTTAGAAGTAAGTATGATTGGGTATAGGATAAAACTTTATAGAGATATGTTTATTTATAAAAAGTTCTTTAGCCTTTTTATAAATAAACATATTTAGCTTTACCCCCTAAGTCGTTTATCAAAAGCGAGTTTCTGCGTTGAAATTACTTTGATTTTGGCAGCTTCAGGATGATTGGGATTGATAAGGTAATTATATTCTGGTGGCACAATGCTACTTGGTACTTTGAGTACAGCAGCACTATTGCTTCTAACAAAATCGTCGCCTATGTACTGGGTTTCCAACAATGGAGGTTTTGCATCCCATTGTTCAGGCAAATCTTCATTGGCTAATTCTAAAATAGTTATATCGTCGGGAATGTCTATTTCTACATAATACCGATCATTGGGTAAATCCTCACTCAAATCGAGGTGAACGGCTACTTCGAGCATTGCCAATGCGCGAGTAGCGGCGGTATAAACCAAATAGGTATTTTGACTATTCCAACGAAAACCTTTACTAAGCGCTGCTCCAATCCCCTGTAGCGTGGTGGACAGATACTTTTCTCGTTCGATTCTATAAACTTTCATTAAGCTAAATTTCCGTATTCAAGTCGGTTGAGGCAATTCATCACTTCTTGAATACCTGTGGTAGAGTCTAGTAAACTTTCGGGGGTAACACCGCCAAGCGCAATATTACTTTTCTTAAGCCAACGCTGAAACTTGTCTTCTTCCTGATTAAATACCTCAATACCATAATCGAGCAGTTCAATAGACAACAAAACAATTTCGCTATCACGACCTGTTAGGAGCGCTTGCTCTCGTTTTTTCTTATTGTAGGTAGTTTGAGGCATATCAATCAACTGCAAAATATCTTTGACAGAGGTATTGATGCGCTGACTCAATACTTCGATTGACTCATAAGGAATCCCTTCACGGAGAATGTTTAAGCGTTCCATGCTTGAACTCCATGTGTAGGTATGCGTGGGGGTTACCAATGTTGACCCAAGGGTGACTTTTTTCTGTTCACGAGCACGTTTAATGCTGAGTTTTGGGTCAAAACGTCCTGTTTTTATGCTTGACTTTTCCATAGTTATAACATATTTGTTACTAATGTACAACAAATATGCTATAGTAAAAAGTTTCTTTGTTCCTAAAAATAAGATAATTATCTGTGTATCCATCGTAGAGACGTAGCACGGCTACGTCTAGCAATCAGGTTTCTATTTTGACAATCAGTTGTAGACGTTACATGTAACGTCTCTACGGTAAGGATAGGAATCCAGCACCAGCAAATTACGTAGAGACGTAGCACCGCTACGTCTATCAATTAGGTTTAGACCTTGGCAATCATTTGTAGACGTTACATGTAACGTCTCTACGGTAGGGATTGGAATCCAGCACCAGCGAGAAATAAAATTTATTGGAGATTAAATAGAAAGGTATTCAGAAATAATTTATACATTTCCAGACAAAATTATTTAAACACTTATTACAAATGAAAACACTACTTTCTGCCCTAGAGCTCACACTTGGTTTGGCTCTCATTCAGTTGTTTGTCACCCTGTTTCCCTATCTTTTTCTGCGCAAGAAGCAATTAAGCATTATTCGTAAATTGCTATTTTTTACTTTTCGAGATTATTTATTTGCAACAATTTATCTATTTGTATTCACCTATTTAGCAAAACTATCTGAATGGTTTGAGGGAGATTGGACTATTGCAAAAGCTCCTCTATTCATCATTGCTGTACTTATCATGAATGGATACTTTTTTCTTGTACATCCATTCGTTCTTAAATACGATAAGTGTAGGCTAACATTTAGTCCCGAATATTCAGCAACGTTATCTGAGAATCTCCAGAAAAAAGTCTCGGTATATATCACCAATAATGATACTATCAATGCCTTTGCTACAGGCTTTTTGCCACAAAATAGAGTGATAGTGATGGGACGAGGTTTGATGGAAAAGCTAACACAAGAAGAACGAGAGGCAATCTTGTATCATGAGGTAGGGCATCATAAGCACTACGATTTGATAAAGTTTTATTTTGTCGTGGTTTTACAATGTATTCTTTTGGGATGTTTCAGACAACCTTTCTTCGATTTAGTGCATCAATTTTATCCTTCATTTAATGAAGGTAATCTGATCTTTTGGTACGGATGTTTGATAGGTTTGTTTTATGTAATTATATTCTCCAAAATAAGTCATTCTGCAGAATATCAGGCTGATCAATATGGAGCACAGCATACTTCAAATCAGGCGATGGGAAATGCTCTTCTAAAACTCTCTGAACTGACAGAACATATTGTAGACGAAGGAAGTATGACGCACCCTAGTATCGAAAAACGATTGGCTAATATTCAGTTTCAAGTCCTGCCAGCACCAGCATCGTAGAGACGTAGCAGTGCTATGTCTAGCAATCAGGTTTCAATTAGATAATCATGTGGAGACGTTACATGTAACGTCTCTACGGTAGGGATTGGAATCTTTGGAAAAAATAGGTACTGGGTGTGAATCCAGCACCAGAAAATATCGTAGAGACGTAGCACCGCTACGTCTATCAATCAGGTTTCAATTTTGACAATCATTTGTAGACGTAACATGTTACGTCTCTACAATGCAACAATTTACGGATTAATCCCTGCAGGAACTTCTGGGCTTGTTTGGATAGGGGTTTTGACATTTTTGAAATTGTTATCTCCCATCAAATAATTAGCTGACTTTTCTCCTGAAACTTTTAAGTATATATCGTACGGCACTAAAGGGATATTTCCTTGGATAGAAACTTGTTGTAAGTTGCTGAAATCCAAGATGGGAACTCCCACATGAGGCTTATTCGTCAATACTTGTTTGATGCTGATTAGCTGACTGTTTTCGGCTTTGATGACAGCCCCTCTTTCGGTATTGACACGCACGTTGTCAAACTGGATATTTTTGGAGTTTTTAATGACAAAACCTGATTGAGTATCAAAATTGAGGTCTTGAAAACTGATGTCTTCTATGGGCAATTCTTCAAGTCCATTTAGATAGCCTGCTTGATTTCCTTGTGCGGTGATATTGCTAAAATGAATATTACGGAAAATAGGAGTGCGTTCAGAAATGGGCTCAACCGTCGTTTTGGCATATTGCATATCGAGTACAATAGCCTGTTCTTTGATGTTTTTCATCACGATATTGTCTACACGAATATCCTCAACTACACCACCACGACCGCGTGCAGTTTTGATACGAATTCCTCTGTCTGTACCATCGAAAATGCAGTTGGAAATCACAATTTTTTTCACACCACCCGACATTTCACTACCAATTACAACACCTCCATGTCCCGACAGCATTGTGCAGTTAGTAATGGTATAATTTTCAGCAGGGATATTTCTTTTGCGTCCCGAACGGTCTTTTCCTGATTTGATGGTAATGCAGTCATCTCCAACGCTAATATGGCAATTGGAAATATGCACATTGCTACAAGATTCGGGGTTGATGCCGTCTGTATTGGGAGAATGAGGGTTTTCGATGGTCACACCATGAATGGTTACATTGTCGCAAAACTCAGGGTTGACGGTCCAGAAAGGGGAATTTCGTATCGTGATTCCTTCAATTTGTACATTTTTACAAAACATGGGTTGAATAAAAGGAGGACGCAAAAAACCTTTCTCTATCCAGCCTGGAAGGTCAGGCGCTAATACATCTTTGTTAAGTCTTTTGAACTCCTCTTGCCATTTAGAAGTGGGAATGTTTTTGACATGAACTTCTGAGTAAGCCCACCATTTTTTGCCTTGCCCGTCAACCAAGCCTCTTCCCTTAATGGCAATATTTTCGGCCTTATAGGCATAGAAGAGGGGCGAAAAATTAACGACATCTGTGCCTTCCCAGCGAGAAGGAACCATTGGGAGATAGGCGTCAAAATCATCGGTAAAATGTAACTCAGCACCAGCATCGATGAAGATAGTAATATTGCTTTTGAGTTCGATAGGACCAGTTTTATATTTTCCTGCGGGGAAATAGATGGTTCCTCCCCCTTGTTTGACCGCAGTGGCAATCGCTTTTTTGATTCCTTCTGTTGCGAGTTTGGAGCTATCATTTTTGACGCCAAATTTCAATACATTCAAATATACCTGCGCTTGCACGCTGATACCTAGCGCCAATAAGAGAAGTGTAAGACTGATATTTTTTTTCATGTTTTTCAAAAATAAGTTATTCGTTAATAGTATATCTGTTAAAAGATTGCACTCATAATCAGATGGATACCATTGAAAAAGCTACAGATATATTGTTAATAGAACCTTTTCTATTATTCGTAGATATAAAATTTGCTAAAACCCCAATGCCTTACGTTTTTACGGGATAGAAGAATTAATACAGTTCAAAAAGGTAATTTCCTGAACCCACCGAAATCAAATATTTATTGCCTTGCTTTTCGGCGGGAATGATTTTACCATTTTGTTTAATAGTTTTTCCTAAATGTTGATCTACTAAAATTTTAGCATTTGTGTTGACAGGAACGCTTACGTTTAGGGTAAAGCGTTTGCTGGTTTTTTTCCAAAGTGTACTTATTTTTCCATGAGGAGATTCATAACTTCCCTCAGCTTGTGTGAGGTTGCCTACGACTTCTGGGGCTACGATGATTTCCTTAAAAGCAACATCTCTTTCGCTTTGACGAATACCAGCCAAACCACTATACAACCATTCCATCAAATGCCCAAGCATAAAATGGTTATGAGAATTACCACCAGCTTGCCAAGATTCTGTAAGGGCGGTAGCCCCTTTTTTGAGCTGATAGCCATAGCCTGGCACATCAGAGCGATTATTCATGGCATAAATAATGTCGGAGCGTCCTTCTGATTCTAATACTCGCAAAACATATCGGTAGCCAATATCACCAGCTGTCAGGGCATAGTTACGTGTTTGAATGTCATCAATCAAATGTTGCAAAACGGCTTTACGATTTTCCGGCTCAACCAAATTCATAAACAAAGCCATGGCATTTGCCGTCTGGCTTCCTGAGGCATATTGCTGTGTTTCTGATTGGTAAAAAGTTTGATTAAAGGCTTTTTTGACTTCTTCGGCCATATCTGCATATTCCTGCGCATCGTCGCCATGACCTAAGATTTTAGCAATTTTTTCAGCAATTTGTAAATCGTAATAGTAAATCGCTGTACCTGTTACACCCATAGGGGTAAGTTGGGATACCCCCGGAGGTTTTGGCCCTAAATCATACCAATCGCCTAAGCCTTGTGAAAGAATATGGTTTTGAGCTTTGCTGGCGAGGTATTTCAAATAGCGTTGTATCATAGGATACGCTTCGTCCAGCACACGGGTATCGCCATACCAGAGGTACATATAGTAGGGAACAATAATGCTGCTACTGCCCCATTCTGGCGAGTCACGGAACATATCGCCACCCCATTCAAACTTGACATATTCGGGTGCAATCTCAGGAATTAAGCCGTTAGAAAGTTGCGATAACTGCATATCTTTAACCGCCTTTTTGAACATTGGAGCTACATCATAGCGATAGCGAACCGAAGAACCCATCAAATGTACTTGCTCTAGCCAACCCAGTTTTTCACGATGTGGACAATCGGTAAATACCGACGTCATATTGCTTTTAATCGCCCAATCAATAAGCTGATGCGTTTGGTTGAAAAGTGTATCTGAGCTAGCAAACTGTCCGATAGTCGAGGCAGAATTACGAATATGCAATCCTTTTATGCTGATTATCTGTGTTTTAGCGTTAGGTTCTGGCTTTGCACCTTTTACTTGCAAATATCGAAAACCATAATAACTAAAGCGTGGTTGCCATGTTTCGATGCCTTCGCCTTTGAGCACATAACTAAAGATATAGGGACTCCCTGAAGCTTTTTGGTTGACAGTGCCATCGGCATTGAGTAATTCCGAAGGTCGTACCCAAACTGTATCACCCTTGTTCCCTTTGACTTTTAGTTCGATAATACCAGAAGCATTTTGCCCTAAATCAAATACCCAATCGCCTGAGCCAACTTGTTTTTGTTGAATGGGCTTAAAAGATTCCATGATTTTGACTGGTTCGGTCAATTGCGGACTTAGCCTTGGCAAACCTTCTACCACAATGGCATTTCGCCATAAACTCTCATCAAAGTTGGGCATATCCCAGCCTTTTTGTTCCAGATTGGCATTATAGTCTTCGCCTCCGTAAATACTCGAAAAGGTGATCGGACTTGGAGCGGTTTTCCACGAATTATCCGTGTACAAATTTTGTTCAGAACCATCCTGAAATTCTACTTTCAAGCGACAAATCATTTTAGGTAAACCAAACATTCCTTTGAGTTTGCGATAGCGTCCTTTAACTGGCGGAATATAATAAAAGCCATTTCCAAGCATTACCCCAACGGTGTTTTTTCCTTCTTGTAATGATTTTGTTAAGTCAAATCCTACATATAGCACTTGCTTGTCGTACTTGGTCCATCCTGCATCCAGAAAGTTGTCACCTACTTTTTTACCATTTAAACTCAACTCAAAATGTCCTAATCCTGAGATGAACATGGTTGCTCGTTTAACCTTTTTCTTTACCGTAAAATCTTTACGAAACATTGGTAAGATATTGCTTTTGAGAATCTTATCTTTTTGTCCGTCGGTTGGTAAAATATTTACCAAACTATCTGCCAAACGCTCGTAGGCAATCCATTGGGCATTTCGCCAATCGCCTGCGGTGAAAAGTCCCATTTGCCAAGTAGCCACTTCACTCCAAGCTGAGGAGCGACCCTGATTATCCCAAACCTTTACTTTCCAGTAATATACTTGTGTGGCTTCCAGCGTTTTACCATCATACTCAACTTGGATAGACTGATCTGAGGAGATTTTGCCAGAATCCCAAATATTGGCTTTGTTGGGTTGTAATAGCTCTGGAGAATCAGCAACTAGAATTTGATAAGACGTTTGCTTGACGTTATACCCACCCGACTGAATTTTCCAACTCAAGCGTGGTTTGCGAATATCAATGCCGATAGGGTTTTTGAGATATTCGCAACGCAAGTCATAAAGTGACAAATTTTGTGCATTGCTCTGAAAGCTCAAGCACAAAATTTGAAGTAAGCATAAAAAGAAGAATTTTAGGTTTTTGTAGTTTAATGGAGGGTTTTTCATAAAAATTGAATCTGAAGTTATAGAGGGAACAGGCACAAAGGCGCAAAGTGTAAATTGAATCTGAAAATACTGTGTGCCTTTGTGCCTGTTCCCTTTGTCACTTTTCTACTGCTGATACTTCACTTCGATGATTTGTCCTTTGGGAATGCTTAACTCATACCATTGATTTCCAACGGATTGAATTGTTCCTTGAGCGCAAGTTGGGGTAGTTTGACTTTTAAATTTAAGTTTTCCAACGCCATCATTGGTACCAGTTATTTTGATAGATTCTTTGCTACAATACAATTTGACATCACCTTTTGGGGTTGGAACGCTTCCTTCCATCCAAGCTAAGCCACCAAGCTCAGGCGTAATGTCGTATTGCTCATACGCAGGACTTGTGGGTTTTACGCCCAAATAGTATTTTCCTAATAAATAAATAGGACTTGCGCCCCAAGCGTGACAAAGACTTTTTCCGAACGGACGACCATACATGGCGTAATGCTCAGCTCCTGATTTTGCTGGATTATATTCTTCCCAGAAAGAGGTCGCTCCAAGTTTGAGCATACCGCCCCAATAGGATTTCATTTCGTCTAAAACGAATTTTTGTTCACCTAAAGCACACAACGCTTCCAATTCGTAAAAACGCATATATGGCGTAGTGATTTTTTGAATTTTATCATTTAACAAAACATGATTTTTGATTCCTTGTTTTTTGGCATCATCCAAATAATTGAAGAAAATCGCAAACATATTGCTATATCGGGTTACGTTATCGGTCTGTTTTCCATCTACTTGACTATGCACAAAAGCGTGTTTGTTTTCATTCCAATAGGTGTTAAAAAACTTCGCTTTGAGCTCTTCGCCTATTTGTTTGTAGCGAGTAGCCCCTTTTGTATCATCAGCAATATTGGCGCAGAGAGTCATGGTTTCTAGACTACGAGTAAGTAATAGCTGCTCAAAACTTACAGCTCCTTTTTTGCTCAAACCTTCTGCCCAGTCGATAAATACCCAATCACCCGAAAGCCCTTCCATCATACCATCTTTGTTACGACGACTTAGACAATACTCCATCAAGGTTTGCATTCGAGGATAAAACTGTTGGATAAAAGTTTTATCTCCTGTATAAAGATAGTAGTCGTAAATACCTAAAAACCAATAGAATGTGTAATCCATAATAGTGTTAATATGGCTAGTCACAGGGTCTTTTCCACGCAAAGCCAAAAGCGTCCGAGTAACGGCAGGCGAGTCAAAGAATGAATAGTAGTTCATCAAATAACTCTGGTAGGCATCGCCCGACCAAATCCAGCGGTCACGTTTGATACCATCTATGAAAAACTCACGCGTATTGAGCTGAAACGTATATTTGGCTACGTCATAAATCTGATTAATTTGCTCGTCTGAACAGCGAAAGCTACCGCGCTCTTTCTCAGGCATATACTCATACAACATGGATACCTCTTTGAAGGATACGGCTGGCGATTTTTTGATAAAAATATATCGAAAAGCCTTCGTCAATTCCATCGTCGAATCTTTGGCAATAGCCTGATTGATAGTGAGTTGGTCGAGCGTTTCACAATGTTCTGTATCCAATGCTTCTTCTTTGGATTCACCATAAAAAATCTCAACTTTCCCTATTCCTTTCAATCCTTTGAGTTGAACAAAACCAAATGTTTCCTTGCCAAAATCTATAATCGTTCCCTCTTTTAGCGTTTCCACTTTTACAGGTTTTTGTGCTTTGGTGGCCAAGCTAAATTTGGAAGGCGCTTGTGCTGGCGTGTTAAAATTCCAAGAGCCAGCATTGAGCCATGTCGTACCCGATTGGTCAGAAGCTTTTCCTGTTTCGTCAATCCATTCTTTATCCTCAAAAGTCACCAACCAAGAGTTGTCAGAAACCACATTTTTTCCTTGAATAAAAATAGCAGGAACACGGTCTTGGCAGAACACCTTCAAACTCAACTTATGTTTCCCTGCGGGCATTGTGATTTTTTTAGGATAGCCCATAATGGCTTTTCCATCAATTTTAACATTATATTGTCCTTCTACAAAAATCGAAACTTCTTCTGGTGCATTGAGTGTGAATGATTTATGAAAATCAATCAAGTTATAATGACTGTCCAATTTCCAGAAAGGTGGAAAAAAAACACCACGCTCAGTACGGCGGTTTTGCATTTTATTGCCTAACCAAATTTCAAAATCTCCTGGATACCAAATCCAAGTCGCTTGTTGTGCAAGACCGACTCCTGCACTAAACAACCAAAGTCCCAAGATGAGTTGGGACTGCAAAAGGCTTTTGTAGAAAAAACGTTTCATGTATGAATTGAGGTTTGGGGGCGAAAAAGCTCGCTTTAAATTAGTAGGCAAAATAAAATTTAAGATTATGCTTGGGGCTTTCAGGTAACAGCTTTCGGCGGTGGGTTTTGGAAAAAAGCATGACTGTGGGTAATAAAAAATATATTAACACTCTGTGCCTTGTGCCTGTTGCCTAGTGCCTAAACACATAACTTAAATCTTATTCTGCACGATTACTTAAAATGATTGTTTTAACTAAAAAACAGATATAACGAAACCATCACAACCACTAAGGCTGTCCAAAGGGTAATTACTCTGGTGCTTGGTTTAAATTCTTGACTAGATTCTTCTTTTTCAGAAAGATAGATAACTGGTTTTTTGTCAGTAATAGAAATAATCACTGCGACAAATGCCAAAAAGGCAAAAATGAAAAAGGATAACAAGAGATAATGCGGCCAAAAACTGTATTTGTCAGGCGTAAAAACCCATAAATACAATACCCCAACGCCAAGACTAAAGGCAGAGCCATAAGATAAAATGGCGTTTACGGCTTTTTGTGTCATGGCTTTCCAGAAAACGGTTAGTAAGAACACTACAGAAAGTGGTGGTGCAATAAAGCCCAAAACCGACTGAAATACATCGAACAAATTGAGTCCTTTAATAGAATCAATGGCCAATGCCATCAATACGGCAAATACGCAACCTGCTAGTACCGTCAAGCGACCTACTTTGATGATTTGTTCGTTACTGGCCGTTGGATTAATTTTTTTGACATAAACATCCATCGTAAAAACAGTACTCAGTGAGTTGAGTGACGAACCAATCGTTCCGACCAATACCGCAATCAACACAACAATGACTAAACCATTTAATCCTGCAGGAAACAAATTGGTTACCATGGTCATATATGCCATTGAGGGGTCTGTTAGGTTAGGAAATAGAATATGGCAAATAACCCCTGTCAAGATAAATAACGGTAGAGATAAGATTTTTAACCAAGCGATGAAGTTTACTCCTAATTGACCTTGTTCGAGGGTTCTTGCTCCTAAAACTGATTGTACCATGGCTTGGTCAGTACAGAAAAATGCAATTGCTGAAACAGGATAACCCAACAAAATAGCTGGCCAAGGATATTTGGTATCATTGGCAGGATGAATCAAAGTCCAGAAATCTGCTGGCACTTGTTGATACATATTTGAGATACCTCCAACTTTCTGTAATCCTAAGATCGTGAGCGTAGTAGAAACTCCAATCAAAAGAATCATTTGGAAAACATTTACTTTTGCAATAGCCTTGAGCCCACCCATATAGGCAAAGAGCCCCGCAAATAGCACCAACACAATCACCGCAGGAGCCATTGGAACGCCTAAAATTTGTCGAACCAAAAAACCTCCAGAAAACAAACCGAGCGATAACCAAGAAATCAAAATTTTGATGAGGGCATACCATGCTAAGATGTTTTGGGTAGAATCTCCATAACGCTTACCCATAAACTCTGGCATAGTGGATACTTTCGAGGCAATGTATTTTGGGGCAAAAACAATGGCTAGCAAAAACAAGAATACAAAGGCATACCACTCAAAGTTTACTGCCACAATACCTGTGCTATAACCAATACTCGCAAATGCCAAAAGCATGGAAGGTCCCACATTTGTTCCCCACATATTAAAACCGATACTGTACCAATCCAGTGATTTATTGGCTAGAAAAAGCGTTTCGTCGGTATTTTTTTGACGACTTGCACGATAGCCAATAACCAACAATACAATTAGATATATGCCCACAATGGCATAATCAAGCCAAGTGAGTTTTTCTGCTAGAGGTGAAAGCATAGTTAGGGTTTAGGGTTTTGTAATTAAACAAATTAATTCTGCCTTAGGCTTTAAGCTTTATGTCGTAGGCTTAAAGTTCAATTCGTGTCGAAAGGAACACTGACCGAGGATACATTTTGCCTAATGCCTATTGCTTAAAGCCTACAGCTTCTAGATATTAAATCTTACTTTTTTGAGTTTCTTGGACTTGCCAATGATTTTGCCATCGGCGAAAACTTGTAGTCCTTTGCCTTTGTTGTACTTTTTACCAGTTTCGTCCCAAAGGATTGTGATGAGTTTTCCATGATAGGAAATATTTTCTAGACAAAACCAAGCCCATTGTTTACCAGAAATCAAAGGACTGATTTCTAGTACTTGGTCTTCACGAGGTTTTAATCCTATTAAATCGCTGATAATCAAATCTGCATAAGCGGAGTGGTTATAGAACTTACTTCTTGGATTGTCGCCTTTGAGCCATTCCCCATTTTTCTCATCTTGATATTCACCTAAATAAAGTTTACCGTTCATTTGATGCGAAAAGGCATATTTCTTTAGTTCGTCATAAAAAATCTGAGGGGTCATATTGCCTTTATGTTTGTAATTATTGAGCAAATTGGACAGCGCCTTCAACGTCTGTGTAGTAGCATAGGGCCAGAGTGGTCCGTCCCATTCGCATCCATGTCCTGAACCATGTGTACGAAACAAAGGGTGGCGACGCTCAGCTGTGGTAATACCCCATTTTGCTTTAAAACCCAAAGTATCGACAAGCTGGCTCCATTGTTTGGCATAATTGGGCTTATCTTCTGGTAAATTAAAATACCAAGGAATAAAACCAATAGCCTCGCGAGCGTCTGAGAAAGATTTTGTTTTCTCTAATTTTACCTTAAAAAAGAAGGCCTTATCGTCCCATAAAGTATCTTCAACGGCTTTTCTGAGGAAATTGGCTTTTTCTGTAAAAATCTTTTGTGTGTTTGCATCGCCCAATAATTCTGCCATTTTGGCCAAAGATTTTGCATTGGCATACATATAGCTATTGATGGTCGGACGAATATTTTTATCTTTTCTCCCCCCACTAATAGACTCTTCCATCGCATCTTTTACATCAAATTGATAGAACATTCCGTTGGGTAATTGGCGTTCTTCCTCCCATTTTTTGTAGTCAGCAACAAGCGTCTGAAGGTTTTTTTCTAAAAAAGATTTATCCAGATTGACTAAATAACGTTGATACACAGCGTCATCAATCCAGCTACTAAAGGCATGGAAACGTTGTACATTATGCTTGGGGTCGACATACAGCCAAAAGCGAATATAATCGTCGGTATATTGCTGATTACGAAGCCAACGAGTTTCGTAAATATGATGCCCCAAGGCACTACTGATGGCATTGTGTTTACCAGCATGATTTACTTTGGTAATAAACTCGGTAAAAATAAAGCCGTCGGGTGTTTGCTTGAGGTGCTTTCGCAATGCCCACCAACGATAATAGTAAATCTCTTGAAGCAATGAATCTGGGCAGTCCAACAAAGGAATATTCTGCGACAACCATTCGTAAGATTGTGCATTGGGGATATAATTAATTACAGCTTCTTCTTTATCTAGCGCATTGTATCGCTCAACTGCCGAAGCTAAGGTTTTGGTTCCCACAAAATCGTTCTTCTGAGCCACACTCCCATAACCCAGAAGAATACAGCCCCAAAGGCTTAATATTTTTTTCATGTACATGATTTCTTAATTGTGAATGATGAGTTGTGAGTGATGAATAAAATAATCATTCATCACTCACAACTCATCATTCATCACTATTCTACCGTCCAGTCTATATTTTTTTGATTACCTGCAAAACCTGCGTCGAAGATTTTGATTTCTTGTGAGCCATCTACGAATCCAAGAACTAAACATACTCCTTTGGCAAGGCTTAGTGTGTGCGTTCCCGCCTCGAAAGAGAAGGTATGGATATTGACAGGAGGCCAATCGCCTAGCAACATTGCATTGGTAATCTTACTTTCAGCTTGTCCGAAGTTATTGGCGCTGGCATCAATTTCAAGTTGAGGTTTTGGCAGAAAATCACTTTTCTTCGCATCATAAATCCCTATCTTTTCATTGAAATAGCCTACCAAAACTTTCACAGGTTTGTCTGTCTTGAACGTAATCTCTGTGCCTTTAGTAATCTGTGCTTTTTTTGATAAGATAATACCAGAAAGATTTTTTAACTCTGGTGCTATTCCTTGAATCACAATGCTTGTATCACTAAAAACTTTTTGGTTACTCGCTAAAGGATAGGTTGTTAAGCTATTATCTATGAGTTGAACCTGAGCTGGTTTGAGATATTGGATTTCTTTGATGCCCTTACCAGAACTTTGCTTCAATGAATCGATAACGGTATATAAACGAGTTACTTCTTTTTGGAAAACGGGTAACATTTCTTTCCAGTGAATGAAAGTCGCATCGACACCACGCATAGGAATTTTACGCTGTTTGGTTTGCATACTGTTGGCGTACAAATAGGTATCTTTTGTCAATTCAACCAGTTTGCTATAATGCTCAACGCTTCGTTCTAGATGTGGCAAAGCCTTTTCCAAATCACTAATTTGATTTGAATATTTATAACGAACTAAGTCTAGCGCGGCATAAACCTTTTCTGAAAAAAACTGCGCCATAGCATTGTAGCAATGAACATCATTTTGCAAACGCTTGAATTCAGCCGTATTTTTAGTGACATTTTGTGCTATTTTATCAATGGCTTCCTGCGCTTTTCTGCCATGAACTACTACTTCATCGGCTATCTGCACAGGCGTTTCTCCGATGTGTTTTTGACCTTTCCATTCTTTCTCTGCATATTCAATAATCATCTCACCTTCAGGTGCTTCTGATTCGTATAACATCGTAAATAAGCCATAACGATAAGGATTAATCAATTGGGTCATCAACATTCCTAAGGTTAGCGTCTGACGATTACCATCGGTGATACCGTATCTGCGTAAAAGCTTGGGTGCAATTTCTCCAGTTTCGTTGTAGGCATCCAAAATTTCTTGTGCTTGGTTTGTAGCTAAACCATATTCTTTTCCGAGATAGGATTTCCAAAACTGCTGTTCTTCTATCGCAGGACGATTGGCACGCCAAGCATATCTTGCCCATGTTTTGTACCACATCGCATCGCGGTCGATTTGCAAAAGTCTTTCAGACGTTTTGTCTGCGGTGTATGGCCAGTCCCAGTAAGAGGCTTGAGGGTATAAATGCAGTCCATTAGCGCCATAAACGTTGTGCATGGCTTGCACACACTTCTGGATAAAGTCTGGCGAACTATATCTAAATGGTTCGAGATTTGACAGAAGATGCACATTTTCGATATGAACTGTACCAATTTGGCTTAGTTTACGGTGCAATTCAGCCCATGAACCTCTTGGTGTATAGGTAGTTAGGGCTTCTCCATTGTATTTTGCCATCGTGTACAAATTTTTGTACATTGGTAAGGCTTCCTTCATGACCCTTGGCGCATCCGTATCATGCGCACGAAGCACAATAGGCGGTTCGGTTGTTTTACCCAAAGCTTTTAGTCCATCTTGCACGCCAGGAATAATGGTTTTAGTAAACCAATCAACATCATCTTGTCCTGCTCCTTCCATAGCTTCGCCCAAGGTGATTAATAGACCAACATTAGGATATTTTTCTACAAAAGCAGCAATAGACTTACGCGTATAATCTGCTATCAATGGAACAATCGGGCGATTACGGTCTTGGGTTTTGATTTTGTGATGCTCGGCAAAAGGCTTTGACACGATGATATTATAAAACATCTGAATGACCCAAATCCCTCTCTTGTCTGCTTCTTCAGTTAAGAAACGATACATTTCTTCATTTTTCTTAAAAGTGGCATCGTCAACTTCTACAGCATAAGGATATTCTTTTACTCGAACCAAGGACGCAAAAGGATGTCCGTTCCAGATATAGAGTGAGTTATAACGGTTTTCGACCATCATATCTAAGTATCTAATCCAGAGTTTTTTATCATAAAACCAAGGGAAGTCTTTTTCTGTATAAGGATATTCATATACTTCTCTGTCAGGTAAAAGTGTGGGTTTTTGCATACCTACACAAGTGCCACGAAGTACCATTTCGGGTTGGTCTTGATACACCAAGGTTTGCGGAACTGCTTTTTGCTGCTTAATTCTTTCAGCTAATTCCAAACAACCATACAACACACCCGATTCATCGAAACCGATAACTTGTAAAGGAGTTTGAGCAGATTTATATAAACGAAAACTTTCCTTTTTGGATAAAGTATTGCTATTGTTTAGGGCTTGCTGAGTACCAATCCAAATTTGGGGTTTGGAAGTATTGGAGTTGGTATAAACTTTATAGCCAATGCTTTCGAGCACCGCTTGTAGTTTGTTGACACCATAGGCAATACGTGGATTAGTTTGCTGAGGAACTTGCAAATAAATCGTTTTGGCCACGCCTTCCTTAGAGAAAGTACTTGCCAAAACATTGGATACATATAGGAAGAGGCAACAGAATACCAGTGAAATTTTGTACATAACTTATAGTCCTGAATCTGAGAGCTTATGATTAATCCGAAAGGTATTTTGATATGATATTGGCGTGATGCTCAATAAATCTTGCATTTTTTTCGGAATAAATCAGATTTAACACATACAAAGGTATATGCTTAGAAGGGTCAGACTATCTACCATTTTCTCTGAAAATTATAGGATATTTGCATAGGGGGAGTTCTTGCTAAATTGCTAAAAGAATACGAGCTATCCTTTATTTAGTGATTATTTCAATAGATACATTTGCTGTAAAGACGCAATATTTTATATTTAAAAATAAGTCATCTTTTGGCAGAATGGTAATTTCCCCAAACTTTAATTTCGAATAGGGTGCGACTTAAGCACCCTATTCGAAACTTCTATTGAAATATCTTTTTCAAATAAGCTGTATTAGCGCTATAATTTCCTTTGACATCTTTGGGTTTGCTCGCATCTCTTGAGCGTTCGATAATTAGCCAGCCCGACCATTTCATTTTGTCCAAAGTCTTTTTGACCTTAATCATATCTATTTCAGGGTCTTTTTCTAGCCAAACTCCATCCTTATTGGTGGCATGAATCATGCAAATACGGTTTTTCCCTAAAATTTTTAACTCTTTATATAAATCACGACCTTCTTTCAAAGGATTTGAAAAGTTAAAATAAATCTGAATGGCCGGCGAACCGATTTCCTTGAGTAAGGCCACTTCTTCTTTGGCACTCAAGGCCGTTTCAATACCAATTACTACGCCTGCTTCTTCTGCCATTTTTCCAGCAATTTTTAATCTGCTAACCACCGAATCACGAATAGATGGATCTTTTTTTAAGTCACATTGCACGCCAAGAGGCAAAAATGCCACTTTTACACTCATGGCTTTCATGGTTTTGATACAATCTCGAATAGATTGTTGGTACTCTTCTCGACCGCAAAAGGATTGAGCATAATAGCCTGTCATGGCTAATGAGCATATTTCAAGTTTTAATTCTTTGGCCTTATCCATAAAAACCTGACGAATAGAATCGTTGGCGAGTTGGTTTTCAAAAGTAGGTCTTTTCCCCAAACCACCCATATCCAATTCAAGTCCGTCAGCGCCAATCTGTTGCGTAAGCGTAATGGCTCCTAACTTTTGTCGCTTCAACAACATGAGGTCAATCAGCCCCACTTTATAGCGAGCCGTTTGTGCTAGTCCTTGACTAGCAAGCATTAATAAAATCAATAAAAAACGCATAAAGTAGTTGTGAATTGTGAGTGATGAGTTGTGAATTGTCCTTTGTCCTTGCCTAAAATATTTTGATATTTTTCAACACTAGGAAAATTAGCTCACTTTGTGCCTCTTTGCCTTTGCCCCTCTGCCACTATTTTGTAAACATCTTCTCAATTACTTCAAAATCCTTCAAAGCGTTGGCGGGGAGTTTTTCGCCTTTTTCGCCAAAAACATATAGTGCTGGGAAAGGCTCAATCATTATACCCGTTTCGATGATATTACCCGTTGTATCTTGAATTTTTTGAAGATCTAGACCCAATTCTTTTGCCATAAAGCCATACATTGCTTTACGTTTGTTAGCTCCATAATCATGTCCTTCGCTTGAGAAATGGGCATTTTCTACCTTATTAGCAACATGATACAAATCATAGATTCTTTGTACAAAAGGAAATTCGGTTTGTGGGACAAACTGTGTCCAATCTTTTCCATCCGAAATAATCATTTGTGCCCTTGGAGCTGCCATCGAGGCAATTTCTACGTTGTTTGTTCCTTCTCCACAAAGGTGCACGCCCATACCGCTTTCGCAAGGACAACCCCCACTGTGATAGGACGACATCATGGCTACGGGAACACTTACTTTGATTCGGTCGTCGATAGCAGTTAACAACATCGTTTGACTACCCCCACCTGATGCGCCCGTAATGCCTACACGCGCTGGGTCAGCGTCTTTGAGGGTTAGCAACCAATCCAAAATACGCATTCCATTGAGCATCTGGATGGTTTGAGCATGGCTACGACGGTGGTCTTCAGATTTGAATTGTAATGCTGATTCTCCCCAAGCAAAAAGATCATAACTAAAAGCCATAGCCCCCATTTTGGCTAAAGCCGCACATCTATACTGACAATCAGCACGATAACGACCATCACCAAAATGCCCGTCTGGATTCAGAATAACGGGAATTTTACCTTTCGATTTTAAAGGACGATATAAAGACCCACTTACATAAACACCTGGCAAAGTTTCGATAGCTACATTTTCAACCGAGTAGCCATCCATAATTCGTTTTTGTGTGATGATGGGTTGCGACTGCGGTTTGGCTGGCGCTTTTGCTATTTCGAGTGCTTGCCAAATGCAGTTTTTCAAATTGGTTTTACGTAATTCCCAAGAAGTAATATCTGGTGAAAGCGTAGACAAATAGTTTAATTGCTGTTTGCCTTCCTCGGGAGTTTTGAGGTGATATTGAAAAGCTTGTAATTTATATTTTCCCTCTCCTTCTTTGGTAAAAGTAATATCCTGCGAATCCATGATATGATGGAGCGTTGTTTCCAAATCAGGTCTAAAACGCCATTCGGCATAAGTAACCTGCTTGTCAGCTACCAAGGCTTCAGGATAGCGGATTTTTACCTTAAAACGAGACTCAATCGTCGAAATAACCTCCTTCAAAGGTTTTTTAAACGCCTGATCAGCAGTCTGTGCTTGTGCAAAAAAGCAAGAAGTTAGTAAAGCGATAGTGATGAGAATATTTTTCATGTTTTTAGGGGTCAGGGAACAGGCACAAGGGGTAAGTGTTTTTACTTTTTGCCTAACCCCTAATGCCTATCGCCTATTTTAAAAAATCAAAATACAAAACTATTTCAACGGCTCTTTTAGGCTCTTTTTCGTAGTCGTAAAAGACGTGCTTCATACTCATGGGACCCGTATTGTCGGCTCTGTTGGTTTTAGAACCAATGGCCGAAATACCTTGCATAAAGGAAATATCACCAGTTGGAAAATTAATTACATAGTTTTGATATGAATCAGTTTTGAAGGCTGGACTAAACAGTCTAAAAAAAACATCTTCTGTTTCTGTGACTACGGTAAACGGTTGCCCTTTGGTAATAAACTTACACCAATACATATTGGAATGGTATCCTTTGAATTCTGGATAGACAAAAGGAATTTCACCTGTTTCGGTAGTATTATAATCTTTCTTCCAAATGCCAAATTGATTTCCTTTCAAACGATTTTTCCATACTCTGTATGGACCATTTCCTAAATACTCTACACCTTTAATTTCAGATTCTGGAAAAGAAAAATTAAGCCCAAAATAATTTGTCAAATAAGCTGCTGGAAAATATTTAACTTTCAATTTTACCCAACCAGATGGATAAATAGTCCATTGTAGCGTGTTGAAAGCTTCTTTTTTATCGTAAGTTGATTCAATGATTAAATTTTCGCCTTCAAAACGAGTAGTGATATTTTTAAAATTGGTGCTCCCTTCTTGAACAATTGGCCCATTGTTGAAAGGAATAGCACCTTTTTCTGTTTGTACCGATTTTAACAAACCTGATTTTTTAGAAAAACTAATCGTCAAACCATTCGCTTTTACGACAAACAAAGAATCTTGCTCTTGAAGCGTAGGCTTGCTACTTCCCGAAGTCTGGACAATTGCCTGCGCCATTGTTTTAGGCAAGGTAATTTTAAAACTCCATGTGAAAATTTCTTTACCATAAGCATCAAAAGCGCTTACATATAAAACGTCATATTGTTGCCAATTGCGAGGTAGCTGCTGACAAGCTACAGTTCCCTTTTCCAAGGGTTTTAAGTTAGGAGAAAGAACTTTACCTGAAAGTTCTGGCAACTGGTATAATCCAAGAGATTTGAGTTTCCAAGTAAAACGACATTGACTGGTATTGGTAAAATGATAGCGGTTTTCGATAGTAAATTTTCCATCAAAATCGGAGGTAATTTCTTTTGCCTCAAACTTGATTGGACTCCAAACTTCTTTGATGGTAAAATAACTTCCTTCTTTTTCACGATATGGCCCTACAATACCGTCTGCCGCACGATTACCGTCGGTATCTAGGACGCCATTTTTATCAGTTCTGACAATACCTTGGTCAACAAAATCCCAAAGGAAACCACCTGCACAAAGTGGTGTTGCCCACATATGCTCCCAGTAATCTTCCAGACCAGCCCCGTGTCCGCCATCGTACATCCCATGCAAAAATTCGGTAGGCATGACAATGCTATGTCCGTGGTCATAATTGCAAATACCATAGTTATAATCGCGATAATGCTGTGTGTCAAATCCTGCAAAATCTTCCCATGCGTGAATCACAGGACGTTTTTGTAAATCTTTTTGAGGAAAAATTGGGTCTAATTCGTAATTATGACCACCTTCATTTCCATTAATCCAAAAAATCACAGAAGGGTGATTTTCATCGTGTTCCATCAACTCTTCAAGACGTTTTGTGCCTGTTGGTGTATCATAATTGCCATGCCAGCCCGCCAATTCATCCATTACAAACAAACCCAAGGAATCACAAGTATCCAGAAAATGGTCATCGGGAGGGTAATGCGACATACGAACGGCGTTCATGTTCATGTCTTTCATCAATTGCACGTCGAGTAAGCTTACTGCCTTTGAGGTGGTACGTCCTGAAGTTGGCCAAAACGAGTGACGATTAACCCCTTTGAATTTTACTTTTGTACCATTGACATATACGCCATCACGCAATTTTACTTCGACGGTACGGAAACCGATTTTCTTTTCAACCACATGAACCGCTTTTCCATTTTGTAGTAAACTAATGGTTAATTTGTAGCGATTAGGTGTTTCAGAAGTCCAAAGCTGAACGTTTTGATAAAGCTTTTCAAGGGTAAGTTCCGACTGACCAGCTTTGAGAGTTGCTTGAATTGGCGTACCAACTTTTTGACCATTTAAGGTATGTAACTGTGCTGATAAAGTAAGGCTTGTATTATTGGAAGTAGTACGAATCACTGCCTTTAGATTACCATTCGCTTTGGCATCAATAGAAACACGAGTAATATGCTGAACAGGTAAAACCTCTATATAAACTGGACGGAAAATTCCACCAAAAATCCAGAAATCTCCTTTGCGTTCAGCCTCATTAACCGACTGATTTGCAGAGTGCTTACTTACAGTTACTTCCAATAAATTCTCAGCGCCATAGTTGAGTAATTGAGCAATGGGATATTTGAAAGCATAATACGCACCTTGATGAATTTCACCAGCAGATTTTCCATTGATTTTTACCTCAGCATCGGTCATAACACCTTCAAAAACAAGGTTTAATGCTTTGTCTTGCCATGACTTAGGTGCTTGGAAACGGTATTTGTAAAGTCCTTTTTCCTTACCTCTTGAGCTATCTTTGGCGAAGCCATAATTATATTTTCCAAAACCCTGTAACTCCCAGTTGGATGGCACAGGAATATTAGTCCATTTGCCAGCATTACGACCTTCGGTACAGAAAAAATCCCATGAAACAGTTTGATCGTTCCCTTTTCCAGAAAGATAAACTCTTTGGGTTTCTTGGGCGTACAATGCCTTAAAACTCGACAGTAAGAATAGAAAAAGTAAAATTCTTTTGGTCATGATTGTTTTTGATGAGGGGAAAAATGCACCAAGAATCAAAGGAGTAATACAAACCTTTATTGCCTCTGTGCCTTATCCCTGTTCACTACTATTACTTTACACTGGTAAATGGTCGTGCAGGAAGTCCTTCTTTGTTGAAAAAATTAGGTTCTGCATCCTCTTGCCATGCAAATCGAACGGCTTTAGGTTCGGGGACTTTTTCGGAAAAAACTTCCACTTGATTTCCTATAATGGAGGCTTTCGCCTCGTAAAATTTCCCATCTGTCCCTGCTACACTAAAATAGCTTAAGTCTTTTCCATCCTTGCTTTGCAAACCACTGCCTACAGATTCAAAATTTAAAATGGCTTTATGATTTTTGATTTTCATTTTTTTGAAAATGGGTCCAGAGGCAACTAAATCTTTTTTGCCATAATCATGCTTCAAAGCTAGAAGTGCCAAACGTTTCCCGATTTCCCATTTGTACCAAGGATGAATATTGGTTAAGGTATCTGCCAAATCGGTGGTAGTTATAAAGTCAGTTTGCTTAAGTCTTTGACCCACATTAGCTTGAGCTTGCCAAAAAGTAGGAAGGGTTTCTTTGTCCAAGACGATTTTTCCGGTACTTTTTGAGTAGAGATAAGGGACTAATTGTACATAGTAAAATGGCATTTTATCGTCTTTCCAAGCTTTTCTCCAACTCCTAATCAAGGTTTCCATTTTGTTGGTATATTGTACCGAATCTTTCAAGAAACAATTACTTTCGCCTTGATACCACAAAAACCCTTTCATGACAAATGACTCTAAAGGACGAATCATAGGATTATAAAACTTTGCGGGCTCACCTTCTACTTTTTTTCCTTTAAAATAGGGAGAACTAGCAAAAGCTTCTTCCGAAATCCAAGGTTCTATTCTGCTGCCTGGGATAGCCGACGAAATCATACCGATGGGCACGCCTGTCTGCTGGTGAACTTCTTTAGCAAAAAAGTAAGCAACAGCCGAAAAAGAACGCAAGGCGGAGTCTTGTGCAATACTCCACCCTTTGTGTTGTGGATCAGGTTTTACTAATTCTTTTCTGTTGACTAAAAAAATACGGATGAGAGGATTTTTGGCTATTTCTAATTCGTCAACAGGATTGGGATCTGGGAGATTGGGGCGTTTGACTTTACTGTTTTTTCGCATGGTATATTCCATGTTCGATTGCCCAGAGCATAGCCATACTTCTCCTATTAAGATATTTTTGAGCGTAATAACTTCCTCTCCTTCTATTCTTAAGTCTTGTGGAATGCTTGTAGCTGGTAGTGCCTTGAGCCATACTTGCCAATTTCCCTCAGCATCCGTTGTCGTTTGAGCAGATTGTCCTGAAAATTGGACGTTAATTTGCTCTCCAACAGAGGCTTTTCCCCAAATATGGATAGGTTTCTTTTGTTGGAAAACCATATTGTGCCCCAAAATTCGAGGTAAAACAATTTGTGCTTTTACCGAAAAAATCGAGCAAAAACTAAATGCTAACAGAATATATGATTTGATTTTTTTCATAAAAACGTCAATAGTTTTAAGCTAAATCCCCTCTAACTAATCCAAAATAATTTGCTGCGCCTACTTGACCACCTTTGACATTAACTTCTAGGCCATTGATGGCCTCGTTGGAAGAATATACCCGACAGAGTGGCGCCCCTTTTACCACTGGTGCAATCATTTCTAATGCTTCTATTTCAAGTGCACGTGCGGCATAACTCGACGTATCGCCTCCTGCAATCAACAAACGGGGAAGATGTGTCGATTCGATGACTTTTTTAGCAATCAATCCCAGTGCTGAACCCAGTTTTTCAGAAGACAAAGGAATACTTTCCTGTAAACCTCCTTGGGTATGAATCATAACAGAATTTCCGTTTTCGATATAAGTAATAGCCTGATCAATATAGGATTGTAAGATATTTTCAGATAGTTCTTCCTGTGCAAGTAATGGAGCATCAACGATGATTTCGATAAAATCATGTTGCTTTGCCCAATCAATTTGAGCGCTTGTTACAGGCGAGCAACTTCCTGAAATCACCAACAAAGTGTCGACTTTTGTGAGTGCTTGCCAAGTATTTTTAGGTGAAAAAACACCTTGCTGATTCCAATAGGAACCCAAAGCCATTTCGATACCTGATGAGCCAATTGAAAATAAGGTTTGGTTTTGTTCCAGTGCTTTCTCCTCTAAAAACTTACCAATTATTAATAAATGATTTTCATTGATAGCGTCGATAAACAAAGCTTTTTTACCTGCTGAAACTTGTTCTGCTTGTGCTTTTACTAAACCACCTGCTTCAACCTGTAAAATATCGAGTAAGCCAATTTCTACAGAAGTTTGTCTGCCCAAGTGCAAACGTAAATCGGCTTCGTCGGCTGGTGTTACGGGGTGCTTGCTCATGGAAGGATGGCGATCGAGACGATGGATATGTCCATCACTTCCGATTCCCATACGAGCAAAGAGATTTCCAAAAACAGAATATCGACCCAAAGATGGCGCTGCAACCAAAATAGGCGTCCATTGATTTTTGAATTGCGCCAAGCCCAATTCAAGCACCAAACCGATATTTCCAATTTCAGGAGAAGAGTCAAAAGTAGAACAAACCTTGTAATGCACATGCTTCGTTTGAAGTTTAGCTAAAGCATCAAAGGCCGTTTGAAGCTCCTCTTTCATGGCTTCTTTTCCTAAAGCTCTTGTTCTTCCTGCTATACCAATGGCTTGTAAATGAGGGAATTGCTCTAAAGTTTCTTTTGTCGGAACTTCGAAAAACAACATCGTCTGCAATCCTGCACGAGATAAAAACTCTAAGGCATCGGTCGAACCCGTAAAATCGTCGCCATAGTAAGCGATGGACAATTGAGGTGTTTGCATGATTATTTACTTTCTAAAACTAACACCCAATCATTGCCATTTTTAGGTTCTTGAGGCGCATCAAAAGTTTGGATACCAGTATTTTCGATTTCACCGATGGCTTGGTATGTGCCAGTACGTGGGTCAAACCATTGAGCTTTTACCGTTTTTCCTGCAATTTTACCCATGTTTACCTTGAAAGTACGTCCTGTGTAGGTGTACAAAAACGCATAATTTTTACCACGAGTAGCTACAACATACTCATACTTTTGCCCATTATCAGCCACTAAACTTTGGTCTGGTATTCTTTCAAAAAACGGTTTAGATAATAGCAGAGTTTTCAAATGTTTCATTTGGAAAGAACCAGGCTTAGCCATTCCTTCATACCAATATTCTTGCGGACCAAATGAGGTATCATCGTATTTGGGACGGTGCATTTGCATGACCGAATTTTGTCCATAAGTATAGCCAAATGCCCCTGCAAAAACTGACCAATAGCCATAACGACGCACATCAGCGTCTGTCCAACGAGGTTGGGTTACATCATGCAAACCGAATGGAATACCCTCATAAGAAGGCTCTCCGTCGATAACTGGTTTAGTAGGTTTGAGTTGATAATCCGCTTGGATATAGCGCCAATTGTCCTCACCATAATGCCATTTTTCTTTGGCAGACGTATCTTGCGCATACGTGCGGTGACCCGATTGTACCATATTAAAATCTAACCAAGTATCTTTATGAAACCATTCTGAAGACGAAGTACGCCCACGTGGGTGATAGGTAATCAAGTGATTTTTGTCGATTGCACGTATGGTTTTTCCGAAAATATCCCATACATTTTTACCTGTACTTCCTTGAATATCACCACCGTTTAACCAAATGATATTGGAGTAATTTTTGTAACGATTGGCTAAAAATGTTGCATAAACCTTTGCTCGCTCAGGAGTTACTTTTTTATCTTTCACATTGCCTCCCCACAAAGGCACAAAGCCAATATAAATGCCCTTTTTCTCAGCGGTATGAATGACAAAATCTACATGATCCCAAAAGTCATAAGCTTCTTTGTCGGCTACATCCGAACCTTTAGTTACTTTTGGTTTTGCAATATTGCCTCCTACTAATGCCGAATCACCGTATATGTTTACCACATTGAGCGTATGTAATCCCATTGCCTGAATCACATTGAAACCCTTTTGGCGACGATCTTCTAAGTAGGTTTCTACTTCTTCGCGTGTAAGTTTTGAGAACAATAACCAGCCCGTATCACCAAGCCAAAAGAAAGGTTTTCCATCTTTGGTAGCGATATATCTTTTATTGTCAGAAACTTTTAAAGCAGGAACTTGTGCCTTAGTGATATTTCCTGTGATTAGAAGTAAGCCTACTAGAAAGGCCAAAAATCCTTTTTCCATGGATGTCAGATTGTTTTTATGAAGGTTTATGTGGTAATTAGTTAATGAGCAAAATAAAATTTAAGATGTGCTTTGGGCTTTCAGGTATCGGCTTTCGGCGGTGGGCTTTGGAAAAAAGCATGGCTGTGGTTATTAAAAACATTTTAACACTCTGTGCCTTATGCCTGTTGCCTTGTGCCTAAAACAGAAAAATTAAATTTTATTTTGCCCACTAACTTAAGGGAGGTTATCAAAATTTCTTATTTTCTTTTTATCCAAACAACAATACCACTATTAGCTGGATTTTTTAATGAATAGCTTTTGCCCCCTTCGAGTGTTTCTGTATTCGATAGGAGAGTACCATCTTTTGGAGAAAGATATTTAACTTCAAAGATTCCCTTTTCCTTGCTCAAATCTGCCAATAGTTCTTGAGCGTTTTCGCTATACACTAAATACCCTTGTCCGTGTTGTCCCAAAACCCATTGTGTATTGGCTTGTCCAGACCACTGAATCGGTTGCATACCAATGAGTTGAGCGGAAATTTCTTGAGGCAAATCAAAGCTCAAACTTGGAATAGAGCCTCCTGCCATAAGAACTGCCCAGCCATTTGCATCAAAACTATCACCATTATAAACCACTGCCTTTGAAGGATATTTCATGCGGTATTCGTTCACAGCACGATAGACTTGTTCGGCCGAAGAACGTTTCGGATTCAACAAACGAGCATGTTGGCGTGGAGCTAAGTTTTGTCCACCTTTGGGTTCATACGTTTGTCCATTGAATTGATAGTGCCAATAACGAATGTCTATAATGTCGACTATTGCTGACCGTTTTTTATCTGCTAAAATCGCATCTTGCACATCTTTGGTTGTACTCAATGCCACTAAGACGTCTTTGTGTTTTTCCTTTTGCCATTCATCAATGACATCCAACCAAAATTCAACAAAATGAAGTGGACCTGTGTATTCTGCACTAATCAATTGTACGACTCCTGTATTTCCAGTAAAATTATCTAGACATTGACGGATATAGGCACGATGCAATTTTCTGCGAGCTGGATGGTTAATATCATAAAACTGTTCTGCCATAAAAATGCGCTTATCGCCAGCATAAGGCACTGGTTCAGGGAATCCTGTTTGGTTGATGTTATTAGCTGGTCGCCACGGAAAATCGGCATAGTGAGCTCCTGCTTCAATGATATTATGTTGAAAATAATTTTGATGAAAAAGCACCAAAGATTTCTGATCAGCCAAGTCTGCAAATTGTTTTAAGCGACTCCAATACCATTGATTATATTGTGTTAAATCATATTTGCTCAAACCATCCCAAGCGGTCTCCTTTCCACTTCTGGCAAATGGTAATTCATAAAATGGAGGCCAAACTTCGCCATCCATACGACGAATACGCTCATGGTCGTCGCGACGACGCTCGTACCAAAGTCCGTAATTATGATCCATCACTTTTACGTGATTCTGTTGCATCCAATCACTCAACTCAACTAAATCGTCTGTGAGTCCTTTACCTGTTTGTCCAGGGACAAAGCGTGTAATATGTGGCTTGCTCGCTGCTAAGCCGTGCGAACGAGATACACCTGACCACCATGGAACTTCCTGTCTTTTACCTGTTTGTAAAGATTTTCCACGTACTAACCAGCCATTTTGCACTTGCAAATCAGGCGCTTTATTTGGGGTAATAATTTTAGGAATGCCGATTTGCTCTATACTTTGAAGTTTTTCTGTTGTATTGAGAGACAATCTTTGTGAGGCTTTTTCAATAAATTCTTTTAAAGTCTTGGCAGGTTCAACGGATGCTTTGGTCAATGCCATAGCTACTTCTACTTTTGGGCTACTTGATGCCTCTGTTTCGGTTGGCATCAAAAAGGTTCTTGCTTGTACCTCTCCACCTAAGCGATTTTGTAGTTGTGCATAAAACAAACTTCTTGGTTTGATATGCTCGTTGGACATATCCCAATAACCATCGCCATCGAATTGTGCCCAAGTTCCAAACGCCCAGTTTTGTGCAGTTGGTGGCTTTTGACATTCTACACGAGAGGCAGCGCATTGCCAAAAAACACTATTGGCAGCCGACCAGCCAGCACCTTGTCCATCTTGACCCAAATTTGAAAAACGTAGTGCATTGCCATCCACATTCACAATATCAAACAAAACCCCAGAAGCCCAAGAATCTACTGTTCCGCTAAAACTATACGGAAGTTTGGATTCACATTGAACAAAAGCGTTTGGTCCGGCAGCGCAATAGCCTACAGCAAAATCATGATAGCCCTCTTCGGCATAAATTCTTTGAAAAAGGGTTTGTTGACCATTGGTAAAAAATGTGTAGCGTCGTTGTCCGCCGATTTCAGAAATAGGCTGGGTAGAAATACAATCTTCGACGGTCACACAGCGAGCGGAAGCTTGTACATATACGGCAGAACCTGCAAAATGTTTGAAATCAACTTGACGAACCCATGCATCACTTACATTTTCTAATCCAATTGCCATCCAACGATGGTTTTCGTCTTTAGGATTTTTGGTATCATAACTCGATTCTAAGGAAAGATTTTCGACACCTATTTGACTGATACGTCCATTCCATTGAAATTTAGCCACTGTTCCCACTCCGTAAGTAGAATCAAGCGCAGTAGTCAGAGGAATATCCAAGCAAATTCCTTTTGATGTAATTTGGGTAATCGTTCTTTCCCAAGTAATATCTCTTTGATTGGGTTTCCAACCAAGAGCGGTAACTCCCCCACCAAAATGGTCAGTTTTCAAAGTTTGAATCCATTCTTTAGTCGAAGGACGTTGAATCAAAATTCGCTCACCAACTTTATATTTTTCAGGAGTATTTACATTTAAACAAGCTTGTCCAACAGGGATATAAGCGTCCAATACTTTCTCGGAACTCTCAATTTTCTTATCATCTTTTCCTTTAATACTAATCAAGGTTTCTCTCGAAATGCCAATTCCTTTTAGAATGGTTTGTCCACGACCAGCACCACGAATCACAATACCTGAGGCTTTGATAATCAGATTTCCTTTTATTTCGAAAACTCCTTTTCCTAATACTACTGCACCTCTAAAGCCTTTAGTATCAACTGGTAATCCCGCCACATAGTCGATGGCAGCCTGAATACGAGTTGTTGCGTCGCCATTTGCTGCTTCTACTTTTACTTTTCCTGCTATAAATGGAATGGTTTCTTCACTTGCTTTGTAGCCACTAAAAGAAAAATCAGGAATTCTATCTCCTTTGCTTTCAGGGGTATACGCCAATTTTCCTGCCTCATCCAGATACACAGGAGGTTTGGGCGGTACAACTTTGGGCTTTTGTCCCAATACTGAAAAAACACTCAAACCTAAGGTAAGAGATAGGATTATGGAGAAACGAGACATCATATTTAATTGTGAATGAAGAATTTTGAATTGTGAATTAGGGTTGTACGAAGGATTCTAAAACTGTTTATTTCGGATGTTGGATTTCGGAAGTGTGATCTTTTACATTTCTGAAAAAATAAAGGTGTTTAACCTTATTTCCGAAATCCGCAATCCCAAATCTGAAATAGTTTGGAATCCTTCGTTCAGCACTCATTGTCATTTGGTGGTTTCTGCAAAGTGAAATGAGGATTTAAGTATTTCCGATGAATGATGAATTGCAATAATTCACAATTCATCATTCACAACTCACCATTAAAAAACTACGGTTTCACATTTTTCACGCTCACAACACTGTTCAAATACTCTTCGATATTGGTGTAACCGTCTTTATTGCGGTCTTTGCTGGCGTCGTTGGCATCTTTAGGATTCAAACCATTTTTGATTTCCCAAGCGTCTGGCATACCATCATTGTCTGAATCTTTGTAAGGAGTACCCTTGTATTCTGG
Organism: Flectobacillus sp. BAB-3569; assembly: GCF_002270355.1. Lineage (GTDB taxonomy): Bacteria > Bacteroidota > Bacteroidia > Cytophagales > Spirosomataceae > Flectobacillus > Flectobacillus roseus. Next base: position 15,918 of record NZ_NJFZ01000019.1, on the reverse strand, counting down.
ATAACCACCAACTTGACTAATGTCTGTGATGATACCGTTTTTGTAAGAATCAATTGGCAAACGACGGTGTTTAAATTGCGTTTCTGGTAATTTTACGTTTGGTGTAATGGTAATTTTACCTGTTCTTACCTGCTCGATTACTCGTGCATCTACAGCGTCACGTTTTGGAAGCGTCGCACCTGCATTGGCCAAAACATAATCATGAGCTGTTTTGGTTGGCAAAATTGTCAATTTTGGCATTGGTAAAGGTTTATTCCAACGAATAGAATCGGTGTATTTACCTGCATTTGGCAAATCTTCAACCTGTACCCCGCCATCCCAGTTATTTTTGGTTACTCGCTCATTGCCTTCCATGATGTTTCCATCTACGTAAGCACGACCAAACGTAAGATATTTTAATTTACTTCTACCCGACTCTGGTTTTAAGATACGATGTCCGATAGAGGTATTTTTAGGAGTTTCAGGGCCTGGCTTAAAGTAGTTGTTGATAATATTGTACATAGCACGATAATCACCCCCATCAATCGAACGATGTACCCAGTTGAATACTACGTTGTTAACAAAATTGAAAATACCAAACCAACCAATTGAAGGGTTACGTCCTGCATTGTCTGCCCAAAGGTTACGCATGAAGGTACAGTTTTCGCCACCAAGCGTACTACCAAAAGCATGGTTCCAAGTATCTAAAGCTTCTGAGAAAATCGAGTTTTGGATTGTGATATTTACCGTAGGCAATTTATCTTCAATTTTACCTGTGCTATCATTGTACATGTGACGGTACATCGACATATTTTCGTCCAAGCCCCAACTTGCTGATACGTGGTCAATCATAATATTACCAATCGGGTTACCTCCGATAGAGTCATCACGACGACCTACGTTGGTTTCGCCACGACGGAAACGCATATAACGAATCACCACGTCGTGGGTATTAATCCAAACCGACTCACCTGCTACACAAACGCCATCTCCAGGGGCTGTTTGACCTGCAATTGTGATGTATGGTGCACGAATAATCAAAGGTCTTTTCAAACGAATGATCCCCGAAACGTTGAAAACAACCATTCTGGCACCACCTTGTTCGCAAGCCCAACGCAATGAACCAACTCCGTCATCTTCAAGACTTGTCACCACATATACTTTACCACCACGACCGCCAAATGAATATGCACCACCACCCTCAGCACCTGGAAAAGCAGGAATATCAGCTTGTGGCAAATCAATTGGACGAGCTGCCCAAGGAATATAAGGTTTTCCTGCTTTAGCTTCTTTCTGAATAATAGGCAATGCTTTTTGCCAAGCAATATCAGACAAACGTGTTGTCTCTTTCATCAACTCATCACTTTCTTTCTTGATATCGTCAGGAATCGATGGGTATTGAGCCTTCGATACTTCTTGTTGTAATACCACAAGACCTAGCGCAATTAGTGCGTTTAACAGCAGTTTTTTCATGTATCAGTTTTTAATTATTGCTTATAGTTGAAAGGTTTTGTCAGTTATATCTATACAAATAATTACGTTTCAAAACCTCTAGTCTTTCTTTAGTCCTTCTCCAACTAAATAAAACACTACTTGATGAGTCAAAATTACAAGGATTCCCTTGGGTCATGATATACAATTTTCTCAATAAATTATAGGATTTTGTCTTTGTACTATTTTGAGAATATTTATGTTGATTTAAACCTATGTTTACACAATATTTTAGACCCTTCCTACGCTATAGTTAATTTTCTATTGTATCATTTTGACAGTGACTACTACCCTACAGACCCTCATAGATTCATTTAAAGGATTTCTAATGAAAATATATTTCTATGGATTTTAAGAAAAATCTGTGAATAAATCGGCAATGTAATACGCTTTTAGTTCGATTTCTTTGTGTTCGACCTATACAATAAGGAACTTATCGTAAAGAGTGAAATTTATATCCTAAGATAAAAACCTATAAAAATATGCAATTGCTCCTATCTTAAAAATAGCAAACGAAACCTTGGTATTTGTAGATATATACCCAGATAAAATGGTACAAAAGTTTGGAAAAATGGTACATAAAAATGGCGATATATGCCAATACCTTTGTATTGGATAGTAATATCCTATAAGGAATCCCCATTTTAATTCAGCAAATTGACTGACATGTATAAAATAATATCCATTTGCTTTTGCGTATTTAGCCTCTATGCTCAGTGTTTTTCCCAAAATACAGGTCGAACCATCTCTAACTTTAATGATAATTGGAAATTTGTTCATGCCGATATAAAAGAAGCACAAAGTCCTAGTTTCAATGACCAAGCATGGCGAGTGCTCTCACTACCGCATGATTGGAGTATCGAAGGTCCGTTTGGTGCTAACCATCTGACTACCAACCAAGGGGGAGCACTACCGACGGGTATTGGTTGGTATCGCAAAACTTTTAATCTTCCACAAACTGCCAAAGACCGAAAAGTTTATATAGAATTTGATGGCATTTACAGAAATAGCCAAGTGTGGATTAATGGGCATTTTCTAGGAAAAAGACCCTTTGGCTATAATTCTTTTCGTTACGAACTAACTCCTTTTTTACTGCCTAAAAATAATATCATAGCCGTAAAGGTGGATAATAGCGAACAATCTAATACGCGTTGGTATTCGGGGTCAGGTATTTACAGAAATGTAAGATTGGTCATTACCTCGCCAATAGCGATTGATTATCAAGGTGTTTTTGTTAGTACGCCCAATGTGAGGGAAAATGTTGCAGATATAAAGGTACAAACGACGCTCCGTAACTCGACAAATCAGCAATCAGCATTGGAGATTCGTCAGAGTATCATAGACAATTCGGGGAAAATACTGCTTTCTAAACAAGAAAGAGTTTCTCTGTCAAAGGATTCCTTACAAAATTTTACCCAAAATCTTACCTTACAACAACCACAACTTTGGACGCTCGATAAGCCTTATTTATACCAAGTTAAAACAGAGATTCTTCAAAAAAATCAAGTGGTTGACACCCAGCTTAGTCCTTTAGGAATACGAACATTTAAGTTTGATCCAGCTACAGGATTTTACTTAAATGGCGTTCCTACCAAAATACTGGGCGTTTGCCAGCATCATGATTTAGGTGCTTTGGGTGCGGCGGTCAATGTGCGTGCGATGGAGCGACAACTTGAAATTCTAAAAGCTATGGGCTGTAATGGTATCCGTATGTCTCATAATCCTCCTGCTCCTGAACTATTAGATTTATGTGACAAAATGGGTTTTATTGTCATGGATGAGGCTTTTGATATGTGGAAAAAGAAGAAATCTAAAAAAGACTACGGACAATATTTTGAAGAATGGCATGCTCGTGACTTGGAAGCCATGGTTAAACGTGACCGCAATCACCCTTCGATTTTTGTATGGAGTATTGGCAACGAAATTCGTGAACAATTTGATAGCACTGGCAGAACCTACGCCAAAGAACTAGCAGGAATTGTTAAAAAATTTGATACCACCAGACCTATCACTTCGGCACTAACTGAAAATGAACCAGATAAGAACCATATTTTCCAATCAGGAGCTTTGGATGTTCTTGGTTTTAATTATAAACATGAAGCCTATTCGGAATTTCCGAAACGCTTTCCGAACCACAGTATCATCGCTACCGAAACGGCATCGGCATTAGAAACCAGAGGACAATACGATATGCCAAAAGCAGGTATTCAACTTTGGCCAAAAGATAGTAAAAGCCCCTTAGTGGAAGGTAATGCCGACTGGACAGCACCTGCCTACGATAACGTGGCAGCCTATTGGGGCACCACACACGAAGAATCTTGGAAGGCTGTCAAAAATGCGCCACATGTGGCTGGGCTATATGTGTGGACAGGCTTTGATTATCTTGGCGAACCACATCCTTACAGCTATCCAGCTCGTAGTTCATACTTCGGTATTATCGATTTGGCGGGATTTCCGAAGGATGTGTATTATATGTATCAAAGCGAATGGACACAAAAGCCTGTGCTTCATCTTTTACCTCATTGGAATTGGAAGGCAGGGCAATCGGTAGAGGTGTGGGCGTATTACAACCAAGCCGATGAGGTTGAGTTATTTGTAAACAATAAATCGCAAGGAATCCGCAAAAAAGGTAAAGATGAACTTCATGTATCTTGGAAAGTGCCATTCGAGGAAGGTTCGTTGAAAGTTATTTCTAGAAAAGCTGGAAAAGAGGTTTTGTCAAAAGAAGTTTTCACCGCTGGAAAAGCACAAAAAATTCGCTTAATAGCTGACCGAAAAGCTATTTCAGCAGACGGACTAGATTTATCTTTTGTAACTGTGGAAATCACTGATGAAAAAGGAAATATCGTACCAGATACCAATTATTTAGTACAATTTTCGGTAGAAGGAAAAGGAAATTTGGTAGGTGTAGACAATGGCTACCAAGCAAGTCTTGAGTCATTTAAAGCTCCTTATCGTAGTGCGTATCATGGCAAATGTTTAGCTATTCTTCAATCCACAAAGCAAGCTGGAAAAATTTCACTTAAGGCAAGTGCGGAAGGTTTGGAATCTTCTGAAATTGAGATTGTTACCAAATAAAATGCTTTAGACATTAGGCTTAAAGCGGGTAAAACGAATTCAATTTTGCCCACTAACTTTTAGATTATCATCAAAAAATATATGTTTAAAAGGCTTATTCTGATAGTATTAGGTTTTGTTTTTTTCAAAACTACAGCACAAAGCTCTTATCAAGTTATTCCTTCACAGAATGCCAAACCATGGGTATTTTGGTATTGGATGCAAGGTGGCGTTTCGAAAGCTGGTATAACCGCCGACCTCGAAGCGATGAAGGAAGTTGGTATTGGCGGAGCCTATCTCATGCCCATCAAAGGTCCTGCGAATCCAGCTGTATATACACCTGCGATACAACAGCTCACACCTGAGTGGTGGGAAATGGTTCGTTTTTCGATGTCCGAAGCCAAAAGATTAGGTTTGCAGATGGGCATGCACGTGAGCGATGGATTCGCTTTGGCAGGTGGTCCGTGGATTCGTCCTGAGCAGTCTATGCAAAAAGTAGTATCTGCTTCGGTACATGTGTTAGGTGGAAAAGCGATTCAACAAAAATTGCCATTACCTCCTACTAAGGAAAACTATTATGAAGAAATTGCCGTATTAGCGTATCCACGTTTGGCGGAAGATACGCTTTCTACTTTGTCTATAAAACCTTCAATTACAAGTAGTTTACCTAGTAATTCTGGACAGCAATTAATCAAGTTTGGCAATAAAGAGAGTTTTAAAACTGATACAAAAGCATGGTTTCAATATGCGTTTGACAAGCCTTTTACTTGTCGTTCAATCTATATTCGAACAGGAGGCAATACGTATCAGGCGCATCGTTTGGTTGTTGAGGTGAGTAATGATGGTATCAATTTTAGAAAAGTTACCCAACTAGAGCCACCTCGTCATGGTTGGCAAGATACGGACTCGGATGTAACGCATGCTATTCCGACCACTACTGCGAAATATTTTCGTTTTGTTTATGATAAAAATGGCTCAGAACCTGGCGCAGAAGATTTGGATGCGGCCAAATGGAAACCATCATTAAAGCTGTTGGAACTCCAACTTTTTGCTGCTCCAAAGATTCATCAATATGAAAGTAAAACAGGTGAAATTTGGAGAATGAGCAAACAAAGTTCTCCTGAGCAATTAACTGATAATCTGTGTATTTCGAGTAACAAAATTGTAGATATTACCAAATTTGTCGATAAAAATGGAGTTATCAATTGGAACGCTCCCAAAGGACTTTGGACGATTGTAAGAATTGGACATACTTCTACGGGACATACCAATGCAACTGCTGGGGCGGGAAAGGGACTAGAATGTGATAAGTTTAGTGAAGAAGCTGTAAAAGTTCAGTTTGATAACTGGTTTGGAGAAGCTCAAAAGCAAATTGGACCAGTGTTGAGCAAGGAAGTTTTACGATATTTCCACGTAGATAGTTGGGAATGTGGTAGTCAAAATTGGTCAAAGAATTTTGCACCAGAATTTTCAAAACGTCGTGGCTATTCTTTAATGCCTTATTTGTTGGTTTATACTGGAACTCCCGTGCAAAGTCGTCGTGTATCCGAGCAAGTTTTATTTGACATTCGTCAAACGATTGTGGATTTGGTTTTGGAAAAATTTTATGGAACCTTACGCAAAATCACTACCGAAAAAGGCTTGATTTTCACGGCTGAAAGTATTGCGCCGACCATGATGAGCGACGGTCTGGCTCACTATAAATTAGTGGATATTGCAATGGGCGAATTTTGGTTGAATAGCCCCACCCACGATAAGCCCAACGACATGTTGGATGCTATTTCGGCAGCTCATATTTACGGGAAAAATATCATTCAAGCAGAAGGTTTTACGACAGTCCGCATGGCGTGGAACGAACATCCTGCCATGTTAAAAACACTTCAAGATAGAAATTATGCACTTGGAATCAACAAGTTAGTCTATCATGTTTTTACTCATAATCCTTGGATTAACAAACAACCGGGGATGACTTTAGACGGTGTGGGATTGTATTTTCAACGAAATCAAACATGGTGGAAACCTGCAAAAGCTTGGGTAGATTATGCCACTCGTTGTCAGGAATTATTACAACAAGGCAAGCCTGTGGCAGATATAGCCGTATTTTCTGGCGACGATTTACCAAGACGCTCGGTATTGCCTGATAGATTGGTTGGTACGTTGACTGGTTTATTCGGTTCGGAAAAAGTCGCTCAAGAACAAAAGCGTTTAGCAAACGAAGGTCAACCTATGCGTCAGATGCCAGCGGGAGTTGGTAACTCAGCCAACATGGCAGATGCCGACCAATGGGTCAATCCGCTTCGAGGTTATGCCTACGATTCGTTTAGTCCAGATGCTTTAAAAAGTGCCAAAGTAATCAATGGAAAAGTGAGTTTTGCTGACGGGAATAGCTATGCTTTATTGGTTTTGCCAAGAGCTTTAAAATTGAGTCCGAATACTAATGCTACTTCGGAAACAAGTTTACAAAAATTACTTCAACTCATTCGAGCAGGCGCAAATGTAGTAATCAGCGAAAGACCAGAAGTTAGTTTTAGTAAAAGTAATGCTCCCAATTTGCCTGCATTAATCGAACAAATTTGGGGTGGTGATTTTCAAGGAGTTAATGGTTTTCAAGTAAAAAATGTAGGAAAAGGGAAAGTTATTTTTTCACCCATAATTCCTGAAAATTTACAAGCATTAGGCATCAAGCGAGATGTAGAGGTGTTAGAATCCTCAGGAAAATATGCGACAGATATTGCTTGGACGCACCGTAAAGAGGCTCAGAAAGAAATCTATTTCCTTGCCAATCAGCAGAATACAGCTCGAACATTAACCTATCACTTGCGCATGGAAATGCCATATCTTCAAAGCTATAATCCTGTGACAGATACTTGGAATACCTTGGAAGCGAAAAAGCAAAATGGAATAAGTTCCTTAAGTATTAGTCTACCTCCCAATGGTTCAATTTTTATTATCGGTAGCAAAAAAGCATTGACAAGTAATAAATCTGTTGGGGATTTACAAAAAATACAAAGTTTTGAGGGTTCGTGGCAGGTGAATTTTGAAAAAGAAAAAGGAGGGCCAAGTTCTGCACAGATATTCAATTTTTTAACGGATTGGAGTGCAGATACAGATACTTTGATTAAATACTACTCAGGAACAGCCACTTATACCAAAAGCTTTGACTGGAATGGAAACAATTCTTCAGCAATTTGGTTAGATTTAGGTGAGGTCGCCAATATTGCGTTGGTAAGACTCAACGGAAAAGATTGTGGAGTTGCCTGGACAGCACCATTTAGAGTTGATATATCGAAAGCGTTGGTGAAGGGGAAAAATACAGTCGAAATTGAGGTAAGTAATACGTGGCATAACCGTTTGATTGGTGATAATCATTTACCACAAAATCAGCGTGTAACTTTTACCACAGCGCCGTTTCGATTAGAAGGACGCCCCTTAGAAAAAGCGGGGCTTTTGGGACCTGTTGAGATTTTATCAGAAAAGTAAAAAATTGGAAGAGACAAAGATTCATTAATTAATTTGGGGATAGTTAGATTTAGGCGTTGCAATGCAACGCCTAAAATTTTGGTTCTTAGTTGATAGGAAAATATCTTTCCAACCATACCTTAGCCAATTCCACATCATTGTAAGTCAAATTATGGCTAGTTGGCAAAGCATGATGTTCCACCTCAAATCCTTGTTCTTTTAAGATTTCCAAATACGTTGAAGTATCTTTTGGCGGAACGGTTGGGTCATGTTTGCCATTCGAAAAGAACACCGGAACTTGCTGTGCTTTTTCGGTTAATACTGGTTCTTGAAAAGGCAACATAGGTCTAAACAATATCGCTCCATCAAAAAAATCTGGATATTTTAAAAGGGTTGCTCCAGCAATATTGGCTCCGTTTGAATAGCCTAAAGCGACAATTTTGGCGTTTTCTAAGTGATTTTCTTGCAAAACTTTTTCAATAAAAGCCTTCATTTCATCGGTACGAAAAGCCAAATCTTTTTCATCAAAAACTCCCATTCTGACTCTTCTGAAAAAACGTGGCATACCGCCTTCGTTTACATTTCCTCTTAAACTTAATAAATGAAAATCTTTGGTTATATCTTTTGCCAAAGGTATCAAATCTTGTTCGTCGCCACCTGTTCCGTGCAAGAGGACAAGCACAGGAGCATTAGGATTTTTTGACAACTCAAGTATATATTTCAATGGTTGAAAGTCCATGATAAATCGTGTTTAAATGTTAGAATAAACTATGGGCTTTTCTGCAAAACCCTTTACTCAAAAGCCCATAGTCCAAATCCTTACGCTAATACTGGCAAAGCTTTTTCGATACGCTCACGTTGTCCTTCGTATCTTGAAGGCAACATCAAATGTTGTCCTAATTCAGATTCATCTTCGTCGATGTCAAAACCTGGGTTATCCGTTGCAATTTCGAATAAAACACCTCCTGGTTCTCTGAAATACAAAGAATGGAAATATTGACGGTCGATTTGCTCAGTGATATTCAAGCCCAAGGCTACGATTTTCTCACGCATTTTCATTAAATCACCATCGTTACTTACTCTAAAAGCAACATGGTGAATGATACCTCCTGCCACAATACCTCTCGATTCGTTTGGCAATTCAACCAAATCAACTTTAGACGTCAAGCCATCTTTTGTCATGGTATAGCGAGTGCGATTACCTTCTTTTTTCTCCAACTCATACCCAAAAACATCTGTCAATATAGACGCTGTTGGTGCTATGTTGTTGAGCGTAAGCGTTACTGCATAAATGCTGTTGAGCGCATATTCAGGTTTTACGCCATACACTTCTGGCAAAGTATCTTGAGGAATATCAGTCTCAATCAATTCGACTTTTAAACCATCTGGATCAAGGAAAGCAATATATCTTTCGCCAAATTTTAATGAAGGTTTACTGTAAAATACATTGTTGTCATCCAATCTTTTTACCCAAAAATCTAAACTACCTTTTGGTACAGAATAGCTTACTTCTGTTGCCATACCTGCTCCTTTAAGACCTCTTTTTACACGATCTCCCCAAGGAAAAAATGTTAATACTGAGCCTAAATCTGCGTTGGCATTGGCAAAGTAAAAATGGTAAGTATGAGGGTCATCAAAGTTGACAGTCTTTTTGATAAGACGTAATCCTAATACTTCTGTATAAAAATGAAGATTGCGTTTTGCATCACCTGCGATAGCTGTTACATGGTGCATGCCTTTGATGTATGATTCCATAATGAATAAGTCGTTTAGTAATTGTTGTTTGATGATTCAAAATTACTAGCTCATTCAGGGCTGTGCATTGATGTATGATAAGTAATGAGTGAAGAGGAGAATCTTATGAGTTTTGAGTTTGAAGTGATGAGTTTGGAGTTGTCCTTTGTCCTTGCCTAAAATAGGTTGCCCTCAATGTTTGAGTTATAGAGGCAATGTAAATACATTACTGGTTCGAGACTTTGTCTTAAACTAGTAACAGTTTTATCTATTAGGTAGGGGCAACCCTTGCGGTTGTCCCACTCAATATGGCAACCGCAAGGGTTGCCCCTACACCAATTTTATTTTTATAAAAAAGCCCAAGATTACTAGTTCGAGACTTTGTCTCGGACTAGTTTTTTTTCAGTTTATAAACTGTGTAAAAAATAAGTCCAAGATTAAATCTTGAACTAGTAAAAGCTCATTTTCAAATTTTCAAATCACCAAATTTTCAAATCCCCTTCGTTACCAATACTTTTCTAACTCGACTAAGAGATTCAGGGGTGATGCCTAAATAAGACGCAATCATTGTTTGTGGAATACGATGAACGAGGTTAGGGTACATTTTGATAAAATCCAAATAGCGAGTTTCGGCTTGAGCTGCCAATAGCAAATTGATACGTTTTTGCATAAATCTGATAGAGTTATGCAAAATTTTAGTTTGCCAAGGAGCAAATTCAGGAATCAAAAGGGCAGCTTTATCATAGAATTTACGAGAAATCTGTACCAAATCTGTATCCTCTAAAGTTTCTACATAAAACAAGGAAGGTTCACAAAAGTAAAAGCTATTTTTATCGTTGACCCACCAATGTTCTGGGGCAAAAAATATCGCGTGTTCCTTTCCTTGATGGTCGATAGTATAAGCGCGAATCAAGCCATGACAAACAAAAAATGTAGAGTCATCAATAGTGTCTTGCTCGATAAGAACGGTATTTTTCTTGATATGCTTAACAGTCAACTCTGAAGAAAGTTGCTCAAATTGTTCATTAGTAATGGAGATATACTTTTGTAAATATTCTTTAAAAATGTCTTTCATGAAAGTTTTGGATCAATATGGCTTGAAGAGATAAGTCAAATACTGCACAAAAATACATCCTAAAAGGTTTTGCTATAAAAAAAGGGGGTATAAAGTTTTCTTCGTTGCGTAGTTTTTAGAGAGGGACAAAGGCACAAGTTTTATAGGCACAAAGGGAAAAATTATGGAGATAGAATCTTCTACACTTTGTGCCTTTGCTCCTTTGTGCCTTGTTTCAAAGTTTGAATAGTCATTAAGGTAAAGCCTCTATTCTAAACCAATCTACATCAGCATATCCTGAGTCGTTGATTTGGGTGGTTCTGGTACAAAACAAACCAATTTTGGCGCCAATCCAATGTCCTACGACCGCTTGGAAAGGCTCTCCCATATTTTTAAAAGTTTGTCCATCAAGACTGTAGCTAAATTGACAACGGGCTTTATCCAAAACCTTAACTCTCAAATACACTGGCGTATTAGCTGGAATAGGGGTTTCTACGACAGTTTCAATTTCTGGCTTGCCTTCAGATGCCTTTTGAGATTCGCCATAAATCAAAAAGACTCCTTCTTTACCCTTACTTTTGAGACCAATATGAGCATAGCTTTTTCCTAAAATAATTAACCCTACCTTCTCATTCTCAAGCTTTTGATTGGGAGTAAATACCAGTTTAGTTGTAGCCGTAAATTTCTCAGTTGGGAATTTTTGTAATAAAATATTGGGTACTTCCCAGTTATTTTTAGCATTATCAGGGACTTTCTGCGAGTACAATCGTAGACTTCCTTTGTTTGTCAAACTATGCCAAATGCCTTTAGGATTTGCCTGCCATTGCCATTGTAAACCAAGTGTATTACCCTCAAATTCATCCGATTCGGCTGGGGTGACGATTGGATACGTTTTGCCCACATTAGGTTTTCGATACGTCATAACAGGCTCGCCGATACCATCACCATCGGGGTCATTACCTATTACTGGCCAATCTTTTACCCATTTCATAGGCTGAAGGTGTACCACACGACCATATACGTCCTTGTCTTGGAAATGCAAAAACCAATCTTCTCCCGTTGGCGTGTCTACCCAAGCTCCTTGATGTGGTCCATTGACAGGGCTATTCCCTTGATTCATGACCACCTTTCTTTCGTATGGACCATATACATTTTTGGAACGAAGCACCAATTGCCAACCCGTAGAAACTCCACCAGCAGGAGCAAAAATATAGTAGTAACCATTTCGCTTATAAAACTTGGGGCCTTCCACTGTCGGGTCGGTTTCATGACCGTCAAATACTATTTTACCCTCATCGGTAACTTTAGTACCTTCAGCATTCATTTTCTTGATAGTCAGCACACTTTTAATTCCTGAACGACTACCTGCCCAACCATGAACCAAATATGCCTGTCCGTCAGTATCCCAAAACGGACAAGGGTCTATAAGACCTTTGCCTTCTTCTACCAAAATAGGCTCAGACCAAGGACCAGTAGGGTTTTTAGCTTTGGTCAAATAAATCCCAAAATCAGGATCAGGATAATAAATCCAAAATTCACCAGCATGATATCGAATCGCAGGAGCCCAAACGCCATTGCCATGTTGAGTTTTTGAAAAATGTTCGAAGGGAGGCTGACGCTTCAGCGCATGACCAATGATAGACCAGTTGACTAAGTCCTTTGAATGCAAAATAGGCAAGCCCGGAACAGCATCGAAACTGGAAGCAATCATATAGAAATCACTACCCACACGACAAGCATCAGGGTCAGAATAATCAGCATCAATCACAGGATTTTTGTATTGTCCATTTCCCAAGTCAGAAACCCATACTTTGGATACTGTCGATATATTTTGTGCCTGTGTACTTAATGAAAACCCTATTAAAGAAAGGGCTAAAAATTTACCAAATGATTTCATAAATATCTTATTATGAGAAAAATGTAAAGTCTTAAGTGTCATGAATAAGTGATTGCCTTTATTTAACAACATACGATTTTGAATATATTCGATTAAACACTCCGCATTCACCACTCCAAACTCGTCACTCCTCTCTGTTCCACCAATTTTTGATTGGTTCTTTTGTACCAAAAATATTTTCTAATGTATAAATTCGTAGTTCTTTCTTACTTAACTGACGACTCCAAGCGACTCTTTTACTAGGGTTTGCGCCTTCGCCTGTAGATTGATATTCGGCATAAAGTACTGTTTTTTCATTTGCTGGATTACCCCAATTATTCCAACCAATAGGCAAAATATGACTACCTATTTCGGTACGAATGAAAACTGTTTTACAAGCTGGACGCCACGGACGACCCAGAAATACTTTTTTCGCTGTAGAGTCAGCAGTGAGTTTACAATCAAAAAAGACAAAGCCAAAAGGCTGATAATCAGGCGTTGCTGCCGCGGTGATATAAGAATCAGATAGACTTTTTAGCGTACATGATTGAAAAACAACAATCGCTTTACCAAACAGATAATCCGTAGTTCCTTCAATTTGACAATTGACATAAAATTGACGAGTACCTTCTCTGGCAGCATAAAGCGTGTCTTGATTTCCCAAAAGAGTACAATTTTTACAAACAAATCTATCTCCTTCCACATGCAAAGCCACTGCTTGTCCCACACGACCTGCACTATTAACAATGGTCAGATTTTCGAGTACAATATCAGGCGCATCCACCAAAAGCGTGTACGAATTATAGGTGCTAAACTGCGTTTTGCCCACAGCATCCTTTTGCCCGTTGGGGTAGTTTTTGCCCGAATAATCTCCGTTTGTAATCACTACGCCCTCACGACTTTCGCCTACAAGATGTAAATTGGGCTTATTTGCTGGAATAGTTACCTTTTCGTGATAAGTACCATTTTTGATAAATAGTATTACCCTTTGCTGGGAATGGTCCCGAAAAGCCATAATTGCCTCTTGGATACTTTTAAAGTCGCCCGAACCATCTAAAGCAACCGTAAATTTGGTCGGATAAGTTGTTGTTTTTTGAGCTATCACCACCGATAAACTCAAAAAAACAGAAACATTGAAATGAGACTTTTTTTCATTTTTTAGGAAAATATTAAATGCATAATTCCATCTCAACTAGCTAGAAATGATATTTTATTCTTTGAACAGGCTATAAATAACCCACACATAATCATCTGATTAAGTAGAATTTTGAGGAATACAGATTAACCTAGTTTGTACCTCTATTTTTTTCGGAGAAATAGAAAATGCTATGGAAGAATTACAAGTTTTTTTGTAATTATAAATAGGTTTACGGTTCGAAATTGAGACATAAGTTCGGTGCACACAAATATTGTTTTTGATTTTTTTACGCAATCGTTACCGGCAACGTTGCCAAAAGATCAGACGAGTGTATTTAAAATGCAATCGGTTTAATTTTTATCAAAAATGTATGTTTTTCTCTAAGTATATTTTTAAATTGCCTTACTTTTAAGATAAATCTAAGTTAATATTGTACCTTTCTAATTCTAATTTTATATTCATGCTCGATGAATCCACATACTTGCAGCTTTGGCAAAAGGTCATCAAAGGAGATAGAAAAGCCTTTGAAAGGCTATTTGATGCACCTGGCAAAGGATGCCAGTTATGTCAATGTAGTTCGCTCAAGAGCGGCACTTCCTGGACAAACATCCGCTATGCAAGTCAAAGCAAGTGATATGACTTTAGATTTTATTCTTGACGAAAGAGCTAGAGAGTTTGTAGGCGAACAACTTCGTTGGTTTGATTTAAAACGTACAGGCAAACTCATTGAACGTGCGACTAAATATAATCCTTTTGCCTCACCAAACATCAAAGCGTACCATACTTTACGCCCTATTCCTCGTGTAGAAATAGATGTACTGCAAAACAAAAGTGAGTTTTTACAAAACCTAGGTGCCTGTTGCACAACTCAAATATATAGAAATAGTCATAGACTTCCATCTTGTTGAGAACCTTTAATTTTACCTTGGAAAATTGCCCCAAAATGTGTATTTTAAAGATATGCAAGGACGCAAAAATCTCCAGCCAAAAATGTATTACCAAGTCAGTCTGGATAGCTTGGTAAGTGCCGATAACTTCTATCGAAAACTCGAAAAAGCACTTGATTTACACTTTCTGTATGCCCGAACAGCACCTTATTATGGAACTGAAGGTCAGGAGTCCATTGACCCTGTCGTGTTTTTCAAGATATTGTTAGTGGGGTATTTGAATAATATTCCTTCCGATAGACGTCTGATGGAATACTGTTCAAATTGTTTGGACATTCGGCTGTTTCTCCAATATGATTTGGACGAAGTTCTTCCTTGGCATAGTACTATTAGCCGTACACGCCAGTTGTATGGCGAAGGAGTATTTTTGGAGTTGTTTCAAATGGTATTGAAGCTGTGTGTCGACAAAGGCATGGTCCGAGGCAAACGTCAGGCGATTGATAGCGTTTTTATTAAAGCCAATGCCAGTATGGACAGTCTGGTTGAAAAAGAGATATTGGAAGATGCCAGCGCTTTTGTTGATGAACTAGAGCAACAAAGCGAGTTTAAGGTGACAAGCACACGCAAAAAGCTAGTTGAACGTCATCACAACTGGAAACGAACTGCATACAAAGACATGCCTGCTAATAATAACAGTGAGAAGTTGGATGAGAATGGGAATTTGATTCGTCCCAAATATGTGTCAAACCATACCCATTATTCACCTACCGATACAGATGCACGCATTAGCGTAAAACCAGGAAAAGCTCGTCAGTTAAACTATTTTGGACAAATAGCAGTCGACGATGCTCATCATGTAATCACTGGTGCATGCGCTGATTTTGCAGACAAACGAGATAGTCAATGTTTAGCCCAAATTCTGGAACTAACAGAAGGGAATTTATCAGAACATGATATTGAATTGGGAGAGATATTAGCTGATGGAGGTTATAGCAGTGGCGAAGCTTTAGCATATTTGGATGCTAAAGGCATCAACGCATGGATACCCAACTTTGGGCAGTACAAACCTCAACGAACAGGCTTTACCTACCATAAAGAGGCAAACTATTACCAATGTACGCAAGAGGGTGGCAAACAAGCAATACTAACCTACAAAGGTGAAAAGACAGACAGCAAAGGCTATACCAAACGTACTWATCGAAGTAGTGAATCAGATTGCAAGGATTGTCCACTTAGAGAACAA
>NZ_NJFZ01000065.1 GCF_002270355.1 Flectobacillus sp. BAB-3569 | reverse complement strand
CAGGCAAACCAAGCATTCGTCCTAGTGTAAATATATAACTTTGATAACGACGTCGGCGTCAAAAGTTTTTAAGGTAAAAGCTCTAAAAGCAAAATCACTCCTCCAATTAAGTCCTTTATATACAATTTCATTCCAASMWAGAAATCCTTATCAGAAATTATGGACAGATATATCATTGGCGTAGAGCCGACGGCGAATCAATAGCAAAGGCTTTACTTCGTCCTGCCAAATTGTTGGATTATACTTATTCGGCAAGTGAAGAGGCTCAAGGTGAAGGAATAGCTTTTTCAAGAACTGGAACAGATTATTATACGATTGGAGAGGCAACAGATTACAAACTTCCTGTAAAGCTTTTTAGATATGCTAGAAAAAAATAGGCAAGCTTAGCTTGCCTATTTTTTGTTTAAAACGAAATTTTATCTCCCTGCTTAATGCCGTTTCGTTGACAAAATCCTGCGTTTACTTCCAACACATACTGAGCTGGTTTGTAGGAAGGAATTGCTTCTTCTGAGAAAGGTGGGCGATTGGGTTGTATCGTGATGACTTCCTTATTAGAATTGATAAATAGGAGGTCTAATGGAATAAAGGTGTTTTTCATCCAGAAGCTTCTTTCTTGACTATCTGGAAAAACAAACAACATCCCACAAGTATCTGGCATGCTTTTACGATACATTAATCCTTGAGTAGTTTCGGCATCATTATCGGCAATTTCGATACTAATTTTCTTCTGAATTTTCGGAAAAGTTAATTCTCCTTCTTTTTTGAAAGCAGGTTCGTTCGAAACAACCCCAGATGGAGCAG
>NZ_NJFZ01000018.1 GCF_002270355.1 Flectobacillus sp. BAB-3569 | reverse complement strand
ATAGTAAAGGCTATACCAAACGTACTTATCGAAGTAGTGAATCAGATTGCAAGGATTGTCCACTTAGAGAACAATGTTGTGGTAAAGCTACAAAATTTAACCGGGCTGGCGAACCAGAAGGTGGATAATAGTATTCACAAAGAGCATTACGACCGAATGCATGAAAAGCTTACCCAAAACAAGTCTTATGCCAAGCGAATGGTACGAATACGAAGTAAAACCGTCGAACCCGTGATAGGAACACTCGTAAATTTTATGAACATGAAACGAGTGAACACACGAGGTATCAAATCCAGCAACAAACACGTATTAATGGCAAGTTTAGTTTACAACTTGCAGAAATATCTACGCTTCATTGTGAAAAAACCAAGTATATTAGCCCAAGCTATTGCCCTTTCAGAAGGAGAAATTTATGCCTCTCTCAAAAGCGTATCAGTATTCATCAATAACTCAATTTTAAGCGTTTCAAATTTGAGGATATTTTGCAAAAACTAAAAAACAGACCTCTCTTAAATCGCTTTAAAAGAGGTCTGGATGTGTATTCTGTAAGTAAATTTTAGGAAAAATGAGTTGTGCAACAGCTACTCGTGTTAGCGGCTGTTTTTTATTCCCCACTTGGTATTTTTCCATCTATCCATTCTTGTTTTTGTTGTATTGCACCACCTAAAAATAAAAAATTTGACTTATTAAAGTCTATTAGTCCAAATGCAATTACCATATATTTTCCGTCTAAATATTTTTTCTCGTCTTTATTTGGTTCGTTTGGTCTTAAATATCCAACAACTCTGACTTTATCACCAATTTTATTTGATTTATTTTTAAACATCAAAACTGTCCATAAATAATTGTCGTCTGCAATTTTTAGTTTGTAAAATGGTGTATTATTTCTACTTTTTTCAATTTTCTCAATTGTCCCGTCAAACGCCACTATTTTACCGTCAAATTTATCAAGCTCTTTTTCGCTACCTTCTTGAATATTTGTCGGGAAAGATTTATCTGTTGGTTTAGTAGTCGTTGAATTACTTTGTCCAAGCAAGTTTGTCATCGATAATGTTAAAAGTAAAATTGAAAGTAGTATTCTCATTTTATTATATATTTCATTTTTATCGTTGTCTGGTAAAATAGCCGCTAACTCCTAAATATACGAAAGGTTTGTAGTATTTTTTGTATTTTTTATAACTTTACCAATTTCCTATTGTACTATTCTTGTCGTATTTTTTAGTTGTCGTAGTTTTTGTATTGTTTAAAAATTAGGTTTTATTGAAGTTAAAAAACGTTTTTCGGTTTGCAAAACACTATTCATCTTTTATCTTTAATTGATCAAAAGGATTAACAATAGTTTCAAGTTTTCGAGTGCTTACATGTGTGTAACGTAAAGTGGTTTTAAGGTCGTTATGTCCCAATAATTCTTGAATGAGTTTAATATCTGTTCCTCGCTCATGAAGGTGTGTCGCATAACTGTGCCTTAAGCTATGGAAAGTTACATCTTGTGTTATTTTTGCTTCATTTTTGGCTCTGTGGAAAATTTGCTGAAGACTTCTAGTACTGTAAGGTTCGTCTTTATACTGACCTTCAAAAAGCCAATAAGTTGGTTTGTAGGCAATATAATATTTTCTTAAAAGTTCAAGTATACCTTCAGAAAGGGCAACCATTCTGTCTTTTTTTCCTTTTGCTCCCTTGATATTAATAACCATTCTTGCAGAATGAATGTCTTTTATCTTTAGGTTTACTACCTCGCTAACTCTAAGTCCGCCCGAATAGGCTAAAAAAAGCATAGTCTTGTGTTTTAGGTTTTCTAATTGTGAAAATAGCTTTTCTACTTGACTGATAGACAAAACGTTAGGTAAAATCAACTTTTTCTTTGGGCGTGGAATCTCAAAAAAGAATTTCTCACGTTTTAGCACACCCGCTGGTGCTGGCTTCCTAGCCAGTACCCATTTTTCTCTGGATTCTATCCAGAAGTTATCTTTTCAAAACTTAACTATTGAGTTGATTTTTATAATAGGATTAGAATCCTTAGATTGTGTTAGTACTGGCTAGGAAACCAGCACTAGCGGGGCTGTTGTGCGTTCGTTTTTTAATTTCCAAATATCCATTTTATAATAGTTACAAATCCAACTATAACTGAAATTACAATTAAAATGAATACAAAGAAGAAAAATTTACCTATTAGTTTGTCTTTAAAAGTTTGTATTTGTTTAGTGTTATATTTTTTTGAATGTTCTGTTTAGGATTATACTTCGGAACATATTTTGTTTTCTTTTCGCTGTCTAATTCTAAATCTGTTAGTTTTTGTTGAGCAAATTTTGATAGTTTTGTTTTGTCACCACGAAAAACTATTTCTTGTAAAATTTGATTTCCAGAATAGTTGACGGATTTTTCATAAATTTCCACACACTTAATAATTCTTTCTTCTGTAGTTTCTGTTAATATCCAATATTTTCCTGCCGCATCTAAAAATCCACTTTCATAATAAAATTCAGCAAGTTTATTCCACAATTCAATTTCATTTGGATTTTCCTGTATTAAATTTCGTAGTCTATTTGTCGCTTTGAAACGTAAACCGTTTTCAAACTCAAAATCTATTTTATCTAACTTTTCTTTTAAATCCATTTCCATTACACGGTTTGTTCAAAATGACGCAGAACTCCTAAATATACGAAAGTTTTGTAGTACTTTTTGTATTTTTTGTAATTTTACCAATTTTTTATTGTACTATTCTTGTTATACTTTTTAGTTGTCGTAGTTTTTGTATTGTTTAAAAATTATGTTTTATTAAAGTTAAAAAACGTTTTTCGGTTTGTACATTACTATCCATCTAGAACTAACATGTATATCAGGTAGTCAACTAACCCATTATTTAATGATAGTTTGGCAATTAGCATAACCTACCTTCATTGAGTTCTGATTCTCAGAATGCTATATCTTGTGGCTTCTTCATCGTTTTGAATATAGTTTTCTTTGATGGAAAGTGTATTATTATTAATCCATTTGGCATCTTCTATTCCTTTGGTTTTGAGTGCAACTTCTGCACGTTTAATTATTTTTTGATCTTTGATTTCTAGTAATACAAAACCATTATAATCATATTCGGCGATTAAGTCGGAAGATACGCTTATAAGCCACTTTTGGTCTGGTGATATAATGGGAGGGCTCACTAAATCTATTTTTTCTCCCGAATTTTTATTGACCAAAGTAAACATTCCTCCTTCATAAAAATTGACCTTAAAAACCCAATATGGTAGATTTTTAACAGAGCCTAAACACTCATAAACGACAAAACTATCAAACCCTTCATTATCATTTCCAGAGAGTACAAGCTTTTCCTTGCCTTCCATATCCAATGCATACCAGTTCAAACCCTCTTGGCGAAGTCCAGAACTATCTGGCATAATAAAAGATTTTGTAGGGTACTGATTGTAGATTTTTTTAGTAGAGGGTTCAAAAGTAAATGTGAATATCCCAGATTGAATTTGATGTTCGTTTGTATCAGGGGTTGCTAGAATTTTAGCAAGTGATTGAGAAGAACGATTGACTGAAGTGTCGGTATTGGTATTAATGGTATCATTCTTTCGGGGTCCACAATTCCAAAGGAGAATTAGTATAAATGACCCAGTTAAAAGATTGAATAAAAAAGGTTTTGAGCGCATAGGATAGATATAGAATAAGCTTTTGAGGTTATTATTAAATATGTTTCAAAGATATAGATTTACTAATTATTTCAAAACATATCCATAAATTAGCCACAAGCTTTTATAGATTGTTCATCCTATGAAAGCTTGTGGCTATATCACAAATCCCCTAATGCCTCACCCCTCAACCCTCTCGTCTAAATCTGCTCAGAGTCATACACAATTACCTTCTCCCAAAGGTGTGAATAGTCTTCCACAAATTTGAGATGAATGGGGTGTTTTTGATAGATTTCTTCTTCTTCTAAGTTATCAAAAAATAGCATCCACGAAACCGAATACCCTCGCTCGATAACACTACGGTTGGTACTTGCAGGTGTGCCAATGTGATGAAAACGAATGGTTGGCACTTTCGATAATCCTGTTAGTCCTTCGATAAGCTTGTTTTTGTCAGCCTCGCTCGATGGGTTTTTCAACCAAAAATAGACATGATGGATAAAGATTTTTTTCTTTGGCTTTGCCTCCGAAGGTAGCGCAACGGCCGTCAATGCAGAAGCTGCTGCTGCTTTGGTTAAGAATGAACGTCTTTCTAATTTTTTCATGATTGTATCAATGTTTTGAAGTGATGAGCTAATAATATGTATATTTCCATTATGCTCTTTATGGATAGATTATAATTTCTGTATGGTATTGTGTCTTGATTATAAGTGGTTTATCATATTTTTTTGTACTGTATTACATCAATGAAGATACAAAACTACAAATGTTTTTTTCTAGATAATGGTAAAAATCCATTATATCTTGGTAGATAATTAGTAAATATCCTGACGATTGATGAAACGCTATATTTTACATACTGCATTCAATATTTATCATTTTGAGGCGACTCAATGGGAGCATTCAGTGCACAAGCATACCTATTTTGAGATTATTTTTATCCTAAAAGGACAAGGTCAACATAACCTCAACGGCAATTCGTATGACTACTCAGAAGGAGATGTGTTTTTGGTGGGACCTGAAGATTTCCATGATTTCGAGATAGCCACGCTGACGGAGTTTTGTTTTATCAGGTTTAATGAATCGTTTTTGAAGCACTCAACGCAGGAGGGCAATACTTGGCAAAAAATAGTAGATTCTTTACTTTATACTTCCTCACAAAGCAGAGGGTCAATTGTACATGAGTTGTCAGAAAAGCAAAAGCTTCATCATTTACTTCATGTGCTTGAAAGTGAATATCAGCGTCCAGAATCTCAATATTTTGAAATTATTCGTGATAATCTTATGCGTAGTATCATGGTGATTTTGGCAAGGAATCTATTAGGACAAAGTGCCGCCCCAATAGCCACCAATGACTCTGTAGAGGCGATTTTACGCTATATCAAACAACATATTTATGAACCTTCATTGCTTACCATCGAGCATTTGGCTGAGGTTTTTCACTATTCACCTGCCTATATCAGTATTTTCTTCAAAAGACATACTGGCGAGCCATTGAAGCAATATATCACCAAGCTCAAAATGAGTTTGATAGAAGCCCGTTTGCAATATAGCCAACATTCTTTGACCGAAATAGCCGACGAATTTGGCTTTACAGATGAGAGTCATTTTTGTAAACAGTTCAGAAAATATACAGGAAAAACGCCGACAGCTTTTCGTAAAAAACGAACTAATTCGACTTAAAGAAAGGCTTTTTGTCCTAACACTACCCCATAGACTTGGAGTATAAAAATAGGTTTTTCCCTTAAATTTGAGAGAATCAGCATTCAATTACCCAATTTTCACTCTTAAAATTGTTTCTAAAACTTTGAAAAAAATAATTTCTATTCCCTGTATTCTGTTTAGTTTAGCCAGTTCTGGCGTGGCACAAACAGGAAGTGTCACAGAACCAGTACGTTATATCGGCGGTCAGACCGTTGATCCAAGTGTACACGAAGGTCGTTTGCGTTACGCTATCGGTACCGAAAACCGCCAGACGATGCGCGCTAACCGTACCCATCCCGAATATGCCGATGGCTATGGCTGGACCTACAACCATGCTTCTAATCTTTGTTATTGGAATAATACGTTTTATCAACAGTATTTGAGTAATCCAGCAGATGAGCACGTTGCACCTGGGCAGACCTTAATTGTAAAATCAAAAGATGGTCGTCATTGGGAGAAACCAGAGGTGGTGTTTCCTCCTTACAAAGCGCCCGAAGGCGTGAAGATTCCTGCGGGTTATCATGGTTATATGATGCACCAACGTATGGGATTTTATGTGGCTCCTGATGGTCGTTTGTTGGTAATTGCCTTTTATGGACATACTGATGACCCTTTTGGAAAAGGGGGAATCGGTCGCGTGGTGCGCGAAGCCTACAAGGATGGTTCTTACGGACCGATATACTTTATACGTTATGAAAGTGAAGCCAACTGGAATGAAAGTAATACCTCGTATCCTTTCTATAAAAAATCAACGGATGCTGGTTTTGTCGCTGCCTGTGATGCGTTGCTAAAAGATAAATTGATGACTTTTCAGTGGTATGATGAGGATCATGGCGTGGATGGGTTTTACAATGGCAACAAATCTGGACAAGCCTTGTCATTTTATCATCGTAAAGATGGAAAAGTGGTAGCTCTTTGGAAAAAATCTTTAGTAGCGCTTTCGGATGATGAAGGAAAAACTTTTTCTGAACCTGTAAAAGTACCTACTTTCTTGATGTCGGGCGGAAAACAATGGGGGCAAAAAACAGACGATGGTCGTTATGCAATTAGCTATAACCCTATTGAACAAACGCAGTATCGTTTTCCATTGGTCGTGGTGACGGGCGAGGACGGAGTTTTGTTTGATAATATGTTATTGATTCAAGGTGAAGTGCCCGTGCGTAGATTTACGGGTCGCTGGAAAGATTTTGGCCCTTGTTATATGCGTGGTATCGAAGAAGGAAATGGTAATCCTCCGGGTAATGATATGTGGATGACCTATACCGTCAATAAAGAAGACGTATGGGTGAGTCGTACGCCTGTGCCAATTCAATATGCAGTAAAAGGTATCGTTTCGGATAACTTTGATGCTTTGGCATTAGAAGGCGCTGTGCCAAACTGGAATATTTATGCACCAAAATGGGCACCGATAGAGGTAGTAAAAGCGCCTAGCAGAACAGGCAAAGCACTACAATTATCCGATACCGATTTGTATGATTATGCTCGTGCCATTCGAGTATTCCAAGAAGGAACCAAAGCACAGACTAGTTTAGATATATTTGCAGATGCTACCAATACAGGAAGACTCGAAATAGATTTGACCGACCAATTTGGTAATCGTCCTGTAAGAGTACGTTTTGATGAAAATGGACAAATCATCGCCACTGATGGAAGTACCGAAAAGGTAGTTTCAACTTATCAAAAAGGACAATGGTATAAAGTCGAGATTTTGACAGAGTCGAATACCTATGGTCACTATACGTTATTGATAAATGGTAAGAAAGTATTAGAAAAGGGACAATTGGCGGAGGCTGTGAAGTCTATCGAAAGGTTATCGCTACGCACGGGTGCTTATCGTAACTTCCCAACTCGCCAAACACCAAACGAAACCAATGACCCGCCACTCAAAGGTGCAGATGAGCCTTGTTCGCCAACGGCATTTTTTGTAGATAATGTTGTCATCAAAAGCAACTAAGAAATCATATTGATGGTAGAGACGCAAAGCCTGCGTCTCTATTTTTTTTGAACAATTTGCAATTCGCGAATTGCAAATTATTGGAGATATTTCTAAAACATACAGAACCCGAGAGTTTTCTAAAATGATTTTGCTAAATTTTGAGAACCAATTTTCTCAAACTTAACATTATGGAAATCTTAGAAACCTTGTATCGTGAAATTGTAGGCTTTTTTAGCTTTAGTGGTCTAATCGAAATTATTCAGACGGATAATTATAAAGCCCTTTTAACCCAAGATGGCATCGGAAAGGCATTAGCTCCGCTTATTCCTGTATTGCTGGTCATCGAACTTATCCGAGCGTTTTTCTTCCAACGCTTGAGTTTTACCCAATATAAAATCGCCTTTTTTACCTATATCTTCAATCGTGTTATTTCCAGATTTATCTCAATTGGGATGGTGGGTATTTGCATAGGTCTGTTTGAGCCTTATGCCATTTTCAAATCGGAGTTTACTTGGTATTGGTTTATTTATGGCTACGTGGTTTGGGAATTTGCCCATTTTGTGTACCATTATCTGGGTCATAAGGTGCGTCTATTCTGGTGTTTGCATTCTACACATCATGCGTCTGAGTCGATGAACTTGTCCATTACTTATGCTCACTTTTTCTTAGAAGGACCTTATGCCGATATTATCCGTACTACGATTTGTATTTTGATGGGCGTCAACCCTCCGTTATTATTTTTGATTATGTTTGTCGATGGCACTTGGGGTGCATTTATTCACATTGGTGAGAATCTAATGAAAGATGCTCGTCTGGGTTTCTTGAATAAAATCATTCTGACTCCCTCGCATCATCGTGTACATCATGCGCGCAATCCTTTATATATGGATACCAACTTTTGTAATCTGCTTAATATTTGGGACAAGGTATTCGGAACTTTGCAAGACGAAAAATATGAGGAGGAAATAGAATATGGTATCACCAGACCGATGAAAGCTGGGGATTTTTGGGATGCCTATTTTGGTGAAATTATCCTCTTAGCCAAAGACGTATATCATGCACCGACCATAAAAGATAAGGTACTTTATATTTTCATGCCTCCAGGCTGGCACCATTCGGGAGATCATAAAACAGCATCGGTGGTCAAAAAAGAATATTTTGCCACACAAAAACCGTAGAGACGTTGCACGCAACGTCTTCGCACGAACAGTGGATGTCGCTGTAGGGTATGTTGCGTGTAATTATTTATGCAATTTTAATAAACCTATATGGCAGACTTTGTATGGTACTAAGATATTTTGCTGGAGACGTTGCGTGCAACGTCTCTACAAGGAAAATCGTTTGAGATTGTCATGATAGGAGATACCCGTTTCGATTTTGGTACGCTTGCTGTCATTGAGGGCTACGAGATATTTTCCACTAAAATGTTTTTCTAGTTCTCTAATTTGGCTACCGTTGACAATACTCGAACGACTGATGCGAATAAAATTGCTTGGCAGTTTTTCGGATAAATTACTAATCGTATAATTGGTGATAAATTGCTTATTGTCTAGGGTATGTAAAAATACATATTTATCATCTGCTTGAAAAAAAGCTATATCCTGCAAGGCTATTATTAAGATTTTATCGCCTTGTTTTACTGAAATAGAATGTATTTCTTTCTTAGGTTTTAGGAGTTCTGTCAAACTTTGTAAGCTATCAGCTGAGATTTTTAGGGCTTGATTTTCGGTAAATTTCTGGAGCTTTTGCACGGCTTTATCCAAGCGAGATTTTTCGATAGGTTTTAATAAATAATCAATAGAATTTTCTTCAAATGCCTTAATCGCAAATTGGTCGTAAGCGGTTACGAAAATAACAATAGGCATAAACGTAAGCTTTTCGAGCATCTCAAAGCCAGTCAAAATAGGCATTTCAATATCTAAAAATATCAAATCTGGTCTGAGGTCTTCAATCAATTCTAAACCTTCTTGTCCGTTGAGTGCTTCGCCAATGATTTCGAAGGTATCGTCATATTCTTTCAATAATCTTTTGATACGATTAATCGAAATAGGTTCATCGTCGATTAGTATAGTTTTGTATGGCATGAGTCTTAATTGTTAGTTGTGAGTTGTAAATGGTGAATTTGGCGTTCGGCTTTCAGCTCTCGGCAAAAATATTTCTCATGAATTTAAGGGAACTTAAAGCAAGATATGGCTATAGATTCATGATAACAATTTCGATGATTTTGGGATTATTTTTGAGTTCCAAAGAAGCCTTGTTGCCGTACAGCAATTTAAGTTTTTCTTTAACACTTCTCAAGCCAAAACCTCCGCCGAGTGTTTCCGAAAAAGCAGGGCCATTGTCGTGAATCTGAATGGTTAATAAATCATTGGCTTGTTTGATGTTTATGTCAATAATACCTTTCTCTGCTACTCTTGAAATACCATGTTTGATGGCATTTTCGACTAAAGGTTGAAGCAAAAATCGAGGGATTTGCTGAGAAAATAAACTTTCGTCACAATTAATAGCATAAGATAGTCGGTGACCAAAACGAACCTCCTCAATACTCAAATACGCCCTGATGATTTCGAGTTCATCAAAAAGTGAATGAAAGCTTTCTTCTGTTCGACCCGTCGTATACCTAAAAAGCTTTGATAATTGTATAGTCATTTCTTCGGCTTGATTAGGCTGCTCATGAATCAGTCCAGCAATGCTATTTAAAGCATTATACAAAAAATGAGGATTGATTTTTGCCTCCAAAGCATCCAATTGCGCTTTGGATTTGAGCTTTTCTAAGTTGAGTAATTGATATTCTTTTTCAGAAATTTTACGGTTGATATTCCTGTGCTGAAACCAATAATATAAAAATGTCCAACTGATAAAAGCAGGTAATGCCATATAAAAATAAATTGCCATTGGCACACTGTATGCCCAAACATTGGTACGAAGAATACTCCATTGTAAAATTTCGGAAGAAGCGAATGCACAGCCCATTAAGGGTAAAAACTTTACTTCATCGAGCGGAATTTTGGGCTCGATGAATGTCAAAAAAATGTAACAAGCCAAGGTCGCCGAAAATCCAGCCGCAGCGGTCAATAGCACCATATCTGGCTGAATAGCTGAAAAATCAATTTGCCATTTACCCAGTATTTCTAAAGTAAAATAAGCAATACTCGTAATTCCGTAACCGACAAGCAAGCAAAAAATGATACTAAAACCTAAGTCATAAGGAGGTTTTAGACTAAAAGGTTTTGGTTTGTCCGTCATTTCAAAATGATTACTTGATGTTGAAAAAGTGGACAGCGTGTTTTCTACGGGCTTTTTCTCAAGATTAATGTTGGGTTTAGTACTACCATCTTTGAAAGAAGAGTCCGTTGGTCGGATTGGCTCGAATGGTTGATTGTTTTCCCGAATTTTGATTTTTCCTCCTAATGTTTTTACGCTTACCGTTGGTCCTCCTCCTAAAATGGTACCATGAATAGTATCATTTGTCATCAAACCCTTAAAATCAGCAAGCGGTGGTACTTGAATGCGGCTTCCCGAAACATCCAAATTCATAGGTTGGTTGAGAGGCATCGTGATTTTAATATTCCCTCCCGAAGTATCAAACCAAGCGTATTGATGTAACGATTGAATATCAGCGAAAATATTACCTCCTTTGGTGCTTACCCCAATATTCCCATGAATATCATTCAGGCGAATATTACCGCCCAAAGTATGGCATTCAAAAGAACCTTCTACGCCAAAAGCTTCAATTTTGCCACCCCAGCTCGAGCCATTAATAGCACCTTTATGGTTTTGAACAAGCAGATTACCACCTTTGGTGTCCAAACGAATATCAGCTTGATTATTGGCCACATAGATATTGCCCCCCATCGTCGACACATCGATTTTCCCCTGACAAGAAATCAGTTCGATTTTACCACCCATGGTTTTTCCTTTTAGGTTACCCTTGGTGCTTTGTGCCAAAATTTTGCCACCCCAAGTTTCAAAGAAGTGATTGCCACCAATCCCTTTGAGAGAGACATCGCCCCCGAAAGTTTTGGTTTGCGAGTTCAAACGATGCGGAATATAGATACGAAAAGAAGTGCTTTGAAAATTAAACCAGTTGAATACGTTAAAATAGCGAGGTTTGGCATAAATACTAAAAGTATCTCCAGATTGCTCGAATCTTAAATCATGTGTATCATGGTCAAACTCAAGCAGAGGATCGCTGTAGATAAAAAAGGTAAAAATGCTTCTGACGCTAGCATAAATTTCTACTTTAATGGTATTCTCGTCGTGCGCAATTAGTTCGAGATCACCAGTAAAATTTTGAAGGTCTAAGGTATTAATAGATTCAGCTTCAAAAGTTTTTTCAAAAGTCGGTTTATTATTCATGGCTATTGGGATAAACAAGCTTTGCGAAGGCAAAGAATGCTATGTTAAATTTAGTGAATTGTTGAACAAGATTTTGTTTGATTTCTGATTCAAAACAAGTCAAAACACTAAATTTTTAGAAAACCTTTCCGACAGATGAGGGATTTGGCAGGATAAACTGGGGAAAAATGGGAGGGAATATTTTCTAAAAAGCAAAAACCCGACAGTCAAGCGACCGTCGGGTTTTATTCACCAACTTAATAATCTAGTCAATCATTATTTTAAATCAAAACGATCTAGGTTGGTTACTTTTGTCCAAGCTGCAACGAAATCTTTTACGAATTTCGCATGTGAGTCTTGGAAACCATATACTTCGGCAATAGCACGAAGTTCTGAGTTTGAACCAAAGATTAAGTCAACTCTTGAAGCTGTCCATTTCACTTCACCCGTGATACGGTTGCGACCTTCAAATACTTCTTGGTCGTCAGACGTAGCATTCCAAGTAGTTGAGAAATCTAATAAGTTTACAAAGAAATCGTTCGTCAACGCTTCAGGACGGTGAGTAAATACCCCAAGTGATGATTTATCCCAGTTGGTGTTCAATACACGCAAACCACCTACCAAAACAGTCATTTCTGGAGCTGTCAAAGTCAATAATTGTGCTTTGTCGACCAACATTTCTTCTGAAGAAGTTGTATATTTTTTCTTTTTGTAGTTACGGAAACCATCAGCTAATGGCTCAAGTACTGCAAACGATTCTACATCTGTTTGCTCAGCAGTAGCATCTGTACGTCCTGGAGTAAATGGTACTGACACCTCAACACCTGCATTTTTAGCAGCTATTTCAACACCTACGTTACCAGCCAACACAATTACGTCTGCCAATGATACTTTTTTACCACCTGATTGTGTAGCATTGAATTCTTCTTGAATAGAAGTCAATGTTGACAATACTTTTGCTAATTGCTCAGGGTTGTTTGCTTCCCAATCTTTTTGTGGAGCCAAACGTACACGAGCACCATTTGCACCACCACGCTTGTCAGAACCACGGAAGGTAGAAGCAGAAGCCCAAGCAGTAGATACTAATTCAGAAACTGATAAGCCAGAAGCAGCGATATTTGCTTTCAAACCAGCGACATCATTTTCATCTACTAACTCATGGTCAACCGCAGGAATTGGGTCTTGCCATATCAAATCTTCAGCAGGAACTTCTGAACCTAAGTACAATGATTTAGGTCCCATATCGCGGTGAGTTAATTTGAACCACGCACGAGCAAAAGCATCAGCAAACTCGTCTGGGTTTTCGAAGAAACGTCTTGAAACTTTTTCATAAGCAGGATCAAATCTCAACGCCAAGTCAGTTGTAAACATAATTGGTGTATGGCGTTTCGATGGATTGTGCGCATCTGGCACAGTATCGGCTCCCATACCGTGTTTTGGAATCCACTGATGAGCACCTGCAGGGCTTTTGGTCAATTCCCACTCATAGCCAAATAAGTTCCAGAAATAGTTGTTACTCCATTTAGTCGGCGTAGTAGTCCATGCACCTTCCAAACCACTAGTAATCGTATTTTCACCATTACCAGAGCCATAAGAGTTTTTCCAACCTAAGCCTTGTTCTTCGATAGAAGCTGCCGCTGGTTCTGCGCTCACATACTTACTTGGGTCAGCAGCACCGTGTGCTTTACCGAAGGTATGTCCACCTGCAATCAAGGCAACAGTTTCTTCGTCGTTCATTGCCATACGACCAAATGTATCACGAATATCGTGTGCAGCAGCCAATGGATCAGGGTTGCCATCTGGGCCTTCAGGGTTTACATAAATCAAACCCATTTGTACAGCAGCAAGAGGGTTTTCCAAGTCACGCTCGCCCGAATAACGGCTTTTTGGACCACCGCTCAATTCCAACCATTTGTCTTCAGCACCCCAATAAATATCTTCTTCTGGCTCCCACACGTCTTCACGACCACCACCGAATCCAAAAGTTTTGAAGCCCATTGATTCAAGAGCGCAGTTACCTGCCAAAATCATCAAGTCAGCCCATGAAAGTTTACGTCCGTATTTTTGTTTGATTGGCCATAGCAACAAACGAGCTTTATCCAAGTTTACGTTATCTGGCCAGCTATTCAAAGGAGCAAAACGCTGAGTACCCGAACCAGCACCACCACGACCGTCGGCAGTACGATACGTACCTGCACTATGCCAAGCCATACGGATAAAGAATGGGCCATAATGACCGTAATCGGCAGGCCACCAATCTTGTGAAGTTGTCATCAACTCAACAATTTCCTTTTTAACTTCGCTCAAATCCAATGATTTAAACTCTTCGGCGTAGTTGAAATCCTCACCCATAGGATTAGACAAAGTAGAGTGCTGGCGAAGGATATTCAAACGTAATTGATTTGGCCACCAGTCTTGGTTTCTTGGACCACCACCTGCGGCATGTCTTGCTGGCGCAGGAGCAGAAGCACCGTGATGGAATGGGCATTTACCTCCCTCGTGAGAACCGTGATTTGATGATTGATGTTCCATTTTATAAATTGTTTAGTTTTTTACGGTAAAATATTGTCAAAAGTAAAATTCCGCATTAACATTTGGTAATATGTCATTGGTAAGGTTTTTCACTTTGAATGCTAAGTTTTACTACCATAATATTAGTAATAAAAAAAGGATTTTTCCTTGATTCGATGTTAAAATTACGATAATAATAATTATAAGTCAAATTGATTATTTTTATTGAGATATAGATTTTTGCTATAACATTGTTCTGAGTGAATAGAGAGGGATTTACCGAAGAAAATGGGTAAAATAGGTGTAAAAAATTGAGAAATTATTTTTTGAATAGGTTTAAGTGTTGACCTAAACAGCGAAAATATCCCTTTATAGGATTTATCTTTTTCTAATATAATGGAATTATCACAGCGTCGAAGAAATAGGCAAAATTAGTAGAGCCGTTGCACGCAACGGCTACAGGGCATGTTGGTAGTAAGCAATAAAAATAAAGGATATAAATAATCAAGATCTCTTTAACCTGAAGCTATTTTTGAGATATGTTTAGTAGACGTTGCGTGCAACGTCTCTACAATAGGGTTAGGTATTTTAGAAAATCACTTTGTGCCGTTGATACTTTGCACCTGTTCACATTAGTAGACGTTGCATGCAACGTCTCTACGGATAGGTTGAATTATAGACGAATAAACTCACTGGGCACGCTGTCGGTTAGCCAAACCTGATTTTCTGAAAGATAGAAAACATAGCCTTGGTCGTACATTTGTTTACTTTCAATTGTTAAAATTATGGGCTTTCCATGACGCATCCCTACTTTTTGCGCGGTTTCAGTATCTGCACTTAGATGAACGTGATGTCTATTCATTTTTGAAAGACCCTTTTCAAAGATAGAATCAAGATTTTTTTCAACGGTACCATGATATAAAATATTAGGAGGAATTTGTGTCTGTAAAGCCAAATCTACCTCTATAGAATGTCCTTGATTAGCTCTGATTTTTGATAAATCGTCATTGAAGGAAAACCTTTTTTTATTATTAGTATCTACCACTTCCTTTAGTTGTTCAAACGAAATCTGGGTTTGGAGTTTAGTCATATTTTGTAGTAAAATAGATACCTCTACCCAGCCATTTTCATCCAATTGAATATCTATTAAATCAGGCTGATGGCGAAGTATTTTGCTGAGAAGTTTACTGATGTGGGTTAAGTTTGGCATATAGAATTAGTCTAATATTTTTAGAAATCGACTACTCATCCAACCAAGATGAGTGTGGGGAGTTGATATATAAGCTCCATCATTGTCGTACATAACTCCGTTTTAAGTTTTTTGGTGGGTTGCATTTCCACAAACCACCAAGTTCTGCCGCTCGGGTCGGTATATGCTGCCAATGCTATTCCCTGAGCTTTACTTTCGTAAGTTCCTAATATATTTCCCTTCAAAGGACTTGAACGGAATTCGGTTGGGGTATCATAAATTCGTGGCTTATATCTCAGACTATAACCATCATTGATAACTTCAAATTTGATTGGTTGAGCCAAATATTGCGTTGGAAACGTCGTTTCAGACATTTTTGCACTTGATTTGGTAGGTTTAAACTTAAACTTAGCATCTACTATATACTCAGTTTTAAACTCCATATAGTCTCCACAACAGCCTAAATTTAAGAAGGTAACTTTTTGAAGTTGATGTTTTGCATCAAACTCTAAAGAAGCAATACTTTCCAAATGTCTAGATTGCTCAATAAATTTACCATTTTCTTGTAAGAAGAAAATGGTAATATTGGGTTCATAACCTCCATATCCATAATAAATAGCATCAATACTATTATCTCCATTGAGTTCTAGAAAATGAATACCCATCAGAAATTCTTCTTTAGATTCCTGCTTGTTATAGTGTAATGTATCGTATCCTGAATCAAATTTGGGTAGGAAATTCTCTTTTTCTTGGGTGGTGAAGGGACGTTCTACAGTTTTAAAATCTAATTCATCAGTACTTGAAAAGAAAAGTTTAGGGGTATTTTGTTGCCCCAAAACGGGAGAGATACAAGCTGAAAATATGAGAACTAGCGTGTAGTAAATAGAAGATTTAGGAAGCATAACATTATTATTTTAGATAAAAATCCAAAATAGTAAAATTGAGTAATTTTTACAAAAATATAAGTAGAGCCGTTGCACGCAACGGCTCCCAATAGGTTTGTGGTAAGAAGTAGTATTTTAAGGGATTATTTCCTCTTTTGATAATTGCTTGCTAATGAGTGCAGTGAGAAGATTGATCCTTTGCGTAGCTGCAAAACACTAATTTGTAGACGTTGCATGCAACGTCTCTACAATAGGGTTAGGTATTTTAGAAAATTTCTTTGTGCCTTTGCCACTTTGCACCTGTTCACTCAACGAAAAGCTATTCTACGCCTCCACCTAATGAACGGTACAATTCTGTGGTGGCGTCAAACTGCTCTTTGCGAACACTGATGGCCTCTAATTCATTTTGTAATGAATTGTTGAGCGTCGTAATCACTTCCAGATAGCTTGTCATACCGTTCTTATAGAGCAATAAAGCATCTTTGGTGGCTTTGGAAAGCGATTTGTTTTTTGACTGAATCAGTTCCAAACGTTCCTTCGCCGCTGTCCCTCTACTCAATGCCGTTGAAACTTCTCCAACGGCATTGAGTAGGCTCTGTTTGAAATTTAAGACCGATTTTTCTCTTTCTATTACAGAAACTTCATAAGCTGTTTTTAAGGCTTTTTTATTAAAAATTGGTTGTGTGAGGTTTACTCCCACGGTTTTGATTAATGAGCCTGGCAAGTCGAACCATGTATTTAGTTTGAAGGAGTTTGCTCCAATGGAAGGTGTCAGACTAATGCTTGGGTACATCGCGATATTTGCCAAATTCATTTTTGCGTTGGCAGATACTACTGCGTATTCGCTGGCTTTTACGTCGGGTCTACGACTGAGCAAATTGGCTGGAACTCCCTCACTGAATAGGGTAGTTGGCAAAGCCTCTTGCATACTTTTGGTTCGTTCGATGCTATTGGGATATTCTCCACATAAAATGCTAAGGGCATTTTCTTGTGCTACAATCGCCTGTTTTGCCACTGGAATCAATAATTCTGCGGTCTTTTTCTGCACTTCTGCTTGTTCTACAGCCAAGGAGGAGGTTTGTCCAGATTTGTATTGCAAACGAATCATTGTCAAGGCTGTGTCGGCGAATGCAATATTCTTTTGGGCAACCGAAAGTTGTTCGTCCAGTGTCAACAGGTTGAAGTAAGCTTGTGCTACTTGGGCAATCAAGCGAGTTTTGAGCGCTGAAAGATTTTCCTTTTGCATAAAATACTCCGCCAAAGCAGACTCCTTATGGTTTTTGGCTTTTCCCCAAATATCAGCCTCCCATGACAAACTCACCGTAGCACTGTAATCGTCCATATATGCCGTTCCTAGAAATTGCTCACTCAAAGAGCCGTTTAAGGAGTTTTTGGAAAGCCAAGTTCTGTTGGCTCCTAGACTAAAATCAAGGTTGGGGTACAAGCCTAGCTTTGCTTGCTGATAATTCAAATCTAGTTGACGTATAGTTAATACCGCCACTGAAATGTCATTATTTTTGGCAAGGGCTTTTTCTATCAAACCTACCAATTGAGGTTCTTTAAAAAAAGTTTTCCAAGGCAACTGAACAGAATCCGCAGTAGTCGAAATGGAGTTTCTGAAATGCTCAGGCATACTCACTTCGGGGCGACTGTATTTTTTGCCAACAGTACAGGCCGAAAGCATGGCTATCAATCCTATACTGATATATTTTGTTAGTTTCATGTTTATATTCTTTTCTAAAAATTAGAAAATGTGCTTTTCAGCATTTTCTTACGCTTTTTTTCCTGTTACTTTTTCTTGTAAAAACTGGAAAAACATATACAGAATAGGAATAATCACAATCCCTAGAACCACGCCACTCAACATCCCCATCGCCGCACTAGTACTAATCGAATGGTTACCTGTGGCAGTTCCTCCTTCGGAAATCATCAAGGGAATCATACCAACTATAAAGGCAAAGGAAGTCATGATGATAGGACGCAAACGTGCTCTTGCAGCATCTATTGCAGATTCCAAAATACTGAGTCCTGCACGACGACGTTGCACGGCAAATTCTACAATCAAAATGGCATTTTTGGCTAGCAAACCAATCAACATAATCATCCCGATTTGTACATAAATGTTGTTATCCAAACCAATACTTCTAATACCTAAAAATGCACCCAATAAGCCTGTTGGGATAGACAAAAGCACTGCCATTGGCAATAAATAACTTTCGTATTGCGCAGATAACAAGAGATATACAAATAGTAAGCATAGTCCTAAAATACCCAAGGTTTGGTTGCCAGAAGCTTTTTCTTCCAAACTCAAACCTGTCCATTCATAACTATAATCGGCTGGGAGTTTGTCTAACACTTTTTCCAAATTATCCATCAAAGCACCGTTACTTGTCCCCGGCATAGCATTTACATAAATAGTCAAGGCATTGTACAAATTATAGCGACTTACTGCTTCTGGTCCGTACACCTTGTTGAGTTTCACAATCGACTTCACAGGCACCATTTGTCCTTGTGGGTTTTTTACATAAATTTCATCAAAAGCCTGTTCGTCCATTCTAAACACCCCATCAGCTTTGATATTGACACGATAGAATTTTCCGAATCTTGAAAAATTCAAACTTTGGTCACCTGCAAAATAGCTTTGGACTGTACCCAAAACCTGACTAACACTAAGTCCCATTTGTTTGGTTTTATCTTCGTCTACTTCGAGCTCTAACTGAGGATAATCAGTACGGAATACCGTGTAGGCCGATGCTACGCCAGGGACTTTCATGAGTTCAGCAATAACCTCGTCTGATTTAGCTTTGAGCACATTTGGACTTCTACCTTTACGATCTTGTAAAACAATCTCAGCGCCATTGGTCATACCATAACCATCAACTGGAGGAAGGCGCATTGTCATAACCATACCTTCTTTAATCACAGAAAGCTTTTGATTTACTACACCCATCAACTCGTCTATATCCTGTACTTTTCCACGAAGCTTTTTAGGCTTTAGTTTTACAAAACCTACCGCATAGGCAGGGCTGGTACTGTTATTCAAAAGGTTAAAGCCAGTGATTGCAGTATTATCTTCAACGGCTTCGAGCTCAGACAGAAGTTTATTGATTTTATTGGCCACCTGCGTCGTAGGCGTAAGGGCTGTCCCTGGAGGCATACTCAATACGTAAGTGAACATATTGTCGTCTTCCATTGGCACAAAACTTCTTGGCGTAGAGTTCATGACCCAAGCCGAGGCCGCGATTATAATTGCCACTAAAGCTGTAGCCAACCACTTACGTACTGCCAGAAAGCGAATGATTTTGACATAGCGATTTGTGAAATTATTGAAACCGTAGTTGAATGCGACATAGAATCTTTGTCCAAAACCTAGCTTTTTCTTTTCTCCATGATGCTCAGTTGCATGATTATTTTTCAATAAAAGTGCACATAAAGCAGGTGTCAAAGTCAAGGCGTTGACTGCCGAAATAATGATAGAGATGGCAAGTGTATAAGCAAATTGTTTATAGAAAATCCCTGCTGAACCAGTCATAAAGCCAATCGGAATAAATACCGCCGACATCACCAAGGTAATCGAAATAACAGCCCCTGTGATTTCGCTCATAGCCGAATGAGTAGCTTCCTTGGCACTCATATCAGTACCTTCCATTTTACTATGCACGGCCTCCACAACCACAATGGCATCATCGACCACAATACCGATAGCCAATACCAAGGCAAAAAGCGTTAGGATATTGATGGTAAAACCTAAAACTAATAAGAAAAAGAAGGTGCCAATAATAGCCACAGGCACTGCTATGGCAGGAATAAGGGTAGAACGAAAATCTTGCAAAAACACAAACACTACTATAAATACCAAGATAAAGGCTTCGAACAGGGTAGATTTTACCTGATTGGTTGCTTCGTCCAAACGCTTTTTGGTACTGATAAGTTTGGAATATTTGATACTTGGAGGAAAAGATTTTGACAAACGTTCAATTTCTTTGTCAATGCCTATCTCGATGGCATTGGCGTTTGAGCCGGTCGTTTGCAAAATCGCAATCGTCACCGCATTACGCATATTCGAAGAGTTTGAGCCACTGTAATAAATAGCCCCAAATTCTACACGTGCCACATCTTTCAGACGAATCATATTATTGCCTTGATTTTTTACGACAATATTATCGTAGTCTTCTGGCAAGTTTTTCTTTCCTTTATAACGAATCACATATTCGAGTGGTGCATCCGATTCTTCACCCAAACGACCGGGAGATGCCTCCAAACTTTGGTCTGCTATAGCAGCAGTAATTTCGGCTGGCGTAAGTCCATAACTGGCCATTTTACGAGGATTCAACCAAATACGCATCGAATAATCTTTTACCCCAAAAACCATTGCTTGCCCTACGCCTGGTACACGCTTGATTTGTGGAATCAAGTTGATATTGGCATAGTTTTGCAAAAAAGTTTCGTCGTACTTGTTGTTATCTTCCGTAAACAAGTTGAAAATCAGAATCATACTATTTTGCTGTTTCGAGGTGGTAAGACCCATTCGGACTACTTCTTGTGGCAAAATAGGAGTGGCTTGTTGTACACGGTTTTGTACGTTTACGGCCGCTTGGTCAGGATTTACGCCTTGTTTAAAAATAACCGAAATAGAAAATGTACCATCATTACTAGCCGTAGACCTGATGTATTGCATATTTTCTACCCCGTTGATTTGTTCTTCGAGCGGTGTTACTACCGAACGAATTACCGTTTCGCTGTTGCCCCCCGGATACGAGCCAGATACCATTACAGTTGGGGGCGAAATATCTGGAAAACGAGTGACAGATAGTCTGTCGAGACCCACAAATCCTAGTACCACAATGACAATCGAAATCACCGTAGCCAGCACAGGTCTGTCTATTATTTTTGTTAGCATGGTTGTTTTTTTTGTAAAGGCACAAAGGGATAAGGCACATAGGCACAAAGTGTTATTTTAGAAAGATTCACTTTGTGCCTATTGGCTTTGTGCATCTGACACTTGATTTTATTCTAAAGGGATAAGGCGCAAAGGCACTGAGGGTTATTTTAAAAACATTCACTTTTTGCCCGTTGCCTCTTTGCCTTTGTCACTTGATTTAGCCAAAAGGGATAAGGCACAAAGGCACAGCGTGTTGTTGAAAAAAGACTCAATTTTTGCCCGTTGCCTCTTTGCCTTTGTCACTTGATTTAGCCAAAAGGGATAAGGCACAAAGGCACAGAGTGTTGTTGAAAAAAGACTCACTTTGTGCCTGTTGCCTCTGCGCCTTTGTCACTTGATTATTTAATCACCGCCTTCACTACTACGCCTTCGTTGAGCATATCGATGTTGTTGGTGGCGATTTTTTCGCCTGCCTTTAGTCCCGATTTTACGATATATTGACCGTCTACTTTTCCTGCGACTTCAAAAGATTTCATTGATACTTTGCTGCTGTCGCCGAGGGTAAAGACGAAAAATTTATCTTGAATATCTTTGACACTGCCCATTGGAACTTTCAAAACGCCATCAAAGTCTTTTTTGAGAATTACCCTAGCTGTACCACCTGAACGAAGCAATTTTTGTGGATTGGGAAAAATCGCTTTGAATGACATACTCCCAGTCGTTTTATCGATATTTCCACTTGCTACTGTCAGGCGACCTTTGTGATTATACACCGAGCCATCAGCCATTATGAGTTCTACAGAATTAGCATTTTTCTGAAATCCTCCTTCTTTAGCAAAAGAGATATAGTCGGCTTCACTCAAAGAGAAATAGACTAAAACCTCATTGATTTCGGAAAGAGTGGTTAAGGGCGTTGCGTCATTTGGCATCACCAAGTTGCCAATACGGTTGGGGATACGACCGATATAGCCACTTACTGGAGCTTTGAGAACACTAAAATCTAGGTTGATTTTTGATGAGCCAAGGGCGGCGCGTGCCTGTTGGACTTGGGCTGCTGCGGCTTCGTAATTGGATTGAGCCGTTTTGAGTTGCATTTCCGAAACTACTTTGCCTTCTACCAAAGGTTTTAATTTTTCAACCTCTAATTTGGCAGTAGCTTGTGCCGCCAAGGCAGCTTCTAAGAGTGCTTTACTATTATTGACTTGTTCGTTGTAAACATCACCTTTGATTTTGAAAAGTGGTTGACCTTTTTTGACATAGTCACCTTCTTTGACATAAATCTGCTCCAAATAACCTGTTACTTGAGCTTTGATATCTACATTGACTGTCCCTTCAATTGTGCCTGGATATTTTTTTTCGACTTCGGCGTTGGTGGCACCTAATTGGATAAAATCAACAACTAGAGGTGGTTGCTGGGTTTGCTGTGCTTGCTCTTTACATGAAAATAACAAGAGTGTAAAAGCAAAAAACAATAGTGTCTTACTAGACAATCTTGTTCTGAATGCGGTTTGTATCATGATTTCGTATAGATAGAAAATTTTTGATACAAAGAAATAAAGAGAAAAGCGAGTAGGTAAGTCAAATTTGACCGAAACGACAAAATTGGATTCTGAAAAGAAAACGTGTCTGACCGAAATAAGAAATCAGAGAAGAGCCAATACGTTAAAAATCCAACCAAGCTTTGAGTAAACTGGCTTTTTCACGACTTACGATTAGCTCCATGTCTTCTGGACTTTTTTTCAAGTCAATTTTTAGTTTTCCATTAAAATAATTGTGAATTTGTTCGATGGCATCTACATGGATGATAAACTGGCGATTGGCACGAAAAAAATCCTTTGGATTTAGTTGCTCTTCTAGTTCTTCCATGGTCAACGGAATAATCTCCTCGGTACCATTGTTTAGCTTGGCACGAGTGATTTTTAGCTTAGAATAAAAATAGGATATATCGCTGATTTGCAAGCTCTTGTACCCATCTCTGTATGGCAATAAAAACCGAGTTCTGAAATTTTTGGGCTGAAAATAATTCAATAAATTCGCCAAGGAAGCTGGCTCTGGTACTGAGGAGGTACTTTCTAATTTCTGAAAAGCACGCTCCAACTCATCCAATTCTACAGGTTTGAGGAGGTAGTCGATGCTATTATATTTGAAAGCCTTCACGGCGTATTCGTCATACGCGGTAGTAAAAATGATAGGGCAAGAGATAGTTGTTTTTTCAAAAATCTCAAAGCTCAATCCATCCGACAAACGAATATCCATCATGACAACATCAGGCATTTCATGAGTTTCAAACCAGTCGATACTGTCACTAATACAGTCTAATACTTCCACAATTTGTACATTTGGACGAACTGATTTTATCAATCGTTCGAGTCTATCGGCATTGGGTTTTTCGTCTTCTATGATGAGTACTTTCTGAATCATGCTCTTATCAGTGGTATAATTACTTTGAAAATATCGTTGCTTTTGTCAATTTCTACACCCTTTTGCCATAACAGCTTATAGCGTCTTTGAATATTTTGCAAGCCTAAACCTGATGAACTCATGGGATTTTCAATCGGTAGAAGGTTGTTTTCTACGATGAGTTCATCATTTTCGTTATTATAAATACAAATTTGAAGCGGATTTCGCCGAGAGGTTTTATTATGCTTTAAGGCATTTTCTACCAATAACTGCAAGGTTAAAGGCGGCAAACAAGCACCTAAGCATTCTTTTTCAATATCAACTTCAAAAGTAACACCATCACCAATGCGTTGTTTAATCAGAAAAATATACGATTTTAAAAACCTTAATTCTTCGTCTAGCGATATAATATCCTTCTTGGTATTGACGAGCATATAACGGTATATTCTCGAAAAATTTTCGGCATATTCATAGCCCAATTGCTGGTCTTTCAGAATCATTTCTGATAAAACACTGAGGTTGTTGAAGACAAAATGCGGGTCTATTTGGAGCTTGAGCGAATACAATTCAGCTTCTACAGCCATTTGGTCGAGTGCTGCGGCACGTATTTCAGAGTTTTTCCAATTATCGATCAAATACACACAGGTATTGATGCCAATAATCATGAAAGAGATAATGACACTCACTACAATCCACTGAATATAACCACGTTGCATCTCGATGCTCATGGAGCTTGTCACATTCTGACAAGCCTCACACATTTCGAGGAATCGATACAAAAAATCAAAAAAGCCAATAGCAAGCATGACCAAGATGAAATTGAGCCCCGTTTCAATCAATAGTCTACGGTAGGGGCTTTTGGTCCAAGGGATATAGTGATTGAGTTGCATTCCTAAATAAATACTTGATTCAGAAATGAAGCAACAAAAACTAAAATTGAGAAATAAGTCCAAGAAAATATCAAAGGCATCTCGTTGGAAATAGATTTTCCAATAAGCCGAAAATGGGTCGATGATATATGAAACTAAGTTGTAGAGCACAAAGGCAAAAACGATAATGATAATTCGTTTTCTGCGGATGCTGAGGAAGGTATCTCTAGTTTTGGACATTCTTTTTCTAATTCATTAATCTAACTTTATGCTTTTTCAAGACTACCTAAAGCCATTTATGAATCTACAAAGTTGCGTACAAGTTGAGAAATAAACCTAATAATTTAACTTAAGCTACAGAATATCCTTCTGAATAGACATTTTTGGATACTGAGATTTTGTGGAGGAGGAATAGGAAGGTCTTTTTGGGGATATACCTAGTGAAACGATGTTCATCAAAAGCTGAAGTTTCAATGCTTTGTGAAAAATAATTGTCAAAATGAGTATAAAAGAAGAAGAGAATACTTAAACACTTTTAAAATACCTATTTATAATAAACTCATTTTAACCTATTTAATCATGCTCATCATCGGTTCTTTACTCACAACTTTACCTGCATTTGCATTTAATATCTGCGTTTTCTTTTTGGGGAAAATAATTATAAATCATCAAGACGTTATTCTATACTGTAGAAGTTTATTTGGAAGTCTTGTCGATGAAGAAGAGGAGGTTCCTAGCAGACTAGCATACGTCGAGAAGCTCCTAGTTATGATAGGCTATTTGGTGCAGGCTTTTGCGATCATTGGGATGTTTGCGACGGTATTTCAGTTGGTTTCCATGCTCAGTATTCAAATGGCTGAACCTGTAAAAATGCAGCTTTCATCGCCGCATGGGCTTTAATTTAAGTTGAGTGAATGAGTTTTTTGAAAATAATCACTCATTCACTCAACCACCAATCACTAAATTGCTACTGCAACAGGAAAATCAA
The DNA here is from genome assembly GCF_002270355.1 of Flectobacillus sp. BAB-3569. GTDB lineage: Bacteria > Bacteroidota > Bacteroidia > Cytophagales > Spirosomataceae > Flectobacillus > Flectobacillus roseus. The sequence continues at coordinate 74,757 of NZ_NJFZ01000018.1, read as the reverse complement.
CAGGTACTTGCGTTACGCCATGCAAGTAGTTAGTGATAATTTTGTCACCAATCAAAACGATGGTATCTACTAATTGAGCTTTGGTATAACCTGCTTCCAAAAATGCTTCTACAGATGCTTGACTAGGGTGTCCACGCTCGATAGTCGTTTCTTTTACGAATTGTGCTAAAGCTTGCAATTTGGGGTCAAAATCGATGGCTACTTTACGAATTTTAATGATTTGCTCGTCAGAAAAACCATTCATTTTGCCAATAGCTGTGTGAGCCGAAAGACAGTAAATACAGTCGTTGATTTGACTCACCACCAAGTTTACGACCTCTTTTTCTTTATTGCTCAAAGAAGATTTCATACTTTGTAGTGTTACATAGCTTGACAAGGCATTGTCTGAATGAGCGAAAGTGGCGTATAGGTTAGGAACCATGCCTATTCCTTTTTTGAGGTTATCAAAAATATGTTGGTTTGTTTCAGATACTTGTTCGCGAGTTAGGACTTCAAAAGTTTTCATGTTCGATTTTGTTTAAGTATTATTGAATCATTTTGTTGATGCAAAGTTGATACAATAGACTCGCTCACAACGAACCACTTTTTCCCGACTTGTTACCAATATTTCCTAAGCCATCGGTAATCGGCTTTGGGCTTTAGTAAGTACTTGAGTTGTCAGGCAACAGGCACTAGGCAAAGAGTGTTCAAATGTTTTTTATTGCCCACAGCCATGCTTTTTTCCAAAACCAACCGCCGAAAGCCGATACCTGAAAGCCCTAAGCATAATCTTACATTTTATTTTGCACACTAACTTAATTTCTAAAGTGTTTTTCCTTAAATTCTGTTGGAGAATTGCCAACAACCTTCTTAAATAAGCGACTAAAATGGGCTACCTCCTCAAAACCTAGGTCGAATGCAATTTCTTTGGTGGGTTTTTCTGTAAAAATCAATAAACGCTTGGCTTCGAGTGTAATACGTTCATGAATGATTTGAAGCGGTGATTTGTGATTGTACAGTGCAAATAAATTGGATAAGGTTTTGGGCGATTTGCTCAGCATATCGGCATAATCTTGCACTTGATGTTTGGATTTGTAATGGTTTTCTACCGCAATATTGTATCGGCGGACGATGTCAAAATCTTGTTCTTCCATCGGAGGTTGGATGCTTTGCTCCTTAGCGATTCTTGTTACCAAAATAATCAGGCGCTTGAGCAACATTCTTAGCATTTCGCCTTGGATGGTATCAATTGTACTAAATTCATCAATAAAAACTGTGCGCAAAGATTCAAAACGTTGAAGGTTTTCTGCTGATAGTTGGAAGAAAGTAATCTCTCTCATGCCATAAAACAAAAAGCCCACACAAGACACCTCCTTGTCGTGATCGACAATACAATAAAACTCTCTATTGAAACGCCAGATAACTAAATTTTGGGGCTTTTCGAACCAAAACGACTGATTGACCATCAGTGGAAGAATCGTATTTTTGGGAAAATTGTAAGGATTCCCATCGATTGAGATTTGCTGAGATTCACCTCTATTCCATACGATTGTTAACAAGCGTTCTTCTCGATTGTCGTAAAAAATATGTTCAAATTTGTTTTCTTCGATTAATAATGAGAAATAACTATGGAAAGAGTTTTCTTCAAAAATATATTTCATATGGATTGTTTTGCTGTGTTTAGTAGGTTGTCTTTTACTACATTGACAATAGAAAATAACAACTTTTTTGTTCCATTTCATAAAAATCATTTTCAGAAATAGTACTATTCTTATTGTCCTGTATCTGTACTGTTTTTTGACCAAACAGCAGGATAGAAAAGGTCATAGAAATCATTTTTATAGCTGCTTCTTTAAAAATAGGTATACAATCAGTAAAAAAATACTGGTGAATTTTCTATCCAAAAGATGAAAAATTTACCATGTTATCAGCCTATAAACTATTGCAATTGTACTATTTGAAAATGTACTAATTAGGGAAGAATACCTGTTTTTTGTGTTGCGTATATATAGGATAGTTGAATTTCCGTAAACGATATCGGACTGTATTTTAATAGGTTTTTGATACTTCTAGCCCCATTTATTGACAAATAGGATAAAATAGAACTAAACAAAGTATATATAAAAAAATCATATTTTACCAAAATGAAAATTGAATCAATTAAAGAATAAATTTAATTAAATGTAGCCTATACAGTCAGGACGGAGCATGATGGTTTGGGTCTGGGATGGTAATATCTTTGACAAAAAAGACAAAATAATATAAAATAAATCATATTATGTAAAGGTCTTTTTTCTGTCAATTATTTCATATAAAATCTAATCTCAATGCTCAAAAAATTACTAAATGTGGGTGTGCTTGTGGCCTTAGCTGGAAGTTATACTCAAGTTGAAGGTAAAGGCAATTTGGTACTTGCAAAAGAGGCTAGTTTGCTACATTCGGTAAGAGTAACAAACAAATCAAGTTTGGCTTTGCCTGTAACTGGAAAGGTTACTGGAAGCGATGGAGAAATTCTTCCAGGAGCAAGTATTAAAATCAAAGGTACAAATCAAGGAACTACTACAGGTGTAGACGGTTCGTTTAAACTGAATGTACCAGATGGCAATGCGGTGTTAGTAATTTCTTCGACAGGCTACGAAACAAAAGAAGTGGCCGTTGGAAATCAGACGGTAATTAATGTAGTATTACAAACAGATACGAAGGCCTTAGAGGAGGTTGTCGTAATTGGTTATGGCGAGCGTAAAAAATCAGACGTTACAGGTGCAGTAGTAAGCGTAAGTGCTAAAGACCTTACACAAAGACCTGTTGCCAATGCGTTACAAGGTATGCAAGGTAGAGCAGCTGGGGTTGACATTACTTCTAATGAAAGACCTGGTCAAGTTGGAAATATCACGATTCGTGGGGTTCGTTCATTGACGGCTTCAAACTCACCTTTGTATGTAGTAGATAACATCCCATTGACATCGGGTGGTATCGATAACATCAACCCAAATGATATCGAGTCGGTAGACATCTTGAAAGATGCCTCTGCAACAGCTATTTATGGTTCACGTGGTGCCAATGGTGTTGTGATCATCACTACAAAAAGAGGTAAAAATGGTAAATACACCTTGAGTTTGAACTCCAACTTTACTTCTGAAACATTGCAAAACAGTTCTCCTTTGATGGATGCTGCGCAATATATCGACTACAGAAGATGGTCATATTATTATTTGAACCAGAACTTGTATCCTCGTGGTGATAGACCAACTCAAGCGAATGACTTTTTGATTTTTAAAGGTTCGGGCGACTTAGCATCTTGGAATAATATCCTAAAAGGCTGGGAAGGTGGAACATGGGATGGTTCTAAGGTACAAAATACAGACTGGATAGGTATGGTAACTCGTCCGTCTTTGACAGGACAACATACTATTAGTGTAAGTGGTGGTACAGACAAAATGAAGTCTTACGCTTCTTTTGGTTTTATCGATAACCAAGGAACAGTAAAGGGACAAAGCTACAAACGTTATTCAGCAAAATTGAGCGTTGATGTTAAAACAAGTGCTTGGTTTTCGATGGGTGGCGTTTTAAATGCAGCTTACTCTGTTAACGAATATGGTCAGTCAGGTGCAGGTAAAAATACCAACGTAGGAGCTTCTGGATTATACGAAAGTGCTAGGAACTTGTTCTCTTATGCGATGCCTTACGATGACAAAGGTGTTAGAGTTTTGTACCCTGGTGGTGATGATGCCTTCAAGACTGTTGTAAATGAAGAAAACTACTCTCAAGATCAACGTACGAATCTACGTATCTTCGGTAGTTTGTACTCTGAAGTAAACTTTGCAGGTTTTTCTAAAGCATTGGATGGCTTAAAATTCAGAATGAACTTTGGTCCAGATGTTTCACTTAACCGAAACGGAGTATTTCTTGATGCCAACTCGGTAATCAGAACAGGTTCTAGCTATGCTTCATTGACAAAAGATCAAGCGTTGTCTTATACATTGGATAATATGCTAACGTATAACAAAACTTTTGATAAGCATCAATTAAGTGTATTAGCACTTCAAACTCAAACCGAGTGGACTTATGATAGAAACAACATGGCCGCAGACAACGTGCCTATGACAAGTCAAAAGTGGAACGCCCTAAATATTCCATTGTCTGCTTGGGGATCTACATTGTCTGAAAGACAGCTTCGTTCATATTTGGGTCGTATCAACTATGACTACAATAATAAATTCTTAATTACAGTTTCGGGACGTTATGATGGCGCTTCTCAGTTGGCAGAAGGCAACAAGTGGGCATTCTTCCCAAGTACTGCTTTAGGTTGGAGATTAACCAACGAACCGTTCTTGTCAGATCTACGTTGGGTTGACGACTTAAAAGTAAGAGCAGGGATTGGTGTTACAGGTAACTCTGCTATTGATCCTTATGCTACTCAAGGTGGTCTTTCTCAAATATATTACCCTTATGGCGGTACTTTGGCTACAGGACAAGTGAATAACCCAACTTTGGCGAATCAAGACTTAACTTGGGAAAAAACAACGCAAATTAACTACGGTATCGATTTCTCATTCTTCAAAAGAAAAGTGTCTGGTACTCTAGATTTCTACACTTCTCGTACTACAGATTTATTGATGTTGAAAACGATTCCTTCAGTTACGGGTTTTGTAAACACGTATGCCAATATTGGTGAAACATCAAGTCGAGGTATAGATTTGACAGTGACAACAGTCAACCTAAATAGAGGTGGATTTGAATGGAGCACTACATTCAACGGTTCATGGCAAGCCAATGAGATTGTATCTTTAGCAAACGGTAAAGTAGATGATATCAACAACAAATGGTTTATTGGTCAAAGCCAAGGCGTAATTTATGACTATCAATCTAATGGATTGTGGAAAGATGCAGACGCTGCAGAAATGGCTAAATTCAATGCTAACGGACAAGCATTCACCATTGGTTCTGTAAGACCTGTAGACCAGAATGGTGACTATAAAATCGATGCCACAAATGATCGTAGAGTGTTAGGAAGTACCATTCCTAGATTTATTGTAGGTATGACAAACACGTTTGACTACAAAGGTTTTTCATTGTCATTTATGCTATACGGTCGCTTGAAATACTTGTATAATACAGGTGGTGAGGCATTGACTGGTCGTTCTAACCAACGTGTTGTAAGCTACTATACACCAAACAACACTAATGCCGATTATCAACATCCATACTATACAGCCGCAGCTGGTGACCCTTATTACAATGCATTAGGCTATAAGGATGGATCATTTATTAAAATTAGAAATATCTCATTAGGCTACAACTTGCCAGACAAATTCTCTCAGAGTCTAGGCTTGAGTCACGCAAGAGTTTATTTCCAAGCTCAGAACTTAGGAATGGTTTACAATAATATCAACTGGGTTGATATGGATTTGCAAAGCTCCGCTTGGAATAGAGGCTTTACTATGGGTATTAATGTAGATTTTTAACTTTTAATGATTTTTAAGATGAATAAAGTACAGTTTAGATATATAAAAACAGGTATTTGTGCATTCGCTCTTTTAGCAACGATGTCTTGTCAGTCAGACTTCCTAAAAGAAGAGTTAACCACTCAAAGAAGTAATGCCTATTACTCAACCGATGAAGGTATTCAAGCCGCAGTAACTGGTGCTTATAACCAAACCTTTAATGTGCCATTGAGTGGGGAGGTTCAGTTTGCAACTACTAACTACGGAACAGATGAGTTTCATGTTGGAGGTGATGGTTCAAACAGCCCTTGGAACAATTACGACGGAGGTTTTAGGCCTATCGTGACCGTGGTAACAAGTAATACCATCGCAGCCGAAAGAGCTTGGGACACTTATTATATTGCTATTGGTTTGGCTAATCAAATCGTTAAATCTGCTACTGAAAGTAAGTCGACAAGCAATGCCATCAAAAAGACAGCTTTAGGTGAAGGGTATTTCTTACGTGCATTCAACTATCTAAGATTAGTGCGTCAATATGGAGCAGTACCATTGAAATTGAGTGTTAGTACAACGGTAGAGTTGGAGTTTACACGTGAGAGTCCAGATAAAGTATATGCGCAAATCATTGATGATTTTACTAAGGCGTATGAATTATTAGAAAATACAGGTGGACCTGCCAAAATTACAAAGGATGCCGTAGCACATTATTTAGCAAAAGCATACTTATCGAGAGCTAGTGAAATCAATGATGCATGGAACTCTTCTACTAAGGCGGCTGATTTAGCAAAAGTTGTGTCTCTTTCGGACGAAGTAATCGCTAGACACCCTTTGGCAAACAATTTTGGCGATCTTTGGGCTTATAACAAGCCTAATGGAACAAACGAAACGCTTTCAGAACTGATTCTTTCGGCGCAATTTGGTGACAATTTGTTGGCAACAAACTTCAACAACCAGCACTTGTACTTTACGGCTCGTTATGATGACCTTCCGTATATGCAACGTGACTTAACAGGTATGCGTCCATTTAGCCGTTTGGCACCTACCTATTTTACGTATGATGCCTTCGATCAAGTAAATGACTCAAGATTCTGGAAAAGTTTTAGAACAAAAAGTAGACTTAACAACGGTAGTGGTAAATACGTTAATGGCGATCTTGGTTTGATGTTTATTATTAATAGCCCGTCAGATACACGTTTTACAAAAACGAAATATGTGGATGAGATTGTTTACTCAAAAACTAACAAAACAGTCCCTACAGTATATGTAGCCCATGCTTCGGATGGCAAAAGTTTAGTACAAGACGTTCGCTTCCCATCATTGAGTAAGCATTTTGACGGTGCACGTTTGGCTATCAACGAAGTAAGAGGTTACAGAGATATGGTATTGGCACGTTCGGCAGAAACGTATTTGATGGCAGCAGAAGCAAAAATTCGTCTAGCCAATCTTGGACAAGGTTCTTATGACGCAGCACTTCCTTATATCAATGCTGTAAGAAAAAGAGCTGCTTACAAAGCTGGAGAAGATAGAGCAGCTTACACAGATGGTGCCGCAGCTTTTGTTGTGTCTCAATCTGGACAAAATGTTAATATCAACTCATTCATGACTGAAAATTCATACTATGAGTCGAATAATATTCCAGTATCAACTACAGCAACTGCCCTTGAAATTTCAAGTATCAACAGCCTGCCAGCACCAGATGTAGCGGTAATCAACAAACTAGGTTATACGTCTACTTATGATAAAATGTTGTGCTTGGTATTGAACGAAAGAACAAGAGAGCTTTGTGGTGAATTCCACCGTTGGGAAGATTTGAGCAGAACCAAAACATTGGTGGCTAGAGCAAAAGCCTACAACCCTGGTGCAGCTAACAATATCAAAGATTATCACTTGTTGAGACCAATTCCACAGACTTTCTTGGATGGCGTTTACAGCGGAGGAAAACCTTTGACGTCTGAGCAAAAAACTGCTATGCAAAACCCTGGTTATTAATGATTAATGCAGAGTTGTGAATGGTGAATTGTGAATGTAAAATTTTTATTGTCAAGGTTTTATATTCACAATAAGTTGGGTCTAACTCTGTATAAAACTTTATAATAAAAACTTGATTTATTAATGATAGGCGATATTCAGTAATGGATATCGCCTTTTTTATTAATATCAAAAATCATTTGGTCTCTTTAGCTAATACATTGACCAAAATAATATCCTTAAGACAGTTAAACCGAATAGGGAGTGTATCTCCCAATCCTTTGCTAATTAGCTTGAGGTTGTGTAGTCCTTCCTTTTTTAAAAGATTCCAAGGGTAAAATAGTTTTCCAGGATATAATCCATGGTCTTTTTTCCACCATACAATTTGGCAACCATGCAGATGTCCTGCCAACTGCAAATGAAAGTGCTGTTGAGTTCTTTTGAAATCTTTCGGATTATGAACCATCTGGATATTGAAATCTGCCGACAGGAGTTTCTCATGTAGATTCGACACCAATAGGTTGATAGACTTTATCGAAAAAATATGATAGCCATTTTCAATCCATTTAATGTTATTTTTCATGAATAAGGATTTCACTTTCGATATACCAAAGAAGTAATCATGATTTCCAGCTATGGCAAAAACATATCTTTTAGTTGATAAGTATGCTAATAAAGAATTTAGATAAATCAAACCACCATCAAAATCTATATAATCCCCTCCAAGTAAAATGATATCAGGATTAATTACCTCAATCTCACAAATCAGTTTATGAATCAGTTTTTGACTAAAACAAGATAAATGCAAGTCTGATATAAATAGAATTGAAAATCCTTTTGGAAGCTCTGATTGAATATTTTCAGTGCGAATCTCAAAAGTATGATTATAGCCTATTTCTAACTTCTTCATGATACCAAACGATAACAGCGAGGCATCCTATATGCCAGTTTTGTAAGGGTTTTCGATAATTAAGTAAACCTATAAGCATAAATATGCCAATTCTCACTACCAATAACACTGTTGAGAAAACTCCTAATTGGTATAGTATCTCACAACTTTTTTTAAGTGGATTTTTAGTGTTTTCAATTAACAAAGGGAATAAAAAAAGGAAGTGAACTTCGACTAGGTAAAATATAGCAATACTAATTGGCAGGTACCAAAAGGAGGTTTTAACCAAAAGTATCACAGAAAAAAGATACAAAGATTATATTTTAAGTATCCATATAACTCAAAGCTCCTATTTGGGAGATTTACTTCTTGATGGGGATTTAGTAGTTCAAGATACTGTGCCATCCAAAAGGCGCCATCCGTAAATAATTGCAGGGATAACTTTGTATTGGGAATGGAGCTTTGAGCTAAGATTTCGGAGCTTTTGCTTATTAGATATTGATATTTCATTGGCAATAAATAAAATGAAACCAAGCTAACCATGCAATCCCATTTCCGCCAACTAGCATTCTATGAAAGGTGCTCTCCTGCTTACCACATCGTTTGATATGAAACACAAATTCATCATAACAGATGGCTACAACTGTGTAGATCAGTACAATTAAAATCGGTATAAGGTAGACTTTGGGAGAGTTACTCATCATACTAACCCACATCAGTATAAACATTGGAATTCCACCAAGTCCTAGTGCTGCAGCTTCAGCATCTCGTTCTTTTTTTGGTATTTTTAGATTAAGAGGATTTCGATGGTATCGCCAGTCAAGAATTCCGCCACAAGTTGCCACACTTCCAAAGATGGCTATTGCCCAGAACTGCCAAGGTAAAAATGGGAAGACTTGTCTTATGCCTAAGTGAATATTGGTTTTAAAGATCCAAAGAAGTGTTGCAAACAAAATTGCAGGGACTAATAGTAATATTAGTGAGAGATACTGGCGCATTTTTATATAATTTTTTATGTAGCTATTTACTTTATTGACTCAAATGTAATCGAGATTGTCCTAAATACAAAAAAAGGCATCGAAAACTTCGATGCCTGAATCAAATATGAATAGTGTCAGATAAGTTTATGCCTTGTGGCTTTTACTTTTCTTTAAATGAATCTCGAACCTAAAATAGCCACTATAAAGTATGAGTTGTGAGTTAATAATCTTAAGTCAAACGATTTCTCATGATTTTAACAGTACTTACTTTTTGTAGAAAAGTATAATGTCTCAAACTGATAAATAGTGGATTAATAGCCGAAGATACTACTTTTTAGTGAATGATTTTTAGGAAATTCTATTTTTTTAAAAGCACTTATGTGCCAATATGAAGTCATGAGATCTATTTTATATTTGGAATGCTGCAAAACACAAAACTGAAGTTACCTCAAATTTTAGATTACATCAAAAAGCGACAGCCCATTGATGTTTGTTCGGATTTATAAGTTGTGCAGATGATAAGAATTTCCTATTAGCTGCCTAGTGCAGAAATCGCTAATGGAGATATAGGTTTATACAAAGGATTTCCAATAATTGCGGATTTGGGATTTCTGATTTCTGAAATAAAGTAAAAACCTCTATTTTTTACAAAACATAAAAGCTTACACTTCCGAAATCCAACATCCGATATCCGAAATAGACAGTTTTAGAATCTTTCGTACAGTTCTAATAGAGATAGTTCAATACCTCAAATCAATCTGCTAGTATGTTACCAAACATGTTACATTTCGTCATAATAATGTTGATAGCTGCTCTGTTTTAGATAGGATTTCCATTTCTATCATAAGAACTATATTTTTCCAATTCTTTAAAAATTGGATTTTGCGGGTCTAGGTTAAATAAGGTTTCTTTATATTTTTGAAAATCAAATAAGTCGTTCATACTTCCATAATAAGGCGGAAGTCCAAAATTTAAAATGTTTGCCAAGTAATTTTTTGATTCAGGATTTTTAGATAATACAGATTCATAAAAAATAATTTATATAAATCTGCACCTTCCCAATAACATGCTACGGTATTCAATAATGCGTCAACTATTGATGCTATTTATTCATCTCCTTCTCTATCAAATCGTTGAATTAGGTAGTTTAAAAGAAATAAACCTTTGTCTTCAAAATTAATTAAACAATAATCGCAAAGACTATTTATATCCATTTGATTCAAACTTTCAATCAGTTTTTTCATATTTCTAAAAATTACCCATCCTTTTGGAAGAGTCAAGGCTCCGTTAATCCTAAAATTAGGAATTTGAACAACTTTTGTAATTCCATATCCAGTAATACATGCAACTTTTATTGTATATTTTTGTTCCGCCTCTATAAATTTCATCTACCCCATATTTAAGAACTTCTTTTACTATATCTAGTATATTAGCAGAGTTCTTATTAAGAACAATCGATTACCATTGGTGCATTGAGTTTGAACTAGCTTCAATAAGATGATGAAGTTTATTGGGATTAGAAAAAACCTTTTTAACAACATCATTTATTGACTGAGAAATGATTTTACCTCCCTCTGAACATGAATTATGCCTACCTTATTTTGTAGGGAAGCTTACAGGGGGATGATTTCGTTCACTTTTTGCCAAATCTCATAAACTGAATATATTCACAAACTCATTAAGCTTTTTTTCAAATCTTCACTGGAATATATCGTAGATTCTGAAAAATTATAAAATTCAAAATACATGTCATTAGATGTATTGGCCAACACTAATAAAATTTCATGTAACAGCAAATCAACTGTCCCTAATCCGTTACTCCAATAATCTATCATAAAATATTTGTAATTACTATCCAATAACTCCCCGTTTAGTTTGTATTTTGCTAGTTGCACATGGCTAAAAGAAAGGGAATGTCCATCCACGTTCATTTCATGTTCGTATGGGATGCTATCTTTTTGAAAAAAAACTTCGTATTCAAATTCATTTTCATCCGTATTTCTATAATAATGTATATTAAAGTTAATTTTTTTTGATAGCGCTATTGATTACACATGTTGTTAAATCATCAACATCGATATTTTTTTTTGAATGTACTGCTAATAGTGCCGTAGTATAACGAAAGGAGTAAATCATGCAAATTGTAAACTTTCCCAAAAATAATACCACTTGTTTATTGTTAGGATTTATAAAGTAGACATCCTTATTGTCAAAATATTTAAAAAACTAGGCAATTGCTTTCAATTTGCTATTTCCACACAATAGGAATACCCTACGACCTTTGATGTTTATTCAAGAAGAACCGCTTCGCTATACCTTCCTACAATCATCAAATATGATTGCTTTTACTTCATCATTTCCACGGGGAAATCGTTCCCTAGTCCATAGCTAGCTGGATATTGCGGTGTTCCGCTGTACTTTTTCATGAGTTCGGGTACTTGTACCTGAATAAAGTTTTTGAGTCCATTTACCGTAATCATTTTATTGTTGGCTGCTTGTCCTTTTAGGGCTTGAAGTAACACATACGTAAAAGCACCGTGACCGAGTGTAGCAAATTCATTGGCGAATTGCTTAGAACCCGATGCCGCCATCCAATGAGTTCCTGTACTTCTTGCCACGACGGCTAAACTCTTTTGTTGATTGGCATCCGCCGCAATTAGTTGCTCGAAAGCACCAGCACTTTGACAGGCATCCAAAATAAATACTTGTTTTTGTGCCTGAATATTAACAGCATATCCTTGTAATTGCTTCGAAGGAATACCTTTCTGTAAAAGTATTTCATCTACATTTTTCAGGTCAGATACATCGGTTGGCACTAGATAAAACTCTTTGTTTTTATCCGAAATTACGCCGTGACCCGCATAATAAAATACAAACACATCCTGTGCTCTCGCCGTTTTTTGTACTTCTGTCAATGCATTTATAATCCCATTTTTATCAGCCTTTGTATCAGTGACGAAATAGGTTTTTACGTTTGAAATAACCGTTTTCGCATCTTTTTCTATTTCATCTTTAAAGGCGGTTGCATCTGCAAGGGCATAGTTGAGCGATAATTTCTCATTCTGATATTGATTGATGCCAACAACAACTAAGTGGAGGGTTGCATTTTTATCAACAGCGTCGATAATACCGCCATCTTTTGAAACGTTTGGTTTGTTATTTGGCTGGTTTCCAGCTTTGTAATTCACAATAATTTCATCGGGCTGACTTTCTGTTCTTTGGCTGTTCAGGGCGATGGCTCTGAAAACATTCTGACCAGCTAATAGATTAATGGTATATTTCTTAGTATCTGTTCCCGTTGTATTGTCGGTTACGAATAAACCACGAGTAGCCAAATTCACGATTTTACCGTTATGAAATAACCTGATTTCATCAATTTTATCATTTTCGGCAGTAGCATTTACGGTTATTTCTGCAAGTCCTGTTGTGTTTTCGTAAATTGGCTTGCTATCGTCTTCAACGGTGAGGTTTCTTGTTTTTTGTTCATAAGAAATCTTACAAATTGGTGCTTTGTGCAAATCATCAAAATCAGCATCTACGGCAGGGAAACGTTCGCCAGCTAAAATGCGGGGCAATAATTTGGGCGTATAATATTTTTCGTAAAGTATTTCTAAGGGAAAAGAGTTCACTCCTTTTACAAAGTATAAATCTTTTTGAGCATTTACGGAAGCATCGAACTGCCCATTAGGCGTAACAACCGCCCATTCGCCAGTCGAGGGAACTGGGTATAAAGTCGCTAAGAGTTCACGGGTTTGTAAATCCCAAAGTTTTATATTGTTTTCACGAGCGTTTGTGAATAAATAACGATTGTTTTTACTGAGAGTTACCCCTGCCACGGCATCGGTATAGGCCTTTATTGTTTTAGCCATATCCCATTGTTGTTGCTGGATATTGTAAAAATGTAACTCTCCATCATAGTTACTAGCAATCAAATAGTTTTCATCGGCTGTGAAAGTAGCTGAATAAAAAGTTTTTTTGCCATTGGGTAAAAGCTCTGGGATATCTATTGTTTTTCCTGTGCTGACTTCAACGATTATTTGTCCATTACCCGACTGGCAAGTAAGGTATTTATCATTCATTGAAAATGTCAGCCTTCCGCCACCAACATATTTTTTGGGTAAAGTAATTTTCTTGACTAAGTTCCCTGTAGCTCCGTCTAGTAAGTCTATACTTGTAAATTCTCCAAAGGTATTGATTGTGGCGATTTGTTTAGAAGTATGAGCAAAAACAGCTTGATTAACTGCTTTTTTCCGCCATAAAATTTTCTTCGTTGTAACATCGGCTACAACCAATTTATCCTGATTGACACTATACTGATCTTCAATTTTTGGGTCTCTGTAATACGCTACATGGAAAAGATATTTATCATCGAAAGATAAGCCCATGTTGCTTGGCCTGCCTCCTCCTGCTTCGTAAAGAAAATCTTTATGAGCATTATTTGCTAAATCTATTTCAGTCCAGAAATCATATAATTTACTCCCTTTTTGATTAAGTTGTAAATGATATTCAAATGCAGGTTGGTTGGTCTGAATTACTTTTCGCATTGCACCAGAAGACAAATCCCAAATGGCTGCTTTTTTATCAAATTCGATGAGTAATTGATTAGAAGATTCAGAAAGATGATGATAAAAAACTTCCTCTTTTGTAACTCCGACTAGCTTAGTAATAGTCTGGCCATTCTCTGTACTGAGAAGGCTAAGATTTTTTTGTGTTCCGAGTAGGATCTTTTTCCCATCATCCGAAAAACGGATTACACCCCTTCTACTTCCATATTCACTGACATGGAAATCAGCTTGCTTTATACGCCAAATATCTTGTTTAGTTTCAAGGTTGACTAAGATTATTTCATTAGACGTATGAATAAAGATTTTCTTGCTGTCTGGCGAAAAACCTGCAAGATTTAATATTTTGGTTTTGTATTCATTAGGATGAATGTATGAATAAATACGTTGACCTGTATTGATATCCAATATTTCCAATGAGTTATTGTTGCCTGCCATCAAGTAGCGTCCATCGGGCGAAAATCGAGTGAATTTTATTTCAAGAATCGGATCACTTGCATAACCGCTTTTTGCTAAATTAAAATTGAGTTCTTTGATGATTTCACCACTTGGTACTTTACATAATGTCACATCATTTCCGAACGGAATCGAAATTGCATTTCTTTCATCCGAATAGTCTTGTTCAACCCCAAATTTGTTGATTCTAATAGTTCCTCTAAAGCCATTTTCACGAGTGTAAATACTGGCATTACTTAACAAAAGACTTGATTTTCGGTGATAAGACCAATTCAGGCGGTTATGTTTATCTTTACCCGTATTATTAATTGGACTTTGGCTGACCACATTTCCATTATAGTCTATTGTTTGGAATTTATATTGGTTCGTTACGATGTCAATCGTTTTATTATCCAGCCTAAAATCAGCGGCCATTATATTGGGAAAACTTTGTAGTTGTTTTCCCGTACTTAATTCCCATAAAATCAGCACTTCGTTTTCTTCAACCGTTAAACCAACTTTATTATCAGGCGAAATCGAAGCCATCATTACCTCACTTTGCAAGCCCGATTTGATAACCAATTGAGGTTTCTGAGCAAAAAGTATCAATGGAAACAAGAGTAATAAGATTAAGCACTTCTTCATAATGTTTTATTTGATAAGTTTGATAGGAATACTAGTTGTGTTTAATTTCAATCATTAAAGGCACAACGCTACCAGTAGTTGGCGTAGCGGGATCATCATCAGCAACCGTTAAGTTTCGTGTTGAATGTCCTTTCGTACTAAAAGCAACACGATTTGTATCATACGTAATTTTAGCCTTATCAATCAGTTTATTCCCTAATACTGTTTTGATTTTGGTGCTCAAGGCACCTGTCATACCGTTCATTTTTTCGGCAATGGCTTTAGCATCCAATTTTTCAGCAGCGTATAAAATCAAAAGATAGTCTGTACCTTTTTGATTATCCAACTTGATAACCTTGGTGTCTGAAGGAAAAGCGATGGTACTGTTTGCCCCAACATGAGTTGAAGTATTGTCATTAAAAGGTAAAATTCGATTTACTTGTCCCGTTAAATCCGTGGCAAAAGCATATACATATGCTTCGGCATCAACATTCATAAAGAAACGAAAAGCTGTACCACTCGTATAGGCATTTGCCATTGTATAAGCTACTAAATCTTCTTTAGGCCCTTGAATTTCTTCTTCAACGGTTAAATTTCTCGTGGAGGTTTTCCCAACATCCATATTTTCACCTGTATTTAGTTTGAACTCTATGTTACCACTCAAACTGAACGTGTACTCGGGTATCGGACTTGGTTTTGGTTGTGGCTCAGGACTTGGTTGAGGTTTGGGTGTGGGTTTTACTTCTACAGGAGCAGGAGTGTCAGTCGCTCCAAAAACCTGAATTGCCACGATACACCACTTAGCGTAATCCTTGTATTTGATCCAAACATAGCCGTGGTCTGCCCAGTTAGCACCCCAGCTATTTAGTACTCTGAATGCTCCGCCAGCTTTGTTATCGTCGTAACCAACAATGGCCATGGCGTGTCCGTTGTGTTTCCAATCATTTAGTACTTCATTGGGTGAAGGTTCCCAAACTTCTGACTTTATTTTGAAAAATGTTTCTGGCAAATTAAAACCTGTAGAAACGGGCGAACCTTCTAAAAGTGCTTTCTTCGTCAAATCAATTCTTACTTGTTCGGGTTTTTCGTACTCTTTGATACCAGTAGCGTAAAGAATCGCAGCATCGGCAATACGATATTTAATGGCTTCTTTAGATATTTCTGGGGTGATGGGTAATCCACATTTATAAGGAACACTCTTCATCAATGCTTCACCTTTTTCAATCATAGTGAGCAAGGCCTTAATTGGATCTGCACCGTTTTGACAGTCAGTATCACCTGCTTTCTTGATTTGTTCATACAAGAAAGTAGGAGAAAAAGCATATTTGTCAATCAGTGTTTTATCGGTAAGATTATGTGTTTTGGCATACAAAATAGTAGCAATTCCATAGCCATTGGCAAATGCCACACAAGTACCATGATTCCCTTGGTCGCCAGGAGTAGGGCAATATTTTTCTAGTGAATGAGCTGCAGGCATCCCTCTAAAACTGCGTAAAGAAAGTTCTATTTTTTGAGGAGTAGCGGCAATTGTAGAGAGGTCGAAATTAGCCCCAGTCCCTTTTTGTTGTGAAAAGGTGAGACTTATTGTTGATGAACAGATGACTAAGAATGCGATAAGGAAGTAGCTCTTTTTCATGAAATGAATGATTAGTTTTTAAGGATAAGGCTATTAATTTCTAAGATAAAGATGGGAAAAGTAGGGAGAATAAGCAAATGAATTGATTCCAGACTTATCAATTAAGACATAAATGGGTACTGAATGAGTCTTAAAGACGGTTTTACTTTTTATACCAGTTAGTTCAACTATCAAATAAAATGTCACCTGAATCTTCTTTGTTACTGTTTTTAAGCAAGTGACAATAAATTGTCATACTGAATCAGGTTTTGAGGTACAAAAATAAAAATTGAATTTCGTGTTGAGTAAACACGCTAAATTCTGCTTGGCCTAAAGTTGTATTTGCATAAAGAATCTCGAACAATACCAAGAGTGAAGGATGGTGTTTATTAGGGTATTATGATCGAAATTTGACCACTCACCAGTGCCGACTTTCTAGCCAGTACTTACTCAATATAAGGCTTCTAATCCTTTTTATCACACTACTATTGCAGGGTAAACCTACAATGAAAGTCAGCTTCTGGATAAAGTTCAGAGAAAAAATGGGTATTGGCTAGGAAGCCCGCATCCGCGTGTGTAAACCCTATAAAAGTGAAAGCTACTTACAACCTTTTTTGTTAAAGAAGTATCTTTGGTTTAATCTTATCATTAAACTTAAAATTTAACGAGAATTAAATTTTCATCGTTTACTTACACAAAAATGAAAACACAATCTACACTTATTTTACTATTGTTATTTACGCTGTCTATAAGCTGTAAAGACGAGGAGGTTTCACCACAAAAAGCTATTTTAGGAAAATGGGAATTCATTGGTATCGGTAATGGACGAATAGAAGCGCCATCTGGCGTAAAATGGTATTATGAATATTTTGAAGATAGCCTCCGTTTGCACTATCAATCTTCCACTGGTCAGATAGTTAAAACAAAATATTATTGGGAAAATAGTGGGTTTCTGAATACAGAAGGGACTACTTATAAATGTGTATTTTACAGAGATACAATGCAGCTAGACTATGTTCATATAAATGCCATCTTTATGTCAAGCTTTTTCAAACGGATTAAATAATTACAATGCTAGTTCAAGTCATCTCAATAATGAAGTTTGGAGAGAAGAACTCTGGATAGAATCCAGAGAAAAAGTGGGTACTGGCTAGGAAGCCAGCAGCAGCGTGTGCATGATGTTTTTTTGTTAGTATTAGAGAGCGTTTATCTTTTGGGATAAACGCTCTCTAATACTAACAAAAAACTACTCACTAATTCTCAATTGCAAGTCCTTTACAAGGATAGGAGTTGAATTGATATTGTTTTTGATGAATACTTCTAAATAATCTCCTTGGTTAATTTCAGAGATGGTTTCTAAGGTTAACTGAAATCCTTCCCCTTTTCCTCCTACAGCTATAGATGAATTAGGCGCTATTTGGAGTAAACCATTCTTATAAATTGCTATTGATAAATCAGAATTGGCTTCTGGTGTTTTTCCTCCTACATTGGCATAAATGCGAGCATTCAATGTTCTTTTACCCGTGTAGGTAACTCGATTTGCTGTAGCAACAAAACCATCAGCTTTCATGGTTGTTGTCTCGCCTGCTATTTTCGTAAATAAATTAGGAGAAATTAGTTTCGTTACAGCCGTATTTTCATTCATGTACAGAAAGGCGTAAGGTTTTGTATCAGGTAAACCAGCCCCATTTTGTCTCATTTCCCAACCAGGTGTGTGAGAATCAAATCCACTAATAAGCACGGCTGGTCCTCTAAATAAATTACCATTCATCCTTGCCTGATCGACCTTTGCCTTCTCATGAAATTTTATAGCAGTACTTCCTGAAAAAACGAAATAGTTATTCGACATATCAATGTCATTTGCTTCAAAATCGGCTAAAAACTCAATGCCAACCCCTGAAGATATTCCAGTAATGTAATTGTAGGCACTACAAAACTTACCTGTTGTTCCTGTCACCTTCAATCCATCTTTACATCTCCAAAAGTTGGTCGTAATAAACATTGAGTTGAACCCACTAAATCTTCCTACACCTCCGCTAGCAACTCTAGGAGCTTCTACTACTGAATTCCCTGCTAATAAATTGAGGGCTTTAGTACCTGTATTATCCTCAAAATCGTATGCTGTAGTAGCAGCACTTAATGGGATAACACAAACCTTTTCCAAATAAACATCGACATCTAAACTTCTGAGTACAGCTCCTTTAGTAGCTGAAATAATTCGGTCTTTTCCTGGGTCTAAGCCTCGTAAGCCTGCACCATTTAAGTTTATACTATTCTGTCCTAGGTCAACAGAACCCGAAATGATATATACCTTGGCAGAATTGAGGGTTATTACGCCATTTTGAGGGCTGGGCAAGTCACTGAGTGCGTCCACATAAACAATACTAGAAGGTAGGGGGTGTGTAAGATCTTTTTGAGCAAATGAAGTATTTAAGGCACAAAAAAATAAGAGCATTGAACTAATGCTTGTAAGGATGTGATTCATAATAGTTTTTGAATAATGTATTTATTAATGATTAAATATGCTATTTATTAGAATGATAGCAGCGGGAAAATAAACAGAATAAGGATTAATATATTGTTTATCAAAGGATTATATTGTTGCTATCAAGCAATAAAAATTTATTAGAAATGAAAAACATTTCCAACGCATACAGTATTAACTAAATATTAGCTGTGTTGGATTAAGAAAAGTACAATTATTTTTCTAGTACCCGCGTTGCGTGTGTAAAGCCTATAAAAGTGAAAGCTACTTACAACCTTTTTTGTTAAAGAAGTATCTTTGGTTTAATCTTATCATTAAACTTAAAATTTAACGAGAATTAGATTTTCATCGTTTCTACTTACATAAAAATGAAAACACGCTCTGCACTTATTTTACTATTGTTATTTACGCTTTCTATAAGCTGTAAAGACGAGGAGGTTTCTCCACAAAAAGCGATTTTAGGAAAATGGGAATTCGTTGGTATCGGTAATGGAAGAATAGAAGCGCCAACTGGTGTAAAATGGTATGATGAATATCTTGAGGATAGTGTTCTACTACACCAGCAGTATACTACGGGCAATATAGTTGTAGAAAAATACTTTTGGGAAAATAATGGATTTCTGAATTCAGGCGGAACTACCTATAAATGCGTATTTTATGAAGATACAATGCAATTAGATTATGTTCATGCAAATGCCATCTTTATGTCAAGCTTTTTTAAACGGATTAAATAACTACAATGCTAGTTCAAGTCATCTCAATAATGAAGTTTTGCTGAGAAGGACTCTGGATAGAATCAAGAGAAAAAGTGGGTACTGGCTAGGAGGTTAGCGCCAGCTTGTGAATTAGATTTTTACGGGGTTATATTTTAAATTTTCATCGTTTACTTACATAAAAATGAAAACACGATCTAGACTTATTTTACTGTTGTTATTTACGCTTTCTATAAGCTGTAAAGACGATGAGGTTTCTCCACAAAAAGCGATTTTAGGAAAATGGGAATTCGTTGGTATCGGTAATGGAAGAATAGAAGCGCCAACTGGTGTAAAATGGTATGATGAATATCTTGAGGATAGTGTTCTACTACACCAGCAATATACTACGGGCAATTTAGGTGTAGAAAAATACTTTTGGGAAAATAATGGATTTCTGAATTCAGGCGGAACTACCTATAAATGCGTATTTTATGAAGATACAATGCAATTAGACTATGTTCATGCAAATGCCATCTTTATGTCAAGGTTTTTTAAACGGATTAAATAATTACAATACTAGCTCAGGTCATCTCAATAATGAAGTTTTGCTAAGAAAGACTCTGGATAGAATCAGAGAAAAAGTGGGTATTGGCTAGGAGGTTAGCACCAGCAAGGGTAGTATAAAATGATAATAACGTCAAAGATGTTGAAGCTGGAAAACAAAAACTTTCAGAGTTTGCAAAATGGGATACAAAAATATAGGACAAGCTAATAAGAGCTTACCTATTTACAAACAGTATTACATATCTATAATGCCATTGAGCAAAATGAAAATCAAAACTATTATTCTGGTGAGTTTAGCAATGTTAAGCTTTACGAATTCAGGAAAATTTGAACCATCAGAAACAATTGACATCTTTGGGGACACTGTAGGGAGGCTTCCTATCAACAGTAATAGGAAGTTAGATATCTCTACAATAACAAAATGGCTTATTGATAATTACTTTTTTGGGAGAAAACTTCATGTTGATTTAGTGAAAACTGTAAAAGAAGTGAGTATTTTCAAAATCAGCGTTAAAGGAGAGCTGGCTACATCAGTCCGTAGAGACTATACTTTCATTACTATTCGTAATAAAAACAGTTTTCTATTACCAATAGAGTTTATTCAGTTTAGCGACATCGATGATAAAATGATGCTCGGAGGAATCTATAATTATAGAGAATTTGATTATTATTTTATATACGATATAATAGGCGAACAGTTGACGCGAACCTTTGACAGTAGAAAAGTAAAAACAGGAGTTAAAATAGGGTATTATCGAGATGACGAGTGCGTTGAATATTATCCGAAAAGACTTTTGTTTGATAATGAAAAAAAGACATCTATTTTTTTTCGTGGAATTGTCAAAAACTTTTGCAGAAAAGGACATGATAGAGTGATTCAACAAAAAAAGCCTTTAACAAAAGAAGAAATTTCAATAAGAATAGATTACAACGGTAAATTTTGGGTTTATAACGAAAGGTCCAAGTATAAATTTTGGTAATCACCACTAGTGCTGGCTTCCTAGCCAGTACTAACTCAATCTAAGGATTCCAATCCTACTATAAATATCAACTCAATTGTAAAATTTTGGAAATAAAGCTTCTGGATAGAATCCAGAGAAAAAATAGGTACTGGCTAGGAAGCCAGCACCAGCGTGTGAAGATATGAAAGCTCAAAAAACTATAATTGATAATGCCAGGATATTATATGGACAACAATAAAAAATATTCTATTTTTTAGTTTAAATAGTGATAGATATGGTTAATTTGAAAGTAATAATAAATATAATCCTAATATTTAACTTAGTATGTTTTATATTAGGTTCTTGTACGGACTCAAAAACACAAAAAGTTAAAGTTTATTACACAACGTTTGAAAAAAAATATACCATTCCACAAGGAATAGAAGTAAATGGGTTAAAACAAGGATTATGGATTAATTACAATAGTATAGGGTTTTTACAAAATATTGAGACTTACGTGGATGGTTTAGTACAGGGTGAGACAGTAACTTATAATGAACACGGCATAATTGTTCAAAAGGCAGAAGTTCATCAAGGTAAATTTAGGGGTAAATTTGAGTGTTATAGTGACAAGGGGGTTCAAACCATCAAGGGGATATATTTTGATAACAAAAAATAGGTGATTGGTTTTATTACGATGATAATGGTGTATTAACGGAACAAGAAAAATGGGGTAATGGAAAGATGTTAACTAAAAAAGTATTCAAAAAGTGACGCCCCCCTGCTAGTGCTGGCTTTCAAGCCAGTACTAACTCAATCTAAGGATTCCAATCCTACTATAAAAATCAATTCAATAGTAAAGTTTTTAAAAAAAGCTTCTGGATAGAATCCAGAGAAAAAAAGGGTACTGCCTAGGAAGCCAGCACCAGCGCAAGAAGCCAGCACCAACGTCTGAAATCCGAAATCAGAAATCCCAAATCTACAATAGTTTCACAATTCATCACTCAAAACTCATAATTAAAAATAATCCCCATCTTACTCGGTAAAATGGGGTTATTTGCACTAACGATTACACAATACAAATTAATTCCATCCGCCGCCGAGTGCTCTGTAAGCATTTACAAAAGCATTCATTTGGCGCATTTTTGTTTCAATCAATTCCATACGTGATTCTAATACATCACGTTGGGTCAACAACACTTCCATATAATCTGCTCTAGCCGACTTGAAGAGTTTGATAGAGATTTCCGTAGATTGTGTAAGTGCATCTACTTGATTAGACTTCATGTTGAAGTTCTTATCCAAGTTATCAATGTTTGATAATTGGTTGGTTACCTCAATACAAGCATTCAACACTGTTCTTTCAAACTCGATGATTGCTTTGATTTGCTTGGCACTTGCGATATTATAGCCAGCAATCAAGGCATATTTGTTTACCAATGGACCAGCGATGTCGCCAGCCAATGAGGTAATCAATGCTTGAGGTAGATTGACCAAATACAAAGGATTGTAAGATCTAAAGCCCAAACCAGCACTCAAACCCAAAGAAGGGTAGAAGTTGGCTCTCGCAATACTTACGTCTAGTTTCGCAGCCGAAAGTTTCAACTCAGCTGCTCTTACATCTGGACGGTTGATAATCAATTGCGAAGGCAAGCCAGCATATATCTTTGTTGGTGCCAAAGTGTTGAAATTGTCAGAACTTCTATCTACATGTTGTGGGTAACGTCCCACCAAGAAGTTGATTTTGTTTTCGGCTTCAACAATTTTCTGCTGAATTTCATACTGTAAACTTTGCGTTTTGAATACCTCAGCCTCGAATCTGCGCACAGCTAGTTCAGTAACTTTAGCTGCTTGTTTTTCTTGTCTGATGATATTCAAGGCATTGCTCAAAATCTCGATGTTTTGCTTGATAATAGCCAATTGGTTGTCTAATGCCAACAACTCGTAATATGAATTAGCAATTTCTCCTACCAAATTGGTTACCAGAAAGTTTTTGCCCTCAATGCTTGCGAAATAGTTTTGTGCAGCTACTTTTTGTGCGTTACGCAATTTGTGCCAAATATCCACTTCCCAACTCGCTCTTGCGCCCACCATCATATCAGGCAAAACCTCTGGAGTTCTTACGCCAGGGCGAATTTCAGACATATCGTCTGCCGCACCTTGACTGGTATATCTCGAAACTTTGTCTACACCTAAGCCACCGCCAAGTTTTACAAAAGGAAGGTATTCCCCTTTACGAGCATTGATTTCGTTGCGCGAAATTTCAATTTCTTGTAAAGTAAGATTCAATTCCTGATTGTTTAACAAAGCTGTATCAATCAAGGCTTCCAATTTTGGATCAGTGAAAAACTCTTTCCACTTGATTTTAGCCACATTGGTCGAGTCGCTTGTACCGCCATTATAAGTAGCAGGTGTATTACGGTTTTCTGTTTTAGTCACAGGTACCAAAGACTTTGGTACGCAGGCCGCTACCAACATCAGTACACAGCCCGTTGCTAAATAATTGATTTTTCTTATATTATTCATCGTCGTTACTGTCGTCTGGTTGAGGGAATGAATCTAATTGGTGAACAAGGTTTTCTGTCAACGAGTCGTTTTCTTCATCTTTGATGAGCTTGCGACCTTCAGCTATTGAACCAAAGATATAATACAAGCCTGGCACAATGATTACCCCAAAGATGGTACCGAATAACATACCGCCCAAGGCCGAAGCACCGATCGTTTTGTTACCAATTGCCCCTGCACCATGTGCCAATACCAATGGAATCAAACCTGCAATGAAGGCAAATGAGGTCATCAAGATTGGACGGAAACGAACTCTAGCTCCTTCGATAGCAGCGTCAAGTACTGTTGCGCCTTGATGGTGTTTTTGCATGGCAAACTCTACAATCAATACGGCGTTTTTACCTAACAAACCAACCAACATAACCAAACCAACTTGTGCATAAATATCGTTGGCTAATCCCATTGATTTAATCATTAAGAATGAACCAAATACCCCTGCTGGTAACGATAATACTACCGACAATGGAATAATAAAGCTTTCATATTGAGCAGCTAATACTACATAAACGAAGGCCAATACGATAAGGAAGATATAGATAGCTTCGTTACCACGTCTAACTTCATCGTAAGAAAGGGCAGCCCAGTCAATATCAAATCCGTGTGGCAATGTTTCTTTGGCAACTTGTTGTACCGCAGCAATCGCCTGACCCGAACTGTAACCTTTTGCAGCACCACCACGAATAGCGGCAGTAGTGTACATGTTATAGCGGTTAATTTCGTTTGGCCCTTGCATTTTTTTGATTTTCATGAAAGATGAGAAAGGAACCATTTCGTCACGGTTATTTTTCACATACAATTTCATGACATCTTCTGGTAACTGTCTAAACTCTGGCGAAGCCTGAACGAATACTTTAAAGAAACGTTGGAATTTAATAAAACCTAGTTCGTAAGTACTACCAATCAAGATAGACAAAGTGTTCATGGCATTACCAATAGAAACGCCTTTTTGCATAGCCAATTGGTTGTCGATTTCAAGTTCGTACTGAGGATAGTTTGCACTAAAGAAAGTAAACAAACCTGTAAGTTCAGGACGTTTTTCTAGGGCTTTCATAAAATCATTTTTCACGCTTTCCAATTGGTTGTAGTCACCTGAGTTCGTTTTATCCAACAATTGTAGGGCAAAACCACCTGCTGCACCATAACCAGGAACTGCTGGTGGATCGAAGAATTCGATGGTCGCTCCAGGGATTTCATGTGCTTTTTCTTCTAGTTCATAAATGATTTCAGAAACTGAATGATGACGCTCATCCCATGGTTTTAAGTTAATCAAACAAGTACCCGCGTTCGAACCACGACCTTCGGTAAGTACCTCATAACCAGCCAAAGCTGATACTGATTGGATACCTTCTACTTTTTCAGCAATTTCTTGTAGTCTACGTGAAATATCGTTGGTACGCTCCAACGTTGAGCCTGGAGGTGTCTGAATAATGGCATAAATCATACCTTGGTCTTCACTTGGAATAAAACCAGAAGGGAGGTTTGATGCAATACCTGCGATACCTGCCACAAATACAATCCATAGGACAACTGTCACTAATTTACGATGAGCGATTACCTTCAGGATATTTACATAGAAGTTTGTCAACTTTTCGAAACCAGCATTGAAAACATCCAAGGCTTTGTCTAGGATATTTTTCTTCTTAGGTTTTCCATGATTATTTTTCAAAATCATGGCACAAAGTACTGGTGTTACCGTAAGGGCAATTACCCCCGAGAGAATAATTGAACTAGCCATCGTAATGGAGAACTGACGGTAGAAAATACCTACAGGACCACTCATAAATGCTACTGGTACGAATACCGCTGTCATCAACAAAGTAATCGCAATAACGGCACCACTAATCTCACCTAATACTTTTCTTACGGCCTTATAAGGGGACAGGTGTTCCTCTTCCATCTTGGCATGGACGGCCTCGACGACGACGATGGCGTCATCTACTACGATACCGATAGCCAATACCAAGGCAAACAAGGTAATCATGTTGATGGTCAAACCAAACATCTTAATAAAGATGAATGCCCCAATCAATGAAATAGGTACTGCAAGCGTTGGAATCAACGTTGAGCGCCAGTCTCCCAAGAACACAAATACTACTAATGCCACGAGAATGAAGGCATCGCGAAGGGTATGAATTACGTTTTCGGTAGAAGCATTCAAGAAGTTAGATACGTCATAACTGATTTGGTAGTCCATCCCTGGAGGAAATGAAGACTTTTTCAGTTCATCTAATTTATCTTTAACACTCTTAATTACATCACTGGCATTGGAACCATATGTTTGTTTCAAGACAATCGCCGCCGAAGGATAACCATTTAGGTTGGAGTAAATATCATAATATTCACTACCTAGTTCTACCTTGGCAACGTCTTTCAACCTAAGGATTTCCCCATTAGGATTCGAGCGAATAATTACATCTTGATATTGTTCAGGTTTGTTAAAACGTCCCTGATAGGTTAATACATATTCGAGCGCTTCGGCACGTTTACCATCGGCACGACCAATACGTCCTGGCGAACCAATCACACTTTGGTCACCCAAAGCTTCCATGATTTCGTCTGCCGAAACGTTGTACGCACGCATACGGTCTGGGTTCAACCAAATACGCATAGCGTACTGACGGCTGCCCAATATACGTGCTTGTCCGATACCATTCAAACGCTGTAACTCTGGAATCATGTTCACCCCTGCAAAGTTGAACAAGAACTTCATGTCTGCGTTTTTATCTTTCGAATAAAGGTTCACGTACATCAACATACTGTTCATAACGCGGTTTACCACGACCCCTTCGCGTTGTACCAACGTTGGTAAACGGTTTAGTACTTGAGCAATCCTAGTATTTACCTGTACGAGGGCTTGGTCAGGGTCAGTTCCTAAGTTAAAAACAATTTGAATGTTGGCTTCACCCGCCGAAGTGGCATCGGAAGTCATGTAGCGCATACCCCAAACACCATTGATAGCCTGCTCAAGGGGAATAAGCACCGACTCGGTTAGTACTTTGGCACTAGCACCAGGATAAGAGGCACTTACCATTACTACTGGTGGTGCAATTTCTGGAAATTGTGAAGTAGGGAGTGTCTTCAAGGACAAAATCCCCATGAAAACGATGACGATCGATATTACTATCGCTAATACCGGTCTTTGTATGAATTTACTAAACATGTTCTTCTTGAAGTTTTTGAATACACAAGTGATTGAAGTCTGGACTGAAAGAGTAGGTGTTGAGTGATTGGTGGCTATGAGTCATAACCACCTCATCCATAGATCAATGAGTGCGAATTCCAAAACTCACTCATTGATAATTCACTCAAGCACAATAATTAACTCTTGCAGTTTCTTAGATTATTCAGCATACACTCTTAAGTGCGAAATCACTTTTTGTGGGTCTTCATAATCAAACTTAATCTTATCGTTGTCTCTCACTTTCTTAATACCTTCAAGAAGTATTTTTTCATCGCCTTTCAAGCCCGATTTGATGATATAAATATCTGGCAATTCAGCTCCGATGGTTACCTCGCGTGACTTTACAGTATTGTCTTTATCTACGACAAATACATATTTTTTCTCAAGTACTTCGAAAGTAGCTTTCTGTGGAATGATGACAGCATTTTTCAATGGCGATTCCATCAAGATGCTACCAGTTTCACCATGTCTCAACAATTTTTCAGGGTTTGGAAACGTAGCACGGAAAGCGATGTTACCCGTTTCGTTGTTGAAGTCAGCCTCAATCGTTTGAATCACACCTGTATGAGGGAAAATATCTTGGTTAGCCATTTTCAATTTTACAATTGGTAAGGTTGTTCCTTTGGCTTTTGTTTTCAAGTCAAGATATTGAGATTCAGGCACATTGAAATAAACCCACATTTTGCTATTGTCTGAAAGGGTTGTCAACAAATCACCTTCGTCCAACAAACTACCTTCACGTACAGCGAAGTGGTCCATGATACCGTCAAATGGCGCTCTGATTTCAGTAAAGCCTAAGTGTACTTTTGCCAAGTCCATTTCGGCTTTTGCTTTATCCCACTTTGCTTTTGCCAAGGCCAATTCGTTTTTAGAAACAATATTGCTTTCTGCCAACGATTTGGTGTTTTGGTATTCAATTTCAGCAAAATTTGCTTCAGCTTGTGCCTTTTGGAACTCCGCTTGGTATTGCAAAGGAAGGATTTGGAACATTAATTGTCCTTTCTTCACAAACTGACCTTCATCAACATATATCTTTTTTAAATAACCTTTTTCTAAGGCACGCAACTCAATGTGCTGAATTGCTCGAATCTGGCTCACAAACTCGTGAATGGCGGTTGTGTCTTTTTTTAGCGGGCTGGTTACAAGAAGTTTAATCTCTTCTTTCTTTTCTTCTTCTTTTTTAGAATCGCAGCTAGTATGGCATAGCATAACAGCCACACCCATCAGGATGAGAATTTTTTTCATGATTTTGTATTGTGAAATTGTGAGATAGACTACTGCCAAACAGCTCTGAAGGGATTTTTGGAAACAGAAAAATGATAAATCACAATATTATATTGATAATATTTTTGATTTAAACGACTAGTGAGTAAACTGAAAAGTGTATTCAATCAACATGACACTAGCATCTGCTACCTGAAAATCACTACCTAGAGGGCTGTAACAATATTTGGAATGGAGATGGGACTTTGAATCCCAATAGACATTATCTCATAGTCGGAATACACCGAAAACGATAAATAATTTGTTGGGAGAAAGTTGTAAAAGATTTTTACTGTAAGAAGAAAACTGAGGGCTGCGAAGTTGGATTAAGTTCTGGTACCAACTAAAGAAAAGAGATGCAATGGCATGGCCACCCTGAATATGTTCTGATGAAGCAAGAGTCGCTTCATCTTCTTCCACTTCTTTTTCGTTGGCATCAAAAAATACTTTTTCTCCTCTCTCAGTAACAGGTACAGAGAAAATAGCAGTTTGATGCGACTCGAGAAGTGTGTTGTGGAAAGTCGAATTGGTGTTTGAAGAAGACGCAACAATATCCCCTTCCTTGTGAGAGCGAGCCATCAACTGGTTCGAGAAGCTCAACACGAGGAAAACGAGAGAGAAGAGATATTTTACAAATGTCTTGTTCATTTGAGGCGAAAAGTAGTGTGTTGAAATAACACTTGCAAATGTTTTAACCCAAAATTTATATAAAGGAAACAAGAATCTTGTATTAGTTATATTATATCCTTATTTCTTCTAAAAATAAAAAGTTAGCTTGATTTTTTTGTACTTTTTCAGTATCTACAAAAACTTCAAATTGAGCTAAATGGACTAAAACACAAAGGAGTAAAAAGCGAAGCTTTTAAGTGTTTGAAATATAGTGAGTTGACTTTTGTATGTGGCACTATTAATTCAATCTGTATGCTGTGGTCGCTCTTTAATTTTGCTTAGTTTTTCTTCCAAAATTTTTTAAATCTTGGATTTGTCCAATCTGAACTTGCTCTCAAAAAGAACATAAATCTCGTTTTTGTTCAATATTTGAGTCAATTTAAGAAGCTTTTGTTTGTTGAGATGCATTCTATTAGTAAAGGTTTAATAGGAAGGTGAAAAAAATGAGATTTTTTCTCAAAAACTGCGAAACTGTAAAATTTGACTTTGAAATATACCTAAAGGGCTGATCAGAAAGTGCTTAATGAAATAATTGTCGATAGTTTAGCGGCGTCATTTTTTTCATCTTTTTAAACTGTCTATTAAAGTTTGAAACATTCTGAAAACCTGATTCAAAGCAGATATCTGCGATAGAAATATCTTTATCCTGTAACATTTTACAAGCGTGTTCTATTCTGATTTCGGTCAAAATATGACTAAAAGTCTCACGGGTTCTATGTTTAAAATATCTACTAAAGGCCGATTCACTCATATTTACTAAGCTGGCAACTTGCTCCAAATGAATCTCTTGTTGGAAGTTTTGCATCATGTACGCAAATACCTGCTTAATTCGAGCAGATTCTTCCGAATTATTGATGGTAATGGTGTAGGAGTTTAAATATTTGACGGCAGTTTCTTTACTCATTTGATTCAGAATCGACAAAACACTTAAAACTCTATCCATACCTTCTAGTCGACTCAAAGAGGCCAAAGTTGGTTTAATTTTCTGACAAAATTCATGACTAAACTGAATTCCTCGCTTGGCGTTTTCAAACAGATCGAATACTTTTTGATTTTCGGGTTTTAAGAAAAAATCATTTCCTAAAAAATCCTCTGTGAAATGAATGACCGTTGATTGTGCCATTTCCGAAGACTTTCCTTCTATAAAATCAGGGTCATTTTTGTAAAAATGGGGTACGAAAGAACCAATGATGACTAAATCATCGGGACCAAAATCCTCTATACTGGTACCAATATATTTTTTGCCCGTGCTTGATTTCATCCAAACTATCTCAATTTCTGGATGAAAATGCCAAGGCGTTGGAAAAAATTGGCAGGATTGTTCAAATATGTTGAACGACAAGCCCGATGGTTTATTAATCTTAAGTAATTGTGGTTTCATGGTATTGATTCTACATATTTCAAGTTGAATTTGTCAAAAAAGTATTAAAAATTAAAAGAATAGGTAAATAATTACTTGTATTACTTTGATACATTTGTGTAAATATTTAAAGAAAATTTTGAATAAAATTTACTATGAAAAATATTATACCTTATTCCATAAAAGCACTATTGACCCTTGGTTCGGTAGTAATTTCTTTCGCTTCTTTGGCGCAAACCCTCAAACAGCCTGAGCTTGGTCATCGTACTGTATCAATCCTGACCGTTGGGAAGTTGAAGTTTAAAGACCTTAACAAAAATGGTAAGCTAGATCCATACGAAGATTGGCGCCTACCTGTCAACACGCGCATACAAGATCTCGTAAGCCAAATGACTTTAGACGAAAAGGCTGGTATGATGCTCATTAGTACTACCCGTATGGCTGGCGATTTTGCGTTCGAACAAGGCAAGCCGAAAGGACCTATCACTAATGGTTTTAATGAGGAAGATTTGGTTCAAAATATCAATATGTTTAGCCGAAAACCTTTGCCATATCCATTGCTTTCAGCATCGGGAACGACTAAAGGTGTAAAAGAAAAACACCTGCGAAATTTTATTTTACGTGCCAATACCGACGCCAAAACCATTGCCGAATGGTCTAACAATCTGCAAGCACTTACCGAAGATACTCGTTTGGGTATCCCAGCGATTGTGGCATCCAATCCTCGTAATCATATTACTAGAGACAATTCCGTGGGCTTGAGTGTAGGTACAACCGTGTTCTCTAAATGGCCGGGAGAACTTGGTTTGGCAGCTATGCATGATTTGAAATTAACGCGTCAGTTTGCTGAAATTGCCGCTCAAGAATGGAAAGCTGTCGGACTTCGCAAGGGTTATCAATATATGGCCGATTTAGCTACTGAACCTCGTTGGCAGCGAATAGAAGGCACTTTTGGCGAAGATGCCGACTGGGCTGCCAGTATGATGTTTGAAGTGGTGCAAGGTTTTCAAGGAAAAAAACTCAATACTAATTCTGTCGCATTGACGACTAAACATTTCCCTGGAGGTGGTCCACAAGTGGAAGGTCAAGACCCGCATTTTGATTTTGGGAAAGACCAACATTATCCTGGAGGAATGTTTGAATATCATCTCAAACCGTTTATTGCGGCGATTAAAGCGGGTACTTCTTCGATGATGCCCTATTACGCCAAACCTATTAAAACTGAATTTGAAGAAGTTGGTTTTGCTTACAGCAAAGCTATTATTACAGATTTATTGAGAAAAAAACTAGGTTTTAAAGGTATTGTCAACTCAGATACAGGCCCTATCGAAATGATGCCTTGGGGCGTAGAAGGACTTTCGATTTTGGAACGTTATCAGAAGAGCCTA
The DNA here is from genome assembly GCF_002270355.1 of Flectobacillus sp. BAB-3569. Taxonomy (GTDB): domain Bacteria; phylum Bacteroidota; class Bacteroidia; order Cytophagales; family Spirosomataceae; genus Flectobacillus; species Flectobacillus roseus. The sequence goes on along the minus strand of NZ_NJFZ01000018.1, from coordinate 43,150 downwards.
GATGCTGGGGTTGACTTATATTCGGGTTCTGCTGATCCGAGTTTATTGATAGAAACTGTTAAAAAAGGACTTGTTAGTGAAAAACGGATAGACGAATCTGTAACAAGAATTCTGAGAGAACGTTTCGAATTAGGGCTATTTGAAAATCCGTATGTAGACGCAGAGGCAGCTCAAAGAATTGTTGGAAATGCCAATTTTCAAAAAGTAGCAGATATCGCTTTACGAAAATCGATTGTGGTATTGAAAAATGAAAAACAGACTTTGCCAATCAAAGCTAAAACTAAGGTGTATTTTGAAACTTATTTGGAGAGTGGAAAAAACAATCCTCACTATGTGTATCAACCAAAATCTTCGGCCGACTATGCCGTTGAGTTTGTAAAAACGCCTGAAGAAGCTGATCAAGTCATTGTTTGGTTGATGCCAGGCACAGCAGGGGGCTTATTTGGCTCAACAGGAGCACCGATTGATTTACGTCTTTCTAAAAACTTGGTTGATGTCGAATATGTCAACAAAATTTTAAAATCAGGTAAATCAAGTACGCTTTGTATCAATTTTACAAGTCCTTGGGTGATGGAAGAATTGGCGCCAAGTAATGCCTTGTTAGCTACTTTCGGCACAACCCCTGAGGCTGTTTTAGATATAGTTTTAGGGAAATTTAAACCTTCAGGTAAACTTCCATTTTCTATTCCAGCATCATCTAAAGCAGTGTTAGAAAATCTTTCGGATGTGCCAGGCTTTATGAAAAAAGGAGAGTATGCCCTTTACAAATCTGGGGATGGCTTACAAGCATTGAAATAAGGTTAAGTATGAATGCTGAATAAGATTTATTTATCAGTTTAGGCACTAGGCAACAGGCACAAGGCAAAGAGTGTTAAAATATTTTTAAATAACCACAGAAATGCTTTTTCAAAGCCCACCGCCGAAAGCCGATACCTGAAAGCTCAAGGCACAATCTTAAACATTATTTTGCGTACTAACTTAGTTTTTACGTCTTGCTCGTTTGAATAAAGCGGGCAAGATTTTTTTTGAAAAAACATATCGTTAAATTTGTATATCGCAATATTGCGATATACTTTTGTTGTGTCATTAAAATTTGTCAATTCGCATGACTAATATTTCCAAAAATCTCGTCATCCGAGCAATGCAAGAAAATGATTGGGAAAGTGTTGCTCAAATCTATCAGGAGGGAATGGATACCGATATGGCTACATTCGAAACGCAAGTGCCTTCGTGGGAGAAATGGAATTTAGGACATTTGAAAGTCTGTCGTTTGGTTGTTGAGCAAGATCATAAAGTGGTTGCTTGGGCGGCCTTAAGCCCTGTTTCGACGAGAGAAGTCTATGCTGGAGTAGCTGAGTTGAGTATATATGTGGCTACCAAGTCCAAGGGTAAAGGTCTTGGAAGTATGCTAATGAGCCGAGTAATTGAGGAAAGCGAAAGGGTAGGTATATGGACGCTCCAGTCAAGTATTTTTTCAGAAAATACTATTAGCATTCATTTGCATCAAAAGTCAGGATTCAGAATTGTAGGGTATCGCGAGAAAATCGCACAAAGAAACGGGCGTTGGCGCAATACGCATATCCTCGAAAGAAGAAGCCCTTATGGAGTTGTGAGTGGTGAATTGTGAATGATGAATTAGGGTTTACGAAGGATTTTCTTTCAAAAGAGCTCTTACCATTAGCCTTTTTTGATGTAGTGGCAACTCTTGCAGTTGCCATTTTGAAGGCGGTAACTGCAAGAGTTACCACTACATCAGTTTTATTTTACGTCATCACTCAACATTCAGAATTTTTATTTTAACCAATATTTCTAATGATGATTTTCAGTCCAATTCAACATTTAATTGAAGCCTCAATTGCTCAATTTGATACGATTTCAGAAGAAAGAAAAGCTCTTCTGGCACAAATTTCAACCTATATAAGCGCACAGGTAGCTAATCAAGAACCTGTGAGGTTGGTATATATCTGTACCCACAACTCGCGTCGGAGTCATTATGGACAAATTTGGGCAGGTGTGGCGGCTGCTTATTATGGTATTCCACATGTGGAAACTTATTCGGGTGGAACTGAAGAAACAGCTTTTAACGAAAGAGCAGTGGCGGCATCCGAACGATTAGGTTTTAACATTGAGAAAACGACGGAAGGAACGAACCCTGTCTATCAAGTCTATTTTGCTGATGATGTAGCACCTGTAACAGCTTTTTCTAAAAAGTATGATAGCGATGCTAATCCCAAAGCTGGATTTTGTGCTGTAATGACCTGCAATAGTGCCGACAAAAATTGTCCAGTGGTATTTGGCGCGAGTGCAAGAGTGGCAACGCCTTACGAAGACCCCAAGGCCTTTGATGGCACTCCAGAGGAATCCGCCATGTACGAAGCCCGAAGCAAGCAAATCGCTTTGGAGACGCTATATGTTTTTTCTTTAGTAAAATAAAAATTATTCAATCACTCAACCAATATGGGTATTACAAAAACAGATTTTTTTCGGAGGAGCAAAATGACATAGCCACGATGTTTAAGGCAATTGGTCATCCTGCTCGGGTAGCCATATTGGACTATCTCTTAAAGGTAAATGCTTGTATCACAGGAGATATTGTGAATGAATTGCCTTTGGCACAACCTACCATTTCTCAGCATTTGAAAGAACTCAAAAATGCAGGGCTTATCAAAGGAGCCATTGAAGGGAATGCCGTATGTTATTGTATTGACGAAAAAGGAGTGGAAAAACTTCAAAGTTATTTCGGAAATATTCTTTCCACGCTCAATAGCCGTAAAGGTTGTTGTGAATAAAAAATTAGCCAATTATTCTCATCAAAAACGCATAAAACCATGAAACTTTCAGAAGTAAAACAACATTTAGCTACTGCCGAAGCAGTGAATTTTCAATTATCGAATGGCACTTTTGTACCAGAACATTTTCATGTAACAGAAGTCGGACTAATCACCAGACATTTTATTGATTGTGGTGGGGTCGAGCGTATCGAGAAGATAATTAACTTTCAGTTGTGGGATGCCAATGATTACGAGCACCGTTTAAAGCCACAAAAGTTGTTGAACATTATCGCTTTGTCCGAAAGCAGACTGGGGATTGGAGATTTGGAGGTAGAGGTTGAATATCAGTCAGATACGATTGGGAAATATGGCTTAGGATTTGATGGCACAAACTTCCAATTGTTATCTAAGAAAACAGCTTGTTTGGCGCAAGATGCTTGTGGTATCCCTGCCGAAAAGCCTAAAGTACGTTTGAACGATTTGCAAGCGAGTCAATCAGCATGCTGCACGCCTGGGGGCGGATGTTGTTAAAAATGTTTAATGAGACTTCTTCGCAAGATCAGGACTAAGTCTTTGGCATTGAGGTTAACAAGATTGATAAGAAACAATTTATATTTTGGCTTAAGGCATAAAGCTTATAGTCTAGAGCAAAAACAATACGAAATGTCTGCAAATAATTGTGCCCCAGTTGTAGAACGCAAGCAACTAGGTTTTTTAGATAGATATCTGACTCTTTGGATATTCTTGGCGATGGCGATTGGCGTTGGAATCGGGCATTTTTATCCTGAATCCTCCAATTGGATTAACTCATTTTCGAGTGGAACCACCAATATTCCATTGGCCATTGGCTTGATTTTGATGATGTATCCGCCTTTAGCAAAAGTAAAATATGAAAAAATGGGAGAAGTCTTTTCCAACCTCAAAGTATTGTCGGCTTCGTTGATACTGAATTGGATTATCGGACCTGTTTTCATGTTTTTATTGGCGATTACTTTTCTGAAAGACTACCCACATTATATGGTTGGCTTGATTTTGATTGGACTAGCCAGATGTATTGCCATGGTGGTAGTTTGGAATGATTTAGCCGATGGAAGTCGTGAATATGCCGCTGGACTCATTGCACTGAATAGTATTTTTCAAGTGCTTTTGTATAGCGTTTATGCCTACATTTTTATTGGAATATTGCCTACTTATTTCGGTATCCAAGGATTGAATATTGAGGTAAAAATGAGTCAGATTGCTGAGAGTGTAGGAATTTATCTTGGAATTCCTTTTGGTTTAGGACTTTTTAGTAGATGGATTTTGATAAAAACCAAAGGCGAAACGTGGTTTCAAGAAAAGTATGTGCCCATGATTTCGCCGATTACGTTGGTAGCCCTATTGTTCACGATTGTGATTATGTTTAGTCTCAAAGGTCAACTTATCGTACAGATTCCGATGGATGTGGTACGTATTGCTATTCCTTTGGTGATATATTTTGCAGTAATGTTTGTAGTGAGTTTTATTATTGGTAAAAACTTTGGAGCAGATTATGCCAAGAGTACTTCTATCGCCTTTACCGCAACTGGAAACAATTTTGAATTGGCGATTGCCGTAGCAATTGGCGTATTTGGCATCAATAGTGGTGAAGCTTTTGCCGGTGTTATTGGACCATTGGTAGAAGTGCCAGCCTTGATTGGATTGGTCAATTTAGCTTTTTGGTTTAGAAAAAAATGGTACACTTAGTTAGAGTGCTGAGTTTTGAGTGTTATTTTGTCCTTGCCTAGTTCGAGATTTAGTCTTGAACTAGAAATTAATTTTCAGACATCAACCGATGAATACAATACAGCTGGGCTTAAAAGAAAACTGGAAGCAATTTTCCATTCTTGTTATGATCAATGCCTTTGTGGGAGGTATGATAGGTTTGGAGCGTTCGGTTTTGCCTCAATTGGCTGAGAAAGATTTTGGGATTTCTTCCAAAACAGCTGTGTTTTCATTTATCATTGCCTTTGGTATCACGAAGGCAATCTGTAATTATTTTACAGGAAAACTGGCTAATCTTATTGGTCGCAAAAATCTTTTAGTGATTGGATGGGTATTTGCTTTGCCTGTACCGTTTATCTTGATTTATGCCAACAGCTGGAATTGGGTTGTTTTGGCAAATATCTTATTGGGTATTAATCAAGGTTTGGCTTGGAGTATGGCGGTGATTATGAAAATAGATTTAGTAGGTAGTCAAAAAAGAGGTTTGGCGGTAGGAATCAACGAATTTGCAGGGTATGTGTCGGTCGGGATTGTAGCATTTTTGACAGGATACATTGCCAATACCTACGGAGTTAGACCATATCCTTTTTATCTGGGTATAGGTTTTTCGATCATGGGTTTATTACTTTCAATACTTTTTGTCAAAGATACTCGTCTACACGTGGGGCAAGAAAGCACCCAAAGCACTATTCCTTTACTCAAAAATATTTTTCTGAATACTTCTTTTACGCATAAATCTTTGAGTGGTATTACGCAGGCAGGTTTGGTCAACAATCTCAACGATGGGATGATGTGGGGTTTGTTGCCCATATTATTGCTCAATAAAGGATTTTCCCAAACTCATATTGGTATTCTTACGGCAATATACCCGATGGTGTGGGGATTGAGCCAGCTTTTTACAGGAAAACTTTCTGATGTATATTCCAAAAAGATGTTGCTTTTTGGAGGAATGCTCTTTCAAGGAATGGCCATCGTAGCCTTGATTAAAGCCAATTCATTTGAAACTTTTGGGCTTATTGGCGCCCTTTTAGGTCTTGGTACAGCGCTAGTATATCCAACTTTCATCAATGCTATTGCTGACTATACACATCCTTCACAACGAGCCGAAAGTTTGGGTACATTCCGTTTTTGGCGTGATTTGGGCTATGCAACAGGAGCATTGTTAACAGGCATTTTGGCTGATCATTTCGGAATAGATATGTCCATTCTGATGATTGGTATCCTTACGATTATTTCGTCTTTCATTATTTTATTTCGCGTTGAAAAACCTTTTCAAATTTGAAAATTTGAGGATTTGGTAATTTGAAAAGGTTTTTAGTTTGATTGCCGATAGCCCCAAGCTGATAGCTGACAGCTCAAGACCGATAGCTCAAAATATGCCCTTAACATTAATTTAACATTGAAATAGCTATTGGCGCCATTATTGGAGTGATCTCCACCAAGCCTTGTCGAAGTGTAATGTATTAGTTTTTAGCTTTTTATAGGAAAGTGTTGCTATCGCTAGGCTAATTGGAGGAAACTCCAGCTAGGGCGTAAATAGATTAATGAGGTAAAATGCTTGTTATCATAAAATTATACTCAAAGCTCATACTTAACGACATCGTTGGTTTATTTTTTGCTACAATTGAACTTAGGATTTAGATGGAAAAGTATGAAAAAAAGTATAATCTTCACTTAAATTCTTTACTTGTTTATATATTTGTGCTTTTATCTTTTTGAAAGTATAGTAGCCTATTCAAGAATACTATGTAATAAACTCCTACAGTAAATTATATCAAATGAAAAAAGCACTTTTAATTTTAACCTCATTCCTTTCTATCATAGTTCTCAGTTGTAAAACTCAAGAAATTATACCAGACCAAGGTTCTCTTTTTATTGCTGTTAAAGATCAGTATGGAAGAAATGTAAGTGGAGCAGAAATCACAGGTAATCCCATTATACCTCAATCTAATACAGATAATTTTGGCTCTATTTTAGTGAAAAATCTAAATGTAGGTACTTATGAACTTATAGCTAATAAAGCCCAATATGGAAGTGGAAAGGCTGTCGCGGTGGTGAAAAGTAACGATGTTACCTCTGTAAATATCAATCTAGAGTATGGGATTTTTGCCTCTTTTGCTCCAATAGTAAAGATTGAATTCCCTGTTCAGCCTGCTAACTATGCAGTTGGAGAGAGCATTTTGTTTAAAGCTTATATAAAGGATAATGATACCCCTTTTGAAAAATTAACCATGAGATGGGAGAGTAGTTTGGACGGTCTTATTAGCGAAATTGGTGCTGATAAAGACGGTATTAGTACTTTTTCAACCACAAAATTATCAGCAAATAACCATATTATTAGATTGATCGTAAAAGACCAATCGGGTAATATCGGTCGAGATTCCATCCTTGTTTCTACACTTTCTCCTAAGGAAATTAAGTTAGAAACACCTAGTAAATTAGATGGTGGTATCGTATTGAATTGGTCAAAATCTACTGAAAGCGACTTTAAAGAATATAGAATTTACAGAGCGAACGAAAACTGCGACGAATATTCAAAATCACTAATTGGAGTAGTTCAAGATGCGTCAAAAAATACTTTTACAGATACTCGTCCCCCTTTCAGTACGAAGTCTTGTTATTTTGTTGAAATTATTACCAATACATTAAGAACTAGGAGAAGTAATCAACAACAGGTAGAGTATCCTGCAGGTTTATTTTTTGATTATACGCCCAAAGATGTAGCGATTCATCCTACAAAACCGTGGTTGTACCTTTCACAGCAAGATAAAGGAATTGTGGTTGTTTATGACTATGAAAAATCTCAAGTGGTGACTGAAGTTGCCACGCCTAGACACTCAGGCTACTTGTTGGTTGCGAATAATGGTAATGGACTAAACCTTTACATTCCATCGTATAACAATTCCGTGAATATTTTTGATGCCAATACCTTTGAGCTCAAAAAGAGCTTGTTGACCACTGCACCAGCCACAGATGTTGCTGTCAGTGGAACAGGTGATGTTTTTGTGACACAAAATAATCAATGGACAAATCCTATTGTTTCCTTTAATGAAGGAACTGGTTTGATAAATGGAGGAACATATAGTTATAGTTGTATTTACGGCGGAGCAAGATTAAGAAAATTACCGAATCAAAATACGCTAATGGCTATTAGTACAAGTATTTCACCAACGGATATGGATTTGATTTTTTATGATAGCCAAGGAAAATTGACAAGTTGTAAGGAGGATTCTCAACACGGTGATTTCCCTTTAGATCCTAATATCTTTTGTGTTTCGCCCAAGGGAAATTATGTCTTAACCTCTTTAAGTGGTGCTGCTTATTTAGCGAACGAAACTATGAAGTACTTAGGTTCAGTAAGAGGTAATGATGTACTTAATTATTCAGATTTTGCATTCAATGCTGATGGGGGTGTGTTTTATGGAGCAACGAGCAACAGACAGTCTATACAAATAGGAAAATATCCAGAACTAACTCGTACCAACGAAATACTCTGCAAAGGATTTCCCTACAAAATATTTGTGAAAGGAAATAATATTATATCCTTGAGTAGAACAGCATTAAATGCGGGTTCTACAGCAGTTGAAGTTGTGAAAATCCCGTAATTTCTTAGGTTTTTGCTATGATAAATCATTATCCGATACTACCTATATCTAGTTCGGATGAACAAATGTTGGTTTAGCGGAATACCAAATGGAATAGTATTATTCATTTACCCAACAAAACAGACTTATAAGTTTTCAATTAAGAAGCATTGTCTGCGAAATATTGATAATTAAAGTTTTATTATTTATAATTTAGGATTAAAGCTTTCAAGTGTATTGTGTTACTCAATTTGACTAACACAATATATTTGAAAGCTTTATTTTCGAAAAGAGAGTAGAAAATTAGAAATCTGTGTAAATTTGTTAGCTAACAAATACCACCAATATTAAACCACTGCTAACGCTTTTACTGCTTTAGGGTATATACCTATCTAATGCTAAACACTTCTGAAATACCATTAATTGATACTTTAAAGGCAATACTAGATAGTTCGCCTGAAAATTTTGTATTGATTTCTGCTAATCATACTATTTTATTATTTAATCGTACCCTTCAAGAAATGATATCTGGTTACTTTAACACCGATATCCAGATTGGTGATGATTATCGAAACTATGTACTCGAATCCACACAGAATCTCTATGCAGAAAGTTTTCAAAAAGCCTTAGAAGGAGAAATTATTATTATTCAAGACGAGGCTGTAGTAGGTAATACTACTGTCTGGTTTGAATATAAGATGAACCCAGTTTACGATGTTAATAATCAATTGATTGGGATTGCATTATATATCAAAAATATTAATGCTCAAAAAAGAGCAGAAATATCACGATATGAGAGTGAGATGAAATTTCGTCGTATTATCGAGACCGCACCCATTGCCATTTTGATAGTAGACAGTCAAATGACAATTACCTTGTGTAATCCCGAAACTGAAAAGATTTTTGGGTATAATCACGAAGAAATGATAAATCAACACATCGATTTATTGATTCCTGCTCGCTTCAAACAAAATCACCATCAACATACCGAAGAATATCTACAGTCACCACGAATGTACCAAATGGGAGCAGGCAGATTTATCCCATCTGTCACCAAAGATGGCAAAGAGTTAATTGTGGAAGTGAGTCTTAACTCATTTATTGTCAATGGAAAACAGTTGGTTTTAGCCATGATTCAGGATGTGACCGCCCGTATACAAAACGAAATTCAGCTAAAAGAGCAAGTGCAGATTTTGGAAAAAATCGCTTGGCAACATTCTCATGAAATACGCCGACCAGTTGCCAATATCAAAGGCTTGATAGATCTAATCAATATGGATTATGAAGCAGTACAATCTATTCCAAACTGGAGTTATCTTGAGCAAGAAGTGGAATCACTTGATCATATCATTCATAAAATTGTAGCTGATACCTATCGCGAGTTTAGAGGGAAATAAAGAGTAATGTTTTACTAGGTCAAGACTTAGTCGAGCCCAGTGCAGTTCTAAAACCATCAAACACATGAAAAATCTACTATACTTATTTTTATTCATTGCTCTTCTAAGCTGTAAAAAATCAGAAGATATTCCTGAATCAATCGTAATTAAAGACCCTATCTTTGAAAAAATGCTGGTCGCCCAAGGGATTGACTCCGACAAGGAAGTAAATGGGAAAATAGCAAAATTAGATGTTATGAAAGTGGATACCTTGTTGATTCAAGGTGATGTTTCAAATATCAATAACACCATTTCGAATCTCGCAGGCATAGAAGCATTTGAGAACTTAAGTTATCTTGATTGTTCCTACAATACTTTATCCGTTCTGGATTTGAGCAAAAACGCTAAACTTACTTATTTAAAATGCTCAGGTATTCAAGAGTTAATTGCTGGTGTGACCGATTATAAACAAGTCCAGTCCATAATATTAAACCCTTTCGCCAATCTGCAAACCATTCATTGTGCCTACACCAATATCTCAACTTTAGACTTTGTGATTAAGCCTCAACAACTTAAGGTTCTAAACTGTACAGGAAGTAGTCTGAGCTCGTTGAATGTATCTCAGCTAACAAATTTAGAAGAGCTTTACGCTTCATGGATTTTGTATAACAGGTTGGAGTCTATTGATTTAAGACAAAATACCAAGCTTCAAAAATGTAAGTTGCAGATTTATGGACTTAAATCTATTTGCGTTGCTTCCATAGATAAAATTCCTGCGAGTGGATGGGAAAAAATGACTACCACAAACTATGTTAATTGTCAATAATGCCATTTTACTAGTTCAAGACTTAGTCTTGGACTTATTTTTTTAAACAGTTTGTAAGCTGAAACAAACACCAGTCCGAGACTAAGTTTCTAACTAGATAATAGTATCCTCAAAAATATCCCATCATTTTTTCAAAAAATCAACTTTATCTTGTCGATATAAATTTTTATTCTACATTTGTAGAGTTAATTCTAAATATGTAGAAAATGAAGCTTTCAGAAACTGAAGAAAAACTCATGGAATACCTTTGGCAGAAGGGAAAGGCCTTTATGAAAGATTTGTTAGAGGCATATCCCGACCCCAAACCAGCTACGACAACGGTGGCAACTTTATTGAAACGAATGATTGATAAAGGTTTTGTGGCGTATCGTGAATATGGTAATTCGAGGGAGTATTATCCGCTTGTGTCTAAAGACGACTATTTTACGAAGCATGTTAAGGGACTGATTAAGAATTTCTTTAACAACTCGGTGGGTCAGTTTGCGTCCTTTTTTACTCAGCAAAGCGAAATGAGTACAGAAGAATTGGAAGAATTGAAAAAAATCATTGATGCTCAACTTCAACAAAAACAGCAATGACACTCTACCTACTCAAATTTTCAGCCTGTCTGGGTTTGATATACCTATTTTATAAACTATGTCTTGAAAATGAAAACTTTCATTTGTTCAAGCGCTACTTTCTATTGGTAGGGCTTGTATTGAGCACAACAATTCCATTGGTTTCTTTCGAGATTCCATGGTATCAAGAACATGTTATGGAAATAGTTCTACCTATAAAAAATGCAAATCCGATTGATGGGAAAATACCTTCGATTGAGCCAATTCAACCGAATGAGTATCCTACAGTCGAAATGCCCATTTGGTTCTACATCTATGGTCTAATACTAGGAGTGTTGTTGACAAGATTTTTGCGAGGACTTTATTTGATTACTCGCAAAGCAGTGATGAATGAAAAGCTAGTACACCAGAATGCTCATTTGGTATTAATTGAGGAAAAAATCGCTCCGTTTAGTTTTTGGAAATACATCTTTTTAAACAAGTCAATTTATCAAACCAAAGGAATTGAATCAGATATTCTTTTGCATGAATTAACTCATGTAAAACAAAAACATACTTGGGATATTCTTTTTGTAGAGTTATTTCTGATCGTTTTTTGGTGGAATCCCATCTTGTATTTGTACAAAAAAGCTATACAATTAAATCATGAATTTTTGGCTGACAAAGAAGTTCTTGCTCATACACAAGTGCCGATTTATCAACAACTATTACTTCAAAATGCCACAGGGAATGCTCTTTATTTAACAAGCAGTTCAACCTTTTCTATTACAAAAAAACGATTTCTTATGATGACACATCACACCTCCGTAACCGCCCGTATCTTGCGTGGCGTGGCTTGTTTGCCTTTAATTTTGGTATTGATTGCTGGATTTTCAGACTGGTCTTTAGGGCAAAAAATTGAGAAAAAAACGCAAAAACCAGCGCCAATACCAATTGATGCAGCAAATCAAACTGTAAAATACAAGATCAGTAAAATATTCTTTGCAAAGGGCGAGAAAAATCCCACAGTGATAAAAGGCTATGCTGAGTTGACTAGTGTTGAGCTAGAGGCACTAAAACATCCTCTTATGTTTACTTTTGAACGACCCACCGACGAAATGCTGAAAATATGGACGCATCCTCGCTGTGGTATTTGGATTAATGAAAAACATGTCCCTTATCAAACTTTAAAAAAATATACATCAAAGGATTTTTCTCATTATTTCGTTAGTAGACTTGCCAAAAATGCTCAAGTTGGTAAGCGCCGATATCAGATAGATTTAATGACTAACGATTTTTTTGAAAATGTCTACAAAAAGAAAGCATTAGAAAATCCTTTTATTGTGTATACAGTTGGGAAGGGTGCTAATCAAGAGCAGTATAGAATAGAATTGATTAAAGAGTAAAAAACTTGAAAAGGGATTCGAAAAGGAGTAATTTTCCTTTCGAATCCTTTTTTAAATTTCTAACAAGTTCTTCTGATGAAAATAGTAATAATCATTTTAGTTTTAAACCTAGTTATTAATCTCATTGCCACTTTTTCTTTTGCAGCCCGTATTGCAGGCATCCGTACAGGCAAGATAGCTTTAGCATTTTCGCTCTTCAATATCCTCAATGTAATTTCGAGAACCGCCAATGGATTTCAGGCGCCTTTATTAGCAAACTATGTGGAGAAAACCATTGATGCCGATATGGAGAATACGACACTTATTTTTAGGATGATATTGTTGTCGTTTACCATAGCCACAGCAGTAGGCATAGTACTAACGCCGAGTGTGCAAAGAATTTTCCATAGAGCTATTTTGGAGTTTTATCAGGTAAAGACTTTTGGGAAAATGATGGGAAGTTTTCTTAGAAAAGAGCAATTTTGGCAAAAGGTCAAATCTTATTCTGTTCTGCCACAATGGACTAATTGGAGGATCTTGCAAGTACAAGAAAATTATCCTTGGAAGATTTTTATTCTCAATATGCTAGCTACCGCCATTCTTTCTGTTGGCGTAATTGCTTCCGTTTATGCCGGCTATTTGAACCCAACTTATAGGAGTACAGCCAGTAATTTATCAGCTTTGATTAATGGCTTTTCAACGATCATCTTGTTTGTATTTATCGACCCTTACTTATCTATTTTGACTGACCAATTTATGTCAAAAGAAATAGGTGAAAGCAGATTTCGATTCAATATCTCTTTTATGATGATTTCAAGGTTACTGGGCACCGTATTGGCGCAAGCACTTTTGATTCCCGCCGCACAGGTCATTGCGTTTGTGAGTAATCAGATGTAATTTGGAATAGTATTGATAATCAGGTATTTTAGTTACAAACTTCTTAGATAATATCTTCATTTTATCATTCACATACCCTCCACATAAACCTTTATTGCTATGAAAAATCTATTTGTAATTTTATCACTGAGTGCTTTTTGGGGCTGTCAATCTCAGAAAGAAGATGCTAACAAACAAAAATCGGAAGTATTTGTCAAAACCTATTTTGAACATTTCAATCGCCATGATTTTAAGGCAATGGCAGCCATGTATGTCGATTCTGCGGAGTTTAAAGACCCTTCTTTTGGTACTGGTATAGTGAGACAGTCTCAACAACAAACCGTCGTAAAATATACCGAGCTCGCCAAGATGTTTCCTGATCTTCGAGACAGCGTTATCAGCATATATCCATCCGATACCAATCATATCATTGTAGAGTTTATTTCTAAAGGCTCTATGCCAAGCAGTAAGTTCGAGCTTCCAATTTGTACGATTTTTACCCTACAAAATGGAAAAATCACAAAGGATTTTACTTATTATAACAACCAGTAAAAGAGTGATGAGTTTTGAGTGTGGAGTGCGGAAAGGGCAGATATACTAAAACAAAAAAGGAGTGATGAAACTCATCACTCCTCATTCAAAACTCATCACTTCTTAATATGATGGATTCTGCACTAAGTAGCCTGGAAGGTTAGACGCACCGTCGATGGCTGTTTGTGGAATTGGGAAAATACGTTTGTTACGGTCTGTAATAGTTTTTTCAGTCCAAGTATCTTCGTATTTACCAAAACGAATCATATCTGTACGACGAAGCATTTCCCAGTAAAACTCAAAACCTCTTTCACGATACAATAAGTCTAATGACATACTTGTCAATGCTGGAGGAGGCGTTGTCGCTTTTCTTGAAGCACGAACGGTATTAACATCTGCTAAAGCTGAAGCAGCGTCGTTGCTCTTACGCAATTTTGCTTCTGCACGCATCATATATACATCAGCCAAACGTAAGATTACGATATCTGCGTCTCCAAGGTTACGACCTGATGTAGATTTCTTCGAGAACTCATATTTTTCAACACGGTAGCCTGTAGAGTAGTCAGAACCAGTTACACTAAAGTCTACTTTTTCGGTAAAGATTACTGGAGTAGTCGGACGGTTACGAGTGTCATTGAAAAGTTTACCAACCTTCATTTTTCCATCTGGACATTTCAAGAAAACACCATTTTTACGAATCAAACCATACTGCTGACCACGCAAAATACCTCGGTTGATATTGAAGCTTTCAGCTGTTACACATGAGTCAGCTGGGTTTGAATAAATCGAAAGGTTTTGCTTGTAAAAACGAGGGTCAACGCTAGGGTCTTGTGAGCCATAAGCATTTACCCAAGTACGATAATAGTCAGACGTAATCGCTGGACCGTCAGTACCATTTGCCGCAGGGAATGCTGGCAATGGGAATTGGTCGCCCGACAACGAGAAGTAAGCCAAACGGTTGTGACCATTCAACTCAGCACGTTGGTCTACAGCAAAGATAATTTCTTTGTTGCTATGGTTATCGCTATTAAAAATTGAGAAATATTCTGGCGACAACTGGTATTGATTAGAATTAATGATTTTGTCTGTATACTCAATTACTTTGTCTAAATCGTCGTTTGAGAAAGTAACGGTTTGTGCCGTAACATTACGGTAAACCGCAGCATTTAAGTGCAAACGAGCCAAAAGACCCCAAGCTGCTGCTTTGTTCAAACGACCTGGACCTACTGTCGTAGAAAGATTTGGTTCTACGGCTAATAGTTCTGATTTGATGTATTCTACGGCTTCAGCACCACGAATTACTTTTGAAGTTTCACCAACGGTATTTTTTACAAAAACTACCCCGAACAAGTCCAACGTAAGCATCGAATAATAGGCACGCATACCACGTGATTCTGCTAAATATAATTGTGAAGTTGCATCGGTTTTGCCTTGGAACTCATTGATGGCTGATACCGAACGAGAAATTCCTTGTAAAATAAAATTCCAAGTATTTCTCAAGTTTGGATCTGTACTTGTAGACGTATGCTGGTGCATGGCCAAATAGATACCATTATCGCCCCAGTCAGTACCTCCACGATATGGCAAAATAGCCTCATCTGTAGAGATTTCTTGAAGTGTAAAATAGTTGGTATGTAAGAAAATACTTGGTAATAAAGCGTACACAGGAGCTAAAGTACCATTAGCGATATCTGCGTAAGAAATACTCGGAGAAAAAGATTCATCTAGTACTTGTTCTTCGAGGTTAGTACAACTCTGAGCTGCAATCAAAGAGGCTAACAATGAAAGGAATATAACTGGTTTTTTCATGTTTCTTTAGAAAATTAGAATGTTACGTTAAGCCCAAATACAACTGTTCTTGCTTTTGGATAACTTAAATAATCGATACCATAAGAAGTAATACCGTTGATTGTACGGTCAGTATTTACTTCTGGGTCATAACCATTGTATTTTGTAATTACGAATAGGTTTTGCCCAGTTACTGATAATCTCAAGCCTGAAATCCACTCGTTAATTCCTAGCTTTTTGGTATCGAATGTATAACCTAGTGCAAGGTTATTCAAGCGTAAAAATGCACCGTCTTTCAAGAATCTTGTTGATACTGGAGCTGAGTTATTAACAGATTCATTCGGGAATGCTAATACTTCAGGAGTAGTGTTGATTCCTTTTGAAAGACGTAATTTATAGAAGTTAGAGTTAGCTGTGTTATCGTAAAGTTTGTTTCCAGATACCCCATTGAAATTGGCTACCAAATCAAACCCTTTATAGCTTACACGACCAAAGAAGTTGTATTGTTTGTTTGGTAAAGCGGTTCCTGCTGCAACACGGTCGTTGTCAGTAACGATTCCATCACCATCAACGTCTCTGTATTGGCTCAAACCTTTGTCATCTAAACCAATAAATTCTTTCAAGAAAAATGTACCAATAGGTTGACCATTTACGTAACCATTGATAGTAGCTGAAGTCAAACCAGAACCAGAAGCCGAACCTGAAGGAATTACTGAGTAAGGTGATTTGTTTACTACGTTGCTGATGAAAGTAATGTTTCCACCAAATTCATAAGTCAAACCTTGTTGTGTAGAATGACGGTAGTTCAATTCTAATTCTAAACCTTTGTTAGTGATAGTCATATCTTTAACATTAGTCCAGAAAGTACCCGCTGGTTGTACTGGGTCAGAAGGAATTACTTCTAACAAAATATCTCCAGAAACTTTGTGGAAGGCATCGATTGTACCGCTCAAAGCACCATTTAAGAAGGCAAAATCTAAACCTAAGTCAGTTTGAGTAGATTGTTCCCACTGAATATTTGGGTTAGCCAAACGTGTATAAGAAGTTCCTGCTGGATAAGTCGATGATTCATTCAAAGGATATGATGTCGTACCCGAAACTACTGAAGTAAAGCGTGCTTGGGTAATTTTTGAAGGAATTTCTTGGTTACCTGTTCTACCCCAACCAGCTCTTAACTTTAAGTTGCTTACTGCTGAACCTTTCATGAATTCTTCTTCAGAAATTCTCCAACCTGCAGAGAACGAAGGGAATACACCGTATTTATTGTTAGCACCAAATTTTGATGAACCATCAGCACGAACTGTGGCTGTTAACAAGTATTTGTCTTTGAATGTATAGTTGGCACGCCCAAAGAACGATTGTAATTCATTGATAGTGGCATAACCATAAGGTTTGTTGTTAGCCAATGTCAATTCTTGTCCTAAGCCTGGGTTATAAATTGGCTCAAGGTCAGTAATAGGAAATTTGTTGATACTATAACCACGACCTTGCAAGAAGAATCTTTGATAAGAGTGACCTACCAACATAGATAAATTATGGTCTTTGCCAATGCTTCTATTGTAAGTTAAGTAGTTTTCAATCAGTCGGTTGGTATTCCATGTGTCAATAGATTCTAAACGACCATCCTGTTGTGGTACAGCATTTGCCAATGATTGTAGGTCGCGATGTGCGTTTGAATAGTCAATACCAAAATTGAGCTTGTATGTTAAATGATCTGTAATTTTTAGGGAAGGAGAGATATTTCCTAAAATTCTTGTTGTAGTCGTTGCATCTTTTTCCAATTTTAACGCCAACAATGGGTTTGTACCTGATTGATACAAATAGATATTGCCATTGGCGTCATATGCAGGAATTGTTGGGTTCGTTGAAATAGCACTACCCAATACTGACCCGATCGGAGGACGTTCGTTATATGTTTGTGTGGCGTTTAGGTTTACATCTACAGTCAAACGATCCTTCAATAATTTTTGAGTCACATTCAAACGACCACTATAGCGATTCAATTGGCTATTTTTGATAATACCTTCTTGATTCTGAATACCGAATGAACCATAATAAGTCAATTTGTCAGCACCACCACCGAATGATAAGTTATGGTTTTGTGTTACGGCTGTGCGGCTTATTTCTTTCTGCCAGTCTGTATTTCCTTTGAAATCTTCCAATACACCACCTACTGCTACTACTTGCTTACGGTATTCATCTGCTGTGAATACATTCAACGGACGAGCCATGGTCGACAAACCGTAACTAGCTGAGTAAGTGAGTGAAGAGAAACCCGATTTTCCTTTTTTTGTAGTAATCAAGATAACCCCGTTAGCACCTCTTGAACCATAAATGGCAGTTGCAGAGGCATCTTTCAACACGTCGATCGACTCGATGTCTTGAGGGTTCATAAACGTCAATGGGTTGGTTGCACCACCTGTTGATGAATTATCAAGTGCCATTCCATCTACTACAAACAATGGCGTACTACCCGTACGAACACCACCCGGACCACGAACTGTAATGTTTTGAGTACCACCCGGCTCACCACTTGCAGATGTTACGTTTACACCCGATACTTTACCTTGTAATAAAGATTCAGGCGTGTTGATGATACCTTGGTTAAATTCGGCACTTTTCAAAGATTTTACGGATCCAGTAACATCTTTCTTTGTTGTACTACCATAACCAACTACTACTACTTGTTCTAAGTCAGATGCAGTAGATTTTAACGAAACCTCTATTTGTGTACGGCCATTTACCGCTATTTCTTGTCTTTCGTATCCTACAAAAGTGATGACCAAAGTTGCCTTTTCGTCAACATTCAATGCAAAATTTCCTTTTGCGTCGGTATTTACACCACGCTTGCTACCTTTGATCGCAACCGAACAACCAATTAATGGTTCGTTAGTTGTGGCATCAATGACTTTTCCTTTTACTGGAATTTCGCTCGTCATCAATGTTTCCAAGCTGTAATTAGATAATGCTGCACGGTTGTGAGCGTGAAGCGGTGTGGGCGAGAGCCCAACACAAACACCTAATAGCAAACCAGCGGTTAGTTTACTGGTAAGACTCAGAGAGTAAAATTTGTTCATGATAAAATTGGGTTGATAAGTAGGAGTATCAGGATGTTGTATACTTTTTTGAGTTTAAGAAAATTACGAGTATCCTGTCTCTAGCATTCACCAATGCTTAATTTGGAGGCGCAAGTTATCCTATCAAAGTCGAGAGGCTGTAAATAAATCATTAAGTCGAGATGATTTATCCTTAACATTGGGCAAAACAAATCTGTTCTCACACAGTAAAATATGGAGATTCTAAGAAAAAGTGAAATATTAGAGGGCTAGCTATTGCCGTTTTTTACCGAAAAAACAGGGTGATTTGGGTAAGAAAAATGGAGTTGAATAAAGAGTATTTGTTGAGTTCATATTCAAATGGTCATATTGGTTTGGAGATAACTTTACAGCTGAAAGTAACCTGATTGTATCCTAGGAATAGAAATTTAATTATTTTTTTTATTAATAAATCATTTTTTAACAAGTATTTTTATGAAATCGATTGTAAAACGAATTGTTTCAAAAAACGACTCTATGCAACTGTATCTGTATTTTTGCTTATGATTTTACAAAAAAATAAGCCCAACTTCTCCATGTAGGAAGTTGGGCTTAACAATTTCTTAATATACTTAGGTGATTATAAGTAATTCCCAAGAGGGATTTGACTCTCAACACCTAAGTATAAATCTTATACTAAATATCTTCTATTCTAAATAAGTGCATTGGCATAATATGTGGGTCAAGATCTACAAAGTTGTATTCTCCTTTCCAGTGATATTTGGCTCCCGTCAACAAATCATGAACAATATATTCTTGGTCTTGGTGTTTATGGATTTGCGAAAGTGGTACTCTCACTACTCCGCCCTGGCGATTATAAGGGTCGAGATTGACTACGCACAAAATTCGGTTACCATTGGCATGCGTTTTTAGATAGGCCAATACTTGATCATTTTCTATCTGACAGAAAGTAATATTATTGGTACGTTGCAAAGCGGAATTTTCGACGCGTGCTTGGTTCGTCAGACGAATGATTTGTGTCAACTTATTTTCAAATGACCAACCCCAGTGTTTGATTTCATATTTCTCAGAATTACGATACTCTTCTTTCCCTGGATTTGCTTCATTGTTCATGCTTTCAAATACAGGTCCAAAAATACCATAGTTTGCCGAAAGAGTAGCCGCCATAAAATAACGTGTGATAAACATCGGTTCTAAACCACCTTGCAAGCACCAAGGCAAAATATCATGGGTATTCGGCCAAAAGTTGGGACGCATGTAGTATTTCTGCTCGGTATGCGTCAACTCCATCATGTACTCGGTCAATTCGGCTTTGTTATTGCGCCAAGTATAATAGGTATATGATTGTGCATAACCCAATTTGGCAAGTTGTGCCATTACCTTCGGCTTGGTAAATGCTTCTGCCAAGAAAATCATGTCTGGATATACTGCTTGCACTTCGGCAATGACCCATTCCCAAAAATTAAATGATTTGGTATGTGGATTGTCTACACGAATAAGGCGAATACCCCATTCGGCCCAAGTCATAATGACATTTTTTAACTCATCCCAAAGCTCTTCCCAGTTTTCTGACTCAAAGTTGATAGGGTAAATATCTTGGTATTTTTTAGGAGGGTTCTCCGCATATTGAATCGTACCATCAGGACGTACTTTGAACCATTCTGGATGTTCTTTAGTGTAAGGGTGATCTGGCGAACATTGAATGGCTAAGTCCATAGCCAGTTCGATACCATTATCTTGACAAGTCTGAATCAAATGTTTTAAATCATCTAAGGTGCCCAATTCTGGAAGAATTGCCGTGTGACCGCCCAAGTCTGACCCAATACCATACGGAACCCCAGGTTCGCCTGGCTCACAGGTAGTTGAATTGTTTTTACCTTTTCTAAATTGATGACCAATTGGGTGAATAGGAGGAATATATAAAACATCAAAGCCTAAAGATTTTACACGCGGAATGACATTTTCCTCAACATCTTTAAATGTACCATGTGCTCCTTTTTTTGATGCTGCAGAACGTGGAAACATCGAATACCAAGAAGAGAAAGCCGCTTTTTCACGATCAACCCAAAGTTTGAGTGTCTTGTAAGTACTAACATACTTTTTATTCGGATACAACTGAATCCAATCGTGCATGGTAGTTCCCGTGGCAAACTCTATAGCATGTTGGTATTCATTAGGATTACGGAAGATACTCGCCGCATGTTCAATTAGTGCTTTGTCTGATACGGAAGCTACTGAAGCCATATAGTCCAATATATTCGCACCGACTAACAGTTCAATATTGACGTGTTGTCCATCCTTAATTTTCATGCTGATTTCGTGCTCCCAGCTAGCAGCATGGTCTACCCATGCTTCAATGGTATATTCATAGAAACCATTATCTTCTACCTTAAATGATGCCCCATAACGGTCATTATTGATAAAATACATAGGTGTTTCAATCCATTCCTTGGCATTGTTACGCTTGTGGAGCAATCTTGCTGAGAGAATATCGTGTCCATCCAAAAAAACGTCTGCTTCTACATGAATAGAATCCCCTTGTACAGCTTTAATAGCAAAACGCCCCCCGTCTAGTTCAGGGCTTACACGTTCGATAATTACTCGACTCTGTCCGTTTTGCGGTTTTTTTAAAGATTGTTTCGTCTTAGCCATAGCTATTTGTTCTAAATTGGGAAAATGGTTTGGGTATCACAGTGAGCATGAAGAATGGCGAGAGATGAGATTTAATATTGATTTCTTGATAATTATCATTTCGAGAAACGGAAATCTCAACTATCTTATCCAAAACTTACCATAGATACACGAATGTTTTTGTTTATAAAAATGTTAGCTAATTGTAGGGTACCACTCAAGAATAGCATAAACAAGACCTTGAGAGTGCCTACACAAATATATTTCTAATTGTCGAAATCTAAAATTTAAAAGTAAAACAAGTTTTTTTGATAAAATTTTGAGTTTTACAAAAGTTTGGCACGATATAAGCTAGTAAATAGTCAAGGACTTACAATATTTTAAAGAAAGAATTTGAATAAAAAGCCTGAGTAAGTACAAATCTTTAAAAAAGACAAATTCTTTTTAGTAAGCCACTCAAATCTCATATCTCCTTACTTCACACTTTATAAAGTATAATGTTTTGTTTGAAAGTTGGACAAAACATAGATTTTGAAATGCTAGAGAAACCTTGAATTGGTTAGATAAAACTACAATTCATAAGTTTTTTATGGCTTTTGTCTATTTAATTTGGCAATTAAGCCCATTAAAACGTAAACTTAGCTAAAGTATTTTAAGGCTGGCACGATTTTTGTGAAGAATTGTATAAACTTTATAATAGTCACTTTATACATTTATCTCAAATTTCGAAGGTTTCATCGAGTATTAGCACTGCGTTTCTTAAAACACATCTGAAAATAAACACATAATCTGAATAACAATTATGAAAAAATTAATCGCATCCGCTTTCCTTATTTTAGTTCAAGGTGGTTTGATGGTTACAAAAGCTCAAAATTCTGAGTATAGTGGTTCTTATGGAAATAATGTAGTAGAAGAAGGAATTGCAAAGTATTACGGTAAAAATTTAACTGGAAATTTAACATCTTATGGTGAGCGTTACGACGATGCACAACTTACTGCTTCGCATTCAAAGTATCCTCTAAATACGGTTTTGAGAGTAACAAACCTCGAAAATAATCGTACAGTCGATGTACGCGTAAATGATTATTGTCGTTGTGAAGAAGAGGGCAAATTATTGAATTTGTCAAGAGAGGCTGCTTCTCGTCTGGGTATGATTGCAAGTGGAAAAGCTCAAGTAAGAGTTGAAGTATTGAATGCTAGACCTGCGTCTCAGGTAAATATTTATAGAGATTACGATATCGCGGCAAGTACTCAAGAAAGAGTGCCTGTACAATCTAGTTCATTAATGCCTCAAGCATCGGTTTCAATGGCTCCAAGTAGCTATTCGACGGCATTCTCTGAAGATAGAACTTACGATATCAACGGTACAGTAAAATCTCCAAGAGGATTTGCTGTACAGGTAACAGCATTGACAAGCTTAAACAAAATTCATGATATGTATGATGAACTTATTAAGTTAGGTTTGTCACCAGATGAAATTTATGTTCAAGTTGGTCAAAAAGAAATGGGTAAAGTGTATCGTATTCTTTTCGGAGAATTCCATACAAAAGAATCAGCATTAGAAAAAGTGATGTGGTTGCAAGAAAGAGGCTATAGAGGTTTAGTTCGTACGCACTACAATTACTAAGATTTTATATTACAACTATTATTACCACACTATTAAAGGAGACGTTTAACGTCTCCTTTTTTTATGTTCTTTCATCAAACTCTTTTTGAAACTTGGGACTTTCTGTTTTGCCGATTTTATCCCAAAAGGTAAAGTATAAACCAAAGTTATAACGATAGTACTTATGATGATGACTATGATGAGTAGCTCCAATCATTACCTTACCTAACCAGTTCCCCCATTTGGTTTTAGGATAAATCTCTATGTCTAAATGATTGATTGCTGCTGTAATTGTCATAATAGTTAAATGAACTGTAGCGGCATATATATGCATAGGAATGATACAAATAATCGCTGGCATAATAAGCGCTTCAAGTAAACCCTCAATCGGATGAAATGAGAAGGCTGTCCATGCGGAGGTAATTTTACTATCATGATGGACTTTATGTACCAGATGGTAGATTTTCGGATGATGCATCCATCGATGAATCCAATAATAATAGGTTTCATGAATGAGCATTGAGATGACTATGCTGCACGGGAACCAAACTATATCATACCAGTGCAAGTCTGTATATAATTGGGTATAGCCTTTTTGCCAGAGTACCGCCGTAAGTGCTCCAATTACAGAAAAAAGGACTGCTGTAAGCGTAGACCAAGTTATTTCCTTTTTGAACTGTTCTGGTGGATATGCCTTTGTATTGATTTTTCGAAGCTTCCATTCTTCTTTTTTCCATAAATAGAAATAGCTATGGAAGAATCCTGAAAGAATAAAATAGCGAATCATTACTACAAAAAACATAGCAATGCAGGTAATGATAAATGTAGTTGGATCTAAAAAATCAAAATCAGCTAATGAAGTTTTCATACTTTTTTAACTGATTTATGCTGAAATTGTTTGAAGGAAATTTCCTTTGGTGTAATCCCGAAAATATTATTCAAAATAAAAATCTGAAGCGTCGACTTGAATAAATTGGCGAGGATGCTTCAGATTTTTTACTTCAATACTATTGCTATACTAATGTTGAGGATGAGCTCTTTTAATCTTTTCAATCAATACTTCATTGATTTTTACATAACTTTCATGAGTCCATCCACCGATGTGAGGCGTAAGAATGACATTCTTTTTCTGAAAAAGTGCTTCGTAATAACTTTCTTGCTCAGCACTGAGTTGTGACATTTTCTCATTTTCTAGTACATCCAAACAAGCTCCTCGCAACTGACCCGAATTTAAGGCTTCCACAATATTACAAACCGAGGCTACTTCTCCACGAGCCGTATTGACCAAAAAGAATGGTTTTTGAAACGAATTGATAAAGTCTGTATTCACCATCATTTTAGTTTCGGAGGTCAATGGCACATGAAGACTTAAGACATCTACTTGCTCGAATAGTTCCTCCAAAGTAGCTTCTTGGGTATATTGGTCGCTAAAATTGCTTTTGTATTTGTCGTAAGCCAATACTTTTACACCAAATCCTGATAATCTTTTCGCAACCGAACTACCCATATTGCCGTATCCAATAATCCCAACAGTCATTCCCATGAGTTCGATTCCGCGATTAGCCTCACGTTTCCAGATTTTGTGACGAACCTCGATGTCTGCTGTATTGATATGATTGAAAAGACATAAAAGCATCCCAATAACATGTTCGCCTACGGCGTCGCGATTACCTTCATTGGCGGCAAAAATAATAATTCCTCTGCGCTCAGCTTCTGCGATGTCGATGAGGTCGAGACCAGCGCCTGCTCTGGCAATAAACTTCAACTCAGGTGCGGTATCAAGCATTTCGATATCTACCTTCGTTTTACTACGAATAATCAAACCATCGTAGTCTTTGAGTTTTTCCAACAACTCTGCACGAGTAATTTCGGGGATATAATCATAAGTCATCCCGATTTCGGTTAGCATTGTATGAATGCTAAGGTGCATTTCGTCGGCAATCAAAATATTTTTCTTCATCTAATCTACTTTGTCCTGTCAGAAAGAAAGAACTTAAAATGTACTGTAATCTAGTTTACTATAAAACGAATCAAAGTTACGGTGGGTTTCATTCTGAACGAAATATTTGTAGGTAAATAGGTATATGTTGGGCGAAAGGGGCTTTCGGGTATCGGCTTTGGGCTTTTAGGTAAGGGCTCAATAAAAGCGCAAGTCATCTCGAGTCTTGGGAGAATAATAGAGAAAACAGATACAATCTCCTAGCCTGCAAATGAAGCGGTTTAAATATTTTTGTCACGGGGGAATAAATTCATCCGCTAAATGGAAGCCTTGGTTAAGAACTACTTTAATACTGAATATATATTGAGCTCAACTGAGCATCTTCAATAAATCAAAAAAGCGGTCGAAATTTTTTCGACCGCTTAGAGGATATTATTATGCTATGTTTGATTTGGCTTAAGACGTAAAGTATTACGTCTCTACAGTAATGATGCGGATTTGAGCATAATCACTCATTTACTCAACCACCATTCACTAAATTTGAAATATCCTTTTTCAGAATAGTAAAACTAGAATTTCAATTTTTTCAAATTGTTCAAACTAATTTCAATACCTTCCATTGGCGTGCGCTTGTAGGCTTCTAACTCAACGATAAAGTATTTAAGACCTGCTACGTCTTTTTTGTTGAAAATTTCTTGGAAGTTGATATCTCCTTCACCCACTTCAACACTTACGTTTTTCACTGGATCGTGGTCTTTTACGTGTACGTGTGTGAAGCGCCCTTTATATTTGTTGAACCAATCTGCTGGTTTTTGACCTGCTACTACTGCCCAATATAAGTCCATTTCGAATACGATATGTTTTTCAGTATTGTCTAGCAAAGTAGTATAAAGCATTTCACCATTTGGTGATTTGAATTCGAAATCGTGGTTGTGATAGCCAAATTTTAAGTTCAACGTTTTAGCATACTCAGCAGCTTTGTTGAAAATATCAGCCATCAATTTACCTTGATTACGGTCATCGTCGAGCATATAAGGTACAATTGTGTATTTCTGACCAACTTTGGCTGCATCTTCTAACATACGTTTGTAGCTGTCTGAAAGCTGACCGTTTACGACATCTTTTGACGTAATCATGTTATGAGCAGATGGCATTTTTAAGCCATTGTCATTCATGGTTTTTAAATATTCGTCTGCCGTCAGGCCAAAGAATTTACCATTTGAATATCCGAAACCTTCTACGTTTTTGTAACCCATCTTAGCAATTTTAGCTAAAGCGGCTTTCGGGTCTTTAGAAACATCTTCACGTACTGACCACAATTGTACACCAATATGGCTCTTTTCACCTTTTTTAATATTTGCGAATAAATCGTTCGAAAGAAGTGCTGCACCAGCAGTTGTCAAAAGACTAGTTCTGAGGAAGTCACGACGAGATGTTTGTTCGTTCAACATTGCTCTAAATTGATTAAGTTAAATGATTATTGGTAAGTTAATACGCAAAATAAAATTTAATTACTGAGCTTTCGGATATCAGCTTTGGGCATTCGGCAAAAAATGTATCTATTTGTTACTAAAAAACAATAAAACACTTTTTGCCGTGTGACTTTTGGCTTGCGCCTAAAGCTCTCAAGTTAAATCTAATTCTGCATGATTACTTAATAAATGGATAGATAGTTTGAGGTCTTGACCTCTTCATAATTAAATACCCATCAACTTAACGTTCATGGGTATTTTAAATTTTGTTTCAAAAGTAAGAAAAAGTTTTACTTTTCTTCTATTTCCACTGCTGATTCTTTGCGGTTTTTTACAACATCAATGGCTGTATAAATCGCTTGAAGCATTGAACTTTCGCTTGCTGTATTTTTTCCAGCAATGCCATAAGCCGTTCCGTGGTCGGGCGAAGTACGCACTACTGGTAGCCCAGCTGTGAAGTTTACACCATTTTCGAAGGCAATATATTTGAATGGAATCAAACCTTGATCGTGGTACATGGCCAAAATAGCATCGAAATGACGATGTTGCATATTGCCAAAGAAACCATCCGCAGGAAATGGGCCAAATACCAAGTTGCCGTTTTGTTTAAACTGCTCCAAAACAGGAGAAATAACGTCTTTTTCTTCACTACCCAACAAGCCATCTTCGCCAGCATGAGGATTCAGGCCAAGGACTGCCACTTTTGGTTTTTGAATCCCAAAATCATTGGTCAATGATTCGAGCATCATCGTTAATTTTTGAGAAATTTTTTCGGCAGTAACCTGCGAACGCACTCGACCCAAAGGAATATGTCCTGTCACTACGCCAACTCGAATTTGCTCAGAAACCAAAAACATTAGAGAGTCTTTTGCTTCGAAAGCATTGGTAAAAAACTCGGTATGTCCCGGAAACTTAAATTCTTCCGACTGAATATTATACTTGTTGATAGGCGCCGTAACAATCGCTTGAATGTGCCCGTCTTTCAAGTCCTGAGTCGCTTTTTGTAAGCAAGCCAAAGCAGCAGCGCCCGCTTCTGGGGTTACTTTGCCAGGCTCTACATCAGTTTGTTTGTCGTCCCAACACGTAATCACATTAGTAACTTTGTAGTTGATTTGTTGAATCGCAGGAATACTATGTAAAGTCCAGTCTTTCAAATCTAATACTTTACGGTAATAGCTCAATACACGCTGTGAACCATAAATCACGGGTGTACAGATTTTGAGGATGCGGTTACTGGCTAGGGCTTTTAGTATTACTTCTGGACCTACGCCATTGTAGTCACCTAAGGTAATACCTATAACAGGTTTTTGATGTTCCATATTCTTTTGAGATTCTTGATTCGGTTTTGCCGAAAACGCTCGGTATCCTCAGATACACTTTCGATAAATTCCTGCAAGTTTACTTAAAAGATAGGTAAATAAAAACCTATTGGGTCATAGAATCACGTAAAGGGTAAGAAGAGCGTAGCATTTTTTGCCACTTGCCATACGTGGCCGAACGCCAAAGCCACTCGATTGGGCCATAATAGTAGCGACTCAACCACCATTTACTCAGCCTAATTTGAAATAAAAAAATACCACAGCCCCCAACAAGCACCAAGCAGGATTAAAGTCGCCAGCCAGGCCTAATCCTAAACCATAAAAAAGAAGTATTCCAATCAAACTTTGAAGTAAATAGTTCGTCAAGGCCATTCTGCCTACATAAGAAAGTTGTTCTAAGATACCTTTCCAAGAGATTTTTGACAATAATAAACTAAAACCTGCCACATACATTAGGGTCATGGTGGCAGAATGAATCGAGAATAAGAATTCTGAAAAAATGCCAAACCAAGAAGGCAGTTGGTCCCAAGGGATAGTCGCTTGAAGGGTAATGAAAAATGTAACAATCACAATATTGAGTATAAAACAAGCCCAGACTGTCTTCTTGAATTGTTTTTTATATTCTTGAAAATGATCAAACAAACGAAGACGACCGATTAATAGCCCCAATAAGAAAAAGCCATAAGTAATAAAAATGCGTCCAGAACTCCACTGAAAATCGGCTTTGAAGGCAAAGTCTTTAAAGTTTTGTTGAATAATTTGTGGATAAGTTCCAGCCTTGAGGGTTTGGAAGTTTTTTAGCTGTTCTTTATTTGACTTTTCTTGTTCTTTTTTGGCTACAGCTTCTGACACTTTTGGTGCAGGATGCCAGTATTCAATAGTACGAACGACCAAAATAGGGATATTAAGAATCATAAAAATTGCCAAAGCCAATACCACACGATTTGAAAAGAAATTAGCCAGTAATAGAAATATCCCTAAAAAAGCATAGATGCCCAAAATATCACCACGCCAGTGAATATGATGGATAAATCCAATGACAAAAAGCAGTATTAAACGCCATAGAAATCGGAGCTCGAAATGAGTATCCTTTGCTTTACGATTGGTAAATTGTAGCGAAAAACTTAATCCGAATAATAGAGAAAAAAAGGTATAAAATTTTCCTGAAATAAAAATACCATCAAAATAATTGACAATGGTAGTAGGGATAGAATTTTGATAAGACAGCCAAACTGACTCAGGAATAAAGCCTGCAATAAACCAGCCCAAGGCATGAGCAATGACGATGCCTAGCAAGGCAATACCTCGTAAGCCATCTACTAAAACAATTCTGTTGGAAGAGAAGGTTCTTGTGTTCATAATCGGTTCAAAGAGATTTTTAGATTTTAACTTTAAGATGCAAGATTTTAACCAAAGGTTGCAGACAAATAGAGAGAAGTACTTAGAGAGAGCTGTCGATTTAACTATTTTTAAGATAAAAATTGGTGATTTGTTATGAAAATAGTTAGCATAACAACTAATCAGTTGTATCTAACCCAAACAAAATTGCATCTTTCTAATATAGACCAAATTTTCTTGTGAAAGTTTGGGTAAATACACAATTTATTTTTGATTTTTGTATGAATTAATAATTCTTTATTCTGTTAATCTTGTAAATGATAGAAGAAATCACGATTGCGAATTTTGCGTAGTTCAATGAGTACCTTTTATCTATTTTAATTCCTGACTGTTTTAAACTCCAAACTGACAAACTCAAAAAATGCCACAACCATACGTTCAAACGATTAATAGCTTACTTGTCGCCAACCGTGGTGAGATTGCTATCCGTATTATGCGTGCTGCCTCTGAGTTAGGTATCCGAACGGTTGCCGTTTACACATTTGAAGATCGTTATTCGCTTCACAGATACAAGGCGGATGAGGCTTATCAAATTGGTAAGGACGACGAACCTTTAAAACCATATCTCGATATCGAGGGGTTAATAAAGTTATGTAAGGAGAAAGAAATAGACGCTATTCATCCGGGTTATGGATTTCTTTCTGAAAACGTAACATTGGCACGTCGTTGTCGTGAAGAAGGAATCAAATTTGTTGGTCCTTCTCCAGAAGCGATGAATGCTTTGGGCGATAAGGTAGCTGCCAAAGATGCTGCTCGTAAGGCTGAAGTACCAATGATTGAAGACTCGAAAGAGGAGCTAGTATCGTATGATATTGCACTTAGAGAGGCTCGTCGTATTGGTTTTCCTGTAATGGTAAAAGCTGCGGCCGGTGGTGGCGGTCGTGGTATGCGTGTAGTACGTGAAGAGGAGGCTTTAGAAAAAGCTTTCGCAGAAGCGAAAAACGAAGCTAAAAATGCGTTTGGTGATGATACTATCTTTATTGAGAAGTTCATCGACCAACCAAAACATATTGAGGTGCAGTTGTTGGGTGACCAACACGGCAACTTAGTACACCTTTATGAGCGTGATTGTTCGGTACAACGTCGTTTCCAAAAGGTAGTAGAAGTAGCACCTTCTGTGGGTTTGAAAGATGAAACCAAACAAAAGTTGTATAAATACGCTTTATCGATTGGTAAAGCAGTAAATTATTACAACGCTGGTACGGTTGAGTTCTTGGTAGATAAAGACGAGAATATCTACTTTATCGAAGTAAACCCTCGTGTTCAGGTAGAACATACTATTACAGAAGAGGTAACAGGTATCGACATTGTGCGTACCCAAATTTTGATTGCTCAAAACTACCGCCTTTCTGACCCGAATATTTATATCCTTCGCCAAGAGGATATTCCATTGAGAGGCTATGCTATTCAATGTCGTATCACTACCGAAGACCCGGCCAATGGTTTCAAACCTGACTTTGGTACCATCATTGCATATCGCAATGCAGCTGGTTTTGGTATTCGTTTGGATGAAGGCTCATCGTATCCTGGGGTTAAAATCTCCCCTTATTTCGACTCGATGCTTGTAAAAGTATCGGCAAAAGGTCGTACCTTGAAAGGCGCTTCCGAACGTTTGTTGCGTGCACTTACCGAATTCCGTATTCGTGGGGTAAAAACCAACATTCCTTTCTTACGTAATGTAATCCAGCACCCTATTTTCCAACAAGGAAAATGTGTGGTTCAATTTATTGATTCACATCCTGAGCTTTTCAACTTTACGACAACTCGTGACCGTTCTACAAAAGCTCTTCGTTATTTAGGAGATGTAGTAGTAAATGGTAACCCAGATGTAAAAGTGAAAAACGAACGTACTTTCCGTACGCCAGTAGTTCCTGCATTTGACAAATATGCTGAATATCCTATGGGTAATAAGCAACGTTTGGAATCGATGGGTGCCGATAAGTTTGCTCAATGGGTAAAAGATCAAAAACAAATCCTCTATACAGATACTACTTTCCGTGATGGTCACCAGTCGCTTTTGGCTACTCGTGTTCGTACCCGTGATATGTTGGCTGTGGCTGAAGGTTTTGCCAAAAGCTTTCCAGAATTATTTTCAATGGAAGTATGGGGTGGTGCAACCTTCGACGTATCGATGCGTTTCTTGAACGAATCTCCTTGGAAACGCTTACAGGCTTTCCGTGAGGCTATGCCAAATATGTTGTTGCAAATGTTGTTCCGTGGCTCCAATGCCGTTGGTTACTCAGCATATCCTGACAACTTGATTGAGAAATTTGTAGAAAAATCTGCTGAAAACGGCATCGACGTGTTCCGTATCTTCGACTCATTGAACTGGGTTGAAGCGATGAAAGTTTCGATTCGTGCCGTTCGTGAGCGTACTAACTCTATTGCAGAAGCTTCTATTTGTTATACAGGTGATATTTTCAACAACGAAAAGTATACACTTCAGTATTACTTAGACATGGCTCGTCAGCTGGAAGACGAAGGTGCTCACATGCTTTGTATCAAAGATATGGCTGGTTTGTTAAGACCATACCAAGCTCAAACTTTGGTTACAGAGTTGAAAAAATCGCTTTCTATTCCTGTACACTTGCACACACACGATACTGCGTCGATTCAAGCTGCTACTTATTTGAAAGCTATCGAAGCGGGTGTCGATGTAGTTGACTGTTCATTGGGTGCTATGTCTGGTTTGACTGCGCAACCAAACTTCAACTCAGTGGTGGCAATGATGCAAGGCAACGAGCGTGATTGTCCATTGAACTTAGGCTTATTGAACCAATATTCTAACTATTGGGAAGATATTCGTCAAATCTATTATCCATTCGAATCTGAATTGAAAGCAGGTACTGCTGAGGTTTATGACAACGAAATTCCTGGTGGTCAATATACCAACTTGCGTGGTCAGGCGATTGCTTTGGGTGTAGGTGATAAATTTGAAGTAATGAAGCACAATTACGTAGAGGCAAACAAATTGTTTGGTGATATCGTAAAAGTAACGCCTTCTTCAAAAGTAGTAGGAGATATGGCAATCTTCATGACAGCCAATAGCTTGACTGCTGAGGATGTATATGCTCGTGGCGCTACGCTTTCTTTCCCTGAATCAGTAAAAGACTTCTTCAAAGGTGGTCTAGGTCAGCCTTACGGTGGTTTCCCTAAGCAATTACAGGAAATTATCTTAAAAGGAGATCAAGCCATCACAGGTCGTCCAAACGATAATATTACGCCAATTGATTTTGATAAGGATTTTGCTGATTTCCAAGCTAAATTCCCAGAAAATCAAGAAGGTTTCTTGGATTATCTTTCTTACAAGATGTATCCGAAAGTATATGAAGACTATTACAAAGCTCAACAAAACTACGGCGATGTATCAGCTCTTCCTACGACAGCATTCTTCTATGGCTTGAAGCAAGATGAAGAAATCTTAATCACAATCGACGAAGGTAAGACTATCATTGTCAAATACTTGTATGCTTCAGAACCAGACGAATCAGGTTTGCGTACTGTTACTTTCGAATTGAATGGTCAGGCTCGTCGTATCAAAATTTTAGATAGAAATATCAAAATTGAGCGTCCACAACATGTAAAAGCTTCTGTAAAAGGAGATATTGGCGCACCTCTTCAAGGTCGTTTGAGCCGTATCTTGGTGAAACCGGGCGATGAAGTGAAGAAAAACGCTCCATTGTATGTTATCGAAGCCATGAAAATGGAATCGATCGTATCGTCTCCATTCGAAGGTGTAGTTTCTCGTATCGTGCTCAACGAAGGTACTGTAGTGGAACAAGAAGACTTAGTATTGTCAGTAGAGGAAGCAAAACTTCCTGAACCAGACAAAGATGAATACTTATTTGTGTACGGAACATTGCGTAAAGGATATGGTAACGAATTACACAAATTAATTGCCCGTAACTCTGAGTTTATTGGTTTGGCCAATTACCAAGGAAAGATGTTCAATATTGGTGAATATCCAGGTATTGTTCCTTCTGATGATGCCTCTGACAAAGTGGTTGGTGAGCTATACAAATTGACAAATCCACTTCGTTTAGTGAAAATTTTGGATGAATACGAAGAATTCTATCCAGAAAACGAAGCTGATTCGGTCTTCTTGCGTAAAGATATCCAAGTTGAGGTAGATGGTACTAGCTACGCTACGTTTGGGTATTTGTATAATCGTCCTTTGGATGGTTTACAGCAAATTACTTCAGGTGATTTCTTGAATCAATAAGAAATATCAAACACTATAAAAAAATCCTCCTTGGCTTGCCTTGGGGGATTTTTTATTGAGTGATTGGTGAGTGACTGATTTAGTGATTAGAATTTAAAGTGTACGAAGGATTCTAAAACCGTCTATTTCGGATATCGGATGTTGGATTTCGGAAGTGTAAGCATTTATGTTTTGTAAAAAATAGAGGTATTTTACTTTATTTCCGAAATCAGAAATCCCAAATCCGTAATTATTGGAAATCCTTCGTACAACCTTAGATTAGAATAGGCAATCATCTGGAGAGACGCCATGTTTGAGTCTGTCACTGATATAGAAAATTACCTCCCTAAACTCTGCAATCAAAAATCTGAAATCCACAATCGAAAGTGTCTTTTGTTTTTGCTATATTAGATACCTCATTTAAACCCGAACCAAAATGAACTCACTTTTGAAAACTAGCGCCTTGCTAGGCCTGCTTGCTATGGCCTCTTGCAAGCAAAAATCACAAGAACAACAAACCACAACAGATTCCACAATTGCTCAAGTCAAGGTTGACTCTACAAACATGTTTCCCAAAGAAACTGATTATCAAATCACTGTTCAGATGCCAGGAACCTTTCATCAAGGACAAGTTCCTTTGGATTCAGATAAAAAATCATGGGTTGGTATTTTCCAAACAAGTAAAGGCTTTGAGCTCAGAGCAACAAAGATTGCTTTGGAAATGGTTCATGATGAAATGATTGATGAAACGCCTGAAGCGAAAACGGGTATTCAAATTAACATTGCACAAAAAGATACTTGTTTGCTTTTGATTGAATCGCAGTCTTATCTGAAAGATCATGTGATAGCTCCGTTGACTTTGTCCAAAACAGAGTTTTATCCCAGTGATGCTGTCGAATTTGAGTATTTGGGCGTGAAGTATAAACTATTTGCGGTAGGTAAAAAGGAAATTGCCAAAGAAGATCCTAACCAGATTTTAGTGACAGATTATACGCTCTCTATTTCGTTTACGAAAGAGGGTAAAAACTACACTAACGTCTTGCTTCGTCAACCACGTTTTGATACAAAAATTCCTACAGTTCAGTTTGCGGGAGATATTGATGGCGATGGAATTGTGGATTTAGTGTTAGATGCAGCCACTTATTACAACGATATCAACAGTACCTTATATCTGTCAAAAATCGCCAAAGGAACTCAAGGACTAACTATAGCAGGTGGATTTACAGCGGGAGTAGACTAAATTTTTGAATAAACCTTATGCATATCCATTGACTATGAAAAAACTATTTTTTCTTTTGTGTACACTCTTGAGTAGCTCCACTTTTGCTCAGTCTGTCTATACAGGTACAATTGACAAATACCCAATTGAGGTAATTTTGAACGTCTATTCCGATGACGAAATCCAAGGTATTTATGTTTATTCCAGCAATGATGAGCCGATAAATATTTCTGGTACTATCAAAAATAAAGTGCTTTCTATTCTCGAAAAAGATGCCAAAGAGAAAGTAACAGGGAAAATGGTAATTGATAAGTTTTCGACTAAGGCTACACAATTATCAGGAACTTGGACCAACCCTACTGGTACAAAAAGCTTTAAAATAGCACTCACAAAAAAATACGACCTTGATGATGGAGAAGGTATAGCTTGGAGTAATCGTGAATTATTGCAAAAAGTAACTTCTGGTAATCAATATTTTAAAATTGTGCTTAGTAAAGCCAAAGATGATTATCAAGCACGTGTAAAAGCTTTAAAGGTCTTCGAAAAAAAGACGGACAAATTGCTTCAAACCATTGCGGTTGATTGCCAATCAATGGGCATTAATAGCGTAGAAACGGGCGATTTTAATTTTGATGGTCAAGCTGATATTTCTTTATTTGAATCATCTTATGCTGGAGCAAATACTTCTTCAAAATACTTTTTGCTTGACTCAAACGGACAATACAAAGACAGTGGATTTGAAGGAGTTTCGCTTACATTTGATGAGAAAACCAAAAGAATTACCGAAGTAAACCAATGTTGCGCAGGGTCACAATATACCTCGACTTTGTACAAGGTGGCAAATAACAAAATGGTAAAACTTGAGCAACACTGTTTTATTTATGATGAAAAAAAGCAAGACTTTATAGAACGTAAATGGAAAGATTGCCAATAAAAAGTTAAGGCTTTATTGTACATAGCCCTCAGAATTACCTGAGGGCTATTTTTATGAATAAAAAACCTATTTTTCCAACACTATCCAATAACCATTTTTCTCAATATTCACGAAGGTTTTGATTTCGATAAAAAAGAGTTGAAATTTGTAAAAATAAGGGCTTTGAGTTTCTAATAAATCGATTTGGGGATAGCATTTTGTTAAAATAGATACTCAGCGATACCTTTTTGATGATCTATGGTAAGACAGCGAACAAATGTCTTACGTAATTTGTTATTTTTTTATGATGTTATACCCTCAAAATATAGAACAAAAATTAGGATTTGACCGAATTAGAGAACGACTTAGTGAATTGTGTATTAGTCCACTCGGCAAGGCATTTGTGGAGAAAGTTCGCTTTTCGGATAACTATGATTTAGTCCAAAAAATGATTCGTCAGGTAGATGAAATGCGTGAGATTATGCAATATGAACCACAGGCATTTCCTTCTCAAAACTACCTCGATGTTAATCAACAACTGACCAAAGCGGCTATTGAAGGCGCTTTTCTTTCTGAAGCAGAGTTTTTTGATGTAAAACTTTCCCTTCGTACCATTCAAGAATGTCTTCGTTTTTTTGACAACAAGGAACCTGAGCAATACCCTCAATTACGTGAATTATTGGGTATGGCTTTTCAGCCCCGTACCGATAAAAATCAAGAGGAAGTAAAGACCAACAAAGATGCTAAATTAGAAATAAGAGGCATTTTGGATGCTTTAGATAAAGTAATTGATGACCGTGGACGTTTGAAAGATAATGCCAGCCCAGAATTACAGTCTATTCGTCGTCAGTTGGTTTCGCAAGAGAATGATTTACGTAAAAAATTAGATAGTATTCTTCGCAATGCTCGTAGTAATGGCTGGGTAACAGATGACTTTTCTTTGGCTTTGCGTAATGGTCGTATGGTAATTCCTTTGGCAGCTGAGCACAAACGCAAAATCAAAGGTTTTATCCATGACGAATCAGATACTGGTAAAACGGTATTCTTAGAACCAACCGAAGTCCTTGAAGCCAATAACGAAATTCGTGAGTTAGAATCGGCAGAACGCCGTGAGATTATCCGTATTCTCATGGATTTGACCACACGTTTGCGCCCTCACGTACCTGTCTTGAAGCGAGCTTACACATTCCTTGGGATTATTGATTTTGTTCGTGCGAAGGCTTGTTATGCTATCGAGCTAGGTGCTATTGCGCCTTTAAGCGTCAATACACAGCTAGTAGACTGGAAAAACGCACGTCACCCATTGCTTTATGCTTCTTTCAAGAAAATGGGTAAAAGCGTTGTTCCATTGTCAATTACCTTGGAGCTAGACAATCGTATTTTGTTGATATCTGGACCTAACGCTGGTGGTAAGTCGGTTACGCTCAAAACTGTTGGTTTGATTCAGTATATGTACCAATGCGGTTTATTGGTGCCTATGGCTGAGTATTCTACGATTGGTTTGTTTAGAAATATTTTCATTGATATTGGTGATGAACAAAGCTTAGAGAATGACCTAAGTACCTATAGTTCGCACTTGACAAACATGAAACATTTCTTGATTCAATCTGACAGAAAGACCTTATTTTTGATTGACGAATTTGGTACTGGTACAGAACCTGCTTTGGGTGGAGCTATTGCGGAGAGTATTCTTGAGGATTTGAATCGTTCGGGCGCGTATGGTGTGATTAATACCCACTATACCAACCTGAAAACTTTTGCTGACCGAACCAAAGGACTTGTCAACGGTGCGATGCGTTACGATGCAGAACACTTAGAGCCATTGTATGAGCTTGAAATCGGAAAACCAGGGAGTTCTTTTGCCGTTGAGATTGCGTACAAAATCGGTTTACCTAAAAATGTAATCGATCGTGCTAAAAACAAGATGGGTAAGCAGCAGGTAAGTTTTGAAAAATTGGTAAAAGAGCTAGAAATTGAGAAGAAGGTATTTGCAGATAAAAACGTAGAAAATGCCCAAAAACAACGTCATCTCGACCAATTACTTGATCAATATAACTCGCTGAAAAACCTATTAGATTCGGAGAAAAAGACCATTCTGAATAGCGCTAAACTGCAAGCAAAAGAGTTAGTAAAAACAGCTAACCAGAAAATTGAGGCAACGATTAAAGAGATACGTGAGCAAGAGGCTGATAAATCTGCTACCAAAGAGCTTCGTCAGGATTTACAAGATTTTCAAGAATCTCTAGTAATCGAAAAAGTACCTGAGAATAAAAATAAGCCAACTCCGAAGAAAGAGGAAGAAGAAAAAGATGTCATTGAGGTAATAGGAGGCGATATTGTGATAGGCTCATTGGTACGTATCAAAGGACAGGAAGCCATTGGGGAGGTATTGGGCGTTCGTGGTAAAGATATTGAAGTTGCTATTGGCGATTTGAAAACGACAGTAAAACTTAATCGTTTGGAGAAAATTTCAAGAAAAGAGTTCCGTCAAAAAGCTTCTCCTAAAGCCAAGCTAACGGGAATTGATATGAATGAGAAAATGCAAAACTTCTCATTCAACCTTGATTTAAGAGGAAAGAGAGGAGAGGAGGCTTTGGTAGACGTAGACCGCTTTATGAATGACGCCATTATGGTTGGTTATGATGAGATTAGAATTGTACACGGGAAAGGTGATGGTATTTTAAGAACGCTTATTCGTCAACATTTGAGAGGATACAAGCAAGTCGATAAAATGGTAGATGAGCACGCCGACCGTGGTGGTGCTGGTGTAACGATTGTGAAAATGAAGTAAGATTATGCTTATTTGGAGAATATTTTAAAATGTTATTTGACACTAGTGATATAAACAAAATATCCCTTCGCCACACCTTACTTTTCTTGTCTTGACACAAGAAAAGTAACCGCGCGGCGGCCGCAAAAGAAAGTCAAGAAATCCTAAACTCGCCTTCGGCTCAAACAGTAGGATTTCATTAAAATAAATATAAAATTCAGCATTTTGATAACTTATAAAATTTAAACAAGCGCTAAACAAAAAAGCCGACTCAGTTATGAGTCGGCTTTTTTATTTAGCATTCTTATTTTTTATTCTGCGTGATTTTGATACCATTTGAAGGAGCTAGGAAGATATAATCTGTTAATAATCTTTCTGTTTCTTTCAAATAAGCGTCTTTTTCACGTCTTTCTTTAGCTGCTTTTTGTTTTGCTTGCGCAATACTTACAGAGTCAGTTTTTACTTCAGTTTTAGTTTCTGGTTTTTCAACATCTGCTAATTCTTCGGCAAGGTCTTGGCTATTGCGTTTTTTCTGCTCTTCGATTTCTTTACGACGTTTGTCTTCTTTCAAAGAAATGGTTTTGCGTTCTTTTGCTTTTTTCCAATAATCAAAATCAGCGACTAATTTTTTCAAATCTGTTTCTGACTTTAAGTGCTCTTGGTATTTTTTATTCAAAGACGAAACGATTTGTTCGTTTACATCAGCCGAAGGAGTGTATTTGCTTGTAGCAATCATATCCCAAGGCAAAGCACTTGGTTGTGAGCTTTCACCATATTCTTCTGCCGAGAAGCCTGAAGGCAATTGAATATCTGGTGTTACACCTTTGTGTTGAGTACTACTACCAGTAATTCGGTAGAATTTCTCCATCGTGATTTTCAACTGACCTACGTTGTCTGGCTCACCTTTCAAGAAACGACCCAAATCTACTAAGGTTTGAACAGTTCCTTTTCCGTAAGTTTGCTCACCTACGACGATACCACGTTTGTAATCTTGAATAGCACCCGCAAAAATTTCTGAAGCCGAAGCACTAAAGCGATTTACTAAAACACCTAGTGGACCATCGTAAGTTACAGAAGGGTCACGGTCGTACTCAGCCGAAATTTCACCATCAGCATGCTTGCGTTGAACTACAGGGCCTTGAGGAATAAACAAGCCTGTCAAACTAACAGCTTCTACCAACGAACCACCACCATTGTTGCGAAGGTCAAGAATTACACCGTCTACTTTTTCAGCTTTTAGTTCAGTCAAGAATTTCTTTACATCTGCACTCGTACTTTTGAAATCGCCTTCGCCTTTTCTTACACCTTCGAAATCACGGTAAAATACAGGTAGCGTAATCAAACCTAATTTGTACGAACGACCATTGTTAGTAAATTCTAGAATATCCTTTTTCGCACTACCATCTTCTAATTTGATTTTTTCACGAACCAAACGAACTTCTTTAGGTACTGAGCCCACCGCTGCATCACCTGAAAGAATTTTCAAACGAACGATGGTATTTTTCGGGCCTTTAATCAATTTTACGGCATCGTCGGTCATCCAACCTACAATATCTGTAAAAGCACCGTTTTCACCTTGTGCTACTGCTACGATTCTATCTTTTGGTTTTAAGGCTTTGCTTCTGTACGCAGGGCCACCCGTGATGAGTTCGATAATAGTTACATAATCGCCATCCAAACGAAGCGTTGCGCCGATTCCTTCAAAAGACTGTGCCATTTCTTGGTTGAATTGCGCGGCAGCTTTCGGAATCATGTAGTTGGTATGCGGATCAATACTTTCGGTGAATGAGTTCATGTATTGTTGGAATACATCTTCACTCTTAGTTTTGTCGAAATACTTTTCACTACGAGAATAGCGCTCCTTCAAGTCTTTGACAGCTGAGGTATCAGCTTTTCCACTGATTTTCCAGTCTAACAAAGTACTTTTGATAGCTTTTCTCCAAATCTCATCAAGCTCTTGTTTGTTTGAAGCCCATTCAGCTTTTTCTCTGTCTGGCGTATAAACCTCATCTACATTGAAATTCATCGGTTTAGCCAAAAGCTGATTCACAAACGTAAAACGTTCTTTGGCTCTTTTACGATAAACATTATAGATTTGATAAGCGGCTGTCAAATCACCTTTTGCAACTGGTCATCCAATGAATAGCGAAATTGTTCGAAATCTTGAATGTCCTGTTTGGTGAAGTTCATTTTATTACCGTCAAGCTCCTTGATGTAATTATCAAGGATTTTAGAAGATAAAGAATCATTGAGAGGAACCCTTCTGTAATGATAATTCGTCAGGATTTGTGTCACTAATTCTTCTACTTTTTTCTGTGTTTCGGTGGGCTTGAGGTCGTCTTCACTAAATTTGTAAGCCACAGTAAGGTTTTTCTCGGCACTATGTGAGGTCGAGCGAAGTCCCATAACTGCTAATAGCGTAACAGGAACAAGTGCAATGAGATATTTCTTCATAGAGATTCGATGCGAAGGTAATTGAGTGATTGATGGTAAAACCAATCACTCAATCTATGATTCGCTTTATTATTTTTCGATACTTAGTAACTCAACTTCAAAAATTAAAGCTGAATAAGGTTTGATTACAGGACCGCTACCGCGAGAACCGTAAGCCAATTCTTGAGGAATAAACAATTTCCATTTAGAACCTACTGGCATTAATTGTAACGCTTCAATCCATCCCTGAATTACACCAGTTACTGGAAAAGTGATAGGTTCGTTACGTTGAACAGAGCTGTCAAATACAGTTCCATCTAATAAAGTACCATGGTAATGTGTTTTTACTTTATCGTTAGCTGTTGGTTTTGGACCGTCGCCTGCTTTCAAGATTTGATATTGTAATCCGCTTGGTAAAGTAACAACGCCTTCCTTCTTTTTGTTCTCAGCCAAGAACTTTTCGCCTGCTTCTTTGATTGGTTTGTACTGAGCTGCTTGCGCCTCCATCATGAATTTTTGAAGGATTTGGTTGGCTTGCATATCAGAAATTTGCGTACTAGCACCTTTCATTACCTCACCAAAGCTTTTGCCATCAATTCAGAATTGATAGGAATATTTTGCATTTTGAAGTTTTGAGCTACTAAAACTCCTAAGCTATAACTTGCTGAGTCAGCTAAGCTGGTCAATTTCAAATCCTTGTTGTCTGTTGCTACTTTGGCAACGGCTGGTTTAGTGGCAACTTTTGATGCTGGTGTAGCCGACTTTTTCACTTGTGCATGTGTGGCAAATGACGTAAGCGCTACGCCCGAGCA
This sequence comes from Flectobacillus sp. BAB-3569, assembly GCF_002270355.1. GTDB lineage: Bacteria > Bacteroidota > Bacteroidia > Cytophagales > Spirosomataceae > Flectobacillus > Flectobacillus roseus. The sequence goes on along the minus strand of NZ_NJFZ01000018.1, from coordinate 1,965 downwards.
GAGTACTATGTGTTTTAGATTCATGATTTTATTTAATGTTTACTACAATTTTGCAAAAGATTATTCCAAATACTATACTGCTCTTGCAGGCTAGAATGATGGAGTAGAATCAAGCCTTGTGTTCAAAAAAATGTTAGAATAGACTTGATAAGAACTACAAAAATAAACATTTGACGGACTTATTGTAGTATTTGCGATTGATAAATTATTGTTGGTTAAAACGCAAGATTTTGTGAAAAAGTATGCAAAAATCAAATCACATCCTTTCCTAGAAAGAGTTTTAACTACAATATATTGAAATGTGTAGAGAACACCACAACAAATTGCGATGAGTGGTTGAAATGTATTGTGACTGGTCAAGGAGTATTTTCTCACTCAGTATTAAGCATCGAGTAGGGTTTGAATATCAAATTTTTGCATTTTCATAAATGCTTGAACTACATTTTTGCTTTTTGCTGGGTCACTCATGAGTTTAGGTAAAATACTGGGTACAATTTGCCAAGAAACACCATATTGATCTGCGAGCCAACCACATTGGTCATATCTTCCATTTTTACCTAAATTTTCCCAGTAAAAATCTATCTCTTCTTGGGTATCACATTCAACAACGAATGAATTGCCAGGAGAGAAATCAAAGTCGTGTGCGTTTGGGCTGCTTATGGCATTGAATAGAATACTACCCAATTGATATTGACAGAACATAACCCTTTCTTCAGGAAAGTTGAAATGAGCAGGATATAGGGATTCTATTTTAATGGTAGAGTTGTTGAAAATCTGTACGTACTGATTAACAGCTTCTTTAAGTCTTGGAAATTTATCATTGGCAAAAAGGAGGGTAGGAACGATTTTTTGTGAAGCTTCTATTGCTTGAATATCTAATTGCCAATACACACCAAACTTATCACAAAGCCATGCGTATTTTTTACTCCAATCATATTCTCCTAGAGGCATTACGGCATTACCACCCTCCAAAAGCGCCGAGTACAATCGCTCTATTTCTTGCTCACTTCCGCAATACACATAATGTGACAAAGCAGGGCTGGGCTTATATCGTGGACCGCCATTTAATCCCATAAACTTAGTACCCATAAGCCCAAATGAGCTTACCATCGGGTTCTTTTGTAGTATATGAGAATTGGGAAAAAGATTTGTGTAAAAATCGGCTGCCTCTGTGGCTTGGTGATTGTACCAAATACAAGAATAAATGGGCTTTTGCATGATTGTCTTTGAATTTTTAAGTGCTAGTTCAAGACTGAGTGTAGAATTGGGTATCTGTACAAACTTATTTTACATCGGATTTAAAACTGCTTTATACCTACCAGATTCTGCGAATTCTTTAATGATACGATTTCTTTCGATAAGAAGTTTTGTCATATAATTTGTCAAAAATAAATGATTGGCAAGTTTCCCAAGAAACCCCAATGGTGATTCAAACTCAAATAAATCTGTCATAAGCACTTTTTCTCCTACATATTCAAACTGATGAATATGAGTCAAGGACTTAAAAGCTCCTTTAATCAATTCATCCTTAAAGTAATATGGTCGTTCAAAGGCTGTAATGTGCGCTGACAAATGTTGTTTTATGCCAAAATGTGTCGCTTCAAAGGTTACATATTCACCTAATCCAATCAAGCCAGTGGTTTTTCCTTCAATAGCTTTTTCATGAGTATGTGCTGTTGAAATCGTATGTAAATCGATGCTTCTGGCCAAATCAAAGCATATTTCAAGGCTGGAGGCTATCTCGGTTTGAAGCTGAATCAGAGGCATTTGTAAATTGTGAATGAGCGATTTAGTGAATTGTGAATTAAAAAATCATAAAGGTAGAGACGCAATGCCTTGCGCCTCCAGATAAGAAAATCTACAACTTTATGAGTAGATTTTACCACTAACCATTTTTCTAGCTAACGGCTAACGGCTAACGGCTAACGGCTAACGGCTAACGGCTAACGGCTAACGGCTAACGGC
>NZ_NJFZ01000064.1 GCF_002270355.1 Flectobacillus sp. BAB-3569 | reverse complement strand
GTCAAAAATTTATTTTAAAACGTCTATCTGTGCTAGACATCTCGGTGATCCCGCTGGGACTCGAACCCAGGACCCATACATTAAAAGTGTATTGCTCTACCAACTGAGCTACGGAATCGGTACTTATTTCTTACGATTTACATCGCAAAAGCTAAGTCAAAAATTTATCTTAAAACATCTATCGTGCTAGACATCTCAGTGATCCCGCTGGGACTCGAACCCAGGACCCATTACATTAAAAGTGTATTGCTCTACCAACTGAGCTACGGAATTCGTTGCATATWAAGTAAGCGTTTTCTAGTATTTTTGTTGTTCTGTTTCGTTTTCCTTAATTGCGGTGCAAAACTACTACTTCTAGAAACATAATGCAAGCCATCCATCTAAAAAAAGTTATATTTTT
>NZ_NJFZ01000017.1 GCF_002270355.1 Flectobacillus sp. BAB-3569 | reverse complement strand
ACCGCAAATATAGCCACCTAACTCACTAAGCAATAAGCCCATAGAGTTGTGTCGATGCAATAAAATGGCAACTATTAAATCGTAAAAAGTACGAACTAAACGCTTATCCAGAACAGAATCTAACGATAACTGGACGTCAGCAAGATAAAGATCAAGTTTATGAAGAAGTAAATGAGAGAGTCTTGACTTACTCGATTTTATGTCATTATTTTGTAGAAATGCTTTATGCATAGAAACCTCCTGTTTGTTTGTGTTTGTCGTAATTCACAAAGTAAACAAGGAGGTTTCTTTTTTAAAAGTCATCCCGAAAAATTCGGGATGACTCATGTTTTCTGTTGTTACTATGCTAGATATGAATGGCTTAAGATACAATCATTGCGTCTCTACTGGTAGAATACAAATTTTAACAAAACTCAGTTTTACTAGTTATTCCAGCCCATTTGTTTCTTTATTTGTTTAAGCTTCGCTTTGATCGTATCGCTGTCAACATATCCAGTATGGCGTTCGGAGGCAACGAGGTTGATGCCACCTGTTAAATCAAGGGTTTCAGAAATGATTTTGTTTCTAAAAGCCTTTGCTTTTTCTGGGGATTCGATTTTGTCTTTTAGGTAGTTAGCTAGCAAAGTTGCTAATTCTGTAAATATGTCATAAGCCGCCGAGTTGGTTTCTACAAAACCCATGACATAGATATTGTCATGTTTTGGATTAAATAGATTCATATATAATTGTGGACGATGGTCTTTCCAGTCAAAAAACTCCTCAGCAAAGGGAATAGTGTAATGATAGCCTGTTGCCAAAATTATTTCATCCACTTCAATAGAACTCCCATCTTTGAAATAGACTTTTTTCCCATCAAAATAATCAATGTCTGGTTTGATACCCAAATTGCCATGGGAGGTATGGTGCATGATTTGTGAGTTCATCAAAGGATGTGATTCAAACAGTTCATGGTCGGGTTTGGGAAGTCCAAATTTGGTTTGGTCGCCTACCACAATTTTTAGGAGTTTTTTAAAAATCCATTGATTGACTTTTAAGGGAAGTTTGGGGCCGCCATGAGAAAATACATCTGATGGCACACCAAAAACGTGTTTCGGAATAAAATAATAGCCACGTCTCATACTCAAATAGGCTTCGTCAGCAAAACTAGCCGCTTCACAAGCAATATCTACTCCAGAGTTGCCACCTCCAACAACCAATACTCTTTTATTGAGAAACTCAGTAGACTTTTTGAAGGTATTTGAATGACGAATTATTCCTGAAAAGGTACCACGATATTGGGCAATATTGGGTTGCCAAAGCGTCCCATTGGCACAGATAAGTTCCTGATGAAAATAACTTTCTCCTTGTGTAGTTGTCAACCTCCAACCGTCCTCGTATTTCTCTACTTTTTCAATTTTAGTATTGAAAATAATATGTTTTTCTAAATCAAAATGTTTGGCAAATGCCTGTATATAAGCGCATAACTGTTTGCGAGTAGGATAGTCGGGATAATCATCAGGCATTTGGAAATCAGGAAATCCTGAAAGGGTTTTTGATGAAATAAAATGCGCTGATTCGTACATGGGCGAACCTTCATTTTCGATATCCCATAAACCACCTGTATTGCGGTGCTTTTCATAAATAACAAATGGAAGCTGAGCATTAGCTAGGGCTCTTGCGATAGATAATCCAGAAGGGCCTGCTCCGATAATGGCGATGGGCATTGTTTTCATAGCTGGCTAAGGTTTGATTAATTAATGAAATACTTGATAGTTTGAAAAATAGAGGTGAGGATTACGATAGATAAAACGATATACCTAAATACCGTTTCGGAAGTATATTTTAAAATTACTTTTCCGATATAACTTCCCAAAATACTGATGACGATTAGAAATGGAATTAACACCATGTATTGTCGGTCAAAATAGCCGTTACTTACATAAACCACCGCCCGACTGCTATCTACTCCCAAATCAATTAGCGCGGAGGTGGCAATGAATATTTCTTTGGGAAGTTGAAATGCCGCTAAAGTGATACCTCTGATTGCGCCACCTGTGCCGACCAAACCTGCCAACAAGCCCGACATGATTCCTCCAAGATATAGGTTGCCATCGGTTTGTTTGAGGGTTTTATTGAAATTGTAAAGCAAATATAACGACAAGCCCACCAGCACAATATTCATTGCCAGCTCCATGGACTTTGTGGGTAAAAAGGTCGTCATCCACGCTCCAATCATCACAAATATCACCGCTGGAATACCTAATTTAAGGGCTATTTCTTTGTTGATACCTTTTCGGAATAGAGTAATTTTTGAGACGTTGCTAAAAACATGAAAGACGGCTGTAATGCCAAGAACGGTCTTGAAATCAAAAAATAAGGAGGCTACAGGCACAAATAGGATAGAGGACCCAAAGCCTGAAACCGTTCCAATGATTTCTGCAAATAATGCCAAAAGGGCGAAGATATAGTATTTTTCAAGCACGATAGGGAATGGTGGGTTAGTATCGTCATAATTCGAAATGAAGATACCAAAATATCTGTGTGAATCACAATACGAAACTCACACAGACCTCTGATTTTTATCTGTTGAGATGTGTAAGATTCACAATTTTATGAATAACATCGTCCAATTCCTTAGTAGTCTGGTGAAGCTGGTTGATTAGCAGTGGGTTATAGGCTTTATCATATTCAATAAGCTGGACTAACCCGAGGATATTGGCAACTGGTTTTCGCATTTCGTGGGATTGTTGCCAAGCGATTTTTTCAAGGGTTTCCACTTGATTTTCGAGTTTGTTTTCGTGCTCAATTCGCTTAGTGACATCTTGGATAATGGCTAAGATAAACGTTTCATCATTTACTTTAAAAGAATTGAGACTTACTTCTACAATTTTCTCAATACCATCCTTGGTGATAGCAGGGGTAAATCGACCAATACCCATTCGGTACATTTTGGGTGCTTGAATATATTGCTGCTGGTATTGAGCATGATTGGCATGAAATCGAGGTGGAATAAGAATATTTATATCTTGGCCAAGAAGTTCCTTTGACTCATAATTGAAAATTTTCTCGGTTTCGGGGTTTACGAGCTGAATTTTCATACTTTTATTGACAATCACAATTGGTACAGGCGCTGTTTCGATAATTTTCCGAAAACGCTGTTCATTTTCGATTAACGACAATTCCATTTTCTTTTTGGCGCTGATATTGATAGCCACCAAACAGACACCTATAATCGTTTGATTTTTGTCATGAACAGGATACATTTTACTTAAAATCCAGATAGTCTCTCCATGTATATTATGAACACATATTTCGTCTTCTACTGTTTTTCCTGAAATAGCACTATTGAACTGGGTATAAAAAGCATCTGTTTCTTGTGGGAACAAAAATTCCCTAAAATCGTCACCAAGGTTGATTTCTTTGCCTATGTTGCGGAGGATACTTTTCTTAAAATGGGTGTTGAATTGAATTAGTTTAAAATTGCTATCAAGCAAGCAAATACTGTCGGAGATATTGTTGAGAAGGGATTCGTAGGTAGTTTTAAGATACTCGATGGCTAATTCTGCTTTTTTCTGTTCATCTATATTTTTCGCATAAATGGCAACACCAATTAGCTTTTTAGCATCGTCATAAACTGGGTTGGCCTTATACTCAAACCATAAATGTATTTCTCCCGTCGAAGTTTCTTTTTGTATGGTAGTAGATTCACCTTGAATCGCGTTTTCAAATGCCGAAAAGTAGATATCCTTCAAGGGTTCCAACACAAAATCTCGGTAATCATCTCCTATGTGGATTTCTTTTCCAAAAAATATTTCTAGCGTTTTGACCATTGAGGTATTGCAGATTAATACCTTGTGGTCGGGCGCAATGAGTACAAAACTCTCTGCAACGCTGTTGATGGTGGCCGAGAGTATATCGATTGATAAATTATTTTTCATGTTGTGTCGCAGATAAAAATAATATCGGTAAGTTTCTAAGAAGAAATGTACCAGTTTTAACAAATAGTTTAGGTAATTATTCAGATTTATAAAGGGCAGTTCTATTGAAAAATCATCCAATTACTTACTGAATTCAATGATGAAAAATACAATAATAAAATTTTGTTTTTATCTTTTTATGGGGTTGTGAAGCTAATATTTTACAAAATCAATTCAACACCCTTGATTCCCAATTGAATAATCTTATGAATTAATCTACATTTGCGGACATATTGATGCATATAAGTTTGGCAGTAAAATGAATGGAATAAAGCTACTCAATCCCAATAATCAGAGTGTATTAGGAATCTTTGCGAGATGTATGATCGTGGTTATCTCAGCGATTTGGCTTTTTTATATTGACGAAATAGAAGGTGTAAGCCCGATAATGTCGACATTGGTATTGGTTCTATTGTGTTTTTCAAAAACGATTTATTTCGTCTGGGTAGGATACCAAAAAATCATAGATGTAACCATAAAAGATGCTCCATTTCATAAGTTCATCGTATTTGCTTGTATGAATATTTCTGTATTCATTCTTTCATTTACATTTGACTTTTTTGGATTATATCTTATCAATCCCGCTAATTATGAAGGAATGCCCGTAAATTACTCCAACCCAAGATTGTTGTTTGAGTTTTTGTTTTTCAGTTTACAACAATTTACGTTTTTTGGTTACGGTAATTTATTGCCAAGTTCAGTGCTTGCCAAAATATTATCAATGTTGGAATTAACTATCTCATTTTTGACAGTATTGTTTATTTTGTCAGATTTTAATAGTTTGAAAGAGAGTCTACTTACCCGCGTAGAGGCTCGAAAAGATGAAGATGAATAATAAGCTTTATTGGTAGGTGTATGTGTTTTGCGTCTAACCAAACAAATTAGTATAAAAAAAAGCGGTCTACAATTGATTTTCGACCGCTTTTTAATGAATACCTCAGGATGCGATTTAAGTCGCACCCTGTCTTGAAAATGAAATTTCCTTGTAACTAAGTTTGGATGATCGATCTATTCTTCCTCCTCTTCCTCTTCGCCAGATTCTTCCTCCTCGGATTCTTCTTCTTCGGACTCTTCTTCTTCCTCCTCTTCGTCATATTCTTCCTCGTCTTCGGACTCTTCTTCTTCCTCCTCTTCGTCATATTCTTCCTCGTCTTCGGACTCTTCTTCTTCCTCCTCTTCGTCATATTCTTCCTCGTCTTCAGACTCTTCCTCTTCCTCCTCTTCGTCGTATTCTTCCTCGTCTTCAGACTCTTCCTCTTCCTCCTCTTCGTCGTATTCTTCCTCATCATCCTCCTCTTCTTCCTCATCCTCGTCGTACTCCTCCTCCTCGTCAAGTTCGCTTTCTATGTATTCAAGCTCTTCGTATTCATCGCAGCCTACCTCATCATATTCGTCCACTAATTCATCTTCGAAAATGGTCCAAACATCAAAGTCTTCGTAGTCATCAGCCGAATAAACGGGCAGACTTGCAGCATTTGCAGCTCCACTTTTAGCAATAATTGACTTTTTATCATTTACCCAAGTGTCTTCAAAATCAGGAATAGGGTCAGTACGTTTGATAATCCAGCTATCTCCTAGGTTAAATTTTTCATTGATTACATACTGGTATGGCATATAGCAATATCCTTTATCTCCCCATTCTTCACCCCAAGAATTACGAACAATGAACATTTCGTCAGCCTCAGAGTACCCTACACAAAGCATAGCGTGTAATCCGTGAGCAGCGCGAGAAGCTTCATCTGGCGAAGGCATAGGTACCACTCCTCCATATTTTTGACAATTATCAAACCCTTCGAAAAGTGCAATGCCAAAAATAATCGGATACCCTTCAGCCAATGCTTGTTTCCATGATTTTAGGTCTGTAGGTACATATTTTGATTTTTGTACTTTAAAATAACTAGCCTCATCATAACTAGTTGTATTGGGTTTGTTATTTACTTTTTTCAATTCATAAGGCCATACATCTTCTGTACATGCGCCAAGCTTGTGTAAGCTTTCGACAGCATACTGGATATGGCTACCCTCATCTTTGATAACATTGCTGGCTCTTAATCGAGCATTGTAATATACGAATAGACGACTTACTTCAAATTGACGATTTTTTAAATGACGTTTTGCAAGATACTCATAAGCGCCAGCGGTAGCATTTGCCGTACAACTACTCAATGACTTTTGGTTTTCTACCTTGGTCATGTATTTACGGAGGTCTACTTTAGATGGAAGATTTTTCTTTGAGCGCTTTGAAGGTTTGAATTCCTCTGCATTCGGGTTTGCTGCTAGATAACGGTATCCACCGTTACTACTTAGGTTGTTTCCCATAGTGGAGATATGTTTAGTTGGAAAGATTTGATATTATGAGATAATGATTGTCAAGTAAAAATAATTTCAAAAGCTGAGTTATTTGATGCCTCTAAACTCTAGGACAGTACCGTTAAAGACATAGAGAATATTACGTTTGGTCACTTTACCATCTTTGTCGACCACAGGAATAGAAAGGGTATCCTGCTTGCTATTGAAGGTAATTAGTTCGATAGGACGTTCGGGTCTGTCAACGACTGAGAAAAAATCAAAATCAACATCAATTCTGCTTAAAAGCTTAGTTTTGGTTTTGAATATGGGGACTTGAACAAGTTGATTGTTGTTGATGACGAAAGCTATCACTGATTGACGAGCATCACGATTGGAAAAAATACTATTGGTGATTACTAAATAGTAGTCTTTGTTTTGAATGTTAATACTGTAAATTTTGGAAGAAAACTCTCCGCTATCACCTTCCTCCGAACCTTGTACCTGCTTTACAAATACTTTTCAGTAAATAACAGCAGAAAAAGGCAATAAGATTTTTAAGAGTTTTCATAAATAGCAAAAAATACCGAAAAATATCTGTTGATAGTATTTTGCAATATAATAGGATTATTTTGAATTTTAATTATGTGGCTTGGTATTCTAATGGAGGTAGAAAAAACGGGATTGGTGCGAAATTATTTATGATTACCGAAATAGTCTTTCACAAAAAAGGAGCTAATTTAAAGCTCCTTTTCTATTATGTTTTTTTGATATTCGAATTTTGAGATTTCTTTACTGGACTACCCTTTTTTTCGGGATTGAATAAATCCTCATCACCTTCTACATACGCCTTGAAGTTAACTTTAGTTTTCTCAAAAGTGTATTTACCATTATAATTCTGAATTGTTGCTTTACCAGCTTTTAGTTTGTATCGAAAACTTAGTTTACTTCTATCATAAAACAGTAGGTCGATTTTACCATTATCTAGTAACTCGAACGTCCCCTGCAAAAGCTCTCTTTTTTTTCTAACATCATTATAATCAACAAACATAAAGCTTCCATCTCTCATGAAAATTATGGCAATTCGATATGGGTTATTGGGGATAACCCAAGTTCCAAGTATATTTTCCTCCCAATCTTGCTCGGATGAGTAAGAATTAGTACTCCCGAATAAAGAAAATGAGACAAGAAATAAAGTGCATAGGAGGGTTGTTAATTTTTTCATGCCATAAAATTTAGGTGAATAATTGTCTTTTCAATTTATGAATAATCAGTTATACAATCGCATAAAATACATTTAGTTTATTTTATGGTTAACTAGAGATTTTCATGAATACCGACATCTGTCTAATTTGCTAGCACCAAACATTCGACTCGTCGGTTTTTGGATTTGTTTTCTTCCGTATCATTAGGCGATACTGGTTTGGTTTGTCCGTAACCTGCAAATTTTAATCTTTTGGAGTCAATACCTTTGCCAACCAAATAATTATGGATTACTCTAGCTCTGTTTTCGGATAGTAATTGGTTTAACTTGGCATTTCCCACGTTGTCGGTATGTCCCGAGATTTCAATACGAAGTTTGGGATTGGTTTCTAGTGCTTTATAAAGTTCCTCGAGTTGTGGATAGGAATCACTTCTTAGAATGAAACTACTCTGGTCGAAGTAGATTTTGTCTAATTTTACGATGTCGTTTACTTTAGCATTTTCAAAAAGTGGTTTCCTTTTTTCCATTGTTACCGTATGCTGATAGATAGGGCAGGTATCGCAAGACGCTATCAACAATTCGGTGTAGGAATAGTAGCCGTCAACTTTACTTTTAACTTCTACCGTATCGGATTCATAAAGCAAAAACATAAAAGGACTCAAAAACGGCTCATTTTTGCCTTGATACGTCTTTTTAGCTTTATATAGCTTAATGTCAAGTTCTACGGGTAACTCTTCTTTTGTTTGTTCATCGATTGCTTTTACAAAAAATTGGGTAACTACTTTTTTACTTTTTGGCGTTTGTGCCAACATCATATTGCTTGTAGTGAGCAAAATTGTAAGGATGAAAATTTGCTTGATCGTCATGATATAGGTAAGGGTTTGGGCAAACAAATACAAGATTTGGTAGCTCGAAAGTATCAATTTTAGTCTCTACTAACAAAAATCTCTCCATTTTTAGAAAAATATTAAACCGAAATTTTGGAAAATCTTTTTTAATTACAAACTTTGTATCACAAAGTACTTTTAAAAATTAGATATGAATCAACATTTAGAAGACATTGCAGAAATTAGAGCTATGATGGAGCGCTCCACCAGATTTTTATCGCTAAGTGGACTCAGTGGCGTTTTTGCAGGAACGTTTGGTCTAATTGCTTCAGGTTTGGCCTATTTTCGCATTTCAAGAGATTATAACGGAAGCTATAATCGATTGCTTGAGAATCAAGCTCTGTTGTCAGATTTAGTGAAAATTGGGGTATCAACTTTAGTTTTGACCTTAGTTGCTGCTTTTGTCCTAACCTACAAAAGAGTAAAGAAAAATAGGCAAACTCTCTGGAATACAGCTTCTAAAAGATTACTAGCGAATCTAATGCTACCCTTGGTGGCAGGGGGATTATTTTGCATCATTTTATTGCAAAATGCACCACATTTGATAGATTCAGCCACCTTGTTATTTTACGGATTAGCTTTAATTAATGCTTCGAAGTATACCTATAATGACATCCGATACCTAGGAATTGCTGAAGTGGTCTTAGGAATTATTTCGGGTTTTCTGAATGATTATTACATAGGATTGTTCTTTTGGGCTTTTGGATTTGGGGTTTTACATATTTTGTATGGAATTTTGCTCTATCGTAAGTACGAAAACTAGGATAGAAGGATAGAATGAAGAACTTTATAACACAGTTAAATAAAGCTTTTGAGAGTCGAATTCGGTTAGGGATAATGTCAATATTAATGGTAAACGACTGGGTTGATTTTGGTGAACTCAAAGAAACTTTGGCACTAACAGACGGAAACTTGGCTTCACATATTGCTGCTTTAGAAAAAGAGCAGTTCGTAATAGTACGCAAAAGTTTTATTGGAAAAAAGCCAAATACAGCCTTTCAGGTAACTCAAGAGGGGAGAGAAGCATTTCAGAGCCATTTGGCAGCCCTCGAAGAATTGGTGAAAGGAATGAAGTAAATGCTGAGTTTTGAGTGAAGAGTGTTGAAGTAAGTAAAAAGTTATTCGTTAATAGGGAATCAGTCATTAGATTTTACTCATAATAATAGGGTTCCTCTACAATACAACACGGACATATCATTAATTTTGAACTACTTACAAAATTTTAATTTAATATATTTAAAATCAATCACTTATGGAAGATAATCATGTATTTGAGCTGACTCCAACGAGGAGATTAGCCTTAATTTTGGGAGGATTTTTATCGATTTTACTGATTCCTCTGATTGCCATGCAGTTTACCGATGAAGTTCAATGGTCGGTATTTGACTTTATTGTGGCAGGTGTTTTATTGAGTGGTACTGGCGTTACGCTTGAACTTTTACTAAGAAAATTTAAAACTTTCAAAACGCGGTTTATTGCTGGAGCTGTTCTATTTATCATCTTTTTCTTGATTTGGGCAGAATTGGCAGTAGGTATTTTTGGAACCCCTTTTGCTGGAAACTAACACACCCTTTTCATATTCTACTTATTTGGGTAATATATTAATGCTGAATTGTGAGTTGTGAATTGTCTTTTGTTTTTGCCTAAAATTGAATAAAAAAATTTCACCTAATGCCCTTAGCATATAGCCTAAAGCATAAAATACAATTTAGTTCTCATGAATAGACACTTGACTTTTGCTCGATTTTATTCCCTTTTTCAAGGACTGAGCAAGCCTAGTATCTAGTTTTTACACGCTCTATTTTTTTAAATCTAAACTTTGTAATTCAAAGTGCTTTTAATTTATGTTTGGAAAATTATTCATTTCAAAACGCAAGGAGAGAGTTATTCTCTCCTTGATGCTAATGTCTGGCTTTGCCGTATTGCTTTTTGCTACAAGGGTAGTGGTTTATTCTGATTTATATATGTGGGGCATTAACTGGAATTTGTTCTTGGCATGGGTACCACTTTTTTGTGTGGTTTGGTTGCAGCGACAGTCTGATCAAGGGAAAGTAACATTATCTAAATTAGTGATTTCAAGTATTATCTGGCTGGCATTTTTTCCAAATGCACCGTATATCATTACTGATTTTGTACACTTATTTCCACAATATGATTCGGGCTTGTATTGGCACGAACAGTTAACTTTCTTCGGATACGCCATGTCAGCTTTATTCGCAGGAATGATTTCTATGTATTGGATTAAACAGTTGTGGGCGAAATATACTTCCAAAAAGATAAGTTGGATTGCGTTGATCACTTCCATTGCTTTAAGTGGCTATGGTATCTATTTGGGAAGAATTGAACGTTGGAACTCATGGGATATCATCGCACAACCTTTCTCTCTTGTGGAGTATGTATTGCGGTCGATGACTTATCGTATTACGTGGATGTTTGTAGTGGAATATGGTCTTTTTGTAGCTTTTTGTTATGCCATGATATGGAGTTTGGCAGGCGAGGAGGAGGAAATGTAATGCTGAATGTTGAGTTTTGAGCATGGAATTGTGTGATTATGTTAAAACATGAGTCGTCCCGAATTTTAAGATTGGGATTATTCTCCAAGTTTTCATCAAAAAGCGGTCGGAAAATATTTCCCGACCGCTTTTTGATGCTATAATGCTAGATTTTACTAGTAAAATTCATCAGATTACTGGACAAAACGAGAATGGGTGATTCGGATGTTTGGACTTTGTTACTGAATTTTTTAAACAGTTTAAAAAGTAAGTCCAAGACTAAGTCTTGAACTAGGAACTTCAATTTTGTCCAATAATCAGAAATACCTATTAAAAATAATCACTAAATCGCTCAATCACTCAGTCACTCAATTAGAGATGACTCATTTTTCCAACACTTAATTTTTCAAAACTCAGCGCTCAAAACTCAATACTCCAGACTTGATTATCTACCCATCCAGCCGCCGTCTACGATAAGCGTGCTTCCGTGTACGTAAGAAGAAGCTTGAGAAGCTAAGAATAAAGTTGCACCTTTAAAGTCATCTGGTGTACCCCAACGGTTGGCAGGGATACGGCTCAAAATAGATGCCGAACGTTCTGGGTCGTTGCGAAGTGCTTCGGTATTGTCTGTAGCAATATATCCTGGCACGATAGCATTTACATTCACGCCCTTGCTTGCCCATTCGTTAGCGAATGCTTTGGTCAAGCTGCCAATAGCGCCTTTACTTGCAGCATATCCTGGCACATTGATACCACCTTGGAAAGTCAATAATGATGCAGTAAAAATTACTTTTCCACTACCACGCTCAACCATTGATTTACCGATTTCGCGTGTGATAACAAACTGCGAATTAAGGTTGATTTCGATGATTTCATCCCAGTATTCGTCAGGGTGCTCTGCAGCAGGTTTACGCAAAATAGAACCAGCATTGTTCACCAAAATATCAATGACAGGAAAATCTGATTTTACTTGTTCGATAAAACTGTACAAAGAATCACGTTTGCCAAAATCAGCTTGGTAAGCTTTGAAATTACGTCCCAAAGCTACTACTTCTTGTTCCACTTGGCTACCGCTTAATTCTAAAGATGCCGAAACACCAATGATATCAGCGCCAGCTTCTGCCAAAGCCAAAGCCATGGCTTTACCAATACCTTTTTTACAGCCAGTCACTAGGGCTACTTTTCCTGTTAAATCAAACATTTGGAGGATACTCATGGTTCTTAAAAAAGTTATATTTTCTTGAAAATGTTTTTCGAAACTAAATCTCAATTTTTGTGGTCATGGAGACGGTTTTGAGAGGTTCTTAAGGGAAGTTGTGACAATTATGGAGAACTAACAAACTTTACTTTGAGATTTTTTAGGATTTTTTTTTGTAAACGTTTTCGGTTTAACATTGTCTATGAAATAGGAGAGGTGCTATGTTACAAGCACGACAGAATGTTGCTTGAAGTACAGTTTTTGGGTTTATTGGAAAAATGCAAAAAGCCACCCAATTGGATGGCTTTTTATAAGGTGCGAACTATTCCTTTTGTACCAATTATATTTTATGTTTTTGGGGGCAAAAGACTATTTCAAAACTACCATTCCAAACGCTGGAACTGCAACTTTTACGGAGTTTAATGCTCCTTTTTTGCCTGAAGTCGTAAATACAATAGCTTTGTATTTTTGTTCTGATGATGGCAATTGAATATCCTGAGCTTTGCCTGTAAGGTTATGAATCACCAATAAGTTGCCTGAAGGATGATTTCTGACAAAAGCCAAAATCCCCTCTTGTTTGATAGCACTTTCTTGTAAATTCGGACGAATTACTTGACGCATCGCTGGTTGACTTTTGCGGAAAGCAATCAGGTTTTTGTAAGTACTAAAAACAGAATTTGGATCTTTGCTTTGCTCCGAAAGTGGACGAACTGTTTTTTCAGTGGTAAAAACAGGTTTCATCCATTTGGTACGAGCCTTGTCACTAGCCTCTTTTTCCCAAAGGAATGGCTCTCTGATATTTTCATCAGGTTTTTTGCCTAACATCCCTAGTTCTTCGCCATAATAAATGTATGGTTGTCCTGGTAAGGAAAGAAGCAATTGAGCCGCTACTTTCATTTTGTTGACATCGTCGTTCATCACTGTACCAATACGGTCTTGGTCATGGTTATCAATAATGGTGGCGTCGATGAAATCTGGATTTTGAGAGCCGAATGCTTGGTAGTCAGACAAGATTTTTTGAATCAAATTATCATCTTTACCTTCTTTTACCACTTTTTGAATCGCAAATCCTTCATCAATGTGAAAGTTAGCTGGCAACCCTTTGAAGTATGGCGCAACTTTGTCTGCTGAAGTCCAAACCTCACCTACAATATATACGTCGGGCTTTACAGAAGTCATTTCTTTTCTGAACTCCTGCCAAAAAGCATGGCTTTTCTCTGCTTCCCAATCTGGATAGATATGCTTGGCTGCATCCAAACGAAAGCCATCAACACCTACTTCTTTTAACCAATATTTTGCCGCCTCGTAAACTTCTTTACGAACTTTAGGATTATCATAGTTCAAGTCTGGCATACCACCCCAAAACAAAGCATAGTACTTTTCAGTGTCGTCTTTATGAGCAAAATGCCAAGGCGTAACTTCCCAAGAACCACCTGCTTGCTCGCGAGTAGCAATACCCAATGAGTCAATCATTTTGGGCGTCATCCAAACGTAATAGTCACGATAAGGGTTTGATTTTCCTTTCTTTGCTTCCAAAAACCAAGGATGTTTATCGCTTGTATGATTGATGACAAAGTCTTTGATAATCTTGATTTTACGTTTGTGTGCCTCTGCGATTAGTTTTTTATAGTCCTCAATCGTACCAAATTCAGGGTCGATTGATTTGTAATCTACCACGTCATATTTATGGTAGGAAGGAGATTTGCTGACAGGTGTTAACCATAGCGCATCAACTCCAAGCGACTTTAGGTAATCTAACTTTGATGTAATCCCATTGATGTCACCAATTCCATCGCCATTAGAGTCTGCAAATGAGCGTACAAAAATCTCATAGCATACTTCTGGGGTTTTGGTTTGGGCAAAAGGATTGAAGGTACTGAGCAAAATAATGCCCAATAAAAATAGCTTTTTCATGAAAGGTATGGGGGGAATATGCGAGGGCAAAAAGACAAAGTGATTTATTGTGCTAAACCACTTTGCTTTTTGTTATATTGACAGTGTAAAAATTACTTTTTGGTCAATGTGTATTTAGGCTTGCTAGTATTAGACAAATCAAGAATGATTTGGTAATTACCAGCAGTTACTTTGATATTGGCACTACCAGCTTCGAGAGTACCATCAGCGCTATCGTCGCCATAGTTAAGTGCCCATGCGTCGTTGTAACGAAACTTGATTTCGCCAGTACCTAACTTTACATTGTCGATTACAAAAACGTTTTCAGTATAAAAATCAGGACGGAATTTTACATCTGGACCGTTCCAACCATTTGGAGCAGCATCACCTACAACACCCCAAGGCTTAGTAGCTTCAACCGTAAATTTCATTTTCTTGAAGTCGATGGTAATATTGTAATTTCCTTCAGTAACCGCAATATTATCGCCACCAAGTACCAATGTTCCAGCAGTGCCACCGTAGTTTACACCCCAATCTTCGTTTTTACGTACCTTGATTTCTCCAGCTTTTAAGAAAGCTGTTGCTTTCCATGTGTCAGTAGTCGGGTCATAAGTTAAAGGAACATCTGGTGCATTCCAACCGCTAGGTGTTGCACTACCCACCAATCCCCAAGAATATTTCTCGATTGTATAAGTTAAAGAGGCTGTATTGAACGTGATTTTGTATGTACCCGCTGTTACTTTGATGTTTGCCCCACCAGCTTCCAACGTACCATTAGCACCATCATCACCGTAGTTTACATCCCATTTGTTGTTGCTACGGAATTTGATTTCGCCATCTAATAAAGTAACATATGCTACGATTTCATCGGTTTTGTCAGTCTTGTAGAAAGGCATATCTGGACCATTCCAACCATTAACGGCACCACTTCCAACTACACCCCAAATAGTAGTTAAATCAAGCTTATCCAAATACGGGGTTGCTTTCAAGGAAATTGTTGGCGAAGTGAAAGACGTTTTTGAAGTATTATCACCCACATTAGAAACCACACGGATATCGATATCTCCAGCAGTTCCAGCGACTAAGCCTAACTTAATCAAAATAGCATTTAATTCCGACGTTTTGAAGGTTTTCGTAAGTGCTGTATTCGTTGTGATAGACACTGGAGCTACGAAAGTACCACCTTTTTTATCGATCAAAATTGTATAAGATGCCGCTGCAGAAAAACCATAATCTGGTTTTGGCCAAGAAAGGGTTACAGCATCTTTGTCAGCATTGTCTTTGGTCAACACCACCGTGTTTGCTGAAAGTTGAATCGAAGGCACAGCGTTCGTATTCAAGATGGCTTTGTCTTCCTCTTTTTCACAAGAAGTGAAAACAAATAGAGAAGCCATAACGATTAAAGAAGTACTAAATATCTTTTTCATTTCTGAGTCCAATTATGTTAAAGTTGACTTTGATCAGGATAATAAAAGGAAGTTATTGGTTAAAAGTATATCAGTTATCAGAATGCACTCATTATCAGAAGGATATTATTAGACATTAAGCAAAAAAACTTTTTTAAATTCATAGGGGATATTTTGCCGAATGCTAATAGCTGAAAGCCGAATGCCAAATTTTGAATTATGTTTATTCCTTCAATCTTTCCTCTTACTTAATTATGAAGCTTTGATATTTTTGAGTGTGGAGCCTTGAAAATATCAAAAACTCAAAACTCCACACTCAAAACTCTTCACTCCTTAGTATCCTGTATTTTGCTTCAAGTTTGGATTAGCCGTTAGGTCAGTTGAAGGAATTGGGTAAATTTTATAGAAATCACTTACTGATTTACCGTCTTTTACGCCACCTTTCCAAGGCCAAACATAGGTAGCTGAAGTGTATTTGTTAAAACGAATCAAGTCCGTACGACGAGAACCTTCCCAGTATAATTCACGAGCACGCTCGTCCAAAATAAAGTCAGCCGTTAATTGTGCAGCCGTAATGTTTCCATTCGTATTGCCGTAGGCACGTGTACGAAGTGCATTAACATATTGTAGCGCCAATGTACGATCGCCAGCACCGCGAGCCGCTGCTTCAGCATAAATCAAATACGCATCCGCCAAACGGAACATAGGGAAGTCGGTGTCTGGGTGTACAATGTCAGAACCTTGAGCTCCTGTTGAAGAGATATTTTTCCATTTCGAAATAGCATAACCATTCGAGAATTGAGTCAAATCTTCAATTTCCAATTTTTGTCCGTCTGTGTAGAACATCGCACGAGTATCAGTTTTACCAGAAGGGTCAGCAAAAAGACTTACAAAAGCTTTTGTCGTACGCAAACCACCCCAACCACCATCGATACCAAACGATGCTGCCGACATAGAACCTCCTACTGGAGCATGAACAAGGAATGTCATACCACCCCAAGTTTTTGTATGAACGCCATCAAAAGCCACAGGGAATACAATCTCTTTTGAATTGTTGTTGTCAGTTCTGAAAAGATTTGTGTATTTCGCCTCTAAGCTATAACCTGCATCAATTACCTTTTTCGCATAAGTCGCAGCGTCAGCATATTTTGCTCCAACGCCAGCTGCTTCAGCATTCAAATACAATTTGGCTAATAGCATCCAAACAGCAGCTTTATCGGCGCGAGCATACTCATTTTTACGAGCATCCATCATGTCTGGTTCGATAGCCTTTAATTCTGTTTCGATATAAGTAAACAAAGCAGATGCATTTGTTTGTTTTGGCAAAGTAGAGCCAATTGCATCAGCCTCAGTTACGAAAGGAACATTTCCTCCGAACGTATCCAGTGCATGCCAGTAGCTTAATGCACGCAAGAAACGAGCTTCTGTGCGGAGGTATTTTACGTCTGTTAAGTTAGTTCCTGTAATACCACGGCTACTCAATTTGGCATCACTTGCTTCACGGATATATTCGTTGCAAGCTGCAATTTGGTAGAAAATACGGTTGTACAAACCTCTTACGAATGGGTTGTTTGAAGACCATTGCATGGTGTTCATTTCTGGCAAACCAGCATCGCCCCAAGCAATCACAGCTTCGTCAGTCGGAAGTTCTTGTAATTGCCAATACTGACGCAAATAGCTAGAAAAACCTTCGTCGATTCCGCCCAAATCAGGTTTACCAGCAGGCCCTTCTTGACCTGTTAGTGCCAATCCTGCATATAATTTTGCAGCGGCTTGTTTGTAGGCTGCTGGGTTGTTGTACACAGTAGCCGATGTTACTTCAATAAAAGGAGTTCTGTCGAGATCACCCGTACAAGAGCTTGCCAACAAACTGGCTGCTAATCCTCCAAAGAGTGCTATATTTTTGAAAAATCTTGTTTTCATTTCTTTGTATTCTTAATAATACCTGAGTAAAAGGAAATTTTTAATTGATGTTGTTGCTCATTAGGAGCCTTCAATCATTAAAAACCAAGGTTTAAACCTAATGAATAGGTACGTGGCACTGGATACACGTTGTTGTCGATACCACCCGAAACTTCTGGGTTCAAGCCTGTGTATTTGGTAACTGTAAATACGTTTTGTGCTGTGGCATTCAAGCGCATATTTACTTTGTTACCCAAGAATTTCTTGAATGTATAACCCAACGTGATGTTTTCCATTCTTACGAATGAAGCATTTTCCATATAGTAATCTGAGAAAAACTGGTTTTTCGCAAATTGAGAATCGAATACACTTGGTGAAAGGTTGGCGATGTATCCGTTCGAACCTTGGAAGTTTATATAGGCTCCGTTCGAAGATTTTACGTTGTTGTAAACGTAATTGCCAATGTTACCTCTCAACACAAAGCCAAAGCTCCAGTTGTCATAAGTCATTTGGGAGTTGAAACCTAAGAATACTTTTGGCGCTGGGTTTTTGTAACGATATTGGTCATCAACGTTGATAATTCCGTCACCGTTTCTATCAACATAAACTCCTTCGATAGGCTTACCGTTTGCATCATAAGCTTGTTGTAATACGTAGAATGAATAAGCAGGATAACCAACTGAGTGGATTTGGATTGTACTACCTACACCACCTGCAATACCGCCAACTAATACACCTTGGTAAGAAGGGTCGTTGTTGTTGGTCAATTTTGTAATTTTGTTAACATTGTATGTAGCGTTGAAAGCCACATTCCAGTCAAATTTATCGGTATGAATTGGGTTGTAGTTTAAGGCTAATTCAACCCCTTGGTTTTCCATTGAACCAACGTTTGTCAACAATTGGTTTGTCAAGTTTGTACCTACTGCTACAGGAATTACGTTCAACAAGTTGGTTGTATTTTTGTAGTAATAGTCTATGCTACCCGATAGTCTTGCTTTTTTGAAAGCAAAGTCAATACCTGCATTAGAGGTTGCTGTTTGTTCCCATTTGATATTGGCGTCATAACCTTCTGCACGTAATGTTGTATAGAAAGTATTACCTAATTGGTACTGCGCATTGTCTAATGAAGCTGTATATCTTGGCAAATACGCATAGTTTTGACCAATATCTTGCTGACCAGTAATACCATAACCCACACGTAATTTCAATTCAGAAATGGTATTTGAGTTTTTCAAGAAAGACATTTCATTCAATTTCCACGCAAATGCAGCAGAAGGGAATGTTCCCCAACGGTTGTCTGGGCTAAATCTCGAAGAACCGTCTCTACGAACAGTAAAAGTCAATAAATACGCCTCATCAAAAGTGTAGTTCATACGACCGAAGAATGATACCAAGGTATTTTGTGTTTGATATGGGCTGTTAGTATAAGTCGTTGACCCTTCCGCGTTGGTTCTGATATTAGTACTTTCAGTCATGAAATCTTGATATTCGTAACCAGCCATTACATCAATTCTACTTTTGATTTCTTTTAATTCTTTGGCATAGTTCAAATAAAAGTCAAACAATTTGTTGGTCTTATTTTGAGTATAAACCGTTTTCTCACCTGCTGTGCTAAAGTTAGCCGCCGCTGTTGCAGGAACAAATCTTGTTCCGTCACTTTTACTCACATCATAACCTGCGTTTACATTGGCACGCAATTCTGGCAAGAAATGGAATTTGTAATCCAACTGAATATTACCAATACTACGTTGAACAGTACTTTTATCGCTCGTTTGGTTCAATAAACCCACAGGGTTGCGTGGTGCAATCGTATTAGGTTTTCCGTCTGAGTTCAACCATTCCCAATAGCCACCGTAGTTGTTATTGCCTGAATATACAGGTTGAGTTGGGTCAAATGCAATAGCAGCGCCAATAGCACCTGTGTTAGCAAAAGTATTGTCAACGTTCGAACCTTTTAAGTTTACATCAATTTTCAAGTGATTATTCAAAAGGGTAGGAGAAATGCCGATAGAGGCAGAAGTACGACCCATGTTTGAAGTTTTCAGGATACCATCTTGGTTAGTATAGCCTACCGATACACGGAAAGGAATACTTTTCAAAGAACCCGAAACGCTTAAGTTATTATCGGTACTTAAGGCATTACGATAAATTTGTTCTTGCCAGTTGGTATTAGCTTGACCCAAAACAGCGATTTGAGCAGCCGTACCTTTTTCATTAATCATTGTGCGGAATTGGTCAGCCGAAAGCACTTTTGTAAAACCTGTGCTTTGCGCCAATGAAGCCTGCGAACTGAAATTTACTTTCAAGCCACCGTTTTTACTTCCTTTTTTAGTGGTAATCAAAATTACCCCGTTTGAAGCACGTGAACCATAAATAGCCGTTGCCGAAGCATCTTTCAAAATGTTCATCGACTCAATGTCGTTCGGGTTAATTAAACTCAAGGCACTTGGCGCACCAGAGATACCTGAGTTGTCCAAAGGCACACCGTCAATTACGATAAGTGGGTCGTTGTTGGCATTCAAAGATGCACCTCCACGAATACGGATTGTACTACCAGCACCTGGCGCACCACCGTTTGACGTAATTTGAACCCCTGCTACTTTACCTACAACCAATTGATCAGGCGAAGCAATGTTACCTTTGTTAAAATCTTCTGAGTTAATCGCCGCAACAGAACCTGTCAAGTCCTTTTTCTTTTGCGAACCATAACCAATTACCACAACCTCTCCCAATGTTTTTACATCATCGTCAAGGTTTACGTCGATTACAGTCTGGCTACCTACTGTTACTTCTTTAGTTGCTTTTCCGATGAAACTAAATACCAATACCGTGTTATCAGCGACATTGATTTGGTATTTACCATCACCTGTTGTTTGAGTACCTTTTGTCTGGCCTTTTACTTGGATAGTCACCCCCGGAAGTGGCGAACCATCTTTGGCATCTTTTACAGTACCCGTCACCTTGTTTTGAGCAAAAGCTGCTACGCTCACCCAGCTAAACATCATCAATAGCCAGAGTTTCTTACCGAAAGAAAATCTAGCTTCCGAACGAGAATTTTTTAATTCTTCTCCGTAGTTCTGTTGAAACATAAAATTGAAATTGGTTAATGGATTATTGGTTTAAAAAAGGTAATCAAGGAGCTATCAGCAAAACCACTTTTGCCGACTCCGTCATTACCGAAAAATATAATTGGATTGAATTTGGACTATCTCAAAAGCCAGTCAATAGTTCTGGTTTTTTGAGATTTTACCTTATAAAATGAAAGCTTTTCATTCGGGATAGGGAATGAAAAAATATGGAAAGATGAAGTGTAATTCGAAAATGTAATCGCCCAAAAAGATGTTGAATCCTTGGGGAAATAGTGTTGAGGAAGTAAATAAAATTCATAATAATTAATTGGTACATTACTCTCAAAAAGAGAGAAATAGTTTTAGTTTATAAAAATGTGTCTTCTCTAAGTGTGAGAAATTTTCAAATATTTTCTTACAAAAGTACTATGCTTCTCTACCACAAGTCGTCCCACTTTCTGTATTTTGTACTTTTTGAAGATTTATTTTAAAATAAAAGTCAACTTGTTGTTTTTCAATCTTTTGTATAACTATTTAGGTATGCCACTTTATAAAATGGTACTTATTTTTGATAGATTTTTCTCATTTTTAGCTGAAAAAGACTGCAAAGGTACGGGATATCTTTATGGATATCCACTTAAACCAAGAAAGTGATGGAATTGTACAAATGGCAATTGAAGAGAATATGGAAATGCTGATAATTGGGCTTTTAACATTCAGCCATGAGCTTTGGGCAAAAGCATATCCTTGATTATTAATAAAGATGTTAAAAATATTTGCCTAATGCCTATAGCCTAGCACTTACATCTAATTTTGTGCAATTACTTGAGACAAACCATAATTAAATTATTCCTCCACACGAGAGTCAAAGAAATATTCTCTTGGGCTTTGGGAGGTCATTTTTTTGAAGGCACGATTGAAGGCGGTTTTCGAATTAAAACCTACATCAAATGCAATAGCCAACATGGTGAATTGTCTGTTGCGAGGATCTTCAAAACGAATTTTAAATTCCTCAATTCTGTAGGAATTGATAAAGTCAAAAAAGTTTTTTTGATACGCTTCATTAATTACCTTCGAAAGCAAATGTGGTGTGATTTTTAGCATTCCCGCCAACTCATTTAGGGTAAGTCCTACATTGGTATAGGGCTTTTCTGAGTTCATAAACTCATCAATTTTTTCCTTCCAACTAGCAATTAGTTGCTCATGATTGGCATCTTTCTCAATGTCTTGTACTGGAGTTTCGTCTGTTTGAGGTATTATTTCGGGTGAAATTTCTGGTAATTTAGACAATACCGATGGCGTATCATTTGATGCCTTATTAGGCAAAATATTGACCTGAGTAAGACTAGTTTTGACGATTTTGAAAATCTCAGGTTGGTGAATGGCAAAATATCCCAAGAAATAGGGAATAGCCGAAAATGCCAACCAAATAATATCGATACTTTTGTCTGCCAATAAAACGGTATCCCACGCAAAAAATCGCTGGCCAAATATAAGTAGTCCCGTAAAAGCCCATAATACAAGGCATATCGCCTGAAGAATCAACACAGTATGTAAATAATCGGTATTTTGCTCGTTTGATGCTTGATTTGGATATTGTTTGTTATATCCCTCCACCGATTTCCAGTTGATAAACCAGTAAAATATATTGACAAACCACGAAATTGTTCCTGCAATCACTGAAACGAAATGAAGGTCTTGCTCTTTATTCAATAACTTAATGAGTAACTCTTTCGAACCCAATAGCATGAAGGGCATATATACCAATACCTGAAAAATGGGTAAAATAAAGTGTAACCACCATTTTACAGGCATTTGAGGTGTTTTGAAAAGAAGTTTTTGTAAATAAAAATAGAATAAAGGGGCATACAAAAACAAGGCAAAATCAGGAATCAGTAGCAGGCGACTATATTGTTCTGCTATAACTCTGTAGCCTGTCATTGTTTTCATAATCAGGACAATAGCAGTAAAGGCGATAGAAAGCAATAGCCACTGATTAGCCTTGCGATTGTAGTCTTGCATAGTTGGAATAGCAACCAATAGCAGAATACATTGAAACGCCGAAAATAGAATGAGTAAATCGTATATTGAGTAAAAATTGAAGGTCCCCGTAAGATCCTCCCAACCTTTTATATCTACTGGAATTTCTTCCAATCGGAAGTCACTTTTGCGATACAGCGCACGGTTAGGACAAGCTTTCCCGTTTTCCTGACCTTCAACGGTCTCCCAATTTCCTCTCGTAAATTTGTATTCCAGTTTTTCTAATTCTGTAGAAACTGTTACCCGATAAGTACCATCAAACTGCTTTTGAAGTTTGTAACTTTCATTTCCCGGATCCCAATTATTGAAATTTCCAGAAATATAAATACTCGCATCTTGAGGCGTATTTTTAGGAAGGCTTTTGATGTAAAAACGATAGGTAGGACGGGCTTCCCATCCTTCGATTTGAAGGCTTAAAAGTTGAGGGTTTTGTTCCTTCAATCGATCATATACCCGATTGGGGCGGCTATGTCCTTGCGAATCACCTTCTACTTGGGTCCAATAGCCTTGGGTAAATTTGTATTCAAAATAAGAAAGCGTATCAGGAAGGTCAATGGCGTATGTATTATTTCCAATCGATTCTAATCGAAAATTAGGGTCGCCCGGAGACCAATTGTTGAAGCTACAAGCAATAAAAATAGGAAGATTTTTTGAACGGTCCTGAGCAGGAATATGCACCTCAAATCTGATTTGCGCATGTAGCCAAGGACCTAACAAAAGTAGATATATAGTACTAAAAATAACTTTTTGAAACTTCATAATAATTGGTAATCTAAACAACACACCTAGCAGACTTGCACGAATAGAACAAAATTAGGGATTATTTTAATTCCATTGAGGTGAATAAGGGGCAGATTTTTCTAAAGCCTTGCTAGAGATATGTTAGAAACATATTACTAAAAATTAAAGAGGCCTAAAATCATTATAATGTTGTTTTGCGAACAAGAAAAAACAATAATAACGGAAATTAGAAGAATTTTAAAGGAAAACAAAATTGTAAAAAATGCCTCACTTAAAGAATTCCTTGGCTCCTATATGAGCTTTGGTTCAAAGTGACTCAGTTCTTTAAAACAGCCAAATTGTTAAATGCCGAGGTTAATGTCCAATCCAATATAGCTCGTTTTCTGGATTTTTATCGTAAAGTAGATATTGATTATGAACTTTTCTCTTTTAGTATCTAAAACATGCTAAAATAAACCTATTTGCCTTAACCGACTAATTTGTTTGTAACGTCGAAATATTTTGCCTTAAGGTCTAAAAAATACTAAACAACCTTGTTGTTTATAACTAGTCTAAATAAATATAAATATCTTTGTACAAAATTACATACAACCTAATACGAGAATCAGATTATCTAACTGGATGATTTGACTATATGTTTATGATAATACATTCTATTTTGAAAGAAACTAATTCCGCAATTTATCAAATTGAATTAGAAGAGAAGTATAATCCCACAAGTTTACTTGATGAAAAAACATTCACACTTGATTTGGAAGACTATGGCAGTGTAAAAAATAATATAATTCAAACTAGTGGTTTATGCATTATCGATGTAAAACTACATCTTATCAAACGAGTCAATGACTTGTTTACGATAAAGGGCAATCATATCTTACTATCCTTCTTTTTTAAAGGAAATAGTAAAATTGTAGAGGAGAATCATCAATCATTCTTAATGGACAGGGGAGTTGTAAGAATCAATTATCAAAATGAATCCGACTTCACTTTTCAGATGACACCCGATGAAAATATCAGATACCTAGCAATTATTTTGTCTGAAGATTACTTTAAAAATCTTCTTAAAGATGAACCTTGGACACACGATAATTCATTTTTTATGGATATACAAAATGGGAAATTCATAAATCTTAATGAAAACCAGACAATGATTAATCCTTACACGTTCAATATACTCTCACAAATCATTGATCAAACATCAGTAGGCACACAAATAAAATATAGAAAACCATTTATTGATTTAAAACTACGAGAAATCCTTCTGTTGATGCATCTACAACAAGAACATGCAGCTCAAAAAAAGCATACGCTTGACCAAAAAACCATTTTGATTCTTCAAAAGGCTAAATCAATAATAGCAACAAATTTTACTAATCCGCCTACCATAAAGGAGTTAAGTAGGGAAGTATCAATTAACGAACAAAAATTGAAGCAAGGGTTCAAAGTATTATTTGATGATACTATTCATGGATACATAATTAAATTGAGGATGGCTGAGGCTGTAAAATTGATTACCACCAAAAAAGAAACTATAAGTCAAATTTCTGCTGTATTGGGCTATAAAAGTACCTCACATTTTATTGTAGCTTTTAAAAAGTATTATGGGTACACCCCAAAACAGGTATCAATACAGCCATATTTGATTTTAGGAACAAGTAGAGAAGTAATCTAAATTACGTAAGAATTATTCCCCTCATTAATGCTAAAGGCATATTTGAACTACCGAAGTATCATCATTATGAATAAAATCTATTTATCAGATAGTATGAATCTAATAAATATACAATAATATCAAAGATTTATATTATAGATGGAGATTTCTAATATAGAAACTTCCAATTTCGATACTTTCAGTTCTTTTACCGATACTTTAAATAGATTTTGAGTTATAGCTTTGTACAATTATTTGTAATTAGTCTAAATAAAGTATATAATATTGAAACACATAATGAAAAATATTTTTACATTCATACTACTATTATTTACATTTCTCACTTACGGACAAGAACATAAAGGAGTTTTGTTTGGCAGTGTTACGAATGAAGATGGAGAGCCGATTCATGGAGCATATATCATAGTTAAAAACACAACAATTGCACAGGAGTCAGACTCAAAAGGGCAATTTAGTTTGAAAGTCCCAGACAAAAATCTTACTGTTGTAATCTCAATGATGGGCTATCAAAAGCAGTATCATCATGTTTTTGTTAAAGAAGGACAAAAGCATACCTTGAAAGTAATTTTGAAGCAGGAAGATGGAAAAGAATTAGATGAAGTGCAGGTAAAAGGGAAATCTCAAATTCAAGAACTCAAGGAAACGGCGTTTAATGTCGTTGCTCTGGATGCGAAGGCCTTTTTTAACAGTACATTAGATTTGGGTCATTTACTTGACAAAGCATCCGGAGTGAAAATTAGAGAGACAGGGGGCGTTGGCTCAAATATGTCTATTTCATTAAATGGTTTTACAGGTAATCATATCAAAATATTCATGGATGGCGTACCGATGGAAGGCTTTGGTTCGGCATTTCAATTGAATAACATTCCTGTAAACCTTGCCAACAGAATTGAGGTGTATAAAGGAGTAGTACCTATTGAGTTTGGAGCTGATGCTATGGGAGGCGTAATTAATATTGTAACCAACCAGAGTTCAAACTCCTACTTGGATGCCTCTTACTCCATAGGATCCTTCAATACGCACAAAACGAATTTATCGTTAGGTCACACAGCTAAAAATGGGTTCACAGTACAGTTAAACGCTTTCCAAAACTATTCAGATAATAGTTATCGTGTAAAAACGAATGTACTAAATTTAGCAACTGGCAACTTTTCGAATGATGAAAAATGGGTTAGTAGATTCAATGATGGATATTCTAATGAAACTTTGGTAGCGAAAGTGGGTTTCGTCAATAAACCATGGGCAGATAAGTTATTGTTGGGAATTACTCTAGGGCAGGAGCGTGCCGAAATTCAAAATTCTAATCTTATGAAAATTGTTTTCGGGATGCGGTCGCGCAAAGGAAATACTATTCTACCATCGTTAACATACTCAAAAAGGAATTTATTAACAAAAGGTCTAAATTTGTCTTTTACTGCAAATTACAATATCAACTTTAATCAAAATATTGATACAGCAGCACGCCAATACAATTGGTACGGAGAATACAGAACTACCCGCACAAAAGGAGAATCTATTTATACATTAGGTAAATTCTTTAATAAAAACATGTCGACCACCACTAATATTAACTATAGTATCAATGGAAATCACGCTGTTGCTTTGAGTAATGTCATAACAGGGTACAATCGTAGAAACGCAGATAATGCCTCGGTTGCAGATATCACCTCAGCAGCCGATACTATGCGACGTAATAGTTTTAAAAACGTGTTGGGCTTATCATATCGCTATCAGTATAAAGAAAAATGGAATGCGACGTTGTTTTCAAAGTTCTATAGTCAGAGGGTGATTGGACCATTGGACGTTTCAGTAAATTCAAATACAGCAGTATACGAAGAAAGAATTAAGAACTTTCAAACCTCTGGGTATGGATTAGCTGGTACATATTTTTTAAAAGGAATCCAGTTAAAGGTTTCTGTAGAAAAAGCCTACAGACTACCAACTGAAAGCGAATTGTTTGGTGATGAAATATTAGAGGTAGGCAATTCCTCTTTGAATGCAGAGCAATCTATGAACTATAATTTAGGTGCCAGATTTAATTATGCGCTTGACGAGAATCATTCTTTCTATTTTGATGGTGGAGCATATTATAGAGATATACGTGATTATATCAGACGCATTGTGGAACAGCGTTATGGTACTGCTGGCTATTCAAATCATGGAAAAGTTAGGAATATTGGTATGGATGCCGAATTGAGATATTATTACAAAAATAAATTAACGATTGGTGCTAATATTACTTATCAAGATATTCGCAACAAAGAGCTATATGTTTCTCCAACATCCACTCAACAGAGTGTGACCTACAACGATAGAATGCCAAATGTACCCTACTTCTTTGGGAATACTGATGCTACTTATTATCTCAACAACATAGGAGGAAAAGGCAATAAATTGAGCTTTGGCTACACAATGAATTTTGTTGGCAAATTCTTTTTGATTTGGGAAAGCCTTGGAAGTGCTAGCTCCAAAAATGCACTGCCTCAACAACTCTACCATGATTTTAATGCTACCTATATGCTCAAAAATGGTAGATACAATATCGCCTTCGAAGCACGCAACTTTACAGATGCTTTACTCTACGACAATTTTAGTTTACAAAAGCCTGGGCGGTCTTTTTCTCTAAAACTAAGATACTTTTTGGTAAAAAATAACTTACAAAAATAATCAAAACCATTTCTGTTACACGTGATACAGAGGAGGTGATATGGCTAATTTTTTTGGGAATAGTGCCTTTGAACTATTACGTATATCTATTATCGTTACAAAACAATTATTATCTATTTATGAAATCACTCAGAAAAATACTCCGTATTTCAAGTTTATCCATTCTTTCGGCAACAAGTCTTATAAGTTGTGTTGGTGAAGACGAGAATGTTGTCACAGTACCAGAAGCAAAAAACAAATTCTTTATTGCAGCTACCGCTGGTACAGGGACCTATTTATTAACTCCTGATAGTTTGACTGGTGGTACTACCACCGTAGTAGGCAATGGAGTAGAATTACCACGTACTTATACAGCTTGGGTAATGAATGGAAGTAAAGCTGCAGTAGGGCTATATTATGCACAAGGTGACCCTGGCGTTGGAGTTTCTTTTGGCTTAAATACAACTGGGCAACTAGCACCTGTTGGCAATGAGTTTCAGATTGCATCTCGTTTTACCTCTTACGGTCCCTTTAGTAATTATGTCATTACAAGCGTTGGGAGTGTTGCTCTAGCTAGCGGAAAAGTAGGTTCTACTTTTAATTTTATTGACCTTAACAATAGTAATGCTATTTCCCAGAAAGAGATCGTAACAGAGAACTTTACTGGTAACGGAGGTACTGCTACGTTTTCTGGCGTAGTTGACTTTGGCAATGGAGAATTTCTAACAGGCGTTGTATTAAATCAAGCAGGAGCAACGGCTACAGTACATCAAGATAGTGTTTGGGTTGCAGCATTTGATGAAAACTTAACCTTGAAACGTATCTATAGAGATAACCGCATTAGCTACGCATCAGGACGTTTCCGCTCGCAATACTATTCTCAAATTGCAAAAGATGCTAGTGATAACGTATATGTTTTCTCAGGTTCTTACGATGCAAAGACTACTAAGCCAGCAGGTGCGTTAAGAATCAATAAAAATGCTACTTCTTTCGATAACGCATATTACTTCAACATTCAGGAAGCAGCAGGTGGTTATAAATTCAGAAGAGTATGGCCTATTTCAGAGGATTACTTCTTACTTGAGTTTTATAATGATTTTACTATCACAACCTCAACGGCAGCCACTCAGTATGCAATTGTAAAGATGACCGACAAAACAGTAAAGTGGCTCACTACAGGCTTTCCTGCAAAAGACCAAATTACCGCAATCGGAATACCTTTTGCAGACAAAGGTAAACTTTATTTCCCTATTACAACTGCCACTGCTCCTCCAACTGTCTATGTAATAGATCCCAAAACTGCTACGGCAAAAGCTGGTCTTGTAATCAATGCTGATGGCGTAGGTGCTGTTGGAAAACTTGCCTACTAATCAATTTAGCATCTCGTATAATTTGTCTGACGGGATGCAATTTCACAACTCAGGTTTAAGCAATACTTATAATTTTACTTTATTTTATGAAAAGAATTTTCATTACAGGCTGTATCGTTCTATTGAGCCTGGTAGCTAATGCCCAAAGAGGTGGCAATAACAGTACAAACAACCTTTTAAATCAAAATTTTTGGAAAAATCAGCCTTCGGTTGAGGCTGTGAAAGCTGAAATTCAAAAAGGGAATAACCCATTGGAGTCTAATCAGATGAATATGGATCCTATTGTGTTAGCTATCAATTCAAATGCACCTGCCGAAACCATTAAATTTTTAATGTCTCAGCCAGGATTTGATGTAAACCGTCCATCACACGAGGGTCGTACTTATCTGCACTGGGCTGTCAATAAAGGAGATAAAGAAGTTGTAGCAGCACTTATAGAAAAAGGTGCTAAAGGCAATGCCCTCGACGCTCACGATGTAACTCCATTGGGTTTTGCTAGTATGGGAGGTCAGCTCAGTATTCCTATCATAGAGCTATGTGTCAAAGCTGGAGCCAGCTTAAAAAATGATGTGAACCGAGATGGTGCAAATATTTTGTTGTTGGCAGTAGGGAACGACAAAGATTTTACTGTAACCAATTATTTGATTTCAAAAGGTTTAGACATTAAGAGTGTGGACAAAAATGGTAACAATGTGTTCTGTTATGCCGCACGTAGTGGAAACATCGAAGTGATGAAGACCTTGGTTCAAAAAGGAATCTCTACACCCGAAAGCGCTATGTTGTTGGCCGCACAAGGTGCTCGTAGAGGCCCTGCCAGTACCATTGAGGTGTACAAGTATCTTGAAGAATTAAAACTTAAACCAACGATTCTATCAAAAAATGAAGAGAATGTTCTCCACTTTATTGTACGAAAGCCGAACCAAAAAGAAATTATCGAACACTTTATCTCTAAAGGAGTAGATGTAAATAAAGTTGATAAAGAAGGGAATAACGTACTAATCAACGCCGCAGGTAGCAATAAAGATTTAAGTACCATAGAATTGATTGTTTCAAAAACGAAGAATATCAACCTCGCTAACCAAAGTGGAGAAACAGCTTTATCGCTTGCAGTAAAAGGTAACTCTCCTGAAGTCGTTAAATTCTTAATTGATAAAGGAGCTGAAGTAAAAGTTCTTAACAAGGATGGCGAAAACCTACTTTCTTATTTAATTCAGTCCTATGCGAGTGGTGAAGGTCGTCAAAACCCTAACGGACCAAAGCCAGAAGACTTTGATCAAAAGTTATTGCTTCTTCAAGAAAAAGGACTCCAAGCAAATACGCCTCAAAAAAATGGTAATACGCTCTTTCACTTAGCAATTCTGAAAACAGATATTGGTTTACTCAAGCGTGTACAAGCATTAGGAATAGATATTAACGCTAAAAATAATGAAGGAATTACGGCATTACACAAAGCCGCAATGACTGCGAAAGATGACAGAATTTTGAAATATCTTCTTTCGATTGGAGCACAAAAAGAGGTAACTACTAATTTCAAAGAAACTGCCTTTGACTTGGCCTCAGAAAATGAAACACTTTCAAAATCAAACATTTCTATTAATTTTTTAAAATAGTGATATGAAATTATTACGAGGTCTTGTCCTGACATTGGTGGCATTTCTATCCCTGTCTTTTGCTGTTCATGCCCAAACTACCAAATACAAGTGTATGATTCAAATGACAAATTACATGGGAGAGGGCGCCTACATAGTAGTTTCGATTGTAGACGCAAAAGGAGTCTATAATAAAACTTTATATATACTTGGTGCGGATAAAAAATGGTATCCAGACCTCAAAGAATGGCACAAAGCTTTTTCCAAAAAACCTACTAATCTTAGTGCCATCACAGGCGCTTCTGTAACAGGAGGAGATCGAAGCGTAGTTGTTTTAGAGATTGATAGCGATAAAATCAATACCTCATACAAAATTCGTTTTGAAAGTGCTGTTGAAGATAAACCCTATCATGTAAAAGATCTCGAAATACCACTGACAACAGAGGCTCTCGCTGGTAAGAATGAAGGAAGTGGCTATATTAGATATGTGAGATTTAACCCCATGTAGTATATTGAGATTAGCGAGCACGTAAGCTGAATATTGCGGGTTACAAGTGCGATAGAAAAACTTGTTTCAAGTTTACTGTCGCACTTAAGTATTTAGGTTTAATTATGAATTAATGCTTTATAGTTAAATTTTACTTCTACTGGCACAGTTTGATAGACTTTATTACGGTTTACTTATCCAAATGGACTGAGTTTCCTGTAAGTATTATGACTTATTAAACCTACTAGTTATAAACAGTGATAAAGTCTATTATTAAATTTTACTGAGCTCTATTTTTCGATGCCTAATTCGTACACACCAGCAGTGAAAATATTTGTGTGAGACGTTCCAACGGCTTTTTGATTAATCGTCTTGATTTTGTAGCCCTCTGGTAATTGTACTTTAGCGGAGGCATTTGGTGGCACTACGATTTTATAAATTACTGTATTACCTTTTTGTTCCCATTCAGAGTGAATCAAGCCTCTTGGGGATTCGAAATCCGCTGAGAATGTTGCTAAACCTTCAACAAAATTGGGTTTAAGAATAATGCTTTTAAAACCAGCCCCTTGCTCGTCTGGGAAAATTCCTGCTAAGCCTTTGTATAGCCACGCGCCAATTTCTCCAAACATAATATGATTCATCGAAATATCCGATTT
Source organism: Flectobacillus sp. BAB-3569 (assembly GCF_002270355.1). Classification (GTDB taxonomy): domain Bacteria; phylum Bacteroidota; class Bacteroidia; order Cytophagales; family Spirosomataceae; genus Flectobacillus; species Flectobacillus roseus. The sequence continues at coordinate 249,445 of NZ_NJFZ01000017.1, read as the reverse complement.
GGCGTCAATAGGCCAGTTTTCGTACAAACTTGTAGCACCATTCACAATCCACCAGCCCCATGATGGGTAACTTTCTTGTGAAGCAACTTTGTAAGCAACAGAAGCATATCCATTTTCGCTTAATGCGTTCAAAATAGCTTTTGTTCCCAACAAACCTACGTCTAAGTGATAATTGTCTTGGGCAACTCTATCAGCTAAGTTTTTCGCTACCTTTGATTTTAATCCTTCAGGAACTAAGCCCCAATAAAGTGGAACACTGAGTTCTGTTTGTACTCCTGCACCATAAATGCCAGTTTGCTCTTTCAGGTATTTCTGATTAAATGCCTTTTTAATTTTTTCTGCTAAAGCTGAATATTTAAGGTAATCTTCTTGGTTTCCAAGTAGTTTGGCTGCCTTTGTCAAGATTGTTACATCCACAAAGTAATATGCCGTTGAGGTTAATTCTACAGGTGTTTTGGATTTTACAGGAACCCAATCGCCTAATCCCCAAGTACATAGCCCGTTCGGGCTGATATCTGTAATGTGATCCACATATCGTTTGATGGGCTCATAAGAATCTTTTAACAGTTTGCTATCTCCATAAAACAAATAGATATTCCAAGGAATAATGGCGATTGTACTTGTCCAATCTGGTCCGTTGCCCCATTCATAACCCCAGCCACCAGTCGGAATAATTGATGGAAGTACGCCATTGGGCTGTTGTTCGTCACGGTGGTCGGCAAGCCATTTTTCATAAATAGTAATACCGTCAAAATTATATAGACCTGTTTCGTTGGCAATATGGGCGTCGCCTGTCCAACCGTTTTTTTCTCTTTGAGGACAGTCGGTTGGGTAGCCAAAAAGATTAGACAAATAGGAGCGATTGGTAGCAGCCCACATTTTATTCAAGGTTGGATTTGAACTTGTAATTTTTCCAATAGCAGGTACATCTGAGTGCATAAAATAGCCTTTTACACTATTTTGCACAAGCTCAATCGGTTCAGAACTGTTGACTTCCACATATTGAAAACCTTTGTAATTGAATTTTGGGGTAAAGGTTTCTTCGCCTTTTCCACTCAAAATAAAAATATCAGTTTGAAAAGGGTCTTTATCGTCGGTTGGGCGATAATGCACATCAATATTAGATTGGTCAACGTGTCCGTCTGGTAATAATCTTTCACCGTGTTTTAATCTAATCACAGTTCCTGCATTACCTTTTACGGTTATCGAGGAAACGCCCGAAATATTTTCGCCTAAATCAAAAACATAGTTTTGTTTTGAAAATGCTTTTAATGTTTTACATAAAATTTCGTTCGTATGCCTAATCGGATGAAGCGCTTGTGCTACAATATGTGTAGAAGGAGCGGCACGATAAATGACATCTTTCCATGTTTTGTCATCATAGTTGGGAAGGTTCCATCCTGTTTTTTCGAGTCGTGCATCATAGTGCTCTGCTGTGTAAATACTATTAAATGTAACAGGACTTTCAGCTGTTTTCCAATCTTTGCCAGAACGAATGGTTTCTACAGAGCCATCTTTGTATTGAATGCGTAAATCCAAACAGAAGGTAGGGCGGTTGCGCCAAGGAGCTTTATCAAAAAACCAAACCGCTGTAGATTGGTGATTATACCAGCCATTGCCTAATAAAACACCTATGGCATTTTTCCCATGTTGTAAGTGCTTCGTAACATCATAAGCGACATACAAAGTACGTCTGTCAAAACGGGTGTACATCGGGTCGAGGCGGTGATTGCCTACTCGTTGTCCATTGATGCTTAACTCATACAAACCTCCCACTGCAATATACGCACGGGCAGAGGCAATTTCTTTTTTTGCTTCGAAGGCTTTTCTAAAATAGGGCGCATTTTTTTCCTCTTTTCCTTGCCCATCAGTTATCCATGCACCTTTCCAGTCGGATGGCTGAAGCAAGCCCATTTCAAAACTCGCAATTGAACTCAGTGTTTGATTGTTTTTGTCGACCAATTTCCAATAATATTTTTGGAAAGATTGTAAAGGTTTGCCTGCATAAGTGGCTAACTGTTGGGATGAGGAGATGTTATCCGATATCCATGTATTATTACGACCTTTTACCAATGCTAGCGAATCGGTGTCGACACAAATTTTGACAGAGACTGGGTTTTGCTTAGTGGTAAACTCCCAAGTAAATCGTGGTGCTGTTTGGTCTATTCCTAAGGGATTTTCTAAATATTCACAGCGAAGCTTTTGCGTTTGAGCCAATAAAGAAATATTGCTCAAAAGAATACCAGCGCTGAGGAGTGATATAATACGTTTCATGATTATAGAATTGAGTGATTTTTGAGGAAACAAGGTTTCATTTTTTCGGATAAAAAGTGTCATGTGTTAACATTAATAATTATCCTAAGTATAGATTTTCCAGACAATTCAGGTTAATTACTTTTCTTGATTACCTATATTTGAAATACTTCCTTTCCGTCGATGTCTAAGCTTTTTTTAGGTATATTTAATATAAAAATAATACTGAGAAAAATGCCCACCGAGCAAAGGGAAGGGTTTCTCTCTCAATAATTCCCAATTTTCTTAAATCTAAATTTATGTATTCTTTCAAACAAAAAATGAAACTTGCGCTTAAGACTTGTTTGCTTTCAGTTGGCTTTTTGCCAGCTATGGCGCAACAAAGTTATGAGCTAAATCAAGGTTGGAAATGTACCAAAGCAAACACTATTCAGGCTTCGGGTACGCAGATTTCTAGTCCTCAATTTGACCTTTCTACTTGGAAACCTGCGGTAGTTCCGGGTACGGTTTTGACGACTCAATTAGCCAACAAAGAAATTCCTGATCCATTTTATGGACTCAATAATGAGAAAATTCCTGATGTTTATCATGTCGGGAAGGAGTATTATACTTATTGGTTTGTAAAGGATTTTGAGGAAAAAAAGCCTGCATCAGGAGAAAAAGTGTGGTTGAAATTTAGAGGAATCAACTACTCTTGCGAAATCTTCGTCAATGGTCAGAAAGTCAATAAAGAGCCTTTTGAAGGAATGTTTTTGCGCAAAGCATTTGATATTACGGGTTTGTTGGCAAACAATGGCAAAAACCGCTTGGCAGTCATTGTATATCCTTCTAACTCCCCTGGCAATCCAAATGGTGGACAAGGTGGCGATGGAACTATTGCCAAAAATGTAGCCATACAATACACCGCAGGGTGGGATTGGATTCGCCCGATTCGTGACCGAAATACAGGTATTTGGGACAAAGTTCAGATTGAAAAAACAGGCTTAGTCAACCTCAAAGATCCGCATGTCATCACTCTCGTATCAGGTGTTCGTACACCAGAAGGTACGCAACAACCAGCTACGGTGAGAACCACCGCAGATTTGGAAAACACCAGCGATAGCCCAGTTTCAGGATTATTGACTTTTAAAATTAATGGACAAACCGTCTCCGAAAAACTAACATTACCAGCCAAATCGAGCAAAACCTACAAAATCAAAGACTTGATTGTAAGCAATCCTAAGTTGTGGTGGCCAGCGGGTTATGGTCCTCAGAATTTGTATGATGCTGAGTTTAGTTTTACGCCAAACGGTCAAAAAGTTTCAGATTTTGAGAAACTACAAGTGGGTATTCGTGAAATTCAAACCTCATGGAATACTACTACCCAAAGCCGTCAGATTGCCGTAAATGGTCAAAAGATTTTTATCAAAGGTGGTAACTGGATTATCTCTGACGCGATGTTACGTTTTTCGAAGGAACGTTATGACGCCGAAATTCGCTACCACAGAGATATGAACCTGAATTTGATTCGTATTTGGGGTGGGGCATTGGTAGAGCGTCCTGAGTTTTATGAAGCTTGTGATAAATATGGTTTGTTGGTATTCCAAGATTTCTGGATGTCGGGCGACTGCAACGGTCGCTGGATTGACCCTATGAAAAAAGAAGACCAATGGACTCGTCGTAAATACCCAGACAATCATCCTTTGTTTTTGGAGTCGGCAGCAGATATGATTAAAATGGTACGCAATTTCCCTTCTTTAGCAATGTGGTGTGGAGGCAACGAAATTACGCCGCCTGAAGATATTTTGGTACCATTGCGAGATAAAATTTTACCTGAGCTAGACGGAACTCGTTGGTTTGTAGACTATTCAAACTCAGATGCCATGTCTTACAACTTTCTTGGTGGTAACGGCGACGGCCCTTATGGAATACAACCTTTGGAGGTATTCTGGCAACAGCGCACTTTCCCATTCAACTCTGAAGTAGGTTCGGTAGGGACAGGGGACTATGAATCATTGAAAAGATTTATTCCAGAAGAAAATTTAAAAGTGCCATACCATAACTTAGGCACAAAGCCAGATACCGTTTGGACATACCATACTTACACGGGTGTGGGCTACAATCAGTTTATCGACCCTTACGGTAAGCCAAAGGACATTAAAGATTTTGGTTTGAAGGCACAGCTAGTCAACTACGACCAGTATCGTGGTTTGATGGAAGGTTTTAGTGCTCATCAGTGGGATTGGTACACAGGAGTTATTATTTGGAAAACCCAAAACCCTTGGACTGCCATGCGTGGACAAATGTATGACTATTATCTTGACCCAAATGCTTGTTTGTATGGATTGCGTAGCGGTAGTGAATTGGTGCATATCATGGCAAATCCAATTGATGGCATGTTGATGATGGTGAATAATGATTTTACTGCCAAACGAAATTTGATGCTGGTGGCTACAGCTTATGACACTAAAGGTAATTCCAAACTTATCACCAAAGTATTTACCTACATCGAGGCGACATCCATTAAGAAGATTTTATCAGTCAAAAACATCTTGGATGAGTTAGGAGCAAAAGATGGTTCGTTTCTGTCACTACAATTATTGGACGAAAATCAGAAGCTGGTAAGTGATAACTTCTATTGGTATCCGAATGCTGAAGGTAAATATTCTGGTTTACAAACTATGTCATCTGCCAATTTGGAAGTTATTGCCAAGCGTATTTCAGGAGATAAAATAGAAGTGAGTCTGACGAACAAAGACGAAAAAACTATAGCATTCTTCAATCGAGTTTCCTTGGTAAATACCCAAACTAAAGAGCGTATCTTGCCAACTTTCTATGATGATAACTATGTTTCTATTACACCAAATACGACCAAGAAGATCGTTTTAGAAGCAAAAACAGGTACTCAACCAACTCAAATTTCCATTGAAGGCTGGAATTTACCTTTGAAATATGTAGAGGTAAAGTAATCCTAGTTCAAGACTTAGTCTTGGACTCATTTTTCAAAAGTTTTAAAACTTAGAACCCTCAAACATGATTCATTCAGCATTTTGAGACTTGGATGACTTTATAAATTTCAATAAAAAGCGGTACGAAAAATTATTTTTCGACCGCTTTTTTGATGCTATCATGCTAGATTTCACTTGGCTTGAGACGCAATCATTGCGTCTCTACTGATTGAAAACAAATTTTCACATAATCACTCATTCACTCAATTGTTTGAGGATTCATTTTTATATAACAAGAGAAAAGATTTCTAGGCATTTTGCTCTGGTTTGTATTTGACAAAACCAAAGAGATGTAAAAATACGCTTCTCGACATTCTAAAATTGAATGGCACAGCAATCAAGGATACAATCGGAATAGGGATAATATAACCTAAAACCGATGGGTCGTTGAAACCCCAATAAATCACGATTCCCATGATGGCCAAAATCGCTATCGAAAAACCGTAACTCACAAACATGGCACCATACCAGAAGCCAGGTTCTACCTCAAAATGTAGTCCACAAACAGGACAATTGTCGTGCATCTCGTCAAATTTATCTATTCGCCAGTTAGAGTACTTAAACATTTTTCCTTGACGACATTGCGGACAACGCATTTCTATCATCGCACGAGTTTTACTTCTTTCAACATCGAGTTTTATATTTTGATATTCGTTCATGACTAAAAATATTTATATGAAACAAAATTTTGATAATATGCTATAAGCTGTATGCCGAAGGCATTAGGCAGAAAATAATAAGTTGATTGGCAAAATTAAATTATAAAGCTTACGGCTTTCAGCTTTCTGCAAAACTATATCTATTGTTACTAAAAAACGATTTAACACTCTTTGCCTTGTGCCTGTTGCCTTATTCCTTCGACAAAAAACTTAAATCTTCTTTCTAAACTCCTCAGGACTTACTCCAACGTGTTTTTTGAAAAACTTAGAGAAATATGAATTGTCCGCAAAATTGAGATAATAGGCAATTTCTGAGATACTCGTGTTTTTGTTGACCAATAATCTTTTTGCTTCCAATACAATTCTATTACGAATCACTTCACCTGCTTGCATACCCAAATGCTCCTTACAAAGGGCGTTCAAATGATTAGGAGTAATATATAATAATTCTGCGTACTCCATCGGTAATTTTAGGGTAGTATGATGTTTTTCAATCAACTTTTGAAAATTCTTTAGCAAGGTGTAGTTAAACTGCGGAATATTTTTGGGCTTCTCAGTAATGGTTTGCTGGTCTATGGCAATAAACATTTGTATCAACAAACTTTTTATCATGTCATGGGCAAAAGGTTGCTTTTGTTGTGCCTGTTCAAGGATTTCTTCAAAAAAGCCTTTTACCTTCTGATTGAGCGGAAAACTCAAATTGATGACACTGTCTTGTGCAATATTATTGAAAAATGAAAAATTAGCTAAATATTCTGCTTTCAATAAAAATGACTGGAAAAATTCTTCTGAAAAATTGACCACATAACCATCTATAGATCCTTCAAAACTCCAACTATGCACCTGCCCTGGTATCATAAAATAGATTTGGTAGGGTTTTACATCAAAATTGCTAAAATCTATCGTGTGAAAGCCAGCACCTTGTGTAAAGAAAACCAAATGATAAAAACTATGTCGGTGCGCATGATGAAGATTTTTGTGTCGCTCCAAATAGGCACCAAATTTACTCACCAAAAAATCTTCATCTCTCGTTTCGGATAAAGTGCAAATATCTAAAATGGGGAAATTTATTTTTTTATCTGACATACTCACATTGGCTTCGTTTGATGATGTCAAAGGTAGAAGTTAAAAAAGAAATATATGTGGTGTGAAATGTAGTTTTAATGGTAATAATTACCGATTAGCTAAATTTTGTCCTTTTTTGATTACAATGGTTTTTGGGAATAATTTAATCTATAGTTTTTGTAGTTTAATAAATATTTAGGTATATTTGATTGTGATTATTCTTTTAGAAAAAACGTATTAAAAAAAGAAACAAAACCATGGCAATGCAGTAGATGTATTGTTGTACCAATTACTTCTAAAACAGAAACCTATTGGCTTTGCCCTTAAAAACTCTTTAACATGAAATTCGAAACCCTTCAATTGCACGCTGGTCAGCAAGTAGACCCAACAACTAATTCAAGAGCAGTACCTATTTATCAAACAACTTCTTATTCTTTTAATAGTGCTGAACATGGAGCTAATCTTTTTGCCTTGAAGGAGTTTGGTAACATCTACACTCGTATTATGAACCCAACCAATGACGTATTCGAGAAAAGAATTGCAGCGTTGGAAGGAGGAGTGGCAGCCTTGGCAGTTAGTTCGGGGCATGCGGCGCAGTTCTTGGCAATTAACAACATAACTACGGCGGGAGATAACTTTGTAACTACCTCATTCTTGTACGGCGGAACCTATAATCAATTCAAAAATTCTTTCAAGAATATTGGTGTAGAGGCTCGCTTCGCCAATGGCGACGACGTATCGAGCTTTGAAAAATTGATTGATGACCGTACCAAATTGATTTATTTGGAAACCATCGGAAACCCAAGTTTTAGTGTTCCCGATTTTGAAGCATTTGCTGCTTTGGCGAACAAATACGAAATTCCATTAATCGTAGACAATACTTTTGGTGCAGGAGGTGCTATTGCCCAACCGCTCAAACATGGTGCTCACGTGGTGGTTGAGTCTGCTACCAAATGGATTGGAGGACATGGTACTACGATGGGTGGAGTGATTGTTGATGGGGGAACTTTTAACTGGGGTAATGGTAAATTTCCACAATTTACAGAGCCTTCGCCGTCATACCATGGCTTGGTTTTGAACGATGTTTTCGGCATCGGTGGACCATTCGGTAATATTCAATATATCATTCGTGCTAGGGTAGAAGGTTTGCGCGATTGGGGTCCTTCACAAAGTCCTTTTAACTCTTTCTTATTGTTGCAAGGCTTAGAGACTTTGTCTTTGCGTGTAGAGAGAATTGGGGAAAATGCACAAAAACTAGCTGAATGGCTGTTGTCGCATCCTGAAGTAGAAGGTGTAAATTATTTAGGACTTGAAAGTAGCCCTTATCACGAACTGGCAAAAAATACTTAAATCGTAGTTTTGGTGGTGTTTTGTCATTCAAACTGAAAGGCGATAAAGCGCGTGCAGAAAAGTTTGTGAATAGCCTTCAATTGATTAGTCATTTGGCGAATGTTGGCGATTCAAAAACCCTGATTATTCACCCAGCTTCGACTACACACTCGCAATTGTCAGAGGCCGAACAATTAGCTGCTGGCGTAGAACCAACTTCACTACGTTTATCTGTAGGAATTGAACATATCGACGATATTAAAGCAGATATTGAGCAAGCTTTGAAGAGTGTTTAAGTGATGAGTTGTGAATTTGGAGTGATGAGTTGTGAGTTTGGAGTGATGAGTTTAGAGAACAAATCACTCTAAACTCACAACTCATCACTTCCTATATTTCCCATTTGTCTTCACCCTCGTAAAAATATCTTTTTACGACATAGCGAATCGATGAATAAGAGTTAATCAAGGCTGTGTGTACTTGTTTACGATCCATCCATTCTAATTTTTCGATATCCTCTTCAATTTGTGGTTTCATTTTAGAAGCATCCACAATCTCCATTGAATACCATTTAGTTTGTTTGAGGATGTGCTCGTTTTTGTAAGTATAAGTATGAAAAGTGGTACAGATTTTTTCTTCCAAACGTACTTTTACATTACATTCCTCCTCTACTTCGCGTACCGCACCATTTTTGGATTTTTCGCCTTTGTCGAGTTTACCTTTGGGTAAATCCCATTTTTTGAGACGATACATCAATAATAAATCTCCTTTTTCATTTCTAACTACGCCACCTGCCGCTTTAATCACCTTATATTGTGCTTTAATTTGCTCTTCTGTCAAATCTCTATCGGCTGTTACCAATGTGATAGATTGAAAGTGTGGTAAATCGTGTTCTTTTAAAATTGAAAAAAGTTTATTGATTGTTGGTAAAATTACGTTTAATATCAAGACATGGCCATGCAATTTCTCAGGACGAATACTTTCAAGTTTTGCGTCTATCAAGTGTTCAAAATCTGTGGTTGTCAGAGACTTAGCTTTTTTTTGACTTATCACTTTGATAGGTCTGTCGTCAATGAAAATGATCATCTTATTGAATAGATATCTTTAAATATTTGGCAATGTTTGGCACGTGTTGAGCCACCCATATTGTTGCATTGTAAAAGCAAAATTACATTTTTGTTAGTAAAACATGCCCGACTCTTCCTATTTTTGCATAAAAGTTGAAAATCGACAACCAAATTAACCTTCTTTGCTTGAATACAATCTCAAAACAGACAAAGAAATCTCATCGCCCTATACAAATTCAGTAATCCAATGACACACGCAACACTTGCACAATCTGTGGCCTCGATGCTACTAGACGTAAAAGCCGTAAGATTAAGCCCTGACAAGCCTTTCAAATGGGCTTCTGGCTGGAATTCTCCTATTTATTGTGATAACCGTATTACTCTTTCTCACGCAAAGGTACGTACTGCAATCCGTGACGGCTTGGCTGCTGCTGTTAAAGCATACTGGCCAGAGGTTGATATCATCGCAGGTGTAGCTACAGCAGGTATTGCGCAAGGTGCTTTGGTAGCTGATTTCTTAGACTTGCCATTTTGCTATGTACGCCCTGAGCCGAAAAAACATGGTATGGGCAACCAAATCGAAGGTGAAATCAAAGCTGGTCAGAAAGTAGTATTAGTGGAGGATTTGGTGTCTACAGGTGGTAGTTCATTAAAGGCTGCTGAAGCATTACGCGAGGCTGGTGCTAATGTATTGGGTATGGTCGCTATTTTTACCTATGGTTTTAATGTCGCAACTCAAAACTTTGCAGAAAAAGGCTTGAAGTTTTATACTTTGAGCGATTACGAAACCTTGTTGGAGGAAGCTAAAAAGAAAAACTATGTTACAGAAAGTCAAATGATAACTCTTCAAGAGTGGCGTCATGACCCTGCTAACTGGAGCATATAATTAATGGAGCTTGACTTCTTTTAGTCAGCTCAACTATAAACGGTCGATAGTTTTATCGACCGTTTGCTTTAAGTAGGAAAACGTTATTGGTTAACAGTATATTGGTTATTTGAAGATATTCATAATCAAAAGGTTATAGTCAGATTTTGCCTCAGATATACTATTAATTTAATCTTTCCTTTTACTTATAAAAAAATATCTAAACTTATACAGGATAAAAATCTATTTGAAAATATCTCCGCCTTCTACATTCTCTAATAATTTTTACCCAAACCGCTTCTACCAAAATTGCTTTCATAATTCAACATAGTTAAGTTAGTGGGAAAATAAAATTTAAAATTGTGCTTTGGGCTTTCGGCGATGGGCTTTGGAAAAAAGCATGGCTGTAGTTATTAAAAAACATTTTAACACTCTTTGTCTTGTGCCTGTTGCCTAGTATCTAAACACATAACTTAAATTCTATTTAGCACACTAACTAAAGATATACTATAGTTTAAATTTATACTACTTCATCAAGTACCGTTGAATAAGAATGGATAGGTTTCTCAAATTCAGAAGTCTATTTTTAGGGATGTGTTACCACATTCTGAAGAATACTTTTTGCAAGTAATCATCGTATAAGTCTAAATATTACAATTAAGTAATAGTGCAGAATAAGATTTAAGTTATGTGTTTAGGGACAAGGCAACAGGCACAAGGCACTGAGTGTTAAAATGTTTTTATTAACCACAGCCATGCTTTTTTACAAAGCCCACCGCCGAAAGCTGATACCTGAATGCCCTGGGCACAAAAATTAAATTCTATTTTGCCCACTAACTTAGTATTGTCTAAAATTTTGAAATATTATAAAGCTGACACACATTTTACCATGAATCATATAAAATCGCTATTTGTGTTCCTATTACTTTTTTTCCTTGGGATTCATACTAAGGCCCAAAGCTTAGAAAGTGCCCGTGAAAAGTGGAACAAATTACCCGCAAATGAAAAAAGAGCTTTAGCTATATATCAATTCTCTAAGCAGGGCGAACTTGAGGACCAAGTAAAACGCGAAATATTATTGGAGGCTATCGACCTCATTCCCGAAAACTCAGCTGATACCCTGTTGGGACATCTGCATTATAAGTTAGGGCAAACTAATTATGGGCTTGAGGATTATGTAAAGTCTTTAGAGCATTTCAATAAAGCGCTTCACAGATTTCAAGAACAAAGGAATCTATACTGGGTGGGAACAACCTATATTCAATTAGGCAACGTGTTTGAACGTCAAAATAGACTGGATGAAGCCGAACGAATGTATGTGTTAACTCAGAAAATTGGAAAGGATTTACACAATGATAAACTCATTGCTTACTCCTACAATAGCCTTAGTATTATCTACGATAAAAGAGGTCAATCTCAAAAAGCTTTGGATTTGAGTATTACAGGGTTGAAGTATCTTAAGTCAGCCGAGATGTCGGATGATTATCTTACAGGTTTAATTAATATCGGCATCCACTACAAAAATTTAGGCCAATTTGATAAAGCGATTCAAATGTATGAAGAAGCTTTAAGCCTTGAAATAACTCAAAAAGATGTTTTTAGTTTAGCTGCTATTTACATAAATCTTGCTTGGGCATACAATGGCAAAAAAGCGTATAAAGAAGGTATTTCTTCCGCACTAAAAGGAATTGAATACGCTAATAATATCCCTGAACGGAAATACTTCCAAGCAGATGCCTATGATGTTTTGGCAAAGCTATATGAAGGAGAAAAAAAATGGGATAAAGCTTATTTTGCTTACAAAAACCATGTAGTCCTAAACGACAGTATCACCAATTTAGAAATCAAGTCGAAAGTTGTTGAACTTGAAGAGCGTAATAAAACCATTGAGAAAGAGACTCAAATTAAGGAGCTCAATTTTCAGAACACCGCTAAACAAAATATTATTTTTTCGGCCTTGTTTTAATTGCGGTACTGGTTATCGCTGGATTCTTGCTAATTCGTAAAAACAGAATTATTCATCAAAACAACGATTTGTTGACGAGTCAAAATTATAAAATTCAGGAACAGTCAGACAAATTGGTATTGATGATGAAAGAACTGCATCACCGTGTTAAGAATAATTTGTCAATCGTGGCAAGTCTACTCAATCTCCAAACGTACGGTCTTACCGACCAAGATGCCATAAAGGCTGTGCAAACTGGTCAGAAAAGGGTAGAGGCTATGTCTTTGATTCACCAAAAATTATATCAGACTAGTCATACTACAGCGTTGAATATCAAGGAGTACATTACTGATTTGGTTGAAAATATAATGGAAAGCTATGGATACTCTCGCCAAAATTTCAATCTGTTACTAGATATAGAACAAACTGAAATTGATGTGGATTTAGCGATTCCTATTGGATTGATTTTGAATGAATTGGTGACTAACTCTTTTAAATATGCCTATCAACAAGTACCTGATCCAACCTTAGAAATCAAGTTCAAAACAGAAGGCGGTATCTATTTAAAAGTAAAAGACAATGGCGCAGGTATCGATATGGACAAATGGAATAGTAAAGGTCGCCGTTCTTTTGGAAAGCAACTTATTATTTCATTGAGTAAGCAAGTTTCTGGTCAGTACAAAGTAGAAAATGATGGGGGAGCAGTTTTTGAACTGGCTATTGCTCCAACCCAAGAGGCAGCCTAAGCCAAACAGAACTTTTTCCCCGGTAATGCTTTTACCAATCCTTGAAACTCTAAATGTAAAAGGAGAGAAGCCAAACGAGCCATTACAATTTGAGATTGCCAACTAAGCTCATCAATATGTAATGGCCCTTTTTGGTGAAGTAATGCCAAAATTTGACTCTCTTCTGTACTTAATCCAGAAAAATCAATAGCCTTGGCTAAGGACTCATTGGTCTGTACCAAGTCCCAATTTAAGGACTCCACAATGTCTTCTACCTGCGTATAGATCTGCGCCTTATTTTTCCTGATAAGCAAATTACACCCTTCTGAATGACTCTTGCCGAGCTGTCCCGGCACAGCAAAAACATCACGATGATAATTATTGGCAAACTCAGCTGTGATCAGTGCCCCGCCTTTGATGGCGGCTTCTACCACAATCGTGGCATCTGACATACCTGCAATGATTCTATTTCTTCTAGGAAAATATGGCGCTTCTGGAATTACACCAAAGTGGTGTTCAGACATAACTCCTCCTAATTGCTGCATTTGTATGGCAGTTTGCTTGTGCTGACTAGGATATACCTTGTCTATTCCATTCGCCATCACACCAATCGTTGGAATTTGATATTGTACACTGGCTTTATGTGCGCAAATGTCAATGCCATACGCCAATCCACTGATGCAGACACATTTGAAGGTTTTGAGTTGTGCAACAATCTGCTCTGTGACCACACGCCCGTAATCGGTCATTTGACGAGTTCCTACAATGGCGATGCTTCGTTGAGGGTTTAATACCTCTGGATTGCCTTTATAATACAAAATGCAAGGCGCATCGTAAAGAGATTTTAATCTTCGAGGGTAGTCGGTATCTAAATAAAAAAGAATATGTACTTTTTCCTTCTCAGCTTGTTTTACAACAGCCTCAGCAAGCGTTAGTACCTTTTGTTGAACGATATTTTGAGCAAGTACTTCCCCGATATTGGGAATTTTAAGAAGTTTACTTTTGGGAGCTTTGAATACATTTTCAGCTGAGCCACAGTAGCTTACTAACTGTTTAATTAAAATGTCACCGATTTTTGGAATAAGTGATAACCCTACCTGATATACCTTTTCTGAGGTAAATTGCATAATGATGGTATAGAAAAAGATTAAATAACTCGAACCGAGCTTTCAAGTGTAGATTTTCAGGTGTGTGAATGTTACTCTAGGGATATTACAATGAACTATCATCTCCCTGTTCGAGGGAGTCTCGTACTTTTTTTAGAAAATCACGCAATCCAACCAAAGTTCTTACTACCTCCTGATTGGCATTTTTACGAGCTCTCCTTTTTTCTAAGGCATTTTTGGCTCCTTCAATAGTGTGACCTTCTTCCTCTATCAAAATGAAAATTTCACGTATTTGGTTAATATCATCTTGTGTGTATTTTCTATCCCCAGCTCGATCACGCTTAGGATTTATCGTTGGGAATTGCTCTTGCCAGTAACGTAATTTTGAAATATTTACGTTAAACATGATTGCTACCTCTGATATGGAATAATAACGTTTAGTTAGATTCTGCTGCATAATATTCAAAAATCGAGAGAAACCTAGGACCTTATACTCAAAATAGTATGTGTTCTCCCAATCCAAAGTAAAAATTTTATTACAAAACTATGAGGGTGTTGGTTTTTAGTTGAAGGCTAAGTGTTTGATAATTAGCTATTAATAATGGTATTGAGTGGTAAGTTGCGATAATTAGCTAAAATGATTTTTCAACATTATCGTTCTTGAGCCTGAAAACAACTAATTTTGCAAAAAATGATTTTAAGCAAAGATAAAATTTTTATCGAAAAATCAGGAATCTATTTAGTACAAAAAAATATTTAGTGTGAGGAATGACATTTGTCAGTCATTCTAGCCCTAAACATAACCATATAATTACCAATGACTTCCAGAGAAATTAGAAAACAGTTCTTGGACTTTTTTGCATCGAAAGGTCACTTAATTGTTCCTTCAGCTCCATTAGTAGCCAAAAATGACCCAACCTTGATGTTCAACAACTCGGGTATGGCTCAGTTCAAAGATTTTTTCTTAGGTAACGGAACTCCGCCCTCAAAGCGTATTGCAGATACCCAAAAATGTTTGAGAGTTTCAGGAAAACACAATGACCTCGAAGATGTAGGTTTTGATACCTATCACCACACTATGTTTGAGATGTTGGGTAACTGGTCATTTGGCGACTATTTCAAAAAAGAAGCCTTGGCTTGGTCTTGGGAGTTATTGACAGAAGTATACAAGTTGCCGAAAGACCGTATCTATGTTTCGGTATTTCAAGGTGACGAAAAAGATGGCGTACCATTCGATCAAGAAGCATGGGATATTTGGAAGGCTATCGTTGGAGAGGAACGTATCATTTTAGGAAATAAAAAAGATAATTTCTGGGAAATGGGCGAGACTGGTCCATGTGGTCCATGTTCAGAAATCCATATCGACTTGCGTGATGCTGATGAGGTTGCATCCAAATCTGGGAAAGAGTTGGTAAACGCAGATCATCCTCAGGTTGTTGAAATCTGGAACAACGTATTCATGCAGTTTGAGCGTATGGCTGATGGTTCGTTGGTGCCACTTCCATCGAAGCACGTAGATACAGGGATGGGCTTTGAGCGTTTGTGTATGGCTATCCAAGGCAAACAATCCAACTACGATACTGATGTTTTCCAAGGTACCATCAAACTTATCGCAGACAAAGCTGGTAAGGTATACGGTCAAGACAAGTGGACGGATATTTCACTTCGTGTTATTGCTGACCACATCCGTGCTATTGCCTTTGCGATTGCTGACGGTCAATTGCCTTCAAATAACAAAGCGGGCTATGTAATTCGTCGTATTTTGCGTCGTGCGGTGCGTTACGGTTATACTTATTTAGGTTTCCGTGAGCCGTTTTTACACTCAATTGTACCATTGTTGTCAGAGCAATTCGACGGTGTTTTCCCAGAATTGATTTCTCAACAAGATTTTGTGGCAAAAGTTATTTTAGAAGAAGAAAACTCTTTCTTGCGTACGCTTGAAAATGGTTTGAAATTATTAGATAAAATCACGGTTGATTTAAAAGCTAATAATCAAACAGTTATTAATGGCGAGCAAGTGTTTGAGTTGAATGATACCTTCGGTTTTCCTGTTGACTTGACAGCCCTTATCGCTCGTGAAAATGGTTTGTCAATCGACGAAGAAGGATACAAAGCTGCCCTTCAAGCACAAAAAGAGCGTTCACGAAAGGATGCTTCGACTTCTGCTGAGGACTGGGTGATTTTGCAAGAAGTTGACAAAATTGAATTCGTGGGTTATGACGAATTCGAAACGGTTTCTTCTGTAGTAAAATACCAAAAAGTTCAAAACAAACAAGGAACACAGTACAAAGTGGTGTTGGACAAAACGCCTTTCTATGCTGAATCAGGTGGTCAGGTTGGAGATAAAGGTACCATCAGTTTTGGAGGGGTTGCAATTGAAGTGGTGGATACCAAAAAAGAAAACGACCTTATCGTGCATTTTATCAGCGACAAGCGTTTTGAATCTTTGGTTTCTGACGAACCAGTAAAAGCAAGTATCGATTTAGCACGTAGAAAGTTGACTAACAACAACCACACTTCTACGCACTTGATGCAGGCTGCGCTTAAGCAAGTCTTGGGTAGTCATGTAAACCAAAAAGGTTCACTAGTAAATAACGAAATTTTACGTTTTGACTTCTCTCACTTCCAGAAAGTTACTGACGAAGAAATTGCTCAGGTTGAGGAGATTGTGAACCAAAAAATCCGTGAAAATATTCCTTTGGTAGAAGAACGCAACGTTCCTATCTCTGAAGCAACTTCACGTGGTGCTATGGCATTGTTTGGTGAAAAATACGGTGATTTCGTTCGTGTTATTACTTTTGATAAAAACTATTCGGTAGAACTTTGTGGAGGTACACACGTACCTGCAACAGGTAATATTGGTTTGTTTAAGATTGTCACTGAAACTTCGGTAGCAACGGGTGTTCGTCGTATTGAGGCGGTTACGTCAGAAAAAGCATTCGAAATTCTTCGTGAACAAGAGGCTATTCTTGACCAATTGAATCAATTGTTGAAAGCGCCAAAAGACCTAGTAAAAGCAGTAGCTTCATTGTTGGAAGAGAAAAATGCTTTAGCGAAGAAAATCGAGGTTTTTGAACAAGAAAAACTTCAAGCAACGAAAGAACGTTTGTTGAACAAAATCGTTTCTTACGGTAGCATCAACGCTATTACTGAGGTCGTAGAAGTTGGTTCGGCTGATGCCTTGAAACAATTGGCTTATGAATTAAAAGCAAAAGTGGGTGATTTGTATTGCGTTTTGGGTGCCGAAGTTGCTGGTAAACCTCAATTAGCAGTAATGATTGCGGATAATTTGGTAGCAGATAAAGGCTTAAACGCTGGACAAATCATTCGTGAATTGGCCAAAGAAGTGAAAGGTGGGGGCGGTGGCCAACCATTCTTTGCAACTGCGGGAGGTTCTGACGTGAGTGGTTTGGCAAACGCGATAGAAAAAAGTAAAACTTTTGTAAACGCATAAGCTTTTTAACAATATAAGTTCTCACACCCCTCAAGAGCCTTTCTTGAGGGGTGATTTTTTACATAAACAGGGAGAAAAGAATTGCATTTTTGTGTTTTGATTAAAATGATTTCTAAGTTCCCTGTTTTTCTTCATCAGTCAGTCTCAAACATGAGTTATAAAAAACATTCAATTCTTCCTGCTGCTTTGGTTGCTATAGAGCGAATGAATCAGTTAGGTCAATCACAAAAACCTTTCTTTTTTGTGATTGATTACCTGATGCAAAAGCCCTTGGTGATTCCTTTGGAGGAGGTTGCACAGCACCAAATATTCTACAAAATTGGAGATAAAACGAATTATCATTTTAAGCAAAAAACTTCCGAAAGCACTGAGGTAGTTTTTGAGAAATATCCAATAAGTTTTGAGGAATATCAACATTCATTTACACTTGTACAAAATCATTTGAAGCGAGGAGATAGTTTTCTTGTAAACCTCACTAAACCGACTCCTATTCGGGTAAATTTATCCTTGAGAGAGATATTTGAACGAAGTGAAGCCACTTATCAATTGTTATTCAAAAATCAATTTGTCTTATTTTCTCCCGAAACTTTTGTTCAGATTAAGTCTGGCATCATCTCCTCTCATCCGATGAAAGGGACTATCTCTGCTAATATTCCTGATGCTGAAAAAACTATTTTGGAGAACAAAAAGGAGTTGGCGGAACACGCTACGATTGTGGATTTAATCAGAAATGATATTAGTATTATAGCCGAAAAAGTATGGGTAGAGCGGTTTAGATATATCGATAGAGTTGCTACCAACGAAGGCAATTTGTTGCAAGTGAGTTCAGAAATTTGTGGAAAATTGCCAGAGAATTATGCGCAACAAATAGGTTCATTACTATTTAAAATGCTTCCTGCGGGCTCTATCACAGGGGCGCCCAAACCCCAAACTCTAGAGATTATCAAGGAGGCAGAAGGGTACGACAGAGGATATTACACAGGCGTTTTTGGGATATTTGATGGGCAAAATTTGGATAGTTCTGTCATGATACGCTTTATCGAGAATACCCCACAAGGAATGCTTTTTAAAAGCGGAGGAGGAATTACGGTTTCTGCCAATGCCGAATCTGAATACCAAGAATTAATAGATAAAGTCTATTTGTCAAAATAGCTTTTTGTTTCATAATCGTAACGGTACGACATGAGTCATGCCAAGTTGAGTGAGTTGTGATTGAGTGGATGAGTGATTATTTCAAAATATCTATTAAAAATAATCACTCATTCGTTCCATCACTCAAGCGCTCAATTAGAGTTTCTAAAAACGCCCAATCATCAAATCATCTTCCCCAATTGCTTGAGGCTTTCGAGGTTATGCACAGGAGCAAAGTGACTGATAAATGGCATTGCTGCCTGCATCCCTACGGTATTTGCTTGAAAGTTTGGATTGCCTGCAAGCGGGTTTAGCCACAAGATCTTATGTGCTTGTTTGTGAAGTGTTTCCATGGCTTCGCTCAATACTTCAGGGTTTCCTGTATCCCAACCGTCGGATAGAATGATGACCACTGTTTGATGGTTGACGTATCTTTTCCCAAATTCTCTATTAAACTGCATCAATGACTCTCCAATCTTGGTTCCGCCCGACCAGATATTGATTTTTTCTGAAAAATTAGCCTTTACTTCGTTGAAATGAGTAGTGTTTAGTTCGTTTGTAATACGTGCTATATGCGTGCTGAAGATAAAGGTTTCTATTTTTTGATATACTTTCTGAAAAGCAAACATAAACTGAATAAAGAAACTCGAGTACAAATCCATCGACTTGCTTACATCGCAAAGCAATACCAATTTTAAACGATTTTTTTAGGCTTTCTAAATGCCAATTCTATCAACTCTCCACCGCTGCGCATATTTTTTCGGATCGTTCTTGCAAAATGAAATTGTTTTCTTGCCCTAGTCGATTGTTCGCGACGTGCAACGGCTCTCGCCAGAGTTCGGGAGAGAGTTTGAATGCTTGTCATCATTTCAGCAATTTCATCAGCAGGGATATTGGCAAAGTTTTTTTGTCCTAAACTTTCATGTGGACTGTAAGAAGCCATTTGTTCTTCTTGCGTTTGTCGGTTGCCATTGAGCCAAGATTTTAGGGCATTAAAAGCTTGTTCCTCGCTTTTAACAGGGCGATTAGACTTGCTTTTCCCGTCTTTTATTTTTGAATCTAGTGCTTTTTCAAGCTCTTTCCAATAATCCTCAAATAGGCGATTGAACACTTCTAACTGTTGGACTTTTTTGACAAGTATAATCGCTAATGCTGTTTGAAAATCCAGCCTATTTTGGTAAGAAATATAGGAAAGAGCTTCCAAAGCTGTGGCTTCATCTTGTACACTTATAGAAAAACCATGTTCTCTGAGAAATCTACAAAAGGCTACTATATTTTCTGATAATGTGGTTTTTCTGTGTATCATCGCTGTGCAGCTTAAATAGTTTTATTAAAAATATCTTGGGTCAAATGCCAAATGTTGTTTTTCCATTGATACTATTTGTAATGCAAAATGTCCAAATTCTTCGGTGACCTTGCCTTTTAAGAGGTAGATACCAGCGCCTTGAAATGGATATTGTTTGAGTATTTTGGGAAATTGAACAGTATCAAAATACGCCCCATTTTCATCGATAAAATACCCAAAGGCCATACGTTCTTGTGTACTTGTTCTCGTAACTTAACGTTGACAAGATAACCTAAAATCGTAATGGTTTTGTGAAGATGTAGAGGGAAATCTTTAGCTCGTGTTGGTATTTCGATAGGATTTCTAAGCACTGAAAATGGAGGCTCAAGATAAAAACCTAATAGTTCGACCGTGTCGTAAATATCCTCGATATCATGATAATCCAAATGGGGTAGCTCTAGGGTTTCTTCTTTTACCTCAAAAAGATAGGCGCTTGACTGTCCTTTCTTTTTTCCTTGCGTATGACGATGATGAGCCTGCCAAAGCAGATTTTTTTTCTTTTTATCAAGAAATCTAAAAGCGCCTAAGCGAATCAAGATAATGATTTGTTCGAGTGAGATAGGAACTCGCCTGTAGAAATCTTCAAAGCTCTGAAAAGGCTTTATTCCTTGCTGTGCAAGCATCAGGTCAACAACTTTTTTCTCCAAACTTTTTACATGAATCCAACCTATCCAAATGGTTTTTTCTTCCAATCTGGTCATATATCCTGAATAATTGAGCGCAGGAGCTTCTATATGAGCACCATATCTTCGAGCTTCATGTAGGTAGAATTCGGTCTTATAAAAGCCTCCAAAATTATTAATAACCGCCACCATAAATTCGAGAGGATAATAGGTTTTGAGATACAAACTCTGATAACTTTCCACAGCATAGCTGGCAGAGTGGGCTTTGCTGAATGAGTAGCCCGAAAAACTTTCTATTTGGCGCCAAACTTCCTTAGTGATAGATTCATCATAACCTAAATTTTTGCAGTTTGTAAAAAAGGTATTTTCTATTTTAAGAAATTCTGATTTCGAACGAAACTTCCCAGACATTCCTCTCCGCAAAATATCAGCTTCGGCCAAACTCAATTCAGCAAAATAATGTGCAACCTTGATTACATCTTCTTGATACACCATAATTCCGAAGGTTTCACTTAGCAACTCCTTCATTTTGGGATGTATATAGTCAAATGAGTTTGGATTATGATATCGCTCAATATAGGCACGCATCATGCCCGAGCTTGCTACTCCAGGGCGAATGATAGAGCTGGCTGCCACTAATGTCAAGTAGTTGTCGCAGCGCAATTTCCAAATCAACTGACGCATCGCAGGCGATTCGATGTAGAAGCACCCCATAGTTTCATAATTGCGTAGTTGCTGCTTGAGGTTTTCATCTTGTTTAAACGCTTGAATGGCATGAATATCAATATCGATATTCCGTTGTTGTTTGACTATATCTACGCACTCTTTTATATGTCCCAAACCTCGTTGTGATAATATGTCGAATTTGGCAAAACCAATTTCTTCGGCGACATACATATCAAATTCGCAAATGGGAAAACCTTTCGGAACGGGGTTTAAGCTAGTGTAATAGTACAAAGGTTTATCCGAAATGAGAATGCCTCCTGCGTGTATGCTTAGGTAGTTGGGAAAGTCCTGTATTAGGTTGCCATATTTGATAATTAAATGCCCCCATTCGCCAAGTGAGTCGGCTGTTACATTGGCATAGTCGCTACCTTCGGGGTTGATTAAGGCGTCAATTTCATGTTTGGGAAGCCCAAATACTTTGGCTAATTCTCGGTAGGCAGAACGCTGCTTAAATGTAACATAGGTGGCAAGCAAGCATACATAATCCTCTCCATATTTTTCGAAAATATAGGAAATAATATCATTGCGTTCGTCCCATGAAAAATCTAAATCAAAGTCTGGTGGGCTTGTGCGATGTGGATTGATAAATCGCTCAAAATATAAGTCTAGTTCTATGGGGTCTACATCGGTTATTCCAATGCAATAGGCAACAATCGAATTAGCACCAGAACCACGTCCTACGTGAAAATATCCTTTACTTTTGGCAAATTGAATGATGTCATGAGCTAATAAAAAATAGGCGCTAAAATCGAGCTGAGAAATAACAATTAGTTCTTTACTAATTCTTTCTAATACCGCAGGATTATCGGTATATCGATATTTATAACCTGTTAAAGTTAAATTTTCTAATAGCCTAAGGTCATCGAATTTTGAGTTTGTAAAAAGAAGTTTATTTTTATTACTAGAAAAATTAAAGTTAAAATTACACTCCTCCAGTAAATAATTGGTATTACCAATTATGGCTGGAAAGTCTTTGAAAAAGGTATGTAAATAATCAGGAGTTAGAAAGGTTTCGTTAATATCAGCCTGACTATCAGGGTTTAATTTACTTAGCAATATATTCTTGTCGATAGCTCTTAGCAATCTGTGGATGTTGTAGCCAACTTTGTCGAAAAAGGTAACGGGCTGTAAAATCACCATTTGTTTCATCCTATCAGGATATTGCCATAGCTTATTTACTTCACTGATACCAACACCAATCCATTCATGGGGTTTGGCTAAATGCTTCTTTTTAAAGGGATAAATTGTAAAAACATCTCTAAACTTTGGGGCAGTTTCGGGAAAAGGTAAATGCTGAAGTTTGTGCTTGCTAAGGAAGCGATTAATTTCAGCAAAACCATCGTGATTCTTTGCTAGACAAACAAATAACAACTCGTCGTCGTTTCTAAATTCAACTCCAACAATGGGTTTAATATCATTTTTCTGACATTCTTTTACAAAGTCAAAAACCCCTGAAGTCAGATTAATGTCAGTAATTGCCAACTGTTTTACCCCCAGTGATACAGCTTTTTCTACCAATTGCGGAATAGCAATAGTGCCATAGCGTAGGCTATAATATGTATGACAGTTGAGATACATACTGCAGTTGACAAAATTAGTTTTCTAGCTTGAATTACTTTTTTTTAAAAATACATATAAATTGCAAATCAGGCTTTCAAAGGTTAGTCTCTATTTTTCACTCTTTTCAAAAAAATGTATGAAAAACAAAATTCAATTACTTGTATCTCTTTTTGTTGTATTACTGTCGGCGTTTGGAGCGATTGCCCAAACCAAAAAGGTTCCTTACCGCATTGGCGATAATTACTTTATTAATAATACCGTAACTGAGGATCAACTTGCCAATCCTATCATTACAGATGCAATGAAGTTTTCAGAAATATTTGGAATGGCAACGGTTATGGGACCCAAAGGCGCTCCAACAAACATTGATTTTAAGAAGGAGTTCGTGATTGCTATTTTTCAAAAAGCTTCTGATATTGACTTGAACTACAAAACAATAAGTTTGACAAAAACAGCACCTAAAAAATTGCTCTTAACTTATGAAGAAAAATGGGGCAAAAAGCTCACTTTTACGATGCGTCCATTTTTGTTGCTGATAGTGAATAAGAAACATTTGGGAGATTTGAAGTTGAAGGTAATAAAGAAGTAAGTTTTGAGGAAAACTCATTTTAAAAGCTAACAATTGTCATTATTTCTAGCTATTTCAGAGGGTAATTTTGAATCAAAAGGTTCATAATTACCCTTTTTGATTTTCTGATATAAACTCACGAGTTATGACACGTTCTAATACAATTAATTGGGGTGGCGCAATTGTACTGTCCTTTGTAGTTTTTGCTGGATTTATAGGCACAATGGTTTACCGAATGATTTCACAAAGAGTTGACCTTGTGGCAGATAATTATTATCAACAAGAAGAAGTATATCAAAAACAGATAGAAAGAATACAACATACTTCACTATTAAAGCAAAAATCATCAATGACTTATTCAGTTCCAGATCAAATCATTCGAATCGCCTTGCCGACATCGGTCAAAAAAGGGGAGGTGACTTTTTTCAGACCATCTGATAAAAATCTCGATTTTTCGGTGCCTGTTTTAGCCCAAAGTAATTCGTTGGTGACCATTCCTACAACGAATCTCAAAAAAGGACTTTGGAAAATCCAAACGACATGGACGGATGGTCGTGAGGAATATTATTTAGAAGACGAGGTCGTAATAAAGTAAGGTAATTGCTGTTGGCTGATTAGTGCGAAGGTAGTAGAATACGAATAGCCAATGTATTGCATTTGCCATATATTGAAAGTTATATATATTAAATATGGGAGTAATTGCTCAAAATAAAATTTGATCAATATTTTACATTCACAATTCACAACCCATAATTCATCACTCCTAATTCATCACTCACACGCATGTTGTCATCAACTTTATTTTCGGTCGCATTAATTACAGGCTTTGTGGGAAGTTTGCATTGTGTCGGTATGTGCGGCCCAATTGCTGTTGCTTTACCTATAGGGGGAATGAGTCCGCTCAAGGCATTTATGGCACGAATGAGTTATCATGTCGGAAGGTTATCTGCCTACATGAGTTTAGGATATGTTTTTGGGTATTTTGGTTGGGGTGTTCGCTGGGCAGGTATGCAACAGTGGTTATCCATAGCGATAGGTTTGATGATGTTGACCTTAGTGTTTTTCCAGCATAATTTGGGTATATCAGCAATGCAGGGTTTGTGGGGGAAATTGAAAAAAACGGCCTCAAAAGTAATTCAGCAGAAATCGTTGGTAGGTTTTGGAACGTTAGGGTTGCTAAATGGCTATCTGCCTTGTGGAATATTGTATATTGCCTTGGCTGGTGCTGCGGCAACATCTACGCCATTTCAAGGTAGTCTTTATATGTTAATGTACGGACTAGGCACAGTTCCCGCCTTACTTTTGGTGAGTTATTTACCACATTTGCTGAAAGGGACTTTTCGGTTAAAATTTCAGAAAATTGTTCCTATTTATACCTTTGTGCTTGCCATATTTTTTGTGGTGCGAGGATTAAATCTGGGTATTCCATATCTGAGCCCACATTTTGACAAAAATCCTGATTCGAAAGAAATACCCATTTGCCACGGGCAAAGTATGAATAAATAATAAAGAGATTCAGTGGCGTGTAACCCTTTAATATTACACAACCACTAAATCTCTTTATTTTAGAAAAATCAATAAGTATCTATTTCCGAAATCAAAAAAACAAATCAGCAATCGTTCGACTAATTTACTGAAGCAAACGCCTCTTGAATTCGCTTTATTCCTTCCTCTAAAGTGGCTCTTGTACAGCCAAAATTTACTCTAAAGAATCCTTGTCCCTTAAAAACAGGTCCATCTACTACACGGATACCATGTTTGAGTAGGTGCTCTGCTAAATTCTCAATGCCTGTTTCTCTTGCATCTACCCAAGCTAAGTAGGTAGCTTCTAACTTGTTCATTTTTAAGCCCGGAATGGCATTCATGGCGGTGTGCAAAATATCATGATTGGTTTTTAGATACTTGACAAGTTCTTTACGCCATGGCTCACAATCTTTGTACGCAGCATAAGCTGCACGAATACCAAAGCGATTGAGTTCTGGAAAAACACCTGCTTTGGCAAAAATAAACTTATCTCTTAGTTCTTTGTTAGGAATAATCGCTACCGAACAACCCAAGCCTGCAATATTGAAGGTCTTACTTGGTGCCATCAAAGTAATGGTCATTTGTGCAGCCTCAGGACTCAAACTGGCTGTCGGAGTATGACGAAGATTTTCATCCAAAATTAAGTCACAGTGAATTTCATCAGAACAAATCACGACGTTGTGTCTTTGGCATATTTCTACCAATTTGGTAAGTTCTGCTGGCGTAAATACTGTACCTCCTGGGTTATATGGATTACAAAGCATAAAGACCTTTGTTCTAGGAGTCATCGCTTTTTCGATAGCCTCAAAGTCCATAACCCAGCGTTCGCCTTCGAGTAGCAATGGGACGGTGACTAATTTTCTATCTGCCCAATTTGGTGCCAAATGAAACGGACCATATACAGGAATTGTTGTCATGACTTCATCCCCCGATTGTCCCACCGCTTTATAGCTTGTCGTGATGCCCGGCACTAAGCCCGGAATCCACACTTGCCATTCTTCTTGAATCTCCCAATCGTAGAGGTCTTTCATACGTTGAGTAAACAAGCTTTTTAACTCTTTTGGTACAAAAGAATAACCCATTACTCCGTGTTCTGCCACCTCAAGCATCGCCTGAATGATAGGCTCTGGACAACGGAAGTCCATGTCTGCCACAGGCATAGGAATCACATTTTCGGGGTCGTTATTAAAATCCCATTTGGTAGAGTCAGTGTTGTGTCGGTTGATGATTTCGTCAAAATTGAACATAATAGTCTTTGGATTGTTAAGGTAATGGGCAAAATAAAAATAATTTTACCCGCTTTAAGCTCTAGGCTATATGCAATAGTTAAAAGTATTTCTCAAGAAGTAATTTAGACTTTTTTGCCTAATGCCTAAAGCTTATACCTTCAGTTTTTAAATGAGTAACAAAGATAAAAAACTGGTTTAGACTATCTTGATTTTATTTTGAAAACACTGTAATCTAAGCTTGGGAAGTTGATTGTTTTTTAGCAGAAAATAAAAAAGAAAGCAATGTGGCAAAACCCATCATACAAGTGATAATTAAGAAAGCTAACTGATAGGAGTGAGTTTTATCGAAGATGAATCCTGTAAAAATCGGTCCACAAAATGCGCCAGCAGACTCAAACATATTGATAGTGCCATTGATTTTTCCTGCCGATTTTAAGCCAAATG
The DNA here is from genome assembly GCF_002270355.1 of Flectobacillus sp. BAB-3569. Taxonomy (GTDB): domain Bacteria; phylum Bacteroidota; class Bacteroidia; order Cytophagales; family Spirosomataceae; genus Flectobacillus; species Flectobacillus roseus. Next base: position 222,843 of record NZ_NJFZ01000017.1, on the reverse strand, counting down.
TTCTAATTGTTAATACATTATACATCGAATAGATACCGCCCCAACTCAACGCCATTCCTGCGGTGGCCCAGTAAACTAGGTCTTTTTCCATGGTGGTAAATCCTAGCACCGAAACGGTCATCAACGTACAACAAAGCGTAAAAACGCGGTAAGTATTAAAATAATCTGATACAGAAGTGATCAGGAGTTTTCCTCCGAAGGCTACCCCAAAGTATAAGGTCAAGGCAAAAGTGGCATCTTTGGCGGTAAAACCTAAATCAGTAATATGCAAGAACAGATTGGCGACCACTCCTAACAAACCGTAAAAAGTAAGAAAGCCACAAAGGCATATCAGCCAAAAAGTGGGTGTTTGTAAGGCTTGCTCAAAGCTTAAACCTTCGGCTAAAGGTTCTGCTAAATTGCCTCCAGCGGAATCAGATGCGTCTTCACTACCAAATGCTTTAAGATTGAGTTCGGAAGGGGAACTTTTGATAAATAGAAAAATAAAAGCAAATAATATGAGGGGAAAAATGGCCAAATGTTGGAAGGTACTTCTCCAGCCCCACAGTTCTAACCAATGATGAATAAGGTTTGGAAATACAAAACTGCCCAGACTCGTTCCTGCCAAGGTAATACCAAGCGCCAAGCCTTTGTGTTTATGAAACCAACTAGAAACCAGAATAATCGCCGACACAGACCCCGAAAGAGTGTATGCAACACCAAATAAAAAGTGAATAAAATAAGCTTCGAATTTCGTATGAATCAGACTGTAAGAATATAATGCTATACTTAGGATTAAACTTCCTACCAATAGTAATCTTCTTACCCGAAATTTATCTATCAATAACCCTGAAAAAAATATCAAAGCGAAGGCCGTGGCATTGGGTATCGAATCTCTCAATTTTAACTCCGAACGCGACCATTGAAATTCATCCAACAACACTCTATCGAATACTGAAATGGTAGTTGATGTAAGACCATTGATTACTACCAAAATCAACAAACCTGCAAAACAAATGAGGAAAGGGTAATATCGTTGAATCCACCAATGCTGTAAAAGATGTTTCATGGGCACAAATTGAGCATGTTGAAATTTATTGTATATACATTAAATACAAAAAATGGTATCTTCAAGTTCCTGAAATGCCGATTGCTCGATTTATTTAATACAGAACCTTCAAAATCTTGAGAATCGGATATATTTTCTTAGTTTTGCATAAAACTACCCTACTTATTTTGAGCACTTCTAGCTGTTTGTTATCGTCAAAACACAAACACCGTGTTCGTATTTGTGTGGGAGCTGTTTGCGACGTTTGATAAAATACTTCTCTCGACCTTAGAAATTCGTTATCCAACCTTACTAAGCCGTTTTTAAGTAGTGCATCACAGACTCCATTAAGTACTAGTTTATGATTAAATCTAAGATTGCCTTAACTGCTGCTATTTTCTTTTCAATAATAGGTTCTGCATCTGCGCAGTACCTCGATAACTCTTTCAATAAAGCTCCCGATAACTGGTTTAATTTGGATTTTCAGCAAGATGGTGTGCTGGGAATAAGTACAGAGCGTGCCTACCGTGAAATTCTCAATAAAAAGAAATCTAAAACCGTTATAGTTGCTATTATCGATTCTGGGGTAGATACTAATCACGAGGATTTGAAAGACAATATTTGGGTCAATCCCAACGAGATTCCTAATAACGGAATAGATGATGACCACAATGGATTTGTCGATGATGTAAATGGATGGGATTTTTGGGAAATGCTAAAGGTCAGGATCTTGAACGTGAGAATATGGAGCTCACGCGTGAGTATGTGCGCTTAAAAGCAAAGTATGGGAGTTTTCGAGATAGAGATATTGCAGGTCTTTCGTCCAAACAAAAAGCGGAATATGATATTTACAAAAAAGTAAAACTTAAATACGACGATAAAATAAAAGAACTTAATGAGCAGGGTGCATTTGTCATAAAGCTCTACAATAAGTTTGTGGAGGCCAAAAAAATTATTTTGGATTATACCGCTTCAGATCAAGTAGGAAATGCTGAACTAACCAGAATTGGCGTTACAGCGCCAGAAGAGGTGAAGGCAGCCAAAAGAATGTACGAGGTACTCGCTAAGGTTGGACAAGACGAGGCATCACTCAAGGAAGGTTTTGATTATTATGATGCACAAATGAAGTTTGGCGTCAATATGAATTATAATGCTCGTCAAGAAATTATTGGTGATGATGTAAATAATATTGCTGATAGAAATTACGGAAACAACGAAGTAAAAGGCCCTGATGCTCGTCATGGTACACACGTGGCAGGAATTATTGCCGCCAACCGTCGTAATGCCTTGGGCATTTTGGGGGTTGCAAGCGATGTGAAATTGATGATTTTGCGTGCTATACCTGAAGGCGATGAGCGAGACAAAGACGTTGCTAATGCTATTAGATATGCGGTGGACAATGGCGCCAAAATTATCAATATGAGTTTTGGAAAGCCCTTTTCTCCCCAAAAATCCGCTGTGGACGAGGCTGTACGTTATGCAGAATCAAAAGATGTTTTATTGATTCATGCGGCGGGTAACGAAAATGAAAATATAGATATAAATGATAATTTTCCTTCAAAAAGATATTTGGATGGAAAAATTGCAGAAAACTGGATTGAAGTAGGAGCTACTAGCTGGCTTCAACCGCCAAGTGCTATCGCAGAGTTTTCTAATTATGGAGGAAAAACCGTAGATGTCTTTGCACCAGGTGTTGATCTCAAATCGACAGTGGTAGGTTCTAAATATGAAGATTTGAGTGGTACGAGTATGGCTGCGCCAGTGGTAACTGGTTTGGCCGCCGTGATTAAGAGTTATTATCCTGAACTTTCTTCAAAACAAATCAAGAAAGTAATCCTACAATCGGCAACAAAAATGCCTCATACCAAAGTAACTCAGCCCGGTACAAGCGATTTGGTTGAGTTTAGTAAACTATCCATTACCGGTGGCGTAGTAAACGCTTATAATGCTATTCGTTTGCTGGAAGATGGTCATCAGCCTTAGAATGAGCTTTAGCTAAATCACACGTTTTTTAAGGGATAAAAGGGCAATTACTGGAATTTTTTCGAATAATATCGTAAATTTCCATCAAAAGTATTTATCTCAAGGAAACGGCTTATTCGTGCAGAAAGGAAAAAATCATGTCGATTGTAAGTAACAATATCAAATATCTTCGTAGACTCAACGGTCTTACTCAGGAGCAATTTGCTCGTCGAATAGGAATTAAGCGTTCTTTATTGGGTGCTTACGAGGAGGCTCGTGCCAATCCAAATTTGGAAAATCTCAAAATGATTGCTCAGGTATTTGGTACTTCGGTTGATGCTCTCATCAAGACCGATATTCGCAAAATTAGAGATACGCCAGGTATTGCTGGTATGTCGTCGGGTGCTACAAATCCCTACAAAACGGCTGCTCCTCCCAATGACTCTGAGCCAAGTTCGATTGGTGCACTTATTGCCAACACCTTTCCGACAAGTACTTCCTCCGTTAATCCTATTCAGAGTTTTTATCAAGGTAGTCCTACGGTACCGCCCACCGAGTCTCAGGTTGTTATTCCATCATTGCCGATTCAACAGGTAGTCGAAAAATATTATCGTACTGAAAACCAAGTAAATTTGGTTTCACAGAGAGTTGTTCCGAAAAAATATCACTCAGTAGAAGGGGACAAGCAGTTTGTCAATTCTATTGCCCCATCTGTTTCAATACCTGTTCCACGAACAAACACCCATCCAGAGTCGCCCAAATCACCTACTTTGGCTGGAGCTATTCGACTGGTTACCAAACAGGCTGGAAAAGATTATGCTGCGAATTGTCAACGACAGGAGTTTATTGGGGCGCTACCTAGTATGCTTTTGCCTAATATACACTCAAATAATTGCCGTGCATTTGAGTCAGGAGATGATTTTGTGTTGGACAACTCGATTATTATCGGAAGTCAAATCAAAGATTGGTCAGACATAAAGGACGGTCAGCATTACATCATTGTTTCTTCTCAAAACGGTATTTTATACCGACGTGTCTACAGTCAGGCAAAAATTAAAGGAACTTTATTGTTGAGTTCAGACAAAGCTAATATTTCGAGTAAAGAAGTGAGCCTGAAAGATATTCAAGAAATTTGGGAGTGCTTGGCTTTTGTCAGTTACCAAATGCCTGAACCACAACCTTCCTTAGAACGTATAAAGGATTTAGTTGAGGATTTGAAAACTGAATTAGGAAGAATTTAGAACAAAGTAAGGATATAAAGATTTTTCAAAAAAATCGAAAATAGCTCGGCCAAACGGTTGGGCTATTTTTATATCATTTTGAGTGTTTTTAATAAATGCAAAGCCTCACTAGTGTCTTGCATTTTTAATTTTTGAAGAATATTCTGACGATGTTTATACACTGTGGTCAGCGCAATATTTAAAAGCTCCGAGATTTCCTCACTTTGTAGCCCTTTACCCATAAATCTAGCTATTTCAAGTTCTCGTGTGGTAAGGAGTTGAAGCTCCGTACAAACATTGGTAAGCTGATCTATCTCGATAAGCATTTCCTTTGAAGAGCCAGTCAAAAAGAGATGTTGTTTGCCATCTCTTTTGACATTGCTTATATTGGAAATACATGAGAGAAAATATTGTACTTTGCTATTTTTATCGAGTGTTAAAATGCTATTTTCCTGACATATTCGCCTGATATGACCATCGTTACCTACGAGTTCATAATCATAAATTGCTCTGAAATCATGAAGTTGATTTTCGGGAATACTCGTAAGATAGGTATTCATATGCTTCATGAGCAAACACAAACCTGTGAAGCTTGACGAAACCAAATGGGAAAGAAAATTCTCTGGACCCATTTTTTTGAGAAGTTCATTTGACCATCCGCAAACTTTTTGTAATTCCCCCAATAGTAAGCCGTACTCATTGCTATCTGGACTCCAAATGACTAGTCCCAGTTGTTGAATTTTGAGTACCTCATTAAGCAATGCATTATTCAAATTAAAATAACTTCCCTTCGAGGCTTCAGAACTCTCCAGAGTGGGTTGCCAAAAACTATTAATTTGCGTGGTATTTAGGGTAAAGGTTGTACTTTTCATGGTGTGAAAGTTGTATATATCGATAGTTGGTATCGATATATGCAAATATACCTCGCAACCTTATCAGTAAAAATACCACATTTGCGGTATAATTTATCTTAAATACGGATTCATTTGGTTTATGACTTAGGTCTAAATTCTTTCATGACCTCCTGATTACATACCAAAAAAGGACCCTCTATCAAATCTATGCAATAAGGAACTGCGGGGAATACGGCATCTAAGCATTGGCGGATAGCCTTTGGTTTGCCAGGTAAGTTGATAATGAGCGATTTACCTCTGATTCCAGCTGTTTGTCTGGAAAGAATAGCCGTAGGAACATATTTTAGACTTTCAGTACGCATTAGTTCGCCAAAACCCGGCATCATTTTTTCACAAACAGCCTCGGTTGCCTCTGGAGTTACATCTCTTTTGGCAGGTCCTGTACCGCCAGTCGTTACAATTAAGCAACAACCTTCAGTATCTGACATATATTTTAACGTTTCTGAAATAAGGTCTTGTTCGTCAGGAATGACCTTGTAAACAGTTTCAAATTCAGAAACCAGATATTCTTTTAATGTTTCGACAACGGCTTTTCCTGGAATATCTTCATAAATACCTGCACTTGCACGGTCTGAAACATTGATTACGCCAATTTTGATTGGTTCCATGAGTATAAAGTAATGTTTTAAAAGATAATGTATGGTTATTGAAGCTGGCTTATGTATTTTTGATGCATACAATTTCCTTTACATTCAACAACCAGAAATATGTTATATCTGCAATCAAAGTTACCAGATGGCTTGGAAAAAATCATGACATTTGTGTTTTTCGGTCTGATTCTTTTAGGTTTATATTTTGCAATGAAAAAGTTTAATAAGAATCATTAGACGATATGTCTTGAGTTTTAAATTTTGTAAGAAGCTGCAAGCATGCTCTGAAATAGCCTATCAAACTAAAAAGTCCTCCGTCCAATTATTTGAACGGAGGACTTTTTATTATTGCTTTTTGATACCATCCCAACAAGTAAAAAAGGCTAGCTCTAGGTCTGAGCTTGTCAGTTGGAATTCTCCTGATAGCTGTAATTTGATCAGAGAGCCAACGCTTCCCATCACGAACGAAATCATAATTTTGGGAGGGATATCTCTAACTGCTTGCGTAAAAACTGCTTTTCGTAAAAAGTCGTATATAGGCTGTTCTAGTTTAGTTAAATCTGTTTTAGGAATTTGTTGTAAAAAAGGAGAGTTAGAAAACTGCTCCAAGAAGTAAAATTCTTTAGGGTTTTTGGTAAAGTAATGAAAATTTTGAAGGTAAAACGCCCGAATCCTATCCCTGTAATTTTTGGAAGCATCATCGTTTTTGAGTAGTTGGGTGGTCGTTCTTTCTTTCAAACTTACGTACAACGCACAAATTAATTCATCTTTACTCTTAAAATAGTGGTAAATGGTCCCTGCTGCTACATTGGCCTGCTTGGCCACTTCAGACATAGGGGAGCTATGAAAACCATGCTTAGATATTAGCTCAAGGGTTGCGTTCAAAATAGCTTCTTTTTTATCAAATTCTTTGGTAATGTTTGTCATTGTTACTGAGTTCGCGCTTATTTTTCAAAATGTCCCACAAATGTTAATTTCTGTCTTAAATTGGCGTAGTGCTGGTTTGAAAGAATCAACTATTTGTAAAACAGTTGATTAATAGACATTTGTTGAGCGAGAGAAGACCCAAACTAGGCTTTGGCTCATCCAACAAAGTAAGTTATATATACAATGGATTCGAATTATTCTTTCTAAATTGGCTACTTTCGCCTTAATGACTGTTAATTTTACAATAAGTTTCAAAATATTTAGTCTTATGAAAAAACTCCTACTACTATTTTCATTCCTTTGTCTTGCGAGTTCTGGTTTTGGTCAAAAAATCTTAACAGGTCGTATTTTAGACGGAGATACCCAACAACCAATTCAAGGGGTAAATATTACCGTTAAAGGTGGTACCGAACGTGCGACACTTTCGGATATCAAAGGAAAATTCAGCCTTCGTACCGAAAATAGTTCAAACATTTTGGTGGTTGAAATCGAGGACTATGAGCCATTAAAAATTAAGTTAAATACAAATTCTCAAAATTTAACAATTTTATTGACATCATCGAACGAAGATTCAAACGGTTTACGCTCTGTAGGCTTCCATAATTCAAAAATGTTGCCAAAACGTAAAGATTTGCCTACTTTTTATGCCAAAGTGATGGACTAATTTTGAAAAAAATATTAATTGATTTAAGTTTTTTACAGGAATGAACAAATTCTATCGTGGGTGGTGGGTTTTATTGGGTTTGTCTTTGATGTATATCGGTTCAAACGGATTTGGTATTTATACATTACCGCTGTTTTACCCAAGTATCTCTCAGGAACTAGCCCTTACCAAAGGTGTCATTACACAGGCTCCGAGTAACATGTATCTGGTATTGGCCTTTTGTTCGCCTTTTTGTGGGTGGTTATTGGATAGATTTGCTCCTAGAATTATACTCGGTGTCGCAGCCAGTATAATGTCTGTATTATTTGTATCATTGGCCTTCATTAATACTTTTGAACAGTTAAAATGGTACTACGTGTTCTTTGGAGTAGCGTTAAGTCTAGGAGGAGTAATTCCGAGTGTATATTTGATTAGTCGCTGGTTCGATAAACATAGAGGTATTGCCTTAGGGTTGTTTTTGAATGCTTCTAGTTTTGGTGCCACCATATTGAGCAAACCTGCGGGCTACTTTTTAGCCTCTGGAGGGTGGCGTACCGCAGTGACGTATGTGGGTATTCCTGTGGTTGGCATTATTATTTTGGCACAGTTGCTCTTAAAAAATCGTCCTGAGGAAGAGGAATTTCAGGGTGAAGTAATGCCTCAGAAAAATTCTACTAAGGATTTTACCTTATCTCAAGCACTGCGCCAACCAACATTTTATACCTTACTGATTGCTACTGGAGCATTGTGGTTTTGCATAAATGGTATTTTATTCAATAAGGATTTATTTTTATCCGACCTTCAACTAACACCATCGCAAACGGCAAGTTTCGCTTCGTCATTTTTCTTTTGTAGTATCATTGGAAAAATCGTATTTGGATTTGTCAGTGACAAAATTCGGAAAAATGATGCAATGCTTGGGTCGATTGTCGTGTTGGGCTTGGGCATATTGCTTTTAAAAACTTGTTTGACGCATGTTTCATGGCTGACCATGGCAGCCATTGTGTTGGGCGTAGGCTACTCGGGAGCTTTTACGATGATACAACTTCTCATTGCTGAGCACTATGCTGGCAAATCGTATGGCCTAATTTTAGGGGTCTTTACGATGATTGACACATTGGCTGGAAGCATTGGCATCAGAACTATCGGACAGCTTCGTGCGTCTACGGATTCGTACAATACTTCTTTTGAAGTCATGTTAGCTTTGTGTATTATCGCTGTAGGGTTGGTTGTTTTTTCGAGAAAAAAGAAAGTTTAATTTCATAGATTTTCTCAAGAGGAAAATCTAAATAGTTAATTTTGTCAGAAGACTGTGACGAAGCAACCGCTTAGTTTTGTCCAGAAGCCCAATTTTTAGCATAGTAATTTTATGGAAATAAGAAACCCCAGAACTGGCAAATTTGATTTTTCGATTCAACCTGTAGATGCAAACGGTGTGCGTTCAAGGACGATTTCATTGAGGGCTTCTCAACCCGGTTGGATGGCCAAAGGAATCGAACAGCGAGTAAGGGTACTTCAACAATGGCATACATTAATTGAAGATTATTCTACGGATTTACTGGAATCCTTAATAGATGATACCGGTCGAAAGACTGAATCTGAAAAAGAGCTCAATTATGTGCTTCGTGCCATTGATAGTTGGTGTGAGATTGCCAAGAAGATTCTGCGCGAGCCAGAGAGTTTGTCTACTTCTATTCCTGTGCTAAAACTCCAAAATCACTATGAGCCTTTTCCTTTGGTGGGCGTCATTAGTGGTTGGTGCTTCCCTTTTGCACATCTAATGAAAGAAATCATACCTGCTTTATTGGCAGGTAGTGCCGTAATTGCTAAGCCAAGTTGTGTAACTCCAAGATTTGTCAGAACGCTTAATCACACTATTCATCGTACCAGAGGACTCAGAGAAGTACTTTCTCTTGTAGAAGGTACAGACGATATTTTGGAGCCATTGTGTTCCAATGCAGATTTTGTTTGTTATAATGGTACGGCTGCCGAAGCAAGACAAGTGTCTGATATTGCGCATAAACTATTCAAGCCCTCCTCTATCCAACATGGTTTGAAAAATACGGTTATTGTTACCGAAACAGCCGATTTAGAAAATGCCTCCTCTGCCATTTTACTAGGTGGTTTTTGGAACGCAGGACAATCTTCTTCGTCAATTGAAAGAGTGTATGTTCACCGTAATGTCTATCATTTATTTTTATCAAGATTAGTCGGAAAAGCTAACCTTATACGTTTGGCATACCCAACTACTGAATCTGGACAAATCGGTCCTATCATTGCTGAACCACAAATCAATATCATTAACGGTCAACTGTGGGAAGCCCTCGAAAATGGTGCAAAATTATTGACAGGTATAGGACAATGTGAAAAATGGGAGGGAGGCTATTACTGTCGACCAACCATCATTACCAATGTAAAGCCAAGCATGAAAATTCTGAATGAAGAAACGCTTGCGCCTATTTTGCCAGTGATGTCTTACCAAGATACAGAAGAAATTTGCGAGTGGGTAAATGGAATCACACAGGCACACTCGGGGGCTATTTTCTCTAAAACAGCCAATGAAGCAATCGCATTGGGTGATAAACTTTCAATCCCCTATTTGTCGATTAATGATATTGCGTTAGAGGAGGTTTTGCAAGTAGGGCAACATCCACAAATGACACCAGAAACTTTAGAATTTGAAGGCACCTTTTCGAATTATAAAAAATTCTTTAGAAAGAAAACGTTTATTATCAATACCCACAAACCTTTTGGTACGGGTTGGATTAAATCATAGGAAATGGCGTAAGTGGAATAGCTTACGCCATTTTTGTTTAAAAATGTTTATTTTCAACGATTTAATGAAATTCTAAGGAATTCTTCATGAGTTGTTGAGGCTTGTTGAGTTGTTTTGTAAAACATAATTATTCAAAAAATAACATTGTATGCAACTCAAACTGATTACCAAAATGACGAAAGCTGCACCACAAAGAACACCTTTTCGTGTAATTGTGTTGAGTGCCTTTCTGCTTTTATCTGTTATTGTCAATATTTTCTTTATTCTATCAAGTAATCCATGTTCGCAACAATTAGTGCATGATAAAGTATTGAACGATTCTATTATTTCCCAGAAAAGTCGACTTCAGGAGCATTTTAATGTATCCATTCAGAATTCACAGGAAGCAACCTCTCATTAATATCCTACAATTTTTATTCAACAAAACTAACGTATAATGACCACATTGATGATTCTCATTTTTGTGATTGGCTATTTAGCAATTACACTCGAACACAATATCCATATTAATAAAACTGCTACGGCCTTGCTTACAGGTGTTTTGTGCTGGGCTGTTTATGCCCTCAATGCTTCCGATGTTCATATCGTGTCAGAACAATTGTCGCATCACCTTGGCGATATTGCCGAAATTGTTTTTTTCCTGTTAGGAGCCATGACCATCGTTGAACTCGTAGATGCTCATGATGGCTTCGCAATTATTACCCAAAAAATTAAAACTCAAGATGTCAAAACTTTAATGTGGCTTGTCGCACTTCTAACATTTTTTATGTCAGCAGTTTTGGATAATTTAACAACTGCAATCGTGATGGTTTCATTGTTGAGAAAAATCTTGGTATCGAGTGAAACCCGAAAAATAATGGTTGGTTTAGTTGTAATAGCAGCTAATGCAGGTGGAGCATGGTCTCCATTAGGCGATGTCACAACCACCATGCTTTGGATTGGGAAGCAAGTTTCGGCTATGGGGGTAATTACCCAATTATTACTTCCAAGTATGGTGTCGCTTATAGTTCCATTGATATATCTTCATTTTACTTTAAAGCCAAAAGGAAATGTGTTTTCTGCCAAACTTGAAAACACGATGGCCTTGCCTAATGCCGAACGAAATTTGATGTTTGCAGTAGGTTTGGGCGCGTTGTTGTTTGTTCCAGTATTCAAAACGGTAACGCACTTACCTCCTTACATGGGTATGCTCATGGGTTTAGGAGCTGTTTGGTTGGTATCTGAGTTAATTCACAAGGATAAAGATGAAGAAACGAAGTCGAAGTATTCGGCAGTACATGCATTAAGAAAAATAGATACCCCTAGTATTTTATTTTTTCTGGGTATTTTGGTAGCAATTGCTGCTTTGGAAAGTACCGAGCAACTCCATCATTTTGCAGAGTGGATGAATCATACTTTGGGTAATCAAGATTTGATTGTATTCATTATTGGTATTGCTTCGGCTGTTATTGATAACGTTCCTCTTGTAGCTGCCTCTATGGGTATGTACGACCTTCAGGCATTTCCAACCGACTCCAAACTTTGGGAATTTATGGCTTATTGTGCAGGAACAGGAGGTAGTATGCTGATTATTGGTTCGGCGGCTGGTGTGGCAGTAATGGGTATGGAAAAAATCGACTTCATGTGGTATTTCAAAAAATATCCTTTGTTGCCTTGTTGGGTTATGTAGCAGGTGCTGCTGTTTATTTGGCGCTGTACTCATTTACTCACTAAGCAGAAAAAGTGTGATTTGAACGAAAAAATTGATAACAAAATGTTAATTCTTGTAAAGTGTGGTACTTTTAACACGAATATTTTTTAAATTTTGGTGTTTTTTCGGATTCAGTACCAAAAAATCGGCAAATTGAGGTTATCACAATACATTATTGTAAATTTGTAGAACCTTATTTTATTTATTTGGTTTGCTAAGGTTAGGGATTCGAATTGGACGTATTCCCTTTTTTCAACTATAATCCAGTATTAAACGCATAACTCTAAGTGATTATGAATAATTCTATAAAATATCTTTCAATCGGTGCTATTGCTTTGGCACTCACATCTTGTACCGAATCGAAACAATTAGTTGCTTTGCAACAACAAGCTGCTCAATTAGAAAATACTTTGAAGAAGGAAAGAGAAGAAAATGTAGAACTTAGTAGTTTTCGCTTTAGTCTTGAGAGTCAGTTTAAAAAGAAAACAGAAGATTACGTTAAATGTCAAGAAGATGGTAAAGAAACCATGGAAAGCTTGTCGGAACGCTACAATCGTTTGTTGACTGACTATAACCAACTTTCAGCTAGTTATGAGGTTTTGGACAAGTCAAACAGAGAACAAGTTGAAGCTACCAAGGCTCGTATTTCGGAATTAGAGTCTCAGTACAAATCAGCAGCTAGCAAAAAAATTGTAACTAAATCTAAAAGAAAAAGAAGAAGATAGATTTTCTTTACGTTTATAGATGTTTTAACGCCCTCCTGTATAGCTTACAGGAGGGCGTTTTTTTTCTTAAAATCTTCTAATTTTTTTTAATAGAACTTTAATTATTTCAGATTGTATTTTTTGTAATTTCATTTCGTTAGTATTTTGTAATTAGTATTTGAATTAAATCCCTTATGTGCTATGGAACGTATGCGAATCGAAAAAATCTTAGTACCTATTGATTTCAGCCTAACCTCAGAAAATGCATTAAAAGCTGCAATTCAAATTGCCGCACAACATCAGGCTAAACTTTACCTTCTACATATTATTGAGCCAGGAATATTGATGTTTGCTCAAGATGGTAGCTTAATTTTTGATATTACCTCAGATAGTATTGATAAAGAACATGAACATCGTTTAGAAAAACTATATGACCGTTTCAAAGGTAAAGGATATTGGGAGGTAGAAAGCGTAGTGAAGCACGGTGAGGTAACTCCTTTGATTGTGCAAACAGCAGAGGAAATTGAAGCAGATTTGTTGGTGATGGGAAGCCACGGTACTGAAACAAGCTTGGATGACCTTTTGGGAACCAATGCTTACAGTGTTGTAAAACGTGCGAAATGCCCAGTTTTAACTATTCCGACACATTATCACTGGGAAGGAATCCACAAAGTATTATTCCCGATTCGTTCGGTTTTGGGTGCTTTGGACAAATATCCTATCACAGAAGCACTACTGTCTCCTTCAGATAATCCTGAATGGTTATTAGTGGGATTGAATGATCACGAAAAGCCAGATGATAAAGCAAAGGTAGAGGAATTTGTAGGGCAGTTTACTCAGTTTTTGACAAGTCAAAACAAGCAGTTTAAGTTGTCAAATTACGCTGGGGAAAATTTAGCAGGAAAAGTGCTAGAAATGTCTAATACTGAGGGTGTAAACCTTATTGTAATGACAACTTCTACTACTACGTCTTTTGCTAAATACTTGGCAGGAAGTTATTCTCAACAAGTGGTAAATCACTCAAGAATACCAGTGTTGTCGGTAAGCCCTGATATTTCGATTAAAATCAAAGAAAGTGAAGCTACTCCAGAAGAAATTTTGGAAAATCTTGGATACGGATATCCATTTTCAGGTACAGTGCTCTAATCGTTGAGCCAGACAAAAAGAAATGATTTGAAACATATTCAATCAAATTTTGTCAATAGCAAAACCTCAATCAGATAATATGATAGATGCTTTTATCTCTCACTTACCTGATTGAGGTTTTTATTTTATTTCTTTACTAATCTTGAAATCATAATGCCTGTTTGACTCGCGTGTTTGGCTAAATATTCAGCCAGTGGTTCTTGTGAAATAATAACCTCTTTTAAATCTTGAGAGGCATGTAATAAATGTACGCGCCCATTGACAACAATCGCAAATCCCTGATGCGAAATATCCAAGCCACTTTTTGAGGTTGTGATAGCAATAATATCACCATTTTGAATACATGACTCTTTCTTGGCCACTTCAGCTTTAGGGATATAGAAGAAACTTTTACGCATCAATTCTATTTCTGCCATTTTCACCGCCTCAAGCGCTCGATAATCTTCGAGTTGAGGATAAAGCGGCAAATGAGAGGTCATAAACGACACGCTTTTCTTGTAGGGTTTTCCAGCGCAAGCTTGTGTTTGGTCTTTGATGAGACCTTTTCTTTCGTTTTCCTTCAGCCAATCTGTAAAATAATGTAATCTTGAGCCAAACCCGTTGACGTGCCCATAACGATAGCGTAACGTTTCGAGGTTATGGGTAAAGTCATCAAATGAATTATTCTTACACATAGCAATTGCTAGCACGGATTCCACGAAGGTAGAGCAATCAAACTCTCTCAGATTTACGACTAAATTTTCTTTTTTCCCTTCTAAGGTATGAGCTACATAGGGTTTGCCCAAAAATGTCTGAGCAATTTCAATCACCCTTTGACCTTGTTCTGAATTATACTTTTTTTGAATAGTAGCTTCAAAAATACGCTGGTCTGATTCTTGGGCGATTCCTGCCCAACTAATCCCACAAAACAAAAGGTTTAAAGTCAGTGCTTTAAACCCTTTATTTTGATATGCTTTATGAAATATTGACACGGTAGTAGTATTAAAATAATTACGTTCTTTTATTGATAACGCAATATTCAAACTTCTTATTTAAAATGTATCCTGTCTAATTAGAATTGTTACAGAATCTAGATTTAACTGATTATGGTGTAATGCTCTAGTTATTAATGGATTATAGTTTGTAATTAATTTGTTGACAATTTTCAAGTATATGATTTATTGCAAATCCGATTATTGTTTTTCTTTTACAAACATCACAGATACTGCTCCTAAAATCATGAAAATACCTGCAAGTAACAACGCATAAACTGAGTTAGATCCATAAATATGTTTTACAACCATACCGCCAAAAATACCATTGACAATTTGTGGGAAGGTGATAAAAAAGTTGAAAATACCCATATACACGCCCATTTTGTGAATAGGAATACTATTTGCTAAAATTGCGTATGGCATTGCTAAAATACTCGCCCAAGCAAAACCAATTCCCACCATACTCAAAACTAAATAGTCAGGATTAGTGATGAAGAAGATAGAGATTAAACCCAAACCTCCACAGATTAGGGAGAACGCATGGGTAGTTTTTTTGCCAAAAAGTGCCGCAATTTTGGGTAATGCCAACGCATATAGCGCCGAAACTCCATTATAAATTCCAAATAAAGAACTCACCCAGTCGCCAGCATCATTATATGCTTTAGAACTATGGTCTTCCAATGGTAGGCCATATACCTGGTGTGCGATAGCTGGTGTAGCGTAAACCCACATCGAAAATAAGGCAATCCACGAGAAAAACTGCACCAAACCCAATTGCTTCATTGTTGTAGGCATTTGAGCAAAGTCCTTGAAAATATCTTTTAAACTAGCTTGGTCGTGTGATTCATCTTCGAAACCAAATGATTTTCTTTCTGCTGGAGAATATTCTTTTGTGGTAAAAACAGTCCAAAGAATAGCTACAAGAATAATAACCGAACCTGCATAGAAAGAGTAAAGAACATTATCTTGAACGTTTCCATTGATAGATTCATTCGATACGTTGAATACCTTATTGAGAATCGTAGGAAGAAAACCCCCAGCAATGGCACCAATACCAATTAAAGTGGTTTGTACGGAGAAACCTGTAGTATTTTGCTCATCTGGCAAGTTATCAGCAACTAATGCTCTGAATGGCTCCATCGCAATGTTGAAAGAGGCATCCATAAACATCAGAAAACCTGCTCCCAATACAACCGCAGGAAGGATACCTGCCAAAAAAGAGGCATTAGGCATAAATGCTAAAGCAACTGCAGCTAAGATAGCTCCTGCCAAAAAATAAGGTTTTCTACGACCAAAGCGTCCCCAAGTAGTATCTGAGTAATGTCCAATAATGGGCTGGACAATCATTCCTGTGAGTGGTGCTGCCAACCAAAACCATGAAAGGTGTTCTACGTCGGCGCCATAAGTTTGAAGAATACGCGAGGCATTGCCGTTTTGAAGAGCAAAGCCAAATTGAATACCCAAGAAACCAACGCTCATATTGATAATTTGCGTTAGACTCAAGGAAGGTTTATTAATTTTTTTCATGTTTATGGTTAATGGATTGTTGGGTGAAAGTGTAAAGTTTTGATTATCGCATCAAGAAATTTGGTTTTCAAGAAACGCTATCTTAAACTCTACACTTTCAAATGTACTATTTTTTAGAAGAAATCTCATAAATTACCGCCGAGTTTGGCGCAACTTTGATAGAGATGTTATCCTTTGCATTGATTTTTTGAGAGCCTTTGGCTTCATAAACACCCTTCAAGGTATAATTTCCTTGAGGATCCAGTCCCATTGCCGACCATGCACCATCAGGAATATGAAGGTTGATGTTCTTTTCTTGGAAATGGTCAAAATTACAAACCACCACAAGCTTTTGATTTTCGCTATATCTTAAATAAGAATATACCTTACGACGGTCATAATCGTGTCCCTGAATGTACTGAAGGTCAAAGAATGCGCCTTTTTGTACCGCTTCAGAACCATTGACAAATTTCAACAAACCTTTATAAAGTGCTTGTAAATTCTTTTGTTCTTCGGTCAAGCCTGCGCCATCAAACTTTCCTCCATTCATCCATGCCTGATGAGAAGGAACTCCCCAGAAATCAAACATGGTAGTACGGTCATCAGCTTGGTTAAAGCCCTCTTTACCATCTGCTTTTTCCCCTAATTCTTGACCAAAGTATATCATCACTGGTCCTGTGTGAAGGGTTGCCGTAACGACCATCGCAGGCACAGCCGCAAATGGATTACCTTTGGCAAAAGCAGGCGTATTGATACGTTGTTCATCATGATTTTCCAAGAAGCGTAGCATGTGTTCTGAAATATTACCCGATTCATGTTGCCAAACTCGTGTAATATCTTCGACAGTTGCTTCATGTTTATTTTCAACCAATCTTCTTAGTCCATCATACAGGCCAACTTTATCGTATAGATAATCAAAACCACCAACCTTGATGTAGTTATAATATTCGCGAGGATTATAGATTTCAGCAATAAATACCATGTCAGGATACTCTTTCTTAATCGCTGAAGTGGCGTATTGCCAAAACTCTGCAGGTACCATTTCGGCCATATCACATCTAAAACCGTCAACACCTTTAGCAGACCAATATTTTAAGATTTCAACCATCTTAATCCAAGTAGAAGGAATTGGGTCGAAATGACGGCTACGCCCATTAAGAATATCTACACCATAATTCAATTTTACCGTTTCAAACCAGTCATCAATGGTTGGTTTTGCCGAAAATACATCGTTACCCGAAGCTTTAGCTGGCGACTCGATATATGGACCTTCTGGTTTGACAGGAGGGTTTACTCCATCAGGAATTTGGAACTGAGTATGAGGGAGATAGTAGAAATTGTTTTGTGGGTCAAAGCCTTTATTGACATCATCATCTTGCCCAAAATCACGTACGCCCGCAGGTTTCATGTCTGAGTGATATACACGTGCCACGTGGTTAGGTACAAAGTCCATCACTACCTTCAAACCATTTTTGTGAACACGAGCTACCATTGCCTCAAATTCCTCCATGCGCTTGTTGGGGTCAGTGGCAAAAAATGGGTTTACATCATAATAATCCTTGATAGCAAATGGCGAACCACAACGGCCTTTTACTACATCTGGATGGTCTTTTGGAATACCCAAAGCAGTCAAATCTTCCATGGTAGCATGTTCAATGAGACCAGTCATGTACAAATGTGAGTAGCCAAATTTTTTCAATTCTTTCAACGCCTTATCGTTGATGTCTTTGAATTTAGTCACACCATTTTCGGCTGCAGAACCATTCATTTTATTGGTTGAATTGGTATTGCCCCATAGATGGAACATCATCTGTAGAATTACTAACTTGTCGTTTTTCTGGGTCATAATTTTCTTTTTCTCGCTTGATTTAGTTTTTGTCAGGGATTTATCTTTATTCTTTAATTTACTAGAATTATTGTTGTTGACCAAAACTTGAGTTTTAGTTGATTTTTTAGTTTGCGAGAAGGTAGCCAAATTCATGAAAAGGCTTCCCAATATTGTTATGAAAATGAAGTGTTTTTTATACATTTTTAAAATAATATTTGGCTATTAGCACAGTTTAGCACAGATTCAATTCTTTTTTATGCTAAGTAGCTTTGTGAAAATTTTGCTCGAATTTAAGATTTTATTATTAGGATTTTCCTCATTTTATTTGAAAAATTGCAAACTTTTAAAGTTATCATTAACCTACATGCATCGTTTTTTTGTACTTTGTGTATGTATAATTGGATTTACATTTTTGCCTTATCACTCATATCCAATTGCTTAATGATTCATTTTCCATTAACCATCTCTTTATAAACATGAAAAAAACAATTTTATCCTTGATGCTTTTGGGAGGTACTTTTCTAGGTATTGCTCAAACACCAAGTATCCAACGTGTAAACCCTACAAACTGGTGGGTGGGCATGAAAAACCCATCTTTGCAATTATTGGTATATGGTAAGAACTTAAAAGGCGCTGATGTCAAAATCAATTACCCTGGCGTTACGCTTCAAAAAGTAAATACTGTCGATAATCCCAATTATTTGTTTCTTGATTTAACGATTGCCCCTGAAACGAAAGCAGGAACTTTGAATGTAGAAATGACCAAAACAATTCAGGTTCAGAAGGGGAAGAAAAAAACGGTTGATCAAATCGTGAAATTGACTCAACCTTTTGAATTACGCGTACGTGATAAAAAGCCTCAAACTGTCAATTCTAAAGACTTTATTTATTTGATATTGCCCGATCGTTTTGCCAATGGCGACCCGAGTAATGATAAGTTTGAGGATATGGCGGATAAGGTCTCTGATCGTAAAAATCCTTTTGCTCGTCATGGTGGAGACTTAAAGGGAGTGACCCAGCACCTTGATTATTTCAAAGAATTAGGTGCAACTACTCTTTGGTTGAATCCTGTCATTGAAAACGATCAGCCTCAAACAAACGAGGGAGGAGCCATGCGCTCTGCTTATCATGGTTATGGTTTTACCGACCAATATAATGTTGACCGTCGTTTGGGAGGCAATGCAGCCTATTTGGAAATGGTCACTGAAGCACACAAAAAAGGCTTGAAAGTGATTCAAGATGCAGTGTACAACCACGTGGGTATCAACCACTGGATTCTGAAGGATATGCCCTCTAAAGATTGGTTGAATCAATGGGATAATTATACCAATACTTCGTATCGTGACGAACCTGTTGTGGATGTTTTGCATGGAAATAAATCTGACTTTAAAGTTCAGCAGAGTGGTTGGTTTGTGCCCTTTTTGCCAGACTTAAATCAAAATAATGCTTTTGTGGCCAATTACTTGATTCAGCATGCGCTTTGGACGGTCGAATATTTTGGTATTGATGGTTGGAGAGTAGATACGTATCAGTACAATGATTTGCCTTTTATGAATCGTTGTAATGCCGCTCTTTTTGAGGAGTATCCAGATATGTTTATTACGGGTGAAAATGCTGTACAAAACATCTATAGTCAGGCGTATCATGTAAGAAACAATATCAATTTGCCTTTCAAAAGTAATTTGCCTTCACCAAATGATTTTGTATTGCAAACAGCTATCAATGATGCTCTGAATCAAAATTTTGATTGGGGAAAAGGTTTCAATCGTATTTATCAGGTTTTATCAATGGATGCATTGTACCAAAATCCTGATTTGAATATGACTTTTGTCGATAACCATGACCAAGACCGTTATTTCTCTGTAATTGGCGAAGATTTAAACAAATACAAATTAGGACTAGGATTCTTATTGACGACGAGAGGTACACCACATTTGTATTATGGAACAGAAGTATTGATGAAAAACTTCAAAAATCCTTCAGATGCTGAGGTTCGTCAAGATTTCCCAGGTGGTTGGGCTGACGATGCTGTAAATAAATTCTCGGCCAGTGGACGCACAGAGAAAGAAAATGAGGCCTTTAATTTTGTAAAAACCTTAGCTAACTTCCGTAAAAACTCCTCAGCACTAACTACTGGAAAATTGATGCAGTTTTTACCACAAGATGGCATGTATGTCTATTTCAGATACGATGCACAACAAACGGTTATGATTGTTATGAGTCAGAATAAAGATGATAAAGAACTCTCGACTGAGCGTTTTGCCGAAATTCTTGGAGGCTTTACTTCTGGTAAAGAGGTTATCTCAGGTAATACCATTTCTTCTTTGCAAAAAATCAAGGTTCCAGCTATGTCGATTCAAGTGATTGAATTGAAAAAATGATGAAAATGAAGTAATGAAGGAAATGAAATAATGAAGGTGATTGGGAGTAATAAAATTTATCATTAAATATCCGATCGCTGAAATATTCTCATTGATTCTGTATTTTTCTAAGAAATACTCCTTGTAACTTTGTAAAAACAAATCATTCGATAGTCAAGGAATTTTATTGTTCCTTGACTATCTTATTTTCCATTAACCAAACTTTCAAACAATGACAACAGTAAAAGCGTGCCTTTTTGACCTAGATGGCGTAATCGTCGATACAGCAGTGTACCATTTTCAAGCATGGAGACGATTAGCCAATGAATTGGGTTTTGATTTTACAGAACACCAAAATGAACAGTTGAAAGGTATTAGTCGCATGGAATCCCTTGAGCTTATCCTAAATTGGGGTGGGGTAACACTGACTGCAGAGGAGAAGGAAGCATGGGCGACCAAGAAAAACCAATGGTATTTGGATTTGGTAATGCAAATGACTCCTAAGGAAGTTTTGCCAGGTGTTCCTGAGTTTTTAACATCTTTACGCGCCAATGGTATAAAAATTGCACTGGGTTCTGCCAGTAAAAATTCAAAATTGATTTTAGAAAGAATTCAAATGCTTGACTACTTCGATGCGATCATCGATGGAAATAATATCACCAAAGGTAAGCCAGACCCACAAGTATTTTTGATGGGAGCAGAGGCAACAGGTGCACAACCGTCTGAATGTGTGGTTTTTGAAGATGCTGTAGCGGGTGTACAAGCTGCCAAAGCAGGTGGAATGAAAGCCGTAGGTATCGGTTCGGTAGATATTTTGACAGAAGCAGATATTGTTATCTCTACTTTCGAAGATTTTTCAGTAGAGAAACTAACTCAAATATAGGTTTTAAGTTTGTGCATTACACAGTTTTTTACCTATCTAAAAGTCTTTGTAAGGGTAGCCTCTTCGGTTACCCTATTTCATTTTCAGGACTTTAGAATAATTTTGCTTTGATTTACTCTAAGTCAGCTTTCTAGAATCGTAAAAAAACACCCTAGCACAGCAAGGACAATCTTCATGAATTGAAGTAATTTAGCAGACTAATAAAATAATCAACTTAAGGAATTGTACATTTCCAAGAACTTGCGTGAAAAAGATATACTAAAGTATTGAAGTATTGGAAATAGTTAGATACATTGCCATTAACCATCCATTATAATACAATGAAAAACTACTTAAAACATGACGAATGGTGCATAATTGAAGAAGGGTTTCACCGCGAATACAACGAAATCACTGAATCAGTATGCTCACTAGGAAATGGACGTATGGGCCAACGCGGTAACTTTGAGGAAACCTTTACTGGAAAGACTCTTCAAGGAAATTATGTAGCTGGTGTGTACTATCCTGACAAAACCCGTGTGGGTTGGTGGAAGAATGGTTATCCTGAATATTTCGCAAAAGTATTGAACGCTGCCAACTGGATTGGTATCAAAGTCGAAATCGATGGAGAAGAGTTAGATTTGAATCGTTGCGAGGTAGCTGACTTCCGTCGTGTGCTCAATATGAGAGAAGGATATTTGGAGCGCTCATTTATCGCAACTTTGGCAAGTGGAAAACAAATCAAAGTATATACAAAAAGATTCAACTCAATTGTGGACGACGAGTCAGGTGCTATCAGCTACTCGATTACGCCCTTGAATTTTGATGGTAAACTTACTTTGACCCCATTTATCGATGGTGATATCAAGAATAAGGATGCCAATTACGACGAAAAGTTCTGGGATGAAATCCATCGCGAAACTGCTTTTGCAGAAGGTTATATCGAACTTCGTACTAAAAAGACTGGCTTCCACGTGGTAACTGGTCAGAAGTTTGAAATTCTTCAGGACGGAAAATCAGTTGATTTTCAAAGTTTTCCAATCAAAGCAGAAAAATACGTTGCAAGCCAAGTAAGCTTAGACGTTATCTCAGGTCAAGAAACTACTTTGATTAAATACGCTTGTAATCTTTCTTCAGAAAATTATGCTATTGAAGAGCTTCTTCCAGTGGCAAAAGCCTATTTAGCGAAAGTTTCAGCCAAGGGTTATGCTAAAATGTTGGCTGAACAAGCTGAAAAATGGATTTCGAAATGGCACATGAACGACATCGTGATTGAAGGTGACGTAGCTGCTCAACAAGGAATTCGTTTCAATATTTTCCAATTGAACCAAACATACTCTGGTGAAGATGCTCGTTTGAATATTGGTCCAAAAGGATTTACTGGTGAAAAATACGGTGGCTCAACTTATTGGGATACTGAGGCTTATTGTATTCCTTTCTACATGGCTACAGCTGATGCACAGGTAGCTCGTAATTTGTTGGTATATCGTTGGAAGCAATTAGGTCGTGCTATCGAAAATGCTGGTAAACTAGGCTTTAAAGATGGTGCTGCATTATACCCAATGGTTACGATGAACGGAGAAGAGTGCCACAATGAGTGGGAAATCACTTTTGAAGAAATCCACCGTAACGGAGCTATTGCCTATGCGATTTACGATTACATCAACTATACTGACGATAAAGCTTACTTAGCTGAATATGGCTTTGAAGTATTATTAGGTATCGCTCGTTTCTGGGCTCAACGTGTTAACTGGTCAATTGCTAAAAAGCAATATGTAATGTTGGGCGTTACTGGACCAAATGAGTACGAAAACAACGTAAACAACAACTGGTACACAAGTTATATAGCAGTTTGGTGTTTGAAATATGCCAAAGAAGCCGCAGAATATATCAAATCTACTGACAGTGCTCGTTTTGCAGAGCTTGTTGGTCTGTTGAGTTTGAATGAGGAGGCTGAATTTGGTAAGTTCCAACATATCATCGACAATATGTACTTACCAGAAGATAAAGAATTGGGTGTCTATTTACAGCAGGATGGATTCTTAGATAAGGAATTAATCCAAGTAAAAGACCTTGCAGCTTCAGACCGTCCTATCAACCAAAAATGGTCTTGGGATAGAATTCTTCGTTCTTGTTTCATCAAACAAGCAGACGTTTTGCAAGGAATTTACTTCTTCGAAGATGATTTTGATATCGAAACCATCCGTCGTAACTATGATTTCTACGAGCCAATGACTGTACATGAGTCTTCATTGAGTCCATGTGTTCACTCAATCATTGCAGCCAAATTAGGTGATAAGCCACGTAGTTACGAATTCTACCAGCGTTCGGCTCGTCTGGATTTGGATGACTACAACAATGATACCGAAGACGGTTTGCACATTACTTCGATGGCTGGAACATGGATGTCTGTTATCAAAGGATTTGGAGGCATGCGTGTGAGAAATGGTCAAATTTTCTTAAATCCATTTGTTCCTGAAAATTGGAAATCATTCGCTTTCAAAATTAGATTCAGAAATAATATCCTAAATATTATTACGACATCCGACAATGTTACCATCGAAAATCTTGAAGGTGGAGATATTACAATTAATGTTGGAGCAGAAGCTTATGAGGTAAAAGCTACTTCTTCGGTAGTGGTTGCCTTAGGCGCTACGGAATTGGCGTAATGGTAAAAAATACTCCTGGAAGCTAGCCTCCTTGTAAAAGGGGGCTAGCTTTTTGTTTATGAAGCTTTTTAAACTTTTCAAAAATATATTTTATTGATTAATTACTAGCCTTACTTTTTGTTTTTATACTTTCCCGTCTAAAAATAAAAAGTAAGGCATCGGTTGCCACAAAAACTCGAGAATTTATAATCGGAGTGGCGTTCTACCTCGCTGCCTTCAAACAGGATAAATTCATTGCTTATCAAGCAATTTATGAAAGTTTAAACTGTATCAATAGGCATATTTTCCAATAGCATCCATTTTTGCTATTATTACGACTCTTAGATTATCTCAATGGAATCTACACTTAAAAAAGAGAAGCCATTATTTATTAGTAGCATTATTTTTGCTATACTTATAGTTTTAATACACTTAAAATAAGTTCATATGAAAGAATTAAAATGGATTGAAGCGATTGAGCGTGTTCTTAAAGAACATAGTAGACCACTACACTACACAGAGATTGCAGAGCAAATACTTGAAAATGGTTACAGATCATCCGTTGGTTCCACACCTGCTACCACAGTCAATGCGTATATCAGTAATGACATTCGTGATTTTGGGGACGACTCAATTTTTATTAAAGTAGCAATGGGGACTTTTACCTTGCGTGAAAGATCAAATACTTCTAAGGAAAAGTTTAAAAAGAGCGAAATTAGTTATACTTCTGTAATAAATTCCTATGGTATGTTCTGGCATAGGAATCAAGTATTCTGGAATGAAAGACCTGATTTATATGGTACGCAGTTAGAAACAAACTCGATAACTAACTTTAAGGAACAAAAAGGCATTTACATACTTTATGATGGTCCAAATATTCTTTATGTAGGGCAAGCAATAGAAGAAACGATTGGAGAGAAATTATTTGGTCATACTAATGATTATCTTGAAGGAAGATGGAATCGCTTTTCGTGGTTCGGTATTTATGAGCCAGATTTTGAAGGTACAATATTTACGGTTCAGGAATCAAATCGAGAAATTTCAATTCAAGATATTGTTGAAACTATGCAAGTTTTACTCATCGAAACACTTGAGCCAAAGCAGAATCGAGATTCTAGAACATTACTATCAGGCTTAGAATTCAAGCAAGTCGAGGATCCTGATTTAAAAAGAAAACGAATTCAACAGATTCTTTCAGAAATAAGCACTTCTTACTAAGCTTCGAAAATCATACTTGTAAGCATGAACCTTTCCTGTTCTAGGTCATAGACTATACTTTTCCTTATGGGATACGATTTAAATCGTATCCCATAAGGAAAAAAACTGACTTTGGATAGTTTAATTATTTAATTTTCAGTTACTTGTCTTTTAGTTTGTAGTTCCGCATTAATACAAACAATCACTAATTCGCTAAGTCTCCACCTCACTCAATGTTTAAAAAATATATCATAGCCAAAGCGTAAAATCACACCTATAACAACGACCACAAAGAAGATTCTCACAAAAGTACTCCCTTTTTTAAGCGCTAATTTAGTTCCAACTATTGATCCAAGAATGTTGGCAATCGCCAATGGAATAGCTACTTTGTACAACACATCCCCCGACGACATAAAATAGATAATAGCAGGAACATTAGAGGCGCAATTCATGATTTTGGCATAAGCTGAGGCGTGTAAAAAATCTAAGTAAAAAATTGATACAAAAGTAAATATCAAAAAGCTTCCCATACCTGGCCCGAAAAAGCCATCATAAAATCCCAAAACAGCTCCAGTGAGCATGACTCCCCAGAAAAATACCTTACCATGATATTTGGGAGCATGATGCGTTCCTAAATCTTTTTTGACCAAAGTATAAATTAAAACTAGTACCAATAACACCAAAATGATGGGTCGTAGGGTTTCTTTGTCGAGCGAACTAACTAGTCGAGCTCCCATCAGGGCAAATATCCCTGTGATGGCTACAGCAGGCAGCATCACTTTCCAATCCACCTTAACTTGTTTTATATATTGTGAGGCTGCTACTAAAGTACCTGACACAGATGCTAATTTGTGTGTGCCGATAATAGTTGGAATAGAAAACTGCGGTAAAAAAATCAATAATGCAGGTAGTTGGATCATTCCTCCACCACCAACAATCGAATCAACAAATCCAGCAGAGAAGGCAAAAATTAGTAAAAAAGAAAGAGTTTGAAGACTAATATCGTCAAGAAGCATGAGCAATTAGGGTTGATGATTTTTACAAAATTAGCTCAAACTCTTCAGATTTTTCTCAAACTACACCCAAATCATTCGAAGGGCATTTTGAGTAAAGAGGTAATAGAGTCATTTTTGGACGCATTCATTTGAGTATCTACCCCATAGACAATCTCTTTTGGGTTGATTTCTGAAAATGTACCAAATAAATGATCCCAAATAGAGAAAATATTTCCATAATTAGAATCCGTGTACGGTTGTACATAATGATGATGTACATGATGCATATCGGGTGTGACAATAAGCCAGCTTAAGATGTTGTTTACTTTCGAAGGCAAAGTAATATTGGCATGGTTAAACTGTGATAGCAGCACCGACAAAGATTGATACATCATCACAATCCACATAGGTGCACCAGTAATTACTATAGCAAGGGTTGTAAATACAAATCTAAAAACACTCTCTCCAGGGTGATGTCGATTAGCAGTAGTGGTATCTACTTGCATATCGCTATGATGAATAATATGAAATCGCCACATCCATTTGACTTTATGCTCAAGCCAGTGGACAAACCAAGCGCCAATCAAGTCCAATAATAACAACCCCAAAATAGCATATATCCAGAGAGGCATATCAGGAAGCCAGTTAATGATACCAAACTGGTTACTAACTGCCCAATCTGAAGATTTTAGAAGAATAAATGCTAAAATAAAATTGACCACGATGGTTGTTATCGTAAAAAAGATATTAACACCAGCATGACGCCATTTATGATAGGAAAATTTGAATAGGGGTAAGGTTGATTCAATCAACCAAAAAAAGTGATGCCACCCACCAAAATTACTGAGCGATGTGATGAAGGAATAGTAGAAAAATAGTTTACGAGCCTTTCCATATTAATATACTTTTTCAAGATTTTTTTGAATAAAGATTATTAATATAAATATATCTATTTTAAGTTGTCTTATTCGTGATTAAATTATAAAATTTTACTTTAAAAAATCATGCAATAGTGTATGAAAATCAACGATTATCATATCTTTGTTCCGTAAAATAAAAACTAATACCACCACTTTTAAACAAAGCTTACTTTTGTGTTAATCACTCAAAATAAAGTTTTATCACTAATATTAGCCTTAATTATATGAATTTATTAATCATTTATGAGCACCAGTTATTGGCTGATGGCCTTAAAGTTATTCTTGAGCCCAACCCTAGTATTTTATCTGTTAGTCTACTTTCATTAGAACAAGTTTCTGCACAGAGTATCCAGTCTATTGCGCCAGATGTTTTATTGATTGATTGTCAGCAGTATCATTTGCAATTAGCTAATGTTCTTGATGACTTGTCTGTACAAAATACTAAACCAGCTACTTTTTTGATAGGAGGAAAGCAATGGTTTCCCAATCCTTCTTCGGTTACCAAAGTTTTCCAGATGAATAATGGATTGCAAGATTTACTTGCTGAACTGAATGCTTTGAGTATAAACTCTTCTCAGAAAAGAATTAGCGAAATTCATCAAACACCATTTTTTAGTAAATATGGAATTTCTCTGCGTGAAGCTCAAGTAATAGCTTATGTTATGCAAGGAGAGTCGAGCAGTTCGATTTCAGAAAAGCTGTATATCAGTGTCCATACTGTAAACACGCACAAGCGGAATATTTATCAAAAGCTGTCGGTGCCAAACGAAAGAGAATTGATAAAATTCGTTCAGAGCAAGTTTAAAACGGAGTACTCCTATAAGTCCAAAAATTAGTTACCTCTTTTTCTTGTAATGATGCCAGTAATCATGCCAAGCGAAAGTGGAAAAAATAGCCATTCAATCCCGATTATGGCTTGTAGATTTTGCAAAAGCATGATACTAATAACTGTGATAGCAAAGCCTATGCTGTTGACGATGGTTATCGCTGAAGCACGATATGCAGGTTGCGCATTTTGTGAAATAAGCGTCGAGAATTGAGGTGAGTCTGCCACTACGCTGAAACCCCAAATTAATAGTAAGCCCATAAAAATTTCAAATGGTAACTGCCAAATAAAAGGGCTTATTAAACAACAAAATCCAGAAACAATTAAGAAAAAATACGCTAACTGACGACTTGTGAAACGTTGTTGGGAGAGCTCTGCTGTGCATATACATCCCCCAATACCCATACCTATTATGCCAAAAGACCATGCTGAAATAGAAAATGATTCTTGGTGCAGGCTTTGATAGTGTTGTAAAATGACTGGCACAAAAGCCCAAAAAGTATATAGCTCGAACATATGTCCAAAATAGCCCCAAGCATATTGTTTGAAATTGGGATTGGCAAATGCCTCAAATATAGCTTTTGGGCTAAAAGTTCCTATTTTCTGACGATAGGGTCCATCCGTTATTCCTACTGCTATCAATAAAGCTCCACCACACGATAAGACAGATGCTGCAAGAATGATAGTTTGCCAATCAAAATGCCATTGTATTGCTGCTAAAAAGTGACCAAAGGAAGTGCCTAATACCAGCGCACCTACCAGATACCCTAATGCTTTTCCCAATCCTTTTTGATGCCAATCGCTCATGATTTTCATACCAACAGGATATACACCAGCTAGAAAAAATCCTACTCCAAATCTTATGCTTAAAAGCAAGGTCATGTTTCCCATACTCCTAAGCGTAAGAAGGTTGATTAGTGCCCCTAAAAGTGCAGAGAAAACAAATACCCATTTGGGTGAAAATCGATCACTAATTGCCAAAATGGCATAACAAAGAGTTCCACAAACAAAACCTAATTGCACAGCTGAAGTCATGTTGCCTAAAAAATGATTGTTTTGCGGAAATAGCGGTTGAATATCCTTTAAAATGGCATTGACTGCAAACCAAAGAGAAGTTCCCGAAAATTGAGCAAAAACAACGACTGGTGTTACAGTCTTAGGATTTTTTATAAAATTTAACATAGTCTATTTTCTCAAATACTAATGAGTAATCATGCAAAATAAGATTTAAAATGCTCAGGCACTAGGCAACAGGCACAAGGCAAAGAGTTTTAACAAGTTTTTAATAACCCAAGCCATGCTTTTTCCCAAAGCCCACTGCCAAAAGCCGATAACTGAAAGCCTATAGGCAACAGGAATTAAGCAAAGAGTTTAAAACCCAAGCCATGCTTTTTCCAAAGCTCTCTGCCGAAAGCCGATAACTGAAAGCCTATAGGCAACAGGAATTAAGCAAAGAGTTTAAAACCCAAGCCATGCTTTTTCCCAAAGCCCATTGCCGAAAGCCGATACCTGAAAGCCTAAAGCCTATGGCATAAAGCTTATAGCCTAATGCAAGCACAAACTTATTCCACAACTACATAGGCTCTAACTGGAAAGGTTCCCATTCCTTTAACCTTCGGTGGTGTTGCACAAAATTTTATTGATATTCCATCAGGAACTTGCTTTAGATTACAGAGATGTTCGACAATCAAAATTTCGTTTTTGAGTAAAATCGTATGGACTGGTCTAGTTTTTCCAGATACATCATCAATATTGTACGAGTCTATCCCGACCAAAATCACTTTTTGATCTACCAGATATTGGGCAGCCTCTGCGGTTAAATAGGGGTTTTCTGAATAATATGCTTCCTGTTCCCAAAGTTCATCCCAGCCTGTGTGTACCAATACAGCTTTGTTATGGATGTCATATTGTTTGAAAATAGCGACATCAATCACTTTACGTTCTTGATAGGGAACTCTGATAATGACAGCGTCGAGGAGAGCTGTCTTTTCTATTAAAATGTCGGATAAATCTTTCCCATCTTCATATCTGTGAAATGGGGTATCAATGTAAGTCCCTGTATTGGCAACCATTTCAATTTTTCCAATTTGGAATGAAGTGTCTTCGTCGTACCAATTTTTAGATTCTTCTCGAGTCCAATAATCACAAATTTTTGGTGCAGGAAGTCCTTTGTATGTAACAGTACCATCTTCGATGGTATGGCTTAAGTCGATGAATCTCATGAGCAGTAAAGTAAAATTTGACAAACATTGAAGAATAAATGTACGGAAAAGTTTACCAAATTACTCACGTTTGGGCGACTGTCCCATTGCTCTTCCAACAGCTTTTATTCCATATCGACTACGAATATTATCCATAGCTGTATATAGCGGTGCTATTTTGGCACTTTGATCAAACAAGCTGAGTTGCTGGACACCCCGAACCAATTTGGTAAAACGCACTCCAACGAGTCTTATCAAAAGCCGTTTTTCATAGAGTTGTTCGAAAAGTTGTAGCATTAGTGGTATCAGAATATGGTCGGCAGAAGTACTTGCAATGACTATTTGTTTGCTATGTGTATCAAAGTTCGAATATCTCAGTTTGACCGTAACACAAGCGGTACAATATCCCTCTTGCCGTAACTCATAGCTTAATTGTTCGGTAAGACGTATCATAACAGATCTGAGGTAAATCATATCTGTTGTATCCTGCTGAAAAGTTACTTCTTTGGACATACTTTTAGGCTCGGAATAGGGAATTACGGGTGTTAAATCTATTCCATTGGCTTTTTCCCACAGAACTTTCCCCATCTTGCCGAAAGTGCGTTCAAGTACCTTAAAGGGCATTTCTCCCAAAGTACCTACTTTAGATATCCCCATATTTCGCAATGTTTGGGCTGTCACTTCGCCAACCATCGGAAGTTTATTAATATTAAGAGGGGCTAAGTATCCCTTTTCTGCTCCAATATGTACAAGGTCAAAGTTGGCAGGTTTTACTTCATTGGTTATTACTTTAGAAACTGTTTTGTTCGTAGACAATCCAAAGGAAATACTCAGCCCTGTTTCTTTAATAATCGTTTTTCGGAGCTTTTGAGCATAGGAAAAAGTTCCAAAGAATTTTTCCATACCAGTCATATCAAGATAAAACTCATCGACCGACGCTTTCTCAACAAGTGGTGCGTTGCTCACAATAACCTCAGTAACCATGTCCGAATATTGCGAGTAAGATTCATAATCACCTCTTACAATAATGGCTTCGGGACAAAGGTGCCGAGCCATACGCATAGGCATAGCCGAATGTATACCAAAGCGTCGGGCTTCATAACTACAGGCTGATACAACACCACGATCGGACATACCACCCACAATAACAGGTTTATTATTTAGCTGACTATTTCTTAATCTTTCTACAGATACAAAAAAGCAGTCAAGGTCCATGTGTACAATAGCTCTCTCCATTTTAGCTACAAAAATCATTCAAATGAATCTATTTGAATACAAAAATAAGCTAAAAAATAAATTCAATGTCTATTTTAGCTATATAATTTATTTGAAAATAAAAAACATAGCTAAAGTGAAGCGTCATTTTATAATGTTATGTAGCTAAGTAAAATGTTATTTAATTTTGAAGGAGCGGAGAAGTTGAGTAGAGAAGACAATGTTAAATTTTAACATTAATAGAAGTCCGAATAAAATTGACTACACCTTTTATTAATAAAGATTTTTGGGGCTGATATAGTGCATTAACCCTTCATGGGTAAAATCAGGATGATTTTAATAAATGTCAGAAAATCAAAGATAACCGTTGTTTTTAGGATATTTTTCTAATAGATTTGGTATCGAAAATTTCAATGTTCACATTGCTTGACTCTAGACAACCATGAAACTATCTTACACCAATGTGTAAATTAAATTTGTATAAACACACTTATTTTATCAATTGTTGGAAAGATATTCTGAGCCTAGAAATTGCTTTAATCAATTAAATTTATGTACCGTCTTTTACTCCTAATTTCATTATGGTGTTGTTCCATAATCACTTCTGTTGGTCAGAACATCTCTGTCATTAGTATTGTCGAACCTGCTTCAAGTCGCTATCTATGCCCTAATAAAAACTTGGTAGTTGCCTATCTAACCTCAGGAGCGTTCAACGCGGATAACAAATTTTCTATTCAACTTGAGTATGATAGTTATCTAAACTCTACCAAAGAGGTATTAACACTAGAAACTAAGGATTCTCTTGGCTTTTTGGTCGGCAAAATTCCTGCTTCAATTACAAAATATATGAAGGAGTATGAGACTCCATATTATACTGTGAGTGTAGTTTCTAGTTCTCCAGTAGTCTCAGCCACATTGGGTGGGAGTAGTGGGTATCTTCCAGTAGGAGAGCTTCCTGACCAAACTATTAAGCAAGTTGGCAAGGTTTATATGCCTCAGAATGGTTCTGCAACAGTCACTCTGAGAGGTAGAGGGTCGGCGCCTTACACTTTGACTACTTCGGATGGGAGAAAATTTGTGGCATCAGGGAATTATGGTCCGGGTGGAATCAATGAGACTCAAATGGTGCTAAGTTCTCAAAAATCTGAAACAATTACTTTTTCAACGATTGAAAATGGTTGTGGTATAGGTAAGATTAGTGGCAAAATTGAGGCAGTCGTAACCGAAAACTCTCTAAAGTTTTCTTCTTTGGATAATCGTTTTTTCTGCAAAGGAGCAAATATGCAATTGCCTATTAACAAAATTGGTAACTGGAATGCCGACAATAAGTATGTTATTGAATTGACCAGCGAGCTTAGCGGTACGGTTTACACCGCAGAGGCTACCGAAAAAGATGGTCTTGTGACAGGCAAAGTGCCAACCCTGTTGAATACGGGCAATTATACAGTAAGGGTGTATACCACAAGTCCTGAGGTAGCTACAGCTACTTATACCATTAGTATATTTGATGCCACGCAGTTGACACTTCGAAGTATCAGTGCAAGTTCTATTACATTCGGGACGAGTGTTGTTTTGAATGTTGGAGTTACAGGAGCTTCTCCAATTTTATATGAATTGTCTGATGGTACAAAAGGAAGGTTTATAAATCCTTATGGAAACTCTTTTGAAATAACTGTAAATCCTCAAACCTCGCAAACGTATAAATTCAAGAGCGTAAGTGGGGTATGTGGCACTGGAGTTGGTGTAGGCGAATTTGCGGTAACTGTAAAAGAGGGAATAGAGGTGAAAAGCACAGAACGTAAGAAGTACTGTCTTGGAGATACACTAAGAGCTACTTTTGTAAGTAATAAAACTTTAATAAAGGGAACACCAATTAAAGGCGTGATCAAATTGAGTGGTTATCCTGATACAAACGTAGAACTTTCGGGGGTGGTTAAGCAAGATGGCATAGCCGAATTTATGCTACCTAAAAGTCTTGACTTTGTTGCGCAGGCATTTTCTATGGCACTGACAGCAAACAATACTAGTATTCAAGATCTTCTTTTTACGAAAGACGTCGCTACGCTTAATAAGATACCCGCTGTGACTAGCTTTGCAGCGGATTATGCTATCCCGATTTTAGATAAATCAGGTACTTTTACTTATAGAGCTACTTTTTCGGGTGGAGATATGGTAACCTATCGTAACTCACTTAATCAAACATTCACATTGAATTCACTAAATAGTAGTGCTGTTGATAATTTCTATCAGGAAACTACTTCTATTCAAATTCTATCGGTTTCTAATTTATGTGGAGTAAACAACACGCCTAGTAACGTCTTCACGGTCATTGTTAAGAATCCCGATAAAATTAGATTGCTAACACCTTTTCAATATGGAGCTGAGATTTGTGCAGACAGCAAAATAAATTTGGAAATACAGACTACTGGTACATTCAATGCAGATTGTAAGTTTTATTTGGATTTGGTGAATGAAAGTGGATATGTATTGAAGGAGGGCGTAGCCGAATTTATTAATAATAAAACCGTTTGGAATGTTGCATCGTCCAATGGCTTTTACCCACAAAAAGCATATTTACAGGTTCGTGCGACGAGCCCTTACACGATAGCGCAGAAGATTGCCGTAGCAACAATAAAAAAGCCAGAGTATTCACGTCAGACAACCTTTAACTTTAATTATACCAAGGGAGGATACAACGAAACGCCATCGATAATTTGTGATAATGCCAATAACTATACTGCTAAATTGTCGAATGGAAACACATTTACAAGTAATGGTTTTGGTACTGTTTACTTTGAAGTGGATACCAAAAAAAGTACAGCTTTTGCCGTTACATCGCTTAGTAACCAGTGCGGGACTACAGATTTGAATGTGAAATTTAATATCAGCTATATTTATAAATACGTGGGCTTTTACGAAGGAAATTATGACAATAGCTTCAAACAAACACTTTGTAAAGGACAAAAATTAAATGTGAAATACTACGAAACGTATGCTTCGAGTGACTACCCTGTAACTACGCCTAATTATAGGTTGGAAATCTCAAAGGAAAGTAATTTTTCTAATGCTATAGTTCTCAAAAATAATATTGCTGAAACAGAACTTAGTGTGTCAATGCCAGAAGGCTTGGAAGCTGGTAATTACTACATGAGATTGGTAGATGAGCAAACTCCAGCGATTTCTTCGCCAGTTAAGTTGATCGTCTATCAATTACCACCGACTCCTGTTTCAACAATTGATGGACAAACTGCATATTCCATTAAGTTGAATCAGAGTATTGTTCTTAAAAAAGACCCGACTACAGAAGAGTATGTCTATAATGAACAGGGGTATAGCTTTTTAATGAATGCCACAGGTGATCGTAGTGGGTTTACGCCAAGAGTTAGTGGAGTGTATAAGATTAGTAGCTCAATAAATCAATGTGGTAAGATTGACAATCCTCTTAGCATTAAAGTGACAGTTTCTCCAATTATAGAATGGCGAAGTAATCTTGTTATCAATAACGAAAGTGTTTGTACAGGTACGAAAATACTGTTTTATGTGAATTCTACCGACCCTACTGCTAGTAATAAATATACCTTGCGTTTATCAAATCAGACGGGAGTAAAAACTGATATTTTTGAAACGACAAAAACGGGTTGGCAATGGGCAGAAATTCCTAAAACAATTCCTTACAGCTATTACAGACTAGAAATGATAGCGCAAGAGGGCGATGTTTCTAACCTTGATTCACAGCGTTCATTTTATGTAAATTCTCCTCCA
The DNA here is from genome assembly GCF_002270355.1 of Flectobacillus sp. BAB-3569. GTDB lineage: Bacteria > Bacteroidota > Bacteroidia > Cytophagales > Spirosomataceae > Flectobacillus > Flectobacillus roseus. Next base: position 187,950 of record NZ_NJFZ01000017.1, on the reverse strand, counting down.
ATGATGAACATGTTGGGGAATATTACGATTAATTATGGTCAAACAGGAAACTTGACGCTTGTTCCTCAAATTACGCCAATTAATCCTTACCAAACTTTTAGTTATACATTGAGCAATGGTGCTGTTGGAACTTTTACGAACTACAATTATTCAAGTTTTTCAGTAATAGTATCACCGAGAACCTCTCAAAATATTACGTTTACCAAAATATCAAATATGTGTGGACTAGGAGAGGTGAAAGGAAGCGCACAAGTGACTGTTAATCCAGAGTCGAGTAAACAAATTGAACATTTTGTGCCTTTTAGAACAAAGATGTGTGCAGGAAGTAAAGTTGAAATTATGTATTCAACAACAGGGAGCTTTGCGAGCAATGCCAAATTTGAAGTACAGATTTCTGACAAAAATGGACAGAACTTTAAAACAATCAATTCTGCTCCAATTCCCAATGCTACTAACTACCTGTCAGCGACTTTACCAGTAGACTTGCCTGAAGGTAATGAGTATCGTTTCAAGGTGATTAGTAACGAAGCAAATTCGACGGGAGCATCGACTATGAGTCCTCTCTCGGTAGCTTCTGTGATAACGGCTGAGTTTGATACCACAAAATATTTTTACTCATCAGCGGATAAGCCAGTAAATTTAAAAGTTAATACCAAAGGGAAATTTCCAATAGGTGTTTATATTGGTCCCGATGGCTTGACTTCAAAGTACTATGAAATAAGCAGCTCTCCGTTTGAAATCCCATTTTTGGCAAGTACAGCAAAACAGTTTCAGATATTTAGAGTACTCAATAGCGAATGTGGGGAAGGTACGGTAGGAGCAAAATCCATAGCAACTCTTGAGCTAGTGACAGGTTTAGAAGATATTCAATCTCTAGGTGTGGTAATAGGTCCAAATCCTGCTAGTGACTATGTTACCATCAACTGTGATGAACCAAATATCAAGTGCGAACTGACTGATATGCTTGGTAATCAGGTATCGGAACAACTCCTACAATCGGGTACCAATGTAATAAGTTTACAGAAATTTAATAGTGGAGTTTACCATGTTAAAATTTCTAAAGCAAACAAGATTGCTGTGTTTAAACTCATAAAAACGAACTAAAAACTGACCCGAAGGAAATCTGTTTATGGCTTTATATTGGAGATTTTTATCCAGAAGTCATAAACAGATTTCTATTTAATCATTGATTTTTTGGGTTTCGATAATTTTCATTTATTTTGTATTAAGTATTAGTGCTGAATTGTGAGTTATGAATGTAAAATCTTAATTATCAATATCTTACATATTCATTTGATTAAATCTTATTCTGCACGATCACTTAAGTTAGTAAGCAAAATAAAGTTTAAGATTGTGCTTTGAGCTTTCAGGTATCGGCTTTCGGCGGTGGGCTATGGGAAAAATGCATGTCCGTGATCATTAAAACATTTTAACACTCTGTGCCTGTTGCCTTATCCCTAAAACACATAACTTAAATCTTATTCTGCACGATTACTTAAATATCTCTAAGTTTATTAAAAGTGGAAAGTCTTTCTGTAATTTTTGCACACCTTTAAAATACAGCAAACGAATGTTGTTCAAACCTATTTCTCCGACTATTTCGCCTTATTCATGGCTTATTTTAGAGGTTTTACTACACGCTTTCCTCTCAATTTAACTGTTCTAATTTCACATTTACTACAAACTCAATCTTATGTTTAAACATCTACTTTCGGTAATGCTTTGTTGCTTGCTTTCTCTCACAGCATGGACACAAAGTGTAAGCTTAGATGCTGTTATTGAGCCATCCAAGGAGTATCTATGTGCAGGCAAGAATGTCGTACTTGCTTACCATACAAACGGAGCTTTCAACGCAGATAATAAGTTTACTATTCAGCTTGTTTCTAACACATCAATAAACTTGGAAACCAAAGATTCTTCAGGGTTTTTGGTGGGTAAAGTTCCTGCTTCAATTGAGGATAATTTAGCTGGCCCTTTTACACCAGTTTACCAAATTCGCATTATTTCAAGTTCTCCAGCAGTTAATTCTTCTAGTACTTCAAACTATAATATTGGCATTTTGCCAGTGTTGACTGTAAGTTCAGCAAAGATATACACCCTACAAGGAGCAGCAGCCAGTATCTCAATCGAAGGACGCCCATATTTACCTTTACCGATGACTTTTGTGAGTTCGGAAAATGAGATTTTTGAAATGACGAGTGTGAGAAATCCTGGAGCATATGTTGCCTATATGCATCCACAAAAGACGGGTGCGTTTTCATTTAAGTCGGTACAAAATGCTTGTGGTGTTGGCAAAATTACAGGAAGCGTTGATATTGTAAGTACACCAAATATTTTGGAGTACGCTGGTTTTGGACCAAAGACTTTTTGTAAAGGTGGTAATATTTCATTTAGTGTAAATTCCTTCGGTACTTGGCAAAATAACAATAAGTTTTATATTGAGCTCAAACTCAACGAAACGAAATCCTACCAGTTGGAAGCAACCTTGAAAGATAATACTGTTTCAGCCAAACTGCCAGACGATATTGTGGTAGAGAAATATTATTCTGCAAGAATATATGCTACAAGCCCAGAAACTTCATCAATGACTGTAAACTCAGTATTGATACGTGACGAATCTTCTGTGGAGTTAGTGTCTGGTAGCAAGACTTTAAACGTGGGAGAGTCTGCTTTTATGACAATGAATGTCAAAGGTGCTTTTCCCATGACGATTACCATGTCTGATGGTAATAAAGTTGTAGTAAATTCTTTTACATCAACGGCTCAATACAATAAAAAAGTTACTGGTTCAGAGACGTTCAAAGTAAGTAGTTTTTCAAATTCCTGTGGTACAGGAGTTGGTACAGGACAATACGCTGTGACTGCCAATGCAAGTTTGATGGCAGATAAAACGACAAAAACGGCCTACTGTCCTGGTGATTCGTTGGTCGTAAACTTTACAAGTTCTACTAGCCTTAGTGTGAATTCAGAGATAAGTGCCCATCTTCGTTTAGGAGATGTGGTTTCATCAAACGATTTAATTCTATCAGGAAAAGTCCTCAGTACGGGTGTAGCATTATTTATGTTGCCAAAAACTATTTCGGCAGATGCACAAGTGTTTGCTTTAGCACTTTTTACGAGTAGTTTACCAACTAAAACTTTTTTGGAAAGAGCTGCCATTTTACGCACAATTCCTTCAGTTAGTACAATAAGTCCATCAAATATCGCTACTACGTTGGCTGTACAAGGAAGCTTTAGTTATGTGGTAAATGTAAAAGGTGGCGGTCCATATAACCTTACAACTTCGCAAGGAGAAACACAGTTTTCGCCGTCTGAATTATTGGGAGGGCAAATTTTTGGACAAACGTATATCAACAAGAATACAGCTTTCAGTATTACAAGTATTTCAAATAGTTGCGGTATTTCAAATATAGGTTCAAATACGTTAAATATCACAGTTGCTAGTCCGTCAGTAATTACATTATCGGCGCCATTTAAAAACGAGGCAGAATTATGTGTAGGTTCAAGCTATACATTGAATATCGGCAGTAGTGTAAGTATTCCAACAGATACTAAATTTTATCTAAATTATCTGAATGAAGCAGGCGTAGTCGTAAAATCCTCTGTGGGTGAGTTTGTAAACAACCAATTACAATGGACTGTGCCAGACGATGCAAGTTTGCCTAGCATACTGGTTTTGCAGGTGAGTTCAAGTTCATCTACTATAATTGGTGATAAATTAAGAGTTAAAATTGGTAAAAAGCCACAGTACAGTGGCAATAGCGTAGTCAATTATACCTTGTCATCGCCAGGGCAAGCTACTTTCAATTTACTTACCTCTTCTCCACTTAATTCGGTGGTTACTTTTGCCGATAATACTAAGTTTTATGGATCATCTAATATTACATTGACCTTGGCAGGTAATACCACTACTACTTATCGAGTAAAGTCGATTTCTAATACTTGTGGAGAAATCACACCGAGTTTGACTTACAACTTGAAGGTAATTACTCAAAAAGTATTTTTTAATAAAAGTTCAGAAGTTCAAGCTCAAAGAGTGTGTGAAGGGCAAAGTATTTCATTAAACTATTATGTAGTTAATTATACGCCAACATTCAAAGATGAGCCTAAAACTTATCGCTTAGAAATGTCCTCAAGTATCAGTTTCTTAAACCGTACTGTTGTTAAAACAGGAATTTCAGAATCACAGTTTAGTGTAGTGCTACCTACAACTACCCCGAACGGATCGAACTTTATTAGGTTAGTGCAAGAACAAGATACCTTGATAATGACAGACAACGATGTTATTGTCTATAATAGAGTGCCTAATTTCAAGATAACCACGAGTACAGGTAAAACAGACTTTAATCTTAATTATGGTGAAAGTATCCAATTGAAAGTGGATAATCCTAATGCTACTCCTTTTGATGGTTTCTGGGTTGATAATAACAATTATTACACAAGTATTTTGGAGTTTCAATATTATAAAACATTTACTCCTGTTCGTTCGGGTACTTACAAACTCAATAGTTTATATAATGAGTGTGGAACAAGCGATAATGGATTAACCTTGAATGTGACGGTAAATCCTAAAATTACTTGGAGTACTTCATTGGCCAATACATCAATTAATGCTTGTAATGGCGATTCGTTTTTAGTAAATATTAATGCACAAGGCAGTGAAAATGTGAGCAATAAATATTCACTTATCATGAACAGTGGTGCTTTACAACAGATTATCTTTGAAACGACCAAGACGGGACCTCAAATGGTAACGATTCCCAAAAGTGTGGATGCTGGTCGCTATAGCTTAGTTTTGACGGCTCAAAATGGAATAGTCGTTGCTACTAATACCGCTACATCAATAAATTTGTCATCTACACCTGCGTTAGTTTTAACAGGTACTGCAACTTTGAATGCGTCTCAAACGGCTTACCTGTACATCAAGCCACAAGTAGCTTCTATCAACGATGCTTATTTGCAAACGGTTAGCTACGAATTGAATGATGGCACGAAAGGAACAGTTCAATACTCAGCTATATCACCTGGAGCGATTCCTGTAACTGTAACAGGAACGAAAAGCTTTACAGTGACCAAAGTAAGTAACCAATGTGGTGTAGGGGTTGTGAGTGGTTCAGCCACTATTACGTTGAATGCAAGTTCGGATAAGACGATTGAAACCAACAATATCTTAGTGAATAAGCAAGTAATTTCAAAAGTTTGCGCAGGCGGGAATTATGTGATTTCATATAACACCAAGGGAACATTTGGAGCAAATGCCAAATTTGATGTTCAAATTTCTGATAAAAATGGACAAAATTTTAAAACCATTAGCTCAGATATCGTTTCTTCAACGCCAAATACGCTAAGTTTTTCAGTACCATTTGATTTGCCAGCGGGAAGTGACTATCATGTTAAGATTATAAGTTCGGAAGCTAATACTGCTAGTAGTTCAACAACGATGCCTTTGACGCTAAGCTCGATCATCAAAGCAGAGTTTGACACCACGCAATATTACTTCACAACCGACAAGCCAGTTAATCTGAAAGTAAACTTATCGGGTAAAACACCGTTCTATGTGCGTCTTGGCGAAACATGGACAACAGCTAAAGTATATACCGTCAATACTTTACCATTTGTGGCCTCTGTTAATGCTACTGCAGGTACTTCGTATCAAATATTTGAAGTAGCGAATGGTGAATGTGGTTTAGGAACTGTTGGTGCTAAAAATATTGCTAAACTTGCAGTAATCACAGGGATTGATGACCTACAATCTCTAGGCGTTTTGGTAGGACCAAATCCTACTAGTGATTTTATCACTATCACAAGTGATGAACCAAATGTTAAAGCTGAAATTTTTGATATGATGGGACAGTCGGTATTTGATACCGAGCTTCATGCGGGTAAAAATCAAATCAGCCTTCAAAGTTTTGGAAATGGAGTGTATCATCTCAAAGTTTCCAACGGAAATAAATCTGGAACTTTTAAAGTCTTGAAATTCTAAATATTACATCCCGATTACGAAGAGTAATCGGGATTTTTTTGTTTAAATGTCTATTGTTTTTAGTGAAAATAAATAGACTCTTTCCGAAAATGTAGGGTAATGAAATTCAGTTGAACATTTATTTTTTACCTTGATAAAATACAATTGTACTTTATATTTGTAAAAAAGTAGCCTTTGACAAAGGCTCTTTTTTGATACATCGCTATTTTCTTAAAAATATAACGTTTTTGCTTTTGATTAGTCAATCACTTTTGAAAAAAGAGTTTCTGCAAGAATCATCAAGACGTTAAAATAGTGCCTGCCATACAGGTATTAGGGACAAAATTTTCATCGAAATATTTTCAAAACTATAACGATTTGAAACAACTGATTACCATAATTAGTTTACTATGCTTTTATCAAACATTTTCTCAAACCACAAAAGATACCACCACACATCTTTCGGAAGTGGTAGTAACAGCCTCTCGTTTGCCGATGTCTATCATGAAATCGCCAGTGAGCATTGAGTTGTTGGATGCTCGTGCGATAAAATTATCGCCTGCACCAAGCTATTTTGAAGCAATCGAAAATCTGAAGGGTGTACAATTACTTACCTCTAGTTTCGGATTTAAGGTGTACAATACGCGTGGTTTTGCCAACCCGACCAATGTGCGATTTGTGCAACTGGTAGACGGTGCCGACAACCAAGCGCCTCATATTGGTGCGCCTATTGGTAGTGCTTTAGCACCTACCGATTTGGACATCGACCGTGTCGAGCTTATTCCAGGTACGGCTTCGGCTTTGTATGGGATGAACGCCTTGAATGGTATGGTACATATTTTATCTAAAAATCCTTTTGAGCATCAAGGTTTTTCTTTTCAACAAAAAACTGGGGTCAATCATTTGGGCGATGCCAATGCTTCTGCCCAACTTTTTACAGAAACCTCCCTGCGTTGGGCAAAAGCTTGGAATAATCAATGGGCGATAAAGCTAAATCTCAATTACTTGAAAGGATACGATTGGATTTCGGATAACAACCAAGATTTGAATCCCAATGGTAATACTTCGCTTGGCTTATTTGGCTTAGACAATCCTGCTTACGATGGCATTAATGCTTACGGTAACGAATCGTCTAACCGCCAAACTTTAACACTCGGTGGCAAGCGCTATTCTGTTGCCCGTACAGGTTACACCGAAAAGGATATTGCTGATTTTTCTATCCAAAATCTCAAGGCAGATTTGACATTTGCTTTCAAACCGAGCGCCAATTCTGAATTGAATTATACCTTTAGAATGGGGTATCTCAATAATATCTATCAACGTACCAATCGCTTTAGGTTAGATCACTATTGGGTATCTCAACATATTCTGACTTACGAAAATAAGTCTCTGATTCTTCGTGGATATATGACAACCGAAAACACGGGAGATTCTTATAATATTCGTTCGATGGCCGAAAATATCGACCGCAGTTTTAAGACAGATACGCAATGGTTTAAGGATTTTAGTGCGGCATTTTTGGCAAGTACTCAAGCAGGTATCACTGCCACTCAAGCATTGAAAGACGCAAGGATAAAAGCCGATGGAGGTCGCCCACAACCGCACACGGCTGAGTTTGAAGTCTTGATTAAAAAATTAGGCGACATCAATAACTGGGATGTTGGCGCTGCCTTGCGTGTTAAGTCATGGATGTATCATGCTGAAGGACAGTATAACCTGACAGAGGAAGCTTTAGCTTCGTGGAAAGAAAAATACGGAATCAATATCTTGTCTGGTTTTGATTATCGCATGTATCAGGTATATCCTGATGGTAACTATTTTATTAATCCTGTAGAGCCTGGGAAAGATTTGACTTACTATAAATATGGCGCTTTTACGCAGATTACTAAGTCATTGTTTGATAACAAATTACAGGTTAATCTAAGTATTCGTGCTGATAAAAATCAATATTTTGATTGGCAATGGAACCCAAGAGTAGCGATGGTATTTTCGCCAACAGACGACCAAAATTTTCGTGTTTCATTTCAAAATGGATATCGCTTCCCAAGTTTGTTTGAAGCCTTTTCAAATGTCAATAGCGGAGGGGTCAAGCGAGTGGGTGGTTTGCCAGTGATGTCAAAAGGTATTTTCGAAAATTCCTATTATAAAACCTCCATAGATGCTTTCCAAGTGGCTGTAACGAGCGATGTCAACACGAAGGGATTAACAGTGGGGCAGGCCGTTGAAAAGAATAAAGGGCTAGTGCAAAAAAATGATTACACCTATCTCAAACCCGAAAGAGTCAATAGTTTTGAAATAGGATATAAGGGTCAATTATTGGATAAAAAACTCTTTATTGATGCAGATTTTTATTACAATGTTTATCAAAATTTCATGGCGCAGGTAGAAGTATCTACCATAAAATCGGGCTTTACGAATGGTGATTCTTTGGCCTATTATCTCAACGACCGAACCAAGCAAGACCGTTATCGTTTGTGGACTAACTCTAAAAGTAAGGTATATAATTATGGTGCCAGTGTTGGCGTACGCTACCAGTTTTACAAAAGCTTTGTGATTAATAGTAATGTATCTTATGCCAAACTGGACAGGAAAGAAACCAATGACGGTTTGGAGGAGGCCTTCAATACACCTCAATGGATTTTGAATATAGGTCTTTCGAATCGCAATCTCGGCAATGGCTGGGGAATGGCATTGAATTATAAATGGCAAGATGCCTTTGTTTGGCAATCATCATTGGCAACAGGTACAGTTCCTGCCTACAGTACACTCGACGGGCAGGTAGGCTATGAATTTGAAAGTCAACCCATTGAATTAAAATTAGGTGCAACCAATTTGCTCAATCAATATTATTACAACTTTTTAGCAGGTCCAAGTGTTGGTGGTTTTTATTATCTGAGCGCTACACTGAAATTATAGAAATGTATGTCTGAATGGTAAGGAGCATCAGAGATAATGATTGCCACTTGATTTTAAATTTGAAGATTTGTTTTTTCATTTTGTTAGAAACGTATATTTAACTATTATTGAAATAACTTTCTGCCAGTAGAAATGGGTTTATCCTTAACAAATCAGCATATGAAAAAAATCAACGTTATCATTACTGGATCCACAGGAATGATTGGGGAAGCAGTATTAGATCAATGTCTACAGCATCCTCAGGTGGAACATATATTGGTGCTCAATCGTAGAGTTTCGGGAGTTCAGCATCCCAAGCTTTTAGAAGTAGTCGTGTCGGACTTGTCACAACTCTCTTCCATAAAGGATATTTTACCCAATTATCATGCTTGCTTTTTTTGCATTGGAGTTTCTTCAATGGGGATGGATGAAGCAACTTTTACCCGAATGACATACACACTGACTATGGATTTTGCCAAAGCACTGGTGACGAATAATCCTGATATGACCTTTTGTTATATTTCTGGTGCTGGAACAGATAGTTCAGAGACAGGAAAAACTATGTGGGCAAGGGTAAAAGGCAAAACCGAGAATGATTTGCAGAAATTAGGCTTTAGCCACGTCTACAACTTCCGACCAGGCGCTTTGATTCCATATCTAGCGGTAAAACCAACCCAAACTTATCAGTCAGTGAAATATCTTAAATGGCTCTTAGTATTATTGCGTCCACTTTTTCCGAATGCTATATTAAGGCTATCAGATTTTGCTATTGCCATGATTAACAGCGCTCTAACAGGTTACTCAAAAACAATATTGGAGGCGAGTGATATAAAGAAACTATCGGAATTAAAGTAAATGCAGTTTTCCGAAAATAAAAAATCCCTGTAAGGATACATCATCTGTACAGGGATTTTTATAGAATATATTCTTACAAATTCTTAAAGGCATCCAATTCCAAAATCGACTTTGGTTTGAAAGGTTCGAGACTTTTGGTTTCGATTACATCAAAATTACGAATATCTACATAGTCATTATATTCTTCACTGGTGTTGATTATGACTCCCCCCAGCAAGAAAATACGCTCACAATGAAATTCATTTAAGCTCATACTTACCAGCTTTTTTATTTGCTTGTCTATGGCTGTGTAGGTATAATCCGTAATAGCTTTTTTAGGGTTTTCGGCGGTAAGAATTTTGTTCTTAAATGGCATTAAAGTTTGTTCCAATTGAATCTGCTGATAATCATAATGTACACTTTGTGGCACATACGTATCTACATCATCGTCACTCTGGAAACGTTCGAGCGCTAACATCAAAGCGCCACAGCTATTGGTCAAACGTTTTTGTCCAATACGACGCATTCGTCCTAATTCGCCCTCGTCGGTGATTCCAATATGTGGACCATAAAAAATAAAGGCATCACCGCCATCAGGAATATGGTGCGAAAAAGCCACCATGCCTGTAAAGCCAGAGTAAGGCAAACCTCCCAAACCACCCATCGTGAACGGTCGTGATAATACGCGACGAAAGTCTGTCGATACATTGACGTCATCAGAACAAACAGACGTGGCAAAAAGCATTTTTTTCAAGTCTGAATTGTATTCTTTTTCCAGCAAAGTCAAATAGCTTTCAGTAATATCATCGCCACTTTTGGCATTAGGATAGTGTACACTTACTTTTTTAGTGATTGCCATAGTTGAATATTTTGAATAAAAACAGTAAAAATCGGGCCTATTTTAGTTTTACAGGATATAAGGATAGACTGTCAAAATTATACAGGGTTTCTGTTATATAGGTCAAAAGCTCGAAATTACAATTTTTTCGTTTGGGACTTGAAATTACTGATAAAATGTCTCTAAGTTTGAATTAATTCATTTAAACAATTATAAAAATTCTAAAATCATTTATGAAAAAGTCGGCAATCCTCTTATCAATCCTATTATCAGCTGGTTTGGTTTCAAAATCATATTCTCAAAAAACACTGACTAAAATTTGGGAGACAGATACCCTTATTTCAACACCTGAATCAGTCGTTTTTGACACCAAATCAAAAGCATTATATGTAGCTTGTATCAATGGAGCACCAACGGCAACCAATGAAAAAAGCTTTATCTCGAAATTAGATTTAAACGGTAAAATTACCCAGTTAAAAGTAACAGAAAATCTTCATGCAGTGAAAGGATTGGATGTCTTGGATGGAAAGATTTATGTAGCTGAGATTTTTAAATTGGTGGAAATTGATGCCAAAACAGGACAAGTACTCCATAAGTATGAAGTTCCGAATGCGACTTTTTTGAATGGTGTGAGCGTTGATAAGAAAAACAAAATCGTGTATTTTACCGATATGCGTTCGGATAGACTTTGGAAGTTGGAAAAAGGACAGCTCGTAAAAGTAGCGGAAGGGGCACCTTTAAAAACACCTAATGGCGTATTTTTTGAAAATGATAAATTGATTATTGGTAACGGAGATGGTAAAATCTTAGCGCTCGATTTAAAAACGCAACTATATGCCACAATCGCAGAAGGTATGGGAGGATTGGACGGTATTTTGTCGGATGGACAAAAAGGCTATTTTGCCACCGAATGGAGAGGCAAGATTTGGCATATCAACCCAGAAGGCAAAACGCAATTGTTATTGGATACCGTAGATGCCAAAATGAATACTGCAGATATTGAATATATCCCTAGTCAAAAAACTTTATTGGTACCAACTTTCTGGAAAAATAAAGTGATAGCCTATAAAGTCAATTAGCCTTTGTCGGAGTTTTCTCCGACAAACCTCTCGCCAGCAACAGTATTCAAACCCCAAAACATTTTGATTAATTCAAACTATCCAACTATTTATCATGAAAAAACAACTCTTATATCTCTGTTCAATCATTCTATTGGTTGTTCATGTTGCGGTGGCGCAAGAAGTACCCAAAGAGCTGGAAAACATTATTTCGCCTGAAGTTAACGCTGATAGAACTGTCACTTTTCGTTTTTACGCACCCAAAGCTGATACCGTGCAAGTAACCTCAGATTTTTTACCACCAGTAAAAGTTATGAGTCGATTTGGTTTGGTTGATGGTCCTGGAACAATCAATTTGACAAAAGATAAAAACGGACTTTGGACCTACACATCCAAGCCTTTAGATTCTGAATTATATAGCTATTCATTTATCGTGGATGGTATCAAAACCAACGACCCAAACAGTCCCTACGCACTACGAAATTCGGCCTCGATGACTAATATCTTTATCGTCGATAAAGGCAGAGCAGATTTGTACAAAACTAACGATGTCCCACACGGAACAGTGACACATAATTGGTATCCATCTGCTGGATTGAAAATGAATAGAAGATTGACTATTTATACGCCAGCAGGTTATGAGCAGTCAAATGAAAAATACCCAGTTTTGTATCTTTTGCACGGAGCTGGTGGCGACGAGGAATCTTGGGCGGCTCACGGAAGAGCTATTCAAATTTTGGATAATTTAATAGCACAAGGCAAAGCTAAACCTATGATTGTTGTGATGCCAAACGGGAATGTAGTACAAGATGCTGGCTATGGTTATGGAAAAGATGGTTTTTATAAGCCACAATTTTTATTACCACAATCAATGAATGGGGTTTATGAAGCTAACTTTATGGATATTGTCAGTTATGTAGAAAAGACTTTTCGAGTAAAAAACAACAAAGAAAATCGTGCGATTGCAGGTTTGTCGATGGGAGGTTTTCATACGATGCACATTAGTCGATATTACCCTAATACCTTCGATTATGTGGGCTTATTTTCGGCAGCTATTATGCCTCGCGAAGATGCCACAGGTAAGGTTTATAGCAATATAGATGAAACACTAAAAGCTCAGAAAAACAACGGGTTGAAACTTTATTGGATTGCAATAGGCAAGGACGATTTTCTGTATCAAGCCAATATTGATTTTAAGAAAAAGCTAGATGGACTAGGCTTAAAATATGAATATCTTGAAACAGGAGAGGGGCATATTTGGAAAAACTGGAGAATCTATCTTGCTGAATTTGCGCCAAGATTGTTTAAATAATTCCTAAATGAGTTTTCCTTAGAGATGTTATGCTTTGCGTTTCTAGCCATTACGATTAGGGTGCGACTTAAGTCGAACCCTAATCGTAATGGATTTATTCACGAATAGTATTTACATTATTTAATGCCTTCGTGGCAATTTCATCTTTTCTTCTGAAGGAAATACTCTTATGATGGCGCTAGCCATTTGAATAGGATATTTAAGAAATATCGAGGAATTGGTCCGAGTGAGTTTGAGAGGAGGAGGAATATAAATTTGAGTAAAAAGGAAACATTAAAATGAAATTATCTTAAATGGGTTGGATACGAAATGAGCAACTGAAAGTACAGAGTAGGGAACTCTTTTTTACCCAAAATCTGTAATATCTACAAACAAACATATTATTGCCAAAAATATCATGAACTACCTAGCATATAAAACCCTATTCGAAGAGATTTTATCAGCCGAAACACCTGCTGCCCCTTACGATAAACCCGATTATCTGAACTACACTAAGCTTAACCAGTCTCGTATGAAACGTTGGGATAAGCATTTGGTATTGTCAGATGCTATTTTGAGCAAACTTCAAGAAATTACGTCGCCACAGCATTGGATTATCATTACCGAACCTTGGTGTGGTGATGCAGCGCATATTGTGCCGTTTTTGATTAAAATCACTGAACAAAATCCCTTGTTATCTTATGAAATTCAACTAAGAGATAGCGAACCATTTCTGATTGAGCAATATCTGACCAACGGAAAGAGCAAAAGTATTCCCAAATTGATAGCAAGAAACGAAGAGGGGAAAGATCTTTTCGTGTGGGGACCTCGTCCTGAGGGTGCACATCAGTTGATGGAAGAATTACACGAGGCAAAAGCGGATTTTGAAACCATTAAAATCAAATTACAAAACTGGTACAACGACGATAAAGGAGAGGAAATTTGTAAGGAATTGGCACAGTTGATTGGATAAGCTTTTCTTTTCGTAATTTTAAAATCTCATAGACTGTATGAGATTGTTTAAATAGACTATCATGATAAATATTAATTCTGAAACAACTTATCCAATAGAGAATACCCTTTTTTCATTTGCACTCGAGTCGGAAGCTGCGGATGTTTTTGAAGGACAAAACGTGGTATTTACAGGTATTGGAAAAGTAAATGCGGCTTACGAACTAACCAAAGTAATTCACCAACAAAAGCCTGCGCTGATTGTCAATCTTGGAACGGCAGGTAGCAACTATTTTGCCAAAGGTGAAGTAATCTGCTGTACCAAATTTGTGCAAAGAGATATGGATGTGCGTGGTTTAGGATTTCAATTGTACGAAACACCGCTTTCGGGCGTACCTCCATTATTGGAATATGGTCTGGAGATGGAAGGACTCAAATTAGGAATCTGTGGTACAGGAGATAGCTTTGAAATGGGACATTCCGAAACCATTTATAATGTCGTAGATATGGAAGCCTATGCATTAGCGCTGATTGCCCAAAAAGAAAATATCCCGTTTTTGTGTCTAAAATACATTTCTGATGGCGCCGACGATAACGCTGCCGAGGACTGGACAGAACAAGTTCATAAAGCAGCAGTGGCGTATGGTAAATTGTTGAAGATTTTGAAATAAGCCTTTCACAAAAGCTTTATTTCGGACTGCACCATAACCTAATTTGAAGCTTAATCTTTGCCTCAGAATTAACTTTACACACTTTAATAGTCGGGCATAAGATATAGCTTGGATATACTGCTTCAAAATTATCTGGCACTACAATATTTGAAATTTGTAATGCCAAATAATTTTGGAGGAATCAGTTTTATATTATTAACAGTAACTAAATCAGCTGTTTAGCATAGTCTACTAATCCTTCAAGCCAATCTTGATGACCGTTTATCATCGGGTTGGGCTTTGTTTTTGCTAATTCTTTCGCGGGATTTCCAATTTGTGTCTCTTGCGTTAAAATTCTTACTCTTCCTCCTTCTAAGTCCTCGATGAGCCAAGCATGAATCACGTCCAATCTTGTTTCTGCATCACCCTCAGCCCAACCATGCCATGCTAATCTTGCTGGCTCTCCTTCCACAGGAGGAACAAATTCGGTCACTTGTGCCTCAATCGGAAAACCAAATGTCTTAAAACGAAAACGGATATCTGCGGTTAATTGCTTGTATTCTGCATTAAGTAACTCAATGTCAGATGAGTTACGATAGTATTTTGGCCACTCGAAAGGATTAGCTAATAGAGGCCAAATATCGCTGGTTTTTAATCCTGATACAATTACTTCGTTAGAACAAAAATTGTCTGTTGTTCCGGGTAAATAGCCCTCTGGCCAGATGATTGAATTTTGCATTTTTTTATACTATTAAAATTATAGTTGCAAAACTAAGTTTAGTATATTTAATTTGAAATAACTATCAAAATAGATAGTCTAAAGAATATGAATACAGAATGTAAAAGCGATACTGTTGCACTCAACGGAAAGGAATATCCTTGTACGGTTAGTTTAACAATGGATTTAATAGGAGGGAAATGGAAGGCAGTCATTCTCTATCACTTGATAGAAGGGAGTCTGCGTTTCAATGAATTATGCAAAGCGATTCCGACTGTTACAGAAATGACCATTAGTTTACAATTAAAGCAACTAGAAAAAGATGGCTTAGTAACAAGAACTGTATATGGCGACAAACCGCCTATCAGAGTAACATATGAGCTAACGACTTTGGGTAAATCCCTTATCCCTTTGTTAAAAGCAATTACCGAATGGGGCAATACGGTGGTGCTTAATCAGGGGATATTTGTATAGTTTTATCCATTAACACGAAATTACTTTTGATTGAGATATGCTCTAAACTCTATGCAATAAGCACTTGGTTCAAAATTGCCCTCATTCTGATTGATGGACAATTTTGGATTAACTAATTCACGACTTAGTGTATGAACTCATTTTTAAGACTTTAAAACTGTTTTTACTAAATATATTGAAAAAGACCCGAATTCAATTTTTTCGTTGTATCCAGTATTAGGTAGATATTTAGTATATGGCTTTTAGCCATGAGCTTTGTACAAAAGTATGTCTTGGGTTTTTAAAAACATTTTAAAACTATTTTCCTTGTGCCTGTTGTCTAAACCACATACTCTTAAATGGTGCGTTTCAACTCCCTTTTTTTCCGCTTCACTTCCTTTGCAGTTTAAATTTTCAATAAAACATTAGGCGAATCCGTATTATTGATTCAAGAAAAGCTTAAATATATTTTCATTGAGAATCGTACTTATGTAGACCTCATGCTTACTCGAAAGTATTTTAAGTGATAAGTAAAATAAAAGATTAATTTAATAGTATATATGAGGCAAAATTTTACTGTAATCTTTTGAATATATATGTCCTCAAATAACCAATATACTGTTAACTAATAACGTTTTCCTACTTATTCTAAATTCATTTTAAATTTTTTATTAAACTCATAAAAAATGAAAACCCATCTTATCAATTTTTGCATCATTGTCGGTTTGGCACTTTGTTCATTTACATTTCTCAAGAAAGACCTAAGTTTTCAAGCGCAAAAGTATGTTACTCAAACACTTACTTTTGGCGAAAAAACCTTTAAGGTAAGAGCCTATGAAAATATCATTTATGTTGCGAATCCTGTAGATACAGTATACCAAAAAATGAATATCTATATTCCGGAAGAGTACTTTTCAGGGAAAAAAATAAATGGCTACGCAGCTGAAACAGCTCCCATTTTTTTTCCCAACAAAGTAGGTGGATATATGCCCGCACAACCTGCAACCCTCAAAGAAATGCCAATGGGAGGTAATCGCCCGCCAATGAATGGAATGACACCCATGGGCGAGAGAAGACCTGATGGGGCACCAGCCATGCCACAAGCAAAACATTCAACGGTAGTTGCTGCCTTAGCCAAAGGCTATGTAGTGGCTTCGGCAGGAGCAAGGGGACGTACTTTGAAAGCAAGTAATGGCGAATACACAGGTAAAGCACCAGCGGGTATTGTAGATTTAAAAGCTGCGGTACGCTACTTGAAATTTAATGATAAACTGATGCCCGGCGATGCCAATAAAATCATTTCGAATGGCACAAGTGCAGGCGGTGCTATGTCGACTTTAGTTGGGGCAACGGGCAATAATCCAGACTATGAGCCTTGCTTAAAAGCAATAGGGGCAGCCAATGGAACAGACGATGTCTTTGCTGTTTCTGCCTATTGTCCAATTACCAACTTGGACCATGCTGATATGGCGTATGAATGGCAGTTTAATGGCTACAATACCTACAAAAGGGGTGGACCCATGCAGGCGAAAAATAGCGATGCACCATCTGTGTTGAGTGAAGAGCAAATAAAGATATCGGGACAGTTGAAAACGCTTTTTCCTACTTATATAAACAGCCTAAACCTCAAGGATAGCAAGGGGAAATCTTTAACTTTGGATGCAGACGGAAATGGGAGTTTTAAAGATTTAGTGATTAATTATGTAATCGCTTCGGCACAAAAAGCCTTGGATGCTGGAAAAGATATGTCAAGCTATGCGTTCTTGAAAGTTAGTGGCAATCAAGTTACAGGCTTAGATTTTGGTGCGTATGTTAGCTATATGGAGCGCATGAAAACTCCTCCAGCCTTTGATGCTCTAGACCTTTCAACAGGCGAGAATATGCTATTTGGTTCGGCTACGATTGATAAGCAGCATTTTACAGAGTTTGGTCAAAAAAACGCCATCGGTGAGGCTTCGAGAGTAGATGAGGTATTCGTGAAAATGATGAACCCCATGTATTATTTAGGTCAAAAAAATACCACAAATGCCAAACACTGGCGTATCAGACACGGCTCCAAAGACAAAGATACATCGCTCGCTATCTCTGTGATATTGACTACGGCATTACAAAACAAGGGTATTGATGCTAATTTGGAATTTCCGTGGGACAAACCCCATAGCGGCGATTATGATCTTGATGAATTATTTGCTTGGATAGATGGGCTTTGTAAATAAGAAAGACAAAGTGTTTGAAACCTCCTGATGAATTGATATTGCTCCATCGGGAGGTTTTAAAAAAATGGCTAAAATTGTCGAGACATAAAATTTGATTCAGCGAATAATATTTCACCTTTCCCAGTGCTTTCTTCTTTAAATTTTATGGATTTTGTACCATCATCAAAGTAGGTCATGGTGTTAGGATTATAGTTGAACATCCATGATAGATGAAGCATAAGAAGTATTTTTTTGTTGTTAAGCGTTCCTTTCAAACGATCTATTCGGGAAATATCCTCAATGGTTTGATTGAAATTGTTTTGTACTACCAAAATGAATTCTGAAGGGACATTTTCAGAAAAAGCTATGGTCTTTACATTGCTTTTTTCGTCAAAAGAGATTAAAAATGAGAAAGTGCCCTGAAAAGAATGTACACTTTTCATGAAAGTTCGCTTAAAAGTACTCTTCATTCCATTCGATACAGACTCCGATACACGTCGATCACCCCAAAATAAGTTTGTGAAAATTGAAGCAGTCTGACAATCTATTTCAGAAGGATATTTATCTTGAGCTCTTTTAACCCATTTATTTATTTTTTTCCATTGAATTGAATCAGGCTGATAAGAGGATGTTTGCGCCATGATACTTTGTGCAATGGAGATTAGAAGAATAGAAAGGGTAAGATGTAGTTTAAGGTTTTTCATAGTAAAAGTTATTTAGGTGAATTGAGATGAGTAAAGTTAAAAATTTCTATTCAAATCGCAATTGTTAACCTACCTCCCCAACTGACCTATTTCCGAAAACATAGCCCTAAAGCAATTGGCGGAGGTGTTTTCTTCAGTAGGCTTGGTAGTGTTTTTTCCATAAAACTCGTCCATAAAAGATTCTGCACTAGACCACACTGTTTGCATCATTCCTTGAAAATGGGGTTTCATCACCGCTGTGGAGGATTGGCGAAATCTGACCATATCTTGTGTTTGAATCACAGCGAATTTGGGCATTCTCCATGGACAAGTAATGACATTGAATCCTTTCATCGCAAAATAAACTGCCGTTTGGTCGGGTCTTTCATAATGCCAATCGCAGATAGTTACATCTTTGGCAATCAAATCAATGGCTCGATGTGTGTTGTTAAAACTTCCTTCCCACATACCGATACCTGTGGTTTTGCCATCGATTAGTCTGTCGCCCCAAATCCAAAGCTTTCGGTTTTTGAGTGCTAAATGATTTCTAATTTCGTTGACTTCACCTGCAAATAATTCTGCCTTGTCTTTCCCTGAACATCGAGGACATTTGTCGTCTCCAATGTAAAAGACTTCATCCATTCCCGCATGAAAAGCATCCGTTTCAAAAACATCACAGATTTCGTCCATTAGCTCAAATACTATTTTATGAACGTTTGGATGAAGTGGGCAATAGCTTTTGCAGTACAAACCGTCAGAATTAGGCCACACGTATTTTTCTGGCATTTTGACCCAAGGCGTTTCATCAAATTCGGGATAAACTCTCAATAAATTGTGCGTAGTGCTCGCCCATGATTGGTGCCCCAATAGATTAATCTGGGGAATAAGTCGAATATTGTTTTTCTTACAAATACTGACCAATTTTTTGATATCTTTTTTAGAAAGAGCCTCTGGGTCGCGAAGTTCAGGATGACTTTCAAACTGGTAGTTGTAATCTACACGAAGCAGTAAAGTATTTACTTGACGGCTCACCAATTCTTCTTGGATAAATTTGATGAAATCATCGACTCTCTGAGTTTTTGGGGCGGTAATACAAAAACCGCGAGTAGGAATCAAGCTATCTATTTTGGACTGTGAGAATATTGTGGAGTTGATTAAAACTCCTATTAATAGAAATAGGAAACGCGAAAATTTTGTCATAATGAAGCTGAATTTAGAAATTGGGTTGAGTACGCAATTTGCTTAAATTCAGTTCTGCATGCAAATGTCTAACAGATAAGGCAGGGTAGGCAAAAAGAAGTTGAAAGGATAAGTTTATAAACCAATAAAGCTCTAAACACTAGAGCTTTATTGGAAATGAAATTATGAGAGTTTTTTACGTAAAGCTATTATTTGAAATGTTGTGCCAACCAAAAATAAGACAAGACAAATGCCGACTAATTTTGCCACTAATGGGTCATCTGGACTACTTGCCCATGGATGTTCTAATGGTAGACGAGTTGTTGTTTCTGTTACACCAGGTACTAAATGGAAAAAGAACGTCAAGGAATAGCCAATTTTCTCGATATAAGGTGAATATTTTCCGAGTGGTTGACTCGATTTTTGTGCTAGATAAATTAGTCCTAACACTGCCAACGTAATAATCCCAAGTACATGTGGCTTGCCAAATCCACCATGTTGAAAAATGCCAAAACCTGTCAGACAGGTAAGAATTGTGGTAATAACATACGTTTTACCAATTGAATTATTCCACGTGATTTCTTTTAGTTTAATAAGAGAAATAGCACCAGAAAAAACAGCTATAAGGCTGATTAATGTGTGAATGATTCCAAGAGAGGTAAGTCCAAACATCATATTTGTAGGGTTTAGGAAATGAAGAGATACATTTACCTAAATATACAAAAAAGCAGAATTGTTTTGTAAGTTGCTGTATAATAGAGTGTTATTTCTTTTAATGGGCGTCTTAAGTCGCCCACTAAAAGAAATAAGGGTATTGATAAAGACATATTTTAACCACAAATACCCTGTTCCGTAAGTCTAGTTACCTCCACTTTTTACGCGATTTTTTTCGTCTTCCAAACCTGTATTTCGCTGTCTTGCTCCTGCAATTTTGCTATTTCCAAAACGATATGAAAAATTGATACGTACCACACGACTTTCCCATTTGTTTCTCAACTGAACGTCGATATCATTAAAAAGGAAAACACCATTAAAACGTTGGGTCCAGAAAATATCATTGATATTTAATTTAACAGAGGCTTTGTCATTCATCATTTTTTTCTGAATGCCAAAAGATACGGCTCCCATCGGATTTCCAGCGAGTTGACCTTCAATAAATGGCGACAGATACCACCCACTCAATTCCACCGAATATTTGCGAGGTAAGGTAAATTGATGTGTCATATTGGCTGTGTAGCTAGTCGCACGGGCATTAAAGGGTTCAAAAACAGTGGTTGATGATCCATCAGCCGCAATGGTGGTTTTGGGAATATCTCCAACATAATGATTATTGTACAAATTAAAATAGGAATTGCTAAACCACCACTTGGTAATAGGCAACGGCAAAGAAAAAGAAATCCCAAGATTTTCTACATACCCAATATTTATTTTGGTGGCATTGGTAGTCTTTAGCGCATTGTTTTGCTCCAAGATTTGAGTCATTACACCTTCAGTTTTGCTATAATTGATAGTAGTAGTAAAACTCTCCTTGTAAGTATGTGATACCTCAAAAGCGTTGGTATATTGAGGTTGTAACAACTCGTTGCCACGTTGATAAGTATATGGGTCCAAGAAAAATAGGAAAGGATTCAAATCCTCATAGCTTGGTCGGTCGATACGTCGACTGAAAGAATACCCCAACTGATGATTTTTAGCCAATTTTTGACGGAAAAATATACTTGGGAAAAAGTTGGTATAATGTCTATCAAGCAAATCTTTTCCCAATAAAGTCCCTTGTCCGTTGGTGTTTTCCATGCGTAATCCTAATTGCATATTTAGCCTTTTGAATTCTTTAGAATAGTTGATATAGGCAGCATTAATGTTTTCTTTATACACAAAATTACGGGTGCGAGAGGGGTCAAGCACAGGCGTGTTATTGTCACCAACCAAGAAATCAAAACGCATATCGTTATTCGAGTTGACGTAGCTACTTTTTAGGCCAGCCTCAAATTTTGAAGTCTTGTTAATGGGATAAATTAAGTCAATTTTTAAGGAGTAAATATTGATTTTTGAGCCTGTTAAACCATCTTCATTGCGAGTTTCACGTAGGATGTTCTGAGTATCATATTTCGAAGTTCGATATTTCATCGAGTTATCAGCATCATAGCGAGCATAGTCCAAATCTGCGGTGATTTCTCTTCCAGTAGAATCAATTACGTGCTTGAAGTTCAGATTTGTGGAATAGTTCGCCCATTTATCTCTAATAATTCCTAGTGTTACCGACGTAGTGTCCAATTGATTCATGGCATTTTTGATGGCTGTTTGGTTATTTCTGTCGGTGTTCCAATTGCCATTCATGCCATTAAACAAGAAACCAATGGTATTTTTTTATCAAGAAAATAATCTGCTCCAATTTTATAAGCCAACGAATTATTCCTTCGTTTCTCGTCTGCCGACTGATTAAAACTTGATATTACTTTTCCGTTTTCGAAGAATTTTCTATCAATTTCTTGTAATTGAAAACTTTGGCGGTCGTTTGCCGAGAAATTGCCAAATATATTAAGCTTTTCTTTGCGGTAATTAAGGTTTACACTAGCATTTTCTTTGGGTAATGACTGATAAAATCCATAACCTAATCCAAGATTGGCAGAACCATTGAATCCTAAATTTTGATTTTTTTCAAGCGAATATTAATCACGCCTGCATTGCCTGCGGCATCGTATTTGGCAGGTGGATTTGTCATAATTTCAATCTTGTCCAACTGGGTCGATTGCATATTGCGAAGCATATTTGCCAAATCACTGGATGACATATACGTTGGTTTTCCGTCAAGCATTACCATGACATTTTGTTTACCTTTCAGGGAAATATTTCCATCTTTATCGACCGTTACGCCAGGTGATTTTTCCAAAATCTCAATAGCGGTATTTCCTGCAGAAACAACGGAGTTTTCAACATTGACAATGGTCTTGTCAATTTGTTGTTCGATAAATGGCTTTTTAGCAGTAACCACTACTTCGTTTAGTTCCTTTGATTCTTCGATCAATATCAAATTGGAAAGCCTGAGCGATGGGTTTTCTGGTGAAAGAGTCAATTTTGGCGTGTAAAACTTCTGATAACCTAACTGAGAAATAGCGATTAAATAGTTGTCAAACTTGATTTTTTCAAATTCAAACGTACCGTTAGCATCTGCCAACGCGCCTTTGACTAAACTAGAATCTTTGGCTTGTAAAAGTGTAATGGTCGCAAATTCTACAATTTTATTTTTGTTGTCTGTAACCTGTCCCGTGATTTTCCCCTGTGCCTGAACCCTCAAGTTAGATAAAGTCATTAAAGTCAGAAGAGCGTAAAAAAATGTTTTCATGATTGAGAAGAATTAAGTTTAGTTGTAAGCTTTTATTTTTTGATAGGTGCAAGATATTTAATGCTTGGATGCAAGAATTTTTGAATAGGTTACAAGCGAATACAAAAAATCCCAGCAGAAGGGCGAATCTGCTGGGATTAAATAGAATACTACGATTCTTTAAAATGGCATTTATATTTCTTGATGCAACACTATAGCCGTATTTTACGCTTTTGTTTCAATGGTCAAGTTTTCTCAAAGTCTTATTCAACTAATTAAAGTACTGCCTAAATTCCAAGGGTGTTTGTTTAGTCTTTTGCTTAAACAGTTTATTAAAAGATTGTGAATGCTCAAAGCCCAACTGAAAAGCGATTTCACTCACCGATAAATTAGTAGTACTCAAGTACTGCTTTGCATGGTCTATTAACCTATTTTGAATATGTTGCTGAGTGTTTTGAGTAGTATGAATTCTCAAAATTGTCCCCAAATAGTTTGGAGAAATATGGAGTTGTTCAGCTATATCAGAAACCGAAGGGATTCCTTTTTCGGATAAGGCATTCTGTGCAAAATATTTATCGAGAATTTGCTCAAACCTATCCAAAAGTTCAAACGACGTTTTTTTCCTTGTATGAAATTGTCGTTCATAAAACCGTTCAGCGTAAATCAATAATAGTTCGAGTTGAGTTATAATTAAATCCTGACTAAACCTATCTATGTTGGCTTGGTATTCGGCTTGTATTTTTTGAAGAATTTCAACCATAATGTTTTCCTCTTTGTCTGACATAAACAAAGCTTCATTGACAGCATAATTGAAAAAATCGTAAGATTTAATTTTGCTACTCAGATTTGTGTTCCATAAAAAGTCAGGATGAATTATTAAAAGCCAACCTGTAGGTTCAACCTCCAAATGGGGATTAATCTCTACTTTCAAGCATTGGAGTGGCGCTACAAAACTTAACAGACCTGTATTGAAATCATATTGCGTTTGTCCATAATTAAACTTTCCAGAGACATTTCGTTTTAATCCGATCGTATAAAAATTTTGAATCCATTTCATTTGTACACCCAAATCAGGATATTTTACCTTGCTGTAGTCAATCAAACTAATCAGTGGGTGTTCGGGGTTGGGTAACTGGCAAAATGTATGAAATTCTGCGATGGTATTAAAACGAAATGTATGCTCCATTTGAAGTTTAGGGTATAATTTGAAATTGAGGATTTAGTATGCTGTCGAGATGGAAACCTCTTTCCATTGTTCAACTTGTTTTGTCATAAAGTCAATTTTTTGCTGAACCATATCATAGGCATCCTTTCCCAACAACAAGTGAACAGGGGGATTTTGTTCATTACTAACTTTAATCAAAGCTGAAGCAGCTTTATCTGGGTCATTGGGCTGATTACCCGCAATCGCATTGAGATGTACATGTTCAGATTCGCGAGCCTCTTTGTACGCTTGGATGGCATTTTGAGGGATTCTAAGAGAACCTTTTGATAAAAAATCAGTGCGGAAATAGCCAGGGTATACCAGTGTAACCTTTACGCCAAACTCTTTGACTTCCTCAGCCAACGCCTCTGTAAAACCAGCCATTGCAAATTTGGTTGAACAATACACACCCCATCCTGCAAAGCCACCAACATATCCTCCGACTGAAGCTATATTGAAGATATGTCCCGATTGTTGAGCACGCAAATACGGCATAGCGTGTCTAATCACATTGAGAACCCCAAAGACATTTACATCAAAATTTTGTCGAGCCTCTTCATCTGTCAATTCTTCGATGGTACCTAATTGACCATATCCCGCATTATTAACGATGACATCGATTTTGCCAAAATGTGCAATACTCTTTTCAATTGCCAATTTTACGTCTAAACTATCAGTCAGATTCACCTCAAGCGGAAGAAGTTGTTCTAAGCCAAAGCTCAATTCGGCATTAAGGGCTGGTATACTTCTAGTAGTTGCCACTACCTTATATCCAGCCTGTAATAACTGTTTTACTAAAGCAAGCCCCAAACCCTTTGAAGCTCCTGTTACAAACCATACTTTTTCTGTGTTCATTGTTTTATTTATTTTGTTGATGCAAAATTGCTCAATGAACCCCTCAAAAAAGTATCCCAATCCACCTATGATGTAGCTGAATCGTGTGTGGAGGAATTTTAATGTTGAAAAAGGGTTATTTTTTTGAAAAATTAGGTAACCTAATTCACAACTCACCATTACCCAAACTGATAGTGCATAGCCGTCACCCCCGTATATGAAGGGGTAGCGCTTACTAAGGTTAGTTTTTGACGATTTTCAAGCAAATCAAAAATACGCATACCCTTACCGATTAGTATGGGATTGACTAATAAATACATTTCATCGATATGCCCGCCAGCTAGGAGAGATGATACGAAACTTGCACCACCATACACCAATATATCTTTTCCTGCCTGATTTTTGAGTTGCGAAATTTCATTTGCCAAGTCACCGCTTGCGAGAGTAGTATTGCTTCCAAAGGGAGCAACGAGCGTTTTACTAAAAATGACTTTTGGCGTATTCACCATTTTTTGCGCAAACTCAAATTTGGAATTTTCCTTTGCAAAATTCTCAAAATGGGGAATAAATGCCTCAGCCATTTTTCTACCAATCAATATTGTATCTGAGCTATCTGCCAAATCGTTGATGAGTTGCCAATGTTTATCATCGCCTCTGATAACCCAGTCTTCCTCACCGTTTGGACCAGCTACAAAGCCATCAACAGAAATTTGCATTTGTAATTTTAATTTTCTCATAGTTTTTTGTTTTAAAATTACATAGCTGATGACTGATAAACCAAGTTGATTGCGTCGATTTTAACTGGTAAATACGACAAAATGATGATTGGATTAATCCACAAGTTCTTCACAAGAAAATCCATTTTCTTGCATGAGTTGTATGACTTGATTGGTGACTTCAAATGAGCTTTCGATACGCAGAACTTTATCGCAATCTTCCAAATCAAAGCTCGAATATGAGACTTGCAATTGTTCTTCAAATTGCTTACGAAGGCGTCTTGTTTGCCAGCGATTTGAAATATTGGTTTTAAAAACAAATACCATGATTAATGCTTTTGTTTATGGTCAATTTTCTCTAAATCTATTCATGACTCTTTGAGGTGTTTGAAAATTTTATGGTCAATATAGAATGTGCCGAAAGGGATAAAACAAGCTACAATAATTTTCCAAGTCGTTGTTCTGAATTTCCAGTTTTGTTCAATCGCCAAACTCATCGTATTGAGTACAAATACCAGAAAGATAGCCCCATGAATCGGACCTAAGAATTTCGAGAGAGTTGGGTTATGAAAAAAATGTTTCATAGGAATTGCTACGAAAATGAGCACCAATAGCGATAATCCCTCTAAGAAACCGATGATGCGTATACGTCCAAGTTTTGTTTTGAATAATGTAAACATTTGAAATCAAAATAAAAGGGTTCTACCTGAAATAAGGTCTGTGTGAAAATGGTGAAAAAGGCCAAGGTATGGCCATGAAAATAAGTAGGAGTGATACGGAAAACCAAACAAGCATAGTCCTGAATTTTTCGGAGTCAGTAGTTTGTCGCTTTGATTTGGCAGAGCCAATTGTGATAAGGACTATCGCCACGAGCATCAAAGTGCTGTGAATAAGGCTAAAGAAAGTCATTTCGAGTCGAGAAAAGGCTTCCTTGAAATGTTGCATGAAATACTTCACTATTGGACTATGGAAATAGAGTGTCATACCAATCATCAATTGAATATGGGCAATAGTCGCAGTCCAATGCCGTATGGTATTATCCATTTTTGAGAAAATCGCTTTCGTGACATACCCCCGATATGCCCGATATATAGCTAGAATTAGGCTCGCCAAGACGAACCACCGCATGAGGTTGTGATAGGAAATAAGAATTTGATACATCGCTTGATTTGTTTGATGTAACAAAGGTATTCAAAAAACATACTAATTAGTATGTTTTTGAATAAAAAATTATCGGAGCGCGTTGAGGTATCTCTTAAGTTCCTTTAAATAAGGGAGATAAATAGATTTGCTATTTTCTAATTTACCGAAATTTCGGATGCCCCAATACCCTGACATCACAAAAAAAGTAACACTTGATGCAACTATTTCTTGTCTGATTACGCCATTTAACTTTCCTTTTTCTATGGCTGCGACCATTTGTACATTCCACAGTTGCGTAATTTCTTGTAACGCTCCACTAAAATCAACGTGCCATGGTGTCATTTCTTGGGTCAAGTTTGCGGCTGGACAACCGTATTCTACCTTTAAAAAATCGTTTTCTAAAAGTAGATGGTGTATCAAATTATATATCGCTTCGAGTGGGTCTTCGGTTTGCTCAAAAGCTAACATAAAGCCGCTTGTCAACTGGGGCTTCACCAGTTCATTAATAATAGCAAGTCCCATTTCATCTTTGGTTTTGAAGTGGTAATAAAAAGCGCCTTTGGTCACTTTGGTGGTAGCAATGATATCGTCGATGCTGGTGGTTTGATAACCTTTTGCATAAATTAATTCAAATGCTTTTTCTAAAATCATTAATCTCGTCGCCGCTGATTTCTTCATAGTTTGTAAAATCAAATTATTGATTTTGACATTCGGTCATTGAGCTTATGAAAAATAATAACCCAATGACCGAATGCCCAACCCAATAGCTATCTATATTTTTTTGAGAATACCCTTTTCAACACTTTCATTAATCAGGTTTTCTGCATAATTCCAAATGACTTCTGAACCGTCTTTAATAACCTTTTTCTTGTTGTACACTTTGTCGTAATCTACCCCAAACTCTGCCCAAGTACCACCATTATTAGAGGTATTTTGCAATAACGGTTCCAATCTGTCCATACTTTTAGCAAACTTAGCTTCTTTGGTTTCGCCAGCTTCAAACTCTTCCCAAATCTCAATTAATTCTTCAGCTTGTGCTTTCGGTAGCAAACCAAAAATTCGATTTGCAGCCAGCCTTTCCTCATCGGTATTGGTATGATTTTTTTGCGTATCGTAAATAAAAGTATCGCCAGCGTCAATTTCCACAATATCATGAATCAAAAGCATTTTTACGACTTTCAAAACATCAATATTCTCATTAGAATGTTCAGCTAGTACTACCGCCATTATAGCTAAGTGCCAGCTATGTTCGGCATCGTTTTCGTTTCTATCGCTATTAAAAAGCTTTGTCTTTCTTTGGATATACTTAACCTTATCTATTTCCTTAATAAAGGCAATTTGCTTGAGTAAATTATCAGAAATCATCTTGATCTAGTTTAATGTTGTATACAAAGGTAAGCATTCAATGTGTAGAATGATGATTTGGATATTGGCTAATTGACTTTTCGCGGTTTTTGAAAGCTCGTTCGTACAATCAAGAATATTCAAGCGAATAATATTATTGTAATTTTCAGGGAAATATTGCCATAATAAAAGTAAAATATTATAAATTCGTCTAATGTCTCAACTTGTGACATTAGAAATATATTACTCAACTATTTTACTATCCATTATGAAAAATATTTACCTTATTTCCAAGGTGCTATTCGTGTTGTTTGTTTTAGCATCCCAAATCCATTTGTACGCTCAGGCTCCCAAAAAACACTATCCAATCATCGACGTACATGTACATGCGTTCAAGGCTAGTCCCAATACCGCAGACCTTTGTCCATGGTTTTTGAAAAATATGCCTGGTGCAGATCCTCACAATCATGGAGAGAATCCCTCTATTTTTAATTTGGATTGTCCAGATCCTTTAAAAGCTGCTAAAACAGATAAGGAAATGCAGGAAACTTTATTGGCCACTGCCGAGCGACTCAATGTGACCATGATTGTGAGTGGCGATGCGGGGGTGATCCATAATTGGCATAAAGCCGCACCCAATCGTATCATTCCATCATTGGGAATAAGTAGTAATAAAGACATGACCGTCAAAGCTTTTGAAGACTCGCTAACGGCAGGATTTTATAAAGTGATGGGAGAAGTGGCTCCACAATATCAAGGTATGTCGCCAAGTGATGTAAGTTTAGACGAATATTTTGCAGTTGCTGAGCGCTTGGGCGTGCCTGTGGGTATTCACATGGGTACGGGCGGCAACGGCAATATCAATATCAGTAATCCGAAATACCGAGCATCTTTGGGTCGTCCATTTTTGCTGGAAGATATGTTGGCTAAACATCCAAAATTAAAAATTTGGGTAATGCACGCAGGCTATCCAATGGCCGACGAAATGATTGCTTTAATGGGTGCAAATGCCTACGTATATGTCGATTTGGCAGGCTTTATTTGGAGTTATCCATTAGAAGAAATCCATGCTTATCTGAAAAGACTGGTACAAGCGGGTTTTGGGAAAAGAATTTTGTACGGAACAGACCTTATGATTTGGCCAAAATTGTTGGAAACATCTATTCAAGTAATTGAAAGTGCCAACTATTTGTCGGAAGACCAAAAGCGTGATATTTTCTTTAATAATGCCGTGAGATTTTTCAATTTAGATGCTAGTAAGTTTAAGTAAAGTGCACGACTTAGGAATTAATATTGAATTGTAAGTGGTGAATTGTGAATGTAAAGTGTTGATATTAAAAAAATACATTCACATTTCACCACACGAAATTCTACCTTAGCACATATCTTTCAGAAGAATTGAGTAATAATTATCATTTTAACCTTTCATGTGTGTTAACACATTTTTGTTAAAGGATAAATTACCAAATTCTTGAATCAATGCAAAAATCTATTGTTTTTATAATTAGCTTCTTTTTGTTTTCTTTCAATACACCACTGTTTGCACAATTTAGTGCCAAATGGGGCGATCAAGGAAATGGCACTTTTCACAATCCTGTATTACCGTCTGATTTTAGTGATTTAGATGCTATTCGTGTAGGAGACGACTTTTATGCCATATCTTCTACCTTACAAGTTTCGCCCGGAATGGCAGTTTTGCATTCCAAAGATTTAGTAAACTGGGAAGTAATCAGTCATGTAGTGAATGATCTTACCAGAATCAATCAAGAATTGAATTGGAATAAAATGAATAGTTATGGCAAAGGAGTTTGGGCAGGTTCGATTCGATACTACAAGGGGAAATATTGGGTCTATTTTGGAACACCTGAAGATGGATTCTTTATGAGTTCGGCCAAAAATCCTGCAGGTCCTTGGGAGCCATTGCATCAAGTATGGAAGGTTCAGGGTTGGGATGATTGTTGTACTTTTTTGGACGATGATGGACAATTGTATTTTATCGCCACAAATTTTGAGGAGGACAAAATCAATCATAAAAAATATAATATCCATTTGTTTAAGATGACGCCTGATGGGAAAAGCTTAATCATGGAATCAGATAAAATTATACATCAATCGCAAGGAAGTGAGGCCAATAAGCTCTATAAAATTAATGGAATGTATTATCATTATTTTAGTGAGGTAAACAAGGAAGGACGCGTGATAATGATGGAGCGAGCCAAAAGTCTTTCAGGACCTTGGCAAATAAAGCAACTCAACCATGTAAACAAAAAACTTGACAAAGAACCCAATCAGGGAGGTTTGATTCAATTGAAAAATGGACTATGGTGGTTTTTTACACACCATGGTACAGGCGATTGGGAGGGAAGAGCTGCAAGTTTATTGCCTATTACATGGATTGATGGCTGGCCAATAATGGGGAAAGTTGGCAATGACACGATTGGGACAATGCTGTGGTCAGCACCAAAACCAATTATTCGGAAAGAGCACAAATTAGCCAACCAAATCTATGACTCTTTTTCTGGAACTACTTTGTCTCCTGATTGGGAATGGAACTATCAGCCAAGAGCATCCAAATGGTCATTGAAAGAAAGAAAAGGGTATTTACGTCTCCATGCTTTTCAACCAATTAATCCTAAAGATACCACAGATATTTTAATGAGAGCAGGCAATACCATTACCCAACGCAGTTTGAGAACCCAAAAATGTGAGGTGGTGGTCAAGCTCGATATCTCTCATATGAAAAATGGGCAACAAGCAGGATTAACACATTTTTCAACAACTTCAATCGCTAATATCGGAATAAAGCAATTAGGTGACACTAGAAGTTTAGTATTTACTTATAAAAATATAGAGACCGTTGGACCGAAAATTTCTCACAAAGTCATTTGGCTAAAATCAACATGGAACTATGAAGGAATTAATCAGTATGAGTACAGTTTGAACGGGAAAGACTATATTTCATTCGGAGGGCAAAGTCAAATGACATGGGGAAGTTATCGTGGCGACAGGATAGGCATCTATAACTATAATCTTCATCAGGAGGAGGGATATATTGATGTGGATTTTATGAGATATTTGTTTGTGAGGTAAGGAGCGCTGATGAGTTTAGAGTTGTGTCTTTGACTATAATAGATAGCACTGAAAAAGTAACTCTTGCGGTTGAAGCAATCAATGTATCAATTGCAAGGGTTGAGACTATACCCAAAATATTAATAAGTAAGAGGTATATTTAATAAATTAGAGTCTTAGCGAGTTATCTCAAAGCTTCTGTTCCGAAAAACCTTAAAATAGCGTTTCTGTTGACCGTATGTGCCAGTGGTCTTATTTATTGTATTCAAAAAGACCACAAAACTGAAGCTGCTATCACCATTGCTATTCAGCCTTTTATGGATATTCCCCAAGAGGATATTCAGTATGTTGAGAAAAAGGTAAAAGTTTTTTACCCAAATGTAGTTGTTCGCCCTAAAATAGACCTTCCCAAGCATACATTCTACAAGTCGAGAAATCGCTACAGAGCTGACTCAATTTTAGTATTTCTCAATCAATCCAAAGCTCGTGATGTTGTTTTTATTGGCCTGACAAGTAAGGATATTAGCGCCACAAAAGGCACAAACAAGGATTTTGGAGTCTTGGGACTTGGATATTGTCCAGGAAAAGCCTGTGTCGCCTCAACTTTTCGATTAGAGAAAAACGCAAGGCAAGAACAACTATTTAAGGTTGCCATTCACGAGCTTGGGCATACACAAGGATTGCCCCATTGCAAACAAAAATATTGTTTTATGAGAGATGCAGAAGGCAAAAATCCTACGAATGAAGAAAAGGAATTTTGTAAAGATTGTAAAAAGCATTTAAGAGGAAAAGGGTGGAAACTGTGATTGAAAGGGATTATCGAGATGAAATAAGATATCAGTAACTGCAATTAGCTCTCAATATAAAAATAAGCAGAATACGAGAATAATTAATCTATATGCGGTTATACATTACGCGATGAAATACCCTAAATAATCATTTAGATTAAAATTTTCGAAAAAAATGGCTAAGGATAGTATGTTCGACAAAAGAAGCTAAAAACAAAAAAAGCGAGTCAAACGACTCGCTTTTGGTGGTCTCGTAGGGATTCGAACCCCAAACCTTCTCATCCGTAGTGAGATGCTCTATCCAGTTGAGCTACGAAACCGTTTCCGAGTTGACAGCGTTGCTGTGTTTCGGGACTGCAAAATTAGAAGAATGTTTTTAAAATCCCAAATCAAACAAGTATTTTTTACGATTTTTTTTCAAATAAATCATAAGTCACTAATCTTCAAGGAAGTAAAATTTGTTATTTAGCAATCATTTTAACAACCGCATTACCAGTTTGTCCCATATATGAAACATTTCCTTGAATGTCGAAGTTTGTATCATTCAATTGTATTAACGTAAATTCACCTGAAAGAGCAAGTCCACCTTGAATGGTTACGTTCGTCAACACGACTTTACTTTGGTCTGAATTAAATGCCCACGTTCCGCCTGTTATTGCAGTTCCATTATTGTCCGTACCTGTTACTGTACCGTTGCTATTTAGGTTGAATGTTACTTTCGACAAATCATACAAGTTTTGTGTATTACCTTTTTGGTACAACATAATGATACCGTTTACTGTAAGATTGTCGATAATCCAAGTTTTGGCAGAAATGTATTCTGTTTTAGTCTTAGTTGGAGTTGGGTTGTCATTACTTTTACAAGACGAAAACAGTGTCGTTAGCACTGCAAAGCAAATAAGTAGATTTTTCATGAGAGCAGGGATTTTTGTGAATGATGTATTAAAGAAAACACGCCTGCTTTTGCAGGCGTGTCGAGGGATATTAATAAATAGTTTCTTTTTGAGCTTTAACTTTCTCGTCAGCGATATAATCGTCAAAAGTCATCAACTTATCCAAGAATCCTTTTGGACCAATTTCTAACATACGAGTAGCTACCGTTTGAGTTAATTGGTGGTCATGACAAGTAAACAGCATGGTTCCTGTAAAATCAACTAATCCATTGTTTAACGCAGTAATTGATTCTAGGTCAAGGTGGTTGGTTGGCTCATCAAACAATAGAACGTTGGCTTCCGATAACATCATGCGACTAAACATACAACGCTGTTTCTCACCTCCTGATAATACTGTACATTTTTTCAAAGCCTCATCGCCAGAAAACAACATACGACCCAAGAAACCACGGATGAAGCTTTCGTCTTTTTCTGTTGAATACTGTCTTAACCAGTCAACCAAATTTAAACTTGCATCTGCAAAGTATTTAGCATTATCGTTTGGTAAATAGGCCTGAGTGGTAGTTACACCCCATTTAAACTCACCACCATCTGCCTGACGTTCGCCGGTGAGAATATCCAAAAGTGCTGTAATTGCCAATGAATCACGAGAAAGCAGCGACATTTTATCACCTTTATTTAACGTGAAAGAAAGATCTTTGAACAAATATGTTCCGTCTTCAGACTTCGCCGAAAGATTTTCTACAGTCAATAATTGGTCTCCTGCTTCACGCTCTGGTTTGAAGTTGATAAATGGATAACGACGAGATGACGGTTTTATGTCATCAACTTTCAATTTATCCAACATTTTTTGACGAGCAGTCGCCTGCTTAGACTTAGCCACGTTGGCAGAGAAACGACGAATAAACTCTTCTAATTCTTTACGTTTTTCATCATTTTTCTTACTTTGGTCAGCACGTTGACGAGCAGCCAATTGCGAAGATTCGTACCAGAAAGTATAAGTACCACCGTACAGTTGAATCTTTCCGTAGTCAAGGTCAGCAATATGAGTACACACATTGTCCAAGAAGTGACGGTCGTGAGATACTACGATTACGGTATTTTTAAAGTTTTGCAAGAAGTTTTCCAACCACATGATTGATTCAATATCCAAGTTGTTGGTAGGTTCATCAAGCAAAAGGATGTCTGGCGCACCAAAAAGTGCCTGAGCCAAAAGTACCTTTACCTTATCCGAACCACTCAAGTCTTTCAACAAAACGTAGTGTAAATCTTCCTTAATACCCAATCCTCCTAGCAACATTCCTGCGTCAGATTCAGCTTCCCAGCCATTCATCTCAGCAAACTCTGCTTCCAAGTCAGCCGCACGATTACCATCCTCTTCAGTGAAATCTTCCTTTAGATAGATTGCATCTTTCTCAAGCATGATATCATATAGGCGTTTGTTTCCCATCATCACTGTTTGAAGCGCAGTTACCTCTTCATATTCGAAGTGATTTTGCTTCAAAATGGACATACGCTCTCCTGGATTCATGGAAACAGACCCTGTTTGTGAGTCTAATTCACCAGAGAGAATTTTCAAGAAAGTTGACTTACCAGCACCGTTGGCTCCAATTAAGCCATAACAGTTGCCTTCAGTGAATTTAATATTAACATCTTCAAAAAGTACCCGTTTGCCAAAACGGAGTGATACATTCGATACGGTAAGCATTCCTTAGTATATGAGAATTATAAAATGAGTTAAAAGTCAAAAGAATGGGCATTTTTTGCCTCTATTATCTTAACAAAGTGCAAAATTACAAAATGATTCTGACAACTCAGATTTTAAAGATGGGAGATTTGGAAATGTAGTGATTTTGATTCGAAAATTGATTAAAAAGCGAAAGAAGTAGTTGGAATCAAGAGAACAAAAGAGTTGTAGATAAAATTTACCAGTTATGACAGAGAATTTGACGGAAATAAAATCGAATTTTACTAAAATTCGATTTTATTTCCCCTTAAAGAACAACTTTTTTTGTGTTTTTTTTGCAATCGTAAGTGAATCTTTACAGTTCAATTAAGCTCCTGAAAAATAAATAATTACTGTATATGTTACGAAGCTAAAAAGCCTATATTAGCCGAAAAAATGATGTTTTTGTGCAAAATTTTAGATTTTTTTTCCTGAAATGTTTGTGATTTTAAAAACAATCGTCTAATTTTGCATCACAGAAACACAGAGACACTGTAACAAATACAACGGTTTCGTAGCTCAACTGGATAGAGCATCTCACTACGGATGAGAAGGTTTGGGGTTCGAATCCCTACGAGACCACAACCCAGATTTTTAAGGCATTGCAAGCGAGCTACTTAGCTCGCTTTTTTGTTTTATATCAGATTTTCCGCAATCCTCTGAAATACCTCAAAAAGCCACTCTACTTGCAACCAAGGCACTTTTTTAATTTTACTAACAATTTTACTAACACTTTTATTTTTCGTGGCTTTAGAATACTTTTTGGTTTGTATCAAACTTTTATAATTTCTTCACATATAATAGTTTTTACAAATGTCAAAAAATCTGCAACACCACCTAGAAATGTTAGTTACACCCCTATCAACATGATGTCCTTCTATTATTGGTTTCGTGAAGGTAAAACCAAAGACCTTGGTACTATCTATTGCGAAATTCGAGTTGATGGTGAAAAGTCCGTTCCAATTTCTACTAAAATCAAATTAAACCGCAAACAATGGAATCCCAAAGAACAGTGTTTTCAAGGCAAAGAGGCTGCCAAAAATCAAAAGCTCATGGACAACCATGAACTACGTTTTTCCCAAATCTTCAATCAAATCGGTTTTGAAAAACCCAATGAACCAATCCGACCAGTCGAAATCTTAGAAAGGCACAGAGTCGCCAACGGATTAGTACGAAAAGGGAAACGAGTACCATCCTTCATTGATGTATTCAAAGAGTTTATCAAAGACCAGTATTTGTTGGTCAAAGCCGAAAAGCTCAAGAAACAATCTGTAGTAAGTCGAGAGTCCAAATTTCAGACCATTCGAATCTATCTGGTACAAAAGCAACTGGAGCAAATAGCTATTGATGAAATAGACCATGTTTTCATGGAGGACTTTAAATTCTACCTCAAAATTTCGAAGTATCAAGAAAGCACCATCGAAAAGTATTTGTTCCTTATTAAAGGGATTGTAAAGTATGCCGTATCTAAAGGATACACTCAAGACCGAAAAATTGAAAGCTATAAGGTTGAGAAAGCAAAAGAAAAGGATCCTGTATCACTCACACAGGAAGAGATGGACAAAGTAGATGCCTTGGATTTGTCTGATAAGCATAGAAAGACCTTTGATATTTATCGTTTTTGTGCCGAAACGTCATTGAGCTTTATTGACTACAATACGCTCACAGAAGATGATATCGTCATTGACTCGGATGAAACCGTCTGGATAAAGTTAGGAAGGGACAAAACGGATACTAGACAGCGAGTGCCTCTAAATGAAAAAGCCATGAGTATATTCAAACGTTACGGCTCAGATATTTACCTACTCCCAAAGCTGTCAAATACTAAACTTAATAAATACATTAAGGAAATCGCCAAAAAGGCAAAGATAAATAAGTATCTAACCTTTCATACCTCCCGTAAGAGTTTTGTTGACCATAGTATCAATGAGCTTGATATACCAGAAAGTACGATTCAAGCAATGGTAGGCTGGAAAGATAGCAGACAGCTATCAAGGTATGCCAGAGTGAAGGATTCAACTATTAAGAAGCAGTTTTTGAAGTAGGATTAATACTAGACAGGAATGATAAACAGACTTCCATTCCTGTTTAATATTTAATAATTATATAAGTTGTTCATTATTCAAAAAGGATATAATTTCTCTAACATCAGTTACATTTAATCTATCAATTAATGAATACTTATTTCCAAATCCGTTTAAAGATGTACCTGTTACTATTCCACTTCCTCTGTTATTTGAAATCCAAAATCTATCATGAAAATTATCTGAAGTTCTATGTATTATTTCCAGATTGTTGTTTAGTTCGTTTAAGGAGCTAGTAATAGAATGTAGTAAGTTTTCATCAATGTGTCGTTGAATGGATGTTGTAATAATTATAATCTTACTGATATTTTGTATATAATCTACCAAGAGTTCCTTGAAAAGCTGTGTGTATTCACGCTCATGGTTATTATTTCCTCTACGAGGCGACAAAAAATAAGGGTCTATAATTATCAATTCCCTATCAATTCCAAGCCTATTAAGATATTTTTTAAAAAAGTTCAAGATTTGATTTTGAGGTGCATTTATCGGAACAAGAGCTTCATCTAAGGTTTCTTGATTTATTAAATTTGATATACCTCTTTCTACTACTAAATCAGTTAAATTCTCTCGATAGGCGTGAATAAGATGGCTAAAACTGTTAGCCATTTGCACATTGAAGTTATTAAAATTAACATCTTCATGATTGCTAATTTTAACAAACACATTATCATGAATCGCTTGGTCATTCTTAGGACTCAAAATAAGAAAAGTCTCACTCATTGAAATGATTATTTAGGTTTTATAAATGAAAGCTATAATATTAATGTACTACCAACCCTTTCCCGAAACTTTTATTTTAAATAAGTCTGACAGATAGTTTTCGATGTATTTTCCTGCCTCAATAGCAAGTTTTTTTTTATTTATTTCCTCTCCATTTTCTGACAATAGCAAATCAGAAGTATTCATTTTTCCTAAGCCATCTTCATTAAAAAACATATTCGTCGCTGTAACCCTATATCTTCCATCTTTCCATTCAACCAGAATATCACAGAAAAAAGGATGGTTTAAAAAAGCTGCAGTGGAAAAAAACTTCCCTCCGTATTTTTTATAATCTATGTGTGTTCTATTGAGTTTAGCGGTAATAAAGGTAGAGTGTTCTTGAATGTTTGTTATGTCCTTAATTTTTGGAATGGCTGAGATTAGGTTAGATTTAATATTTTCCTGTGATACTGAGTCTAATTTATAAATTTTCTCAAAGTATATATTTCTACTTTCAATGAAAAGATTATTGTATTGTGATTTACTACTAAATGAAATTAATAGTAATATGAATAGTAATTTTTTCATAAATATTAGAATTGTGAGGGTTTAGAGAGAGTAAGTTTAACAAGAAGTATTCGACACGTTCCAGACTTCCATACAGTCAGCCATTGTAACGTAAGCAAATCCCTTCGCTTTTTTGACAGCACATATTTTCTTCTGTGCATAATTTTTAGACCATCCCATTAGTTGGGCAATAATAGAGGAATTGACGATTGTAGAAGCACTCATATAATTTGTATGTTAAAGTTTGACAGTTCACAAAGTTATCATTTTTGATTAAGGAGAAAAAGGATGAAAACAGGATAAATGAGGATATTTTAGGCTGTATGTTTTCATGCCTTGGATTTATGTTTTCATAAGGTGCTAATTTCATCATGAAAACAAAGATTTGGAGTATGAATGAAAACAAAGTAAATAGTTCTCGCACTGTTCAAGTTGGTTGCCGTGTGCGTCCAGAGGTATCCGAATGGCTGAAAACATCTGGCAACGTGAGTGATTTCGTCAATGAAATCATAGAAGACCGTTATGAAAACAAAGTGATTAAGGTCAATGAAAACATGATTGTTCTAAAGCTGAACGATGGTGAAATCATGGATGTGAAAACATTGCTAAATGACAACCCTGAGTATGAAAACGTTGAAAACATCGCCAAAATGGCACTTTCAAAGCACGTTTTCAATGGTTTGACTTATGGATTAGATGAAAACGACGAACGTTTGCTCACTCCTGAGAGAGAGGCGCAAGCAATGGCACAGCTTCAGGAACTTTTGGATGGTCAATTGAAATCACTCCAGGATGAAAACATCCAATTGGTTAATGAAAACAAAAGGCTTCAGGATGAAATCAATGTTTTCATGAATCGTGAAAACGTTGATTTCATCTCTGAAAACATTGAAAACAACCCTGTTTTCATAAAGCTACAGAATGAAAACAAAAAGCTTCAGGACGAAATCAATGTTTTCATAAATCGTGAAAACGTTGAAAACACCCCTGAAAACATTGAAAAAAAACCTGTTTTCATCAATCTACAGAATGAAAACAAAAGGCTTCAGAACGATATCAATGTTTTCATTAATCGTGAAAACGTTGAAAACATCCATGAAAACATTGAAAACAATCCTGTTTTCATAAAAATATGGGATGAAAACAGAGCTTTGAAGTCTGAAAACGCTCGATTGAAAACAGAGGACTTGGATACTGTCTTAGCTGAAATCACACGATTTAAACTAGCTAATCAGGCAGGTTTGGATAATATGGTCAACAAAGCCCATGATTTCATGAAAAAGTATTCCGTGAAAACAGTTAGCACCGAGAAATTGAAAAATTACTACATCGAAGCCTTTGAAAACTATGAAGCAAATACTGGCAACAGTGACCCTAGATGATAATGAAAACATTGTAAGTTATCATAGTCATGGGGCAATGACCTACGAAGAATTTCAAGTGTTTTCAGACGATGCCTTGGCACTTATGGCGAAGCGAAAAGCCTATGAAAACGCTGTTTTCAACAATGAAATCAAACTAGACTTGATTGGAGGCTACCTAAGCCGAACAGGATGTTTTCGTGAAAACGGAATGATTGATTTTGAACCTGCTTTGCGTCCAGTTTTTGAAAAGTTTATCATTGAGTGGGAAGGTAGGAAAACACTGATTGGTCAAATGAAAACATTGATTTCACACAAGAAAAAGCAGGTGTTTTCATTTTTCGTTAACCTTGGATTATCTAAGGTAACCACCTATTTAGGTAAGAAAGGAATCAACCACGTAAAATCGTAGCTATGAGTTTTGCAGACGAATTAAGAAAAATAAATGAGGGATTAAGAACGGGAAATAGTATTCTCACCTCACTGAATTCTACCCCTGAAAGAGTAGCAGAACCTCCTGCACCTTCTGTGTCAGAGGGTATTTTTGAGAACCCTTTTAAGCCACCCACACAGATTCTTACACCTCAATACGTGCCAGTGATTGAAAACTCTATTTTGGAGGGCAACGCTGAACTTGAAACAGAGTTAATCTTCAGCTACGTAAAAACGGGTACGGGTGTACTACGAAATGTCGTGGCAGAGATGGCGACCGAAAGTGGAGATGAAAAGCTTGTTGAAGATTTTGAATCAGGAAAGATTCAAATGAGCGATGAGGTAAAGTCAGCACAGAAAAGAGTCGAGCAAAAGAAAAACATCTTAGCCGATGAAGGACTGGAGGATACTGATGTGATTCGAAAGTTTGTGAAAACAGTCATTTTGGAAGACCTCAAAAAGAAAGCTCGTGAAGGAAAATACCGATTGCCTTCAAAATCTTCCATGATTAGAGATTTGGTCATTATGATGAGTTCAAGCCTTATCGCTCACCATCCAGAGGCTTTATCCAATTTCACCGTAAAGGTATTTCGTAAAATTAAAGAAAAAATCACCTAGATGAATCAGAAGGGAAATGTTTGGGGCTTCTTTGGTACTAGAAACACAGGTAAAACCCATGAAGCCCTAGAATTATCATTAGACTTTCGAGTCGGTGCATATCGTAAAAATCCCAAACGGATTATCGTTTACGACCACTCCAATAATAGTTCGTACAGTGACATCAACAAGGTGATTCAAATGGAAGATTTGCAGAAAACTTTACCCAAAGATGCAGTCGTAAAAATCCAAAGTGATGACTATGACAAGTTTTCTTACTTCTGTTCCAATTATGTCAAAAATGCGGTAGTGATTTACGATGATGCAGGGAGTTTCTTTGGCTCTGGTGCAATGACCAAGGCACAAAAACAGCTTCTGAAAACACCTAAAAATAACGGTCTGGAGTTGCTACTACAGTTTCACTATTTTGGAGGTACAGAGGTTTCACCCGATTTGCTCAAGATGATGAATATGTTGGTTCTCAAAGAGACCAGTGATGATTTCAACGATCTTCCAAATAAGGTACAACCACGCAAAGAAATTGGCTATTTGTTGTTTGATATTGCGAAAGAAAACACGAAGCGACCAGAAAACCAAAAATGGACTACACGCTATTTTGACAAAGAGGAATATCGGGTCGGTATTCGCAATGAAAACATGGTAG
The DNA here is from genome assembly GCF_002270355.1 of Flectobacillus sp. BAB-3569. Classification (GTDB taxonomy): domain Bacteria; phylum Bacteroidota; class Bacteroidia; order Cytophagales; family Spirosomataceae; genus Flectobacillus; species Flectobacillus roseus. The sequence goes on along the minus strand of NZ_NJFZ01000017.1, from coordinate 146,800 downwards.
AATGGCTCAATGGGAAAGAGTATTTTCCATTTGCCAAACAGAAATTAGAGTTCAATCCTAAATAACACCTATATGAGTGCACTTCAAGACGAAGATGAAGGCTGGAACTACGGCTTTATCTCCAAAATAATCCTGATTGTTTTTGCCATTGTGGGAATAACCGTCCTTACGTTTTCAGCGATTTTTGGTCATTTGAAACGAAAACGTAATGAAAACAAGCACGAAAACGTGAACGAAAACATTATTGAAAACATCCAACAGATTGCACCAAGCCATGAAAACATCAATCAGGAATCCCAAAACACAACTATTGGATTCGTAATCATGAAATCATGTGAGAAACGGGATGTTTTCTTATCTCAAGTAGGAATTGACGAAGGTATTCTGGATTTGGTCGTTGAAGAAAACTTTGATAAGCCCTTTGAGGAATTTGAAAACATGGATGTTTTCAGACTTGCCAGTATCATCCAAAAGGACAAAAGTATATACGATGAGCTTGATATTGATTCAAAACACGCCATCCTTGAATTAGCAAGGAATTACGATGAAAACTAAAAAGATTCTACCCAACAAGTCCCCACCTGCAAACGGCTTTGGAGACGAAAACACGAAATCATAAATTGAAAACACCATGCTAAACCTATTGCTCATTCTTTTTGTAGTCCTTTCTTTAGGGTATATAGTTTGCCAATTGGCAGAAAGAAAGGACTCTCGTTCACATCTAATCAACCCAAGTATGTTTAGAAACCCCTATCCCCTTGAAGCACCTGTCCACAACACAGAGCTATCTACTATGCAGCACTATTGTAACCGTCGGGGTCTCAAGCTCAATGAAGCCCGATACGGAAATGGAGGCTTAACCAGAGACGAAGTTTCCAAACTTGATATTGGATTTACGCCTATTCTAAAATCATAAAACGAGTACTTAACCACTATGATTAGTTTTCAACCCTCAACACTCACAGATATCTGTAAGAGTTTGAACATTACTACTGGCTCTGAGAAGAACATCCGTGCAGATGTTCCCTACCTAATCTCATGTTTGAGGGTTGAAGCTCATTGTGAAAACTTAAAAAAGTTAGGCTTTGACCCGATGAATCCTACACTTCGTAGAAAGCTTCCTTATCCTGCGATTGATTACATATATAAGGATGTTTTTAAGGTAAACTTATGAATTTTGAATGACTTGGTACTCATTGTCCTCTTGATAGATACTTATAAGTGATTTTATAGCTGCCCCACTAAATTGGAATTGTTCTTGATTTTCAGCATCAACAGTAATAATCTCATACAGTTTGAAAAGTTCCTCTCCAAGGGGCGGTTCAAAACTGTAAAAAAAGGATTTAACTTTTTCTTCTCTAAAAATTAAAGAATATATAACTTCCAAATTGAGAGTTGGATTTTTGAAATCATCTGCATAACTAAGAATAATGGTTAGAAACTGCTTATTTTTCTGAATTATGAAAAGATAAATTTCATCAATAATTTTACGTACCAATCCCTTTGAGTGCTTTTTAGGTATTGAATTTTCATTCGCTATTCCCAATACTTTATTTAAAAGTACTTGTTCCACACGCCCTGAATTTACAGTTATTTCAAGAGCATCTTTTAAGGATAAAATAAATATATCCTCTAATAACGTCAGAATATCAGGGTTGTTGATGAATATTTCTCTCTCGAACATAAAACTTAAAATATCCAATGTGACAACTGGCGAGTATTTAATTTGAGGAATAAAAATTTCTTTGACATCAACTATATCAAAAAAATGGAATTGGTATAATCCAGAAAATATTTTTGAAAGTTGAAGAAATTACTTGTGTCAGGTGAAGAGTAATTATTTGTGTAAAATTTTTCTACCAAAAAATAGAGCCCTCGCAAAATGTTTTTGTATTCAAGTTGTGAACTAAATTTCGACACAGAATACAACTTAGTTACAAGACTTTCAAGAGTTATTTCACTCATTTGACTCCAACTTTCTATTTTATCCAAAAAATGTTCAGTTTTAGCTAATTTTATAGCTTGAAATTCGACTTCATCAATCGCTTTTTCGATTAGTCTTAAGGTAAAGTATGTTTGATAATTACTGTAAGAACGAATTCCTAAAGAAGAGTTCTCATTAAGTGATAAATCTTTTGATTTGTTCGCAAAAGGTGTGTGAACGGAATCTCTATTAATGGGATTATCAAATAAAGCAAATATAAGATTAATATCTAATTTTTTGAGGTTATCGTCCTGATCCCATAGTCGCTTAGTACTTACATGATCTATCTTAAAAAAATAGAACTTATCGCTATCTTGAATATTTTTTATATTTTTTCTTATAAAATTGTGAATCGACGGATATTTATATCTGATTAGTTCTAAATTAAGAATATCATAAAACGATACTTGATTTGCTATATGGTTAAAATTTACTTTAAATACGTTCGGAAAACGAACAACATCTCTAATTGAAATAATACATTTCTTTAAAATATTATTTACATAGTCCTCTTGATAGGTAAAGTATTCTTTCACCAAATTATGATATCTTTCATCTAGTGCATCTAATAACCTTCCTTCGAGTTCTTCATAGATAATTTCACTTTCAAAATCTGGTAAACAAAATTCAGCAATAAAAATTTTCTCTAGAAAGTTCGCTCTGAAATCAGTGTATTGAGAACTCAGTACGCTCAAGATATACTCCTTATCAAAAGCCACCACAAATACAGTATTCTCAAAGTTTGAAGAGGTACGAACCAATTTAAAAATTTCAAGTATCTCATTTCCGTCCAGTCTATCTAAGTCATCAATAAATACAATGATTTTTTTGTCAATTTTATTAATCGTCGAGTTAATAGTATCATAAAGTTCATCTACTGATTTTTTACCGTACACCAGTTGGAAAAGGAAATCTAGGGCTTTTGTATAGGTATTATCCTCTGCCTCTGCAAGTTGATTTGCATACTGTCTTATCTGACTAGATAGCTTTGGATTGTATTCAGATAGAGCATTATTAAACGTATCGAAAAAGTTATTGATTAAATTTTTACTATTATGATTTTTCCATGGATTAAAATCAATAATGATGCAATCATTATTTTTTAGATTCTTTTTAATTTCATCAAGAAAAAAGCTTTTTCCTGAACCCCATGAACTTGTTATTCCAATCGCACAAGATTCTTGTTTATCTATTCTACTTTTTAAAATAGTCTTTGATATGTTCTTTGCATAGCTCTTTCGTCCAAGTAAATCTTGGTCACCATTACTTTCAAGAATAAAGCCTTCTTGATTTTTAGCTCTAGCTAATAAAGGCTTAAACTTCAGTAGTATATAGGCATCAAAATAGTTCCTAGTAAGAAGGATACAATTGAAATAAGTAATTACTATTAGAAGGTCTGTGTAATAAAGACTCTGAAAGTTATAGGTAGGGCTAAACTTCCATTCGAGCGAAAACCTTGCAACAGCGTACCAAAAACACAAGACAATAAGCAACAAAACTCTGATATTGTCTACAATGACCTTGTTTTTCCATCTGTAAAGAAGCTGAAAAATCATCAATAAGTATACTAAAGCTGTTACAATATCAAGCGACAAGGATGTTGATGGGTATTGTGATATGTAATTCTTGAATTCCTCTGTTTTTTCAAATAGCTCAATTATTCTACTTTTTGCTAAAAGAGGAAGTATACTCAAAACTGAAATAAACAAATACTCTCTATTTTGTAGAATTTGGTAAAGTTTCTTCATTGTATAGTTAAAGGTTAAGTAATTCAATTTTCAGTAAAAATGCTGAGCAATACAAATTAACAACTATTTCACTATTAATTAAAATGATAGATATGTACGAGATTTCTGTTGTTTTAAACCAGACTTAGCACCACCAAAGCGGGGTTTCAACCTAAAGGCCTTTTTACCACCGTATCTTTGTCCTGTTCATTTGAAAAAACAAGTCAATTTTAAACCTATTTTTATGGAAAATGTAAACCTATCTCCAACTGGGGAAAGTGCTTCAGACACCAACAAATCTTTAAAGTACAAGTTAAAAAACTCTGAGGGAGACTGTAATGTTTGCCTCATTGGTGGTTTAGCGTCGAAAAACCTTTTGGTTGGTAAGGTACTTACCGATGGAGCCTTTAAAGCCGTAGAAGGTGATTCTGAAGTTACCGCCACCAAGTTAGGAGAATCTATCCAACACACCTTGGATTATGATTTAGCCTATCCTCCAATGATTCACGGTGTTCGAATCAGTGTCAAATCCAATTTCAACCAACTCAAGCAAGTTGAACAACCACTCATTATTGAAACTGTTGACCGCTTCAAAAAGGCTCAACGTGTGGAAATTGAAGCCGTACACGAAAAAGGAGGCTCTTTCATCTATCCAGTGAATCAAACGATGACTCCAGACAAGGCAATGTATTTGAAATTGCTTTCGTCTATTGAAGTCGAAATCGAAGTGGTTTACGCTTAATTGCCCAATTATTCACCTATTAACGATTAAGATAATGGTTTTCGCAAAACAGTATCAAAATCAAGACACTGTTGCTAGTGTCAACTACAATGATGGGGTGGCTCGTACTATCAAAATTGTTCGAAAGAATGGCTTGTATGTAGCCCTATTGTTTGCCAGTAACCTAGCCAACAAACTTGTACCCGTAGGCAGAGAGTATTTTACTCACTCCACTATTGTCGGTAAGGTTACTTATCTCAATGGCTTTACCTCTGGTGACTTAAGCAAATTAGCCAGTGACTCCGAGTTAATCGCCGTAGGGTTAAAAGCCAACGCAACCGCAATGGAATACACTCAATTCAACTCGACCGAGTTTGATGCTACGGGTTATATCGAGCCACAAGCTCAATTGCAGGATCCCAATTTGATTAAAGTGATTGCCTATGCTAAAAGACTGGCTAACATTTTAGAAAACAACAACATCGCAGTTCCTGCACTCTAAAAATTCAATTTCAACAATTTAATTCTAAACCTATAATGGCAACAGCTTCATTAATTAACATTCACGCTTCAGGTTCAGTGAAGCAAGGCGAAGTACTATTTGCAATTGATTTCGGTGACAGCTCAATTTGGACTTACGCTTTAGTCGATTTCAATGGTACTAAAGTAGCATTCGCAAAGCATAGCTCAAACAACATATGGGCACCTTTGACACAGGAGATGATTGCAAGCTCTGGTTGGTTGAATGATTCAGCAATCAAAGATTTCATCAACCAAATCAAAGTATATGCACTCAACCAAGTTGCTGCAGTTGGTAAGGCTTACACTACCGAAGGAGGCAAAGAAATCGGTATCTACGCCGATGGTAAAGGTAATATCTCTTCAACCCCAGTAACCGAGAAAACCACAGAGGATACTTTGAAAGAACTCTTTAATGGTTCGAGTCCTAAAGGCGGTTCAGAAACTGGCTCAGACCCTGCAACCCCATTCTACAAAAAGCCACTCAACTGGTTGATTTTTGCGGGTGCTGTTCTTTTAGGATACCTTGGCTATAAAGCCTTGAAGTCAAACGACGAAGACGAAGATTAATCAAACCTTGGAAGGACTCTGTAAAAGATAGAGTCCTTCTATTTACACAAAATCAGTATGGCAATTGATGTAAAGAGTGTGCGTATAGGAATGTCCGTCAAGACGGCATCACCCAATTACGGATACGTAAAATTGTATGATGGTGCTGATTGGGATGAAGATTCTCCAACGAAAATTGACTTTGGTAATGTAGTCAGCAAAATGAATAATGGACTGCAACTAGGTATTATTCAAGATGTATTTGAAGATTCAAAATTGGCATTGGTACAGTTGTACAAGCCCATTCTTTATATGCTTAAATACCGTGCAAATGTCATTGTTCCGTTATCAGATATTTCAACCATCTCGACACCAACAGTCGTTTCTGGCACTAAAAACTACTACTGTACAGGTGATTCAGTACGAATCCGAAACGGTGCGAGTTTGACCTCAACAGTTAAAAACCAAGTGAATAAAGGTGACTTGATTGGTCAAAGTGATGGAAAGGTAACAAACGGCTTTTTGAAGTTTAATTTAGCGTTAGGTGGTGTTGGTTATGTATCGGCTCAGTATTGTTCTTTGGTTAAACCAAGTCCGACGGTACAGGTAGTCAAGAAATCTGTACAGAAAACTACTTCAACAGGAGAAACCAAAAAAGTAGAAGTATCCAGTGTATCAACGGGTGAAGGATGGTCAGTAAAGGAGCTTATTATCAAGGGAGCAATTACTGCATTAGTCGGCTTTGTAACCGTTAAACTATTGAGTGGAATCTTTAAAAGGGGAGGTAATTAGTGAAAGGAGCTTTAAAATCAGCCATAGATGGCATCGGTACTGGAATTAAATTCCTTACTGCATCAAGGTTCTTTTGGTACGTATTGTTTGCCTTTATTGCCTATTTGGGCTATCAGAGGCTAACCAAACCCAAAGAAGAAACCTTTCTTGAATTACCCTTGCCAGACTCAGGCAGTGGCATTCCCAAAGGTTGGAATCCAAACCCATTAGTGGAAGAATTCCACGCCTATTTTGATAGTTGGTTTGGCAATTCTGATGACTTGAGAGATTCTTACACCAAGGCGCTGTCATTGACCAATGACCAATTTCACTATATGGTGCAAACCTATAATGCCAAATATGGCAAAAAGGATTCGGCTACCTTATGGACACGTGTCACCAGTTGGAAAAAGATTCTTTTCTCATGGAGTGGAGACCAACAGCAACGCATGGAGAATCGTATGATTACCTTAAAACTCAATTATTAAACTATGAATAACCAATCTGGAATTTTAGGGAATCTAGGTACTGTAGGCGCAAACATCAACGTACAATTTGACACAGCTAGCACCTTGAAATTAGGTGCTACGGCACTAGGTTCAGGGATTTTGTTGATTGTGTTTGCAAGACTTATTTCCCGTTGGATTTAATATGGAAATACTACCTTTCGAATGGCTGACTTTTAGAAATCCCTTTGGGTTTATCTCGAAAGTTCGAGAGGTGTCAGCCAAACTACAAATCAAACCTGAATGGCTTATGCTAGTGATTTGGGTAGAATCTAGGTTCGATTCGCAAGCAACGAATAAAAGTAGCAATGCCTTCGGACTCATTCAGTGCTTACCATCGACACTTGCAAGATTAGGTTACACATTGGAACAGGTAGAAGGCAAATATGGAGAGTGGCAATTAGAACACTTGGTATTACCTTATCTCAAACCCTACGTGGGGAAAATGAATTGTGCCTATGATGTGTATTTAGCTGTTTTCAGTCCTGTTTGTTTGGGCAAAAGTGATGGTTATGTCATAGCCTTGGAACACGAAAAAGCGTATCGTGGCAACAAAGTACTCGATACTGTTTATGGTGACCACGATGGTAAATTAGAGGTCATTGATGTCAAATGCTTTTTTAAGCAAGCAGTTACCAAGGCAATCAAATTGCACAAAAAAGACCGTAAATACGCTAGTAAAATACCTATATTCTATGAGCCTAGTCTATATTGAGAAAATCCCTTCATCACTACGCACTGCATTTGAAAACACAATCAGAGCGATATGTGATGACTTGGGAATAGCCAATCCAGACTGGCTCATGATAGTAATGTGGGCTGAATCAAGACTGAATCCACAAGCAAAGAACCCAAGCAGTACCGCAACGGGTTTGATTCAGTTCCTAGAGGCAATCGCACGATCCATCGGCACGACAACGGCGGCACTGGCAAAGATGAATCATGTGCAACAGTTGCCGTATGTCAAAGCCTATTTACAACAAGCTATCAAAAGCAGAGGAGTACCAAAGGACGCTTATCAGTTGTATTTCTTGGTTCATTTTCCTTCTGCTTTCGGTAAATCAGATACAACGGTTCTATACCGTGCAGGTTCGTCTGCATACAGTGCCAATCCGCTCGACTACAACAAAGATTCAGTGGTCACGGTGGCAGAAGTAAAAATATTCCTACAGAAGGCTTGTCCAGTCGGCTACGACATAAACAATTTGGAAAAGAAAGGGTCGCTTAGTTCCCAAACTGGCAAGCTTCTTTTGTGGGTATTAGGAATCTCATTCTTTGCATTAACAGGCTATTTCATGTACAAGCCCGATTCATGGGAATCATTCAAAGAATGGATTAAGGATTTTATCAAACATTCCATTCGAGGAGTACGACATGAATTTAGCTAGGACAATTTTATACACCGACTCAGATATGCTACTTGAAATCCCATTTTTGGGTTTTATTATGCACGATTTCTCAGACTTAGCCCAAGGAGGCTTTTTCCTACTTTCAGCGGTATATGTTTACTGGAAGATAAAAAATGAAAAGCTCAAGCACCAAAAAATCAAGGAAGGAGAACACCTCAATGAAGAACCATCAGACGACTAAACCGATGAACGATAAAGAAGAATTGAGACAGGAGATTCTGCAGTTAAAAATGTTGATGGAAAAGCAAGCCCAACAAAATCAGAATCCCCAACAGGTTGCCGACAAAAATGGACTCCAGAAGTTCTTTCAAGTAGCCTTACAAAACCCTAAAACTACTGTGGCAGGTTTAGGCGTTTTAGTGCTTCAGCTCGTAAAAGTATTTATGCCAGAAATGGCAGAAAAGGTTGAGATGACCTCAAAACTTTTAGAAGGTTACATTGGAGTTCAAGCCTTGGACGCTTCAGCTAAACCAAAGCCAGAAGCTCACCAAGAAGAAATGTTAGGATAGTATGTTTTTGATTGCATTCAAAGATTATCGCCACGACAACGAAATTACCGACAAGGTAATGAAGGTATTTCTAAGGTCAGAAATCATCCACTGTGAGTTGATTTTTTCAGATGGAAAAGTTGCTTCATCCGATATGTATAGAGGCGTAGGGATTTACGAAGAGGATAAAAACCGTAACCACGATTTTTGGGAGTACTACGAAATTCCGTGGTTCTATGAAACAGAGGCACGAAAATACGTAGCACGTAAATACGGAAAACCGTATAACTGGGCAGGGGTACTTGGAAGTATGCTATATCCAATGGGTTTGTCTAATGATGGTTTCTATTGCGCTGATTTATGTTATGTAGCACTTACCAAGGCAGGCATGGACTTGCCACACCATGACCCTGAGAGTGTTTCACCCGATGATTTGAGAATAATGATTCAGAAGATTTGTAAACGTTATTACCCAAAATAAAACTATGTATCTCACACTTGTTCGCATAGGTTCTTTTCTGGTTGGATTGTCAATTGTGCTTTTCTACATAAGTGGTACGACACTCAACTTTATCCAACTGAGAAAAGAAAAGGAGTTGCGAAAATTAAACAAATATGAATAATGGCTAAACTTACGATTGGCGAATTATTGCTCACCAACAAGGAAAATATCTACGCTTATGCAGCCAAATTGCCAACAGGTCAAAAGTATGACTTTATGGCAAAAGACGAACCTATTTGGATTCTTAATTCGGAAAACTGTATTCCTGACCCTGATGTAAAACTTCATGCTTATGTGGGCGATGCTCTTAACACACCCGAACAGAAAATTATGAAGATGTGGGCAAGAAAATTCAGTTATGTTGGGACGTACACAGGGCGAACAGAGATTGTTTCAGGCGTAGTATTCCACCAAGTTGAAGGCTCTCTTTATGTTTACAACCCTTATGTGAACAAAGACTCATTTTTGAAAAATGCGCTCTATTGGGTAAAAGCTTCAGAGGTGTTGGGAGAAAATGAATATAAGGAACTTGCCTTGACGAATGCAGACCTTGAAAAACAGAAAAATCAAGCCAACTCAGAAAACCCTGAAGCACCCAATAACCAAAAAGGTGTCGGTGGTTCAGGAACAGGAGGTTCAAGTGATTCAAATGGCTCAGGTCAATCTAGTAAAACAGGTCTAATCATTGGGCTTGCTCTTTTGGTTGTTGGTGTTGGTGTCGCAGTTTGGGCTTTTCTTAGAGGTAGAAAGGAGGAAGCATGAAAAAGAAAGTAGATACCTCACAAGGCTTGAATACATCGTCTGAAAGCCAGACTACGACCGTTCAAAACCAGAAGACCAAGGCAGGACAAGCTATTTCGTCCATCTGGACAGGAATCAAGAATATCTTTACAGGAAAAACAGCCTCACCCGTGACCGCTACAGGCACAACCCTCGAAGTAAAAGACAATCAAGGGAATGTGGTAGCTAGTAAGAATACCAACACCAATTGGGGCGGTATTTTGGCAGGTGTAGGACTTTTGTTTACCTCCGTCTTTCCAAATGCCATCGACACAGGAACGAATAACACTCAACCAGACCCAAGTGTTCAACAGAAGCAATTAGAGCGAACAGGGCAAAACGTAGTAATAGTTATAGTAATCGGAGCGGTGGCATTGATTGGCGGTTTGATTTACGCATTCAGAAAGAAAGATGATTAAGATTGCCGTAATATCCAATGTAAAAGAGATTCAGGGAGATGGGCTTGAAAAGATGGTAAATGCTATCAACAAGCAACTCTCCCTACATTTTGCGCCAGTGTGGGCTGTAGAATCTCAAGCGGTGGTTTTCCAAGACGTAAAGACCGCAAAAAGCCTTGGTTATTATCCAGTTACTATCCAGTACGAAATTGATGAACCCACCTTGGGAGGCTATCACGCTGTAGGTGATGATGGCATACCGTATGGATTAGTCAAATACTCAAGTCGAACATCCTATGTGCTGAGTCATGAGATTATGGAAATCGTTCATAATCCTTTTTTGAAAAAGTTCAGAAAGACCACAGGATACAAAGAGAATGAAGATGATCCATTATTTGTCGAAGAAGTAGCAGACGCGACCGATGGGAAAGGATATTTGATTGATGGCTTTGAAGTCTCGAATTTTATTACTCCAGACTGGTTTAATAAAACCCATCAAGAAGGTATCAAATATGACTATCTAGGTCTTTTGAGTCGTCCAAGGGAGCTTTACGAAGGTGGGTATATCAGTTGGATGAATGTACGTGGTGAGTACTGGCAAGCCGTTTTAACAAAAGGGAAGCTACTTTACCGAAAGCTTACAGGACAAACAGTAGCAAGCCAGACGAAGGATAATCCAATGGTTTATGTATTAGGATTCTTAGGGCTTTGCGCTCTTTATTTAGTTTATCGTATCATCAAAAAATCTAAACCTATTTAATCTATGGCAAAACAAGAAAAGCCAAAGGCTAAACCAAAGGGCAAAATTATCGAATTTAAGCCCGAAAAAAAGAAAACTAAGCCCAACTATACTCCAAGCCAGTTAAAGGCTCAGGAGAAGGTCAAAAAGGTCAATAAAGTGGCAGTAAAGAAAATCTACGATGCTGGCAAAGCAGGGAAAGAGATACCCACATGGAGAAAAGCCTTGCGAGAAGCCGCTAAAGAAGTCTACAAATAACCAATTCTAAACCTATCAAGAAGCCTTGTCCAAAGATTGGGCAAGGCTATTTTTTATCATGAGAAAGAAGATGATTTATGTTTTACTAATGGTGCTACTGATTTTGACAGCTATAGCACTAGCATTTAAAAAGGTCTTTGAGCGGTTAGATGAAAAGGTTGAAAGCACGGACACGAATACAGCACCCGCACAGGCATCTATTTTGTACGTTCCAACCTCATCAAATGATTCATCCCTGCAAGCTAAGATTTCAGAGCTTGAAAACCTGACAGAAATCGCTTTGATGGCAGGGGAAAACATTGGATTTGGCAAAGTGGTAGCGATTCAAAACGGAACTGTTTACCTATTTGACCCTACCGATGAAGATATGTACAACCTAGCTATTGGAATTGCCAAAACAAGTGCCGTTTCAGGCAATTTGATTCGTGTAGCCTTGGCAGGGAAGATAAGCGGATTTACTGGCTTGACTGCTAATAAAATGTACTTTGCCACACTAAACGGAGAAATCACCCCAGTACAGCCAGAAAAAGGGATGATTAGAAGTGTTGGATTTAGTGTGTCAACAACGGAACTAATCACAGACTTTAGTCAAAAATACTTGTATGACAGCATTTAACGGAAAACTACTAACCTATATTGAGGGTAAGAGTATCTTACTAGACCCAAGTAGTCAGAAGGCTACTGAAATGATTCTTAAATCATCTAAGAGAAGTTTAGTTTCAGTCAATGAGGTAATATATTTACCTGAAAGCATCGTAAAAATTCAAAAAGAATTTTTTATTACGGATGAGGGCAAAACAGGACGTCTTTATTATGACGAAAACGACCATGAAAGTCTACATGATGGTATCACAACATTTGTGACTGTTTGGGGTGGACGATTAAAAAGAAGATTTGAGGAGAAGGTTGATGTAAGAAAGTTTGGAGCTATTGCCGACTACGATAAAAATACAGGAATCGGCACAGATAACACAGAGGCATTTAATAAGTGTAATGAATTTTGTGCAATAATGGGATACACCATGTACATCCCTGCTGGAGATTATGGACTGAGGTACCAAAACCTTAAAACGGCTAATATCAAAGGTGAAGGGATGGATAAGAGTAGACTTTTTGCTCAAACAAGTACAGAAACAGGTTTTTTTCGTATAGCGGTTGCACCTCTTCAACAGGTCAACTTTTCGGATTTTCGTCTGGTTGGGAAAAATGGAAGTGCCACACATGGAATGTATCTCAAGGGGGTTGCTCAAAATATTCCAGCTTATACTGGCGGTGTTTGGTACTCTAATTTTACCAATATCACTGTTGAAAATTTTGTAGGTAATCAATGGCACATTGAGGCGATAGATGTAAACATAAACGGACAGTTAGGAGACTTAGCAAACCAATTTGTTAATCTTACGAATTGCAATGGATACAAAGTTAATTCAACTACAAGTCGTAGTTTATATATTCTTGGTCAAGCAGGTCAAATGACCTTTACGACCTGTAGCTTCGATGGTCAAACTAGTTTTATGCCATTTCAACAAGGACAAACCAACGTTGAGATTCGAAAGAATATTGCCACCGACGATAATGTGTATTGCCTAAATTTTGTGAATTGTACTATCCAAAATTCACACAAGGGTATTTACACCTATTCAGTTAGAGGAGTCAACTTGTTTGGTTGCTATTTTGAAAATGTAAGTGTGAGTATAGAAGCAGGTGATGCGAGTTGTATCAACCTAAAAAATCCAACTTTTGCAAACGGTGCGAATTCAAGTTTTACGGCTGGGCTTAACACAGGAGATGGTTGTTTACTAAAAGCGGGACCAGCCTCATTCATTGCTTCAGATGGGGGTATCGTAATTGGGACTTGTGAAAATGTAACCAAGGGAGCTTCAACAAACTTTGGTTTTTCTGTAACTAATCTTTTTTCACCCTCAGGAGATCCTTTAAATTACTCTGGTACAACTATTCAAATGAATAGTGCAGGTAATTTAAGTACTTATAATAGACAAGATATTCTATTAAATAGCTCTTCTTCTCCTATTACATCAATTTCGTCGGCACTTGGAGTCGGACAGTTCCTTAAACTTCGAATATTTGAAAATGGTACACCAAATGGATTTGTAGAATTTGCAACAGGAGGAAATATAATACTTCCCAATGGTCGTACAAGCGTGCTATTTCGTGCAAACCAAACAGCAGTTTTCGTACGTCAGGATCTTGCAGGTGGTTGGGTTTTACTCAATGAACCTGCCATACTTCACAAAACGTCAGCACCTCCTACTGGTACTTGGAAAAAAGGCGAGAAAATATACAATCTAAATCCAACTGCCGATGGCTGGCTAGGGTGGGTATGTATCAGTGACGGAAGCCCAGGCGTTTGGAAAGAATTTGGAAAAATTAACTTATAAAAACTATGGAGAAACTAACGGCGGGTATAATTGCAATACCCATCTATTGCGAAAGTCAATTAAATCCTAAACCCAATTTCTTCATCATCGAAAAAATTGGTGGAATTACAGAGGTGGATTTCCTAAATCCAATTCCAAACGAAAAACAAAAGATATTGGCTAGTATTTGTCAATATAAAGTTGTTTTTCGTGAGCTTCTTGAAGCAACACAGACACAACCAAAAGAGTGGACTGAGAGGGTCTTTATAGATGAAAGTATTTATATCCCTGTTGATATAATCCCACTTATTAGCTCTTTCGAGCGATTGAAAGAAAACAAAGAGATAGTAAATACAATATTTTCAAGATTCTCTTTTAGAGGTTCAATGAGTTTTACAACTATCGAGTTAAATGAAAGCGAACTAGACAACATTATTTTTGAAAAGAATAATATTGTTCCAGTCAACTTGATGGATGCTCAATAACCTACACATCCCCATCAAACTACCCCTGTGGAAGCTGAGGCTTTTGCAGGGGATAGCTATTTTGCTTGTTTGTTCTACGCTCTATTTGATTATTGGCAGTCGCTCCACGGAAAAGCTGGAAGGACAAAAGATAGATATCAATAAGAGAATTCAGGAAAGAGAAATTGAACGTACCACCATGCAAAAAATAGCTAATGAGGCTTTTAAAAATGGACTTTCTAACACCGAAAAAACGCAGGAAAAGCACCTAAAAGATGAAAAAGATATTAAGGTTATCATTGTTTCTATGCCTGATTCTACCGTGGAGAAGCTTTTCGAAAAGCACTACGGACAGCTCCAACCAATCAACAGGTAAACTCTATCAAATCACAGCCATCCAACTACGAAATATCGTATCTGATAGAATGAAGTATGATTCGCTTTTGGTTCGATACAATGAGCTACTGTTAAACCACATCAACTATCAAAAAGGCATAGAGGCAAGCCAAAAGGCATTTGAACTCAGTGACCAGAATACCAAGGATTTTATCAGAGTTGCCGAAATTGACAACAAAGTCATTAGAAGAAAGAAGCTTCAAGTTGTCTGGCAGAAAGTAAAAGCACCTGTTTTGGGCATGGCTCTTTTCTACTTGGGGAATAGGTCTGTAAGTTGGGGAATAAGCTTTTGATAGCAAAAAAAGGCAGCTTTTCATCTGCAGATAACAGGCGCTCAAAATTTTGATAGCAATATCAAAGACCAGGAAAAAAGATATCAGCTCTAAACCTAAAAAATTGATAGCAAAATGTACACCGTAAGACGTAGTGAAGTCGTAAGACGAGAAAAGTTGAATCAGGAAGATTCAGCAAAAGAACCAATAACCGTTTCAGAAGATGCTACACCTGTTGACTCCATGTATCAGGGCTTTTTTGTATATGCCTCACCAGCCTTGATATTGCTTGAAAATGTAGTTTTCCTTTACCTGATGTATAGATTCATCAAATGGCTAATTAAAAAATAATGAAACTAATCTCACCTGTTAATAAACAACCATTCCAGAGGAATGTACAAGATAAAGCTACCATTTTGGTAGAAGGATTGATTGAGAAGGGTAACAAACAAGTTACCCTTTCGGCTATTCCACTCAAGGGAGGCATCTCAAAAACATTGACCACAACGGTAGAAAATGCCAATTTTTCTATTCCTTTCACTTTGACCAAAGGTTACTACACTTTGTCTGTGTCGAATGATTCGGAATCCTTGAGTGTAATTGTTGCCATTGGTGACATTTTTGGCATAAAGGGACACAGTTTCACGGAGGGCTTAGGTACAAAGTTCTGTAAAGATGAAAGGGTTATCATTCCTGCTTCACGTTTTGAAGATATTACCGACACTACACTTTATCAGAAAACAGGCTTTATCTCGATGACGGAGTTTTCGGCAAGTACCGCCACTGATTACACCTCAGTCGAAGACCATATCAACTTTGCCATTAACCGTGGGATATGGGGAAGATTAGGGGATTTGTTGGTAGCTCAGAATGATTGTCCAGTGGCATTTTACAATGCAGGTTTTGGAGGTTCGACCTTGGAGCAATGGGCAAAATCAGCCAGATTTGAGAGCTTTGAGCATTCATTTGTCAATTCATCCAAACGAATGCCGATTATCAAACTCCTCAATACTCTAAAATTCCTTGTACCAAGGACGGGAATTCGTGGGATTTTGAGCATTCATGGAGACAACGATAAATTTGTTACCAATGACCCCAATGTTATTGCCGATGAATACAAAACCATCATCGAAACGGCTCGAAGTGAATCAAATCTTCCAAACCTTCATTTTGTCCTTGCTCCATCGGTCACAGACTATCAAGAACACCTTGGTATCATTGATGGCACAATTAAAGCAGTGGTAGAAGGTACAAATATCTCAATAGGCCCCGATATTTATCTGTACGACAATTCCCTAAGGTTAGAAGATAGACTACATCTCAATGAAAAAGGGGAACAAAAAGCGGCAGAAGATTTTGCTAAAGTTTTGGGGAGTACATATCTAACCAAGGCACAACCATTTACCATCAATAATAGTCTAAATGAGCCTACAAATTTGGTTGTATCATCATCCTCAACCCTTGACGAAAAGCCTATTACAACAACACAAAAGGACTCAGACGAAGCAACCAAAATCTTATTGGGCATTCTAGCGTTTGTTGTGACATTCACCTTTCTAAAACTTTTGATAGCAAAATTTCAAAGCTCGAGCTGAAAAGCCTGGTGAAATTCGGCAAAAATGATAGCAAAAAACAAAGCACTGTTGCGTGATCACATCATGCTCAGGGAAAACACCTTAAAAATTTGATAGCAAATGCAAGCAATTACATCATTACTCGGTTCAATATTTGGTAGCAACTCCGATGCTACCGACGCAGAAGTTCAACAAAGACTCACTCTTTTAGAGCAAACCACCGCCAAACAAAAGGTGACTAATCTGATTTTGTTTGGATTGGTTTTTATATTGGGGATTGTAACCGTGATAGGTGCAGTTCGGAAAAAGTAGGTTTGATTGAAATGATTTGGATGAACCCTAATGGGAATGTGTTTTGCATTTTTGTTGGGGTTTTGCCTGTATATATACAGATGGTATAGCACGTATATTGATTTTGGTTAATAAATCTAAAATATTTGAAATAAATCTTCTTTTCTTATTTTTTGGTTGGACTGTACTTCTAAACTTTGATTATATTGGGACAATGGTTCCTGAGCTATAGAAATAATTCTAATTATATAACTAGAAGGTGGTAATTTCTGAAGGCAAAAAAATAGATATTTAAATACGACAACATTTATGATTGAAAATTTAAAAGTTGATGGCTTCAAATCGTTGAAGAATTTTGAGATTAATTTCCAAAAGGGGATTAACGTTATTGTCGGCCCCAATGGAGTTGGTAAAACTAATATCTGTCAAGCTCTAACAATTCTATCTTCTTTAGCTAATAATTCTCTAAAAGAAGCTTTCACTCAGTTTGGAGGAGTTAAATCAACATTTAATTTAGTTGATTGTGTAAGTGAAAACAAGAGAATTTCTGTCTCTGCAAGTGGAAAGACCTTTGGAAAATTACGAGAAGAGGTTTATGATTTAAGTTATAAATACGGTATACAACTATGTTTATCAGAAGAGCTCTACATTTCTGAAGAATTCTTAGAAATCAAACGAAAAACAGCAAAAGGAACTTTTAGGAAAATATTGACCATTAATCAAAAAGCGAATGAAATTCAAGTGAACATTCATGATAAAGTGCTGATTGGTGATATGAAAATTGTCAAAAAAGATGAAAAGTCTTTTAAAATAGAAACGGATGAAGACGAAAGTGAGAGTTTTTTATTGTTAATGTCAAAATTGTTTTTCGCTTGTCATGTAATAACTGGTGAATTTTACAAAATCAAGTCTCTTAATATAGATCCCCATATTGCAAGACAAGCCTGTGATATTACAGAGCCTAAGGAAATGTTGGGGAATGGGAAATATTTAGCAAACACTTTACACTTGTTGACTAAAAAGAGTAATGATTTAGGAGAAATAAATTCCATATTGGAACAACTGCTACCTAATTTCAATGAAATTAGGCCTGAGATTTCTGAGGTCAGCTTAAAACGTTATTTCTCACTATTTGATAAACGTGGACATGGCTTCAATTCAAATAGCCTTTCAGATGGTACGATAAAACTTTTAGCACTTTTGGTCGGTATTGTAAGACAGAAAGAACGAACAACAATAATTGAAGAGCCTGAGAATTATCTTCATCCATACGCAAATAAGCTTTTAATTGGATACCTTAGGGACACCTATGATACAGGAGTCTGTATCTTAACAAGTCATTCAGAAACAATCTTAAATTTGGTTGAACCTGAAGAACTTATTATTTGTGAGTTAGACGGTAGTTTTACAACCTGTAAACGACTCGACAATATCAACGAAATTAAAAAAGTAATTTCTGCTTCAGGATTTGGTTGTGGCTATCATTATAACGCTGGTAACTTAGGTGGTATTCCAAAATTTTAACTATGAGTCTAAAACATATCGCATTAATCGTTGATGGACCTACTGAAGAAGGTTCAATTAGAGCTAAGTTTAATATGTTATACCAGTGTTGTCCTGAAATTCGAAATGGACCTGGAAATGGGACAACATTTTCTATTGAAGGGTATGCGAAAGGTGTATTACCAACTCTAATATTACTCCTTAAAACAGATGTTAGAGCAATAATATTAATCCCTGATTTAGAAAAAAGAAGGGAAAAAGCTCCAAATTTTTCAAAAAAAATGAAGGCCGCAATAAGTAAATTACTTCTGGCTGACCCCAACTTTAGTCCGCAGTACATTGATGAGACAATTTACGTATGCCCGCCTGACATAATGTTTGAAAATTGGATTATTTCAGATGTTGAAGGAATTAAAAATTGTACGGAATTAATCAAGGTAGAAAGTGTTCAAGATAAATTTGATGGGAAGAATGGGAGCTCTCAACTGCAAAAAATTATGAGAACTAAATACAAAAAGACAGTACATGCCAAACAACTGTTCAAAAAAACTCGTGAAAGTGAGAGCGCAGACAATTCACCAAGTTTCAGTGAGTTTCAAAATATATTCAATAAACTGAAGGAAAAACATTGCAACACTTAGACAACCGAAGATTTAATTGATGATTCAGGTAGTTCAGTATGAAATCTCGACCAATTTTAGGAGAATAAACTCAGTTTATCGTAAAGTCAACTTACTTATGAATCATATTCCTTCTACACTAGTTGGGTCAACTTTTGTTTCGTATTAACTTATACGCTTTTTTAAGTAAATGTCCTTGATGATTAGGCTTCTTTAAATGTAACTAATACTGTCCGCTTGTAATACTTGATAAAGGGAGTACCAAACTCCCTGAATTCATTTCTTGAGTTTGCTAATATAATATACTAAAAAAGAAGACTACAAAGAGAACCATGAATTACAGTTAATAAATGATATTAGAAATGAGATACTTACCAAACATAATTCCAGAAAAGTCGAAAGTGTTACCTGACTACTTTAAGGGGAGTAATTACAAGCGCTCTAAGAAAAATATATTTAATAATATAATCTACTGGACTTTAGGGGTTATATTTTTTATTGGATCAATGATATATATATATCATCCCTTATTGTCTTTTATATTTGCTTTCATAGGAGTTGTTCTGATACCATCTGGGCATGATTTTCTTGAAAAAGTACTTAGATTCAGATTAACAACCAAAATTAAGAGTATATTGTCTATCGTTTTATTTGTTAGTTCACTTCCTCTCTCAAGACATTATGCAAACTTAGATAAAAAATTAGAATACGAAGAGAAACTTGCTAATGACATAGCAGTTAAGAAACAGGCTATTTTATTTAGGAAAGAACAACAGAGGAAGGATAGTTTATTTTATTTTATCAACCTGAGTAATCGATTTGTTGAGAAAAATAATCTTGAAAAAGCAGATCAACAATTGGAAAAAGTAATGAAATTTGCTAGTTCTGCAAGCGATAGCGAGCAGATTAATACATTAAAAAAAGATATCATTTATTTGAAAACTTATGATTTGGTAAGAGTAGGCAAATTCCAAACAGCAATTTTAAACCTAAATAGTTTGCTGGATTCAGATCCTGAAAACCCTAAACTCATATATAATCTAGCAATTTGTTACGTTAAAACTGGTAGAATTCAAGAAGCAGTTGAAGACTTAGCCCCATTAGTTAAATCAGGAGACTCTAAAGCCAACAAACTTTATAATAAAATCAACCCTCCTAAAAAAAGAGTTTCTTATTACATTACTAGATGTTGGGATGGTACTTCATCCAATGCCACAGGAAGAGGAGCTTGTTCTCATCATGGAGGAGTGAAAAATTGGAATGAACCTGTTTATGAGGAATATCGCAAATACGAATAAGCTATGAATGATAAATTATATACTCTAAGACCATTAAATAATCAAAGTTTTTTCCAAAGACTTTTCAATCAACTCCCTGAAGAGAATTCAGTGATAGAACTTAATAATCTATTAGCTACTAAGCCTATTTTATGTATCTCCCAGACTGATATTGATGGAATTGAAAATAGGTATAAACTCAGTATGTTGAACGAATTCAGGTTGAATTTAGAAGAGTTTTATGCTGTTTATCTTAACTATTGCCTTGTCGACAAGGTCTTGACTGATACTGAACTACAAGAACTTAGTCATTTAAAAAAAATTCTTGGTTTAGATGATAAAACGATTGAAAATCTACACATAAAAATAGGAGAAATAGTCTACAAGCAATCTTTACAAGAAGCAGTGTCAGATGGCAGACTAACAAAAATTGAAATAGAATTTTTAGAAGAATTAGAAAATACTTTGCGACTCCCAAAAGAACTGGCTTATAAAATTTCATATGAGACAAGGAGTTTATACGTTCAAAACTTTGTATCAAAAATTATAAATAATAAACGACTTTCTCCAGCTGAGGAAAAGGAGTTAAATGCTATATCTGAAAGTCTAAATATAAGTATTGAACTTGATGGTCAAATCCAAGAGAAGCTAAAAAAACTAAAGCGTTATTGGGCTATTGAAAATCTAGATCTTCCTGTTATAGAATCCGATATTACAATCCAAAAATCAGAAGTCTTGTACTTGAAAATTCCAAATGTCAATTGGTTTGAATTTAGAGGAAGTAGATACACTAAAAGTCATACAGGTCATTCAACTAGCTATAATCTTATAAAAGATTTCTATCTAAATCCAGAAGGTTCAACATCAAATAGTCATAAAATAAGTAACATTAGAAAAATTGATATAGGTACACTATATCTGACTAATAAAAGGATAATATTTCAAGGAATCGAAAAGAATTCCAATATTCGAATTGAAAGGATTGCCAATTTTGCTTTCTACTCTGATTATGTGGAAATTGTAAAGGATACTGGTAAAAATCCAACACTACAAATTAAACAAAATGTAGATATTTTTTGCATGATGCTTGAAAGATTATTAAAAAGATGAGTGTATATTAATATACACTCATCTTTTTATAACGAATTCGACATTGTTAAATTTCTCTATTTTGAGTAGTTTATCACTATTTTTAGAATTCAATTAGACTTGTAAATCGTATTTAATCACCTCAAAAAGAAAAAATCATGTTAAGAAAATCATTATTAATTGGACTGCTATTTGCATTCGTAATAACTGCAATAACTGGAGTTGAAGTACCTGCTCAGAGAGGACACTATAAAAATGGTAGGGGAAGTTCTCATAAGGGAGGAAAGTATAAGAATCCAAGTACAGGAAACCATTATAGAAAGCGCCGTTAAACAATAATTAAAGGTCAGTTTTATAGAAGTGTAAACTTTCCCATAACTCTATAACACACTAGATAACTATGCAAATAAAAGTAAACTGTGATAATCCACCTGCACTATTACGAGGAATCATAAAACAAATCACAAATGGGGAAATTGAGACTTGGGAAATTAAGAAAAATAAAAAAGATGAATATTTGTTCTCACATTCTCCCGAACAATGGAGTGAAAAAGCAATGATGAAACCTGTAGAAAAAGAAAATTCATTAGTTTTTGTTATAAATTGGTGGTCAAAAAATGAAGAACCTGAAAATAGAGTTAAAGGATATATTTTAGGGAGATTTATTGAATTGCTAATGGTTCATTTTAGAGAATATTTTAATAATATTGAAATTGATTAAAATGGCTATTAATACTTTAAACGGAAAAGCCTTGAGAATTCTCAAGGCTTTTCCGTTTAATCAGCTTTTATAACATACCCCTTCCCTGTAACATAAGTCTTATACTTCACATAATTGAAAACAATCAATGGTATAGTATAAGACTTTGTTTCAAACTTAGGTTGAAGTAGCCCGTCAATTTTATTCTCCTTACAGACCTTCAAATAAACCTTTTCACGTCTGGCAGATTCATTTCCTCCTTTTGAGCCAAAGAGGAAAAACAATGGACCCATTTTAACCCATGTTTTCGAGCCTTCAACGTTTGCAAGTACTTTGATGTCCTCTCTTTTGAGATTAGAAATATTCCCTTCTTGGATTTTGTTTACGCCACCGTTTTTGTCAGTTAGGTTTACAGTTCGGGTGCAAGATGTCATTGCAATGACAGATAATAGAAGTAGTGCAGTTTTTTTCATTATGTAGTTTTATTTTCACAAAACTAACAAAATTGCCATCATTTATGCCAATTCAACTCACCCAATATTCAAATAATTCTTATTATAAAATCCTTCAATAGCTTCAGCCATTTCCTCACTAACATCTTCGTATTTTCCCCATGCCTGTTCTAAGCCTGAGTCTTTGTACCATTCTTGACAGTTCTTTCTATACGTCGGCTTCCAGTTGGTGATAAAATGGTCGAGTTTGTCCCTGATATGCTGTGAGGCGTTGCTTCCTTCCAAACCCAAAATATTGAATAGTGCTTGTGCCTCGTAGTAGTGGAGCTTTATTTTCTTGTAGCCATTCTTTTTCAACTTGATGAGTTCAGGACTTACAGAAAACATAGTGCTGTACAGTGTTGCCACGATTAAAGATGGGTCAATACTTGCAGACTTTTGAACTCTAAAATGTGCTGAAATTAGTTGGTATTGCCTGTAGCAAACTATTCTGATTACTTGGTATTCATACAGGTCAATGTTGAGTTCTATGTTATTTATCATACTTCTTTACCATTTTCGAAAACTCATTGAAAAGCTTCATTGTGTCCTTCATGCCTTTATTATCCTCTGTGAGAGTTTTAATCTCCTTTTCAGCATTTTGTCTATACTTGGTAAAATCCTCCCTGACATTGTATAGCTCATTCTTTTTACGGATGTAGTCACGGATAATGAATTCTATAACAGATTGACCCGTTTTGAGACCTTCTTTGTCCATGACGTTGTTCATTATTCGAACTAGGTCTTCGTTCTCCTCGCTGTCCAAAGCTCGGAGCGTCATTGTTGTAAATTGTTTCATTTGGTAAGTGCTAAAAAGAGTAAAACAATAAGCGCAGTAATGATATTGGAGACAGATTCTGCAAAAAACTCTATGTTAAAAGCTTCGTTGCGAGCAGTTGATTTTTTCATACAAGTTCGCAAGTGTCGTTCAAATAAAAAGTCCAATTATCACCTGCTTGGTCTGTGAAGTAGACTCTGTTCTTGTCAATCTCTCCAGTGTAGACACCACCGATTTCTAATTCACTTTGTGAGCTTCTACTATCTTCGAAGCGCAATACTCTAAACTCTACCTTTTCCATTGTTGATTGCTTTTTCAATTTCTCTATTATTCTCAAACACTCATCACAAGCCCATACATTACACAATTTACCAAGGGGTACTTTTGAAAGGGATGCATATTCCTTTTTGCATATATTACATTCCATAGTTTGCTATCAATTTTTAGTGAAGATTTAACGGATCTGTTTGCGTCGACACAACAGTGCTTTAATTTTTGCTATCAATTTTTAATTTCTCGAGAGGATATCTAAATTCATGGGCTTTCATTTTGCTATCAAAAGTTTCTCGTGAAGTAATATGCCAATATCCACACTTGTCACACTCGTAAGCTCGTACAGGCTTTTTGTGATTTTGTTCCAAATATTTAATTGACTCAAGGAACTTATTAGCTTCTTTTTTCGAAATATAGATAACCTTTTTGCATGGGAAATATACTATTGGTGTTGGTATGATGCCGTCCCGTCGCTGAATTATCCTTTCGAGATTATTGATAATGTACTCTTTGAGTTCAGCATTAAAATAGCTCTTAGCTTGATGTATTCTCAATAGATACTCTGGTGGTACTCTACACAATTGAGTGAATTTGTATTTCCCAAAAGTCAAAAGTGTTTGGTCAGTGTACATAATTGCTATCAAAATTTTAAAGAGCTTCAGCCGAAGGTTTCTTTTAGTTGAATGTTTTGCTATCAATTTTTACCTCTCGAGAGGATATCTAAATTCCTGGTCTTTTGGTTTGCTATCAAATTATGAGCGTCCGAAATTGGCAGACGCTCAATTCCTTCATTTAGCTACTTGATACCATAGATTTGGCGTTTTCGAGCCTCCATTTCCTCTCTGGTTCTTTGCTGTTTCTCAATTCTCTTTTGTTGTTCTTGTCGAATTTCTTCGTGGGTTGGTGTGGTGGCTTGTTGTGGGACAGATGCTATTTGATTATTAAAATTTGTTCCATCATAGTTTGGAAATCTGACTTTTACACAATCTCTAAAATAGCCGTCAATTCGTTCCTGAGAGACTGTATTAGACTTAGTCAGGGTCAACATATATTCGCAAAGGTGTTGATAGTCTCTAAAGAAATTGTAGTTGCGAGGTAGTTTGGTATTTGCGATTTCGTCTTTGTACTTTTTGCCTTTGGATTGTTTTTCAGGGAACTGGTTGTAGAGGACAGCTATAAAATTAGGTATTTGCTTTGCTTCAACGCATCTAAAGTGTGTGTCAAATAGCTTATTGAGGACTGAATTAATAATGGGGTGTTTTATGACCTTCTCAGCTCCGTTGAAACCTTGAGGTGAAATTGTAAGGAATGGAGTAGTATCAGGGTTTAAAAGGCTGTAGAAATCAATTCTAAGGCATCTAAATACGTATCCCTTGGTAAATAGCATGGTAAGCTTTTGGCAGAGTACATAGACTTTATCGTCGTTCTCACGGTCATTATTCAGCATGGAGTATCCTACGATTTCCTGTGCCTTATTCTGAGTGGGGTCTAACTGAATTACCCAATAGAAACTTGAGTCTTGTTTGTTGCCATAAAGTTTGCGTGGTGCGATGCTAGCGAATTGGTCTTTAGAAATCTGAAAATTTGTCATTGTTTTGTGAGTTTAGTTTTGAGCAAAGAATTCCCATTCAGGCAGGGGCGTCCTATCTGTTATTCTGTTAGGGAACAGTAATAAAAATCTAAAAAAAACACGTTAAGAGTTATTCTAACTAAAATGTTATGCTACTATGATTAACAATAACTGTCAGAATAACAGATTGAATAACTATGGAATAACAGAGCGCGACTCTGAAAAAAAACTGCTAAAGTACAGGCAATATTTACCCACCCTAACACAAAATTATGTTTGGAAAAAAAGTGTATAAATCCCCCTGTTAGCTACGCAGGCAGAATTAACGAGTCGCTATATACGTGATTGTCTAGGATGAATCCATAAACGGAAAATTTAAAGGTGAAACGTTACTTACAAAAGGCATAGGCCTAGCTCAACACTGGGAATCGAACCCACTTACCAAGGGTAATTTCTTGATAAAGCCAACATTGTTGAAATAAACACCCAACCCAAGCGAATCGGGTGTTTATGATGCTCTCTCTAAACTTACTTCATTGTCGGTGCTACCATTCGATAGCCCACAATATCTTTTTTATAATGGTACTCGTATCGTGGATCAACTTTCACGAGCGAGCCGTCAGTTAATTTCAATTGTTGTAAGGAGTAACCAGAAAATACAATTCTCAGGATTTTGCTCGACAAATCCACCTCTTTCAACTCCTCCTTTCTCTCCTCAATAATATCCTCTAAATCAACTTGTTTAGCTACGTTTTTTCGTGGCTCAGGTGTCACTGTTGAGGCTACTTTTTTAGGCTTTTTCCTAGGATTCAAAATCGAGTCAAGCACATAATAGGGATGCTCAAATTGTCGGTCGGGTGCGAGTATCAGCACCATCAAATCGTAACAATCCATGACATTGATTTTGCAGGTGTCAAGCTTGTAATTCTCATGGAAAACCCTAGAATTCAAGCCGATTTCCTTCAGCTTTTGCCGAAAGGTTTCCTGCTGAGAATCATCCATCACGTCATAGACTTTTGAAAGGATATTCGGACGTTTCATAGGCAACTGGTCGGAGGTCTTTTGTTGTTTCGATAGTACCATGCCACTAGCAAAGCACCTATCACAAATCCTGCGTATATATGAAAATCGTTAGGCATTATCGTTGTCCTTTCCAATCAATAAATCTCTGAAAAACTTCGAGTTGCAGAGAAGCTCACCAAAGAAGGCCATAAACAAACCTCCCAAACACATGGCAAAGAAAAACTGAATAAGTGGGTCACTCGACAAAGAACGGACGAACTCTGGAATATTCATGGTGTAATAGAGGGTTAAATGAACGTAATGAACTATTAATCCAATCAAATAAAATGCGTATCTTAGTAATAATGACAAAATAGTTCTCTTAGAAAACTCAAAAGCTATAAATCAGAATGACTCAAAGCGCAACAATTACTTTCTACAAATGCGTTCAAAAATCACCAAAACTTAGTTGTGATAATGAACACGTGTTTTCAAGAACTTTCTTCTCGTTGATACTCAATGGGAGATATTTAGAATACTATTGCGATATCATGCAAACTTGCTCTCTTGATTTTTCGTACCAATCAGCTCCTCTGCAAATAAGCAACCCTTTTTCAAATACAAACCCGATAGATTTTGAACAATTTAAAAAGTGCGTAGAATCTTATTTCAGAATGTGTGTAAGCTCTTCATTAAATGGCATTAAAACTTCAGATTCAAATAATCCGATGGAAAATAATACGATTGAAATTGAGCATACAGTTTCTATTCGACTTAGGGTATAAGGGTGTAAAGTTGTCATAGTTTAAAGGGTCTATAATAATTTAAGCTCTTTTAAAAGGTATATCTCTTCATCTTCACTTAAAGGAGTTCTACCTTCTAATCTATGGTCAACTGCTCTGATTCCATAACCGAAAAAAATACCCATTTTTTGTTTAAACGGAGCTTTGTCTTTTCTAGCTTTTTTTCTGTATGCAGTTAGAATTTTGTCTAAAGAACCTTCCATAGTTTTAAATTTTTTTATCAAAATGCTGAAAAATAAACGAAGTTCATCATATATTCGCTTAATGTTCGTTATTTGTTCGGTATTTGTTCAACAAAAATCGGTATAAATAACGAAACTTCAAAACATTTAGGCATAAAAAACGAAAACATTATGAAAAATTTTTCGGAAAAACTTAAAAAAGCCCTAAAAGACAAGGGAATGACAAAAGGTAAGCTCTGCGAGCATATTGGAATGTCGCTGGATGGATTTAAAAGTATGGAGGATAATGATACTATTAAGGTAAGGACTTTGGAGCAAATTTGTGAGGTGTTGGAAGTACCATTAAACTACTTCTTGGATATCGAACCTGTAAAGGCTGAACCAGTTGGATTTTGGAAAAGATTAGTTGAAGAAGCAACATTAGAAGCTCAAAATTGGAAAATAAGAGCCTATAAAGCTGAATCCCAATTGACGCAAAGCGGAAATTTTAAGTATGTTAGTAGAAGACAAGGCGTGTTGGCAAGTGTGGCTTAGGTTTTTTTTGCCCCATTTACTAACATTTTTACTAACAGTTGCAAGTTTTGACTTGTAAGCCATTGATAATCAGCAAGGTCTTAATCCCTACGAGACCACAACCTACAGAATTAAGGACTTGCAAGCGAGCTACTTAGCTCGCTTTTTTGTTTTATATCAGATTTTCCGCAATCCTCTGAAATACCTCAAAAAGCCCCTCTACTTGCAACCAAGGCACTTTTTTAATTTTACTAACATTTTTATTTTTCGTTGTTTTGGAACACTTTTTGACCTGTGTTTAAGCTTTTTTTATTACTTAAATTTTACACAGTTTTACAAATGTTAAAAAATTAAACAATTACAATACCCAATTCAATTCTCCCAATTATTACATACTACTCCTCTGGCCAAAGCACATCTCCAGTGGGTTGAAAAATTACACTTTGGGCTTGTGAGATAAAAGATTTTTTGAAAGCATCACTCTTTACAAATTTGCTTAACTCTTCCATGATTTTTTCCTTAATTGCGTCGTATGTAAGGCCTTCAAAATAGTCATTTGGAAGGGTAAAAAATAGTTCAGTGGGTTGAAATTCTATTTTAATTAGTTCTGTATGGCGATCTTGTTGGTATGCGTTAACGCCATGAAATGAAAGTGTATATTCAAATTCTGAATAGATTAAACCGATTCTATATTCTTTGATTGAATGTGCTGGACCACCTTCATCACATATTTGTTGGAGCCAGCTAGTTACCTTGTCAAATCTTGATTCTAAATCATCGAAAGGAAAGTCTAACTCTTCTTCGATCACAGAAAAGTGTCCATATTTAATAACTGAATTCTCTGGTGTAATTTCTTGGTCATCAGACATAATGCTAGGAATTTATAAGGTGAATAAAAACGTTTTTGTGATCTTTGATTTATAACATGGAGTGTTTTTCTCAATAACTTAAAAAATTGTCAACTCCTTATAAATATAGCTAAAAAGGCGTTGTCTGATTTATGATTTTATACGATTATCACTTGAAAAGCTGTTCGATCTATTACACGGAAAGCGATGAATTATTTTGCCACCAGACAAATGAATTTGCTTTGCCTATGAGAGGTATTTGTGAAGAAAGTTTGAATTTCTGGAAATATCGGTGATTTTACCATGCTTTTAAATGAGAAGACATAAAAGTCCACTCAGGAGTGAATAGCTTGTCAGCTATATCGCCTGAGTACCAAGGGCTAATGTTCTTGTCATTAAAGTTTCGTAATATTTGTGTTTCTTGAGCTGGCATATAGCTCTGTGCGAGCAGAAACATTTTTTTCCCTTTATCGTTTTCTGCAACATCCACAACGGTGACTGCATGTCCTGGCGAACCTGCTTGAATAAAAACATCACCAATCTGAAGCTCTCCTAAATTCTTAGATTTGAGAGATTGAGATAAGGATATCGTACTAGCATAGGCAAAAACAACCTCCATGTATCTACGAAAATCTTGATAAGTGTTGGAAGGAGATGATTTCATTCGCCAATACGTGTGATTGCCCTCCACAGCAAGTCTGTTGCCTTTTATCCATTCTGAGTAATCCATCCTGAAGCCATTTGTTAGTCTGAAGGAAATTTCATGGTAAGCTTTTTTGGCGTACAAATATTCTCCCCTCAAACGCATGACAGCATCGGCGCATTGCTGTAAATTCTCATTTGATATTTCCATGTCAACTACAGCTTCATAAACGTTCGCTTTTTTAAAGGAACCATTATAATACATCACTTTTGAACCTATGGGTTTTAAGGGAAGATTTCGTAAAAAATAGCCGAAGGAGGCAGGAGGTAGTTTTCTTCTTTTATATCCCAAAGGTGGATTGAACCTAGTGGCAAGGGTGTTCCCAGTGGCATTAATCAACTTCTGTGGATTGACTGTATTCCTAGGGTTATTGCTTAATGTGGTGCTGGAAGATGTTGTGTCTTTGCAATGATTAGTCAAGAAAATTAGCGCAAGAATAAAATAGATTTTCATAATAGGAAGAAGGTTAAATGAAATTTTAGTAAAATGTAGTGTGCTGTATATGAGAAATTTAGTGTTGGTTATTTGTGCTTGATTGATTCCCCACAATTTATATTATAAGTAATAAAGGTGCACCTTGCTGAGGTTAGTATAACGGAATCAGCAAGCTGATATTTTAAATGTTCGACCTTTAAATAAATGCACCCCATCCAATTCTTTCACTAAATTCAAATGGATTCGCTAAAGTGGGTAAGCAGTTTCACTTTTTGCTTCAGAAAGAACGAAGAAAGTTTGAACTGTTGCAATATCTGCTAGGTTAGCGAGTTTGTTTCTGTAAAAATCGTGATATGCGTCGATATCTGGCGTAACTACTCTTAAGATAAAATCGAAAGTCCCCGTCATCTGATAACACTCCATTACTTCTGGAAACTTAATCACTTCTTTTTCAAAAGAATCTAAGGTTTTTGAAGCATGATTATTTAATAGGACATGACAAAAGGCTATCAAATTACAGTTTACCAGTCGTCTATCTAATATGGCTACGGTTTTTTTGATATAGCCATTTTCCTTAAGTCTTCGAATCCTCTCGTGAACAGAGGCGTTCGATTTGAAGGTCTTATTGGCTATTTCTTTGATGGATAACTCTGCATTCTCTTGAAGCAGTTTCAATATCTCTATGTCGGTCTGGTCTAAGGAGTTCATGTTATTGCTATTTGGACTTTATGAAGGATTTTAATCAATTGTGGATATGGGATTTCTGATTTCGGAATTAGAGAAATATGCTTTTTTGTATGTGAGCAAAATTGGATTTAAAATGCCTGTTACCAATTGCCTAAGCTCATAACTCAAATCTAATTCTGAAAAATATTCAGTAATTGTGTAAATAACCGAATATTTTATGGAAAATTATCGTAGGTATATGATGAAATTTGAAAATCTAGGACATTTGTCAGAGAATTTACAAATAATTAGATAAAGACTATCATGAACTATTCTGTTGAAACAAACGATCGTGTGCAAACTAAATTTAAGAGTTTATGGCAATTGGTGGGAAACACGCCTATGCTTGAGCTCAAGTATTTGTACAAAGGAAAGGAGGGGAGAGTTTTTGTAAAATGTGAGCACTATAATCTGACAGGAAGTATTAAAGACCGTATGGCTTTGTTTATTTTGCAACAGGCCTACCTTCAAAATTTGATTCGTCCAACAGATACCATCATTGAGGCGACAAGTGGCAATACTGGGATAGCATTTTCTGCCATCGGTAAAGCGCTTGGACATCCTGTGACTATTGTGATGCCCAACTGGTTGAGTAAAGAAAGAATTGATATTATCAAGTCACTTGGTGCAGACATTCTGCTGATAAGTAAGGAGGAGGGTGGATTTTTGGGAAGTATTAAGTTGACAGAAGAGATGCGTGCTAATTCTGATACCTACTTTTTGCCACGCCAGTTTGAAAATACTTGGAATGCCATGGCACATGAAAAAACTACTGGACCCGAAATTTGGCATCAACTAGAGAGTATTGGATTAGTTCCTGATGCATTTGTTGCTGGTGTTGGAACAGGTGGTACCATAATGGGAACTGGAGCTTTTCTGAAGTCTATGAATCCAAGCATCAAGCTTCATCCATTAGAACCTGCTGAAAGTCCAACTTTGACGACTGGTTATAAGGTTGGTTCTCACCGAATTCAGGGGATTTCAGATGAATTCATTCCTGATTTGGTAAAATTAAAAGAATTGGATGAGGTGATTCAGGCAAATGATGGGGATGCCATTATTATGGCACAAAAACTTTCGACGCAGTTAGGTTTAGCGGTTGGGATTTCTGCTGGTGCCAATGTGATAGGTGCGATAAAACTCCATGAACAGCTAGGTCAAGATTCTGTGGTCGTAACCTTGTTGTGCGATAGTAATAAAAAATATTTAAGTACAGATTTGGTAAAAGAGGAGCCATCTCAGCCTCAGTATATTTCATCGGAAACAGAGTTTGTGGATTTTAGAGCTATAAGTCGACTACCACAACCTGTTATGACGAGTTGTTAGTCAGGAGTTTACGTAGGATGATGGAAACTGTTTATTTCAGATGTCAAGTATTTCTGCTGAATTATGAGTTGTGAATTGTGAATGTAAAATTTTAATTATCAATTATATAACATTGATAAGCCTGTTTATTAGGATTTTCTACAGAACTCAGTCTTTTTATCAGCTCCTACGGAGCTTGTACAAAGGAAGACAAGATAATTTTCGTTTATTAAAGCTTATTTTGCTCGCTAACTTAGATATTGGATACCTAATTTATTTTTGTAAAAACTCGCGTTATTCTACTTCATCCTTGAAATCAGAAATTCCAAATCTGAAATAGTCGAAAATCTTTTGTATGGGACTCTTGTTGAGTAATGAGTGTATATGATTTTCAAAAAAGATTTATTCCATTTGCGCCGTAGGAGCGATAGAAAGCCAACCATGTTGAAGTCTGTCGTACCTATGGTGCTTTTGGCTTTTATAAAATTGAATCTAGTAAATTGAGGTGGCAATATATTAGTAATCAAATATTTAATTCGGCGATTGGGGATTCATAACTAAGTTCAAGACTAAGTTTTTTGTTAGGATTTTTAATACGATTGTATCATCAAAAAAATTAACCAAAATCTTTTCTTTTACGGAATTGATAGTAACTTAGATGCAGAAATGTACACATAAAAACACCTGAATTATGGCTACCATCAATTTCCATTCGCAATTCAATAAGACTATTGCTCCCTTTACTATTTCTTTCGTTTTTGTTTTGCTTTGTACTTGGGGACTCACCCATAAGCAGCTTGATATCACAGAGTTTTGTATTTTTTTTGTCGGAATTCTTTTTTTCGGAGCTGGCGTGTTACAGGGTGTGGTCAAACTATTTTCGGATAAAACCCAAGTATCTATTTCTGAGGAAGGAATATGTGATTACCGTTGGTCAAGAAATTCGCTAATCAGATGGGACGATATTAGGTTATCGGAGAATATTTCGATTTTTAAACAGCAATTTATTCGTATTAAACTCCGTGAGCCATTAACAGTCAAAAAGCATTCTTTTTTGAGTTATTTCGGTAAAAATGAAATTTCGGAAATGTATATTTTTACGTCTGATTTGTCAATCGATGGAACTCAACTCAACCACTTTATCAATAATATGGTGTGTGGTGATACACCTGAAAAGATAGCATTGATAAAAAAGTTGAGAATTATCGAATAATTAAATCCATGAAGTACCCTGATTATTTCGAAGGATTTATACTTTTGATTTTTGAAATCTTTGTCTCTAAAACCAAATGCATAAATTACTTTGTTGGGTGCTTCTGAGTCTTATCTCAATTCCTCTTTTTTCGCAGTCAAAAACTGTTTCATGTGATACGCTAACGTGGTTTGATGTTTCGAGAAATCGTAAAGTACCTGTTGCCATTTTTAAGCCCAAGACTTTTTCCAAAACAAAAAAGTATCCAGTTGTTATTTTCAATCACGGATATGGTCAAAATGATGGAACAGCTTATCTTCATTACACCTATTTGACGAATTTTTTAGCGGAAAACGGATTTTTTGTACTTAGTATTCAGCATGAACTTACGACAGACAGTCTTATTCCTACCTCGGGAATTCCTCAAATTGTGCGCCGACCTTTCTGGGAAAGAGGGGTTGTTAATATCCATTTTGCAATAGACCAATTAAAACTCCAATATCCGAAATTAGATTTCAAAAATTTGTCGTTGATTGGGCATTCTAATGGAGGAGATATAACCGCACTGTTTGGTCAAAAATATCCCAATCTTGTCCATAAATTAATTACCCTCGATAATCGACGGATGTCTCTTCCTAGGACAAAATTACCCAAAATTTATACGCTGAGATCCAGCGATCAACCAGCAGATGAGGGCGTTTTGCCAAATGAGTTCGAGCAAAAAAAATGGTCAATTCAGATAATTATGCTTCCTAATACTCCCCATAACGACATGGACAACCACGCTGACGAACGCCAAAGAAAAGAGATTCAAACTTACGTTTTACATTTTTTACAATCTAATGATTGAGTTTTGTAAATCGTGACCTTGAAAGAGGTCATTTCAGAAAGATTCTATCATCAAAGCTTACTATGTAAATTTGAATGTAGGTGGTTGTGGTTGGAAATTATTTGTTTATACTTAATAAGTAGAAGGGAGTTATTAGTTAACAGTATATCATCTATCAGAATAAACTCATAATCAGAAGGATACTGTCACTATATACCGCAGATATATTATCAATTTAATCTTTCCTATTACTTAAAATAAACAAGATGATAAAAAATAAGAAAGTTGTCCTGTGTTTGAGTATGTATATTGGTCTACTCGTATTCGCTGTTCTAGCTCACAATAGTAAGAGTTTTAAATCTGGAGTCTGTACGCCAAGTTTTGATATGTTATTCTTTTTCTTGATTGGACTTATCAGTTTAGGTGCGATTTTAGTTTCGATTATCAATTTGATGACTTATCCCAGCAGCGACAAATCTATCTTAATAATTCACATATTAGTTTTCTTTGCATGGCTTTCATTTTTGTTTTTAAATGATTAAAACAAAGACCTCTCAGAGTAAGAATTTAAAGCCCAGCATTCTTTCCCTGTTTTTTCCAGAAAAAATTATACATTGGAGGATATACCAAACGCTTTTGTGGAGACTCAATCGCCCATTTTAACCAGTCTTTTAAGTGATTTTGATACGATTGAAAGGCAAATCGGGTGGCCGAAACAGACGACATTAGCCCTTGTTTTACCAACACATCATGCCCAATCTCTTGATGATGAATCGTATCTCTGGTTTTGGCAATGTCTTGGAGGATATATTGGAGGTGAGGTTCTTCTATTTTTCCTGATAGGAGCAATCTATGCAGTTTTTCGGCTTGCCACCATATCGAATGATCAGCCGATTGTGTTGGTTGAAGCGGTAGTTCTGATTTATCGTAAAAATATAATGGTTTAAAAACCGATAAACAGGGATTTGAGGTATTCGTCACCCAAACCGAACTATGAGTACGAGGTTTGAGGAAAGCTAACATGGAGCCAACCGTTTGATTAGGACAAAGCACACCTGTGGCATGCATACAAATATCTTTGGTCGTGGCCTTATGCGCCTGAAAATCTTCTCCGTCATGGTGCGAACTCAAAAGATCGATACCACGATGTAAGTCAAAATAAGGTTGTTGTACCTGTGTATTACTTTGTATTTGTCGGACTTTACAGCCGCTAGCCCAACTCATAAAGGACGATGAAAAGGCTTTTGCCCAGTTAAAATCTTCATGCGGTTTAATCCACTTTTTCTTTTTGGCAAAATCTATCGCATCTGGAGCCAATTCGTTGTAGCTGTTTCCGATAGAAAGTCCATTCGAAATACTTCTGGCACCTTTTACGTACTCGATAGCCCATAATTTACCTGCTGTTTCGAGGACAAAAGCTTTTTCTGCATCGGCGATTAAGAAGGAATTATGATAGAAGAAATTGCGATTTTGATAGCCTCCGCAAGCATCTTGCCCAAAATTGTGAAGGTGTTCCAATATACAATCCAAGGCGTTTTCGGCCGAATTACTTCTCTCCAAGGCAATTCTAAGCATATCCATGCCTGTAAGTCCTGTGTTTTCTTTGTTGAGCGGTATTTTGGTAAAAACTGCTTCATTCCCTATTGCGACTCCCTGTTCGTTAACTCCCATTTCGGCACCCCACATCCAGAAAGGTTTTGAAAGAATCACTCGATTGGTAAATCGGGCTTGCGGAACACTTCGATAGGTGCAATTCAGGAGGCTACCAGCAGCGTGTTCTTGAGCGGGTATATCCACAACCGACTGAGCCTCATTGGGTTCTCGGTCGGAATTTTTTCCAAAAATCCAACATTGCTCTTTACTCGATTTAGGAGGCACTACGAAAGTATCACACATGACTTTTTAAAAATTTGCCAATTCGGAAATATGATTCTGATATTTTGTGAAATCCTAGTATTTTTTGCTGTATTTTTACCCTCTTAATCTGGTATATCTTAGGGAAATGTTCTTTTTGAAGCTTAATTCCCATCGAAACATAGTGGAGATATATCCTTGTACAAAATTACTTAATCACTTGGTTAACAAACTACTATAATGAGTACCATTACAGATGTGGCACACCAACAAGTCTTGAATTTATATGCTCAAAAGTTACGATTGAGAGTATGTGGAATTTGTGTCCAAGACCAAAAAATATTAATGATTAATCACGCTGGTGTAGTGCAAGGGGCAGACTTCTGGTGTCCGCCAGGTGGGGGGCTTCAATACGGCGAAGCAGTGAATGAAGCACTCAAAAGAGAATTTTTAGAGGAAACTCAAACCGACATTACCATAGGAGAGATGCTTTTTGTAAATGAATTCCTAGAACCTCCTCTTCATGCTATCGAATTATTTTTTAAGGTTGAAATCACACACGGAAAAGCCCAAAAAGGATATGATCCAGAGATGAAAGACCAAATAATTCAGGAAATTAAATGGATGAGTTTTGAAGAAATCAAACAACTGCCAACAGCTCAAGCACATAGAGTTTTCTCGCTCTGTAACTCTCTAGAGGAGTTATTCTCCATAAAAGGATTTTGCGCTAAAATGCCTTAAGCTTGACAATCACAAAAGTAAAAAGTCTAATTCTGTTTGATGAAAAGGCTAATTGCTTGATTGTCAGCAAAAATTACGAATAATCGTTTGCAATTCATAGAATTCTTCACATATTTTGAAGCAGAATTGTATTTTTGCATCCCTGTTAATGTAGATTTAATGTTTTCATAACAGGAAATAATGATAGTGGTTCTGGTAGTGAAAATACAATGTAGTACTTTATGATGGATTTTACCCTCTTCAACCCCATACGACAATTGGAGGCGATTATTTCAAATATTCAACCTAAAGGAAAATTTTTTCTCCCAAATTTTGATGTTGAGAAAATTCCAACTTATCAGTTATTCTTCGAAATTTCATCGAAGAGTTTCTGTTTTTGGGTAAAAGATTCTGTCACAGCACAAATTATTTGGGTCGAAGAATATTCTCTTTCTTGGTTAGATGCCGATTCGAGTGTGGTTGATAATATTAGTTTTGTTTATTCTTCGCATGAATTTTTGAAGTCTATCAAATGGCATTCAATTCATATACAATGCGATTCTCAGTCTTTTGTGCAAGTACCTTTGCCATATTTTAGAAAAGAATTTATGCAGAAATATCTTCAATTGGCAAAAGGTCAATTGATTAGCAATTCAGAGCAAATTCTTTCTCAGGCAGATGAGTCATTCGGATTAGTGCATGTTTTTAGTATTGAAACTGCTTTATTAAATTGGTTTTCTCAAACGTATCCGCTTGTTGAGATTCAATACACTCCTATTTGTCAGATAGTTTTAGAAGTGGCAAAAGCAGAGGCACGCAACGAGCCTGTGATGTACGTTTATGTCAAAGAAGACGCCATAAATGTGGTTGTGATCAAACAAGGAAAATTGCAGTTGTGCAATAGGTTTCCAATAAGATCCACCAACGATGCATTATTTTATATCTTAGCAACGTTAAGTGAATTGTCAATCAGTCCTGAAAAATCCTTTGTGAAGCTGTTTGGTGAGTTAGGTGCTGACGGACAGTTATTGGCCATTCTTTCTGAATATGTTACCAATGTAGAATTAGGGGATTTTCAGACAGTGAGAGCCTGGGAGGAGGGACAAATTCCGAAAAATTATATCGGAATGAAAGATGGAATGTAAAAATTAACTTTCTGGTTCGATACTAAATCTCGGACTTGCTTTTGCTTCAGTTTACAAACTGTCTAAAAAATAAGTCCAAGATAAAGTCTTGAAATAGTAATATAATTTTATACTTTTAGCCAAGAGTCCATTGCTAATAGCCGAAAGCCAAATAATGCAATTTAGTTTTGCATGAAAACTTATTTCATTTAACTGTGATTAAAACTTGAGAAAAAGTGAATAAAAAAATTGCGTTCTTCCCTGGGTCATTTGATCCATTCACCAAAGGGCATGAAGATATCGTGCTACGAGCTTTGGAGATTTTTGATGAGGTAATTATTGGTATTGGTCATAACACAAACAAAAGTCGCTATTTCTCTATCGAAAAAATGACCGAGTGGATTGAGCAAACTTTTGTAGGAAAACCAGTGAGGGTAGTGGCTTATAACAATTTAACTGCTACTGTAGCACAAGAGATGAATGCAAATTTTCTTCTTCGAGGTCTACGAAATACGACTGATTTCGAATATGAAAACTCTATTTCTCAGGTAAATCGTTATTTGGTAAAAGGACTGGAAACGGTATTTCTGATAACATCGCCACACTTGGCACCCATCAGTTCTACGATAATTCGTGACTTACACCGTTATGGTACCAATGTTGATGAATTTTTGCCCTACAAATTGGAGGAATAATTTGATAAAACGATCAGTATTAGGTATTTCAATACGAATTTTGTTTAGAGCCGTTGCATGCAACGGCTCTACGTGTTTTTGAGGATTCGTGTTTATATTTTCATCATAAATTCACCAAGGTTTACTTCGGTATCCAATTCCATTTTTTTACGCAAACGGTAACGCTTTAGTTCGACACTTCGGTGCGTAATGTTAAAGAGCTGTGCAATTTCCTTACTTGATAGATTCATGCGTAGATAGGCCGCCAATTTCAAATCGCTTGGTGTGAGATTGGGATAAAGCTCAATCAGTTTTTTCAAAAACTCTTCGTGTACTTTATTGAAATTTGATTCAAAAACCTGCCAATCTTGTTCTGATGAGATATTACTATCAATCAAATTCATAATCTGGCGATAGGCTTGATTGCCAACATTTCGACCAGATTCTTTTTTGAGATTGTCTACCTCTTGCTTAATATCCAAAAGCAGTTCATTTTTCTTAATCAACGTCATCGTAGAGTTGGCAAGCTCCTCCGATTTTCTGATTACATCTTGCTCTAATTGTTCATTTCGTAAACGAATAATTTCCTGTTCGTTCAACTCAGCCTGTCTTCTGATTCTGCGTTCGAGTTTTCTACGTTCTTTTAACTGTTTTAGTCGGAATTTTCGATCTTGGTATCTATAAAAAAGTAAATTAATGACGATAAAAATGGTCAGATATAGTCCCTTACTCCATGCATTCCAGTACCAAGGTGGTAAAATCGTGATGGTGATAGTATTTTCAGAATTATCTTGATTAGATTTCAAATGAAAAATATAAGTTCCAGATTGAAGATTACTGAATTCTTTCATGGAAATAAACTGATATGGAGACCATGATTTCATTCCATTTTCTAACCAGTAGCTATATTTTATCTTGGGGTTTATACTAGTGGTACTGAAAATAATGTTCAAACTGTTCTCATCGTAATTAAGGGTGATTTCTTGATTTTGAGGAGGAAATCGATAAATGTAGGCTGTGCTATCTTCAAGTACTGATACACTTCGAATAAATGGCTTTGCACTCTCAGTGCTGACATTCGAAAGGGTATGTGGGTCTGGTAAGGTGACAAAGCCATCTTCGGTACAAACCAGTACCTCTCCATTGTTCATTTTTACCACATTTTCATAAAGGTCTACCCAGCGATTATTAGGAACAGGGATATCTATGGGGGTATGACCTACTTTGGCATAGCTAAGAGAGCCATCCTTTCGCAATACATAGAGCTCATCGTTGGAGATTGGGAAAATCTTTTGAATGACAGCGCCAAATAGCCACTTCTGAAGTTGCTCATCAACCTTAAATTGTTTGTATTGTGAATTGTAAGATTTTAAACCTTCGGAGGTGGTAATGAGGATTTTATTTTGGAAAAATCGAAGGTTTAAAGTGTTGTTTTGAAACTCAGCACCATCAAATTTTTGATTGGAAAGAATAGTTTTAAAATTCTTATCAAGATGAAGGTGGTGGATGCCAGTAGACGGACCATGTATCCATAAATCACCCATATTGTCTTCTTCGACCTGAGTAAATGAGCCGGGAAACTTTTCTAAAACATGGTCAAATTTCCATGAGCCATTCTCTTGTTTTTTGTAAAAACAGAGTCTTGTGTAAGTTCCTTGAACTAGCCAATTAGGATTACTTCGAAGTCTTTTGATAGTCCATCCTCCTGTGATTTCTGAGACTTGAGTTGCTTGGTTTTGGTCAACAATGAAGGTTCCATTGTTATGTCCACAAAATAATTGATTGTCGATAACACTCAAGTCCCATACTTGCCCTTGGGTACGAGGAACAATTTTAAATGACTCAGCAGAGTTGATCGGTTTACAATACAATCCTTGATTGGTTCCGACATATAGCCAACCATTGAGAGATTCAATATCATACACCGTTCCCAGATAGCCTTCTAAGTCTCGATAAAATCTCAATGGCGAACTCAATATCAACAAATCGATTCCTTTGTCTAGTCCGACCCATACATTATGTGTTTTGTCTTCGAAGAGCGTCAGCACGGTATTGTTTTGTAAACCTTGACGCTGATTAATATGACGAAGGATATTGCCTTGCTGGTCGGTCAAGACAATACCATTTAATAAGGTACCAAAAAGATATTGTCCATTATGAAGTTGGATGGCACGATTGAGTCGAAATTGTTGGAAAAACTCATTGGTTTTGGCATTGAGTGGTTTTACGGATTTACCATCATGTACAAAAAGACCATTGTTGGTACAAATTAATAATTGGTTCTTTCCATAAGGTAAAATCACATCAATAGCTTCTTTGCTCAACTTTTCGCCTTGAGGTAATAATTGAAAGGTAGAATTGACGATTTCATAAAGTCCTTTATTAATAATTTCTACAAAAAGCCTCCCATGTACCTCATGGGTAAAAAGAATTGTACCGGGGTTTTTAAGCTTAGTAACTTTACCATTTTGGTAAAAGTACATGAAAGCAAAAGATTGAAATAAAATGCCGTCTTTGTAGGGTAGTATATGCCATACTTCCTCACGAGGAAATTCCTGATCTTTGATTAGGTGGGTCAAAGAGTGAAAAGTTAGGGTTCCTTTATCATTCGCTTCCCAGTATCCAAAACACCCCATACCTCCCGCATAAATTCTGCCTGTACCATCTGCAGCCACCGATCGAACGATTTGCTTACGGGGCAACTCAAAGGTTTTCCAGTTGCTACCATCATATTCTAGCATTCCTTTCGAATTCGCAAAATACATAAAACCAGTCAGTGGATCTTGCGTTGCATCCCAGTTTTGATAATGGGCGCCGTATTGCTGTTTGTTAAAATTTATTACCTCAGGACTGCCAATCGAATTGATTGTTCCTGTACCCTGACCAAACAGGGGAGAGGTGCTCAAAAATAAGAAGATGAAAAATACACGAATATTTTTCTGGTAAAATAATTCTGTCAATCCCAAAGTCGCTTCAATCATCCTAAAATTGTGTATGACGTAGTTAAAATATGCCTAAACAGTGAAAAAAAAGGGTTTTGATGTAGTAATGATGTACCCCAAAATTAGGAATGAGGTTGTTTTTAAATCTACATTTGCCATGTCAAATTTAAAGTTTTTATAAAAAAAATAACAATTCTTTAGAGAAGTATTATTTCTAAAACCATAAAACAACCGTTTTTGATTTTAGAAAAATCTATCCCAAATCGACTGAAATAATGAAAAAAGCAACATTAGCTTTGGGACTTGCACTGGGAATGATGCAGTCTGGATGGGCACAACATAAGATAGAAACACCTGCAAAACTGGTAAAGCTCAATGAAAAATATGAGTATATAGAGACGGTACAAAAAGCCACATTTCAATATTTCTGGGATTTTGCACATCCGATTTCTGGCATGGCTCCCGAGCGGACTGCCACACCTAATATAGTTACCTCGGGAGGTACTGGTTTTGGAATACAAAGTATTGTAGCTGCAGTTCACAGAGGTTGGATTTCGAGAGCAGAGGCTGTCAAGCATTTACAAAAGATGGCAAACTTCTTAGGGAAAGCAGAGCGATTTCATGGTGCATGGTCACACTGGTTGGATGGAAGAACGGGAAAAATGGTGCCTTTTGGAGAAAAAGACAACGGAGGAGATTTGGTAGAAACCGCTTATTTGGTCAATGGTTTGTTGGTAGCACGTGAATACTTTGACGCCAATAACCCTGCTGAGAAGAATTTAAGAGATACCATTACAAAACTATGGGAAAGTGTAGAATGGGATTGGTATGCTTCAAGAGGCGATGGGCATTTGTACTGG
Source organism: Flectobacillus sp. BAB-3569 (assembly GCF_002270355.1). Taxonomy (GTDB): domain Bacteria; phylum Bacteroidota; class Bacteroidia; order Cytophagales; family Spirosomataceae; genus Flectobacillus; species Flectobacillus roseus. Next base: position 105,061 of record NZ_NJFZ01000017.1, on the reverse strand, counting down.
CACTGGTCACCGCAATACAATTGGGATATGAATATGCCTATTAGAGGCTATAATGAGTGTTTGATTACTTATGTGTTAGCATTGGGTTCGCCAACACATGCCATCAAGCCAGAGGTATATCAAAACACATGGAAGAAAAGTGATTTTTACGAAAACGGTAAAGACTATTTAGGATATAAACTAAAAGTAGGATTTCCGTATGGAGGCTCCTTGTTTTTTGCTCATTATTCATACTTAAGTCTTGACCCACGTTTGATGCAAGATGAAAAGACTAACTACTGGCAACATAATCAAGCTCAAACACTCATCAATTATAAACATTGTGTGAAAGAAGCACCGAAGGAGTTTGGCTATTCGACCGAAAACTGGGGTTTGACCGCAAGTGATGATTATAATTTTTATGATGCTCACTCACCAACCAACGACAACGGGACAATTAGCCCAACGGCAGCGGTGTCATCTTTCCCGTACACACCTTTCGAGTCCTATCAGGCGATGCGTTTTATGTATTTGAAAAAAGGAGCTACTCTTTTCGGAAAGTACGGATTTTATGATGCCTTCAATGCTACCAAAAACTGGTATTCAAATCAGTATTTGGCCATAGACCAAGGACCAATGGTGGTGATGATTGAAAACTATCGTTCAGGTTTGCTTTGGAAGCTTGGCGAGAACATTAAAGAACTACAAATAGGTTTGAAGAAAATGGGCATCAATAAACCTGAATATCCAACTGGGTTCTATATGTATCAGCCCGACCCTGAAACCAAGGATGTGAACCTAACCAAACACCCAGATTCGGATGACTTTATCCTAGACTTTGCAGTAAAAGGTTCAGAACCCGTTGAGGTATTTATTACTGACAAAAATGGTAATAAACAAGTTTTAGTAGCTTCCACATCGAACCTAAAAGGGATGCAAAAGGTACATTTCAAAGCGAAATATGGAACGTACAAGGCCACAATTTTGCAAAATAACACTGAGATTTCTTTAACAATCCACTTAAAATAAAACATCTATGGAAGGGAAGAATTGTTTCTGACTCTCCATCATATTTTAAATAAACGAGTGTAGGGTAAGTGTTGATAAAACCCCAAACCATTACTTAATCACCTTTTTCCTTACCTCAATGCTTAGTGCTTACATTTCTAATTAGCAAAACGTATGAAACAAAAACCATTTACTTTTTTATCTAGAAAAGGGTACGTACAACCAATAACCCAATTTTTTAGATATGCTTGCTTGGCGACGATGGTCGCAGGGCCAGTATTTTCGGAAGCGAAAGTATTGCCAAGATATGTGCAGTCAGTGGCAGATACCAAAGTGACTGGTAAAGTAACCGACGCTAAAGGTGAGCCTATTCCTGGCGTGGCGGTTCGTGTTAAAGGAACCAACAAGGGCGCTAATACCGATGTAAACGGTAATTTCTCTCTCTCTACGACCGACAATGCTGTATTAGTGATTTCGTCGGTGGGATATGAAACGCAGGAAGTGTCGGTAAACGGCAGAAGTAGTATCAATATTACCCTTCAAAATTCTTCAAAAGAATTGGCTGAGGTAGTATTTGTAGGGTATGGTACTCAGCGAAAAATGGATGTGACAGGAGCTGTTGTATCGGTAAAAGGCGAAGAAATTTCAAAACAAGCTTCTGTAAACGCCGTGAGCTCATTACAAGGTAAAGTAGCTGGGGTACAGATTAATAACTCTGGTGCGCCTGGTGCTTCACCACAAATTCGTATTCGTGGTTTGGGTACGGTGTATGGTAATCCTAACCCCTTATACGTGGTAGATGGTGTTTGGTTTGATGATATTTCTTTCTTGAACCCAGCTGATATCGAGTCAATGAACGTATTGAAAGATGCCTCTGCGCAATCTATTTACGGTATTCGTGCGGCGAATGGTGTAATTTTGATTACTACTAAAAAAGGAAAAGCTGAGCAAACAACTATTACTTATAATGCTTCTTATGGTGTTCAACGTGTGAGCAACCAATTAGAAATGGCTAATGCTAACGAGTTTGCGACAATGGTAAACGAATTGTCGATTATCAACGGTGGTAGCCAAGTGCTTGATCCTTCTAAATTTAGCAAAGGTACTGACTGGTATCGTGTTGGGTTGCGAAGTGCACCAGTAACCAATCACCAAATTTCATTAGCTGGTGGTTCTGAGAAGTCAACTTATAATTTCTCATTAGGCTATTTGAACCAAGCAGGTTTGGTAGAAGGTAATAACTTTGACCGTTACACTGCTCGCTTACAAAATGATTACCAATTATTCAAAAACTTGAAAGTTGGTTATTCGGTAACAGGTGCGGCAAGTACTTCAAAAGATGCTCCTCCAGCAATATTTAGACAATTATATTCAGCAGCTCCTGTAGTACCAGTGTATTATGCGGACGGAACATATGGCGATCCAAGTGATTACAATTTAGGGGATGGTGCTAACTATAACCCTCAAGCTACGTTGGATTTTTACAACCAAAAAACAACCAACTATCGCCTGACAGGTAATGTATTTGCTGATTTGAATTTTGCCAAACATTTCACTTTTCATACAAGTATTGGTGGCGAATTCAGACAAACAGAAGTGCGTAACTACACGCCAGTTTTTGCTGCTACTTTAAGACAACGTACTACCGTAAGTACGCTAAATGTAAGTAGAGCGGAAAACCGTAATTGGATTTTGGAAAATACTTTGAGCTATGACAATACCTTCAACAAAGATCACAATGTGAGAATTTTGGTAGGTCAGTCGGCACAGAGCTATCGTGCCTATGGCATCAATGCTTCTGCGCAAAATGTTCCTAACAAATCTGAAGGGGATTTGTATTTAACCTTAGGAAATGTTGACGGTCGTCAGATTAGTGATTACGGCGATTTGAGTACAATTGCTTCTTATTTCGGCCGTGTGAACTATGCTTTTAAAAACCGTTATATGGTAAATGCTTCATTGCGTGCGGATGGTTCTTCAAAGTTTGCTGGTAATAACCGTTGGGGCTATTTCCCATCTGTTGGTTTGGGTTGGGTAGTTTCTGAAGAAGATTTCATGAAAGACCAAAAAATCTTTGACAACTTGAAATTTAGAGCGAGCTGGGGTAAAGTAGGAAACGCTTCTGTTCCTGCCAACGTATCAGTATTGCGTGTAAATCAAGCGGCTAATTTAACGGCAATTTTCGGAGATCAAATCTATACAGGTGCGAGTATTAACTCAGTCGTTCCTCCGACTACTTTCTGGGAAAGAAGTGTGGGTACAGATGTAGGTATAGAAATGGCTTTCTTGAAAAACAAATTGACATTCGAAGCTGATTATTACAATAGAAAAACTGAAATGGCGATTTTTGATATTCCCATTCCTTCTTCTATTGGTACTGGCTCTAGCACAATCACAGGTAACCAAGCTGATATTCAAAACAGAGGATATGAGTTTGTGTTGAACTACAAAAATACGATTTCAAATGACCTTTCTTTCTCAATCGGTGGTAACATTGGTATCAACGATAACAAGGTTTTGCGTGTAGTAACAGGTGCTAACCCTATCTATTCAGGTGGTGCAGCTTCAACGGGTGGTGCTTTATCAACTCGTACCATCGAAGGTCAGCCTATTGGTCAGTTCTTTGGTTACATCGTAGATGGGATTTTCCAAAATACAGCTGAGGTAGCTGCTTCTGCTCAGAAAAATGCTAAACCAGGCGATTTCAAATATCGTGATATTAGCGGTCCAGATGGCAAGCCAGACGGCGTTATTTCAGACCTTGACCGTGCTCCACTAGGTAATCCAAACCCTAAATTTAGCTATGGTATCAATACCAACTGGAACTACAAACAATTTGATTTAATGTTAGATTTCCAAGGCGTAGCGGGAGTAGATATTTATAATGCCAACCTAGGCTTGCGTTACGGTAACGAAAACTTTACTAAAGATTTCTACAACAACCGTTGGCATGGTGAAGGTACTTCAAATACCTATCCTTCAGTAAATATCGGTGGTGGTGATAACTATCGTCCAAACTCTTTCTTCGTAGAGAGCGGTGCTTACTTCCGTGTACGTAATATCCAGTTGGGCTACTCGCTTCCTAGCAATATCACCGACAAATTACATATCAAAAAATTGCGTGTATTTGCTAACGCACAAAATGCTCTGAATTTCTTCAAATATAGAGGTTTTACGCCTGAAGTTACAGGTGCTTACAACAGCAGTGGCGCGGCTACAAGCGGTACAAGCGCAACAATCAATGCGGGTATTGATACCAACGTGTATCCGATGTATGCTACCTACAACTTTGGTCTAAATGTTACTTTCTAATCATTCCAATTAAGCGAAAAGAATTTTTAGAAACTGAAAAGAGAAAGAATTATGAAAAAATATAGCATTATTTCAACAGCCCTCAAAGCGGGGAAATATTTACCAGTTGCCTTAGTGTTGACTTTATCAAGCTGTAGTGATAGCTTTTTGGAAGTTCCACCACAAGGACAACAACCATCTGAACAATTCTGGAAAAATGAAGCAGACGCAACAAAGGCAGTAAATGCCATGTACGCAAACCTTCGCTCATGGAATAACACGGCTTTTGCTCCAATTGCGGTCGAAAGTGTACCTTCAGATGATGCTGAAAAAGGAAGTAGCCCAAGTGATGCAACCTTCTTCAACAAGTTTGATACATTTACTCATACCTCTACCGAAGGTCAAATTGCTGATTTTTGGACAGGTCAATATCAGTCTATTAACTATGCTAATCAGGTATTAACAAACATCCCTGCTATCAGCATGGACGAAGGTTTGAAGGCTCGTTATATCGCTGAAGCAAAATTTGTACGTGCTTATTGCTACTTTAGATTAGTGCGTGCTTTTGGTGATGTGCCTTTGCGTTTGTCTTTGGCTAGTGATGCCTCTCAATACAATTTGGCTCGTACGCCAAAAGCGCAGGTATGGGCTGCTATTGAGAAAGATTTACAAGATGCTGCAACGGTCTTACCTCAAACTTATGGCGCCGCTGATATAGGTCGTGTGACAAAAGGAGCAGCATTGGGACTGAATGCCAAAGTGGCTTTGTATCAGAAAAAATGGAGTGATGTAGTTAGTCTTACCAAGCAAGTAATGGGAATGGGGTATGGCTTACTCCCTAATTATGATTCAGTTTTCCGTATTCCAAACGAAAACTCTAAAGAATCTATCTTCGAAATTCAATGTAAATTGATTCTAGGAAATGCGGCTGCTTCTAGTTCTCAATACTCTCAAGTGCAAGGGGTTCGTGGTGTGCAAGGAGGTGGCTGGGGCTTCAATGTGCCAACACAGGATCTAGTGGCTGAATTTGAAGCTGGTGACCCAAGATTGGATGCAACAATTATTTTCCGTGGAGAAACGACTCCACAAGGTGATGCGATTCCTGCTACTGGAGATAACCCTATGTACAATCAAAAATCGTATGTGCCATTCTCGTTGTTTGTGTCAGGTTATAGTGAAGGTGCGGAGCAAAATATTAGAGTGATGCGCTATGCTGAAATTTTGTTGATGAATGCCGAGGCAAATATGGAGCTAGGAAATACTGCAGATGCTTTGGCATCTTTGGAAATGGTTCGCGCTCGTGCTCGTCAAGGTAATTCGGCGATTTTGCCAAAGGTAACTACAACCGATCAAGCACAACTTCGTAAGGCAATTTATCATGAAAGACGTGTAGAAATGGCGATGGAGTTTGATCGTTTCTTTGATGTGGTTCGTCAGGGGAGAGGTGCAGAAGTTTTAGGTAAAAAAGGGTTTAAAGCGGGTGTTCATGAGGTTTTCCCAATTCCTCAAAATGAAATTGACCTAAGTGCTGGAGTACTTAAGCAAAACCCTGGATACTAGTTTTTGCCAATATCTAACATTTTAATCTGAGTTCGTAACTATGAATATTTTTAAAAATAAATCATTATTAGCTGGCTTACTTGGCTCATCTATGTTGTTGAGTTCTTGCTACGAGAAGTTTGATGCTTCTACCTATGCGCCAGCTGTTTCTATCGGAGGATATACAAGCACGACAGAAATTGCACCAAGTAATTTGGTTGGTTATTGGTCGTTCGATAACAACTATATTGATGCTGTATCCAAAACTGCGGGCGATGCCACAGGCACTAGCTTTGCAGGTGGTATAAAAGGTCAAGCTATGGTGGGTGGTGTCGATAAATATGTAGTGAGCAATGTACCTTCGGCTATCCAAAACCTTTCTAGCTTCACCGTTACTACGTGGGTGAACATGAAGAAAAACGACGCAGGAATTGTGGGCTTGGTTGACATTGCCAATTCTGGATCTTTCTGGGGAAATCTTACTATTTTCTTGGAAAATGGTGCCACTGACTCAAAAGGTTTGTTAAAAGTACACGTCAACAACGCTGGAAAAGATGCTTGGTTGGGCAACTATGACTTAAATAACCTTTGGAATACTTGGGCAAATATTGCGGTTACATATGATGCTACCACTTCAACGTTCAAGGTGTATTATAACGGTAATAAAATCGCTACGCAAGTAGTTGCAGGCTACGGAGGAATAAAGTTTCAAAATGCTGCTAAAATGGTGTTTGGAACAGTTCAATTCCAAACAAGTCCTAGCTTAAATGGTGGTGACAAACAGTCATGGGCTAGTTTCTTGAATGGTCAACTCGACGAAGTACGCATCTATAACAAAGCCCTAGCCGAAAACGAGGTAAATGCCTTGGTGAAGCTAGAAGGTAGAGGAAAATAATTTTTTAAGTGCTGGGTTGGGAGTGCAAGTGAAGAGTTTTTTGAAAAGATAAATCTTCATTCTCAGCTTATCACTTAAATCTATCTATCCCGAATTGATTTAATTATTATGAAGCTTCAAATTGTATAAGCCGTAAGTAATAGGCGAGAAAGGAGAATTTTTTCTGAAATTTTAGCCTACTGCATAAAGCTTAATGCTTAGAGCCTTATGTTTCAAACGACCTATCTTCGGGTAGGTCGTTGATTTTATTTTTGAGGAAAAAAGATGCTTGGGTTGAAGTTTTACAATATGAATAGTTTCGACCAAAGATTCCATTTAGCGGGTGAATTTATTCACCTATGCAAAACATCCCAATTTTATGAAAGTCTTACCTTATCAAATATTTTGTGTGTTGCTTTCTCTTCTTTGCGCTTGTTCCAAAAAAGCAACAGAGGAGGTAAAGCCAACGCCCATACCTAGCTCGTTTAGTCTCAATACTTTAAGAGTGAACGGAGACTTCAATGGCTTTGATTATAAAGATGTTACGACAAAACCTGAAATAATCCTTACTTTCAATACAGCGCTAGATGCTAGTTCGCTAGCATCAGCGATTTTGTTAAAAAATACTGCTGGCAATTCCTTTGCTGTACAAACTTCTTTAATTCAAAATGACAGTGCGATTGTAATCAAACCCGCACTTGATTTGGATTACCTTAACAAATACACTTTATCAATCAATAATCTCCTGAAATCAAAAGCAGGAGGCAATTTGCGTACAGAATTCACCGTAAATCTAACTACTCAATTAGACACAAAAGACAAATTTCCAAGAATTAGCGATGAGGAATTGCTGACCAAGGTTCAACAACAAACCTTTCGCTATTTCTGGGATTTTGGACATCCTGTTTCGGGGCTGGCTCGTGAACGTAATACCTCTGGAGATATAGTCACCTCTGGTGGCTCGGGCTTTGGCATTATGGCGATGGTGGTTGGAATCGAGCGTAGGTTTATTACACGTGAACAAGGGCTACAACGCCTCACCACTATAGTCGATTTTTTGACGAATCAAGCTGAGAAGTTTCATGGAGCATTTCCACATTGGCTCAATGGCGCTACGGGTAAAACGGTGCCATTTAGTGCTAAAGATAATGGGGCAGATCTGGTCGAAACCTCATTTTTGATGCAAGGCTTATTGACAGCTCGACAATATTTTGATGGCAATACTCAGGAAGAAATTACACTTCGTCAAAAAATCAATACCCTTTGGAATGGGGTCGAATGGAATTGGTTTACTCAAAATACTTCCAATGGGCTTTATTGGCACTGGTCGCCAACCGATGCTTGGGCGATGAATATGAAAATATCAGGTTGGAATGAGGCTTTGATTACTTATGTTTTAGCGGCTTCCTCTGAAAAATATGCGATATCCAAAGACGTATATCAAAATGGCTGGACTCGTAATGGCGCTTTCAAAAATGGGAATAGCTTTTTCGGTGTAAAGCTTCCGCTGGGAATTAATATGGGTGGCCCCTTATTTTTCACCCACTATTCATTTTTAGGACTTAATCCCAAATTATTGACGGACCAATACACCAATTATTTTGACCAAAATAAAGCACATGCGCAAATCAATTATCTCTATTGCAAAGCCAATCCTAAACAATATGCTTTTTATGGAGAAAATTGTTGGGGACTCACTGCCAGCGACAATGAAAATGGGTATTCTGCGCATGCGCCTGATAATGATTTAGGCGTGATTTCGCCTACGGCAGCGCTATCTTCGTTTCCTTATACACCAACAGAATCTATGCAGGCTTTACAGTTTTTCTATTACAAATTGGGTGATAAAATCTGGAAAGAATATGGCTTCGTAGATGCTTTCAATCTAAATAAGTTTTGGTACGCCGATAGCTTTTTAGCCATCGACCAAGGACCCATTATTGTAATGATAGAAAACCATCGTTCTGGACTCTTATGGAATTTGTTGATGTCTTGTCCTGAAGTGAAAAATGGCCTAAAGAAGCTTGAGTTGTCAAACTGAGTTTTTCAAACTGAGTTTTTCAAACTGAGTTTTTCAACCCGAGCTTTTCAACCCGAGCTTTTCAAAAAATATTTTAAACCGCGTAGTTCTGCATCCGTGGCATTCTATGAGTGTCACGGATTTTTGTTAAAAAATAAACCCTGATAAGAAAGTATCCATAAATCATTAAATTTGATGTAGAATAAATCCATTTTTATAAATAAATATGAAATCAATCCTCAAAACCCTTTTGCTGGGAAGCATGGCTGTGGCCTCTATCCAAGCAAAGGCTCAAAAAGCCTCTTTACTTGATTTAACCAAAAATAGTGAGAGTATTTCAGGGAAAAAATCGTATCTGAATACACCTTATGTAACTGCTGGCGACCGACTTTATATGGTCGGGCATCAAAATGGGCAATTTCCCGATTTGGGATGGCACGTCACTGGCGAAATGGGAGGAATTTGGAATCATCCTATCAAATTGATGGATGGCTTTTCGGCTAAAATACAGGCCAACGGTACTTCTCACTGTCTCGACCAAGCTACTTCTTTCGTAAATTTCCCTTATGGAAATAAGCATATTTATCAGGATATATTGCCAAACCTTTCTATTCAAAGATTTCAGTTTGTTCCAGATAAAACAGAAGCAGTTGTAGTAGAATACACTTTTGAAAATCATGGCTTAAGTCCTCAAACCATAGAGTTTGAATTTACTGGACATAGCGATTTACGTCCTGTGTGGTTAGGTGAAAGAACTAATATGATTGATGCCGAGGATAAAGCTACTTGGCAAAATAAAACTCAATCTTGGGTGATTAAAGACCAAAACAATCCTTGGTATGTGCAGTTTGGTGCTAATATTTCTCCTACATCACATCATCAAAATACATCAGAATGCCAGTTTAAATCTCAAGGTTTAGGAACAAAGGCAAGCTTGGTATATAGCATAGTAATAGCGCCAAAATCAACCTTTATTTTGCCTATTGTTATTGCAGGTTCTTATCAATCGGAAACTGTGGCGAATAGTACTTTTACAAAAACGCAGAAAAGTGCTTCTGTTTTATTGCAACAAAAAATCAAAAGATATGAGGCTATCGCTAAGCAATCTGCGTTGACTGTTCCTGATAAAAAATTAGAGCAAGCCTTTCGTTGGGTAAAATACAATACCGATTGGCTGGTGCGCGATGTCCCAGCTGTGGGACGAGGTATGTCGGCAGGTATGCCCGATTATCCTTGGTGGTTTGGAACAGATGCTGAATATACTTTAAAGGGATTGGTAGCAACAGGAAAAAAGGATTTAGTTTACGATGCTGTAGAGGTTTTGAATAAACTTTCAGAAAAAGAAAATGGAAATGGGCGTATCGTACATGAGGTATCTTCAAATGGAGTAGTTTTTAATCCTGGCAATGTCAATGAAACCCCACAATTTGCCAGTATGATTTGGGAGATTTATCAGTGGACAGGCGACAAATCGTTTTTACAAAAGTATTATCCTGTTATCAAAAAAGGATTAGACTGGCTTTTAAAAGAAAATGATAAAGATAAAAACTTGCTTCCTGATGGCTTCGGTATGATGGAAATTCACGGACTCAATAGCGAGATGATTGATGTGGCAGTTTATACCCAAAAAGCCTTTGCAGATGCTGCTCAGATCGCAAAAATCGTTGGAGATACCGAACAGGGTTTGCAATACGAACGCAATGCTACACAAATCAAGCATCAAATTAATACTGATTTTTGGGTGCCAGAAAGTCAATCTTTTGCCGACTTTATAGGAACGAGAGAACAAACGTTACACTTGATAGACGACGCAATTGTAAGAGCAGATACCCTACAAAAACCTTGGGCAGTTGCAGAGTTAAAACAATTAAAGTCTAGCGTGGAGGCTTTGCCACAAGGAACAAAAAAGGGATTTGCCTTACACCATAACTGGGTCATCAATACGCCTATGGAAATGGGGATAGCCGACCCTGAAAAAGCTAAATTGGCGTTGACTAATGCCAGAAAATATACTAATCCATTTGGTGCATTTGTCACAGGTATTGACCGAGACGAAAGCTCTAATGCTGAGGAGGCTCCTTCAACTTTTGTAAGAAAATCTTTTACTTATACAGGTGCGGTGATGACTTTGCCAACGGGTGTGGCGGCTATTGGAGAAAACAATTATGGTAATCCTGATGGGGCTTTGTGGTATTTGAATAAAATGACTAAAACATTTAGTTATGTGCTTCCCGGGGCAATTTATGAAGTTTCGCCAGACTATGGTATGATGTGTCAAGCTTGGAATTTGTACAGTTATGCTACTCCGATTATCAAACAGTTTTTTGGTGTTCGTCCTCAAGCGGGAGAGAAGATGATTGTTGTGCAACCTCAAATGCCATCTTCATGGAACGATGCTAAAATTGAACAAGTACATATTGGGGATAATACTCTAACTATGGCTTATCACAAAACAACATCTTCTATAAAAGTCGATTTACAACAAACACAAGCTGCTTGGAAAATAAAAGTACAATATCCTAAAGGGAAATACACCAGTTGGAAAGTTAATGGGAAATCAGCAAAGCCAACGACCCAAGAGGGATTTGAGTATATATGGGTGAGTGGATTGAAGAATGTAGTGGAGGTGATGAAAATATAATATTTGAGAGATCTAAATGACAGTCTTAACATAGGATTTCTGTCAAAATTTTGATGAACCGTTTTGTTTATTCAAATCATATGAATGGTTAACATTTGCGGATGAATTTATAGATGGTTAGTTAGTTTTGATAGAAGGATTTTGTGTATGGATGCAGGAAATTTGATTGCAAGTTTAAGGTTTTTATTACTGTCTGGTTAAAGTCAATACAAATTAGTAGGCTCATATTGATATAAATATGGCATGGAATTTGATTTAGGTAGTTTCTGAAGATAGGCGTTTATTTTCCTAAATTTGGAAGGCGTTTCTCTAACTTGACCTTTACTAAAATTTAAAATATAACTGCTCTATTATGTTATTTAATTCTACCGAATTCTTATTTTTTTCCTTCCATTAACTTTTGCATTCTACTTTCTGTTTTTGCATTTCAATAAAGTTCAATATGCAAAAACTTTGCTACTTTTTGCCTCGTTTTTCTTCTATGGTTGGTGGAATCCAAAATATTTAATTCTGATAATAGTGTCCATGATACTGAATTTCTTTGCTGGACAATATCTCAATTATGTTGAAAATAAACTGAAACGAAAGGTATTGTACATCACTTTTCTGTTGTTAAACCTATCAGTTTTGCTCTATTATAAATACACTAATTTCATCGTAGATAATGTTAATTTATTTATTTCGAATGATATTATTATTGATAAGATAGCCTTACCCCTAGCTATTAGTTTTTTTACCTTTCAGAAATTTGCTTATATCACAGATAGTTATCGGGGAGAGACCAAAGGATATAAATTTCTAGATTTTTGTCTGTTTGTTGCATTTTTCCCTCAGCTTATTGCAGGACCGATTGTTCACCATAAAGTTATTATGCCTCAATTTCAAGATAAAAATAACTTGAAGCTAAATCTTGAGAATGTAACAAAGGGTAGTTATATGTTTTTGATGGGACTTTTTAAAAAGATTGTGATTGCTGATACTTTTGCATTAATGGCGAATGCTGGCTACGCGAATGTACCTGAGCTGACTTTTCTGGATAGCTGGTTAACTTCACTTTCTTATACGGTACAATTATATTTTGACTTTAGTGGGTATTCAGATATGGCAATTGGGGTAGGATTAATTTTTAATATTCATCTCCCTCTCAACTTCAACTCTCCATATAAGTCTAATAATATTCAAGATTTTTGGAGAAGATGGCACATTACGTTAGGTAATTTCTTAAGAGAATATATTTATATCCCTTTAGGAGGAAATCAAAAAGGTGAATATCAAACTTTATTTAATCTATTCGTAACATTTTTGGTTGGAGGAATCTGGCATGGTGCGAACTGGAATTTTTTGATTTGGGGAGCTTTGCATGGCTTGGCATTGGTAATACATAGGGTTTGGATTAAGAGAGGATATTTTTTGCCAAATATCTTAAGTTGGATACTTACCTTTTTCTTTGTCAATTTTACATGGGTATTCTTTCGAGCATTAACCTTTAATGATGCAATAATAGTTTTAAAATGTATGCTTGGTGGAACTGGAGGTGTGCGTAATGGTTCAGTTGTTTTTACTGATATTTTTACTTTACCTGTTGTTGTGTTGGGTGTGATTCTTCTTTTTTTGAAAAACCCTCAAGAACTAACTAAAGAATTTAAGCCAAATATACCCCATTTAATTTATATGGTTGTTCTAGCTCTGATTAGTACACTTTACTTAAACTCCATTACATCAAGCGATTTTTTATACTTTGATTTCTAAGCTAAATGACTTACAAAACTTTTTTATCTAGATTTGTTCTGTTAGTAAGTGTTTCTACAACATTATTCGCTGGACTAAACTATTATATTGATATATTTGGACTGTTTAGAGGTACCCTCAACCGAAAGGTTTATATCAACGAACGTACTTCAAAATTTCTATTTTCTTATCGATATATTCCTGACAACTTTAATGCAGTACTAATAGGACCTTCGTTATCTGCAAATATTAATCCTCAGCATTTTGAGGGATTAAATGTTTATAATGCTAGTATTATGTCTGCCAATATTTCGGAGTTGAATTTATTGATGGAAAATATTCTTTCAAGAGGAAAGATGAAAACTGTGCTTATTTGTTTAGATCCGTATCTTACAAAAGATCATGGTAGAAAAACTTCCACAATGATACCACAAGAGTACTGGGGCGCATTAGGATCAACTAACTTATTGAGAACATATCTTTTCTATTTTATTAGAAACTATAATCTTATCCCTTCTAGATATGCACCTAATTTACATAATGAAGTTGGATGGGATAATTTTGGACTTGAAACGCCAAATGCCAATGCACGAAAAGCAATCACAGATAAAGTTAACTTAAGGAGTTTCGAAAATACTTCCATTGATTCTGTAGCATATCATGAATTAGACCACCTGTTAAAACAAATACGTGCTAAGAATATAAAGATTATTGCTTATTTCACTCCTGTACCATATCAACTTTACTCATTAGGGAGAAATGAGTACTCGATTTATCAGAGGGCAATTGGTAAGTTATTTAAATCTTCGGATGTTTTGATAAATCTTAATGATGAAAAATACAAAACTATAAATTCTGATTACAAGACATTTTTAGATCATGGTCATCTAAACCCTCAGGGGCAAGCATTTGTTATAAATCAACTTAACAACGAAATTAAGCAGTTATATAATCAGAAATGACAATAATTTTTCACTCTCAAGTATTTCAAGACTTATATAGAAAAGGCTATCCAATCGGATAGCCTTTTAAAAATCACCTAATATATAATCAATTAAGCCAAAACTTCTGAAATATGGCAGTAAGGCAATTTCCAGGCTTCAGAAACACCTTTGTAAACAATCTTGCCATTCACTACATTCAAGCCTTTTTTCAATTCTTCATTTTCTTTACATGCTTTTTCCCAGCCTTTGTTTGCCAATTGGATTGCATACGGTAAAGTAGCGTTTGTTAATGCTAACGTTGATGTATATGGTACAGCTCCTGGCATATTAGCTACGCAGTAGTGTACAATCTCATCAATTACAAACGTTGGATTTTCGTGCGTTGTTGGTGTACAAGTTTCGATACAACCACCTTGGTCAACTGCTACGTCAACTAGCACTGTTCCAGGCTTCATTTCTTTCAACATGTCACGAGTAATCAAGTGTGGTGCTTTTGCTCCAGGAATCAATACAGCGCCGATAATTAAATCAGCTAACTTGATTGCCTCACGTACATTGTATTCATTCGACATTACTGTGTCAACGTTGGCAGGCATTACGTCTTCCAAATAACGTAATCTTGGCAAACTAATATCCATGATAGTTACGTTTGCACCCAAACCTGCTGCCATTTTAGCTGCTTGTGTACCCACGATTCCACCACCTAATACCAATACGTTGGCAGGCTTTACACCAGCTACACCGCCCAACAAGATACCACGTCCACCCATTGGTTTCTCTAAGTATTTTGCTCCTTCTTGAATCGCCATACGACCAGCAACTTCAGACATTGGAACCAATAATGGTAAGCTTCTGTCTGCTTTCTCTACTGTTTCGTATGCCAAACAAATTGCTTTACGTTCAATCATGGCATGCGTCAATTCTTCCGACGAAGCAAAGTGGAAATACGTAAATAACAATTGGTTTTCTTTGATTAATTTGTATTCAGAAGCGATTGGCTCTTTTACTTTCACAATCATCTCAGCAATTTCATACACTGCCTCGATAGTTGGAAGAATAGTAGCACCAGCTTTTTCGTAAGCTTCATCAGTGAATCCACTTCCTACACCAGCCAAAGTCTGAATATATACAGTGTGACCGTTTTTCTTAAATTCAGCAACACCAGCAGGTGTAAGTGCTACACGGTTTTCGTTGTTTTTGATTTCTTTAGGTACGCCGATGATCATAAGTTTTGGTTGGGGTTTAAGCCTAAGTTAGTCGGTTGATGATTGTGTTATGTACCAGTCAATACTGGTCATCCCTCATTCGAAATTTTTTCTATCTATCCCTTGTATTCAATCTCGTTAGTCCAATTCGCCACACATAAAATGACAATTTTACAACCGACTTCTTAGGTGTTTGTTGTTTGTGTTGATGAAGTGTTTGACAAAATTAGTGATAACAGAAAAATATTTTATGCTTCCATTAAAAATAAGAAATAGTTAAAATAAATTTGTCTTTATAGAGGAAAAAATCCTGTTTTGGGATATGTTTTCTAATCTCAACCAATAAAAATTTCTTTTTCGCCATGCAATTAGACTCTATAGATGTAAAAATATTACAATTAATTCAAGAAAATGCGCAATTAACCATCAAGGAGATTGCACGACAAATCAATTTGTCAATGACGCCGACTCACGACCGAATCAAACGATTGGAACAGGAAGAAATCATTGAAAAATACGTAACTATTCTGAATCGAAAGAAGTTAGGGAATCCCCTGATGGTATATTGTAGTATTACCTTGGATAAACAACAGAAAAACCAATTTGTAGAATTTGAGGAGGCTATTCGTCAGTACCCAGAGGTGATAGAATGCTGCATTGTATCAGGCAATTATGATTATCTAATTAAAGTAATTGCAAAAGATATGGAAGCCTACAACGATTTTTACCAAAGAAAACTTTCTGCCTTAGCGAGTGTGGCACATATCAGTAGTTCCTTTGTGATGTCTGAAGTGAAAACAACTACGGTAATTCCGTTATAATGTGGAGTTATTCTTTAATAGAATATCTATTATTTGGGGGTGGTAATCCTAAGGCTTTACGATTGATAATAATGAAGAGAATCGCTGTAAAAAAAAATGACCTGTAAGTAGTTCGAAAACGCTTACAGGTCTATCGTTGAAGTGTAATTTAGTATGCAAACATAACACCGATATTTCACATAAACAAATATGAGTATTTTTGCTTAATATTAAAATATTTAAAGAAAGCTCCTGTGGATTAATTAAGTTTTGTAATATTAAAAAAATGCAAATTTGATTTTGCAGAAAGTCTTTATCGCCAAATAAAATTTTTTTCGCTAAAATTCTTTTCCATGCGTAGATTGTATGAATATACCTAGTGCTGGACGGCAAATTTTAAAAAAGTAGCGTACAAATTCTGTTAGTACTGGATGCCCAAACAATGATTGGATATGTCTGCCAGCCCATAAACGAAACCCAAAATAATTCTTCCAAGTTTTTTGATATTGGGCTTCCACAACCTCTCTGTGCTCAAAGTTTTCTAGTATAATTTCCGAAATAAGTTTGGCGCCATGAATAGCCATTGCCATACCATTTCCACAAAGTGGTGTAATGAGTCCTGCTGTATCTCCAATCATAATGATATGATTTTCAATTTGTTTTTTAGGAGAAAATGAAATTTCATTTATTACCTCAGGCTTGTCATAAAGAAATTCTGCCTCCAAAAATATTTGCTTAAGATGAGGGTTTTTCCAGAGAATATTCCTTTCCATCTCAGATACACTCTTATATTTTCTTAAATTTTCCCGAGTTGTCAAGTAACACAAACAGTATTTGTTGTCTTCAATAGCCGAAATTCCACAGTATCCATTCTCAAAATTGTGCAAACTGATGAGGTCTTTTGGATAGTCGTAACGTATATGATATTTGACTCCAATGTAGGGGCTTCGTGCCTGAAGAAAGGGGCGTTGTAGATACTGATCTAGCTTGGTTCGTTTTCCATAAGCGCCTAATACATAGTTGGCATAAATAATTTGATTAGAATGGCTTAGTTGAATTTTAAATTGGTTTTCTTCAAAATGAATGCTTTCAACTTCGGTACCAGTTTGGCAGTTTACCCCGCATTTTAGGGCAATTTTGTAAAGTTCATTATCCAAAGTATATCGACTCAGACCAAAGCCACCAAGGTCTAGAGGATAGTGAAGACTTTTACCAGATGGCGCTGTTAATTGAAACTTGCTAATTTTCTGTATATCTAACTTTTCTAGGTTAAGTCCAATTTTAGTTAAGTAGTTCTTGGTCTCATTAGAAATATATTCACCGCAAACCCGATGAAAAGGGTAATGCTTTTTTTCGAATAAAATTACCTGTTTTCCAGATTTTTGGAGATGGATTGCTGCGCATAATCCTGCCAAACCTCCGCCAACTATTGCAATGGGATATATTTCTGTATTGTTAGTTTCCATCTGATATTTGAGATAGTATTTTATGAATAACTTCTGGAAGATGGTGAAAGTTTACGACGCATCTCTAATTGAGCGATTTAGTGTTTGAGTGGATGAGTGATTATTGTAAAAAATACCTTGTTTTAAATTTTGTAAATTTTAGGAATACAAACTTATTTATTCTTCGGAATTCCAATTTTAGAGTTAGGGCCGTACGAAAGTTATTATCTTGTTAAAAAGAGTTATTTTTCATTGTTTTTTAACGTGTAGTTGCAACCCTTGCGGTTGCCATTTTGCATGTGGTAAAGCAAGAGTTACCACTACATCAATTTTATTTTAATCAAAAAGGCGATCAAAAAACTAATTTCGACCGCCTTTTTGATACTATATTTCTAGTTTTTCAAAATAATCACACATTCACTCAACCACTAAATCACTAATTTGAAATGACTTGTGTTTGATGAAATGTCATGTCATTTTAATACCCAAACACCTCTTCAAGTGTTAATTTTTTCACTTCTCCGTATTTGCTAAGTTCATCTACTTTGATTTTAGTGTCCGAACCTACAATACAATAGGTAACAGGTTTATTTGCAATATTTGCTTCTTGGAATTTTTTCAAGTCTTCCAAACCTAACTTCCTTAATGCTTCAAAGATTTTAGATCTCTCGTCATAATTCAAGCCTTTTTCTTGAGCTGCCAAGTAGTTAAATGCAATAGCATCTTGCGTGATGCGCTCTGTTTGATAGTTTTTTAACATACTTTCTTTCGCGGTTTCCAAGTTCTTTTCAGAAGCAGGGAAAACGTTGAAAAGCTCATTCATACTAGGGATAGCCTCATTCAATTTATCGGCCTGTGTTCCTACATAGCCAACTAAATAGTATTTTTCATCCTTTGTATTTGGCGTGAAATAATAGGCATATGTCGAGTAAGCCAAAGCTTTTGATTCACGAATAGTCTGGAAAACGATTGACGACATACCTCCACCGAAATAATTATTAAATAACTCCACCACTGGCGTTTGAGCTGGATCAAACTTCACAGTTGGACGAATCCAGTCGATTTCAGCTTGTACCATGTCAAAGTTTGTAAACAAGACTTGTGTTTTTGAAGGAGTAATTCGATCAAAATTGGCAACCAATGGTAAGTCTGCTTTGAAATGTGCAGGGAATTTATGCACTTTTGAAATATCAGCACTGAATTGCTCCAAAGATTTTGGACCGTAGTAAATAACTGTATGCTTGAAGTTGAATAAATCTTTTAGGAAGTTTACCACCTCGTCAACTGTCAATGCTTTCAATTCATCATTGGTAAAGTTCAGCGCAGTACGAGGATTTTTCGCCCCAAATTGTGCATACTGTGCCAAACCTTGAAGTATTGCGCCTTTGTTGGCTTTTGCATCATTGCGTTGCTTAATCAAACGACCTTTTAGCAATTCAAACGTTGCAGGGTCTGCTTTTGCTTGTGTAATAAGTTGTTCGAAAATCGAAACGGTACGGTCGAAGTTTTCATTCAAGCCCGAGAGCGAAAGGTTGATATGGTGGTCGGTAAAGTTTGCTCCGAAGTTGCTCGCCAATTTGTAATATTCCTTACTGATTTCCTCGGCCGACATAGTTGGCGTTCCTAAGAAATTCAAATATTGCAAAGCAATAGGTAATACCTTACTATTCCAGCTACCCATATCAAAACGATAGGTCAAACGGAATAAATCATTGTCTTCATTTTTTACATAAAGTACCTCTGCTGGTCCAACCTTACCTTTTTGGAGGTCTTTGTTATAATCCAACCATTTTGGTTGAATCTCCTTCATTGGCATTCCATTAACCGATTTCAAAAACTCAGATTGTTTTTCACGGTTGGTTTCAACTTGTGTGATTTCTGGCTTGTCAACCTTAATAATGTTTTTATCTTCACCTTTACGTTTGTAAACAATTACATAACCATTTCCGCAATATTTGTTTGCAAAATCAATTACCTGTTGTTTAGTAACTTTGCTCAAAGCATCGGTCATCGCCGACGTTTCGTTCCAGTCTGCGCCTTTAGAAACCACAAAGTCATTCAATAATTTATAAGCACGAGCATCATTTTTCTCCAGACCCTGAATGGCATTAAGTTTGTAGTTGGCTGCAATTGCTTTGATGATAGACTCGTCAAACTGACCCTTTTTCAATAAGTCAAGCTGACCCAAAAGTAAATCACGAACTTCTTCTAAGGATTGTCCATTTTTCGGAGTACCACTCAAAGTCCACACGGAATAATCCTTATTCCAATCTGGATTTGAACCTGCACGAAGTACTTTTTGTGCTTTCGACAAGTTGATATCAATCAAACCAGCTTTTGAGTTAGACATCAATTCGTCTACAATAGTACCAATGATATGCTCTTTTGGACTTACCGCGCCTGGCCATCTCCACGCAATCGTAATATTGTCAGGCGTTGGACCGAACACTTCCTTCACAATTGGAGCAGTGATTGGAGCTTCTGGAGCAGGCTTATATTCTTGTACAGGCTTTGGTTGCATGTAAGCAAAAGCCTTGTCAATTTTCTTAATCAACTCATCAGAATTGAAATCCCCTACCATGATAATGGCCATGTTGTTTGGCACATAGTATTTCTTGAAATAGTTTCTGATTTCGATCAACGATGGGTTTTTCAAGTGCTCAATTGTACCAATGGTCGTTTGTTGACCATAATTGTGAGTAGGGAACAACGCGGCGTATTTGATTTCTTCAACTTTCCAAGGGTCATTGTCCAAGCTACGGTTTTTTTCTTCATATACTGCTTCTAATTCAGTATGGAAAATACGAAGAATTGGATTTCTGAAGCGTTCAGCTTGTAATGCCAAGAAGCGGTCAATAGCGTTTGTTGGGATATCTTCTGTATAAACCGTTTGTTCGTACGAAGTAAAGGCATTGGTACCTTGACCACCCATCGCTGCCATCATTTTATCGTACTCATTGGCAATGGCATATTTGGCAGCTTCGCCAGAAGTTTTGTCAATCTCTTTGTAGATTTCTTTACGTTTGGCAGCATCAGTTGTTTTGTTGTACTGCTCATAAAGTGCATCAATTTTGTCTAAAAGCGGTTTTTCTTTTGACCAATCCAATGAACCGTATTTGTCGGTACCCTTAAACAACATGTGCTCAAGATAGTGCGCCAAACCAGTATGGTCTTTAGGGTCTGTGTTTGAACCAGCACGTGTAGGGATTAGTGCTTGAATGCGTGGTTCTTTGTGATTTTCGCTGAGAATAACGGTTAATCCATTTTTGAGCTGGTAAAAACGAGCTTTCATCGGGTCATTACTTACGTATTTGTAGGTAAAACCACTTGAATTAGCCGATTTCCACTCAAACTTAGTTTGGGCGATGGAACCTAAACTCGATACCACCAATGCCGAAGTGAGAAGTGCTTTAAAGAAAGTTGGCATACTGTTAAAGATGTTTTTATAATAAGATTTAGTCATTTTGATGAACTATTTAAGTATTAGTGCAAAATACTATTTAAGTTTTGTGTTTTAGGCACAAGGCAACAGGCACAAGGCAAAGAGTGTTAAAATGTTTCACGACCACAGACATGCATTTTACCCAAAGCCCACCGCAGGAAGCTATTACCCAAAAGCCCAAAGAACAATCTTAAATATTAAGTTTTGTGTTTTAGGGACAAGGCAACAGGCACAAGGCAGAGAGTGTTAAAATGTTTCACGACCACAGACATGCATTTTACCCAAAGCCCACCGCAGGAAGCTATTACCCGAAAGCCCAAACAACAATCTTAAATTTTAGTTTGTATCTAACCAAATAGGATAAAATCGAACCCAAAATGAGAATTCTAGCAATATAGTATTTTCTTGGAAAAAGGAAATAAGGATATGTTGAGTGGTTGTATAGTTTGATATGAGGGGGGAGGGGTTTTGGTTTAGGCACAAAGTGGGGTTAGGGGATAGGGTTCAGGGGATAGGGTTTAGGGTTAGGCACAAAGAGATTTTCAGTAGAGACGCAATGCTTGCGTCTAGTGGCAAAGGCACAACGTGGGTTTAAAATAGTTAAACTAAAAACTTTGAAGGGAGTGAAAACACTTTGTGCCTGTCCCCTGATCCCTCAACCATAACACTAACCCCTATCCCCTCCTTGCCTAACCCCTAACCACTTTGTGCCTCTGTGCCTTTGCTCCTTTGTGCCTGTTACCCTTTCAACTCCTTCAAAAACTGCATTGGTGTTTTGCCAAATTCATTTTTGAAGGCTTTGGTAAAATAGGATTGAGTTTGAATACCCACTTGATACATCACTTCGGCAATTGGCATTTGTTGCTCGGTCATGAGTTGAAGCGCTGTTTTTAAGCGAATACTTCTGATAAAATCTCCAATCGGTTGACCTGTTAAATCTTTGACCTTTGAGTAAAGTTTGGTACGACTCATGCCTATTTTATTACAAATCAACTCGATATTCATTTCTGGATCCGAAAGATTTTCATGAATAATTTGTAGAAAATCATGCAAAAAGGCTTGGTCTTTCTCTTCGTCTATTTGTTGTATTTTTTCGGAAAGTTGGGCAAAACCGTATTTCTCCTTGAATTTTTGTCTTTGCCCAAGAATATTCTTGAGCGTTAGCGTCAGAATATCGATGCTAAGCGGCTTCGCAAAATAATAGTCTGCTCCAGAAGCAATTCCCTCTAGTTGTGCTTCAGAAGCTGATTTGGCCGTAAGCATCAAAAAAGGAATATGATTGAGAAGCGGGTCAGTTTTGAGCTTTTTACAAAATTCAACACCATTCATGACTGGCATCATTACATCACTTATAATCAAATCTGGCTGATGTTGCTTGGCTTGTTCGTATCCCAATTGCCCATTTTCAGCTTCTAAAATTTGATAATCAGGTTGTAGGGCATCCTTCAAAAAAGTTCGTAATTCGTCATTGTCATCTACTATGAGAATTTTGGTGGAGGAAGCCTGCGCCAATGAGGACTTTGAAGGTACTTCTGGTTCGGTAAATTGACTTTCCAGTGAATTAGAAAGACTTTCTAACCTGATTTGAGTTCTATTCGTGAGCCATTTTTCATGTTCAAGGTAGTCTTTTTCTCCTGAAGGAATACCAATCAACATTTCTGTGCCAGCACCGCGCTCACTACTTACCCAAATCGAACCTTTATGTAATTGGGTTAAACTTTTGACAAATGCCAAACCAATGCCAGAGCCAATATGTGACTCTGTGGTACGATAATATCGTTCAAAAAGTTGGGAAATGGATTCCTGAGAAATACCAATTCCTTGATCCGCCACACGGAGATATAGCATTTGAGAACTCGTAAAACCATTGGTAATACGCAATTGTGATTGATATTGTGGCTGAAAATTTTCTAAACTTTCCAATATCTGTATCTCAATTTTTTTGCCGTTAGAGGTATATTTAAAAGCATTGCTAAGAAGATTTATCGCAATTTTTTCTAATATCTGTCTATCAAACCATTGCGTTTGTTGAGAAAATGTAGGAATAATCCTGAAATCGATTCCTTTTTCTGTTGCCAAATCTTGAAACTCTTCTGCTATTTCTGTCAGGAAAATATTGATATTTCCCTGCATGACATGCAATTGCAAAGCGCCAGATTCTACTTTTCGGAAATCCATTAACTCATTAGTCAATGCCAATAATCTCTTGGCATTTCGTTGAATCATATCATAATAGGGAAGCGCCAAAGGACTTGGAAAATCCTTTTTGAGCTTATCCAACGGACCCAATATTAAAGAAAGCGGGGTTCGTAATTCGTGTGATATATTGGTGAAAAACTGTAATTGATCCTGATGAAGTTCTTCCTTTTGTTGTTCTTTTAATTGCTGAATTGCCATGCGTCTCCGAAACTGATAAAAAGTACGGATACCCGTCAGAATCAGAATAAAAGCAATAGCCCTAAACCACCAAGTTGCCCAAAATGGAGGGTGAATAATGACTTCTAAAGTGGTTATTTCTGGGTTCCAGACACCGTCATTGTTGGAGGCTTTTACCATAAAAGTATAATTCGAAGGACTTACATTGGTATAAGATGCACGGTTTTCGGAGCCTGCAATAATCCAATCTTTGTCCCAGCCTTCGAGCTTGTAGGCATACTGATTATTTTCGGAAGCGGTGAAGTTGAGCGCAGCAAAGTCAATCGAAAAGGTATTTTGTCTGTGACTTAGTTCCAGCGTTTTGAGGTAACTAATATCTTCTTCCAAAGGCGATTCTTTACCAACACCTACCTTTTTATTGAAAATTTGAAGACTGGTCAAATAAATAGGAGGGATGTAGTTATTGTTTGAAATTTTGTGAGGATAAAAAGCATTGAAGCCTTTCACTCCTCCAAAATAAATCTGTCCGTCTTTGGTACGCAATGCTGCGTTTGGCTCAAACTCCAATCCCTGTAAGCCATCAGCTGAGTTATATTGTTGAAATTGAAGGTTTTGTGGGTTTAGTTTGGTAATGCCATTTGAACTAGAAATCCATAGATTTCCCTCATCATCTTCTACGATTCCTTTGATGAAATCCTCCGATAAATGAGCTTTGGTCGTAAATAACTTGAACTGTTGTTCTTTTTCATGCCATAAATAAAGTCCTCGATGACCTACCCAAATACGCCCTTGTCGGTCAACGAAGATGATTCGGATGTCTGGTTTTTTGGAATCTTTGTGAAAGTAGTGAGAAAAAATACCCGTCTGTGGGTCAAGACAATTGAGTCCGCCGTCATCTGTTCCGATCCAAATTCTTCCTTTTAAATCTTGGTTTAGACAAATGATATTATTGCCCAACAACTGGGATTTTCGATTTTTTCCATAAAGTATTTTAACAAATCTTCCATCGGGTAAATATTGATACAAACCCCCATAATAGGTAGCAATCCAAAGACGTTGCTGACGGTCTTCGAATACCTGTTGGACGTAGTTTGAGCCAAGAGAATTGGGGTTGTTTTCTTGTTGTAAAAATCGTTTGAAACTACGCGAACCCTTTTCCAATACACTCAATCCACCTCCCCAAGTGGCTATCCAAAGTCGTTTTTGATGGTCTTGTGTCAAGCCTAAAATT
Organism: Flectobacillus sp. BAB-3569; assembly: GCF_002270355.1. GTDB lineage: Bacteria > Bacteroidota > Bacteroidia > Cytophagales > Spirosomataceae > Flectobacillus > Flectobacillus roseus. Next base: position 80,538 of record NZ_NJFZ01000017.1, on the reverse strand, counting down.
TCGTTCGAACTAATACTATTACTCTGAAAAGGATTATGCTTGAAATGCTCAAAAGTTTGGGTGTTTTTATGGAAAAGATTCAATCCTCCGCCGTCTGTACCAATCCAAATATCACCCGAGGAATCTTCACAAAAAGCCCGAACATCGTTATAGCTCAGGCTATTTTCGTTGAGTTGCTGTCGAAATAATAGGAATTTTTGTACTTGAGACATATACAAATTAATTCCGCCTCTATGTGTGCCTATCCATAAGTTTCCTTGGTTGTCTTCAAACAAAGCTGAGATAGTTCTTTGACTAAGACCCTTGGGATTTTCGGGACGAGGTTGATAATTGGTAAAATGACCTGTAAGTGGTTCAAATAGATTGAGACCTCCGTTGATGCAACCTATCCATATTTGTTTTTTATGATCGACCCAAATGGATTTTACCAGATTGTTAGCCAGCGAATGCGGGTTTAAATCTTGCTGCACAAAACGTTTTTTCAATCCCAAACGATGATTAAAACTCATTAATCCTTGACCATTTGTTCCTATCAACAAATTCCCTTGTGCATCTTGTGCGAGACAGTTAATGGTAGGATTTGAGCTTGCAATTGTTTCAGTATATTGGAAATGACCATTGTGAGGCTCAAAAAAATAAAGCCCTTTGTTTGAGCCAATCCAGTAGTTGTTTTCTGTATCTTGATAAAGACTTGTAATGGCAGTTTGCCCTTGTGTAGATGTATTTAAGGCATACTTTTTAAAGGCATGGTCTCCATTCCAAAGATTCAAAACTCCCCCCTGAGTGCCTATCCAAAGTTGTCCTTTTTGGTCTTTCAATAAGGAGGTAATCGCATTATTTCCAAGGCTATTTGGGTTTTGTTTTTGGTAAAAAAAACGTTCAAATGTATTTTTCTTTTCATCCAAACGATTCAAGCCATCAATCGTTCCTATCCAAATATTTCCTTTTGCATCCTCGGTAATAGCTGTGACAAAATTGTCGCTCAAACTAAATGGATTGTTCGATTCATTTTTATAAACTACAATATGTTTGCCATCATAACGGTTGAGCCCATCTCTTGTACCAATCCAAATGAAGCCTCTTTTGTCCTGATAGATACATTCGATGGTACTGTTGGAAAGCCCTTGCTCGATATTGATATGTTTGAAGGACATATCCCATTTTTGCCCCAAAGCGATTGGCTTGGGTAAACATAATAATAGGATATTTCCAAGAATGAATAAAATGAATCTTTTTGACATATAAGACTGACTGATTTCAAGATCAAAAGATAAAAATAGTTATTCTAAAGTAAGGCATTTTTACCTAGAATGATTCACTGAGCCCATATTTGGAACGATAGCGACAAAGTTTAGAACGATAGCACAAATAATTACCTGAAAGCCTCTCTAATTTTGACTTTGAAAATATTTTATAGCACTATATTGATAAATAAAGTCAAAAATGAGAAGATGTTTATGGTATTCTGTCTTGACAATACTGTGTACGCTAAGCAGTATTTTTGCTTATGCGCAAGACAAATTAATTACAGGTCGCGTGACAGATGCTTCTGAGGAGGCGCTCCCAGGCGTGAGTATTTCAGTCAAAAACAAAAAGGCTGCCACTATCTCCGATGCCAAAGGTGAATACAAAATTAAGGCAAGTACTGGAGATATATTAGTGTTTAGTTCGGTAGGCTATGTAAAAGTCGAAAAAACAGTTTCTGCCGCAACTACCTTAAATGTAAGTTTGGTAGCAGACAACACTTCGTTAGAGGAGGTAGTTGTAGTAGGTTATGGAACAAGTCGCAAAAAAGATTTGACAGGTTCGGTAACGTCTATTACTTCCAAAGATTTTCAAACGGGCGCAATTACCACACCTGAACAGTTGATTTCTGGAAAAGTCCCTGGTGTTTCTATTATCTCCAATAGTGGTCAGCCAGGTGCTGGTAGTACCATCCGTATCCGTGGAGGTTCGTCTTTGAGTGCCAGTAATAATCCCTTGATTGTGATTGATGGTGTCCCATTAGAGGGCGAAGGAGGCATTGCGGGTGCGTCCAATCCTTTGAGTTTTATCAACCCTAATGATATCGAAACTTTTACGGTGTTGAAGGATGCCTCAGCAGCGGCAATTTATGGAACTCGTGCTTCGAATGGGGTTATTATTATTACTACTAAAAAAGGAAAAAGTGGAGCTTTACGCATTAATTTTTCTTCTGTAAACTCCTTCTCTACTGTTGCTAAGCAAGTTAGTGTTTTGAGTGCAGATCAGTTTCGTACTATCGTAAATGAAAAAGGAACAGTCGCTCAAAAAGCTCTATTAGGTACAGCTAATACGAACTGGCAAGATGTGATTTATCAGACCGCTCACATGACTGATAACAACCTGAGTATTGGTGGTGAGGTAGCAAAATTGCCTTATCGTGTTTCACTAGGATTTCAGACGCAAACTGGGGTTTTGAAGACTGATAAGTTACAACGTACCTCTTTGGCTTTCTCACTAAACCCAACCTTTTTTAACAATCATTTGAAGGTAGATTTAAGTTTGAAAGGCTCACTTCAAAAGTCAAGATTCGCAAATTTAGGTGCGATTGGTGCAGCTGTTAGCTTTGACCCAACGCAACCCGTTTATGCAACAGTAAACCCGCAACGTTTTGGAGGCTATTTTGAATGGCTAGACCCTAACTCGCCAACAGGTTTGATGAACTTGGCAGGACGCAACCCTCTCGGAATGTTGGAGCAACGTTATGATGAAGGTACGCCGCAGCGTAGTATCGGGAATATTCAGTTTGACTATAAATTCCATTTTCTTCCCGAACTACGTGCTAACCTCAACTTGGGTTATGATGTGTCTAAGGGCGAAGGTACGGTCTATGTATCCGATAGCTCAGCGATTGGCTATGTAGTAGGTGGCAAGGGTGGAACCAACAATATTTACAAACAAACCAAGCAAAATACCTTACTCGAATTTTATCTCAACTATGTCAAAGATTTACGCTTCCTCAAAAGTCGTGTAGATGTAATGGCTGGTTATTCTTACAATAATTACCTAACCACCAATTATAATTATGCTAGCTACACCGCTAGTGGCGAAAAGTACCCGAACACAGACCCCGCTTTTCCTTTTGACAAACCAGAAAATACCTTGATTTCATTTTTTGGTCGTGCTAACTATTCGGTCAACAACCGATATTTCTTGACAGCTACGCTTCGTCGTGATGGTTCGTCGAGGTTTGCACCTGCGAATCGTTGGGGTCTTTTTCCATCCATTGCCTTGGCTTGGGATTTGAAGGAAGAAGGAATTTTTGCAAAAAATGAAACACTTTCTACCCTAAAACTTCGTGCCAGTTATGGGGTTACGGGTCAGCAAGATGGTATCGGAAACTATGATTACTATTCTTATTATGCCTTAAGTGCGCCAAATGCTGCTTATCAGTTCGGCAATAGTTATTATCAGGGTTACCGCCCGGGAGGATTCTACGCGAATCGTAAATGGGAGGAAACCGCTTCGACCAACCTTGCTATTGATTACGGTTTTTGGGACGGTCGTGTAAAAGGTAGTGTTGATTTTTATGTAAAAAACACCAAGGATTTGTTGAATAATATTCCGCAACCTGCGGGGTCTAACTTCTCGGCGTTTATCGTTGCCAATGTCGGAAGTATGGAAAACAGAGGGGTGGAGTTTAGTGTGAGTACACAAATTATCCGTAAACGTGAGTTGACTTGGAATTTAGATTTTAATGCGACTTACAATGAAAACAAAATTACCAATCTTACTGTAGTACCTGGCGATCAAAATTATGTTGGTTTCCCTTCAGGCGGAATTGCTGGCGGAATTGGTGGACAGTTTGCTTTCATCAACTCAGTAGGGTATTCCCGTAATACTTTCTATTTGTACAAACAAGTGTATGATGCTAACGGAAAACCCTTAGAAGGTGTATTCGTAGACAGAAATAGTGATGGTGTTATCAACCAAGATGATTTGTACAGAGGAAAAAGTTCAGTGCCAAAAGTTTTCTTTGGTTTGAGTAGCTCACTCAATTATAAGCGTTGGAATTTGGGTGTTGTGATGCGCTCGTCGGTGGGTAATTATGTATACAATAACAACTATAGTCAAAGTGGTGTACAGAATCAAATTTTAGGGAATAATGTCCTTTACAATGCTTCAACGAACTATCTGACAACAGGATTCAAAGGAAACAGCCAGCAATTGTTGAGTGATTATTATATCCAAAATGCTTCATTTGTGAGAATGGACAATGCGAATTTGAGTTATGATTTAGGTAAAATCATGAAAAATAGCAATGTCAATTTACGTCTCAATGCCAGTGTTCAAAATGTATTTGTAATTACCAAATACACAGGGCTAGACCCAGAGGTGGCCTCGGGTATCGATAACAATCTGTATCCTCGTCCACGCACATTCTCTTTAGGTTTGAACTTTGATTTTTAATGACAACTCCATGAAAATTTCCTATATAAAAATAACTCTCGCAGCGTTTTTACTAAGTATTGGTACGTCCTGCACAAGCGATTTGGATTTATTGCCAACCAATGACATTACTTCCGAAACAGTTTATAAAACACCACAAGGATATAAACAAGGGCTTGCGAAAGTATATGCAGCTTTTGCTTTGACGGGTAATACAGGTGGCACGGGGAGCCCTGATATTCCTTCTCAAATTATTGCAGATGAAGGAAACTCCGATTTCTTACGCTTGTATTGGAATTTGCAGGAAATCACGACTGACGAAGCTGCTTGGACTTGGCAAAATGATGCTGGTGTAAAAGGGTTAAAAGAAATGTCTTGGTCGGCTATTAACCCTATTGTCAACGGATTGTATTATCGTTCGTTTTTTCAGATAACACTTTGTAACGACTTTATTCGTGAATCGTCGGATGCCAATTTAAGCAAAAGAGGTATTACTGGAACTGATGCCGACAATATCCGAAAATACCGTGCTGAAGCTCGCTTTATTCGTGCCTATCAATATTGGGTTTTGATGGATATGTTCGGAAATCCTCCTTTTGCTACAGAAAACGATGCGATAGGGACAACTATTCCAAAGCAAATTCAGCGTAAGGATTTATTCAATTATATCGAATCTGAGTTAAAAGCTATCGAAAACGATTTGATGGCACCGGGGCAAAACGAGTATCCACGTGCTGAAAAATCAGCGGCTTGGGCATTACTTTCTCGCTTGTATCTCAATGCAGAAGTGTACACAGGTACGCCAAAATACACTGACGCCATTACGTATTGCAATAAGTTGAGAGACGTGAATTATGGTTTGCATACCAATTACCGTGAATTGACCATAGCCGACAACCATTTGAATACCAAAGAAAATATTTTCATGATTGCCTACGATGGTACCAATACCCAAAACTGGGGTGGAACTACCTATTTGACGCATGGTCAAGCGGCTTTGCCGGGTGATTTATCAGGTACAAATGGCAACTGGGGAGGCTTGCGCCATTCACAAAACTTTGTGAGTTTGTTTGTTGACCCTTCTGGCAATACTGATACACGTGCTCAGTTTTACACGATTGGACAAAATAGAGATATGACTGATTTGTACACTGGAACAGATGGGTATTCTTCTTCAAAATACAGAAACAAGACTCGTTCAGGAGCCAAAGCACCTAATCAAGATTTGGCAGGAAACTTTGTGGATATAGATTTTCCACTTTTCCGTATGGGAGAAATCTATTTGACCTATGCTGAAGCGGTATTGCGTGGTGGAACGGGTGGCGATTTGAGTACGGCTTTGTCTTTGGTAAACCAATTACGCACACGTGCCTACAATGGTAAAACAACAGGGAATATCGTGTCCAATCAGTTGACTTTAGATTTTATCTTGGACGAAAGAGGTCGTGAATTGTACTATGAGGCACACCGAAGAACGGATTTAATTCGCTATAAAAAATTCACTACGGGAGCTTATCTCTGGGCTTGGAAGGGCGGTACTGCCAACGGTCGCTCGGTGGAGGATAAATACAATATCTTCCCTATTCCTGCCAACGACCTTTCTTCAAATCCGAATTTGGTTCAGAATAAAGGATACTAAGTAGTAGTGCTGAATGATGAGTTATGAATTGAGAATGTAAAATTAGTACCGTACGAAGGATTTCCAATAATTGCGGATTTGGGATTTTTGATTTCGGAAATTTTAGAATTTTAAAAACATGAGTCGAAAAAATTGATTCACTTCCGAAATCCAACATCCGATATCCGAAATGGATAATGACCTAGTTCGAGACTTGGTCTCGGACTAGCTTTTGTTTCAGTTTATAAACTGAATTAAAAAATAAGTCCAAGACTAAGTCTTGAACTAGTAATTATTTACCTGTTCAAAAAATCAATTTTGGTATTTCTAAATAGAAATTCAATGAAAAAAATCATACAATATCTCTGTTTGAGCTTGTTTTTGCAAAGTCTTGTGGCTTGTGAAAATGACGAAGTAAAAACCTATATGAGTGCTCAGACGCAAGCACCTAAATTGACCTCAACTCAAACCAGCTATGTGTTATCGGCCAATACAGCCAACGATAGTACTGTTTCTTTGACGTGGGCTCGTTCGGATTATGGTTTTAGTGCTGCCGCAAAATATACCTTGCAAATTGCCAAAGCAGGAACCAATTTTGCAGCGCCTAAAGAAGTGAGTTTGGGAAATGCAACCTCATTCAAATATACTACGGCAGATTTTAATCAACTGGCAATCTTACAAGGATTAAAACCTAATGCTGTAGGACAATTAGAAATTCGTGTAAAATCAAGTATTTCTGAATCTGTGGCAGATTTGTATTCAAATACATTAACCGTTTCGGTTACGCCATACATTGTCGTAATCAATTACCCATCGCTTTGGGTAGCAGGAGATTTTCAGGGCTGGAATCCAGCAACAGCACCAAAAATCTCCTCTAGGAATTCGAATGGTATATACGAAGGATACGTTTGGATATCGGGAGGTACTCGTCAATTTAAACTGACAAGTCAACCAGATTGGAATGGTATTGCTTATGGTTGGGTCAGTAGTACTGTGTCAGGAACAGATGTATCAGGTACAATGAGTTCTAACGGAGGAAACCTGTTTGTGCCAGGAGATGGTTATTTCTTAATCAAAGCAAATACCAACACGAATACTTGGAGTGCAACCAAAACAACTTGGTCAATTATTGGAGACGCTCCCGAGGGTTCAAATTGGTCAAACGATATTCCGATGCAGTTTGATGCGGCCAAAAATGTTTGGAAAGTAACTACAAAATTGAATGTCGGTAGTTTGAAATTTAGAGCCAATAGCGGTTGGACCATCAATTTGGGCGATACTGGTGCCGACTTGAGTCTTGAGTATGATGGAACAGATATTAAAATTCCGTCAAACTTAACTGGAACAAGAACTATTACCCTTGATTTGAAAGCTGGGAATTATACTTATACGATTGAATAGAAATAGTGTTTTAAGCAAAAGGCACAAGGTAAATAGTGTTAACTTGATTATTGGACAAAATAGTTCAAGACTTAGTCTTGGACTCATTTTTTCAACAGTTTAAAACTGTTTTTAAAAAATTCAGTGAAAAATTCTATGCACCTGAATAACACTTTCTCGTTTTGTCCAGTAATCAGAGTTTTAACATGTTTTTTAGTTACTATGGATATGTTCTTGCCGAAAACCCATTGCCGAAAGCCAAATAATTGAATTTTTTTTACGCACTAACTTATTAAAACAAATACTTAAACTCTCATGATGAATTTAAAACGACATTTTCATTTTTTGATGGCTTCGGTATTGCTCATTTCTTGTAGCAATAATTCGCCAGCTCCAGCCGAACCAGCGCCTGTTACGCCAGTGACATCTACTTTTGCCAAAGGTGCAGATATTAGTTGGATTACAGAAATGGAAGCCAAGGGAATCAAATTCTACAACGCTTCAGGTACTCAAATGGAAGGAATGGCTTTGATGAAGTCCTTGGGAATGAATACCATTCGTTTGAGAGTTTGGGTAAATCCATCGCCTTCCTATAACGATAAAGCCGATGTGGTGGCAAAGGCGATTCGTGCCAAAAATTTGGGAATGCGTATTATGATTGATTTTCATTATAGCGATAACTGGGCTGACCCTGGCAAACAAACCAAACCTGCGGCTTGGGCAAATATGGATTTGGCTGGACTAAAAACTGCTATTGCCAATCATACCACAGATGTACTAAATGAACTCAAAAAGAATAATGTTACACCAGAATGGGTGCAGGTAGGTAACGAAACCAACGATGGAATGCTTTGGCCAACGGGTCGTGCCTCGACGAATATGAGTGGTTTTGCTCAAATGATTAATGCTGGATACGATGCCGTTAAGGCGGTTTTCCCACAGGCAAAGGTGATTGTGCACTTAGCGAATGGTTATGATAACAGCCTATTTCGTTGGATGTTCGATGGCTTAAAATCAAACGGAGCGAAGTATGATGTCATTGGTATGTCTTTATACCCAACTTGGGCCAATTCGACTTGGCAGGTGGCCAATCAAAATTGTTTGAATAACATGAATGATATGGTTTCTCGCTACGGCAAGGAAGTGATGATTGTGGAAATTGGTATGCCTTGGGATCAGGCTACCGAATGTCAGGCGTTCATTAAGGATATTATTACAAAAACAAAATCTGTTTCTGGCTCGAAAGGCTTGGGCGTTTTGTATTGGGAACCACAGGCGTATAATAATTGGGTGGGTTATACTTTAGGGGCTTTTGATAATACTGGAAAACCTACGGTGGCGCTCAATTCGTTTGCTGACTAAATGCAATAGATTTGAAAATTTGAGGATTTGAAAATTTGGAAATGCGTATAGATATATATCCGCATTTCTCATTTTTATTAAACTATTTTATGCAAAAACTAAAAACTTATCTATTCAAACTGACTTTGGCATTGGCGATTGTCACTTTGATACAGAAACCTACTTTATCCCAAAACTCAAGAACAAAAACCAATTTTGATAAGGATTGGCGTTTTCATTTGGGACATTTTTCTAATCCTGATAAAGATTTTAATTATGGTTTAACCAACCTTTTTTATAAATCAGGTTCGGCTGTGAATACCGCTATCGACCCGAAGTTTGTAGATTCTTCATGGACGAAACTCAATTTACCTCATGACTGGGTGGTAGCCTTGCCATTTGTCAAATCCGAAGATGCGCATGTAGAGTCACATGGATTTAAGCCTGTTGGTGGTCAATTCCCTGAAACTTCCATTGGTTGGTATCGCAAGCATTTTAGTTTGACGCCAGCCGATTCGGGAAGTCGCTATTCTATTCAATTTGATGGCATTTATCGTGATGCCAATGTTTGGATTAATGGCTTTTATCTAGGAAATAACAAAAGTGGTTATTTGGGCGCTTCGTATGACATTACCGATTTTTTGAATTTTCATAAAGACAATGTTATAGTAGTCCGTGTAGACGCTTCGCAATACGAAGGTTGGTTCTATGAAGGTGCAGGTATTTATCGTCATGTATGGCTAAACCGCTATCAAAATGCTCATATTCAGGAAGATGGTATTTTTGCTTACTCTGAGATAACAGGCAATAAAGCCAATATAAAGGTAGAGACGACTTTCAAAAATGAAGATTATAAGTCTGACAACCTGACTATTACAAGTTATTTGTTGGATAGAAACGGAAAAGTGGTTGCCAAGTCTCCTGAGCAAGCATTTACCTTAAAAGCTCAAGAAGAAAAGACCGCTATTCAAGCTATCAGTACCGTTAATCCTCGTCTTTGGTCGTTAGAAGACCCATATTTGTACAAGATTAAAGTTGAATTGAAATCACAAGGTAAAGTAGTTGACCAACAACAGTTTAGATTTGGTATTCGTACTATTGATATCAAACCGAACGGCGTATTTGTGAATGGGAAACATGTGGAAATCTTGGGAACCAACAATCACCAAGACCATGCGGGAGTAGGTAGTGCTATGCCAGATTATTTGCAATATTACCGAATCGGTTTACTGAAAAATATGGGCTCAAATGCCTATCGTGCGAGTCACCATGCGCCAACTCCCGAATTGATAGAGGCTTGTGATAGTTTGGGAATGTTGTTGTTGGACGAACAACGATTATTGAATAGTGGAACAGAATATATGAATCAGTTTGAAAGACTGATAAAAAGAGATAGAAATCATGCTTCTGTATTTTTGTGGAGCATTGGTAACGAGGAGGGATGGATTCAGAAAAATACGGTTGGAAAAAGAATTGCTTTGACTTTATTAGCCAAACAAAAGCAACTAGACCCTACCCGCACTTCAACGTATGCCGCAGACTTAGCCAATCATTTTGCAGGCGTAAATGAAGTGATTCCTGTGCGTGGTTTCAACTACCGTCAGTTTGCGGTGGAAGATTATCACAAAGACCATCCAACTCAGCCGATTATCGGTACTGAAATGGGAAGTACCGTTACCACAAGAGGGATTTATGAAAAAGATACCATCAGAGGATACGTTCCCGACCAAGATATTACAGCACCTTGGTGGGCTAGTAAAGCCGAAGAATGGTGGAAGTTGGCTGCCAACAATGACTTTTGGTTAGGCGGTTTTATTTGGACAGGGTTTGATTATCGTGGCGAGCCAACGCCATATCGCTGGCCAAATGTCAACTCGCATTTTGGGATGATGGATGTCTGTGGTTTTCCGAAAAATCTCTATTATTACTATCAAAGTTGGTGGACAGACAAAGACGTGTTGCACATAGCACCGCATTGGAACTGGCAAGGAAAAGAAGGTCAACCGATTGATGTTTGGGTTAATAGCAATGCCGATGAGGTAGAACTATTCTTGAATGAAAAATCTTTAGGTAAAAAGGTGATGCCACGCAATGGGCATTTGAACTGGTCTGTGAATTATGCTGCTGGGAAATTGGAAGCCGTAGGTTGGAAAAAAGGTAGAAAGATTACAGCGAAAGTAGAAACTACAGGTTTGCCTTACGAAGTAGTGGTTACGCCATACAAAACCACGGCTATTGCTGATGGAAAAGATGTAAGCATTATCAATATTTCGGTAATAGACAAAGAAGGTCGTGAAGTGCCTAATGCCGATAATTTGATAAAGTTTAAGCTCAAAGGCGATGCAAAAATCATCGGTGTGGGTAATGGCGACCCAAGTAGTCATGAGCCAGACCAATGTTCTGAGGGAATGTGGCAACGTAGTTTATTTAATGGAAAATGTCAGGTAATTGTCCAAATGGGTGAAAATCCAAGTATGATTCAGTTTGAGGCATCGGCAACAGGCTTATATGCTGGTGGAACAGATATTTTGACCGTTTCTCCCGAAAAAATAGCACAAGTAAGTATCGACCCAACGTACCAACTTAAACCAGAAGCCAAAAAATCAGCAGCGATTGATAAAATGCTCGGAGCGGATATTTCTTTTTTACCAGAATTAGAAGCAAAAAATATCAAATTTTCCGACAAGGGTGTTGAGAAAGATGCCATCCAAATCTTGAAAGATCATGGTTTTAATTATGTTCGTTTGAGAATTTTCCATAATCCTGCCCAGCCAAAAGGCTATTCACCAACAACAGGGTTTTGTGATTTGGCTCATACCAAAGAAATGGTCAAACGTGCCAAAGCACTTGGGATGAAAGTATTATTGGATTTTCATTATTCAGATTATTGGGCTGACCCTGGCAAGCAGTTTAAGCCTTTGGCGTGGGAAGGGAAGAAATTTTCAGACCTCAAAAAATCTTTATATGATTACACGTATGAGGTGATGCAAGCCTTGAAGGCACAGGGAACTTTGCCCGATATGGTACAAGTAGGCAATGAAATCAATCATGGATTAGTTTGGCCAGAAGGTAGTTTTTCGAATACTGACCAATTGGCACAACTCATCAATGCAGGTACTGCGGCGGTGAAGGCGGTGGCTCCACAAACTATCATGATGTTACATGTAGCTTTGGGCGGACAAAATCATGAATCGGTTCAGTTTATTGATAATATGCTGGCACGTGGCGTTCATTTTGATGTGATTGGGGAATCTTATTATCCAAAATGGCATGGTACCATTGAGGATTTGCGAGACAATCTCAGTAACCTGATTGAGCGATACAACAAAGATGTTATCGTGGTAGAATACTCACAAATGAAAAATGAAGTCAATCAAGTGGCTTTTAATTTACCGAATGGCAAAGGCAAAGGAACTTGTATTTGGGAACCGCTCAATACTTGGGAGGCTATCTTTGAAAAAGATGGAAAAGCCAATTACCATTTGGCTACGTATGATGAAATAAGTAAGCAATTTTTATTGAAGTAATGATTTAACTTTGCACCCAAATCTTAAAACAACCAATTATGTTACTTCATCATATTGTTACGCCAGAATGGTGGGCTAAGTTTGAGGGATTATCCCATTACGAATCCGAAACATTAGCGCAAGAAACTTTTATTCATTTTTCTACCCCTGAACAGGTAGAAGGTACGCTAAATCGCTTTTTTGTGGGAGTTCCTCGCTTGATTTTACTACATATCAACCAAGATTTATTAGAAGCTGAATTAAAATTTGAATCAGCTGGTGATCATGGTGTATTTCCGCATCTTTATGGTAAATTAAATATGAGTGCAGTGACTCAGGTGGAGGTAATCCAGCCAGATACAGATGGTATTTGGAAAAGATAAGACTTGTAATTTTCTAATAAAAATAAAGTGCTTTAAAAATCCTGATACAATAACATGGTATGAGGTTTTTAAAGCACTTTATTTTTATGTAAGCTGATTACTAATGAAATTCTAATAAATTCCGACAAATCAATATCCTATTTTTGTATCTAACCTATCAAAAAGATACTCATTAAAACAATTGTAAAATTGAATTTTTCAAGGAAAAGAAATATTGTAAAAATCAAAAGACATCCCCTTGGGAAGGTGTTTTGGAATTATGTTAAGGAACTATATCTGCGCACTTTATCTACCAATAAATCCCTTAGAAAACAAACTTTCCAAATTATTCCTTATCTGATTGGAGCGCTAATTACGGGTGCGGTAGCTTTTCTGTATAGCCGTATTTTTAGTATCGCTGAACATTGGTCTATTCAACTTTTTGAGTATTCGCCGCTCAGTGTATTTTTGGTTACACCGCTTTCATTTGTTCTTTCTTGGTGGATTGCTCAGCATTTTGCGCCCTATACCAAAGGCAGTGGAATTCCGCAAGTGATGGCTGCATTGGAATTAGAAAAGCCAGAAGAAAAGTCAATGATTCGCTATTTTCTAGGGTTTAAGGTGATTTGGTGAAAATATTTTCAAGTGCAATCAAGGTGCTTGGAGGAGGAATTGTTGGGCGAGAAGGACCAACTATCCAAATAGGGAGTTCAATATTTCTAGAAATAAAAAGAGCCTTACCCAAATGGTGGATTAATATTTCGGAGAAAAACATGTTGATTGCTGGCGCTGCTTCAGGGCTTGCTTCGGCATTTAATACACCCTTAGGCGGAGTGATTTTTGCGATAGAAGAACTCTCAAAATTTCATATCAGATATTATAAAACGCCTCTTTTTATTACAGTAATTACTGCGGGTCTCACAGCTCAAGGATTAGGAGGTTCATATTTGTACTTAGGTACTCCCAAAACAGGATTTGATGGTTTGACAGTAATAGTGGGAATAATAGCAGTAGGAATTGTTGCAGGTTATTTAGGGAGTAAAATGTGTGTTTTGCTCTTGAAGTTCATGCAGTTTTTTGGTAGAATTTCTTCCATTCCTAAAAAAGTTTTTGCCATTGTTTTGTGTGGATTATGGGTTGCGACAACGATTTACTTTCTAGGCTTCGAGGCAATGGGCTCTGGCAAAGAAATCATGGAGCGGGTATTATTTACCAACTATAAATCTGTGGAATGGTATTTACCTTTAGTACGAATTGTAGGACTGATGACTTCTTTCGGATTTGGAGGAGCAGGAGGCGTTTTTGCACCGTCCTTAAGTGCAGGAGCTACCGTCGGTGCGTATGTTTCACAGCTATTGCATCTTACAGGTGGCAATGCCAATTTACTCATTCTGATTGGGATGACGGCATTTTTGACAGGTGTAACGCGTGCGCCATTCACCAGTGCAATCATTATTTTTGAAATGACAGATCGACATTCTATCATTTTCTTTTTATTGATAGGAGGCTTTATCGCCAACGTAATTGCGAATTTCGTTTCGTCACACTCGTTTTACGACCAACTAAAGGACTTGTATTTAAAAGATGTGGAAGAGAAGATAGAAGTTGAGAAAACGTAATAGGAGACAAGTTTTTGGCTGAGATAACCTAAATTAACCCACAACCCAAAAGTTTAACCAAGGGTTGTGGTTTTTTATTTGATTAATCAAACAAACTATTATTCTCTGCCTTCTTAATTTCTCGCTCTGCGTCTTCTGGGAGAATTAGACCTTCTTTTACCATTTCTTCGGCTGCTTTTTTGACTAATGAAACATAGTGTTCCAAGTTACCATATCTTTCTTCTAGTGATAGACGAGGGTCATTTTTGACCAATCTTTCAGCTTTAGTTTTGGCAAATGGCAGAAAATAGCCGTCTAATGGAGCTAAATTCCCTTCTCCATAGCCTTTGATTCTGAGTGCCCAGCCTGTGTAAGTGCCAAGTGGAACACGTCTTGTTAGGGTATGTAAGCCACCAATTTCATTGTTGTCTTGATCTACCGCAGGTACCAAAACCGTATAAACCTTATCTTTGATGAGTTTGGCTGGTTCGTGTACAATGCCTGTCATCCATTTTGCTTGAAATTCTTTACCAAAATCTCTCACTGTATAACCATCTACCAATCCTTTGAATGGGATATTGGGTAGCGTTTGCCAACCGATTTCGGTACTTTTAGCAAGCGTCTTGTCTGCCACTTTTGGATATTGGCTTGCTGGTGGGTTTTTGCCTTCCATCACCCATTGTTCGAGTGCCACATGCAATGCTCTCCATGAATCATTGAAAGAGTTAGTATTGTTAGACTGCCCAGTGATCTTATTGATGTTTTCGTTCGGGGCAGGGCCATGCTGTGTGCTGGCAAAATGATAGATTCTTACATTTTTAGGAATTTCCAAATCTGTTTTACCATATACATCTGTGGTACGTAAAGACATACGCATTTGCCAATATTCTGTGGAACTCAGGGTGTGCATAATTTTGGGTAAAAAGCCTTGTTTTGCACAGTTTTCAAGGATTCCGCCCGTGGTGCCCGAAAGCGGGTCGGTCGTGATATTCCATGTAAATGGGGCTTCATTGCCAGCAAATAGGATTTCTTCATGTTGTAAACCTGCACCTCCTGGGCGACCAAAACGGATGTTTACCGAAGTTTTACGAGTAGCCACATGAACGTTGAGTCCATCAAAAATAATCTGGTTTTTTTCGCTGGCATTAAATCCCAAATGAAGAAATGTTCTCAAAAAGTTACCACATTGTGAAACTCCAATGGCAACAGATTTTTTGACATATCCTGCCAATGGGTTTTGTACACTTTTATCGTATCGACAAAAATCGACAATATCTCTCGTAGCTGCTAATCCCAAGCCTAATACTAAGGGATTTTTAGCAGTATATTGAAATTCGTAAATATAATTTGGGTCAAAGCCTCCCTTCAAAGAAAGTTGGGTTGTGCTGGGCACACAGTCGCCTTTGCTACAATCACTAAATGACCATTCTGTCGATGGAATTTCGATTGGCTCATCTAATGGGTTAAATTTTCTGGTTAATCTTGCTGTCTTAGGATCTAAACTGGCAGTTTCATAAGGCTGATGGAATTGTCCTGTAAAAGTTGTGCCACTCAAAGGAACAGTTGGCGTAGGATCATTCACCACAAATTCAGTATGAAGTCTGCCCATAATTGTTTTGCCGTTTTGAGTTGCCACGGGAACTTTAATTTTGAGCTTATTGTCGCCATACAAATCTCCTTGCCAGCCTCCCCAAAGGAACACATAGCCGCGCTTCATAAGAGTGGTGTCGGGTCCATACGCATTGCCTCGGTTAGGAACATTGTAAAAGAGTAAACCATTAGATTTGCTCATGTCTACGGGTTTCAACATTACAAACTCAGTGACATATTCCACCATTCCACGGCTGTTGCGAGGGGCAAGCGTGATGTCTTGAATGATTTTGTTGTGCGCCTCAAAAGGATTTACTTCACCATAAGCCAAACCTGTAATTCTCACAAAAGCACCTACGTTGCCAAATACGCGACCGTTTTGATACGATTCTTGTTTGAGAATTTCAATTTTAGTGATTTTTGCAGAAACAGAGTAATTGCCAATAGTCCACAAGAATAGAATGAATAGGGTAATTTTTTTCATAAAAAATTGGTTGAAGGGGAATTGATTTTGGTACAGATAAGAGTATTTAGCTAGAAATATAATTAGCAATATTACTACATACTCATGCTTAAATGGCTACAAATATAGAGGCTGTTTCAATATATTCGTTACAGATGAATAAATTCACCCGTTAAATGGAATCACTGTACAGTGAGTCTTCAAACTGTGAACTTTAAAGGATCTCTCATAAAATAAAGTTATACTAAAAAGCGAAACCCAAGCCGATTGATTTCGGCTTGGGTTCCTATTTAATGCAGTAATATGTAAGGACGGTTTTAACTTAGATTGTTGAGACTCATTAGTTAAGATGAATCAATCTTTGTGCTCGGAGTAGTAACTCATTCATTCTGAATGGTTTTTCTACAAAATCATTGGCGCCTAATCTAAAAACATCATTGATGGTATGCTCATTACTAGTACCTGATAACACCAGAATAGGAGTGTCTGCAAACTTAGATTCTCGAATATGAAGAATCAATTCTTGTCCTCCTGCATACGGCATGTTCAAATCAGTAATGACAACATCAGGCTGTAAATTATCAAAGCTTTCAATGGCATCTAATCCATTTTCGGCACTAATAACGGTACAATCGTTTCTAGAAAATTTGTCAATGAGCAATCTTCGAAGAAGTGGTTCGTCTTCAGCAATTAATACTTTCATTTATAAAGTTTTATGGGTTGTTATTGGAATTGTCCAATAACATACTTACGAAATTGGATATAATTTGGATTTCGTTAAGAGCGTATTTTTTAAAAAAATTAATAAATAGGCTTTAGGCTGTAAGCGGTTGGCATTAAGCACATGTTTATATTATTTTCAAAGACAAATTATTAAAATTTAAGCTTAAGTAATCATGCAAAAAAAGATCTAAGTTTTGTGTTTTAGGCACAAGACAAAGAGTGTTAAAATGTTTTTAACGACCACGGACATGCATTTTCCCATAGCCCATCGCCGAAGGCCGATACCTGAATGCCTTAGGCAAAAAATTAAATTCTATTTTGCCTACTAACTCAGGGCATTATGCCCACAGCCTACCACGCATAAAATGTACATTCATATCTAAATTCTACTTTGCATTCTTGTGAATTTTAGCATATTCCGATGGTGCGTATTGATAAATTTGCTGGAACATTTTTCTGAAATATTTGGCATCCTCTATTCCTACAATGGTTGCCACTTCTTGCACCCTCAAATCGGTGCTGGATAAAAGTTGCGCAGCTCGTTTTAAACGAATATCTCGAATAAATTCTACCACAGACTGGCCCGTAATTGATTTTATTTGGCGATAAAAACCTGATTGACTCATAGCCATTGCTTTTACCAACTCTTGCACATTAAAATCCTGATTGCTCAAATTTTCTTCCACGATTTTCATCGCTTTTTCCAAGAAGGTTTTGGTATCATCAGGAATTGAAACAGCACTTGGTTGAAGCAATATTTGTCGTTGATAATAATCCCGAATCAACAGGCGATTGTGTAAGAGATTTTGGACTTTGGTTTGTAGTAACTGTGGATGAAAAGGTTTTGACAAATATTCATCAGCCCCATTTTCCAAGCCTTCAATTTGATGTGCTGCCGCCGACCGAGCCGTCAGTAGCACCACAGGAATATGGGAAGTTTTTGGATTTTGTTTTAGTTTTCGACAAAGTTCCAAACCATCGACATGAGGCATCATGACATCGCTAATAATGAGGTCTGGCATCAAATGGTTGGCTTTTTCCAAACCATCTTGACCATCAATGGCGGTAAAAGTTTGATAATGAGATTCAAAAAGTTTTTGGATGTATTGTCGTACTTCAGGATGGTCTTCTACGATCAGTACTTTTTGTGCATGGCTGGCATCATGGTTTGTGTCAATATTTTGGAGCGTTTGAGGAGGATTTTGCAACCAAGTAAGCTCTTTAGGTGTATTTTGCGTGATTTCTTCGGGTTTCAAATGCGCAGAACCGTATGGGAGCTTTATGGTAAAAGTTGTTCCTTTTCCGATTTCACTTTGAACCAAGATTTCACCATGATGCGCTTCAACAAATTGCTTGACCAAGGACAATCCAATACCTGTTCCAACCAATTTCATGGTTTCGGTATGAGATGCCTGAAAATAAGGGTCAAATATCTGAGAAAGCGCTGAGGCTTCCATTCCAACGCCATTATCTTGAATAGAAATTTCCAAATAATGATTGGATAATTGATTATGCTCAAAAAGTGCTTTCTCCCTCGAATTCCCTACTGTTCGGACTCTCACCTGTATTTTTCCACCCGATGCAGTATATTTAAAAGCGTTAGAAAGTAAATTCGTAAGAATGATTTCAATTTTTGAAGAATCAAAAAACAGCTCGACTTCTTCTTGAGGCAAGTCAATGGTATATTCAATTTGTTGTTCTTCAGATTTTAACTGAAAAATCAACAAAATTTCACTCAACATTGGAATAATGTTGTCTTTACTTGCCGAAATAGAGATATGTCCCGATTCTACTTTTCTGAATTCCAATAACTGATTGACCAAATCATACAACTTTTTACTTTGTTGATGAACTAATAGCAATTTGCTCCTAAATGGACTTGGCATCGTAATCATTTCCTCCAAAGGTCCTAATATTAAGGTTAATGGTGTTCTTAATTCATGCGAAACATTCGTGAAAAAACGAAGTTTTAAGTCTGTTAATTCCTTTTCTTTTTCAGTTTTGTAGGTTTCTAACGAAAGCTCATTCTGTAGTTTTTGATGGCGCAAGGTGATTTTACGATACAAATACAAACCAGCGATAATCAATCCTAGATATAGGAGATACGCCCACCAAGTTTGATACCAAGGCGGTAAGATATGAATCGTAACGGTTTCAATTTTAGACCATTGCCCTTCGCCGTTGTACGCTTTTACGTAGAGTTTGTAATACCCAGAGGGTAAATTGGCAAAATTCGCAATACGGGCATTTGAGCCTACATACACCCAATGTGGGTTATACCCTTGAAGCTTGTAAGCATAGCTTGTCTTGGCAGGGTTGGCAAAGTTTAATCCTACAAATTCAATCGAAAAGTCATTTTCATTGGCATGAATTTCAAGTTCATCGAGTTGGTTGAATGGCGCTGGCAGTATCACTCGATGGTTGATTTCTTCACCAATTTGTACCGTTTGGTTAAAGATTTTTAGATTAGTAAAACGAACCGTTGGCGCCTGTAAACTTGGTTGGATTTTTTCGGGATTAAAATACGTAACGCCTTTGATTCCGCCCAAGTAGAGAATACCTGAGGCATCTTGATAGGCAGCACCGACTTTGAACGAATTACTCTGAATCCCATCAGCTACGTCATAATGTATCCATTGTCCTGACTTTGGGCTATATCTTCCCAGTCCAGAGCCTCCAATCCAGATATTTCCTTGTTTATCCTGCAAAATACCTTCTACATTAGATTCAGGAATATTGATGCGTCTAACTAGGTATTTGCCATTTTTTAGGGGCTCGATTTTGTTTAAGCCACCACCAATAGTCCCAACCCATATGGCTCCAGAAAGATCTTGGACTTTTTGCCAAGCAAAGTTGACGCTTAAGGAATTGGGATTGTTTTCTTCAAAGCTAAATTTTTGTAATAGCTTTAGCCCAGTGGTTTGAATCTGAAATAACAAAACGCCCATATCCCTTGTACTTGCCCAGATTTGCTCTTTGGTTTTGTCATACAAAAGATGGGTGAACTGACGAGCCAGCAGATTATGGTTGTTAGTCGAGTATATATTGAGGACTTTTCCTGCTTTGTCAAGTTTTAAAATTCCATATTCGAAAGTAGCAATCCAGATAAAGCCGTCTGACGTTTCGATAATACTTTCAATACTGGTCGAAGGAGTCGGTAAATTAATTTTTTTTAAGGCACCATTTTGTAACACATACAACCCATTATAGCGAGTACCCACCCAGAGTGTCCGCTTGGTATCCATCAAGAGTGTTGAAACATCCGTGCCCGTGGCGTCGCCGTTGAGCTCACGATTGGCATAGTTGGTATAAGATTTGGTGTCAAAATCGTATTTCGAAAATCCATTTCTGGTACCTATCCACAGCCAATTATGCTGAGGGTCTTTTAATACCGCATTGACATAGTTGTTGGGTAGGGTAGGAGTTTGGAAAAAACGACGTTGAAGATTTTCGAAAGGCTTTCTTTTCAAATCGACCTTATTCAAACCTCCTGCCGAAGCTGCTAACCACAAAATATGGTTTGCATCTTCATATACCTGGTGGACTCGTCCAGAATTGATGCTATTTGGGTTGTCGTCTTTAGGTAAAAAGAGTTGAGGTTTGTTCTCAAGCACGCGAATAGGCTCACTGATGTCCTCCCAGCAATAAAGTCCAAAGTTGGTGCCCACCCACAAACGATTAAACGAATCGATGCTAATACATTCCATATCCTCGATGGAAGTGGAGGCTTGGTGTAAGGTAAAATTCTTAAACTCCTTTTGTTCAGCTGGACTGATAAAGTACAATTTTGTATCTGCGCCAAGCCATAAATTACCTTTGCTATCAAACTGGATCGCGCGAACTGTTTCGCTTGGGAAAGGTGCTTTTTGAGCCTGTGTTTGTTGGGAAGATGATAGGAGAAACAACCCTTGGTTTACCGTAGCAATCCACACTTGTTGTTTGGAATCTAGTATAACCTCATTGGCCGTATATTGTAATTGATTTCCTAAAATAGCAACCCTAGTAATTTTTTCTAATACCTGATTATTGCCAAGGGTTAGCACAAATACCCCATCACGTGAACAGGCATAAAGGTGATTAGACTGGTCGGTGGCAATCGACAAAATGCTGGCTTTGCGAAGTAATTGTACTGTCGATCTATCAACGGTAGCACTAAGGTTTTCTGAAATATTGACAAACTTATCTTTATTGACCTCATAATAGCCAAGCCCAGCGCGCTCAGCGCCATACCATAAAGTACCGTTGTTTTGTTTATGGAAAACTTGAATTCGATTAGAGGTTAGTCCATTCAAAGGATTTACAGGTAACTTATATTTCTTTAACTCAAAGCCATCATATCGGGCAATTCCGTCGTTGGTACCTACCCAGATAAACCCCAAATTATCCTCTACTACGCACATGGCATCGCTATGCGGCAAGCCCTCATTGATGGTGAGGTGTTCAAACTGAAACTTGTTTGAGCTTGTTTGAGCGCACAGCTCTTTCTGTACTATTGCCATCAGCAAAAGCACCATTAATAATTTTACTACTTTCATACTATTAACATTCAATCGTCTACACAGAATCATATTAATAAGAACAAGATGCAGAAGGACTACTGTAGTTTTAGATAAAAAAACTGATTATCTAATAAAATTGTGTAAAAATAACACAAATATGGCTTCTGTGATTTTCTCCCCCGTTTTTGACGAAAAAAGCCCCCGTCAAGCCCAGTGCCACCCTGTAGTTTTGTATTATTCAAATGTAGGATTTACCCATTCTTAGATAGATAGCAAGTATTTCCTCAAATTCTTCTAAATAATAAAATCCCAATCAAACATTAGGAGCCTATGAAAATCAAATGGTTACTATTATGTAGTCTAGTGCTTAGTATGGAAAATCTACAGGCTAACAACCTTGTAGCTAGCTCTACTAATGTCAAGTCTACTCTCGGCGCTACTACGCTAAAAGAAAAAACAATTACTGGTCAGATTACCGATGAAAAAGGCGAAGGCTTACCAGGGGCAAGTGTGGCTGTAAAAGGTACAAGTATTGGTACTAATACAGATTCGAAAGGAAATTTTACCCTAAAAATTGATGACTCGAAAGAGGCTGTGCTAGTGGTGACGTACGTAGGATTTACTACTCAAGAAACTACGGTAGGTGGTCGCTCAGTCGTAAATGTTCAGTTGAAAGCTGATACTAAATCTTTGGATGAAGTAGTGGTTGTGGGATATGGTACTCAAAAGCGTTCGGATATTACGGGTTCGGTTGCATCGGTTCCTAAAAACAGATTATCTCAACTACCTGTTACCAATGTAATGCAGGCTGTTCAAGGTTCTGTGGCAGGGGTAAACGTTTCGCAGTCTTCTTCAATTCCAGGTTCGGAGCCTTCAACGATTGTACGTGGACAAAACTCTATCAATGCAAGTTCAGGTCCTTTTGTAGTGGTTGATGGTATTCCTTTGAGCAAAACAGGAGGTTCATTAAACGACATTAACCCGAATGACATCGAGTCGATGGAGATTTTGAAAGATGCTTCTGCGGTAGCAATCTATGGTACAAACGGTGCGAATGGGGTCATTTTGATTACGACCAAACGTGGTAAAACTGGTAAACCATCAATCCGCTATAGCAACTACACAGGTATCGAAGAATTCTCTCATGTACTTCGCCCTCGCAATGGCGCTGAGTATTTACAGAAATACAAGGATTATTTAATCCAAACTGGTCAAACTCAAACGAGTCCTGTGCCAAACTACAATGAGTTGACGAACTATAATAAAGGTATCGAAACAGATTGGTTAGGATTGGCAAGTCAGACTGGTATCATGCAAAACCACAACTTAAGTATTTCGGGAGGTACGCCAAATATCAAATACTTTATCGGTGGTGATTACTTGAATCAGAAAGGGGTAATCAAAGGATACCAGTATAAAAGAATTAGTTTCCGTTCGAACTTAGATATCAACGTAACGGATTTCTTGACAGTAGGTACTTCGTTATTTATCAATAATAACAATTATGATGGCGGTCGCACCAACTTGTTGAATGCTTCTGCGATGAGTCCGTATGGTCAGATTTATAACAACGACGGTACTTATACGATTTATCCGATGTTCCCAGAGCAGTTGTATACCAACCCAATGTTGGGCTTAACAACTAGTCGTGTGGATGGCAATACAAACTTGAATGGTAATGCATATGGTGAAATTAAGTTTGGTGGAAAGTTGACAGGATTGAAGTATAGAATGAACCTAGGATATTCATTCATTCCTCGCCACACAGGTTCATATACTGGTCGCCAAGCGAATGATTTGTTAGGTACAGCTAACTCTTTCTATTCGCAAACTAACAGTTTTACTTTGGAAAATATCCTCTCATATACCAAAGACTGGGATAAACACCATTTAGACTTAACAGCACTATATTCTGCTCAACAAAGAGAGTATAACGAAGCCTCAGCAAGAGCAACAGGTTTTGTGAATGATGAATTAGGTTTTAATTCAATCGGTGCTGGCGCTACTCAGTCAAGTGCTTCGTATGCAGACCGTTATGGTTTGAATTCTCAAATGTTGCGTGTAAACTACTCTTACGACAGTCGTTATTTGTTTACGGTAACTGCACGTCGTGATGGTTCGTCGGTATTTGGTGCGAATACTTCAAAATACGGATTGTTCCCATCAGTAGCCTTAGGTTGGAATGTAATGAATGAAAATTTCATGAAAAACAATTGTACTATCAATAACCTGAAATTACGTTTGTCGGTAGGTCAATCTGGTAACGAAGCTATTTCGGTTTATCGAACCATTACTACTAACAACATCGTTCGTGGTCCATTCAATGGTTTGAGTACTATCGGTGCTGTTGCAGGTAACCTTGGTAACGGTAATCTTCAGTGGGAAACAACCTTGAGCCGCAACATCGGTGTTGACTTTGGAATCTTTAACAATAGAATCAACGGTAGTTTGGAATTGTACAAAAACAATACTACAGGTATCTTATTGCAAAGAAGTTTACCAATTGTAACAGGATATTACAACGTATTTGATAACCTTGGCGAAACTTCAAACACAGGTATCGAATTGACTTTGAATACTCGTAATGTAACCAAAGGAGATTTCAAATGGGAAACAACAGTGGTTTTTGCTTCTAACCAAAACAAAATTGTAGACTTATACGGTGATAAGAAAGATGACTTAGGAAACCGTTGGTTTATCGGTCAGCCAATCAGTGTTATTTATGACTACAAATTGGCTGGTGTTTGGCAAAAAGGAGAGGATGCGTCTAAGCAAGACCCAGGTGCGGTTGCGGGTGATTTGAAATTTACGGATGTAAATGGCGATGGTAAAATCACTGCTGAAGACCGCGTTATTTTAGGACAAACTGCTCCAAAATGGACAGGAGGTTTGACAAATACATTCCACTACAAAAACTTCCACTTGAATGTATTTATCCAAACGGTTCAAGGCATTACTCGTAACAACAACGATTTGACATATGCTGATGAAACAGGTAAGAGAAATACGCCAATCGATGTAGGATATTGGACTGCTGAAAACATGAGCCAAACACGTCCTTCATTGGCATATAAAAACCCAAGAGGATATGGATACGCTTCTGATGCAAGTTTCACTAGAATCAAAGATGTAACCTTGAGTTATGTGTTTACGCCAACCATTTTGGATAAACTAGGTTTGGGTGGCTTGACGGTATATGCAAGTGGACGTAACCTTTACACTTTTACCAACTGGATTGGTTGGGACCCAGAATCTGCACAATCGCAGAGAGGTTCGGGCGACTGGACAAACAACTACCCATTAACTCGTCAATTGGTATTGGGCTTGAATGTTAGTTTGAAATAAACGTAAAGTTTGCCTGTAGCTTTTTGAAGACAAAATGGAACATTTATGCTCTTTGTCTAAATACTAATTAAAATTTGATTTCCATGAAAAAACTAAAAAATATAGCTTTATTGGCGTTAGCACTTGGTACGGCCGCTTGTAAAGATTCCTTTTTAGCAGAAAAGCCTTTTTCATCATATACTCCAGCAACACTCAATGACTCGCTCGGTGTAGAGGCTTCTTTGGTAGGTTTGTATAACCACACTAGTACCATTTTTACTTGGTCTGACCGTCAGGGATGGGTAAGCGTTTGGCAAGTTGGAACTGACGTAGCCAATGCTACAGCCAACCAAGAAGGTATTGAAATTCCCTATTACAACTACAATTTGTTGACACCAACCGACGGTGCAGCAGCTCGTACTTGGGATAGAAATTTTATCTTGATTAACTTATCTAATATCATTATCAACTCATTAGATTCTCCAAACTTGAAGAATATTACTTCAGTCGGTAAAAATAAAATGAGTGCTGAAGCGAAATTTTTTAGAGCATATGCTTACAATAACTTGGCGACATGTTTCGGAGGAGTTCCGTTATTGACACAAGCTTTAACTGCTCCTAAGACAGATTTTACCCGTGCTTCTATCGATGAGGTGAACAATCAAATCGTAGCGGACTTGACTTTTGCAGCAACAAATTTGCCAGATATTGAAGATGTAAAAAGTAATACAAAAGGTAAGTTGTATGGTCGTGCCAATAAATTTATGGCGATGCAATTGTTGGGTGAAGTGTACTTGAGAATGGGCAAACCTGAGTTAGCAGAAACACAGTTGAAAGCAATTATTGACAGTGGTAAATTCAAATTAGTGAAAAACAGATATGGTATCAAAACTAGTTTGAAAGGCGATTATTACTCAGATATGTTTGTGTATGGTAACCAACGTCGTAGCCAAGGTAATACCGAGGCACTTTGGGTATTGGAACAAGAAAACCCAAGTAGCGTAGTAGGTGGAAATACAGGTAGTGCACAGCAAAGACGTGTTTGGGGCGCAGCCTATCACAACGTAAGAGGTATGTCACTTTCTGATTCAACTGGAGGTCGTGCTTTAGGTCGTTTGAGATTGAGTAACTGGGTTATTTACAACTTGTACAAAGATGGCGATATCCGTAACTCATCAAACAATATCCGTCGTCGCTATGTGTATAATGACCCTGCACAGACTGCTACTTATGGCAAGCAAGTACCTTATGCAGGAACTGATACCTTGTTCAATTTGGCACCACATACTACAAAATGGTATCAATTTGACCCTAATGATACTTTTGGTTTTGCGATGATCAAAGACTTTGTGTTGATGCGTTTGGGCGAAACATACTTATTATTGGCTGAAGCTCAGGTACAACAAGGTAAGTTGCAAGATGCAGCCAATACCATCAATGTATTGCGTGCAAGAGCATTCCCGAACTATCCAGCACAAGGACAAGTTTCGGCAAGTGATATGACATTGGATTTTATCTTGGACGAAAGAGCGCGTGAATTAATCGGAGAAGAAAATCGTCGTATGACTTTGATGCGTACCAAAAAATTGGTGGATCGTGTAAGACGTTTAAATGCAAGTAGTGCTGTAAACCCAGTTCAAGGTATCGCAGACAAACATTTGTTATTACCTATTCCATTAAATGAAATCCAATTAAACAAGGATGCTGTACTTCAGCAAAACCCTGGCTATTAAGGATTAATGTTGAAGTATGAGTTGTGAATTTTGAATTACCGATATTTTACGCTCAAAATTGATCAAAACTTATTAAGCCTTAATTCTGAATTATGGCAAAACCTATAGTATTAAGAGAGCGAATACTTCATGGGCAATAATTCAACTTTAGCTCTCTGCATCCCAAATTTCTAGATGGCGCAAGCGAAAGCTTGCGCCATTTTTTGTTACATCGAGCTAGTTCAAGTATCGAACTAGTTCAAGTCTTCAGACTTGGATTTATTTTTTCTGAAGTTTTAAACTTTGCTGGAGGAATAAAGTGTTTCAATAGGTTATGATTTTGTGTATTCAAGTTTGAAAACTTGATGAAAAATAGGTCCAAGTCACAGACTTGAACCAGTGGTCGTGATTTTCTTCGAGGTCGAAATACTATTTTTGAAAGGCTATACGTTTCCCGATAAAAAATCATTCTATGCCATTTCTAAAACCGTTGCTTTTGGTCTTTCTACTTTTCCTCACATACCATAATTCTTTGGCACAAAACATTGTAAAAATACAGGTGAATAATGCCCAAAAAACCAATGAGCCTATTGTTGGTGCTACAGTTCAGATTATCGGAAAAAAGTATTTTATGTTGAGTAATGAAGAAGGTTTTTTGAGCTTGATCAAGCTATTATTCATAAAAAAGACAGTCTCCAAATCACTTGTATCGGTTTTCAATCCAGAACTATTGCTATTGCAGATATGTTGCACAATCCTCACGTGTATCTAAGAGAATCAGTCACTGAATTAGAAGAAGTGAAAGTACATGGGAGTGAAACGTTTGACATTATAATAGGAAATGTCGACAAAAAGGGAGGTAACTCTTTGAATTTATCTTTCGGAGACAAAGTGGCATTATTTATTCCAAATTTGGGAATAGAACATGGTTATATCTCTAAGTTTCGATACTTTGCTAAAACCGTTTTTGGTTTGGAAGACCACTTTAACGAACCTTTTTTGATTCAATTATACTCGGTAGATTCCATTCATAGTAACCCTCACAAACCATTATTAAAAGAGGCATTGTTACTAAGAGCCAGCAAAAGTAACAAATGGAATGAGTTTGATTTATCGCAGTATGGCATCCAAATACCATCGAATGGGATTTTTGTATCAATTAGTTTATTAACCCAAGAAGAGTATAATTATCAAGAAAGGTATATTTCGACCTATTCGGTTCTTGAGCAGCGGCGTGTTTCTATTAAAAAGGTAATTTCACCAAAAGTATCTTTTTCCAAAAATGTGTACAAAAACCTGCATAACTGGATTTGGAGGTATAAATCCTCAAAATGGTCGGAATTCCCATCATCATTGGGCACCTTTATGCTTGGATTGGAGGTGCAAGTTTATGAATAGATTGCACTAGTTCAAGTCTATGACTTGGACTCATTTTTATCCAAAGTTTAAAACTTTGCTGGAGGAATAAAGTGTTTCAAAAGGTTATGGTTTTGTGTATTCAAGTTTGAAAACTTGATGAAAAAATAGGTCCAAGTCACAGACTTGAACCAGTGGATAATGTGTTGCTTCCACTATTATTTATAAATCTTTATTTGGGTATAGTGGATGAAATTACTTTTAAAAAGAAGGTATTAAATGGTAATTTGAATAACATATAGTACTTATTTTGATTGTACCAAATTAGCCAAAAATCATTTGCTTTATTTCTTCTGAGCCTAGTAATTTTTCTATAACCTCGTTTGCAGTCTCATATAATTTCTCACCTGCCTTGGTTAAGACTAATATTTAATTTTGTCGTAAAAATATTTGAGAACCCAATTGATACTCTTCCTCTTTCAATTGATGACTCTAAGCAGATTGCGTTAAATGCAATTTATCAATAGCTCTTGTTACGTGTTTTTTTCTTATATGCACTCGTTTCTTACTTTAATTTTATACGTTTCTAATTTTTCCTTTAGGTCTAACCAAGTTTGGTCTCGCAAGGTGCCTGCTGGATAAAGCTTGTTTCTAAAATCCTTCGTAATAATTCGCAAGCAATTTGGCATTTTACCTCGAGACTCAAAGACAACTTCTCTTATGTCAGCTATTCGATAAGCCTTTTTTGTCCAAAAGAAATTGTGGTTTCTAATTACAAAGTAATTGTCTGAAACTTGGAAATAATTCATCAGATAACTGTGAAAAAAAATCCAAAATGATAAAAAGCAAAAAAAGCTAACCACAAATTCTGTCGTTATTGGTTTACTATGGGATAAAATGAGAAAAGCAGAGATACCAATTATCACCCAAAATGAAATTCCTCTCAAAGAAGTGATGACAGTTCCTTTGTAAGTTTCATAGTAATCATTGTCCAAAGTGCTTGTGTCAATTACATTTTCAGTTACCTCAAAAAAGTCTTTTTTGTCAATCACCACTTGTTTGAGAAACGATTTCATTTCCCAAGAATTTGAATACATATCGTCAAAAATGTATTTTGTAACACCATTATTGAAAGTCAATGTTGCAGCTTCCATTGGAGAACTAACTGCATACTTCAAGGGTCTTTTTCCTGTTAGTTCAATTTTGTTAATGTCAGCAAGTGCAAAAGTCTGATTATTGAAACGGATAAAGTCTTTGTCTAGGATAATTGTTGGTACATTTTTTATGTAGCTATACAAACAAAAACCTGCAAAGGCATAACAGGCTATACTAAATATAGGAATAAGTTTGTCTATCGGCTTTAAATCTCCTATGTCAAGCTGCTTGTTGTAAGCAAAAAGAGAAACTGTTGCTATTCCTGATAACAGTAATGTCAACAAAATAATCGAGAGATAGAACTTAATAAAATGTCTTTGAGAAACTAAGGTCTTCATAAAATTACAGGTAAAGTTAAAGGCTTGCCACAGGGCTTGTATTGTTGCTATGTCTGCTCGGCAACTGATGTCGATTTAAAAACTGATGCGAAAGTTAACATCTAAAAGCCCAATAGAATTCGGTCTGGATGTATATTTTGTAAGAGTATTTTAGGGGAAAGAGTTGTGTGACAGCTACTGATGTTCACTGTAGTGTGTGTTTTTTCAATTCGCTTATCTTCGTTGATTCTATTTGAAAGTAGATTGTTCAATAGATATTAATAGAAATTCAATATAGTGTTCAAATATTTTGTGATACAAAAACAAAATCCAATAATTAACAAATTTATAAATGCTCTGAAAAGCCACTTTTTGTCAGATAAATTGTAATTCAGTTGTTTTGAAATAACAACAAATACTGACATTAACAAAAACCAAACAGTAAAGAACAAGGAGAGTTTTCCTCTTAATAATGTTGTTACTAAATCGTGGATGAAGCCGCAGAAAACAAATGTTAGAATTAAAGAAAGTAATAAGGGAAATACTCGTTTTAATGGACGGAATATTTTTGTTCCTAAATAATAGCTAAAGATGGGATTCCAATAGTTCCAAAATGTATGAAAGTTTTTCGCACCTATTGATTTTTGTAAGTTATTTCGAAGAGAGTTTGGTTGTCCAATCGGAACTCCGTTTCTTTTCATAATATAATCGGATAAATTCATCTATGTTTTTTGTTGATTTGAGTGAATTGGTTTTCGCATAATGATAGTATTGGCGCAGTAATTTGCACCGCAGTTTATGGCGTCAATACATATTAGGCGAAGTATATTTGCGAAATAAAATTTTCGTTTTGCCTAACGAGCAGGACTTAGTGCTGGTTTACAGATAGCAAACTCTCTGCCCGTAATCAAAGTTGATGGTTACTATTTATTTACCAAATACAGTTCCGTCATGGTGAAACATAATACAAATGTTTGGGCAAAGTATGCCCAACTTGTACAAAACCCCAAATTGTCATTCCTGCTAATCCCCAAATATTTCCGTAGTGATTTTTCGGTACAATTTTATGCTCTTTTTCAATCTGTTTTAAAATATCAGATTGCTTCTGTATGGCAAATTGGATAAGTTTATTTCCCTCGAAAGTAGATGTGTTTAAGTCGTCAACGCATTCGTTGATAAATGCCACTACGTTATGATTTAACCCTTTATCCTTTAATTCGTTCAAAAAGCTATTTCTATTTTTATACTATTCAAAAACACTTTTTTGATTTATGAAATAGGAAGGAATCTACTTCGTTTAGCATCTCCCTTCCGTCGTTCGACCTATGTGCTTTTGGAAAAAACACCAATTATTATCGGCATTCGAGCGCGTAGAAATAGCCTTTACGTTAAAGATGTATCGCTTGAAAGCTCAAAGGCTTTTATTTCCATGATTTTCTTTTCAAATTCATCATTTGAGAGTATAGACTTACTTTTTACCTTTGTTTTATGGTTATAAATCGTTCTCACAGAATACTCTAGAATTTTGGCAATTTGTTCATGATCACTAATCCCAATACGAATAAGAGCAAAAATTCTTACATCAAGATCTAAGGGCTGGTCTGCCTGAAATACATATTTGTCTTGATCTTTGAAAAACGAGTTAAAAGCAGGAACAAAATTGGGGAACAATTTGATAAAAATTTTATCAAAACTGATATAAAGCGCTTCTCTTTCTTTTTTCATATTAATCGAATCAAGAACCTGCCCAATGCCTTCTAAACTCTTAGTTACGAGTTTTTTCTCGATACTTCTTTTTATTTTCTCTAGCTTATCTAGGTAGTCGGCATACATATTAAAAGAGTAACCGATATATTCTTCTTTAATTTTATTAGCTTCTTGTAATTCGTTATTCTTGACTTGAAGTACTTGATTGGTGGTTTGTAATAAATGATTGGCGGTTTGCAATTTTAGGTTAGTTTCATTTATTTCAGTACCTACTACTTTCAATTTTTTTAATTGTTTGAAGATGATAAAAGCAAAAATAATTACGATTAGCGATAAAATAGATACTATGGAAGTGAAGATAAATAGGCGATTTTTTTGATCTTCTACTGTTGATAATCTATTTCCTTCTATGACTGGTAAAATGCCAGAAACGTGCTTTAAACGTAGTTTAGCTCCATAGAACGAAGCATCATTTAAGGCTTCCTTGATTAAATGATAGGCTTTGTCATCATGCTTTTGTTGATATAATAAATCTGCCACATAGGCTAAAGCAACCCCTTCCTTGGTCGACGATTTAATATCTGCAATGGCCGCTTGAATCATTAAGTTTGTGGCTGTTTCTCTGTTTCCATCACCCTCAAGATATACACTAGCCAAGGAGGATGCGACCATAGCATAGTCGTGGAAATTGGGATTAAACTTGTCAAGAATCAACTTAAAATCATGCTCTGCCTCTTGGTATTTTCTTTCTTTTAACTCTCTGATTCCTTTTACAAAATAATATTGCAAATCGTTTTTGCTCATGAGGGCAGTTGCTGAGTCAGAATAAACATTACCTCTTTTGTTATATTGCTCGGCATAATAGGGGGTATCATTGTAAGCCGCTAATTCATAGTTGCAACGAGACATTAAAACATAGTATTCAATCAAGATATAATCGGGCATTTTTTGTAATGCTACCGAATTCAAAGAATCTAAAGACTCTTTATACATGCCAGAAGACAAAAGCGTAAAACTTAATTGTAGCTTGGCATAATTAACTTTAACAGGATCTTGAAGCTTTTTTGCTATGTCTCGGAGTTTTAATGCATACGAGAAGGCAGCATCATACTGAAATGTTTTGTATTCTTCAAATAGCTTATTGCATAGCTCAAACTGTTCGGTTAGAGGTAGAGATTGGTTGGCTAACTTACTTTTTAAAACATTTATTTGTTGCAATTTTTTTTGCTCATAAGTTTTTTTTTGAAGCACCGTTTTATGTAATTCTTCAAGAAGATTTTCTTTATCTGATTTAGCAAATACGTCTGTATTCAGGGCTTGTATGAATACAAGGCAAGCCACCAGTAGATAGCGACGGTGTACGATATTTTTTGCTAGGATGTTGGTAATTATATTTTTCATTTTATTGTTCATTCATCATTTTCCAGTAGAAAATGGCTGAGGTAGTTTTTGAGATATAGCTACAAAAATCTAATAAAATATCGATTAGATAGACATCGTTGAAGAAGTTTATTTTTTCAAAATCACCTCCTTTCAAGCAGGATTTCTTGTGAAAGAGAAAATAAACCTTTGTTTATTCATAAAAAAAACATGGAAAAGAGAAAAAATACGATTACCTAGCATTTACCTGACACGCTTACTTTTTATGAGATAACTCGCTGTTTTAAAGCTATTTGTATTTTCAAAAGATATATTTTTTTACCTGTTGATTCACTCATTTGTCTGCTTCGTATTTGATAATTTACATTTGTTATCGAAAAAATAACAATTAGTTAATTATGCAAAAATCTCTATTTTATTGGTTAAAGCAATTAGAGGCTTGGACGGGTATTGCTTTCATCAAGCAATCAATTAATCAACAAGGCTATCTGTCCTTGGCTTGTTTGGTAGCTTTACTGATGCTTGAGTTACCTGCCGAAGCTCAAAGTAATCGTATTGTTCAAGGTAAGGTTGAATCAGAAACAGGTATTCCTTTAGCTGGTGTGACGGTACTGTTAAAGGACTCAAAAGTTGGTGCAACAACAGATATTTCGGGAAACTATAAGCTATCAATTTCAGGAAAAACGAGCATATTGGTTTTCTCACACGTTGGCTTTATTTCACAAGAAATTCGAGTGAGTGATCAAACAAAACTTGATGTAATTTTAAAAACAGATAGCAAAGCTTTAGATGAAGTAGTGGTAGTGGGTTATGGTAGTCAAAACCGAAAAGATGTAACTGGAGCGGTAGCGACAATTTCTAGCGAAAACTTCAACCAAGGTGCAATTACTAACCCTTTACAACAAATTGCAGGTAGAGCGGCTGGCGTTAACGTAACGCAAATTGGTAGTGAGCCAGGCTCAGGGCCAAGTGTTAGAATCAGAGGGATTACTTCATTGGTGGGTGGTAACGACCCACTGGTTGTGGTTGATGGGATTCAAGGAAATATGGATTTATTGAACCAAGTACCACCAAGCGAAATCGCTTCGATTGATGTTCTCAAAGATGCTTCGGCAACAGCAATTTATGGCTCAAGAGGTGCGCCAGGTGTAATTATTGTTAGTACCAAAAAGAATAAATCAGGAAAATCTTCAGTTGAATACAGTGCTACTTTTTCGGTGGATAGAGTAGCCAAACAATTAGAAGTACTCAGTGCAGATGAATGGTGGCAACAAGCCCAAGCCAACGGCGTGCCTGCGGCAGCAAATCATGGTTCAAATACTGATTGGTTCAATATTTTATCTCGTACAGGTTCTACGCAAAATCATACGCTTTCGTTTGGTGGTGGTACGCAAAATTTTAATTATCGTGCTTCGTTAACGGCTATTTTACAAAATGGAATTGTGGTAAATTCTAACAACCAAAAATACATTGGTAGAATCCAAGCAACCCAAAAAGCCTTAAACGACCGCCTAACGCTTACGATGAATTTAAACAGTGGTATCAATAATACTCTTGGAAGTCCAGGAAGTATTGGACGTGCCGCTTTTACTTCTAATTTGATTACGAACTCCTATTTAATGCGTCCGACTGACCCTGTTTTTAATACAGATGGGAAATATTACACCGACCCGAACGTATTTGAATACTTCAACCCTTATGCGATTTCACAAACGGTAGTAAACGAAGGGCGAAATAATAGCCTGTTTGGAAGTTTAAAAGCAGACTTGGAAGTTATTGATAATCTGACACTTGGATGGTTTGGTAGTTGGCGAAAAACGGATAATAACTGGGGATACTATTTGCCTGCGGTTTCTACGGTAGCTTATGCTATCAATAATAAAGGTGTGGCGAATATCAGCAACAACCGACAAGATGAAAAATTGATGAATATTAGCCTGAATTACAAAAAAGTATTTGGCGACCACTCTATCAATGCACTAGCACTTTACGAATGGCAAAACCAAACGTATCAGGGAAATTTCACACAAGTGAAAGGATTCATCAATGATATTGCTACTTATAATGCCCTTCAATTGGGTGATTTATCAAGAGTACAACCAGGAGATTTTTCATCGTATAAGAATGACCGTACTTTGGTTTCGTTCTTGGGAAGAATCAATTATTCGTACTTGAGTCGCTACTTATTAACGGTAAGTTTCAGAAAAGATGGTTCGTCGGTTTTTGGTGATAATAATAAATGGGGAAGTTTCCCATCAGTGGCATTGGCTTGGCAGATTGACCAAGAGCCATTTATGCAAAATCAAAAAACGTTTAATCAGTTGAAATTACGTGGTGGATACGGTGTAACGGGTAATCAACAAGGATTATTCCCTCAAAATTCACTGTCGTTAGTAGGTGCGGCTGGTGTTACTTATTTTGGAGGAAACCCAATTACCAATTTCAATATTACGCAAAATGTCAACAAAGATTTAAGATGGGAAACCCGTAAACAGTATAACGTAGGGCTTGACTTTGCGGTTTTAGATAGCCGTTTATCGGGTTCATTAGATGCTTTTACGGCCACTACTGATAATTTATTATTTAATTATACCGTTCCGCAACCTCCGTTCCCTTTCGGAACAATCATGGCAAATGTGGGAAGTATCAGAAACCAAGGGATAGAGGCTAGTTTGGCGTACCAAGTCATCAAAAGTAAAAATACAAGCCTTACTTTGGCAGGAAATGTTTCGCTTTTAGCCAATAAAGTAATGAACCTCAACGGTAGTATCAACGGCGTGCCTTTGAATACTGATTATATTCCTTGGGGGCCAAATTCATACCTCATTGCAGGTAAGCCAATTGGTACTTTTTCAATTTTACAACATTCAGGAAAAAATGAAAACAGGGCTGAAACAGTAGTAGATGTAAATGGTGATGGCGTAATAGATCAAGGAAATAGAAGCCCCGACAGAGTATTAGCTGGCAATGCTTTACCAACGCATACGTATGCTTTTACACCGACTTTGAAACATAAAAATTTGGATGTTTCGATGGTTTGGCGTGGTTCGGGTGGAAACAAAATTTACAATGGTTTACGCCAAACACTCAGTATGATGGAAAATACTGGAAAAGCCAATTTACTAAAAAGTGCTGTTCCTTTAGATTTATACACTACACAGTATGGTTCAAACCTTTGGTTAGAAAATGGTGCTTTTCTAAGATTTGAAAATCTTTCTATTGGTTACAGTTTTCATCCTTTAAAACTTAAATCTATTGAAGCACTTAGGGTTTCCGTAACAGGTTCAAACCTTGCAGTATTTACAAAATACTCTGGTATTGACCCAGAATTGAATGTAAGTGGCGGTAACGGATTTGGGGGTGATAATGGAATTTATCCACGTACAAGAAGCTTCGCTGTAGGTTTGAATGTAATTTTTAAATAAAGAAAACAATGAAAAAAATAATCATATTTAGCTGTCTTAGCTTATTCCTTTTGCCAAGCTGTACAGATGTAGAAGAAAAAGTATATGACAAATACGCCGCAAGTGAATTTTATAACTCACTTGAAGGAGCAGATGTGGCTTTAGCAGGCGTCTATTCAAAAATTGGTGGAAACTGGGGTGGTGTGGGTTACGCTGGTGCGGATAATGGTTGGTACGATTTAAACACAATGTCATCCGACGAACAAGTAATTCCACACCGAAATACGGGCGACTGGCAATTAGATTTTGCTCGTTTGCATCTACATCAATGGTTGCCTACCGATGGAATTGTCGGCAATACTTGGAACTGGCTGTATAACGCAATTTTTTCGGCAAACTTGGCGATTGAACAACTAGAAAATGCAAAAGCGGCTCCTGCCAAAATTGCCGAAGCCAAAGTACTAAGAGCATTTTTCTATTATTTATTGATGGATGATTTTGGAAATGTTCCTTTTTTCACCCAGAATAATGTTACGGTCGATAAAATTCCACAAATCAGCCGTAAAGAATTGTATGATTTTGTGGTAAAAGAATTGACAGAGAATCTGGACAAATTACCCACTACCAAAGGCGGAGAATTTTATGGTAGATTCAACCGTTGGGCGGGTTATGCACTTTTGGCAAAAGTATATTTGAATGCAGAAGTGTACACAGGAACGCCCAAATGGAAAGAGTGCTTAAGTGCTTGTGAACAAGTAACAGCAGGCGGATTTACTTTACATGGCGGTGCTGCCAACGCTTCAAGTCCGTTGGGTAATCAATATTATGAGCTTTTTGGCGATGTACTTCCTGAAGACGAAACCATTTTAGCAATTTTTGCCAGAGTAAATGTTGTTTCAAGAAATATTTATGGTATCAGAAGCTTAAACGGGCCACACGCACTCGAAGTACTTGGTTTTAGCGGATGGAATGGTACCATTGTACCTAAAAATTATTACCAAAAATATAGTGATGCTGATATTCGCAAAAAGCAATTTCTGATAGGACAGCAACCTGGAGGCGTAAATTATTCATTGGAAGTTACTTCGTTAGATAATCCTGGAGCTGATAGAAATGCGGGTGTACGAAACTTGAAGTTTTACCCAGCTTTACCGATGGATGGCGGCGGAGCTTCAAACGATTTTCCGATTTACCGTTATGCCGATATTTTATTAATGAAAGCTGAATGTAATCTACGCTTGGGCGATGCCGCTGCTGCAAAACCATTTGTAGATGCTGTGAGAAGACGTGCAGGTTTGGCAGTACTTGCCAGCAATCCAACTTTAACGGATGTGTACAATGAGCGTACTTTAGAATTAAACTGGGAAGGACACAGACGCCAAGACATGATTCGTTTTAATACGTTTTTATTGGCGAACGAATTCAGAGGAGCTTCTCAAAATCATAGAACACTCTTCCCAATTCCTACTTCAGCGTTGAATGCCAACACAAGTTTAAAACAAAATTCTGGCTATTAATACCGCATAATCATGAAAAAATTTATTCAACAATACTTGGCTTTTTTACTTGTTTTCTTCTTGGTTTCTTGCCAAGAAGAAGCAGAATTAACCATTCTCAAAGCGGTAAATTTTACTAATTTACCAACTGCCTCGGCAAATACGATACAACTAACGCAGGCAAAAGACAATGAAACGGTTGTTACTTTTTCTTGGGCAAAAGTAGATTATCCTGTACAAGCCCCTGTTACTTATACCTTACAATTTGATGTTGCTTCTGATACCGTTGGGGCAAAAGCGTGGGCAAATGCCATCAATATTGAAGCAGGTGAAGACGTTTTGAATAAATCTATCTTAGGAAAAGATTTGAATAAAATGGCTACCGACCTCGGCTTACTACCTGACGAACAGGGTTCTTTGGTAGTACGTGTACAAGCATACCTTGATAGAGCAGCATTTTCTCAGGCTATTCCTGTAAAAATTACACCTTACAAAGTGTTCACTGGTTATCCATCTTTATGGGTTGCGGGCGACTATCAAGGTTGGAACGTAAGCGTTGCACCAAAACTGGTTTCGGTTAAAAGTGATGATATTTATGAAGGCTACATTTATATTCCAGCAGGTGGAACGAATGAGTTTAAATTGTATGCTCAAGCAGAT
Organism: Flectobacillus sp. BAB-3569; assembly: GCF_002270355.1. GTDB lineage: Bacteria > Bacteroidota > Bacteroidia > Cytophagales > Spirosomataceae > Flectobacillus > Flectobacillus roseus. Next base: position 42,537 of record NZ_NJFZ01000017.1, on the reverse strand, counting down.
TGGGGGCCAACTTCTTATGGCGACGGTGGTAATGGCAATGTCATTGTTGCTAATTATGCAGGTGGAAATTTCAAAGCACCTTCAGACGGCTATTACTTATTTTCGGTGAATCTAAAAACCATGAAGTATCTTCTTGTGAAAACTACTTGGGGAATGATTGGTGCAGCAACGCCAGGCGGTTGGGATAAAGATACTCCTTTAAACTATAACCCAAGTACTCAGAGCTGGTCAGTAACTGCTGATATGAAAGCCAGTGGTTCGTTTAAATTCAGAGCCAATAATGCTTGGCAATTAGATTTTGGACTCAGTGCCAACGGAACGTTAGGCTACGCTAATCATCCGTGGCTCCCTTATATCGACCAACCACAATTTACAGTGCCACAAGATGGAAATTATACCATTACTTTAGATTTGCACGAAGCAGGAAATTATACTTATAAGATTAAAAAGAACTAAAGTACTTCATTCGTTGCGGGAAAAACCCGCAACGAATTTTGTTAAAATTAAGTATTTCAGTAAAAGGAAAGATTAAATTAATAGTATATCAGAGGCAAAATTTGACTATAACCTTTTGATTATAATTTTCTTCAGATAACTAATATACTGTTAACTAATAACGTTTTCCTACTTAGCATAAACAAACTATCATTTATAAAGAAAACATCATGTCGAGATTCTCCATCAAAAAAGCACGATTCAGTAATTTTGGAATCCAATTTTCCAAAATTACGGTCGTATTATCATTTGTTTTAGTGGGTTTTGGTTGCAAAGGAACAGAGCCAGCGCCCATCACGCCCCCAGTAGTAACCGAACCAACAGGTGCAAAACAATACGATACTCCTTTCACCAATGTGCCCGAAACAGCAGATATTCTAATGTACGAAGTAAACCTAAGTGCTTTTAGTGCTACTGGAAATTTGAAAGGTGTACAAAGTAGATTAGACTCTGTAAAGAATTTAGGCGTAAATGTACTCTGGCTCATGCCGATTTATCCAATCGGTGATTTAAAAGGTATTGGTTCGCCTTATGCTGTGAAAAACTATACTCAGGTAAACTCAGCATTTGGAAATTTAGAAGATTTAAGACTATTAGTCAAAGAAGCCCACAAACGTAATATGGCTGTTATTTTAGACTGGGTTGCCAATCATACTTCATGGGATAATCCTTGGATTCAAAACTCATCATGGTACGCCAAAGACGCTTCAGGGGCAATTATCAGCCCGCCCGGCATGGGCTGGAACGACGTAGCCGAACTAAATTTTACAAGTACTGCTATGCGTAAGGAAATGATTAAAGCCATGAATTACTGGGTATTAGAAGCAAACATTGACGGTTTTCGTTGCGACCACGCCGAGGGCGTTCCTACTGATTTTTGGAAAGAAGCCATCGACGCACTCAGAGCGATTCCTAATCGTAAACTAATTATGTTTGCCGAAACAGGTAAAAAAGAATTACTCACGGCAGGTTTTGATATGATTTTTGGCTGGGATTTTTACACCAAACTCAAAGACGTTATGAATAATAATAAACCAGCGTCTGAATTATTAGCTTTTAATGCCACTAATTACAACAACATTGCCGAAGGAAAACATATTTTGAGATGGATTACCAACCACGACGATGGAGCTTGGGATGATTCGCCAATTAATATTTTCAAAGGGCAACAAGGCGCATTAGCCGCTTTTACACTTACTTCGTACATGGGCGGAGTGCCGTTAATTTACAATGGACAAGAAGTTGGTTTTACAGGCAAACTTCCATTTTTTAGCAATAATACCACTAAAATAGACTGGACGATAAATCCTACAATCTGGGCAGCTTATAAAAAATCGATGGCTTTCAGAAATGGTAGTAATGCGGTGAAAAAAGGTACTGTAGAAGCCTTTAATGCCAAAGATGTGGTAATTTTTAAAAAGAAATTAGGTTCAGAAGAAGTACTCGTTTTGGTGAATGTTCGTAATAGTAAGGTTTTACAAGATTTACCATCTGGCTTGACCAATACCTCTTGGAAAAATGCTATGACCAATGAAAGCGTAAACCTAAATACAGCTATCACTCTTGAACCGTACTCATATATGATTTTGAAGAAGTAAGTCTGAGTGCTGAATTATGAATTAGTAGTGTACGAAGTATTAGTTTTGTCTCTAAGAAAAAAAGCTAACGATAAGAACGCTTTTGAAAGATAGGAAATCCTTCGTACAAGCCTAGTTATGGATTGGGAATGTAAAGTTTTAACTATCAATATCTTATGATCTTAATTGGTTAGACATTCTGATTGCTGGACAAAATTGAAGTTCCTAGTTCAAGACTTAGTCTTGGACTTAATTTCTAAACAGTTTGAAACTGTTTTCATAAAATTCAGTGAAAAAGTCCAAACACCTGAATCGCACTTTCTCATTTTGTCCAGTAATCAGAAAATTTGATTTAGGCTGTTGGGCTTAGGCACTGGGCAAATAGTTTTAACATGTTTTTTTGTAACTACAGATATATTTTTGCCGAAAGCATATTGCTGAAAGTCGAAAACTCAAAAAATAAATTTTATTTTACCTACAAACTTAGCAATACAAAGCTGAAATTTCACACGTCGACCAGCCTGATTCAGAATCCTTATAGGCACAAGTTGTTATTTCAATTTGTACCAAATCCCTTGGTTCTTTAGTTGCTGTATATGTTCTTCAATTGGTGTTTTCTTGTCCAATGAACCGTAAGATATCTCTTTGTCACCAACTTTAAAATTAACCTGTCCTTTACAAGTCAATGCCGTCAAAACTACCTTGTTGGCCTTTCTCTTTTGTGTCCTAATGAAATACTCAGGTTCAACTTTTCCTGTGGTGTCGGTTTCAGTTTCCATATTATATTCTATGTCAACCTTTAAAGCGTCGTATTGTAAATAGACTTTGTCATTGTCGATATGATACGTTCCTTTGGCTATTTGTTGATCGGTAACACAATAAGAGATTGTGACAAAGTCTTTGTGGTTGAGAAACAATATGTTAGATGTACAACAATCACAAGCGCCAAATACCTCACAAGTAGTAGTGTCTAAATCAGGAGCAAAAAAGTACACTTTTCCCGCTAAATTCTTAATTAGCGTAACCTTTTTAACTTCTGTTTTTAAGTTGCTAGTCTTTGTATTACAGGCGATTAGCCCAATGAAGAATATTGATAGTAATAAGTTTCGTAGCGTTATCATAGGCTCGGTGTTAAATTTAGGGGCTTTGTTAGAACTTTGAAAGAAGGATTACGGGGCAAAACTATGAACTTATACTGAACTTGAGTAGAAGCACTAAGCTCCAAGTTTGAAATTTCCTTGGTAGATGTAAAACCTCAAGGTCTGAAATTTATAAAACTAAGTAATCGTGCAGAATTATATTTAGGTTTTGTGTTTTAGGGACAAGTCAACAGACACAAGGCAAAGAGTGTTATAATGTTTTAACGACCACGGACATGCATTTTTTCCATAGCCCACCGCCGAAAGCCGATACCTGAAAGCTCAAAGCACAATCTTAAACTTTATTTTGCGTACTAACTTATCTTATGTTTGTCTATTACATACTTCCTGAGTCTGTCCAATTTGTCCAATGTGTATTTGGTGCTAAGGTTGGATTATATTGCATAGGGTCATTTGCTACAATAACTTTAGCAATTAGTTGCCAGGTTTCGTATGAACTAGGTCTGTTGTTTTTCCAAATTTTTCTATTCCCACCGTTGTTTATCATTTCTTGATATCTTACTGCTTGTACGAAATTCTCAAAGGTCATTCCACCCAGTCCAGTTAAGTTTTTATTGAGCTCAAAAGTTTGGCGTAAATGCTCGTCTGTCATGGTAGGTGAAATTTGTAATTGAAAGTCTTTATGAAACCATTCGTCCAGCACCAAAATTTTTTTCAAATCTTTCGGAATAGACTTATATAGTTCATTGTCAGTTGCACGAAAGAGGTCAGGGTTTTGTGAAACGACCAGCCTTCCAACTTCCTCAGCACTTATTTCATCTGCTTCATATTCTTTTAGTTCAATACCCGCGTTCAAATAGTCTTCTTGATTGTGACTTAATGAAACTTCTTGTCCACGAACCAACCAAAAAATCGCATCTGATTTTAAGGTTTCACCATCAATTGTATCATTGAAGTTATCGAAGTCAATTGGGTCAATGCTGTAACAGTTTGTAGGTCTTTCATTGTAAAATTCAAGATTTTTTAAGCAATTGCCATAATAATTGATGTCAAGTACAATTGCTCCAGCTCGTGGATTATAGCCAAGCCTTTCGACTGCAATTGCCCAGTGGTCGTTGTCGCCACGAAAGACATTTAATCTTGTGTCTAGGAGGTATGAGTAGGGGTGTCCAAGTTCAACAAAAGAGCAATAATATCCATCATTGGAATGGTCAAGCGTATTTAATATATCTTCTTCTGTCATTTTCTAAGCGTATGATTTTATAATAGATGTTTATATATTTTAATTCTGTGAAGACGGAGAATTTACCACTAAAATTCATTAGGTGCACAAAGCTTGGGTTTAGGACTATGCTTTGTTGTTCTCAGCTGCAAAACTCAAATATATAGAAATAAACATAGACTTCTATCTTGTAGAGAACCTTTAATTTTACCTTGAAAAAATGTCTAGAAATGTGTGTTCTAAAGATACACAAGGAGGTGATAATTTCCGACCAAAAATGTATACCCAAGTCAGTTTGGATCGGTAGGTATGTCTCTACATAAAGCACTGAATTTTATGTGCTTCAAGTTTTAGATTTTTTTTTCGTAAGAGGATTCGTAGCGGAATTGAGTTTTGGAAAATGTATGGAGGTTAGTGGCTGTCGTTTCGTTTATATCCAATTGTTTCGAACCACGTTTTTTGAGGTCTGTTAGCGTTGGTATGCTTTCAAGATTAATCCCCAAATATCCTTTGTATTTGTTTGCTTAAAAATTGCCTGTTCAAAAAGTAAATATCCAGTAAGCAACTCGTCTGAAATGAAAATGATATTTGCGAGAACAAACAATAAAATAAAGTTTATCCATTTGCTTTTACCAAAAATAAGAATTAAATGAAAGAAAAGAACCAGATACTGAAGGATTTGTATAGAAATATCAATAAATGATTTACTGGAAATAAAAAGAAAATAAATTGGAGTCAGAAGTATTTTTATAGTGAACAAAAAACCATTTAAAAAGAGCCAAAATACAATATTCTTTGCAAGATTATATTGTTTGTGAAAAAGCAACCAAGTAAGAAGTATTTCAAATGGAAGTAAGAATAAGGACTTAAATTTTGTTTCAAGTAAGGCATAACGTCCAAACTCGTTCTGTGTTGCAAATTTGAAATCCTCATAGTCAAATACCTGAATACCTAAAAAAGCAAAAGCCCTACCGTTAGGAAAAAGAAAGTAACAGGGCTAAAATACTTTTTTCTTTGACCTGCAAAGTAGTTTAGATATACGCTTTGGGGGCTAAGAAATAAATCTTTTATTAATCTTACCACACCACTATCAGTATTCGTAATAGAATACCAACTTTCAAGTAAGATATCCTTGAAAGTCAATTCATCTACACTTGCTTGTTGTCCACAGTAGTTACAATATTTTCCAATAAATGACTTGTGGCAGTTTTTACAGTTGGTAGTCATGCGAATAATTTGAATACATAGTTTAGTTTAAGAATCCCAATATAAGGAGGTTTTTCAAAAAGTACCTTATTACCATTATATTTAAAAGGACGTATTGTAGGTATGACTACTGAATTGTGAGTGATGAATTTTGATTATAATTATTTAGTTATCATTGTCTTATGGTTTATATGTTAGTGGCTGTCGTTTCGTTCATATCCAATTGTTTCGAACCACGCTTTTTGAGGTCTGCTTGTTGGATAACCATTTTCGGCGCGAAACTTTTTTCTTTCTACGGTAAAGTCCCACCACATTTTTTTCGGGTCGTTTGTATTGGCAAAATTTACCACTAATCTGAATTGGTCTTCAACGCAGGGATCAATCCAATAACCTTTTTTTAGTTCGTATTCATCGGTCAGTTTTGCTCCGTCTTTGTTTTTTAGTTCGTTTAGCGAATAGTAACCTAAAAACACAAGGTCTTCGGCAAATTTTATTCCGATAGAAGGAACAGTTTGAAATTCTGCTAAGGCATATATTTCTTTTGCTCGTTCGGCAGTAGCATTTAACAGTATTGCCAATTCGTCGGGTGCAAAGTCGAGCACATTGGCAATTTTGATTTTGTTCTTTCTCAAATTTGCTTTTTCAATGTCTGTCAGCGGAAGTTTTATGGTTGATTTACTTTTCATCTTTGGCAAATTTAGCAAATGAGCGTTATGGTATTCAAAATAATTCCCTGATTTTAAGTTGTTTGAAAATATCCAAAAGGCTCCCGTCAGCCGAAGCTAATGTATGGATTGCCTTCCAAAGTTGAGTATTATTATGTCCGTTTCTACTTGACAGAAACTCGTATAATCCCATCGTTATTCTACTTCGCGTATGATATATTGACGACCGATTAATTCGAACTTTTTTGTAACATTCCAAAATGCAAATCCACTTTTTCCAGTCGGAATTTTCCAGTAAACAATTTGCCCGTCTTTTTTTCTTAGGCCAAACTCAGCAATATAACCGTCTGTTTTAACTCCAATAGAAGTCCTTGAATTTCCCTGTATATCTATTGACTTAAAGCCAGTATGGTTTTTGAATTCAGAATACGTTAGAGCTTGAATACTACCGTTTTCAAGATAAATAAAGCGTCTGGTCGTAAAACGTTTTGACGCTTGGCTCAGTGGCGGATTTGAAGTACTTACTTTCAATTTAGCACTGAACCTGCCATTTTGCCAAACTGCTGTCGGCTACAGTAATTTTTTAATTATCTCCTCAAAATATTCAATTGAATGATTTATATCATTCTCCTTATTACTTGGTATTGGACCTTCTATATTTCTTATAAAACCTTCCTTGTCGATAAAAATATTTTCAGGATAAGGGTACGAACCTATTTCGTTTATAAAATTCTCAGCATTTACAATATGAGGAAATTCAAACTTTCGTTTTTTTAAAAAACTAAAACGTCTTCTTTTTGCTCAAATGTTAACGAAACAAAATCAACTTTTTCAGCGTATTTTTCTTTTAGTCTATTTAAAGCTGGCATTTCGGCAATACACCCAGGACAATTAATAAACCAAAGATTAATCAATGTTGGCTTATTTTTCTTTCCACCAATAATTGTTTTTTCATCGTTAATTGAAGTAAAATTTCGTTGAGGAATCTTCATTCCTATTTTTTCATAGGCATTCGCTCTAACAATGTATTTATCTCCAATTCTCAGGTCGTATTTAAAATTTTGAATAATAGAATCTGAAGACTTTTCTATTTCAAAAAACATAAAAGTCACAATAGTTTTTTTAGTTGAATCTGTGTTTTTTAAATATAAAGAATTTTCAAATTTTTCAAATTCAGTTTTATTCAATATTTCTCCTGTATGAAGATTTTTATAAAAGGTAGTAGGTTCATTCCTTTCATTATTACAGCTAATTATGATGACAAAAATCATGATTGAAAAGAAATATTTCATGGTAGATTATTTATGATTGTAGACAATGTTTTGGCGATTGGCGCAGTGGAGGATTTCGGAGCACAAAACTGTCAATACACGACAAAAGTTGATGCGATGTAGAATCTTCAATTAACCACGTTACCTGCTATTAAGTCAAACGCCTGTGCCTCTTGCACAACTCAAATATATCGAAATAATCATAGACTTCCACCTTACTGAGAACCTTTAATTACACTTTGAAAAACTACCTGAAAATGTGTGTTTTAAGGATGCGAGGTACTTCAAGTTTGAGATTATTCTCCGATGGGAAAAATAGACCTCCTTTAAATGGCTTTAAAAGAGGTCTGGAAGTTTGTTCTGTAGGAGGGTTTTAAGGAAAAATGAGTTGTGTGATGGCTTCCTATGTTTACATTTATTATTCTTTCTTAGTAAAATTTAAGTTGATCATTGTTAATGAGTTCTGCATACATTGTTGATCCTTTTTTAGTTACTTTTATTCTGTCCTGTAACTGGCTATTTATTAGGTTTTCAACGTCTCCATTTGTCTTGAAACTTTTTGAAAAGCTTTTTAAGTCCGCAAGTTTTATTTTCTTCTTCATCTCTACTTGTTCAAGAATTTGACTACCTAAAATCGAAATTGATGGAATGTATTTTTCAGTTGGTTCATTTACTGTATTTGATTCGGTTGATGAAACTTTTAAATCTTCTTGAACTTGTTCCTTTTTTTCTGGCTCTATCGTGATTATAGAGCTTTCAGTTTCTATTCGTCTTTCTGTTTTATTGTTTTGATATTCTCCAAAAGTTTTAGAGTATGCTGAAATCAATGTCTTAACATTCGATTTGTCTTCTGTGATGGATTCTGTTAAGGTCTTTGGAAGAATTGCTGCCCCATAAATACTACCCCAAAGAGTATAGTAAATTAATGAGTTTTGAATTTCTTCTCTTTCATTGTTTTCAATGAACCTTAACAAATCTCTGCCTGAAGTAAATAGAACCGCAATGGATTTTAAAACTTCGTTTGATGTTCTTGAAATGTCAAAACCGCCCCTAAGACTGTCGAATGATTTTAGTAAATCAACAAGATATTCTCGCTCTTTTGAACCATCAAAATTGTCGATTGTGTCCTTAAAGTGTTTGGCAAGGTCAATCAAAATATTTTTTCTGTTAGTGAAAAAAGTTTCAAGGTCAGGAATGTTGTCTGTTTCAATGAAGAATTTCAAGCATTGAAGTAAATATTTCTTTTCATTTTCTAAAAGCCCTTCTGGAATAATAAGTTCCATTTTGTCATTTACAAAATGTGGTATTACAAGTGAATCAGATGTCAGTTTGTTATTTTTTCTTGATAGATAAATTTCATCATCAATTTTGTTTCTAACATCTGAAAATGCGTTGTTGACTCTTTCAATATAATTACTTGGATACTTTGAATTGAACTTTGAATTAATTGCTCTTTTTAGTTTTTCTAACTTTAGTGAAAGTGGAAGTTCTGCCTTTGATGTCATAAGTAAACCTTCAATAAGAAGATTAAATGCAGATATACCGAATACTTTAGATTGTTTTAGGGTGTTCATTAACTCAGATGTGAATGAAAAATTAGAGCCTAACATTATAGCTTCATCTAATTTTTCAACTGTTTCGTAAGTCTTAAGTATTTTATCAATTATCTCTAAAACCTGTTTTTTTCAAATTCATTATTGTCCGAAACTTTGTTCAGAAACAATGAAAGGTTGTTATTCAAAAACCTTAGCAGAATTGAAATTTCTTGCCATTCTTTTGTGGTTAAATTTGTATAAGCAATTGAACTACCTAGAATAGCACCAAGTATTCTGTTTAGTTTTCGTTCCTTAAAGAAAGTCAAGGAATTGAAATTGTTATTAACGGTTGGAAATACAATTAATGGTATTTCATTGACGAAGCAATCTACTTTTATAACTTCAGAATTTTGTTTCGCCAAGGCAGAATACTTTGTTTCTATACTCTTTAATGACTTGGCAAAGGTTTCATTGAGTTCTTTTTCTCTCCTGAACAATAATTTAAAGTTGTTAAGCAGAAATACAGTATTATCAATTATCACATAATTGAGACCGTTTTCTGTAGTTTGCCAATTGCCCTCGGTTTTTTCAATATCAATTTCAATTAAAACTGGAAAGCCATAGTCCTTGTCAAGTTCTCGATTGTGGAATATTGGTTTTTCGTAACCAACCAAAAAGTCTTCACTTTCATTTAAAAAGGTCGTTGTTGCTCTTTTGAAACTGTATTTTCTATTAGGGTAAAAGGAACAGGGCGAAATTGATAGTGTTGTAAAAACACTATTGAAATCGTTTGAATTAAACGGAATATATACTCTCATTTTGTCATTTCTTTAGAAGGGTAAATCGCTGCTTGCAGATGATTTGTTTTTTTCGTTGTGATATTCAAACAAGTTTCTGTCAATGTTTGCAATGAAAGTAGAAAGGTGGTTTGAATACAGGATGAATAAATCTCTATAGCTCCTTGTTAAAGCTACATAAAGTGGATTTCTATCTTTCTCGTCACCGGAAATACACATAGGAATGAAAACTGCTTCAAATTGCAATCCTTTTGCACTATGGTATGTCATTAGTTTTGGGTTGTCTGTTTTGAAGTCCAAGTCCATAGAACCTGCACCATACCCAATCTTAGCTTCAACTCCCCATTTTTTACTGTCGAAATATTTTTTTGCGGTTTGAACATCATTGTTGGTCGGAAATAAAATGCCAACGTCTGTATAATTTTGGGCTTTAACTACATCAATTATGTAATCAAGTTGGTCATTAAACGATGAGCACTCTACAAGACGTGGCTTATTTACTCCTTCTTTATTACACCTGTCAACAAGTGGGTCGTTAGATAAACTTACTTTTTCTGCAACTCTAGCAACTTTCTTTGGTAGTCTATGGTTAATAACCAAATTCTCCATTGGGATTCCTGTTTGAATTTGAATTTCTTCCATTGTCAATAGTTTTCCCTTATTAGGCACATTTTTGTATAACTGTTGTGCAGAGTCTCCAAATAAAATAAAATGCTTTTTGGCTGCTTGTTGTAATTCTCTCAATTCATCAGTATCGAAGTCTTGAACTTCATCAACGATGATATATTCTGCCGATGGTTTGTCTCGTCTATTTATCCATTCCCAATGATAAAGAACCTTTGATTCGTCAACCCCAATGGTGTGAATACCGTCTTCAATGAATTGTTTTAGTGCTTTAGTAAAGACGATGATTAGGTAGTCGTTATTCCCTTGCTCAGCAAGTTCTTTTGCTCTCCATAGTGCTAGAACGGTTTTTCCACTTCCTGCACATCCTTTAACAATGAATGAACTATTTAGATTTCGTCTTACGATTCTTACTTGATAGTCGTCAAGTTCTGATTCGTTAATATACCAAGATTCTTTTGCCATATTGTATTCAATTTTTATTGTGTGCAGTGTTCTTTTACAATATCCTCCAAACATGTTGGGTGAGGTGTTTTTACGAAAAAATTATAGTATTTATTTCAAGATCTTGCCTAATGAATAGGGCTTTGTGACGAGCTGATTTTCAAAGTACAAATGCCCAATTTATTTCTAAAATTCTCGAAAAGCACAAAGCTCCAAGTTTACACCTCAGACCGCTTAATGCAAAACCCGTGGGATGTGCCGTTTTATCTTTCAATGTTATGGATTCTAATTATTTCTAAGCAATCTTCTCTCAATCTCATTCTGTCGCCATGGTTGTCATATGGTATAGGAATATTGATATTCCAAATGGCAATTCTGTTAAAGTTCAGAAGTTCAATTATTCTATTCCTGTTTTTAACTCTCATTTTTAACAACTTATTTCGAAAGTCACAATTGGTCACCAGTAAAATACCCATGTGATAATTAAGATGTCCATCACCAGGTCGAGTATATATTTCTAATTTTTCTAGGTCTTCTATCAGTTCTGGGCCAGTTACGTCTAGGTCTGATTTTATTTCAATTGCAATTATATCATTGTCAGTTGTCTCGTGATGATGTACAACTAAATCAGGTACTAGGGTATTTTCAAGTTGATAATTGGGAAGAAAGGTCAATCCTTTTCGTAGTTCTCCATTTACATACCAGTTATGACCAGTATAAATCAATCTTAGTTGGTGATATAATTCAAATGCAAAAGCTCTTTCATTCAAATGAATCTGTCCTTTAATTGCTGGGATTCCAAAATATTCTGGAGCAACACTCAGTAATGCGGTTTTAAAATTGTCTAAGTGATATTTTTTTGGTTTCCTTTCATGCTTATTGGTTTGATTCCTTAGTTCATTTGTTTTGTCGTTGTCGTGTCTTTCTAAAATGCCGCTAACTCCCAAATACACGAAAGTAATGTAGTACTCTCTATCGTACTTTTAGCACTGCAAATCCTGTCCTAGTACTTAAGGACAAGATAGCCTGCAATTTAAAGGAATTTAATAACCTCTAACTACCGAAAAATAAGAAATGGAGCATGCTTAAAATTTATTAACCAAAGTCAATAAGCCTTATCCTCTCTGAAGTCCTTTCGTTATCAGATATACGTCTGATATTTTTGGTTAGATAAATAAGACTTTTCGCTTTTAGACAAAAACGATCATTATGAAAAACAAATTCTTACCTCTCTTATTGCTCATTGTTATTTTAATGTCCTTTGCTCCCGAAAAACGTCAGTGGGTGGCTATTGGTGATTCTATTACTTATCTGAACGATCATCCCGAGCAGACAGGCAATCGCATAACAAAGGGATATATGACCCTTATTACACAGGAACATCCTGAACTCAACTTTATCAATCAAGGTCATAATGGTTGGACGGCTGTCAAAATCGCCGAAAAAATAGAAACCTTAAACATCGTAAAAGCGGATGTTTACACCGTTTTTTGGGTACCAACGACTGGTGGCAAGGGAAGCCTCTTGGCTCTATACAAGACTATGAAAACAACACAGGTTATAATACTTTCTTTGGGGCTTACCGAATTATTGTAGATTACTTGAAAAAACTAAATCCTGAGGCAAAAGTAGTCTTGATAACGCCTATGCAAAGGGTTGATTTTGTGTATATCGCTAATCCTAAAAATAATGCTTTTGGCTCATATCGTGCCAAGAATAACCAGCAGTTGGAGGCTTTTGCGGAGGCAGTTAAAATGATTGCGAAAAAGGAGGGATACAAGTCTCTGGATTTGTATCATGAGAAAAAACTAGCTCATAAAACCCTAGTAAATTTCAAAAGACTCAAAGATCCTCAAACGGGGGAATACAAAAATTATCCATTCCCAGATTTTATCGATGTGCCTTTTAATCCTGAAAAAGACGAATATCCATATCCAGTCGAGTCTATTGCGATGACTTATGATGGCCTACATCCTTCAGACAAAGGCTACGAAATAATAGCCAAAAAACTTTGGAAATTGATGAAGTAAGAAAATAAAGCTATTTGAATTTTTCAAATGACATATTTTATTGCTTAATTCTTCGCCTTACTTTTTAACTAGGTGTTCCCGCCTTGATACAAAAAGTAACCGCAGCGGCGGCCGCAAAAAATCAAGAATTTATAATCGGAGTGGCGTACCACCTCGCTTCGCTCAAACAGTATAAATTCATTGCTTACGCCAGTAATTTTACAAAAGCTTAAACAGCTTTATACTAAAAAACACTCAGTCGGTATTGCTAAAAATACCGACTTTTTTTATGTCCAAAAACTTGATAACAAAGCCAATTCAGCTAAATGAAGAATATTTTACAGAGACGAGTTATTTTGATATGCTAAAAATGGTTCTAATGATTTATTTATTTTGGAGAAATCCAAGAATAATGGATGTATTTGGTTGATACTTGGATTTTTGGCATAAAAAATGCGGGATTTTTACTCTAGAAAATATACGTAACGCAAACGGCTTTTTTCTATTTGAAAACAACATTACAAGTTTGGATAATTTCTCCCCGCATAGGAAAATTTACCCAAATTGTATTGTCAACAGGAATCCAAACCTTTAGTTCGCCAAGTACAGGTTCTGGTCATGACTGGATATAAGTGCTAGAAATTTTCTGCAACAAAATTTCTATCTATATCTAAAATACCTCGATTTGCTTGGGACTAAGTTTGTCTTTCCCATTCTACACCCCTTTAAGTTAGTTTGACGAAATCTGGACATTCCAGCATCCGCCAATACTAGAATTACAATGCCATAACGCAATGGCATAGTCAGAATTAACTTAATCCGTCGAGGTAATACAATTATGAATAAACTACCGCTCATTGTTTATTTGCTATTGTTTGCGCCTTTCTTATTTGCCCAACAAACTCAGGAGACTCCAACTTGTGGAGTAAATGACTCTCAAATGTCTGCTGATGCCCTAAGTAGAGTAAGAAATGCCCAAAAATTTATACTAGCTTCCAAAGCTTCCCGAACTACGCAAAGTGGTCCTTGGATTTGTCGCCTTGCGATAGAAATTGATTCCGAAACTTTTGAAAAGTTTGATTCGGATTCTGTCTACATCAAAAGGGAGGTGATAAATGCCATCTCGCAGATATCAAAGGTCTATGAAAAAGAGATGAATGTTCGGCTAGTTCCTACCGTAATTCATATCTGGAAAGACGCTCAAAAAGATCCCTATCGAGGCAATCGCAATATTTATGATTTGTTGGCGCTGTTTAATTCTACTTGGAACTACCAAAATGATTTTAGAGCCATCGCAAATCAGTTTGACAAGGCGCTGTTTATGACTTCCAAAAGCTTGCAGGGAGCCGCTGGTATTGCCTATTTGGGTGGCACCGAAGGCGTAGTGCCGTGGGGACAGGCAGGTTTGGGCACGGTGGCGCATGAACTGGCGCATACTTTTGGGGTGCCGCACACGCAAAGTTGCGAATGGCCCGAAGGTCCGCTGGATTATTGTACACCGTCAGAAGGTTCATGCTATGACGGCGCACTCAACACTACCGCTGGTACGATTATGAGTTACTGTGGTCCAAGACTTTCTACTTTTCATGAACTTTGTCGCTCGGTAATTCAGCAGTATGCCAAGGATAACTTGCCCTCGGCAACTTCTAAGCCAGAAAGTCCTTTGTTATCAGCTAATTATAATTTCCAAAACCATGCTGTAATCGACTGGAAACCTGTAGTTACCGCTGATTATTACATTGTTCAGTCGGCAAATTCTGCGAATTTTTCAACAGTGCAAAAAATTGATACCGTCAACAAAAGTGTATGGAGTTCCTCGCTTTTAAGAACGGGTCAAAATTTCTTACGTATCAAAGCTTGCAATAGTATCGGCTGTTCAGATTGGAGCAATGCTGTTTGGAATGTTCCAAGCGATGCGACTTTACCACCCTTTGCACAATATCCTTTAACTTCAACCGCTAATTTATCGACCAATTTTACGCTCACTTATACATCAGTACCCAATGCTTCTGCCTACGAAGTGCAGGTAGCAGCACTTTCAGATGCAGATTTTAAAAACCCTATCTTTCAGACCAGTTCTTCAAGTACTTCGGTGTTGACCAAAATGAATTATTATGCCAATCAGCTCAAATGGCGTGTTCGTTCTGTCGTTGGTACTACCAAAAGTGCTTGGTCGGAAGTGCAGTATGTGGTAGTTAGCAATCCAAATAATTACATTTCTACCAATTATTTGACAGAGAATTCGGCGCTGAAAGTATTAGAATATTCAGGTAACTATATTAATAATCAGTCAATAATAAAATTGACTGTTGCGAGTGATTCAAGTTTTAAAAAGATTTTATGTGTTAAAAATGCTCAAAATATAGCAGCCAAATCTAGCTATACTTATTCGTTTTGGTTGGATTCACTCCAAAGTAACCAAACCTATTTTGTAAAGGTTGAGGAGATATATAATGAGCCAGAATATTTGTTGAATATCCCGAAAGGAGTGGTGTCGACGACCCAAACGAGTTTTGTGTACAAAGGCGTTTCTCAAGGAGCGCAGGTGGCATATTTTGGTAAAGATAAGAACCCTGATTTGGCGAATTCTATCAATGCAGTTGAGATGCGAGAAAACGAAATCGTGGCACAAAACGCGCGCGGAATTTTTACCATTCAAGTCAATAATCTTCAGGTCAAAACCTTTGATCATGCCAATACAACAGGTGCCATTGGGAATCAAAATTACGGTTTGTCACTTTCAGGAGGTGACCCAACCATCAAAACGATTCAACTATTAGGAAAAAGACTTTTACCAAGTAGTTCGTTGGTGTATGCGCTTAGAAAGTTAGATCCTGTTACGGGAAAAATGCTTTCGTCTGTAGAGTTGTCAAATCCCGACAATATTTCCCCATCGAAGTTCGACTATGCTAATCAGTTGTTTTATGGATATTCGGATGTGAAAGGTGCTGTAGTTTTTGGTAAAATAGAAAAAGATAGTTTAAAAACGCTTTTTACCTACAAAAGCACCGAGTCAAATGTCTATTTTCAAACACCAGTTTGGAATCAGAATACGATGTGGGTAGAGGTTTATAAATACAACTCGCAAAGTAGAGAGCTTTGGCAATATGATATGACTACCAAGCAAGTAAAAACCTTTACGAAGTCAGATGTACCACAACTTTCAAGTGCTATCAATCAGACCTTTATGGATAGCAAAGGTGTTTTGTGGCTATTACAAAATGGGAGAGTCCTCCGATATTCGGAAGGTGCTTGGGAAGTACAGAATTATGCTTCTTTTCTGAAACCGAGCTATATCGCCGAAGATGCTCAAAACAATATTTATGTTTATGATAGTGGCAATATCTTTAAATATGCTGATCAAACATGGTCGAAAACAGGCAATATTGTTTTGAGTACCACAGGGCTAAGTAAGATGTTGGCTGATGTAAAAGGTAATATTTGGTTTCAATATCCTAATTTTTTGATAAGATATAATGCTTGTTCTGGTGCACCAAATCAACCCAAATTAACCGCTCAAAGTCCTTCTATTGAATATGGTCAGCAAGTACAGCTAACCGCTCAAGGTTGTTCGCAGGTCACTTGGAGTTGGTCAAACAAGGTAGAAGGTTCTCAACAAAAAACGTCTAGTTCTGCTACTTTGATGGTAAATCCAACGGTGACGACGACTTATGTTGCTATTTGTGAAAATAGCGGTTGTTCGAGTTTGCCTTCAAATACTACCGTCAATGTAATACCTATTGTAAAATTCCAATCTACAGGTATTCAGACGGTATGCGCAAGCGACTCGATTAAATTGGAAGCTAAAGTTTTTGGGGAAATTGCCAATTCAGAAAGTTTTGTGATGCAGGTAAAATTAGCAAATGGCGCTTCCCAAACCATCAAACCGCTAAAACAGGAGTTAATCGGTACTCAAACCTATCGTATCACAGATTTATCACAGAGATTTGGGACAGGTGTTTTTCAAGTAAGTTTACGAGGAATAAACACGGGCTTGTTGTCAAAAGATACCCTGACAGGGAAAATTGCTACTCTGCCAGCGGTATCTGCCATGGGTGATACCACCTGTGCTGGTGAGCCTGCTCAGATAAGTGTTCGTGGCGGAAGTACTTACCAGTGGTCAGGACCAAACGGTTTTTCTTCTTCCAATAGCTCGATTGTATTTAGTAAATCCCAAACTGAAAATTCGGGAACTTACGTTATCAAGGTAACTGATGATAATGGCTGTACCAATACTGCCAAAACAGTTTTATTAGTAAAACCTGCACCAAAAATTGAAGCGAATTTTAATGAAGATCTTGTCAATCATACCCTGACATTAACGGCTTCGGGCGGGGTAAATTATCTCTGGCAAGGTCCCAATCAATTTATCTCAACCAATGCAAAACCCATCATTGAGAATGTGACTGCCGCCTACAATGGCACATATACCGTTCGAGCTTGGGGGAGCAATAGCTGTACCAATTATGCCCAGCTAAAAGTTGCCTTAGCCATGCCTTTAGGTTTTGATGGAGGAATAAGTCAAAGTTTGTCAGCCTTTCCGAACCCAGCTAAAGATTTTGTTACCTTAAAAAGCACATTGCAAGGTGAAGTAGAGGTGAAGCTGGTAGATATGCTAGGCAATATTGTTTTTGAAAGTTCATTTAAGGAGTCAACCAAAGTCTCAACGGCTGATTTGAATCGAGGGGTATATTTGGTCTGGTTTCAATCCAGTAAAGACCGAATTTCACAGAAATTGATTTTAGAGTAGAGGCTTTCTTTATTTTAGAAGATATTTAAAAAAATTATTTGGTATTTGTAGAAAAATAAAATTTCCATTTGCCACTGCTTACTTTTCTTCACTAGGCGTGCCCGTCTAACACAAGAAAAGTAACCGCGCGGCGGCCGCAAAAGAAAGTCAAGAAATCCTAATCGGAGTGGCGACCCACCTCGCCTGCGGCTCAAACAGTAGGATTTCATTAAAAAACACAAACGCCTTCATTGTTAGTGACTTATGGATTTTAAATATAGGTTTAGTTGATTGAATGGTGAGGTGATTGGGTGATTATTTTTAATAGGTATTTTACTAGTAGAGACGCAATGCTTTGCGTCTAAAGAGTTGTCATGCTGAAATATAGTATCAAGAAAGGGGTTCGAAAAACTATTTTCGAACCCCTTTTTTCCTGATAGAGTGCGACTTAAGTCGCACCCTATCAGGAAGAGCACTTTTATGTAGCTTTCAAAGCGACAATAAGGACGAAAATCATTGACGCTAGTAGTATCAATAATAAAACCAATGCTCCGAATGACCTTTTAAGATGCTTTGAATTAGGCTTTTTCTTTTTCATGCGCAAAAGCCTTTAACTTTTTCGAAATAATATGATCCATTTTTTCGAGAGAAGTAATATTGATTTGTATCTCAAACATGGTATATAAAATGGCAAGTGTTACCACCGCTATTCCTATAGATAATACGAGTATCATATGGGTAAAATGATTATGTGAAAAATGATTTTGAGTAAGTGTGCGGGCAAAACTTATCAGATATTTGCCCGCATTTTTAGGGAAATTTCTCTAAGAAAACAGACTACTTTTGTTCCAAAATGTATTTAGAAACATCGTTGATTTCCTGCTCACTTAATCCCAAAGCTGGCATTTGCGGATAATCAGGGCGTTTTTTGCCAGGCTTTAAAATCCAATCGTGTAATCCTTTCGCATCGTTTTTGTAAATACTCACCATCTCCTTAATAGGTGGACCTACCACTTTGACATCCATGGCATGACAAGCGCTACATTTTGCTTGGAAAATGGCTTCTCCAGCATTGTCAGAAGAGGGTTTTTCGGCAGGAGCATTTTTCATTTCTTCCGTCGCTTTTTTTACCTCTTTCTGATAAGCAATAGTTTTTGCCTCCACTAATTTTTGATGCGGTGCTAAAGCCGTTGCACGGTAAATATGGCGTCCTGAGCCCATGAACGTAATCGTCAAACCAAGTGTAAGGGCTACTTTCCAGAAATTGTTGGCAATATCTTCGGCTTTTCCAGTAATACCTTTCCAAATCCAATACATAGCAGGCATAGCAAAGATGACGCCTGTCCCAATCGTGAAAATTAGATGCCAACTAAACCCTTTGGTCGGCAAGGTCAACAAGACCACAGGACCAATAATAAACTGTGCTGCCGAAGCGCCAAAGGTAAGTGAGTAAGCTTTCTTACGAATCTCATAGCGAGTAAGTGTCGTAAAGTTACTTTCGAAATCATAGCTTTTTCGACCAAAATACCAGAAAATAAAGAGACCAGTAGTACCCAAAGAAGCCAACAAGAAGTGAAAATATCTTGGGAATACATTGGGTAATGTCAAGGCATGAGCAAAGCCTTCAATGGTATTCCATTTTTCTGGGAAAAGCATCAAATTGATATTTACCAAAAAGATAAGCGGAATAAAAAGAAAAATGGCTACTGATAATCCCATCATCGAGATATGCAGGGCTTTGTTATTTTCTAAGATTTTCCAACTGTATTTGTGTGCGTAAGTCAACAAGAAAGCTACAGTTACTAATGGAATTATTGAAATCCAAAAGATGCCTGTCAGCGCATTGGCTGAGTAAAAATAGACGGTATATAAAGTGTTGATACTCAGCAATGGCGCTACGCCTAAGACTACTGCCAAGCTTTTATTTACGGTAATAGTCTCAGCAATTTCATGCGCCAATGTATCATATTCTTTGTCTTTTAAGCCTTTTATCTGACTCCATAGAGTAAGAATACTGCCACCCACCATCAGATTGACAAAGAGAATATGTAACAAAAACGAGAATACCAAAAGTACAATCAAGACTTCTTTGGGAAGGGGTAAATCCAAAGGTAAATCACGAGGAACTGGGGTTTGAAGCAAAATATGATTAAACATGATTGTTAAAAGCTAAGTGAATGAAAAAATGAATAAGTTTTATGAATGAGCGAATTATCTCATCGACGTTGCCTGATTGTCGATAGGCGTCCCGTCTTCCTGAAGATGTTTGATATACTCGACCAAAGCGCCAAGCTCCGCCTCGTTGCCAGGAAAAGGAGGCATAAAATATCTCGCATTCTCGATATGCTTGATATAGTTTTTCATCAAATCTCCATTCAATTTTTCACCTGCTTTCAAACTATACATGTTTTCAAATTTGTCCACCACCGAGTTGATACCGTGTGTGGTATGACAACGGCTACATGAAATCATAAATACCTGTTCGCCTGCCACCAGTTTATTTTCATCAGTAACTTCTTTGACAGGTGAATAAGTAGCATGAGCTAATACACCGTCCCTTTTGAAAAGCGGGTACTCGTCTTTTCGCAAAGTATTAGAGTACATATAGTTGCCTATCACATAAGGTTTGCGAATAAACTCACGAATACGTTCAAAAATCCCTGCGAAACCGAGCATTCCAATGACTGGTAGGATATAAACTGCTGTTGGGATTTTGAAATTTGGTTTGAAAAAGATTACTCCTGCGACCAATAGGACAGTGGTTAGCGCACCAATAATGAATTTTACCAATAAATCATACCATGATTGAAAATCCATTGTCCCTACAGCTACTGGCAAGTTGCCAATCATCAGTTCTGGAATTTTGAAGTAATAGGCCAATGCACCTATCAGCATAAATGGTAGCGTTAGCAACATCCACTGTGCAATTTTTTTAGTAGATGCTTTTTGGAAATCTGAACCATTTTTAGTGAATAACTTTGTTAAAAATAATCCCAATGCTCCTGCCATTAAAGCGGCAAGTGGTGTTCTAAATGATAGCTGTGGAATATAAATCGGATTAGTAAAACCAGCAATAAAGGTTTTATTTTCGACCCAGCTTCCAGTGTCCATCATAAACCCTAATATAGATACAATAATAGACATGGTAATCCATGAGAATATACTAAGTGCTACGCCCAATTTGATATGCTTGGCTTTGGCCTCAATACTCACTAATGAACGTTTCCAAGAAAGGTAATACAACAAAATCAAGACTACCTCAGTTACGAATACAATCCATTCTACAAACCATGCACCATAGAAAACCCTAATGAGTGAGCCAATAGAGGCAGGATTGACCAACGAAGAGGCAAACCAGATACCAACGCCTGTCATGGCACCAATGGTAGTGGTAATGATAAAAGCAACCGTCATGAGACGATATGCCAATCGATCCCATTCGTTGCTTACAATGTCGTTTTGTCCTCCTTTTTTAAAACCAAGATATTCTATCCAAGTCACCAATGGAATAAATCCAACGGCAAGTCCATGATTGATTAATACGTGCAATACGGCGATAATGGCAATAAGTAGCCTGTCGCCCATGAAGTCTAAATGAAATATGGGAAAATCCATCTGTTTGTCTTTTTTAAATGAATAGATAGGCTCTCTAGGGACGTGCTATTCTATCGCTTCATGGCGTTAATGAAGCAGTAGTTTTGCAAGATTGCAGGCACAAGCCTTAGAATTAGCCAATAAATGGAGGAGGTTTCTAGCGTATATTTTTGAAAAAAAGAATACAACTATTCAACAAGCCATGTTGATGGTTTGTGAAGCTGAAAGAAACCCCAAAGATAAAAAATTAGACAAAACACGGAGGATGGATAATCCGCTGATGATGAAGGTGATGGTAGAGATTATTATAGGAAAAGTGGTTTTCGATAGATAAATATTGATATTTAGGCTTAGGAAGTTCTATCCCAACTTTTTCTACAAAAAGATTAAATGCAATCGTAATGCTGGTAGGTCTGGAAGATTTTTGCTCTGAATTGGATTTTTCATTGCTATAATCTAGTATCAATTGAAGCTCTTGTTTCCAAGTTTGTTGAGTCTTAGCAATCGTACTTTCGGTATGAATTACCCCTTGATTAAATTCTTCATTGGCAGATAAGGAGAAAGCCAATAAATGAATTACCAACCCTTGGGCTGCCATAATACAGACAATCGCCACGAGCACTGCGTTACGAGCGTAACGAGCCTGTAGTGGGGTTATTTTGTCGATATTAATTCCCAAGTACTTCATAAAAGTATTTTTGTTATTCTACAAAATTACCAAAGAAAGGTAGGTAAACAAGGTGTTTTTTAGAGATTTTGTGGTAATAATCAAATCGGTTGCTTTCTTTCAGAGAAAACAACCGATTTTTATTTTACAACTTCACCTCAAATACTTGTACCAATTGTGGAGGCGTATTGGTTTTGCCCTCTCCGTCGGCTTGTTCTACAGGCTGGACAAACAAGTGTAATTGTTGTTTACTCTTCCAAAGCTCAGTATCAAAAGACGGTTCCCACGAACCAACATAAGTATCAGTCAAATCTTTCACTTGCCATTTGGTATGATTCAAATCTGTGTTTAATGCTACAGAAGCCTTACTTCCTCTTTCTTCATCTCTGAAAACCACCATTGCCGATAATTTTCCGTTGTTTGACCATGCTATCAATTGTGGACGCGCAATCGGAATTTTTTTGGTACCCATACCGCTCAAACTAAAGGCCTGTGTTCTGAATCCGAGCGATTGTGTATGCCATTTTCCATCAAAATGAATAAGATGATATTGTGGTACTTTACTTCCTTCTGGTCTGAAGTAAGTTGCGATGTAGGGATTACCCGCTTGGTCAGCGACCATCGAAGTCTGATTGATGAGCTCGCTATTTTGCGGGATTTTGCAGGCATATTCAGCATTAGAGGCATTGATAGGAAGTTGGTATTTTTCACCTGAAGTCTTTTGCCAAGTTTTCCCGCCATCTTTTGAACAAGCATAAGCCATATCGTGATTACTGGCTACGTCGGCACTTTCACGCCATACCCAAGAGATATGAATATTGCTTTTGGCATCGACAAAAGCCTGCCAATAAGCACTTCTTTTACCTTCGCCATCAATTAGGTTTTCATGTACCATCGACCATTTGCTGGTGGCAATATCATAACTTTTGACCACTAAATTTCCTTTTCCAGAAGCGCCATTTCTGTAGAAGAAAAGCAGATTTCCGTTGGGCATTCTGTAAAATTCAGGATAGCTCACACTCTTTTCGGTTTCACCAGTCATTGAGGTTGGTGCGTCCAATTCTAAGGATAAAGGATTTTTACTTTTTGCATAGTGCAAAGGGTGATTATGATGGTCCCAAGCTATATGCAAATAGCCCTTGCCATCGACCATAATACTGATACAGTTGTGTGCATCTGATACATTCCCTTTTAGGTCGGTCGTTTTGAGTTCCCAATTTTTACTGGTTAATTTTCTTTTTCCCAAAACCACATTGCCTGTTTCGTTGTAATAGGCAATGAATTGGTAGTCTTTGTAACTGACCAAAGAGTTTTTACGAAAAATAACTGCGTTAACCGAATTGTTGGCCCAAGCTTTTCCAACGGGAATTGTTTTTACTTTTTGAGCTTGTAAACTACCAACAATCAGAAAGTTTGTAAGTAGTAAGCAGAAGAATGATTTTTTTAAAAATGACATTTTAACACGTTTTATATATGATTTCAGTGAAAACCGGTTCTTAAGTAATAATGCAAAATAAAATTGCATTATTTGGCTTGAGGCTAAAAGCTTGATTATGATTCTTAGGAAACCATAGAAACATTTTGCCGAGCGCCCATAGCTGACAGCCGAAAGCTCAATAATTTAATTTTGTCCATAAACTACCTTACTCTATTTTCCATTCGTTTTGCCATTGAACGACAGGAATCCCATTTTCGAAAGAAATAGGAAGCCATAAATAGCGACTGTCTTTCAAGTCTTTGGGTTTCCAGCGATCGGCCATAAAGATATACTGATTTTTCTTTGAATCCACTGTCAAAATATAAGTTGATTGCCCATCAAATGTTTTTTCGGCCATTGGACCACGCATCGGGTCGCCTTCTAATTTCCATGGACCAAAAATAGAACTGGCCGAGTGAAGTGTTGCCGCATTGGGTTCCCAACCTGTACAGCCACTCGTGATAAGGAAATATTTCCCTTCTTTTTTGAATATCGCAGGCGCTTCACGGTGTTTGCTAAATAACAAGGTATCTTCTTTGGTAACGTTTAAATAGTCTGCCGTCAGCTTTACGACTCTTAAATCATAATTTTCACGAGAAGAGTAAATATGATACGCCGAGCCATCGTCGTCGACAAATAGCGTCATATCTCTCGACATATTGCCGTTGGGTCTAAAGCTTTTCAGATATGTAAATGGACCCAAAGGATTGTCGCTCACCGCGATACCCGCGCGAGCTGCTTTGTATCCCTGTCGGGGCAATTCCAAATGAAACCACATCACATACTTTTTCGTCTTTTCATTAAAAATTACTTTGGGTCTTTCCATCAAGCCACCTATGGCAATCTCACTGGTCGAATCTTTGGATTTGGATAAAGCGATTCCCTTATTTTCCCAATGAACCAAGTCTTTAGAGCTATAAACTGACACGCCTTCTGAGGCTGATTTTCCACGAATTTCGCCGTACCAGTAGTAGTTTTTACCTCTTTTCAAAAGCCCACCACCATGCGCGTTTATTACTTCTTGATTGGTGTCTTGCCAAATAGCGCCAGGCTTAACAGTAAGGTCTATGTTTTTTTGTTGAACACTTTTACAAGCCTGCAAACCAATTGCTACAAGTGCCCCAACTAAACAAATCGTTTTTTTCATATTTATTAAAGGTTTTACAATAACAAAAGTAAAAAGTACAATTTCTAGAGACAGGGGAGAGATTCGCCAATTATGGGGGGAAATTGAAATAATTAGGGGTTTAGTCGACAAAAAATGCCTTTTCTTAGACTGATTCTAAAAAAATGAAAAAATGAAGTAACGTTCAGTTAAAGAAAAGGGTCTCTGAGGGTGTAGAGGTTTTTATTTTTAAAAATCGGTCTGAAAATTATCAAATCTAAACAAATCACTGTCCGAAACGAAACACCAATACGAGGAGATTATGAATAACAAACACTTAAAAATTGCAGTAAGACTATTTTCTGCCTTATTTCTTAGCCTTTCATTGGTAGCTTGTAATACTACTGACGATGTTACAGATGCTACCGTCGATGTAGCAGATATCACTACCAATACCAAGGATACTACCATCGCCAATGCGGTTTTGATTGATTACGATGGTACTACACCAACTATTACTAACAATATTTCGAGTGGGGTAGCGGTCACTGTAACAAATGGTGATGTAGTAGTAAAATCAACAAATAATAGTACCCCCATTAGCTATGTAATTTCTGGGCAAAGTACAAATGCGAGTTTAAAGATTTACAGCGATGCCGACTTTAATTTGGTTCTCAATGGTACAAGTTTGGTCAATACCGATGGCCCAGCTATCAATATTCAGTCTAGTAAAAAAGCCATTGTTACCTTGGTTGGAGGTACTGTAAACCGCCTGATTGATGGTGCTAATTATGCTACAACTACCGAAGAACAAAAGGGAACATTTTTTAGTGAAGGAACATTAGATTTTACTGGTGCAGGTAGTCTTTTGATTTATGCCAGTAACAAACATGCCATCGTTAGTGACGACAACATCAATATGCTAGGTGGAACAATTTCTGTTACACAAGCGGCAGCGGATGCGATTCATGCTTATCATAATTTCCAAATGTCAGGAGGGAATTTTACTCTTGTAGCTACCGAAAGTGGCGTTGAATCCGAAGCTGGATTTGTTTCTATTTCGGGAGGCGCAATGGGTATCACCGCTAGTAGCGACGGGATTACCACGAGTTATACAGGAACAGATACAACAATACTTCCGTACGTTCAAATCACTGGAGGAACACTTACGATTAATGCCTCTGGCGAAAAGGTAAAAGCTATCAATAGTAATAGCTATCTAAGTCTCAATTCATCCGACGCAACGGTCGCTTTGTATACTTCTGGAAATGGTTGTAAAGGTATAAAAACCAGTGGCGACGTGAAGCTAACAGCTGGTAAACTTACTATTTTGACAGGTGGGGCATCTTATTACAACACTACAGATAAGGTTACTGTTCAGTCTTCGGGTATTAGTTGTGGAGGTAATTTGGCCATTCAGGATGGAACAATTTCAATTAGCAATACAGGAGTAGGTGGTAAAGGAATTATCGTTGATGGTGTGTCGACCGTTACAGGAGGAACAATTACTCTTACAACTTCTGGAGGTACCTACACGTACAGCACGACCGAGACCTCAGAAGCTAGTACATTTGTTGGGACGGGTTCTATTGCAATCAATGGGGGTTATTTAACCATTTCTTCTACCAATGATGCCATTAAATCTGGAGCTTCGATTACTGTAAATGGTGGTTCTGTTTATGTTACCACTTCTATTGATGGTCTTTCTGCGCCAAAAATAACTATTAATGCTGGATACATTTCGGTAATTTCTTCGGACGACAGTATCTATACAAGTACGACAACCGATGGTACAACCAATGACGGTAGTTTGTTAACCATTACTGGCGGAACAGTCATAGTTAGTTCATCGGGAGGAGAGTGTATTGATAGTAATGGTAGCATCGCTCAATCAGGCGGTACGGTTATCGTGCATGGTACAACTTTGTCTACGACGGTTGCTTTTGATTACAATGGTACGTTTAATATTACAGGTGGGGTGTTTATTGCAGGTGGGCCTAATAATACTTCGGTAGCCAAAGCAACATCTGCTGGTTCGACACAACCAACCGTATTTTTGAAATTTACAGTCGGTTACGCTGGTGGAAATCCATTTTCGTTAATTGATGTAGCTGGCAACCCATTGTTTACCTTTATTCCAACTCGTGCGGCCTACTATTTTGTGTATTCTTCTCCAACCCTCAAAAATGGAACAACTTATAATGTTTTCTCTGGTGGCGAAAATGGAGGTACTAATATTGGAGGCTTTTACAATGGTGGAACTTTCAATGGAGGGATTTCGAGAGGTTCGGTGACCATTTCTGGACAACTGACTACAGCTAGTTTGTAAGGGTTGTAAGAACTAGATTGAGTGAATTGTGATTGAGAGAATGAGTGATTTTTTAATATGAATTTTACTTGTAGAGATGCAATGCTTTGCATCTAAATATGTGTCATCCAGTATATTAAAATCAAGAAATGCGGTCGAAAGCTAATTTCGACCGCATTTCTTGATGACAAATTCAAACATAATATATCTTTAAAGGTAAGACAATGCGTTTCCATTGATAAGACCTAGCGTAAAAATCACTCATTTACTCAATTACTACCCACCAAAATAATGATTTCCAAGGATAATGATCAAACCTGCATATACGACAGTGACAATTGCCCACATTAATGAAGATTCCAAAAAACGAAGTGTTTTGCCAAAAGAGAATTCTTTGCGTAATGATAAAATATATTCCATGACAATAATGAAGTTTATAATGTGAGAAAAATAGATTTGTCACTCAAGCTTACCCGAAGATAAGCTTGAAGTATTGGTTTTTAAGGGTTTTGGCAAAAGCAATGATAACCAATCCAATGATAGCTATAGCATAGAATATCTCGGTACTCGGATAGTTCAATTGAATAAGCAATCCAACAATGAAAAGACGAATAGCTTCCAAATAGATAATCCAACGTTTTTGCTCTAATAGTGCCCCGCAGTTAATTAACGATATTAAGATGAAAAAGCCCAGAGTATTTGTGAGGTAAGACTAATACTATCTAAAAAATAAATGATGACAAACAGCCCAATGAGCAACGAAATCATTTGAACGACCACATAAGTATAAACACGTTTGCTGTTCTGATCTTCGTTAAACTGAATGATAAATCTCTTTTCTAACTCTTCCCGAATCCTTGGGTCAAGTGACTCAGGTTTGCCGAATAAAATCCTGAATCGCTCTTTGATAGTTTGGGCATGCTTAAATGCATAGGCCAATTCAATCATGTAATGAAAATGTTGCCAAAGAAAACTATAACTTTTAATAGGTTTTGTCAAGCCATAAACAGGCTCTTCTATTTCTTCAGCAAAAGTCCCAAATAGCTTATCCCAAAAGATAAACATATCGCTATAGTTTTTATCTAAATATTGCTCATTACTAGCATGATGCACGCGATGGTGTGAAGGCGTTACGAAAATGTATTCCAAAAAACCTAACTTTCCAACAGTGCGTGTGTGCGTAAAGAATGGATATATGCCATGAATCAAAAGCACAATGCTAATCATATCGGCATTGAAACCAATAATTGGTAATATCGACCAGAAAAAGGTTCTAGCAATAGCTTGAAAAATTGTAATACGAGCCGAAACCGTAAAATTGAATTCTTCACTTTGATGATGTACGATGTGCACACTCCACAAAATATTTACTTCATGACCCAATCTGTGATACCAATACCACAGTAAATCAGTAAGCAGGAGTAGGGCAATCCAAGAAAAGACGCCTGATTTGATATCAAAAAAACCAAGATTCTTTTGCAAGTAGTCATAGTAAAAGTAGAATATACCGATGCTAAAGCAGTCAATCAGACGTTCGGCAATACCTACATTTAAGTTTGCTATGGTATCCTTGAATTTATAAAATTTCTTTCCTTGTACTTTAGAAAGAAAATATTCAAGCCCCATGAAAACTAAAAACAGTGGAATAGCAAATGCCAAATATTTAGTGTGCATAGGATTTTATAAATGAGTTTTGAGTTTGGAGTGATAATTAATTTTGTTGAAATAGAGGTATCTTTCTCAACAGTGAGGTACTATATAATTAAAAATCATTATGAATATTGGCTGAAAAGACTCTTCCATTGGGCTGCCGACGAGGGCAATGCCCAATGCCGAGTACAATTCTCCAAAAACAATCTCAATGATTTCACTATTGTTAGGTGGTGGCACTCAAGAAGTATGAAACCACCCATTCTTTGCTTGAAATGCCACCAGCAATTCTTTAAACATGTTGAATGTCTTGGATCACCAACCAATTTTTTCACTTAATAATACTATCTAACAATCAGGTAACCCCCCATAATATACGCTAAATCCAATTAATACAATAATGATGATTACCACTACAGATAATAAGAATCGTACGCCTAATTCAGATTTGTCTAAAAAATCATCAGTTATGGATTCTGTTGATTTATTCATTATAATCTATAGATTTTATATACTAATAGATCAAAAAAATGAATTTTAGTTTGTTAATAATTAGTTGTTCTCAATCATACCTTTTGAATATTATTGACTCAAAAGTGTTGACTAAAAAAACCTTCAATCAATAGAATAAAAAGGCTTATGCCGCTAATTCTTGGCGAATCACAACAGGAATATTTTTATTCGCGCCAAAAACGGCTGCCAACATTTCAGTAGGTTGAAAAGGTTTATCAAAATTATCATCAACAGATGAATAAACCACCTTTTCTTGGGTATTGATGACAATCGTGGCAGGCACAGGAACATCTTCTGAAATACCTGAAACATAATCCCACACAGGATACTCTTCTTGGAATAGTCCTAGGCTTTTGGCTATTTTTTGTTCAGGATCTGCTAGAAGATTGAATCCAATATTAAAATGTCTTTGAAAATCTCTAACTTCTTCCGCTTCGGCATTTATAATCACTAATAGATTACCGCCAATTGCCAAAATCTCCTGATATACTTGTTGTAGTTTTTCCAAATGGTTACTACCATATTCATTCCAACCAGCCGACAAAAAGCTTATTACCAATGGCTTACGACCCACCAACTTTTTAAGTTGTACAGGGTTTTGATGGATGAAGGTATAGGGTAAATTTTGAGCGACTAAATTCTTATAATCAAACTCTATTTGATTGATTCTTTTTCCCAATTCAATTTTAGCGGTAGGTCTAGGAGTTCTTTTGCCTACATATACAGGAAGCGTAGCATCCCAATTCAATCCATATCTATTTTGCGTAGCTAACATATTCTATCTAGGTCTTTAAAGCGTGATGAGTTATTCTTGCTTGTTTGATATTACAAAGGTATATACTATAAACTATATATCCTATAAACTTTATAGATTATTATTAAAAATTTGAATAAAAGTTGAAATGTGTATATGATTGATGGAAATTATATTTAATCGAAATTTTTCAACTATGGGTGATTTGTTGTAATTATTTATCTTTTTAGAATAAACCAATAAAAAGTTGAAAATTTTTCATGTCATATTTTTAGCGATTATAAATTATAGTAATTTTAAGAATCAATACTGAATAGGATACACCTTTCTTGCGATTCTCTTTTTGAACTATAGAATTAAAATATCATTGAATTTTACCTCTATTCAACTCGAAGTTTTGCTGTCAGTTTGTATCCTCAAAAAATACAATTGCATCTAAAATTTCTAGCTATGAAAACAATCTACTTATCAATCTTGCTACTCTTTTCTTGTTTTTCACTTTTTTCACAAAGTATCCGAATCACAAATGTTCGCTCGCAAGGCATCGACGATAATTCCTTTCTTTGTAGTGGGAAGAGGCTTTATTTGAGGTACGAAACCGCTGGTAACTTTAATGCGGATAACAAATTCCAACTTGAATACAGGGTAGGGAATTCTGATTTGAACTGGAAAGTTATTGCTTTTAAAGATTCCTCGAATATCATGTTGGCTGACTTACCAAATTATGAGAGCTTAAAAATTCTTGGAGAGTCGTCAAGTATCAATTTTAGAATAAAGAGCACAAGTCCTTCCTCCATCTCCAATCAAACTTATGCTGTGTTGGCTGGCGACGCGAAGGTGGAACTATCGGGTATTTCCAAAAATCAAGCTTATCCTACCGAACCTATCTCCTTGGATTTGAATCATTTTGGATACAATAATTTGAACCTAACGTTAAATAACGGTCAAATCTTTAATATCAATGGCTCGTATATTTTTGAGAATACGCCCAAAAAAATTACCATAAATGCCTTAAAATCAGACTCAATTTATATCAAACAAGTCTATAGTGGATGCGGAGTCGGAAGCTCTACAGGAAAATTCTACTTGAATGTCTCAGATCAGTATGTAAGGATATTGAGCGCCTTGAATGTGGCGTGTACGAATCATACTTTTAGAATTAAAATCCAAAAAAGTGGTACGTGGAATGCTGGTAATCAATTCTATATCCGACTTGTCGAACAGATATATCCCTCCATTAACCCTAAATCCTATGATGTTTTGGCTATTGAAAAGGACGGTTATTTAGAGGCTGTTTTACCAACAAATATTCCTGCAAAATCATACAGTGTCCAAATTGTCACAACGAGTCCTGCGGTTGTATCCAATGTCTATTCTGAGATTTTGAAACTTTATCCTAGTCCAATGCTGACGTTCAAGTCCAAAGACCCAACTATTCTCTATGGCAACGATGTAAGTTTGGAGTATGCTAGTAATGGAGCACTGCCAAGCAAGCTTAAACTCAACACGGGCGAATCCTTCAATTTTAGTTTTTACAATAACACTAATTGGATTTATTTCAAACCAAAATCTGGTGGGTATTGCAAAATAGACTCATTTACCACGGTTTGTGGTAATCATAAAGCAGGTTTAGATTCTATCAAAATAACTATAGCTCCATCAATTATCACCGATTCAATATCTGTTTCGGAGGTTTGTGCTGGGGGTAGTTTTGAAGTAAAATTCAAGTCAAATATCAATCTCAAGATTGGAGAAAAGATTTATGCGGGTAGAAAAGATGGCTATAGCGGAAGCGACAATTTTAGTATCGAAGGCGTTGTTTTGGCAAACAACAGAGCAAGATTTGTTTTACCCTCGAATTTTACCATGCTTGAGTATTCAAGTTATTATCTACAACTCTGGACAGAGAGTACTCCCAGTAGTAATAACATGAGCCCAAATATGATAAAATTTAAAAGAATGCCGAGCCCCAAAATCTTGTTTTCTGGCACTCCAATATCCGCACTACCACAAAATGTGAATTTAGGGTTTTTGCTTAATGGTGGAGACCCGATGACCCTAAAACTCAGTAACGGAGATGTACTTTCATCGTTGCCTGGAGGATATTATACCAAGCAATATTATGTGGCTAAATCACAAACCTTGTCAATACTTTCAGCAGAAAACTCCTGTGGACTAAATGCCAATTTGGATACTAAAATTGATTTTACGGTACAAAATGAAGAAAAATCTATCATACTTAAGCTTGACGTTCCAGACGATCAAGTGATTTGTGCTGGTACAACTGTCAATATGACTTTGCAGAAAAGTGGCAACTTTGAGCCAGGAACTAAATTTATGGTCGACTTAGTTAATTACGACAATTCAACCATATTTAAAGAAAATCTTGCAGAACTCGTTGATGGAAAAGCAACTTGGAAAGTTCCAGATTTATCTGATATAAGAGGTGGGTACTTGAGAGTGCGCAATTCAAGTTCAACGATTAACAGTAATCTTATTCCGATTACAGTAAAGGCTATGCCCACCTTCAATTCTAGCAAGAAAGGAGGAGTTGTACTATCACAAGGCTCATACGAAAACCCTATCAATTTTTATGCAACGGGTGGCGCACCCTATCTGATCAAATCTAAGGAAGGTGCTCAGTATTTCGTTTCTACGGAAGGTTATTCTACACTTCCAGCCTATCTGACAAAATCGAATACAATTTCTTTGACTGAGATTAGTAATCAATGTGGAGCATCGAGTATATCTGAGCAGGACTATACCGTTTATGTAAAGGATAAAACCTTGAGTTCGATTAGTTATTATCAAACTCAAACCTTTTGTAAAGGTAGTACCATCAAATTACCGATTCAGGTATTGAATCTCTTAAACCCTTATGAGACACATTTTAAATTGAAATTAGATGTTATTTCAATCTATGGAAGTGAATCAATTAGACGAAATTTATTGGACAATATCAGTACCGACATTATCAACTTTTCTATTCCAACCGACTTACCATTAGGTTCTTATGCCATTGAATTGTCAGATGTTGAAAATCCAGCTAATGAGAGTCTGAAGATTTATTTTAATTATGTTGAGGCGCCATCACCTTCTAACCTAAAGCTTTCTATATCGAATACTTCTCCCATAAAAGTAGGAGAGAGAGTAACATTTATTTACACCAATACGACAGGCGAAAGCCTAAATTTACAGCTAAATGGAGGAAATACGGTCTATAATGGTTTTTTATACACGGGAACTTCCAGCTATGATTTGTATCCCTCACAGTCGGCAACTTTTACCTCGGTAAAGGCGGTTAACCAATGTGGGCTCACAGAAATTCCAGTTAATTTGAGTGTAGTAGTAAAGCCTATTCTTGGATGGAATTACCTGAAAGGGTCTACCTATTGCCGTGATGAGAAGGTGTCCGTCAATATCAATACTCAAGGAGTATTTGCCAATAAAGGATTTAACCTTGTCATCAAGGATGGATATACTGCAAAAGAGTACAATGTACTTTCAGTTACTGATAACGGACAGTACTCGTTTACTATTCCAAAAGACCTCACCACTGGCGACCACTATATTGAGTTGAGATCAGCCTCAAGGGAGGCAGACGCCAGTACGCAGTTTTTAAGTTTGAAGGAAAAACCACTTATTTCTGTGGTAGGTAGTGCAACAATCAACGCTGGACAAACCACTTATCTGAAGATTGTTTCAAATTCACTGGGAAAGTATTTTGGTAGAGATTTTAGTTCAGACTTGGTAAACTATACCCTGAGCGATGGTTCGTCAAACACGTTGACTTTGGGAGGTAATAATAATTATGTATTTCTCCCAGTAAGTCCAAAGGCTTCAACGTCTTTTACTCTTTCTTCTGTCTCCAACTTGTGTGGTGCAGGTACTGTTACGGGTGCGGCTCAAATTACTGTTAATCCAGTTTCGGCAAAATCTGTTGAGATTACATCCCTTGAGAATCAAGAAACTATTCAATACTACAACTACGCTTGTGGAAACCAGACCATAAAAGTCAATTTCAAACTTACGGGAACCTACGATACAGGCACTACGTATGACTTATATATGTCTGATAGTGTTGGGAATAACTTTGTGAAAATTCCCGTTATTGCACAAAGTTCAAATACGCTATCGGCGACCTTGCCAGAAGTAGCTTCAACTGGTTTCGGTTATCGGTTTAAGGCTATCGCAAATACCTCCAACAGTACGAGTACAACAAGTCCATATCCAATAACGATTCATAAAATTCCAACGGCGCAGTTTGACTCCACAAATATTTATGTAATGTCAGGACAAACTCCCGCTTTGAGCATTTCAACTACAGGAGCATTACCCATCAAATTATTGCTTAAAGACGATAATGCTGTTTTTTATAATTATACCACCACAACTTCCCAATTCAGTATTCCTGTAATTGCCACGATGGGAACAAAATTTCTTATCAGTTCAGTGAGTAATAATCTATGTGCTGGAAAAGTTGGCTCAAAATCTCAAGCTCAATTATTGATTGTCACAGGAATTGAAGAGTTATCAGATTGGGGAATACGAGTAGCACCAAACCCAACTGATGGAGTGCTCACTTTGATGAATGTTGTACAAGATGCAAGACTAAATGTTTATGATGCAATGGGAAAAGTAGTGCTAGAAAAAGTCTTAAGCCAAGGAGATAATTTAATTGATATGGGCGGACAGGCGTCTGGTATTTATTTCTTTTCGGTGGAATCATCCACGAAGAAAGTTATGCTTAAAGTACAAAAGTACTAGTGTTATTTTCAGGAAAGAAAACACCCAGAGTTCTACAACTTCTCTGGGTTTAACTATTCCAAGAGGTCGTTACTAGTTTTTTAATGCATTCGAAGTTAGTGGGCAAAATAAAATTCAAGTTTATGTTTGGGGCTTTCAGGTAACGGCCTTCGGCTGTGGGTTTTGGAAAAAAGCATGGCTGTAGTTACTAAAAAACACATTAAAACTCTTTGCCTAATGCCTGCCACCTAGTGCCTAAGCATATAACTTAAATCTTATTTTACAGTCTCATATAATCAATATTATTCTATATTAAGTTGATTCTAAAAATATTTACTTTTATGCTAATAAGTATATAAAATTGTATTTTATCGAAGATTATTAGTGTAAATAAGCTAAATTTGTAGATTATTGAATAATTGCTTTATCAAAATTTATTAATCATCTACAAAAGTTCATGAACAAAATTTTATTAACACTAGCTATTGCTATTAGCTTCGCATTTTCTTCAAATGCACAATCAGAATCTTATGTACCATTCAGAGTTCATATTTCTCCATTCACCTATGTGATTCCAAATTATACTAAAGGTTACGGTGCAGGTGCAGGTATTTCCATTGAACCAGCCTATGCCATAAACGATAACTTTGTTGCAGGATTAAAATTAGAGGCAGCCCTATTCGGAGCTGGAACAGAAACATCTTCTTCTATCGGTGCAGTTGGCTCTTATATCTTGACGGGCGATTATTACCTTGGTGAAGGCAAAAGTAGATTTTTCGGCGGTCTTGGGGTAGGTCTTTTTTCTGGAGCTACAGCCGCGATATATAACACTGGGACGACTCCTGTTGAGGCAGCAGGTGGTTCAGGCTTTGGATTAGTTCCTCGCGTGGGGGTTCAATTGAGCCATTTCCGTTTGGCTGCCGAATACAATTTAGCCCCTAAAAATATGTCATACCTAGGTCTAAAAGCTGCCATTACCATCGGCGGTGGTATGTACTAAAATATAATAAATTCCACAAACACATTCGGATAAAGCAATTTTTAAGAGGAATTCATCAGAGTTCCTCTTTTTTATTAATACAGGAATTTTCGGAGGATTTTTTTGCAAATTTTGAAAAGCTGAAAGAGTATTTTTTCAAACTTGTCCCTTCTTCTAGCAGATAACAAAAGAAAGATACACTGTGAAAAGAACATTTTTACAAATAAATCCAACTGACAATGTGTTGGTGGCTCTATGTGATTTGAAAAAGGGCGAAGAGGTTGTTTTTAAAGGAAAAACAATCATTTTACAAGATGATATCGCTGCCAAACATAAGTTTACTATCGATGATTTAAAACAAGGTGAAGAGGTTACCATGTATGGTGTTTTAGTGGGAAAAGCACAAATGCCTATTCCTGCTGGAGGGCTGATTCATACTTTTAACTTAAAACATGCTTCAGAGCCTTTTCAAGGAAAATTGAAGGACTACACTTGGCAAGCACCTGATGTTTCTGCATGGCAAAATCGTACTTTTATGGGGTATCATCGTGCTGATGGTCAGGTAGGTACGCAAAATTATTGGTTAGTGATTCCTTTAGTTTTTTGTGAAAATCGTAATGTAAATATCATGAAGCAAGCGTTTTTGAAGGCTTTAGGATATGCACAACCAGATTTGTACCTCGATCAAGTTAGTACCTTATTAGATGCGTATCAGTCTGGTGCCGACATCGATTCATTGAAAACTTTTACTTTCCAACAAAAGAAATCCGACTATCGTCAGAATCGTGTATTCAAGAACGTTGATGGTATTAAGTTCTTAACGCATGAAAGTGGTTGTGGCGAAAATCGTGAAGATTCAGAAAACCTTTGTAACCTTCTTGCGGGCTATTGTGTCAATCCCAATGTAGCGGGTATTACCGTGCTAAGCTTAGGATGCCAACACTCTCAAGTGAGTATTTTACAAGAGGCTATCCATAAAATTTCTCCAAATTTCGAAAAACCACTATATATCCTCGAACAACAACAAGATTTAGGTTCGGGTGAGTCACAAATGTTGGCGGAGGCTATTCGTCAAACATTTGTAGGCATGATTCAAATCAATGAAATCGAAAGAAAGCCCGCCCCTTTGAGCAAGTTGAGAGTTGGTGTAAAATGTGGTGGTTCGGATGGTTTTTCAGGTATTTCTGCCAATCCTGCTATTGGTCATACTGCAGATTTGTTGGTAGCCCTTGGAGCCAATGTGATGATTGCGGAGTTTCCTGAATTGTGTGGAGTTGAACAAGAATTGCAAAACCGTGCGGTAACTGCGGAAGTGGCCGATAATTTTGGGTATTTGATGAAGGAATATGCCCGTCGTGCCGAGGCCGTTGGTGCAGGTTTTGATATGAACCCTTCCCCTGGAAATATTAAAGATGGCTTGATTACCGATGCAATCAAGTCGGCGGGGGCTGCCAAGAAAGCGGGTTCATCACCTGTAGTAGATGCTTTGGGATATGGTCAATACTCGAAAAAAGCAGGCTTGAATTTGGTTTGTACACCGGGTAACGATGTATTGGCGACCTCAGGAATGGCTGGTGCTGGTGCTACGATTCAATTGTTTACTACAGGTTTGGGTACGCCAACAGGTAACCCAATTTGTCCTATGGTAAAGCTTTCGACGAATACAAAATTGGCTCAAAAATTACCAGAAATCATAGATATTGACTGCGGACCAATTATCGAAGGAGAAAAATCAGTAGAAGAAATGGGCGAGATGGTTTTAGAATATATTATCGGCTTGGCTTCTGGTGAGTACCAAACCAAAGCAATGGAGCTAGGACAAGATGATTTTATGTTCTGGAGAAGAGGGGTAAGCCTTTAAGTCTTATTGATTAATTATTTCAGATTTTGGATTTCGGAAATATCTCAGAATAAGTAGGTGGGCAAAATGAAATTCAAGTTTGGGCTATGGCTTTTGGCAAAAAAACATAAACTTAAGGAAGCTTATTTGCCTAATGCATATAGCTTATTGCCTAAAGCAATCTTTAAAAATAAAACAATCCATTGGCGATTTCAAACAGCCAAATAAATATACATCTTATGTTTAGTTTATCAGGAAAAGTAGCAGTAGTCACAGGTGGAGGTAGCGGTATTGGTAAGGCTATCTCAGTATTATTTGGAAAGCAAGGTGCCACAGTTCATATCTTAGAACTGAATGCTTCTGCTGGAGAATCGTCAGTGTCTGAAATAATTGAGGCTGGCGGACAAGCGCAAGTTCATGCGTGTGACGTAAGTAATCAAGCTCAAGTTAGCGAAGTGATTAACAGCATCGGAAAAGTAGATGTATTGGTCAACAACGCTGGTATTGCTCACGTGGGTTCGTTGGAAAACTGCGATGCTGATGCCTTTGAAAGAGTTTACAACGTAAATGTAAAGGGTGTTTACAATACACTTTATGCGGTTGTTCCAGTTATGAAAGCTAATGGAGGCGGTGTAATTTTAAACATGGCTTCTATCGCATCATCTATTGGTTTACCAGATCGTTTTGCTTATTCTATGTCAAAAGGTGCGGTATTAACCATGACACTTTCGGTGGCGAAAGATTATATCAAAAATAATATTCGTTGTAACTGTATTTCGCCAGCGCGTGTACATACGCCATTTGTGGATGGTTTTATTGCAAAAAATTATCCGGGTCGTGAGGAGGAAATGTTCGAGAAACTTTCTGCCACTCAGCCTATTGGTCGTATGGCAAAACCTGAGGAAGTAGCTGCGCTTGCCTTGTATTTATGCTCTGATGAAGCATCATTTATCACTGGTACAGACTACCCAATTGATGGTGGATTTATCCGTTTGAACAACTAAGAGTTTGTTTTCCTGTCAAGAAAGGATAAGAGTAATTAAATGGCGTGAGTATTTTCACCCAACACTATAAATCAATTATTCATTAATTATCTCAAAACAGATGCGTAAAACAATTTTTGCCCTTCTTACGGTATTAGCTTTAGCCTCTTTTGTTGCTGACAAACCTAAAAAAGTTATTTTCTTTGGCGACTCTATCACACA
Source organism: Flectobacillus sp. BAB-3569 (assembly GCF_002270355.1). Classification (GTDB taxonomy): domain Bacteria; phylum Bacteroidota; class Bacteroidia; order Cytophagales; family Spirosomataceae; genus Flectobacillus; species Flectobacillus roseus. The sequence goes on along the minus strand of NZ_NJFZ01000017.1, from coordinate 4,025 downwards.
AGCTGGTGTGAAACCCAACGGTTACATCACTCGTATTGGTGAATTATTAACTGGTAAAAACCTTGGTTCAAAATATGAATTAATTGGAGCAGGGATTGGAGGAAACAAAGTATACGATTTATATCTGAGACTCGAATCCGACGTTTTAGAAAAAAAGCCCGATGCCGTTTTTATCTATGTTGGAGTAAACGATGTTTGGCATAAAACCACCTCAGGGACTGGTACGGATCCAGATAAATTCGTAAGATTTTATCAAGCACTTATCGACAAGATTAAGGCAAGCGGTGCTAAAGTGGTATTGTGTACACCTGCGGTTATTGGAGAGAAAAATGATTTTAGTAACCCACAAGATGGCGATATGAATCATTATTCAAACCTTATTCGCAAACTGGCTGAAAAAAATAGCTTACCCTTGGTTGACTTAAGAAAAGCATTTTTAGCCTATGACTTGGCCAATAACGCTACTAACAAGGATTCAGGAATTCTAACTACTGATAGAGTTCACTTGAACGATCTTGGCAACAATACAGTAGCTGAACTTATGCTAGCTGAATTGTTAAAATTGTAATCAAAACTTTTAATTAAATATTTCAACTAATGATTAGTTGAAAAAGTAAAATCATGAAACTAATAAGATTTGGTGAATTTGGTAAAGAAAAACCAGGCGTAATTATCGAAGGAAAACGTTATGATGCTTCTGGTTTTGGAGAAGATTATAACGAACAGTTTTTTGAAAATGATGGTCTAACTCGCTTGGCAGCTTGGTTAGAGTCTAATCAAGGTACTTTGGCAGAAGTTGCTGAAGATGTACGTTTGGGTTCATGTGTGGCTCGTCCTTCAAAAATCGTTTGTATTGGTTTGAACTTTGCGGATCATGCTCGTGAAACTGGTGCTGCCATTCCTCAAGAACCAATTATTTTCTTCAAATCAACGACAGCGCTTTCTGGTCCGAACGACGATATTATTATTCCTCGCAATTCAGTAAAGACTGACTGGGAAGTTGAATTGGCCTTTGTCATTGGTAAAAAAGCACAATATGTTGACGAATCAGAGGCATTAGATTATGTAGCAGGATATTGCTTACACAACGATGTTTCTGAAAGAGAATTTCAAATCGAAAGAGGAGGTAACTGGTCTAAAGGTAAAGGATGTGATACTTTCGCACCAATGGGACCATTCCTTGCAACGCAAGACGAAATTGAGGATATCAATAATTTGAAAATGTGGTTGACGGTGAATGGAAAGACTTTCCAAAACAGTAACACCGACCAATTGATTTTCAAAATCCCAACTTTAGTTTCTTATTTAAGTCAATTTATGACCTTATTGCCAGGTGATATTATTTCAACAGGAACACCTCCAGGTGTTGGTTTGGGCTTCAACCCACCAATTTACTTGAAAGAAGGCGACGTGGTAGAACTAGGTATCGAAAACTTAGGTTCTTCAAAACAAGTTGCTAAAAACTGGTCTAGAAATTAATCTGCTTAGAGTATAATTGAAGGCTTTGACCGAGTAGGCGATGGTATTTCGCTAAAAGGTTTGTCCAAATTCACATACGCTTGTATATTGAGTTTTGAAATGTTTCTTTAGAAAAGGCTTTAGGCTATTAGCCTTAGGTATTAGGCAATAGATATTTTCAGCCTAATGCCAATTGCAAACAAAATTAATAGTATATCTGTAATAAAAAATGATAATACACCTCTGATTGTGAGGTTATTCCAGTAACAGATATACTATTAACAAATAACTTCAGCTTACTTCTCGAAACATTTCAAAACAAAATATGGTCTCTTAGAATAACTAGGAAATCTTTTAGTGAAAATGAACTATAATCATCCTTCAATTAGCTAACAACATTATGAAAATTGATTCGCATCAACATTTTTGGCAATACGACCCTTCTAAACACGAATGGATAAATGATGAAATGAAGAAGATTCGTAAGGATTTTCTTCCAGAAGATTTAGCTCCAATCCTTCAACAAAACGGTATCGATGGCTGTGTGGCTGTGCAAGCTGACCAATCTGAGGCTGAAACCGATTTTTTGATTGAGCTTGCTTCAAAAAATGATTTTATCAAAGGTGTAGTCGGTTGGGTAGATTTGATGGCCGATGATGTGTACGACCGCTTGGAATATTATTCAGAATTTAAAATCGTAAAAGGTTTTCGTCATGTGGTTCAAGGTGAGACTGATCCTGAATTTATGCTTCGCCCTAAATTTAAGGCAGGAATCACCGAGCTTGGTGCGTATGATTTTACCTACGATATTCTGATTTATCATTACCAACTCGATCAAGCTATTCGTTTTGTAAAGTTATTTCCTGAACAAAAATTTGTACTGGACCATATCGCCAAACCAGATATTAAAAGTGGTGAGTATGGAACATGGCAAACCGAAATCAAAAAGTTGGCTTTACACCAAAATGTGTACTGTAAACTTTCAGGAATCATTACCGAAGGTGAATGGGAGAGTTGGAAACCTGCTGATTTTAAAGTGTATTTAGAAACCGTACTCAAAGCTTTTGGACCCGAACGCCTTATGTTCGGCTCGGATTGGCCAGTATGTTTAGTTGCAGGTCAATACGAAGAAGTATTGGGCATTGTAACAGATTTTATTGGTAATTTGACTCCATTAGAGCAGAAGAAAATTATGGGTGGTACGGCTCAAAAATTCTATAATCTCTAAATTTCCAAATGAACTTAGGACTTAAAGAAAAAGTCATCATTGTAACTGGTGGTGCAAAAGGTATAGGCGAAGGCATCTCAACGTCTTTGGCTGCTGAGGGAGCTTTTGTAGCGATTGTAGGTCGCAACGAGCAAGATAACCTCCGTACAGTAGAGGCGATTCAAGCTGCTGGTGGTCAGGCATGGTCATTTGTAGCCGAATTGAGCGAGCCTACCGAGTGTGAGAAAGCGATTAAGGAAATTGCTACTACTTTTGGTCGTATCGACGGATTAGTAAATAATGCTGGTGTAAATGATGGTGTTGGCTTGGAAAGTGGTAATTATGAGCGCTTTATCAAGTCATTACATTCCAACTTGATTCACTATTACTTGATGGCACATCATGCGTTGCCATATTTGAAGGAATCAAAAGGGTCTATCGTTAATGTCACTTCAAAAACTGCCGAAACTGGTCAGGGAGGAACTTCAGCTTATGCAGCTTCTAACGGTGGGCGTAATGCTTTGACTCGTGAATGGGCGGTAGAGTTATTGCCATTTGGTATCCGTGTCAATGCTTTGGTGGTGGCAGAGTGTTATACGCCATTGTATGACAGATGGATCAAATCATTGCCAAATCCAGAAGAAACTTTATCAAAAATTACTGATAAAATTCCATTAGGAAAAAGAATGACAAGTTCGCAAGAAATTGCGGACATGGTAGCATTTTTATTATCAAAACGCTCAAGTCATACGACTGGACAACTCATCCACGTGGATGGAGGATATGTTCATTTGGATAGAGCTTTGATATAGCTTAATGCTGAATTAATGAGTTGTGAATGTAAATTTTAGTTATCAATATTTCATTTTCATAAATATCTAAAATTAGTTTTGCATTAATTCTTAACTTGTCTATAGCCATAGAAGAAAGAAACATGAGTCATCCCGAATTTTGTTGTGCGAAGTAGCACCATAGCATGTTTTGGATGGCCGTTCTCAATCGATAAATCGGTGTCAAAGCATTTTGGCACCGATTTCCTGTTCTATGAGCAAATTGATTGATGATTATCTTGATAATAGATGGCCAATTCCTGATGAGTTTCATCAAGAAGTCGTAAATAAGTGAGACGATGGCTAATAGTTTGAGGGTATTTTCGAAGAACCATAACCTAGGAGATTCAATAGCTAGCTCAGTTTTGGCGAATCTAAACGCCTGTTCGATATTCCATCGGTGCATGTAGCTATGACATATTTCCCAAGCATCCTTAGCTGATTCTACAGGCAATGAGGTTAATAAATAGAGTGGTGACTGATAGTTTTTGGTATCTCTCACTATTACTAACGACAAGTTAATGTCTTCA
>NZ_NJFZ01000016.1 GCF_002270355.1 Flectobacillus sp. BAB-3569 | reverse complement strand
ATGCGCTTTGTCCCAGCGGGAGCATGTGAAAAACCGCAAATATAGCCACCTAACTCACTAAGCAATAAGCCCATAGAGTTGTGTCGATGCAATAAAATGGCAACTATTAAATCGTAAAAAGTACGAACTAAACGCTTATCCAGAACAGAATCTAACGATAACTGGACGTCAGCAAGATAAAGATCAAGTTTATGAAGAAGTAAATGAGAGAGTCTTGACTTACTCGATTTTATGTCATTATTTTGTAGAAATGCTTTATGCATAGAAACCTCCTGTTTGTTTGTGTTTGTCGTAATTCACAAAGTAAACAAGGAGGTTTCGTTTTTAAAAGTCTTCACGAAAAATTCGGGATGACTCATGTTTTGTTGGAAAACGAGTCATGGTATTTTTGTCCATTCATTAGTGATTTTTATACATTCTTTCAGGAAAATAATTCATGCAACTTTGTCATATCAAAACGATACAACAAAACACAAATAAACCTTAAAGATCATGTTAATTAAAAGAAGCGCTAACGCTCAGTGGATTGGCTCGGGCAAAGCAGGCAAAGGAACTCTTACTTCTCCTAGTGGTGTATTAAACGCAACTCAATACTCATTTAATACTCGTTTTGAAGACGGTATCGGCACCAATCCAGAGGAATTAGTAGGCGCAGCACACGCTGGATGTTTTTCAATGCAATTGGCATTCAACCTTCAGGGTGCAGGTTTTACCGCAGATATTATTGATACTACTTCTGAAGTAGTGTTAGAAAATGGTACAATTACGACCATCAACCTTACTACTAGCGTAAAAGCTGAGGGTTTGGATCAAGCTAAATTTGAGGAATTGGTAAATCATGCTAAAGAAAACTGTCCAATTTCTAAATTATTCAATGCAACTATTACGCTTCAGGCAACATTGCTATAGACTGAATATATTAATACGCTTTAAGCTGTAAGCCGTAGGCATTAGGCAAAAAAGCCTCAATTATTTCATGAGAAATACTAATTAACTTTTAGCCTACAGCATAAAGCCTAGAGCTTAAGGCGGGTAAAATTATTTTAATTTTGCCCGCAAACTTATCTAACCACTAAGTATTATTGTTGATTTTAATAGCCTATTTATTAGGCTATTATTTTTTGATACCTTATTCATAAGTTTTACATTTTTAGACGTAAAGTATTGCGTCTAAAAATGTAAAATTTATACAAAAATCACTGATTCACTCAATGTAGTACGGCTCTCACTATCCATTATAACTGATTCCCGATATAGGCTAAACATTGCATAGCAGACAAACCCCACTGTGCTACGGCATTGGTCGAAACTTCCCCTTCTTGGATAGGTCGCAAGACTAATGGCGGATTGATAGGCGTTAGTTTGCTTGATGGCTTTTTAAAACCACCTTCTCCTTTATAAAACTCATCCCATGCTCTTTGCGCCAATTTAGCATCTTTGAGATGATAGGCGGCAAATGCTGTCAATCGAGCATGACCTTGCGCTAGATTTAGTTTGAAGTTTTTTCCTAAATATGCTTTTTGTTCTTCATCTGTACCATTATATAATTCACAATACTTCAGCCATGCGGTCTTGAATTCTGGCATATCTATTAGGTCGACTAACTCAAAACAGATTTCTGTCAAACCAAAAACTGCACTCAAATGGGATACAGATATTTTGTCGACAGGCTGTGGCGCAAATTTTCCTGTAGCAATTTCCATAATGCCCTCCCCATGAAAAAATCCTTTGGGTTGTGTGGCTATGGTACGCATACTATTGAGCAATTTATTCTTCATTTGTTCATTGCCAGTACGTTCCCACTCAGTTAGCCATGCCGAAGCCAATGCCCCCCAGTCTGTACCAAACGACATAGATACGAGCTTTTTATCTGGGTCATTTTGGGGTGGTTTTTGACCAATTTTTCTACCTGGCACTACTTCTCTCAAGGTTTTGTCTCCATTGATTTGCTCTCGCATCAAATCGCCAATGCGCTCATCAGCAGTAAGATAATAGTAAAATCGGCGGTTGGCTGCTGTACTGATTCTCAATTGTTTGGCACTACATCCCCAATGTTGCACATTATGGCGCGAGCCCAAAGGACTAAATCTTCCGATATGATGAACATCCACTTCGCCCGTATGACGAGTCATGGCTTCTGCCATCGCAAATACGTCTTTATTTCCTGTTCTCAAAAAATAATACCACAACCAAAGGTCTGTCGACAGTTCGGAGTTGTCCCATGCAAAGCCACCCACGTCATAGCGCCAAACATGACGGTCATTGTCGTATGTGTGCATGACATCGCCATAATTCCAGAATCCATACCAACGACGTTCTTCTATTTGTCGCTGATAGTAGTTAAAGTAAAACGCTAATTGGTCTTCAAGTGCTTTGTGTTTTTCGGTGCTAGTAGTGGGTAAACTGATGGCATTGCCAAAAACACGAGCTTGAATAAACTGTTCTGGCAAAACCATGAGTCGAGGCGGATTTTCTATGTCTTCAGAAAGTTTACTCAAGGTTTCATGCGATGGAGTTTCGGTAAATGTTTGAATAAAAAATTCGCTAGTGCGGGCAGTACCATACGGGCGACCAAATTCGGGCTCATAATCTTCGTAGGTAATATCCAAGCCATCCCTTTGTTCTTCAAAAGTGAGTTGCCCCATGCCATCATGATAAAAACGCAAATCCATAGCAGAGGCTTTTGGCGCCCAAAACCAAAGCGTCATTTGGGCAAGGTCTGTCTGCGCCTGACGAATATCGATTTGTGCAGGATAGCTTTGCCAAAAATGCCTAAGTCCCAACGAAAGTCCACCCGTTGGAGTACCCAAATATGCCAAACCACTTGCTCGCTGACCACTTGCCGACTGAATCCAGCCATAGCCCGCTTTGGTTCTTTTCTGAATATCAAACCCATCACAGGAGCCTTGAAATAAGGTGTAATCGCCAAATGCAGGAATATATTTAAGTAAGTCTTGGATATTTTGCGGTAAAGCATTGACCGATTTTCCTTCAAATTGCGATTGAGTTACGTCTTTTCCTGGATTGCGTCTGAGCCCCGAAAGACCTTGGATAGCTTCGGCAAAAATGCCTCCATTTTGCCCTACAAAACGAATATGTCGATTATAAAGAGCTGTATCTTTTAATAAAGTATCAAAGCGAAAACCGATTCCTTTGATAAAATCGTGGTTTTCATCGGCATCATACACAAACGAATGAATGGCACGAATGGAGTCAGAATTTTCGTAAAAATAAAGACGTAATACAAAAGGTAATAGCTGTTTGCCTTGGGTACTCTGATGAATTCCCTCGACTTTTATCAAGGCTCGCACACTACCTTGATTTTCTATTTGTACTTTTTGAATGGTACTTTCAAAACCTTGTAATTGTGTATTTTCAGCCCAGTCACCATCAGCTTGGTTTTGTACTTGCAAGACGAGTTTTCCGTTTTGGGCAACTAATTTTTGTTGTGCATGAAAAAGCGATTTAATGATGGTATTCCCTTTTTTTGCAATTTCACAACGCATTTTTCCTGTGTCAACGACGATGATGTCCTGACTCTCATTGACTTGTAATTTGCCAGCTTGTGGTTTTTGTCCAATTTTAACACGCCAATTTTCGGCTAATTTTTCTTGTGCGCCAATAGCAAAAGCTGACCATTTAATACTACCATCTGGCCAAAATGCTAGCGGCCAAGTTTGGCTATTCTGAACAGTATCGTTTTGTAAAACAGCTAAAGGCGTTTCTTTTTTGACCAACCCTTTGGGCCAAGGAATACCCCATGTGGTGCCTTGTAATACGCTCGGAGCTTGTCCTGTTAACCAGTGTAAAATTGCTCCTTCTGTGGCTGGAATCAGATTTTTAGTTTGATGTTCCGTAGCCAAAATCTGATGAGAAGCCAATGTTGCAGCAGTGCTTGCTAATAAGGTATTTTTGACGAAATCTCTTCTTGAAACTTGAAATTGTTTTTTCATTATTTATTAGAGGTAAGTATTAGTGCTGAATTGTGAGCATCAGCTCTTTGGTTTTAAATACAAATTACTGAAAATAAAGCCTTTACATTTACAATTCGCAACTTACAATTAGAACTGTATGAAGGATTCTAAAACTGTCTATTTCGGATATCGGATGTCAGATTTCGGAAGTGTAAGCTTTTATGTTTTGTAAAAATAGAGGTATTTTACTTTATTTCCGAAATCAGAAATCCCAAATCCGCAATTATTGGAAATCCTTCATACAGCCCTAACTCACAATTCACTACTCAAAAAAAATAGCTATCAAAAAATTTCTGATAGCTATCCGTTTTCATACAAGATAGGATGAACGGGTTAGTTCAACTTACTATTGTCCTTGACCTAGTGAATAAGCGGCTTTACCATCAAACTCATATAGGTTTTCTGTTTTAATCACATCTATGCCTTGCGAAATGGCCTTCTCCAACAACGCTGGAATTTGTGCGCTAGAGCCAAGTCCCTTAAATCTACATCTCCAGTGGTCTGTACAAAATGTTTCGGGGAAGCCTTCAGGCCATACCTTGATTCCTCGGTTGGTAATCATACTTAGTTCCAAACCTGCATGATTTAGCTGACTTACTTGCGCTGCCAAATCATCTGCCTGATTACCAGACCAGTGTACAAACAAATCTACTCCAACGATTTCCTTTTTGGCAGGTGCTTTACGCACGTACTTCGGTAAGTACATTTGAGCTCCTTCAGCGTACTCAACGGCTTGAAGTTGCTTAGGTTTTTGACCAAGATTGGCGATAACCGCTTGAGCAAATTCCTTTGTACCAACCTTTTGAGTACTTGTTCCCTCCTGATAGATATCATAAGTATGAATACCGTCCTCGATGGTTTTGAGCCAAGCATTTTGTACCTTTTCCGCTACTTCCATCTGACCAATATGTTGTAGCATTAAGATAGCACCTTGCAATAACCCTGATGGATTGGCTACATTCTGACCAGCTCTTCGTGGTGCAGAGCCATGAATCGCTTCAAACATGGCACATTCCTCACCGATATTGGACGAACCAGCCAAGCCTACCGAGCCTGCTATTTGTGCGGCAATGTCTGATAGTACATCACCATAAAGATTTGGCACCACAATTACATCGAAAGCCTCAGGCGTATCAGCCATTTTTGCTGCTCCAATATCAATAATCCAGTGTTCATTTTCAATTTCTGGATACTCCAGAGCTATTTCGTCGAATACCTTATGGAACAATCCGTCGGTTTGTTTCATGATATTGTCCTTGGTGAAGCAAGTTACTTTTTTACGTCCGTTATGCTTGGCATATTCAAAAGCATAGCGAACGATTTTCTCACAACCCGGGCGACTGATGAGTTTAAGACACTGTACAACTTCGTCGGTTTGTTGGTGCTCAATACCTGCATAAAGATCTTCCTCATTTTCGCGGATAATCACAATATCCATCTTAGGGTGCTTGGTATCCACAAACGGATGCAGACTTAAACAAGGGCGAACATTTGCATACAAGCCCAAAAACTTACGAGTGGTTACATTAAGACTCTTATAGCCCCCTCCTTGTGGAGTAGTAATGGGTGCTTTTAAGAATATTTTGTTTCGGCGTATAATATCCCACGACTCTCTAGCGATACCCGAGGTATTACCAGATAAATACACCTTTTCACCAATGTCAATTGTCTCGATTTCAATTTTTGCTCCTGCGGCAAGAATGATTTCTAGAGTGGCATCCATAATTTCTGGTCCGATACCATCTCCTTTTGCAACTGTAATTTTTGTCATCTGTGTTTGTGTTATGCTTTGTTTACGACACAAATTTGAAGTAATATTTTTATAAGTTTTTATTTATGTTAAAAATAAAATACATAAGTATTATTTATGGATATAAAATTTCTAATCAGTGAATCTTTCTTGAACAATACTTAAAATATTTATTATCAATTACTTATATTAAATCAAAATATTGGAAATGTCATGAAAAATTAATATGTATAAATATTCTAAATGTCTAAAATATTATATATAAATAAAAACTTATGACTATTTAAGTTCAATTTTGTAGTCAAATATTAAAACACATACAAAATGATACTTTCAACTTCCGTACAATTAGCAAAGACATATTTAGAAAAAGGCGGTGTCATAGGACTCCCAACAGAAACCGTTTATGGTTTGGCAGGAAACATCTGGGATCAAGAAGCCATCAATAAAATATTTACTATCAAAGAGCGTCCTAAAAATCATCCATTGATTGCGCACGTAGCTCATTGGGAACAGGTGGAAAGTATTGCTAGTGATATTCCTGTGAAGGCTCAACTGTTAGCCGAAAGATTTTGGCCTGGTCCATTGACCATGATTTTATCAGCAAAACCAACTATTCCCTCAGAAGCAACTGCTGGCTTAGGCACAATTGCCGTTCGAATGCCAGAGCATCCTTTAGCATTAAAACTACTTTCGACAATTCCATTTCCATTGGTTGCTCCAAGTGCTAACCCATTTGGGAAGATTAGTCCTACCTCGGCCATGCATGTATTTTCTTATTTTAAAGGAAAAATACCCCTAACACTCGATGGTGGAAATTGCAAAGTGGGGCTCGAATCTACCATTATTGGGTTTAAAGATGATGCCGTAGTAATCTATCGTCAAGGAATTATCAGTAAGGATGATATTCTTGAGGTTCTTCCTAATACCGCAGTGTACTATGACATTGATAACCAGAGTAATTACCCAGGAAGTCACCGCTCCCATTATGCCCCCCGAACTCCTCTAATCATCACCGAATCTTTTGAAGAAGCGGTCAATAAATTTGTAGGTAAAAAGATAGGATTGCTCACTATGGGAACTAGCGGAGTGGATTTTTCAAGTAGTGCTGAAGTTCGCAACTTAAGCACCACCGAGGATCTAAGGGAGGCTGCTTCTAACCTGTATGCACAATTGCATGAACTGGATAATCTTAATTTAGACGTAATTATCGTTAAACTTTTCCCTGCGACTAATTTGGGTATAGCCCTTAACGATAAATTATTTAGAGCGTCAAGCCAATTTGACCAAAATGCTTGAAACAAACTAAATCAGTAGTTAAAATTTAATCCGCTTGATAATCAGACGGATAATTTTAAGTATTAATGCAAAATAAAATTGCATTAAGTAATCATGCAAAGTTTTGTGTTTTAGGCACAAGGCAACAGGCACTAGGCAAAGAGTGTTAAAATGTTTTTTAATAACCACAGCCATGCATTTTTCCAAAGCCCACCGCCGAAAGCCGTTACCTGAAAGCCCAAAGCTCAACAGTTGAATTTTATTTTGCCCACTCACTTAACTAATTATTATTTCATGAATTCCAACTTACTATTAGAGAACTTATCTAATCCAGCACTGCTATTTTTTGTTTTGGGAATTGTATCAGTGATGCTAAAAAGTGATTTGAAAATTCCCTCCAATTCTTCCAAGTTTATTTCATTGTATTTGTTATTTGCGATAGGTTTCAAAGGCGGTCAAGAACTTTCGCACGAAACCTTCAATAGTCAAATTATTTGGGTTATGCTAACAGGTATATTTATCTCGGTAGCAATACCATTTTACACATTTTTTATTCTTCGGAAAAAATTAAATATCTACGATGCAGGCGCTACGGCGGCGGCTTATGGTTCGGTAAGTGCTGTAACTTTTGTGACTGCGGTGTCGTATCTCGAAACGCATCATTTACAAATACATGGGTACATGGTTGCCACTATGGCACTGATGGAATCACCAGCCATTATCGTAGGATTGCTATTAATTTCGGTATTTGGAAAGGACATTCATCAAGGTATTCAGAAAAAAGAGGCATTTAAACACTCGTTAACCAATGGAAGTGTTCTGCTAATTTTGGGAAGTTTGATTATTGGTTATTTGGCTAATGCCAAACAAGCAGAAGGTATTAAACCATTTACTAATGATTTGTTTAAAGGCTTTCTGGCGATATTTTTATTAGATATGGGAATATCAAGTGGGAAAAAATTGACGTCCTTCTTTTCCTACGGTTGGTTTCCCATCATTTTTGCAGCGATTATTCCACTAGTCAATGGATGTTTGGTGGGATGGGTAACAGGATTTTTTTGCGAACATACTATTGACCGTTTCATCTTGGCGGTTTTGGCGGCGAGCGCTTCTTATATTGCCGTCCCTGCTGCCATGAAAATCTCAGTACCTCAAGCAAACCCTGGACTTTACTTGCCTATGACCTTGGCTATTACTTTTCCTATCAATATCACGATTGGATTACCTATTTACTTCGGAATAGTATCGATGTAATTTTGAATGGTGAATTAGTGCTTTACGAAGGATTTTCAATAATTGCAGATTTGGGATTTCTGATTTCGGAAATAAAGTAAAAGACCTTTATTTTTTACAAAATATAAAAGATTAAACTTCCGAAATCCAACACCCGATATCCGAAATATACAGTTTTAGAATCCTTCGTACAGTTCTGATTCACCATTCAAAACTAATACTTATTGCACCAATCAAATTTTTCCTGAATAATTCGATCTTTTTCTTGATGGATAAATTCTAAGAAAGCTTTTGCTACAGGCGAAAAGTTCTTGCCTTTCATCCAAATTAGGTGCCAAATACTTTGAATAGGAAATCCTTTGACAGGAATAATTTGAACATCACCCATCGATAATTCATTTTTAAGCCCAATCAAAGGCATAACCGAATATCCCAAACCTGCCAAAACCGCTTGTTTTACCGCTTCATTGGAAGTCAATTCCATTTTTTTATGAATAGGAAGCATATTGGCCTGCACAAATTTCTCCATCACATGTCTGGTTCCCGAACCTTGCTCGCGATAAATAAGGGGTAAAGTTCCCAAAACAGAGGTATCGTAAAGTTTCTTCTCAAAAGCTTGGCGTGTATTCCCAACTAAAAATAGTTTGTTGGGCATGAGTTCAACCTTTTCAATTTGTAGGTGGTCGGGCAATACCGATACCAAAGAAAAATCTACGTCGTTTTGTTCGAGACTTTCCACTACCTTCACTTTGTTGGTAACATCCAATTTTAGTTCAATTCCGTCATGTTGACTCATGAAGTCATTCAGAAAATATGGAATGACATACTTTCCTGTAGAAACAACAGATATTTTGAGTTGACCCACCAATTGCCCTTTAAAGGCAGCTGTTTTATGATTTATAGCATATACTTCTGATAGAATTCGTTCAGCAGCAATGGCAATTTCTTTTCCAAAATCTGTAATAAACAACTTACGACCAACCACTTCTGTAAGCGGAATAGCGAATTGGTCTTGTAAGTTTTTTAATTGTATAGAAACGGCGGGCTGACTCAAATGTAATTCCTCGGCGGCTTTTGTCACGCTTTTGGTTTTACTAATCATCAGGAAAACCTGCAATTGATGTAATGTATAATTCATAGAGATAGCTATAATGATTCAAGAAAATCCTAAACAAGTAAGGACATAAAATCAAATTTAGTAAAAGTAATAGTCAATATAAAATTGTGCCATTAATCAGAGATACGTCTCTACAGACACATCTGTTATTATAAAGATACTTCCAAAATATTATAGCCATAGGTTGTTTAAACGCATTTTGATAGCTTGTCATGGTAGGCAATGCTATTACTAGGATAACTTTGAGAGGGTTTTCAAAGATTAGTTAAAAAACACTTCATCAATAAATACCCATCCCGGTTGTCCTTTGCCATTATGCCAACTAGGAAGTTTGGTTACAGGTCGAGCGATAACTTTAATAAAAGAATAACTACCCGCTTTTAAAGTTATCTCGATTGGTTCAATACGCACAGGACTGTCTTTCAAAGGCTGAGTGGGATTGATTTTTTGTATTAATTGCAAACTGCTTTTACTATTTCCTGCCCATATTTCGATAGAAGTAGGAGGAAATATAAAACCTCCCAAATTTCGTCCAAGACTGAGCATTACCGACTGGATGGGCGTTGGTTTGTCAAAAGTAAAAAGCGCTTCAAAAGGTTTTTCACGGTAACCTAACCAAGCCTTATTTTTAAAGTCGTTGGGGTCACCCTTTTTCAAATTTATCAGGGTACTTCCTCCTTCACCCATGTATTGAGGATTGGGCTGATTAATTAATTCTACACTTTTAGGATGATGTTTTCCTTTGAAAAAGACGTACTCAACCACATCGCTGGCGTACCAATGCGCTTTGACAGCCTTTGCTTTGAGTATTGTATAAGTATTGAGTTCAAAGGGCTTTTGGTATACAGGAGAATTCAATGAGTCGAGTTGTTGCCCATTAACAGTATATCGGATCGTAACGCCTTTCAAAGGATGTTTGAATGAAATGAGCGTAGGTTTACTAAGCACAAAATCTTCATTCTCAAGGATTGGAGGCGTGAGCTTAAGCATTTCTGTATCGGTAGGAATATACCCTTTTTCGAAGTGAATAGCAGGAAACTGCTTTTGTATTTCATTCACCTCCAATTCGGTAAGCGAAGTATTCCAAACGTACACTTGCTTGAGAGCTGGTAACTTTGCCAATTGGATTAAGGAGTTTTTACTCTGCTTTGTACCTGATAAAGACAAAGATTTTAAGTTTATTAAGCTTTGAAGACTGGATAAATTTTCGCCAGTAATGTCGGTATTATTTAAAACGAGTTTTTCTAAATGTTCAAATTGTCCTATGGTTTTGAGATCATCGTTTGTAATGGGCATATTGGATACATTTAGCACCACTAATTGCTCTTTGATGTCGGCTAGCTCGCTTAATTGTTCCTTTTTGAAGGCTTGACGCACAAAGAAATCAGCTTGTAAGGCTGGAGAACCATTTGCCAATGGAAAAATCACTCTAAAAGGCGTATTGAGCTTCTGGAGCGTTTGTTCGTTTGCTGGCTCAAAATCGTAAGCAACTTCCGTCATGGACGACTGGTGTTTCTTATTTTTCTCCCAATACGCTTTTATAGGACTATTGACAGCCAATTGTTTAAGTGTCTTTTTGGTGTCTGTTCCATCATTAATCCAAGCGCTAAGTACCGCAATTTCTTCAGGCGTAAGCTGAGTTTTGCCCTTGGGTGGCATGTGCTTTTTGTCGTCAAGAGGCAAATTGGCACGTTCAATCAAATGGCTTTGAAGTGCGTTACCACTCATCCAAATAGGTCCGTTTTTGCCTCCTTTTTTTAAGCCAGCTAGAGTTGTCATCAGTAAGCCACCTTTAGTTTTTTGTTCATTATGACACTGGTAGCATTTTTCTTTTAAAATAGGCTGAATGACCGCTTCGAAAATGGGCGTATCTTCGGTAAACACAAGCTCAGTTTCTTCTTTATTGTTAGGAAATAAATAGTCCTCACCATGAGTCAAACTAGCTCCATAATGCCCTGTGACTAACAATACAACTAAACTTAGGCTCAAAACTGGCGTAAAAATACGTGTCTTGACTACAGGTTGATATATTATCCAAAGCCCATAGCATAAGAAACTTAGCACTATGCCTGAGTATTTGTGCCAAGTAAGCAGACTTGCGGTATAACCCTCTTCTTTTGACAGAAAGAAACCCATTAAGGCAGCCACACTAGCAGTAATAGCTGTGATAGCTAGCACAAATCTAAAGAGTTTAGGAAAATTTTCTCCTTCAAACTCTTGCTTACAAAACCAAAATAACCCTGTGATTAATAGTAGTCCAATAGGTAAATGTAAAACCATAGGGTGCATTCGACCTATGGTTTGAAATCCGATAGGAATATTTACTTTTTCTTGAAAAAGAAGCAAGAATAGCAATAAAATATGCAGTGCAAAAAGTAAATATGAAAGTATATGTTGAAAACGAGACATGTAAATGAGTCAATATTTAGAAAGAAAATGGGTTTTGGAATACTCAACAACCTTGTTGTGTTTTGGGCTTTCAGGTAACGGCTTTCGGCCGTGGGCTTTGGAAAAAAGCATGGCTGAGGTTATTAAAAACATGTTAACACTCTTTGCCTTGTGCCTATTGCCTGACTACTTAGATCTAATTCAGCACTCAAACTAAGCCATCAATCCTGGCAATACTTTACCTGCTAAATCGGTAAGTCGATAGCGACGACCCAAATGCTTGTAAGTAAGCTTTTCGTGATTGATACCCATCAAATGCATAATAGTCGCATGGAAGTCGTTGATATGCACAGGATCTTTGACAATATTATATCCAAAGTCATCCGTTTCACCATACACAGTGCCTGGTTTTACGCCACCACCAGCCATAAACGTGCAATAGGCTCTTGGATGGTGATCGCGACCATAGTTATCCTTTGAAGCTGTACCCTGAACATAATTGGTACGCCCAAATTCGCCACCCCAAATCACAAGTGTTTCGTCGAGTAAGCCCCTTTGTTTGAGGTCAGTAATCAAGGCAGCTGAGGCACGATCGGTATCTTGGGCTTGCATAGGCATTTCACCAACCAGATTACCGTGTTGATCCCAACCCTGATGGTAGAGCTGAACAAAACGAACGCCAGCTTCAGAAAGTTTACGAGCTAAAAGACAGTTAGCCGCAAAAGTTCCAGGAACAAGACATTCTGGACCATACATTTTGACAATATAGTCAGGTTCTTTACTGAGGTCAGTTAGCTCAGGAACAGCCGTTTGCATACGATACGCCATTTCGTATTGCTGTACTTTGGCTTTAATTTCTGGGTCACCAAAATCATCATAAGCCATATTATTGAGTTCGGCCAAATGATCTAACATTTTACGATGCGAAGCCCTATCTGAGTTAGCAGGGTTATTGAGATACAAGATAGGATCCTCGCCGCTACTAAATACCACACCTTGATGGGTTGAGTCTAAAAATCCATTTGACCAAAGTTTTGAATATACTCCTTGTCCGTTTCCTTTGCCTCTTGATAATAGAACCGAAAATGCTGGTAAGTTTTTATTTTCACTCCCAAGACCATAGCTTACCCATGCACCCATACTCGGACGATTGCCTTGTTGTGCGCCAGTTTGCATAAAGGTAAGAGCTGGGTCGTGATTAATAGCCTCAGTATTCATGGTTTTAATCATACAAATATCATCGGCAATATTGGCGATATTGGGAAACAACTCGCTCATCCAAATGCCTGATTGACCGTGCTGGGCAAATTTGAAGTAAGATCCCACCAAGGGAAATTTAGCCTGACTTGCCGTCATTCCCGTTAAACGTTGCCCCATACGAATAGAAGCAGGTAATTCTTGACCTGCCATTTTGTTGAGTAAGGGCTTGTACTCAAAACTTTCGTATTGTGAAGGAGCACCATTTTGAAATAGGTAAATCACACGTTTTGCTTTTGGGGCAAAATGTGCAATTCCTAGAGGTAAACTTTCGGCGTCATCAGCCGAACCTCTAAACAAATCTGGTACTAACAGCGAGCCTAGCGCAAGTCCACCAATACCCGCAGCCATTTTTCCCATGAAGTGTCTGCGGTTGATATTTAGACGATTTTCTATAAATTCATTCTTATTCATCTTCTATGATTGGGTGCTTTATTCTGTTGATTAAGTTAGTGGATAAAATTGAATTTTGAGCTTACGGCTTTCAGCAATGGGCTTTCGGCAAAACATATCTGTAATTACTAAAAAACACATTAACACTCTTTGCCTTGTGCCTGTTGCCTAGTGCCTAAACACACAACTTAAATCTTATTTTGCACGATTTCCTACTAGTACAAAAAGGATATTTATCAAAGGAATCCAAGGCAAAAAATTGACAGCTAAACGTTTCCAGAAAATCGAAGAAACATTTCTGCCAAGTGCCCATCGCCGACTGCCGAAAGCTTATTTCATAATTGCTTCTTCAAGGTTATACATCATAAGCACCGACTGCATCAAAGCAGCGGCCGTAGGACGTAAATGGGTCTTGTATTTCGCTTTTGCCGATGCCAGCAAAGAAGGCTTCTCTCCTACTCTCAATAGTTTCAGTGCTTTTTGAGGATTTTGACTAAAAACTTCTTTTTCACTGTTAAAATATTTTTCAAATACCGCTAATTCTTTCTCCTTTCCATTTCGACAAAGGACAGTACGAAAAACCTTTTTGATTTTATCATCATCAGTATTGTTTTCAAGAGCTATTTTTTCTGCTAATACTCTAGCCGATTCCAAAATGACAGGGTCATTCAGCATCACTAATGCTTGTAGTGGCGTGTTGGTTCTGGAGCGTTTTACTTCACATTGATCTCGATTTGAAGCATCAAAAATCAGCATAGAAGGTGGTGGAACGGTACGTTTGATAAATACATACATGCCTCTTCGGTAAAGACTATCTCCGTGGTCTTGGATATAACTTTTGAGACTTCCCCGTCCCGATGTGGCTACTTCCCACAGTCCTTTGGGCTGATAAGGTTTTACACTTGGACCTCCAATCATTGGACTCAGCAAACCACTTGTTGTGAGCACAAAATCACGAACCAACTCGGCTGAAAGGCGCATTCTAGGCGCACGAGCCAGCAAAATATTTTCAGGATCTTTGGCCAAATGTTCTTTGGTGATAACAGCAGATTGCTTGTAAGTTGCCGACATAACAATCTGCTTTACCAAGCGCTTGATATTCCAGTGATTGGTACGAAAATCTACCGCTAGCCAATCGAGCAATTGAGGATGAGAAGGCAACTCCCCCTGCATGCCAAAATCGCCCACAGTTTTCACAATTCCACGACCAAAAAACTCCTGCCACATTCGATTGACAAAGACTCTTGCGGTAAGGGGATTTTTCTCATCTGTAAGCCATTGAGCTAAACCAAGACGGTTTTTAGGATATTTTTTAGGATCAAAAGAAAGTAAAAATTTGGGCATTTGTGCCTCAACAAGCTCAGAAGGCTGGTCATAATTTCCACGATTCAATACATGCGTTTTTCGCAGGGTATCCGCATCTTGCATGACCATTACAGAAACATCGGCTGTATCTCTTTTATTGATAAAATTCAAAATACGTTTTACATCCTTACTCGTCAATTTAAGGTTTGGGGGGTCAGCAAAAGAGGCATCAATGGTACCAAATAAACCTTTTTCTGGCACTTGGTTAAAAAAGGCAAAAGCGCTATAATAGTCTTTTTGTTTGATAGGATCATATTTATGGTCATGACATTTGGCGCATTCATAAGTTAATGCCAAAAAGGTTTTACCAAAGGTATTGGTACGATCCGTCACATATTCGACACGGTATTCTTCATCTATTACGCCACCTTCTTGTGTAATTTTATGATTACGGTTGAACCCTGTTGCCAATACGGCCTCTTTCATACGTGGATTTTGTAGATTGCCCTTTTGATTTTTGACAATAACATCCCCAGCCAATTGCCATGTTAAAAATTTGCTGTAACTGTAATTATTGTTAAAAGCATGAATAACCCAATCACGCCATGGCCACATAGTTCTTAAACCATCGTCCTGATAGCCATGCGAGTCGGCATAGCGAGCGACATCTAGCCAGGCAATCGCCATTTTTTCGCCATAGTGTGGCGAAGTAAGTAGCTCATTTACTATTTTCTCATAAGCATTAGGTGAAGGGTCGTTCAAAAAACGTTCTTGTAATTCGAGTGAGGGAGGAAGTCCTGTAATATCTAAACAAAGTCTTTTTAGGAGTCTTTCTTTATCGGCTTCTTCGTTAGGTTTTAGCCCATTTTCTTCCATTTTTGTCAAGGTAAAATAATCAATCGGGCTTTGAGGCCAATTCGTATCATTGACTTTGGGTAACTGAGGTTTTTGAGGTACTGTAAATGCCCAATGAGGTTTATACTTGGCTCCTTGCTTAATCCATTTCTCAATTAAGGTAATTTCTTGCTCTGTCAATTTAAGATTTGAGTTTAATGGAGGCATGATATCAGCAGTATCTTTTGTGACAATACGCAACCATACCGCCGACTCATGGGGCTTTCCTGGCACGATAGCATGAAATTTGGGGTTATCTTTCAGACCAGCGTAGGCGGCTTCTTCGGTATCTAAACGTAAATCAGCCTCTCTTTTGTTGGCATCGGGTCCATGGCATTGAAAACAGCGATCGGAAAGAATGGGGCGAATATGGTAATTATAATCTATCTCCCCTGCGATGGCATCAGCCGATGCACTGCTTCCATTTTTCAGAAAACAAGCAGAAGTGATACAACACAAAGCCAAGAATAAGATTACTAAAAGCTTGTTAGTCAACACGTATGTCAATAGTTTGTTATTCATGAAATGACAGAAATAGTTTGATATTGATGAACCTTATTACTAACAAAGGCCAAAATAATATCGTAATACCCAAATACTTTTTTAGATAAAATTACATTTAATCTCGAAATCGTAATACTGTATTGTCCTGAATCATCCATAACAGGCAACTCTTTTTCTGGGAATCCATTCATTTTTTTCAAATCATCCTTTAGTTGATTTTGGATATATCATATCGGGTAATGCTAGGAAAATAATCCGCTGATCGAGAAAATCATAGGTTCGGAGTACTTCTATTGACTTCAAGCATACTTTTTTACCCAAAAACAGAGCGCACTCATGCATATTTGGAATTTCTGATTTCAGAAATGGTTGGGCTTGTCAGTCCATCATACACCGCTAATGCAGCATGATACATACCCTCTTCTGGATTCACAATCATTTCCATTTTGGAAAAAACCCTTTCATTTTGGAAGGGTTTTTATTTATCCAAAAAGTCCACAAAACAAAAATCATAAAAATAACCAACTGTAAATCAGATTATTACAAGAAATTTATTATAAAAATTGCAGAATTGGAATAGACTTTGGCACACCTAGTAGCAAAGAACAATTAAAAACCCTAAAAAAATGCTACTTACCATCATTCTCGTGCTTTTAGGTCTTCTGGCCTTCTATCTATTCGATTGGACGATAGATTTTTTTGAAAAAATTTAATACACAAAACCCTATTCATCATGATGACGCTATTGCTGGTTTTATCCATCGCCGTTTTTGGCTATTTGTTTTATGTTTTATTAAAACCTGAAAAATTTTAGCCTAACAATCAACTATCGCAATTGTAGGAAAACGCTCAATTTTGAAAATCCCTATTACCCAACATGGAAACTGATTTATTAGGCATCATTGCCACCTTTGTACTGACGATTTTACTGGCATGGCCTTTAGGAAAATACATTTCTGCCATTTATACAGGTGCTCCGCATTGGAGCGACAAAATATTTGGAGGCATAGAAAGACTTTTTTATAAAATTGGCGGAATCAATCCCAAGCTCGAAATGACATGGCAAGAAAGTTTAAAAGCACTTTTAAGCATCAACCTGATTTGGTTTTTGTTTGCTATGTTTATTTTGATGAACCAAGGATGGCTTCCGTGGAATCCCGATCATAATCCTTCTATGTCGCCCGATTTGGCATTTAATACAGCAGTATCGTTTTTGGTAAACTGTAACTTACAACATTATTCAGGCGAAACAGGAATGTCATATCTAGGACAAATCACCTGCTTGATGTTTTTACAATTTGTGACAGCCGCAACTGGTATGGCTGCTTGTGCTGTGGTGTTCAAAGCAATGCGTGAACAAACAAGCCAAAAACTAGGTAACTTCTACACCTATTTCATTCAATCGAACACACGTATTTTGTTACCGTTAGCTTTGATCGTAGCAAGTTTGCTTCTTTTCGAAGGCGTTCCGATGAACATTGAGGGCAAAGCCAGTATCCATACATTGGAGGGCAATACCGTACAAGTGGCTCGTGGACCAGCAGCGGCAATGGTCGCTATCAAGCAATTAGGTACTAACGGCGGTGGGTTCTTTGGTGCAAACTCAAGTCACCCGCTCGAAAATCCTACCTATTGGAGTAATGCCATTGAAAGTATTAGCATTATCTTGATTCCCATTGCAATGGTCTTTGCCTTAGGATTTTACCTCAATCGTAAAAAATTGGCTTTGGTAATTTTTGGAGTAATGACCGTAGGTTTTTTGGCACTTATAGCTCCAGCGCTATATTTCGAATGGCAAGGAAATCCTGCTATTGACCACTTGGGAGTAGCTCAAACTTTAGGTAACATGGAAGGAAAAGAAACTCGTTTTGGAACAACTTTTTCTACTTACTGGGCTATTATTACAACGGTTACCTCTAACGGTTCGGTCAATGCGATGCACGATAGTTTGATGCCATTGACGGGCATGAGTGCGCTACTTGGCATGATGATCAATGCACTTTATGGAGGCGTAGGTGTAGGTTTTCTTAACTTTTATGTATTCATCATCATTTCCGTATTTATTGCTGGTTTGATGGTAGGTCGTACGCCTGAATTGTTTGGGAAAAAGATTGAAGCACGAGAAATGAAAATTGCCACACTCATCGCACTTTTACACCCTTTCTTGATTTTGCTAGGGACCGCTATAGCATCTTACGTAGCACATCAAAAACCTGATATTGGTTGGCTCAATAACCCAGGATTTCATGGTTTTTCAGAAATGCTTTATGAATATACCTCATCTGCGGCGAACAACGGCTCAGGCTTTGAAGGATTAGGCGACAATACACCATTTTGGAATATCTCGACAGGTATTGTCCTGATTTTGAGTAGATATATCCCTATTATTGGTCCAGTGGCTATTGCAGGAATTTTGGCGAAGAAAAAGCATATTCCCTCTGGTGCAGGAACTTTACAGCTCGACACACTGACATTTGGTATCCTGATGTTTGCTGTGATTTTAATCCTAGTAGCTCTTGCCTTCTTCCCTGCCCTAACGCTCGGTCCATTAGCAGAACATTTTTCTTTGAAATAAAACTTGAGTTCAGATAAATTTTTATCCCAACACTCAATCAATAATATGAAAACGACATCCAATGCGCTTTTTACCCAAAAAATGGTAAAAGAAGCTTTATCAGCAGCATTTTCAAAACTCAGTCCCAAACAAATGTACCACAACCCCGTCATGTTTACGGTTGAAATCGGTACGGTGGTGATGTTTTTGGTAAGTATTTATAGTATTTCTCAGCCCGACCAAGGTTCGTTTGTCTATAATGCTATTGTATTTTTTGTGCTTTTTCTGACCTTATTATTTGCCAATTTTGCCGAGGCTATCGCCGAAGCACGTGGCAAAGCACAAGCAGAATCTTTGCGTAAAACTCGTGAGGAAACGCCAGCCAAATTGCTCAAAAACGACCAAATACAATCGGTAAGCTCTTCAAGTTTGACCAAAGGAGATATTTTTATTTGCGAAGCAGGCGATATCATCCCAAGCGATGGTGAGATTATTGAAGGCTTGGCTACTATAGACGAATCAGCCATTACGGGTGAGTCTGCGCCTGTGATTCGTGAAGCAGGTGGTGATAAATCTTCGGTGACAGGTGGGACAAAAGTACTTTCTGATAAAATCAAAGTACGAGTAAGAACACAACCTGGTGAGAGCTTTTTGGATAAAATGATTGCTTTGGTTGAAGGTGCTTCTCGCCAGAAATCACCCAACGAAATCGCCTTGACTATCTTGTTAGCTGGTTTTACCTTAATTTTTATCATCGTATGTGTGAGTCTGAAGCCATTTGCTGACTACGCCAATACGCCGATTACGATTGCGGCTTATATCTCTCTTTTTGTATGTTTGATTCCGACTACGATTGGCGGACTTCTATCAGCCATTGGTATAGCAGGCATGGACAGAGCTTTGCGTGCCAATGTGATTACCAAGTCGGGGAAAGCTGTTGAAACTGCGGGAGATATAGATGTTTTATTATTGGACAAAACAGGTACTATTACTATTGGTAACCGTAAGGCTACGCATTTTTACCCTGCTCCTAATCAAAAAACCGAAGATTTTGTTGAGGCGGTCGTACTGAGCTCATTGGTAGATGAAACTCCAGAAGGTAAATCGGTCATAGAATTGGCTAGTCAAATTGGCTATACGATTCCTAAATTGCCGATGGAAGCCAAAGCCATTCCTTTTACCGCCGAAACTCGTGCTTCTGGTGTGGATTTAGGGAATATAAGTATCAGAAAAGGTGCTATGGATTCTATCAAAAATTGGGTTGAAAAAGCTGGAAATTCTTTTCCTGATGAGGTAGTGGAACGAACCAAAAGCATTGCCAGTAATGGTGGTACACCTTTGGTAGTGGCTCAAAATCAGCAAGTTTTAGGTATTATCGAATTACAAGATATTATCAAAACAGGTATCCAAGAACGTTTTGAACGTTTGAGAAGAATGGGTGTAAAAACTGTTATGGTGACAGGAGATAACCCATTGACAGCCAAATATATTGCTCAAAAAGCTGGCGTTGATGATTTTATCGCAGAAGCCAAACCTGAAGATAAAATGAACTATATCAAAGCCGAGCAAGCCAGTGGTAAACTTGTAGCCATGATGGGTGATGGTACCAACGATGCCCCTGCCCTAGCCCAAGCCGATGTAGGCGTAGCGATGAACTCGGGTACTGCCGCAGCCAAAGAGGCGAGTAATATGGTGGATTTGGACAATGATCCAACCAAATTAATCGAAATCGTAGAAATTGGTAAACAATTATTGATGACGCGCGGTACGCTTACGACTTTCTCGATTGCCAATGACGTAGCCAAATATTTTGCGATTGTACCAGCTTTGTTTGTAGCAAGTATTCCCGCTTTGCAATCTTTGAATATCATGCGTTTGCATTCGCCTGAAAGTGCTATTTTGTCGGCAGTAATTTTCAACGCCCTCATTATTCCAATTTTGATTCCATTGGCCTTGCGTGGCGTCAAATATCGACCAATTGGCGCTTCGGCTTTGTTACAACGTAACTTATTGGTCTATGGCTTTGGCGGCATAATTGTACCTTTTATCGGTATCAAATTACTCGACATGCTGGTATCAGTTTGGTTTTAAATATGAATGAAGAATTGTGAGTTGTGAATGTATTTTTTTTAATCCATAATTCTTCATTCTCCCTTAGCTGTTTAACAAACTCTAAACTTCAATTTCAGCCCTTCAAGTGAAGTTTGAATATCATATTAGTCATTGGAGTAGGCAAGATTTTGTAGATTTCATCTTTTGCCTACTCAATTTAAAAAATTATTACCATGAAAAATCAACTTTTCACAGCCATCAAATTAAGCCTTGCTTGCTTTATTTTGTTGGTAGTTATATATCCCTTGGCAGTTTTGGGAATCGCTCAATTTACACCCAATAAAGGCGATGTGGATTTTGTTAAAGTACGCGACAAAATCGTTGGTGTTAGACAAATAGGACAAACTTACACCCAAGCAAAATATTTTTGGGGTCGTCCTTCAGCAGTAAACTATGATGCGGGTGTGTCGGGTGGTTCAAACAAAGGTCCTTCAAACCCTGATTATATTCAAACCGTTCAGGCTCGACGAGATACTTTTTTAGTACATAATCCAAGTGTCAAAGCCAACGAAATTCCAGCGGAATTATTAACGGCATCAGGCAGCGGACTTGACCCACATATTTCTTTACAAAGTGCATTAGTTCAAGTTGCTAGAGTAGCGAAAGCCAGAAATCATTCTACCGAAATTATTCAAAAAGTAGTGATGAATAGCCTCGAAAAATCTCCTGCGGGTACTCCTTTTGTGAATGTCCTTGAGCTTAATCTGGCTTTGGATAGATTGTAAGTGCTATTGTAGAATTGTGAGTTGTAAATTGTGAATAAGAAATTTTAAGTCCGAAACAGTTTGAAAACTGTTTCAATAAATAAGTCCAAGACTAAGTCTTGAACTAGTGTAAGTTCCTTTTAAAACAACTATGCCTGAGCCTCAATGTCTCAGGCAATTTGAAACAAAACCATGAAAAAATTATTATTGATTTGTGCCTCAGTGCTATTGTTATTGAGTAAAGGATTGGCTCAAACAAACAACTCTACTATCACTTGGTCTGGATATGTAGATGCGTATTATGCCTATGATTTCAACCAACCCGACGATCATCTACGTCCTAGTTTTTTGTACAATCATAATCGTCATAATGAATTCAATATCAACCTAGCGTACATCAAAGGAGCCTATTCATCCACTCGTACACGTGCCAATTTAGCCATCATGGCAGGTACTTATGCCCAATATAATATGGCTGCCGAAAGTCCTTTATTACAGCATATTTTTGAAGCAAATGTTGGAATAAAATTAAGTCAAAAACACGACATTTGGCTCGATGCAGGGATTCTTCCGTCGCATATTGGTTTCGAAAGTGCTGTCTCAAAAGACTGTTGGACGCTCACCAGAAGTATTTTAGCAGAAAACTCCCCTTATTACGAATCTGGCGCTAAACTGAGCTATACCAGTCCCAATCAACAATGGACAGCTAGCGTATTGGCACTCAATGGATGGCAACGCATCAAACGACTTGATGGAAATCAAACTGTTAGCTTGGGAACACAAATTACTCATAAGCCCAACGAAAATTTAACACTTAATTGGAGCACTTATTATGGCAATGAAGGAATAAATAATATCAATCAAAAACGTTATTTCTCAAACCTGTATGCTATTTATCAACATGAAAAATGGGGATTCATCGCAGGTTTTGATTACGGTTCTCAGCAAAAAGCCAATACAGATGGTTACAATAATTGGTATTCCCCTGTGGCGATTGTCCGTTATCAATTAGCTCCAAAAATGCGTCTAGCAGCTCGATACGAATATTATCAAGACAAAAATGGAGTCATTATTTCAACAAATACCCCTGAAGGCTTTCAAGTAACAGGTTATTCGCTCAACTGGGATTATCAAGTAGCCGAAAATGCTGTTTTTAGAATTGAAGCAAAAAATTATCATGCAAATTCAGCCATTTTCACCGAAAAATCCCAACCTAAAAATGACAATTTAGCTATCACCAGCTCAATTGCGGTGCAGTTTTAATTTTATCAGGGACAAAGGGAACAGGCACAAAGTGGCAAAGTATCTAATAGATTTTCTTCACTTTGTGCCTTCGTGCCTTTAATACTGTTCCCTATAAATACAACCTTTATGTCCGACTCAAATACTGCCGCCTATTTCTTGGAACTGATTAGGGCGTCGAAAAGAGGAAAACTCAAAATTTACATAGGAATGTGTGCAGGCGTAGGCAAAACTTACCGCATGCTTCAAGAGGCGCATAGTCTTTTGAAAAATGGGGTAGATGTCAAAATTGCTTTCGTCGAAACGCACCTTCGTGTCGAAACCCATGCCTTGCTCGATGGTTTGCCAATCATTCCGAGGCGGCAGCTATTTTACAAGGGCAAATTGTTGGAAGAAATGGATTTGGAAGGCGTTTTGCGTATTCATCCAGAAGTTGTGATTGTCGACGAACTCGCTCATAGCAATATAGAAGGTTCGAAAAACGAAAAGCGCTGGCAAGATGTGGTGCAATTACTAGACGCAGGAATCAATGTGATTTCGGCAGTAAACATTCAGCATATCGAAAGTTTAAACCAAGAAATTAAACAAATAACCGAGGTTGAAGTCACCGAAAGAATTCCTGATGCGATTTTACAACAAGCCAACGAGGTAGTAAATATTGACCTTACTGCCGACGAATTAATCGACCGACTCAAACAGGGAAAAATATATGAGCCTGCCAAAATTGAAACAGCACTCAAAAATTTCTTTCAGTCTGCTCATATTCTTCAATTGCGAGAACTAGCACTCAAAGAGGTAGCACATCAGGTAGAACGAAAGGTGATTCATGAAGTAAGCGCCGTAAAACTGAGTCCGCAACGGTTTTTGGCTTGCGTAAGTTCCAATGCCCCCCGTTCCAAAATGATTATTCGAAAAACTGCCCGACTAGCTTCTTATTATGATGCCAAATGGTTTGTTTTGTATGTACAAGCCGAAAGTGAAGCAGGTGATAAAATCGATTTATCAGTACAAAGACACTTAATTAACAACCTCAAACTGGCCACGGAATTGGGAGCGGAAGTGGTCAAAATAAAACATAACGATGTTGGATATACGATAATGAGTTTTGCAGAGCAGCAACAAATCTCAACGATATGCTTAGGCAAACCAATTATTGAAGGTTTTAGAGGTATAAAATCTGCCTACTTCTTTACCCAATTACTAAAAAAATTATCTTCGAGTCCGATTGATTTAATATTACTGTCATGACTATCAAAACCAAATTACAGCTAGGGCTTTTGTTTTTATTCGGGGTAATCGTCTTGCTTGGTGGCATGGGCATGTATTATCTCAATCAGCTCAAAGAAGAATCTGCCAATATCCTTACAGATAACTATGAATCAATTAGTTATGTCCAAAAAATGCAAGAAAGTCTTGATCTGGATACACAGACAGATAGTTTGGCGATGATCACATTTGAAAAAAATCTTCAACAACAAGAAAAAAACCTGACCGAAAAAGGCGAAAAAGAAGAAACCATCGAATTAAGAAAAGTTTGGAATTTATATAAAGCTCAGAATAATACGCAATTTCTACCAAGTATAAAAGCCCATCTTTTTGAGATAGCAACCATTAACCAAAATGCTATTTTTAGAAAAAATGAAGCAGCACAAATGATTTCTCAAGAGGCACTTAACTACTTGAAAATCATCACCATTACTTGTTTACTAATCTCCTTTACTTTCGTCATAAATTTTCCTGCCTATCTGGCCAGTCCTATCAAGCAACTCACCGAGGGGATTAGAGCCATTACTGCTAAAAACTATGAACAAAGGTTGCATTTTAGCTCGAATGATGAGTTTGGCGAATTGGCTACTGCATTTAACTTAATGGCACAAAAACTTGATGAATATGAGCATTCGAGTTTGGCTCAAATTCTTTCCGAAAAGAAAAGAATCGAGGCTATTATCAATAAGCTCAACGATGCGGTTATTGGGCTAGACGACCATCAGCATATTCTATTTGTCAACTCCGTTGCTTTGGATTTACTACATATCAACCAAGAGGAATTAGTGGGAAAATCAGCCTTAGATGTAGCACTTCAAAGCGATTTGATGAGAAGTCTATTAAATCATTCTACTGATAATCAAGAAATTAAAATATATACTGGTGGAAAAGAATCTTATTTCTCGAAAGAATGGATTTTAGTAGAAAATGAAGAAAAGCTCTTAGGAAAAGTGATTATTCTCCAAAATATTACCAAATATCATGAGCTAGATGCTGCCAAAACAAACTTTATTGCTACGATTTCTCACGAACTCAAAACCCCTATTTCCTCTATCAAAATGAGTTTGTCTTTGCTCGAAAACCCCAAAATCGGAGAGCTGAATCCAGAGCAACAAGGACTATTACAGAATATCAAAGACGAAAGTCAACGCTTATTGGGTATCACTGGCGAGTTATTGGATTTAACACAGGTCGAAAGTGGTAAAATCAATTTGGCTTTCGAGGCCGTTTCGCCTATTCAAATTATTGATTATGCTAGTATGGCCGTTGGTTTTCAGGCACAACAAAAATCTATCGAATTCCAAATTGACCTTGCGCCTGCCCTGCCGCAGGTATGGGCGGATGCCGAAAAAACCGCTTGGGTTTTAGTCAACCTCTTGACTAATGCCATTCGTTACAGCGAAGTACAAAGTAAAATTTTGATTTCTGTTGTTCAAGAACAAAATCAGGTAGTTTTTGGAGTGCAAGATTTTGGGAAAGGAATAGAAGCCAAATACCTAGATCGGATTTTTGATAAATACTTCCAAGCGCCTAATAGTCCCAAAGGTACAGGTTTGGGCTTGGCAATTGCCAAACAATTTATCGAAGCACAGCAAGGGCAAATACAAGTAAAATCAGAGTTTGGTCAGGGAGCGATTTTTCAATTTTCCTTACCGATTTATGAAGGATAGATTCAGCAAAACCCTCAAAGAGGAATTCTAACGATTTCAGATTGGGGATTTCTGATGTCGAAAATAATGTAAAATACCTCTGTTTGTCAAAAGAAATAGAAGCTTACACTTCCGAAACCCAACAGCCGATATCTCAAATAAGCAGTTTTTATGGTTTTCAGAGAATCATAGTCAAACATCAACAGAAGAATCATATAGCCCAGACAAATAAGGGATTTTATTCTGAAAGAGCCATAGGCAGAGCTCGTTGAGCTTTGCCTATGCTGCTAATATTTATTCTTTGTATCCTAAGGCAAGGAGTTCTTCTCTCGTCTTTTTTACCTTAGTATTGAAATATTGGGTCAAAGTATTATATTCTTTGGACATTGTGGAAAGAATAGAAACTTTTAAACCTTGAATGATGTCTCTTTGTAAGTTTTCATCTAGGCTTTTTTGAGGGTCATAAAAATTATTTGCCTGAATTCGTTGTACCAAATCATCTCGTAAGGTCGGATTTTGACTTAATAATTTTTGCACTAATTCGGCCTCCTTAATTTTATATTCTTGCCAAATATGTTGAAGCTCGGCTTTTTTCTCTTCAATCAAGGCCGTATTTACTTGAACTTTCTTAGCTTCCTTTTTAACCTTCGTTTTTGTTACCTCGTACTTATCGTAAAGATTAGGAGTGCTCACCATCGTATTGAGCATTCCTCCGATGTTATTAACGGTATTACCAGCCTTTATGTAATTGATGGTATACGCAATCCCCTTCTCGATTTGCTCAATCGGTAAATCTTTCAGCCATTTTTTGACTTTGGCTTTAGTAACATAATTACTCACCGTTGCATAAATGCGTTCAAGCTCTTCGGTACTGGCATCTAGCGCCTTTACTTCTTTGGACTTTACTTTTTCACCTACTTTTTCTCGCTGGTTATTTGGATTATCAAAAATATTGAAGGTAATGGCCACTACTTTCTTTTTCAGGATATCTTCCTCAAAAGTAAAATAAATGTCTGTATGCTTCAGTAAGTCTTTTTCTGCTCGTTTAATCAAACCTTTGAAGTGACCATAAAGTTGGTATTCATTGGGTTCGATCGAAAGAAGCGTTTTGAGTTCATCTACCCTAAACTTTCGTTTCCCAATTTTTTGATACTGCTTCAATAACTCAAACAATCGAACCGAGTAAATACTCGACAAGCTCAGAATATTTCTGATATCATATACCAAATATCTTTCCTTCAACTCCAATAAAAAGGGTCTAAGTGCTGGGTGAAAACTCAGCTTGATGTAATCTCCTCGCCCGCGTTCTTCAGGGGTAGCTGTAGACGCTACTAGGTGTGTAGTAAATTGTTCTTTGCGACCATCATCCAAAGTTCGGATAATACCCACTTTTTTGTCTAACAGCTTTTCACCTGCCGATTTGATGCTATCATATACTTGCCCAGAATCATGCAACCCAAATTCTCGAACAATATCTCCTGCATTGATTTGATATTCTCTAAAGTCTGTATCCTCGTGCTTAATCAGAGTAAGCATAAATGCAAATACTCTTGTCTCCCAGATATCAAACTTATATCTAGCTTCTACAAGCTCATTAGCTTTTCGAATGAGCTTAATATCTGAATCGATGATGGGTAATTCTTTCTTTTTAGGTGGCATATCTAATATCCTAGAAATATACAGCAGTACAAATATATCTATCATATCTAATTTTACAACTGATAGATACTGTTTATTTTTTAAGTCAAAAATTACTTTCAATCAAAAACTCCGAACTTTTTGTGATAGTTGTAAAAATTTCATGCCTACAAAAGGCCTCCAAAACACCCAAAAACGACGTTCTCAAAATAATTATTAGCACAAAACAGTTTTCCGAATTATTTGTGATAGTTATGCTAAAACTATGCTCAAAAAGACCTTCAAT
This sequence comes from Flectobacillus sp. BAB-3569, assembly GCF_002270355.1. GTDB lineage: Bacteria > Bacteroidota > Bacteroidia > Cytophagales > Spirosomataceae > Flectobacillus > Flectobacillus roseus. The sequence continues at coordinate 142,018 of NZ_NJFZ01000016.1, read as the reverse complement.
AAGTGCAATAAAAATCTAGTATTAGCCAATTTTTTTATTCCGAATTATTTGCGATAGTTCCGAATTATTTGTGATAGTTAATTATCCTATTTTCCGAATTATTTGCGATAGATAAAGTGATTTTATGCTCCGAATTATTTGTGATAGTTCCGAATTATTTGTGATAGGTTTCCGAATTATTTGTGATAGATGTGGATAACTTTTCCGAATTATTTGTGATAGTTGCCGAATTATTTGTGATAGATGACCTATTTAACAAAATGATTTTCAAATAGTTATAGAGCCTGAAAGTATTTAAATATTGTTGTTTATTTTAAAAAACAACAACAATAGTGTTTGTTGTTTCTATTTTAATTTTTCAAAAACAATAAAAAACAAAAAAAATATACTAGAAAAGAAACTTTCCTTTATCCCCCAGTTGCGCGGCCCCCCCTTAATGGTTTTCATCAAAAAACGGCTCCGAAAAGATAAGACCTAATGAGAAGTTAGTCATTTGGCTTGAAAATGCAGAATAATGTTCCTAGAATAACCTGTAGCCACATGAATAGATAGCAGAAATAATATTTATGTTTATTTTTTCAAACAAATATATTCAATATGTTTGAAAAGTTAAACATGACAAGTAATTTAGCATCGTACAAAACTTCAAACCGATGCTTACACAAGAAACATTACTTAAGTTTTTGAAAAGACGTTCAGCTTTATCGATTGCTACCCTTGAGAGAGAAGCCTCTTTACCCAAGAATACCCTTTCTGCGGTTCTTAATGGCTCGCGTAATTTGAATGAAAAGCACTTGGCTGACCTTTATCCTGTTGTGACACAATACGGTTTTAATCCTGAGGTTTTTGAAAAAGCACGCGTAATTTCAATTATCAATCACAAAGGTGGTGTAGGAAAGACCACAACTACGGCTTATTTGGGCGAAGCTTTGGCGAATAAGGGCTTTAAAGTACTCTTGATAGACATTGACCCTCAAGGCAGTCTAAGCGAGGTTCTAAACGTAAATGTGGGCGAAACACAGGTATATCATTCCTTGCTCAATTTGGAAGTGCCACTAGCTATTCAAAACGTAATCCCAAATCTTGATATTTCGCCGAGCGATATTGAGCTGAGTACTGCCGAAAAAGAACTCTCCAACAAGATCGGTGGCGAATTACGTTTGAGAGTGGCAATCAATAAAGTTTCGAAAGATTATGACTTCATTTTGATAGATTGTCCTCCTTCGCTCAATATTTTGACCATTACAGCCATGCAAGCCTCGAATAGCTGTTTGATCACGACCCTACCCGAGCAGCTTGCCTACAAAGGACTTGTGGTATTGTTGGAAAGAATCTCAGAAGTAAGAGCGTTGCTAAATCCTTCGCTAGAATTAGACGGCATTGTATTTACGATGGTAAAAAACAACAGCATTCACCGCGAGTACAAAGAACTCATGAGACAGCAATTTTCGGGACTGAGAGTATTTGACTCGGAAATAAAACATTTGATTGATTTTCAAAAAGCCATGGTTGAGCATCTTACCATTAGTGCTTTTAACAAAAGTTCGGAGGCCGCAACCTCCTATCAAAGTCTCGCGGACGAGTTTTTACAATCATTGTACAGTCGTAACGCATAAATTCTCTTAACCTATGGCAAAGAAATCTTTAGCAGAAAAAATGGCTGAAAATAGTCAGGCGCTTCTTCAAACGCTAAAACCCAATACCATCAATAGTTTTAGTACGACAGAAACTATTAAGAAAAATATTGTTGTCCTCGACGAGCTACGCGACCTGATTCCTCCTTTGTTGGAGGCAGAATATTTAGCCCTGAAAGACAATTTGATAAAACATGGTTGTAAAGACCCTTTAAAAATTTGGCGTACCACCAAGCACGTGGTAGGACAAACAGATTCGTCGGATGACGAAATATATGTACTGATTGACGGACACAACCGCTATAAGTTGTGTACTGAGCTGGGTATTTCTTTTAATATTCAAATTGACAATTTTGAGTCGCTGAAAGAAGTACGAGATTTTATGATTGACTTCCAGTTGAGTCGTCGTAATATTACTCCACAACAAGCGTCATATTTGAGGGGATTACGCTATAATTCAGAGAAAAAAGAACTAGCCGATAACCTCAAAGGAGGCATTGTCCAAAACGAAAATTTGCCTAATGGGCAAAATGTCCATCTGGGAGAAAACCCTAAAAAAACCACTGCTCAAGAGCTAGGAGAGTACTTCAATGTAGATGAAAAAACGATTCGTCGTGATGCTGAATTTGCCAAAGGTTTAGAACGCCTCGACCCCGTTTTTCGCAAGGAAGTGTTGAATGGAAAAGCAAGAGTTGAAAAATCAAAGATTCAAAAACTAGGTAAAGCCAGTGAAGTACTTAGTCCAATTTCAAGCGTAGACGATGTAATTGCGGTATACAACCAAATTGTCACAACGGAGCAAACCAAAGGCGTAGAAAGCCCACAGAAGTCAAACTTGGAGTTGCAATATGAAAAGCTTAACAAACAGCTTTTAAAGGCTTGTAAATCGAAGAAAGTAGATAAAGGTAGTGTGCAAAAATTGAAAGAAACATTTGAAGCATTTATTAACTCAATCCCACAAGGATAGGTGAATGCAGAATGGTGAGTTAGTAGTTTACGAAGAATTTCCAACTATTGCAGATTGGGGATTTCTAATTTCGGAAATGTAATCCCTAATTTTTGACCAACGATTCCAATTAGCGGGTGAATTTATTCACCTTTACAATCATTAAATAAATCGTGCACAATAGAATTTAAGTTATATGCCTAGGCAGTAGGCAACAGGTACTAGGCACAGAGTTTTAACATGTTTTAAAAAACAAAGAAATGCTTTGCTTTTTCCCAAAGCCTACCGCCGAAAGCCGATATCTGAAAGCCTAAAGCTCAAACCTTAAATTTTATTTTGCCCACTAACTTAAGAGTAACGAAATTTATATATTTCGTTACTCTTTTTTATATCTGTATATCTAAAAAATTTAACTGTAAGTAGAATTTGTATAACTTTCCCTTTTTTAATAACTTAATTTTGATTAGCTCACCAGAGCCAAATAACTGACTGAATTGATTATAAAGACCAATTATTATTACTAATCTATCCAACCTTTTAACAGAACAATGAATAGAAGAGATGTTATAAAAAATGTAGCCATGATGCTGGGCGGTGCGTTTTCGGCTCCTACACTCATGGCGATGAATCATTGGGAAAAACCTATTCAATCTCATCCTAATGGAGTTGCTTTTAGCTTGACTCAAATACAGCGCAATATCGTAGCTGAAATTGCTGAATTGATCCTTCCCAAAACTACAGCTCCCAACGACGTTTCGCCTGGTGCAAAGGATGTGGGTGTTCCTGCCTTCATCGAAATGATGATGAAGGATTGCTATTTACAACCCGAGCAACTGAGTTTTATGGAAGGTTTGGTAAAGATGGAACAAGTAAATTTTTTGGAGCTCAACGATAATGAGCGTAAAGGTATCCTCAAGTACTTGGAGCAAGAAACCAAGGCAGAAATGAAAGCCCGTCAAATGAAACAAACCAAAATGGGCGATAACGACGACCATGAGGATATTAAAAAAGTAGCGAAAGGATTACCATTTTGGCGACTCATAAAAGAGCTGACACTTTTGGGGTATTTTACTTCTGAAGAAGGAATCAAAGCTTCTTTTGAGTATGTGCAAATACCGGGGAAAGTAGAGAATATCAAGCTGAAACCCAATCAAAAATCATATGCTTACTAGGCGAGAATAATAGAATTGTGAGTTATAAATTGTGAATTGTCATAACCTAAAATAGGGTGCTAGTTAACAATATTGAGTTCAATTCTATTCTTCTGCTAAAGTATTTTTAACTGTTAAATCGCTGAAAATAATGTATTTGAATATAAAAGCTACTAAAAATAACACCTTTGATGCAATCGTTGTTGGCTCGGGTATGACGGGCGGTTTTGCCGCAAAGGAATTAACCGAAAAAGGATTAAATGTATTGATGATTGAGCGTGGTCGTGAAATAAAACATCCGCAAGATTATGATACTGCCATGAAACAGCCTTGGGAAGTAGAGCATAGGGGCAAGGTTACGGCGCATTCGGCTGAGGAACTTTGGGCAAATAAGCGCTTTGGCAATTTGGCTAATGATGAATCAGGTTCGTTTTTTACGAATGATAAAGACAATCCATATATTGAAAAACGCCCTTTCGACTGGATTCGTGCATACCATACAGGCGGCAAATCGATGCACTGGGGGCGCCAGTCGTATCGTTTCAATAAAGAAGATTTTGAGGCTAATGCCAAAGAAGGCATCGGTATCGACTGGCCAATCCGTTATGATGATTTGGCTCCTTGGTATACTTACGTAGAAAAATTTGTAGGAGTGAGCGGACAAAAAGAAGGGCTTGATGTATTGCCCGATGGTCATTTTTTGCCAGCTATGCCACTGTTTGCACCCGAAGTACATTTCAAGAAAATGATGCTTGAAAAATTTAATCGTCCTGTAACGGTCGGACGTGTGGCCAATCTCTCACAACCCCAAGAGTGGCATACCAAACTAGGCAGAGCTTCATGTCAATATCGCAACAAATGTGTGCGTGGATGTCCTTATGGCGCCTATTACAGCTCGCTTTCAGGGGCCATTCCAGCCGCCAATCTGACCAAGCGTTTGAGTATGTTACACGATACCATTGTAGCCGAGATTCTTTATGATGAGCAAAAACAACGAGCTACTGGTGTACGTGTAATCAATCAAAAAACAAATCAAGTAGAAGAGTATTTTGCTAAAATTATCTTCTTAAACGCTGGAGCCATGAACACCGCCGCTTTGATGCTCAATTCAAAATCTAACCGTTTTCAGAACGGTTTAGGAAATGATAGCGATCAAGTGGGACGTAATATCATGGATCACCATTTGGGCGTAGGCGCTACGGCTACGGTGGAAGGTTTCTTGGACGACTATGTGTATGGTCAGCGACCTAATGCACTTTATATCCCTCGTTTCCGTAACTGGGGCAATGACAAGCAATCTTATCTCAGAGGCTTTGGTTATCAGGGCGGAGCAAGTCGTGAAGGTTGGAGTAGGGGAGTAAATGCAGATGGATTTGGCGGTGACTTCAAACAAAGTCTGACCAAGCCTGGGCAATGGACAATTGGTTTTGGTGGTTTTGGCGAAGTATTGCCTAATCCCGAAAATCGTATGTATCTCGACCCAACCCGTAAAGATAAATGGGGCGTACCAATGATTGTTTTTGATGCCGCCTTCGGCGAAAACGAAATCATGATGCGAAAAGATATTATGAATTCGGCTATGGAAATGATGGACGCTGCGGGCTTCAAGAATATTACTGGCTACAACCGCCCAGAAGTACATTTAGGCTTGGGTATTCACGAAATGGGAACAGCACGCATGGGACGTGATGCCAAAACATCTGTTTTGAATGCCTTCAACCAAGTTCATGCTGTAAAAAATGTTTTCGTGACTGATGGTGCTGCAATGACTTCGTCATCATGCGTCAATCCTTCTATTACTTACATGGCTTTAACAGCTCGTGCAGCCGATTATGCCGTGAAAGCCTTGAAGAAAAGAGAGCTTTAAATGCAATTTTAAATAGGTTTTGGAAGGCACAAGGAAAACACTAGCTTTGTGCCTTTTTTATTTCATTTTCGAAAAAATCAAAGGCATACATTTAGGGTCAAGCGTGCTCATTTCTACCAATTTAAGAGATTTTACCATGTGTAAAGTTGCCTTTTTGTAATGTAAAAAATGAGGCGTTTTCAAATGACTTTGATACGCTTCTTTACTGGCATATATTTCCAAAAGTCGGAAAGTGATAGGATGTTCTTTTTGAAACATCGGAAAAATTGAAATAACGCCCGTTTCCAACTTGACAGACATAGACGATTCTTCTTTCAAATAAGTAGCGTTGATTTCTATATTGGCAATACGAACCATCAGGATAATCGACTCAATATAGGCTTTGCTTCAGTCGGCAACGATAATCATGAACTTAATTGGTTGTGAATCCTCATGACCAGACAGACCCTTCCACAAAGCCGCATAAATCCGCTATTTTTATCTTATCATTAACCGATACTATATTCTGAAGAGTTGTTTATGCCTTATTTGAGTTATATCCAATAAGGCATAAACAACATGCTTAGTGTCAAGAACAAATTTCTCATTATCGCAATAACAAAATAACCCCAAACATATTCCTATTCTATGAAAAATAACAATGATGCTGCTTCGAGAAGAAGATTTTTGCAACAAATTGGTGCAACAACCCTCATTTCTGCTACTTCGCCATTTGCTTCACTGGCTAATCAAGGCAAGGCCGAAGAACGTATTTTGCAGTACAACAAAAAGATTACTGCCAATGACAAAATCCGGATAGGTGTAATTGGCTACGGCGTACAAGGGCATTTTGATTTGAGCACTGCACTCAAAGTACCTGGTGTTGAATTAGCTGGTATATGTGACTTATATACAGGTAGAATCGAGAATGCCAAAGAGCAATTTGGCAAAGACCTTTTTACCACCCGAAACTACAAAGAGCTATTAGATAGACCCGATATTGATGCCGTCTTGATTTGCACAACAGACTGTTGGCATGCTCGTATTACCCTCGATGCCCTCGCCAAAGGTAAGCACGTCTATTGCGAAAAACCGATGGTCTACAAAATCAGCGAAGGTCATCCAGTGATTGAAGCAAGCAAAAAATCAGGAAAGGTTTTGCAGGTTGGTAGCCAGCGCGTGAGTAGCCTTGGCTATGCCAAAGCCAAAGAATTGTTAGCGGCTGGTGAAATCGGAAAGCTCAACATGGTAAATGCCGTTTACGACCGCCAAAGCTCAATTGGCTCTTGGGAATACACGATTCCCAAAGATGCAGATGCTATGACTACCAACTGGGACAAGTTTATAGAAGTAACCGAAAAAATGGCATTTGACGCTAAAAAATTTTTCTGGTGGCGAGCCTTCAAAGAAGTAGGAACAGGCGTTGCAGGCGACTTATTTATTCACTTATTGAGTGGTACGCATTTGATTACCAACTCAAAAGGTCCTGAAACAATTTTTAGTACAGGACAATTTAGCTATTGGAAAGACGGTCGTAATATGCCAGACGTAATGTCGGGCGTGATGCAATATCCAGATTGTGCCGAGCACGATGCTTTCCAGTTGACTTTACAAGTAAACTTTATCAGCGGAACAGGTGGACAGGAAATCATCAGACTCATTGGTTCTGAGGGAGTTATTGAAGTAATGGGTAATAATATCACCATCAAACATAGCATTATGCCCGAAGCGCCAGGTTTTGGTGGTTATGATTCATTATTTACTTTTTCCAAAAGTATGCAAACCGAAATGCAGGCCGATTATGATGCCAAATGGACGCCAGAACAGCGTAAAAGAAAAACGAAAGACGATATTGTTTTCAAAGTACCAGCAGGCTACAGCGACCACCTCGACCATTTTACCAACTTCTTTGATGCCATTCGTACAGGTAAACAGGTAGTCGAAGATGCTACTTTCGGCTTTAGAGCGGCAGCGCCAGCCTTGGCATGTAACGAAAGTTATTTCTCTAAAAAAATCATCCAGTGGGATCCTGTGAAAATGAAGCTCAAGTAGGTGCTGTTTAAACGGTATGAGTCACTTAAGTTAGTGGGTAAAAGAAAATTTAAGATTGTTCTTTGGGCTTTCAGGTAACGGCTTTCGGCGGTGGGCTTTGGAAAAAAGCATGTTAAAACTCTTTGCCTAGTTCCTAAGCACATAACATAAATCTTATTCTGCACGATTACTTGTAAAGAAAAGTTTTAAATAATTCATATCTAAAAATACTTTAAAAACTGGGTGCTTTTCGGAAAATGATTCTTTTCGAATAGCACCCAGTTTTTATGACGTAAAAAAAGTAAAGAGCCCAAATAGCTTTATCTTTGTTCGGATAAAAAAACATTTCCCAACCTTACTTCAAACCAAACTAGAAATATGAAAAAATGGAATACTTTTTCTCGAAAAGATTTTCTTAAAAACTCCACTTTAGCGCTTACAGGACTTTCTATGACGAAAGGACTGGCACAGAATATGATGTCGTCCGACAGTACATTTCAGGTATTGGGGGGCAAATTGACTTATAAAAATGTTCGTCTCGAAACTGGATTTGAATACGAAGAAGGAGAGGTGATTGCGACCAAAACGGATTTGTTTTTAGTTGAAATTGAAAATGGAAAAATCAGTAAAATAGCGCCCAATCAGCCTCAAGCAAAGGCGATTGATGCCAAAGGACATTTGATGTTACCTTCATTTCGAGATATGCACATTCATTTAGATAAAACTTTTTATGGAGATAAATGGCAGGCTACTCGAAAAAGAACCAATGGCGTAAAAGGAATGATTGCCTTAGAACAAAAGATGTTGCCCGAACTCCTCAAAACTTCTACTCAAAAGGCCGAAAAACTCATTGAGCTGTTACAGTCAAAAGGAACCAATTTTGCCCGAAGCCATGTCAATATCGAACCTACCTCAAAACTTCAATCTTTGAAGAACTTACAAAAAGCCCTTGAAAATAAGAAAAAAACCTTTGGTGCTGAGCTCGTTGCTTTTCCGCAACATGGGGTATTTTATACTGACTCGGTGCCTTTTTTGAAAGATGCCGCTCAAATGAATATTGATTTTATTGGTGGTGTTGACCCATATACCATCGATGGAGCTATCGAAAAAACCATTGATTTTACCGTTCAGCTAGCGCTTGACAACAACAAAGGAATCGACATTCATTTACACGAATCAGGCGAATCGGGGCTTAAAACTGTTGAATATTTAATCCAAAAAGTCAACGAAAATCCTGTGCTCAAAGGCAAGACTTTTGTGAGTCATTGTTTTGTTTTGGGAAAATTAGAAAAAAACAAACAGGAGGAAGTGGCTGAAAAATTGGGGGCTTCTCAAATCGGTATTGCCTCAACTATTCCCATTGGATCGTTGATAATGCCTATTCCAACACTTTATAAATACCAAGTTAATGTAGTCACTGGAAATGACAGCATCGTAGATCATTGGAATACTTATGGCACAGGTAGTGTTTTACAAAAAGCCAATCTGATGGCACAATTGTACGGCTACAACACCGAATTTTTGCTTTCAAGAAGTCTCAAATTGGCTACTGGAAATATCCTTCCACTTAATGACCAAGGTCAACAACAATGGCCAAAGATAGGCGATAAGGCCAACATCGCTTTTGTCGATGCCAGTTGTTCGGCCGAAGCCGTGGCGCGAGTATCTCCTGTTACATCTTTAGTGTTTGAAGGAAATGTGGTGTATTAAGTATGAGTGATGAATTGTGAGTGATGAGTTTTGAGTGTAATTTTATGATTACTAATATTTTACTTTAGTATTTTTTAAAGAAAGTGCTTTCACGTATGATAGGTATCACTTAAGACTATTGATTTTGCTAGAAAACTATTTTTATCGGTATGCGTTACAAGAATACTGATTTCGGAAACGTTTGCGATAGTTAGTGGAAAAAAATCCTGAAAAATCTTTAAAAATCGTGATTACATAGTGCTACCTTAATGCCGAAGTATATGTTTTTCTATTCGTAGAAAAATCTTCTTTTTGCATTATTCTCAGAAATATTATATCTCCAATTACAAACCTAAATAGCCTTGAACAATTTCAACATACTTACAAAAACTTGTATTACGGCACTCATCGTGGGTGCTCATACCTTCAGTTTTGCCCAAACACAAGGGCTCAAAGATTATTATCAATCCTACTTTCCTATTGGTGTGGCAGTAAATCAAAGAGTCATCACTAACGAGGCTGAAAGTAAATTGATTGTCCAAGAATTTAATAGCATTACGCCCGAAAATGCCATGAAAATGGGACCTATTCATCCCTCAGAAAATGAATATAATTGGGCTCCCGTAGACGAAATGCTGGGATATGCTAAGATTCATGGTATGAAAATGCGAGGACATACGCTTTGCTGGCATAATCAAACGCCTGCATGGTTTTTTATGAAAGACGGAGTGAAGGTTAGTAAAGCCCTTTTATTGGAGCGGTTGAAAGTTCATATTGGTATGATTATGTCTCGTTATCGTGGACAAATTTATGCTTATGATGTAGTCAACGAAGCTGTGCCAGATGCAGGTACAGAAATGCTACGTCCGAGCCCATTTTTAGAAATCATTGGAGAAGAATACATTGCCAAAGCTTTTGAGTATGCACACACTGCCGACCCTACGGCACAGCTTTTCTACAATGATTATAATACCGAAAACCCTCAGAAAAGAGAAAAAATCTATCAATTACTAAAAAACTACTAGCTCAAGGTGTGCCTATTCACGGCGTTGGCTTGCAAGGTCACTGGTCTATTTATGAGCCTTCATATCAAGGATTGGAGGAGTCTATCAAGAAATTTTCTTCTTTGGGATTAAAGGTTCAAATCACAGAAATGGATGTCTCTGTTTTTCAAAAAGAGCATGAAAGTCGTGAAAAAACAGCTAAAGATAAGTTGGTGCTTACCGATGCGATTTTGCAAAAACAAGCCGAACATTATGGCAAAATGTTTGAAATTTTCAGGAAATACAAGTCTGTCATTACAGGTGTTACCTTTTGGAATGTTGCAGATAATCGTTCTTGGCTTGATAATTTTCCTGTGAAAGGACGAAAAGATTATCCTTTGCTTTTTGATGAAAATTTTAAGCCAAAACCTGCTTATTTTAAGGTGATTGACTGGAAAAAATAATATAAACTACTCAAGAAATATAAGTCATCCCGAATTGTAGAATTGGGATAAAAACTATGCTAGATGTGATTTGGCTTAAGACGCAATTATTACGTCTCTATTAATGGGATACAATTTTTTATATAATCACTCAATTCGGGATGACTCATGCTTGTACGCGATAGCTATTACCTTTTCAACTTATTCAATCGGGTTTGGTAAGCTTGCCAATAGCTTTTTTTAGTTTTTTCAGGTAAAAAAGAAGTTTCAATCAATGATAAAACCTTTTCAGACTGATTGAGCATAAAAGTAAAAATCCTTTCTACCGTCTTTTCTGGAATTAGAGCTTCTTGTGCTAGAGTAAAAAACTGCTCATGGATTTTTCCTTTTGCGATAGTTTTGGGTAAAAGTCCTTCTTCCAGCGCAAAGTCGCCATCGTTGATATGCAGACGGCTATTCAGTAAATCATAAGCAGGGCTAAGTCTAAAATCTCCTAGTTCAGTTTCAATCAGGGAGAAGTTTTTATAATGCGCGTCTCCATTCGAAAACAAATAATTAAACAAGAGGAGTTTCCAGAGTTTGGGCGCTTCGATGCTGTAAGCTGGCACATACTTTTTTAGAATGTGGAACAGCTCCAGATAATTGCCTTGGTATTTATAGTGGGCTCCGTGGGTTTGTGGGGTTCTTCCTGCCAAGGAAGCAAAGTCCTCTTTCGCCCATTTGCTCCCATCTTTTTTCAAATCAAACCTTTTGGTCAAATAAGCAGGTTGTTCATTTTGGAAAAAAATTAAGGCATTTTCTGCTGTTTCTATTTCAAATACTTGTCGAGCCATTTGCATGGTCAAGTGTTCGTTGGCAGGCATTAGTGCCGTATTTTTGCCTGTCGATGGAGTAGGTTTTAAGATATAAGCTCCTCGTTCTCCTTCATTTACTAGTCGCAAACGATTTTTTTCTAATAGCACCGAAAATTTCTCCTGCACCCCCGATACTGATATTCTGGTATGGTTTTTTTGAAAAAGCTCATCCGTTTCAAGATTCCCCACGGGCGAAATATAAGGAAGAATCGGCGAAACTTTCCGACCCTCAAACATCCGATTCAAACAGGTTTTACTATATGTGTCATGTCCTATAGCCAGTGTTCCTGGGCATCTGTCGAGTTGCATAAAATTGAAAAGATAAAATTTGAAATTCACCTATTGTAGTGCTTGCACGGTTACCGCCCCAATGCTATCGTGTCGTGCTGTAATCAACAGCAAACCAAAATAATCATCTGGGTCTATCCGCATTCGTTGGCAAACCGCCTGTTTATTTACACCTTCTGGAAGCATATTGTAAAAAAAGGAAACAAAACCTCCGAGGCATGACATTGTGCCGTTTTGGGTAAAGTCAAACTCACAGAAGGTTTGCTATTATCTGTAAACCACACATCCAAATAGCAAAAAGTAAAGTTGCCTTTATCCTCTTGAGTTAAAATACCCGCTAGCTGATTTTTATAAAAAACCTGTGCTTGTCTCATACCTTACTACAGTTCTTTTATTTTGAAACACAATTCTAAACCCAAGGCATTGCCCAATTTTTGGAGAGTTTCGGCAGTTGGATTTCCCTTGCCACTTTCAAACTGCTTAAGTGTCCGCAGTCCGACTCCAGAGAGCTCTGCCAATGTCTCCTGAGTGACTTGTAGCATTTCTCTTCTTTCTTTAATTGCTTTAATTAATAGTTGAAAGTGCATTGTACGGCTCTTTTTTAGGTAATTATTTTATTTTAAACAAAAATATACAAAAAAGTGCATTGTACGGCACTTTTTTGGAAAAAAATTAAAGGCTATTTCTTAGGGCATAATTAAGTTAGTGGGCAAAATAAAATTTAAGATTATGCTTTGGGCTTTCAGGTAACGGCTTTCGGCGGTGGGTAATAAAAAACATTTCAACACTCTTTGCCTTGTGTCTGTTGCCTTGTGCCTATGATAAAAAACTTAAATATAACTTTGCACTAAAACTTAAGTATTAGTGCTGAATTACGAGTTGTGAATTGTGAATGTAAAATTTTAATTATCAATATCTTACATCTCCAATTGATTAAATCTAATTCTGCACGATCACTTAAGTAATCATGCAGAATTAGATTTGAGTTATGTGTTTAGGCGATAGGCAGAAGACAAAGTATACAAGCATTCACAGAGGAATAATTCTTAACAAAGACTACGCAAAAGAAGCCAAAAAAATTAATAGTAAATTCAATATTACGCTGAATGATGCTAAAAATTCAAATCTTACCTCTGGGAAGAGTTATGCAGTTTACAGCCCTATTTTGCAGTTCACCAGAAACCTATTTTTACCGAATATCTATTGTGGTTGTTTTGTGATATAAATATCTAAATTTACTATCATGAAAAAATTACAGTACTTATTAGTCTTTCTTATTTGGGGAATGCCTTGCTTTTCTCAAGATTTAGAAAAACTTCCTGCAAAACCTTGGGAAGAGATTGTCGAAATGAACTCTTTCCAAGACAGTCCATTAATTCGAGATAAATGGTACACTGATTTAAAAGTAAAATTAGTGGGGAATTATTCTAAAGAAGACTCGGTAACAATCTCAACTATTCTAAATAAGTTAGATGCTTTAACCGAGACAATATCAATTACCTTTTCAAAGTCAGAGAAACCTAATTTTATCATTGATTTTTCAGATAAACACAAGGGGCTAAATAGTTGCTTATCCAGCAAAACTAATAAGGGTTATAGTAGTGTGGAACTCTACGTCGACAAGACCAACAAAACGGATGTAGAAATTAGGCAGTCTTTAGAATCACGAATCGCAAAATTGTTGGTTGGAAGTTGTTTTACTAATTTTCCATCAATAGAGAAAAGAAACAGTATTTTTAACTCACTTGTTGAATCGTCCAATGAAAATATTCCTTTGAATGAAGAAGACAAGGCAATCATAAAAGAAATTTATAGAAAAGGCTTCGAAGAAAGACTGGCAAAAGCAGATAATCAATTTAAAGACAGCGTATTAAAAAAGATTGATGATGCTAAAATCGCAAGCAGAGACCGTTCTTTATGGTGGGTAAGAAACCCCATAGCTGTTATATTTTTACCTACGCTACTATTGGTATTATTAAGTCTGTTTGTCACTCACAAAATTTATCAATCAATAAGCGTTAAAACAAAGAAAGATTGGCTTCAGTTCGGTATTGTGTCCATAGTAGCCTTGCTATTGGCTGATATAATAATTGTATTCTGTATTTCTTTTTATGATTTTTTAACCATGCCAGATGATTCACGGATTTATAGAAGTGAGCCATTTTTACCGACCACTTTGTTGCTAGCAATAGCATTTCCCTTTCTCTATTTGTTTCGTTTTATTGAGTTGAAAATTCAAAAAACAGTAAAGAACATAATAGCAAAAACTGGATTAATATTTCTATCAACGGGATTTTTGCCTTTTGGATGTTTGTTAGTTTTCTTTTTTATCTTGAAAAATACACTCAATTATCAACAAGATTATTTAGCTTTATCGCAAGTATTTTTACTCTTAATGGCAATTGCATCACTCCGAGCATTAGTAGCGTATTTTATCTTTAAGGAAAGAAACTTAATCATAGAAAATGAAACAAAGCTTGCCAATTTGAGAGAACTAAAAGCGAAAGCCGAATTAAAATCGTTACAATCTCAAATCAATCCTCATTTCTTGTATAATTCTTTAAACTCCATTGCTAGTTTAGCACCTGTAGATGCTCAGAAAACTCAAAAAATGGCACATTCTTTATCTGATTTGTTTAAATACTCTATTAATCGAAACGGTAAAAAAACGAGTACCGTTCATGATGAAGTGGAAATGGTAAAAACCTATTTAGACATCGAGAAAATTCGTTTTGGTGAGCGGTTACAATTTACAATAATGGTTGATAATGATTTAGAAAACCATAAAATTCCCTTATTTTTAATTCAACCACTAGTGGAAAATGCCGTGAAACATGGGATTTCAAGAAACGAAGGTATAGGTAAAATTGAATTACAAATTGTGAAAGAACAAAATGAGATGAAGATTTCAGTACGTGATAATGGTCCTGATTTTCCTGAAGGTTTATTAAGTGGTCATGGCTTACAAACGGTTTTTGATTTGTTGAGATTAACCTATGGCGATAATGCCACATTAAATTGGACAAATACACCACTAAAAATGATTACTATTACAATTCCAGAAGCTATTTAATATGAACAAACGCTATTCTACCATCATTATTGACGACGAAGCACCAGCCAGGCTAGGTTTACTTAACTTACTTAAAGAATTTCCCGAAACTTTTGATGTGATAGATGTAGCACAAAACGGAACGGAGGCACAGCAAAAAATAGAAGCATTAAATCCCGATATTATATTTTTAGACATTGAAATGCCTTGCTGTACTGGTTTTGAATTACTGGCACGCTTAAAAACTATACCAATGGTTATCTTCTGTACGGCTTACGACCAATATTCTTTAGAGGCTTTTGAAACCAATAGTATCGATTATTTGGTCAAACCTGTCAAATTAGAACGTATTGAAAAAACCGTTCAGAAATTAAAAAACTTTCATATTAAAAGTTCTTCCGACGAGCTTCTCAAAGTTTTACAAGAGATTACACATCGAAAAGAACAAAAAAGAATGACTTCTATTACAGTCAAAAAAAACGATAAAATCATTTTTATAAAACTCGATGACGTATCTTATTTTGAAGCTGATAGTAACTATACAAGCATCCATTCAGCAATGGGAACGTTTTTGAGTACAGAAACGATAGTAAGCTTAGAAAACAAATTGCCAGATAATTTTTTACGCATTCACAGAGGGATAATTCTTAACAAAGATTATATCAAAGAAGCCCAAAAATATTTTAACAGTAAATACATCATTACGCTGAATGATGCTAAAAATTCAAATCTTACCTCAGGTAGGAGTTATGCAGAAAGTATAAAAACGAATCTAGGATTTTTTTAGTGATAAATAACTCAATGAAACAAGAGTCATCCCGAATTTAGCGATTTAGTGAATGAGTGATTATGTAAAAATTTGTTTTCCATCAGTAGAGATGCAATGATTGCGTCTTAAGCCATTCATATCTAGCATAGTAGCATCAAAAAAGCGGTCGAAAACATATTTTTCGACCGCTTTTTTGATAAAAACTTAGAGAATAACCCCAATCCTAAAAATTAGGGATGACTCATGTTTATGAATTAGTAGTTTGTGTTTTTGTTATACTCGACGTTATTCTACCTTAAAAACTACGGATGTTGCATAAGGCATCTTTGATGGGCAAGTAATTGTTAAACCGTCAGCTTCTTGTTTCCAATGGAGTTTTCCCTTGTAACCAAGTAAAGAAACCTTCTTGATACTTTGAGCATAATGACCAGCATTTGCACCTAAAGATTTTATTTTAATAGTTGTATTCGGAGCGGGTACTGTCATACAAAAAGCATAGAGTGAATTGTCTTTTCCAACTGTAAATCTAAAATCTGTTTCATTGAATTTAAACTCAGCGTGCCTTTTCGTTAAGCCCCCCCTGGCAACATTTTCAACTTATTATTGATAATTTCTCCTTCACCAGGAATATTCCAAGCCTTGCTACCATAAACCGCCGCTCCATTTCTACGCATCCAGATACCTACTTCTTTTAACATTTTTAAACTACCTTCGTCCAAAGAACCATCGGGTAAAATAGAAATACAAAGAGCCGCATTACCATCACGTGCGATAGCTTCGATAACATATCTAATCATCATTCCTGAATCATAAGTAAAACCGGGTGCATAAAACCAGTCTCCGACAGGTGCTTCAGCAATCCAAGGTTGAGCGGTATTGATTTTCTCAGGAACGCCAAATTCTTCCGTATTCACTGTGCCATTGGTATTATCACGGAATTTTACAATACTGAAAGTATTTACGTTACCCCTTCTTTGAAGAGTACGGTTGTAAAAATCAGCAATTACGTGTTGCATGGCATCGGCTTTTATCCCTGTTCCTGTGCCATTTCCAGTAAATGGACCTTGCACAGTACCATCAGTATAAATAAAATCAGGGTCATAGTGTTCTACAACGTCCATCATTCTCAAAGCCCAATTAGTGGTGTACCATTTGGCATAGTCAAGATGGTTTGAAAAAATACCTGCTGGGGATGGCGACCAATCGGTATGTGCATTTTGTTCTACTCCTTTATATTCTCTGAGGTCGATACCATAAAGCATTCGAGGGTCATAGCCTTCCCACCATTTTCCTTTGCCATCAGCAAGCGTCAGGTGTCCGTCGTAAGGAATTCCCTTTCTGTCTCCTTCTTTATCGCTTCCAAAGGCTGTTTGCCACCACCACCATGTATATTCATGGTGAAAAGTTACACCAAATCGCATTCCATCGGTTCTACAAGCTTTTGCCCATTCTCCAATCAAATCACGTTTAGGCCCGATATTGACAGAATTCCAAGGCTGATATTTTGACTTCCATAAATCATAATTATCATGATGCACGCCTTGAATCATGAGATATTTTGCGCCTGCATCTCTATATATCTTGGTAAGTTTTGCTGGATTAAGTTTAACAGGATTCCAGTCACGCAATACTTCTTTATAGCCAACTTCTGATGGATGTCCGTACTTTTTTAAATGATTGGTATAAGCTTTTTTCTCTGATTTATACAAATTACGGGCATACCAGTCACCACTTTCGCCTGCTGATTGTGGCCCAAAATGAACCCAAATACCAAACTTGGCATCACGAAGCCACTGCGGAGTGCCGGGATAGTTTTTTTCAATAGATTCCCAAGTTGGTTCAAAAGGTCCTTTTGCGATGGGAAGATTCAATTTCATTTCTGGAAAAGTTTTCCAATCTCCCACGGTTTCACTATCAACAGGTCTTGCCTTGGGAATTGTTGGTAACGGATTCTTTTCCTGAGCATACATACAAACAGGAAGTAAGAAGGGAATAAACAATGCAAATACTTTTCTCATGTGATTAGCTCTATTGAGCATTTTAATTAAAAAAACTTAGCGAATGAAAAACAGGTTCTCATTCGCTAAGGCATTTCAGGGATATGATTTTAATGAATGATATTAATAGCCAGGATTCTGTGTAAGGTTTTTATTAATATCTCTTTCCGACTGAGGAATTGGCCACAATTCATTTCTTCCTGCGACAAAAGCTCTTTTTTGATAAAGTAAGAAACCTTGATTATCCACAGGGAAATCTTTGTAAGTAGCTGGCGAATTGGTGAGTTTCATACCTGTAAACTGTCTGTTCAGTTCGGTTGCGGCAGTGCCCCATCTCAGAATATCATAATAATGTATTCCTTCAAAAGCTAACTCTACTTTGCGTTCTCTTCTAAAGATTGTTCTCAACGAAGCAGCATCTGTTACTTTCACAGGAGGCATATTAACCGAAGCTCTACCTCTTACTTTATTGATAGTTTCATCCAATAAGGCCTGATTGATAGCATCTCCAGCTTCTACTTTTGCCTCAAGATAGCTTAGAAGTACTTCAGCATAGCGAATCAAAGTGAAGTTTCCACCATAATTCATGAGGTTTCCAGCAAAGGTTGAATCCATGAACTTATTGACACAGTAGCCACTCCAATTGTATCGATTCATTCTATCCGATGAATTACTTTCAGGTCTTGAGATGTATTTTACTCCTTTAAATACCGCACGATCAGAAATCATGATTGTTTGATCTAGTCTTGGATCACGATTATTGTAAGGGTTATTTGAGTTATATAATGGAGATTCTTCTACCGTTTTTCCATCTATACACTCATACGACTGCACCAACTCGTTGTAAGGCGAAAACTGGTGCCATCCTCCATAAGTTTCTGGATAAAGATATTGCAAAAACACGTGACCGTAAGTATCCTCATGATATTGTGAGGCAAGAATGATTTCATTGCTATTTTCTCCTGTTTGAATAAATAACTTTTTAAAACCTCCTTGCTCGATTGAATAAGCACCACTATCTATGATTTTCTTGTAGGTTGCAGCGGCATCACTCCATTTTTTCTCTGCCATTTGTACTCTACCTAAAATAGCCAAAGCTGCTCCTGCTGTAATACGTCCCATTTCACTACTTGGGCGAGTGGTAGGTAATAAGGTAGCACTCTCTTTTAGTTCGTTTTCTACAAAAGTCCAAACCTCTGCCTTAGGCGTTCTCGTAATAGAGTTTGCCTCATCTAAGGTTAATAGCTTTTTAGGCAAAGGCACATCCCCAAAGTATAGAGCAAGGTTGAACAAACAATAAGCCCTTAGAGTACGAATTTCAGATTTTAAGATATTCTTCTTCGTTTGATCCATCTGAATAGCATCAATATGGTCTAGGAAGTTATTGCATTTGGCAATTTTATTGTAAGTATTGCTCCAATAGCTATTGGTCACCCAGTAAGAAGAGTTTAACGAACCGTCGGTAACACGGTCAGGGATTAACTCTTTCTCTGAACCTAGTCCTGCCATCAAATCAAGATAAAATACCGCTCTAGCATTCCAGAAATCCTCGCCAGACCAGCCTGCTCCGATATTATAACATCCAATCAAGGCAAGATTTGCGTCTTTTTCTGTTTTCCAGAAAGTACCATCTGAAATAGAGTCGAGTGGTTGTTTGTCAAAATAATCACTTTTACAAGCTACCAAAGAGAAGTATAACGCAAATAGTAAGCCTATTTTGAAAGATGGTAGTTTTGAATATATATTTTTGAATTTCATGTCTCTCAATCGTTTAGTAAAATATGTCCTTATAATTTAGAATGATACATTTACACCAAAAGTATAAACACTTGTAAGGGGATAAAATCCATTATTTTGTGCCATTTCTGGGTCCCATCCTTGATAATATGAATTGATTGAAAGGAGATTTTGTCCACTAAAGTATACTCTAAGCCTGTCAATCTTCATTTTCTCCATCAACTTATTACTAAATGTATAGCCAACTTGTAAGCTTTTTAATCTTGCAAAACTGGCATCTCTATTCCAGAATGTTGATGTTTGAACAATCCCACTTCCTTCGTTAAGACTTGTTAATTTTGGATAAAGTGCATTTGGATTTGGGTTCTCAGTTGTCCAACGGTTTTCTACTTGCCATCTTTGGATTTGTCCTCCGTTGAAGAAGGCAAATGCTTGATAGTTATTCATTTGTTTTTGCCATCCTGCAAGTCCTTGCACTAACATTAAGAAATCGAATCCTTTGTAGTTTGCAGTAAGTGTTAAACCAAAATTGTATTTAGGAACAGTATTTCCGATAAATGTTCTATCATAAGTGGCATCTACTTTACCATCTGGCACTCCATTAGGACCACTAATATCTTTATATCTTATCAAGCCAGGTTGTGCAGAATAAGGTTGTTGAGGGTACTTAGCAACATCATCGGCATCTTTAAACAAACCATCTGCAACATAACCATACGTAACGCCTAATGACTGTCCTACAAATAAATTAGCCCCGATATTTTGTTGAAGTCCATTGGCGAGTTCAGTTACCTTGTTGTTGACCACTGTAAAGTTTGGAGAAACTCCGATTTTAACCTTTCCAATGTTTGCATGATAGTTTAAGCTTGCTTCAAAGCCCGTATTTTCTACGCCTCCAATGTTTACAGGAGAAGTACTAAGACCCAAAGTAGCAGAGCTTGCTACGCTATAAAGCACACCAGAAGTTTGTTTTTTGAAAACACCCAAAGTAAAATCTAACTTTCCTTTCCACAAGCTTGCATCTAAACCAATATCGGTCGTCGTAGTAGTTTCCCAAGTAACATCAGCGTTGCTAAGTCTTGTAGTGGCTGCACCAGACACTAAAACACCACCTAGAGAATAGTTTTGTCCCAATGAAACAATATTCTGATAAGGGTATGTACCAACATTTTGGTTACCCAATTTCCCCCAGCTTGCTCTTAATTTTAGGCTGTTTACCCAAGAAATATTTTTCAAGAAATCTTCTTCTGAAAGAATCCATCCTGCTGAGAATGAAGGGAAATAACCCCATCTACCTTTTGCAGGGAAGCGAGAGGTAGCATCCGAACGCATATTGGCTTCAAACAAATATCTACCGTTGTAAGAGTAATTGACTCTACTGAAAAATGAACGCATTGACCATGCCGACGCAGAACCTGAGTTACTCATACCTGTGGCAGAACCACCATTGATTTCGAAAAGGGTATTAGTCGGAAAATCTTTACGAAAAGCTGACATTCCCCAATCATCATATTGCTCTTGAGAAACACCACCGAGTATCGTAAACGAGTGCTGGTCTATTTGTTTAGTGTAGGTAGCTAACGACTGCATGGTTAATTGCTGGCCTTGTCCAGACGATACTGTTAAATTGTTAGGGCCAACCGTCTTGTTTGCATTAAACACAAAATCTGAAGCATAATCTTTGTTGTAGTAACTCCAGAAATTATATCCAACTTTACCACTCAAGGTTAATCCTTTGATGACCTCCCAAGCTATTTCACTACTTCCCAAAAAGTATTTGTTTGTTCCTTTGTAAAAAGACTCACTTGCCATCCATGCTTCTGGGCTGTAATTGTCTTGGTAACCATAAGTTCCATCAGATTTTTTACCTGCAAAAATAGGGCCTTGTCTTACCGCAAAGTTGATCATGCTGTTCATACCGCCATCATATTGACGTGGAGAATGGTTTTCTGAAGTATATCCTGTCAAGTTCACTTTTAGCGTAAGGTTATCCTTAATTTTAGTGTCCGTATTCAAAAGTATATTATATTTCGAATAGCCATTTTTAGCCACGATACCATTTTGTTGCAAATACCCAATAGAAAATAGATACTTTGTTTTATCATTTCCTCCCATAAAACTTAGGTTATGGTTACTCTGAAAACCATCACCAGAAGTTAAAAGGTTTTTAAGGTGAGGTACGTTGGGATAATTATCAGGGTCTGAGCCGTTTCTGAATTTCTCAATGTCAGCATCTGTATAAGAAATACCTGCGCCTGCGTTGATATTTGCTTCATTTCTTAGCTTGGCATATTCAGCAGATTCCACAAAATCAGGTAGTTGAGTAGCATTTTGCCATCCAGCATAGCTATTATAGCTAATTTTCATTTTGCCAGATTCGCCTCTTTTGGTTTCGATGAGGATTACGCCATTGGCAGCTCGGCTACCATACATCGCCGCTGAAGCTGCATCTTTCAATACCGAAATACTTTTGATGTTATTCGGGTCAACATCATTAATAGAAGTTGCTAATCCATCAACGAGAATCAACGCACCACCACCAGCACCATAAGAACCTATACCACGAATCGTAATACTTGCACCGTTATTACCAGGCTGTCCTGAACCTTGCGATACCGAAACACCCGTCATGAGACCTGCTAATGCTTGAGAAGATTGTGTAATAGGTCTATCTGCAATTTCTTTAGCAGAAATACTTGAAACAGAACCAGTTAAATTGATTTTCTTTTGAGTGCCATAGCCCACAACCACAACTTCATCCAAACTTTGTTGTTCTGCTACCAGCTTTATATTTAGTTCAGTTGATTTACCTACTTGGATTTCTTGTTTTTTATATCCAATATAAGAAAACACCAAAATGCTTGATCCATTTGGGACATTGATGTTGAATTGCCCTTTATCATTGGTTACTGCACCTTTTGTCGTTCCTTTAATACTAATATTTACTCCGACCAAAGGAACGCCGTTTTCGTCTGCTATAGTACCAGAAACGGCTTGTTCCAGATATTCAGCTTGGGATTCTACATTTTCGTCGTTTTTTAAGGAAAGAGAATTGGACTTTTTTAGCAAAATTCGATTTCCTTGAATTTCATAGCCAATACCTAGTGGTGTGAATATTTCATGTAACACCTCTTTTAATTCCTTATTTTTGACATTAACACTTATTTTTCGCTTGGCGCCTATGCTATTGGGGCTATAGAAAAAGTTTACTTTTGCAGTATTTTCAAATTCAGAAAGCACTTCAATTAATCCCTTTTCTTGAATATGAAGGGTTACCTTTTTCTGTAACATATCTTGTCCGCTAGCATCTCTAGCGTACGACAGTGTTGTGAAAATAATCGCAATAAATATCTGTCCAGCTGAAATTTTCATAATGGATAGTAACGTTGCTAACGTTAATAGATTTTTTTTCATAAATTGTAATGTTTTTGTTTTTCTCGAAAAATTGACAAAAATATTCCCATGCACTTCCTAGTAAGAAGTGCCTCAAGTTGCTTAAACGGGAATCACATGGAGTCGGTAAATGGTGCGAACATTTGCCGACTTTTCTTTTTTAGGAAGAATTAGAAACTTTTTTGGATCATAGTTATTAGTAGGTTTTTATAGTGTTTAAAAATACATTTGTTAGTTTTCAATAATTACATCCTTTTCCTGATATAATAATTTGAGCGTCAATTACTTGGTAACTTATTCCTGTGATTTTAGAAATACTATTTAATTTATCAAACATCGTCTCGTCAGAGAGATTACCATTAATGGTACAATCTTCATAGAGTTTCGAATCATACACGATTTTGATTCCATAAGCCTTTTCTAAATCTGAAAATACACTTGCTAAAGAAGCATTACGATAAATAAATGTCTGATTATCAGAAGAATCAGCAAGTATTTGAGGCAATTCTACAATCTTCTTTACTAACTTGGCTTTGGATAATTCATAAACCACCTCTTGATTCGGCGTAACAATGATTGTATTGGGATTGGTATGGTTGCGATCACTTGCTTGTTTTTGTGCGAGCACCGATACTTTACCTGTTTTTACAATAACCCTTTCTTCCTCAATATTAGGGTTGGCTTTAATCGTAAAACTTGTCCCCAATACCTGTGTAATTAACTTTTTGGTATAAATAATAAATGGTTTTTGTGGGTTTCTTTTTACCTTAAAGAATGCTTCTCCAACTAAATAGACCTCCCTTTTATTCTTTTCGAATACTTTAGGATATTTAATACGAGTATTTTTTTGGAGAACTATTTCCGATCCGTCACTCACTGTAATACTCAAAGGCCGATTGGAAGTATTTTGACTTTCAACAAACTCGATTTCCTTGTTGTAATTCGCCAGTTGAGGAATCTCATAATTTCTATCTTCGCGCTGATAATGGTTGATCCAATATCCAAGTCCAATCAGTAATAATACCGATGCGGCTAGTTGCCATTGAAACCTATACCAGTAACTCGGTTTCTCGGAGAGTTGTATTTCTAATTCGACACCACTCCATATTTTTTCAAGGGACGCATCTTCATCAATAGGTGTAGTTTGCATGATACCAAGCGTTTTTACCAGTGATTTTGCTTCTAAAATCACTGTTCTTTTTTCTGGATGATTTTGCATAAAATCTTGCCAGAAGGTATTGGTATGTTTATCTGGATTTTGCACCCAACGACAAAAAAAATCGTCTTTTACAAAATCGATGGTGTTGTAATGAGAATAGTTCATAGCTGTCAATTATAGAATGACAAGGATAACAGAAATATATCCTATTTTTTGAAAAAAAATTTATACATAAACTGTATCTAAACAGTTAAGTGATAATAAATCAGTGATTTATCTAATAAATGAAGAGAAAATAAGTAGGAATAAATGGATGGAAATATGTATTGATTGACGTAAAGAGAACAAAGCTTTTTGGATGAGGTTACCCACAGAAGCATAATTTAGCTCCATAATTTCGGCAATCTGGGCATTTGAGAATTGGTGATAATATTTCAAGTTGATGACTTCACGCTGGCGTTGTGATAGGCCATCGAAGGCTACTTTAAGGCGCTCTAAGCGTTCTTTTTGACTTTCTTCTTCAATCAGAATTCTTTCAATAGAAGCCTCAAAAAGATCTCCTCCTAGAGTTTCATCAATTTCGTCAGTACTTTTAGAAAAGTCGTATTTGACTGTTCGCATCAACTTGTTTTTCAGCGCACGGAATAAGTAAAACTTAATAGAATCGGTATCAGCAAGGTTTTCCCTGCTCTGCCATAGTTCTAGAAATAAATCTTGAAGACAGTCTTCTATAACTGATAAGTTTGAAGAGATTCGAAGCGTTACGCCATAATTCAATAATGACTTAGCGTGTAACTGATAGATTTTGGCAAAAGCAATCTTATCTCCTTTTTTAAAGGATTGCCAAATCTCTAAATCACTGTTATGCAAGGAATTAAAAGCCAAAATATAATAGTTAATAAAATTTATAAATGAATCCAACACAGCTATTCATCATCTACAACTCAACGTGTACTTATGACACAATTACTTAAGTAAAATATTACAAATATATACTATTATAAATATTAATTTTTAGCAAAATAATACCAAACTAAGTATTAGTGCTGAATTATGAGTTGTGAATTGTGAATGTAAAATTTTAATTATCAATTACTTACATTATAAATTTAAGTTGTGTGCTTTAGGCACTAGGCAAAGAGTGTTAGAATGCTTTTTTCTAAAGCCCAATAGTTGAATTTTTTTGTCCACTAACTTAATTGTCAGTGACTTATAAAATTAAAACATACTTCAACAATGATGATAGGATAGAAGCACATTTTACGTTGTAAATAGACTACCAGCAAAGGGTATTTTTTCTAGAGTTCGTCTTTTCTAAACGGTAAAAGGAGGGAGCTAATGCTTTGTTTTACTCCTTTTTAGCCCAATTTTCAAACCTGAAATTTATTTAATTCATGAAAAAAACTTTTTTACTTGTTGCTTTCTTTATGAAAGTAACAATTTCGTTATTGGCTCAAAATCAAAAACTAGCCCAAGACTGGCTTGTCAGTCCCATCTCCCAAAAATCCCAAGTCAACATTACTGATTCTGAAATAGTATTGGATAATGGACTGGTTCGTCGGAGTTTTTTTCTCGGCGAAAACTTGGCTTGTTATGATTATTTTAATCATAGTACTCAGCAACAACTGATTCGGTCTGTCAAACCCGAAGCTCGTGTGACAATCAACGGTAGAGTATATCAAGTAGGGGGTTTACAAGGACAAAAAGAAAATGCCTACCTGAAGAAAGAATGGTTGAAGAATTTGAGAAAAGGTAGTTCAGATTTTGTGTATCAATCTTTTGAAATCAAGCCTGTAGAACCCTTTGTCAATTGGAAAGCCACTACTTGGTTACCTAAAACAAAGCGCCTCGAAGGTAAAAGATTAAAACTGAGTTTTGTACCTCAAAATCAAGATTTACAAGGTATTAAAGTACAAGTCAACTATGAGATATATGATGATATTCCACTGATTATCAAATGGGTAGAGGTAGAGAATCAAAGTGCTAAAACGATGTATGTTGATAGAGTAGTCAATGAAATATTGGGTCTTGTAGAGGAAGAAAGTGCTGTTGTTGGAAGTCCCACACAGATGAAAAAGCAACATGGCATATATTTCGAAACTAATTATGCTTTTAATAATGCCATGCGCTATGACATTAGCGATCAAACCACCCATTGGCTGATTGATTCGACCTATACTTCTCAAGTAAATTATAATTATGAAACCCCCTGTTTGTTTGAGGTATATCCTGAAAAAGTATCCCATATCAAACTTACTCAAGGAGAAAGTTTCAAATCTGTGCGCACGCATGAGCTCTTAATGGACTCCTACGATCGTCAGCGTAGGGGCATGATGATTCGTAAAATGTATAGGACTATTGCTCCTTGGACTACACAAAATCCGATTTTTATGCACTTGGTTAGTCAAAATGATGAACAAGTCATTAACTGTATAAATCAGTGTGCCGCAACAGGCTACGAAGCCTTGATATTGAGTTTTGGAAGTCACCTCAATATGGAAGACGTTAGTGAAACGAATTTGACTCGTTGGAAAAAACTCGCAGATTATGCGCATAGCAAAGGAATTCTGCTAGGAGGGTATTCTCTATTTAGTAGCCGACGTATCGATGACGAAAATGATGTTGTTGACCCAGTTACGGGAAAAACTGGGCACGCATTTTTTGGTAATGCTCCTTGTTTTGGTAGTAAATGGGGACTTAAGTATCGAGATAAAATCAAGCACTTTTTTGAAGTGACTCATTTTGATATTTGGGAAAATGATGGTCCTTATCCTGGCGATGTTTGTGCTTCTACTCAGCACCCCGGCCATGAGGGATTGGCTGATTCGCAATGGAAACAGATGAATATTCAAAAAGAGCTTTATCGCTGGTTGAATGAAAGAGGCGTATATATCAATGCGCCAGATTGGTATTTTTTGGATGGAACTCATAAAATAGCCTTAGGATATCGTGAGGTCAATTTCTCGTTAAGTAGAGAACAACAGCGAATCCTCAACCGACAAAATATTCATGATGGAACAATCGAAAAAACAAGTGCTATGAGTTGGGGATTTGTACCATTAACAAAATACCAAGGTGGTGATGAAAGTGCTATCTTAGAGCCTCTCAATGAGCACCTTAGCGATTACGAGCAATTGATGATGATTTATTATGGTGCTGGAGTACAAGCCTGTTACCGAGGTCCACGTTTGTATGATACAGATGCAACCAAAGCCGTAGTTCAGAAAACAATTAGTTGGTACAAAAAATATCGTGATATTCTGAATGCTGACATGATTCAGCTTCGTCGTGCCGATGGAAGAGACTGGGATGGGCTATTGCATGTATCGAGTACCCTCCCACAAAAAGGGCTAGCCATGTTGTATAATCCTAATAAAGAAGCTATTGAGCGAACCATTACGCTTCCTTTGTACTATTCAGGCTTGACCAAAGAAGCAAAAGTCAGAGAAAAAGAAGGTGCTTCAAAGGTATATCTGTTGAACCAAAATCATGAAATTCAGGTAAAAGTGAAAATACCAGCAGAAGGCTACACTTGGTTAGTAATAGAATAACCTGTAGCGTCGCTTAAATCCTTATGATAAAGTTTGACTCAATAGTCTTAAAAAAGAGTTGGCGTTCTTAAGCTACTTTCTAAATCAAGTAACAAAGATTTATTTCTCAATCCTCCTGCAAAACCCACCAGCTTGCCAGATGTTCCTACTACTCTATGACAAGGAACAATAATCGAAATTGGATTCTTATTGAGTGCTCCACCAACCGCTCTTACCGTTTTTATGTCACCAAGCATACGGGCTATGTCGCCATAGGTTTTTGTAGCGCCATAAGGGATTTTAAGTAAGGCATTCCACACGCTCATCTGAAAATCTGTTCCATGATAATCTAACGGTATATCAAATGCCGTTCTTTTTTTCTCAAAGTATTCTGCCAGTTGTGAAGCCGTTTGCAAAAGAATTGGGTTCGAATCATCTCTTTCAGGAACAGGCAGTTTCGTTCGTTGGTAATCTTCACCTTCCCATAATATTGCGGCAAGTCCAAGGTCTGTTGCTATTAACTTAATTTCACCCACGGGTGATGGTATATCTTTAAAAACCAACTGTTTGTATTCTTTCATAGAATATTTTTACTTCAAATAGATTGAATAAAATGGCATGAATACGCTTTAGGTAATAAGCCGATGGCATTAGTCAAAAATATATTCATGATTTTATTAACAACACTTTTAGCTTACGTTAAATCGCTGATTGTCGGAAGCTTAACGATAAATCTTATTCAGTACGAATACTCAGAGCTTAAGTGCGATTCCGTATTCTTCCATTTTACGATAAAGTGTCGTCAGACCAATATTGAGCAGTCGAGCAGTTTCAGTCTTATTGCCTTTGGTATGTTGTAGTACTTTTTCGATATGAAATTTTTCAACAGATTGTAAATCCAATCCACTTGGTGCATCGGCTTGCGTGTGGTGGATAAGATTGGGAGGTAGACAGTCTTTCTGGAGTTGACCGTTATTTTGTAGAATAAGAGCACGTTCGATGACGTTTTTCAATTCACGAATATTACCTGGCCAAGTATAGTTTTCAAGTATTTGTTGAAACTCAGGTGTCATCGTAACTTGTTGAAAACCATATTTTTTACTTAAATCTTTGATAAAATGTTTGCTCAAAAGCGTAATATCCGTTTTACGTTCTCTCAAGGCAGGTAGTGAAATTTGAAACACGGAAAGGCGATAGTACAAATCCAGACGGAAATGCCCTGTCTGGGATTCTTTTTCTAAATCTCGATTGGTGGCCGAAATCACCCGAACATCTACTTTAACCTCTTTGGTATCGCCCACGCGCAAGAATGTGCCTGATTCTAAGACCCTTAAAAGTTTCGCTTGTAGGTCGAGCGACATTTCGCCTATTTCATCCAGAAAAATCGTGCCTTTGTGTGCTACTTCAAATAAACCTTTTTTGTCTTTTAAGGCTCCAGTAAATGCACCAGCTTTATGTCCAAATAATTCAGATTCAAGGATTTCTCTCGAAAAAGCAGCGCAGTTGATGGCCACAAAACCTTCGCTATGTCTGGCAGATGCTTCATGAATAGCTTGGGAAAAAACCTCTTTTCCTGTGCCTGTTTCGCCAGTCAATAAAACGGTTGTGCTGGTTTGTGCCACCCGTTTTGCCATATTTACCGCATTTTCTATGATAGAAGTTTTACCAATTACTTTATCAAAGCCCGTTAATGATGCTTCTGAGCGATTGGTCTGTTTGGCTTTTTGCATAGCCAAATCAAGCATAGGAATCATTTTTTCATTATCATCTCCTTTTACCAAATAATCAAAAGCGCCATTTTTCATGGCCTTTACGCCGTCTTGAATGGTACCATAGGCGGTCATTACGATAATTTCGAGATGAGGATACTGAGATTTTAGTTTTGCTGTAAAGTCTACACCATTACCATCGGGTAGTTTTACGTCGGACATAACCACTTGTATAGGCTGACGCTCAAGCATTTGCCAAGCAGATTTGAGATCACCTGCTTCGAAAACGGTGTAATCTTCCAACTCCACAATACGCTTGAGTAGTCCGCGTAATTGCTTTTCATCATCAATAATCAATACTACACCTTTTGATTCCATAAATTTTCTTTTGTTGACTTATGCTACAAAGTAAATAGAATTATCCTTAGGGTGTATCTTTGAGCATACGGAGATGTTGTTTAGGTCGGAGTGTTGATTTTTGATTTCGGAATTAGGTTTATTCTTCAACTAATATCAAAAGAGCGGTCGAAAAACAATTTTCGACCGCTCTTTTGATATTCCTATACTATGACTGATTCGGCTCAAGACGCAAAGCACTGCGTCTCTACTGATTGATTAAAAAAATAATCATTCATTTGCTCGCTTTTACTTCTTTATTTCAAAATTATAACTGCCAGATTCTAATGGAATTATGATAAATCCTTTTTCTGATTTAACTCCTTTCCACGTACTCAAAGATTTGCCATTTTCTGAAATTTGAGCCACTGATTTGGCAGGTAAATAGAGCGTCGCTGTTGAGTTGGCTGGTACAGTAGCGCTGTGAGTCCAAGTATTTTGTTGGCTTTTCCAAGCGCTATAGATGCGACCATACATGGAATCATAATGACCTTTAGCTTCAGTAATTTGACCATTTGGATCAGGTGTTGGCATTAGGATAAATTCCTTAAAACCAGCCTTTTCTGGATGTCTTTGAATGCCCAATGAATAATTGTACATCCAAGCAGCTACGGCACCAAACGAATAGTGGTTGAAGGAGTTCATGCTATTGTTGCCTCCAAAACCATTTTCGACGGTATAAGAATTGAGACGTTCCCAAATCGAAGTAGCACCATTAACTACCGAATACAACCAAGAAGGATACTGTTTATTGGTTAAAAGCTTGTAAGCCAAATCATGATTTCCATTTACAGAAAGGGCTTCGCTGATAGAAGCTGTACCAATAAACCCTGTCATCAAGGAGTAGTTTGGACGTTCGATGCCGCTATCATCTTTGTTGGTTCTCGAAACGGCTTCATTCAGATATTTGATAGCAAAAGGTTTATTCGCTTCATCAAAAACATCCAATGCCAATGGGATAGCATACGAAGCTTGAGTGTCAACTATGACTCCTTTGTCCGTTTTACCTGTTCCTTCTTTTTCGTTTGGTGCACCCCAAAATCCTGTTTTCAAACCAGATCTTACTGTACGGTGAGAATTTTTGTCGATATAAATGTCGTTGAATGCTTTTTTGATTTCCTCGCTACGTTTTTTCAAGGCTATTGCTTCGTCTGTTTTACCTAAAATAGAAGCCATTTGACTCATAATATTCAAATCATATGAGAAGTACGCCATCCAGAAAAGAGTATTATCATTTTTGTTTCCTTCTGGGCTAAGCCAGTCGCCCAAAGGACCTTCGTTGAGGATACCTGTGTTTTTATCAATTTTTGATTCCAAAAAGTTGATATACTTTTTCATGGCATTAAAATGTTCTCCTAACAACTGAATATCACCATATTGACGATACGTTTCCCATGCAACAACGATCCCAGCACTACCCCAAA
This sequence comes from Flectobacillus sp. BAB-3569, assembly GCF_002270355.1. Taxonomy (GTDB): domain Bacteria; phylum Bacteroidota; class Bacteroidia; order Cytophagales; family Spirosomataceae; genus Flectobacillus; species Flectobacillus roseus. Next base: position 110,987 of record NZ_NJFZ01000016.1, on the reverse strand, counting down.
GTGTACCTCCAAAACCACCTCCAAGTGGAGCAACATCAGTAAAACGTCCATTGTCATCTTGTACATCACGCATGGCCAAAAGGTGTCGTCTCAAGAATGAATTGGCATCGGTCAAATAAGTTGCTGTTTTAGAAAATACCGAAATATCACCGCTCCAGCCCATACGCTCGTTACGAGCAGGTGTATCTGTTGGAATAGAAAGGAAGTTGCTGCGCAAAGACCAAGTAATGTTTTGCCAAAGTTTATTGACTAATGGATCTGAGGTTTCATAACTTGACGATAATTCATTTACTGAGCTGATAACCAATCCTTTAATATCACCAACAGGAATAGCTTGTGGTATTCCTGTGATTTCTAAATAACGATATCCATGAAAAGTGAATCTTGGTTGAATTACTTCATCTCCGCCTTTCAAGATATATTGGTCGGTGGTGAGCGCCGCACGGATATTTTCCATCATAATCATACCCTCATTACCTTTGTAGGTATCCAAATTGGGATATTTTATTTCGGCATAACGCATGGTGATGACTTGTCCTTTTTGACCATTCTTGATTTGAATTTGCGGAAAGCCTACCATATTTTGTCCCATATCATAAACAAATACTTTTGGGCGAACTTCCTCAACGCTTTGAGCCTGAAGCGTTTTGACAATGCTTGCATTTTCACCGATCTGACCAATTAGTTTGAAATCTTTGTAATCAAAAGTAGATTTTTGACCAAAAACATCACTAAAAGTTCCCATATAGGAATTGCCTTCGAGGGGTACTTCTACGGCTTTTTTCCATGATTTGTCATCATAATTACTCAGTGTCCACCCTTGAATATCAGCTTCTTTAGTGGCATCATATACTTCTCCTTGGAAAAATGAGCCGTATCTAATTGGGCCGTCGGAATTGAGCTTCCAAGTGCTTGGATTTGAGTCAACTACTTGTTCTGAACCATCGACATAAGTGATAATAATTTTAGCTAAAAGAGATTGTCTATCACCAAAGAAATTCCAATGGTTTCCACTGTAAGTAATATTGCCACTCCACCAGCCTTCGCTCAACCATGCACCTAGCGCATTTTTTCCTGTCGAAATGGATGACGTGATGTCAAAAGTTTGGTAAGTATGATTTTTATTGTACTGTGTCAGTCCTGGGTTGAAGAAATCGTTACTCACCCTTTTTCCATTGAGGTACGACTCATAAATCCCTCTTGCGGTAATATACAAACGAGCCTTTTGGATTTTTTTATTGCTTACATCAAATGTGGTGCGAAGCATTGGTTCGGCATTTTGAGTAGTATTGGTGGTTGCTAAGGTATTTTCGACACGATAGCGTTGTCCTTCTTTTGTTACGCCAATCCCTGAAAAAATGGAAGCGCTTGTATCTTTGAAAATAGCATTAGAAGGGTAACGGTAGTTTTTGACTGTAATATCTGAAAAATATGCTTTTTGCTTATCAGCTACTTTGAATCCCATATCTGCTAGCATAGGGTAACTCAAATAGTCATTGCCCGCACCAACGGGATTGAGGTTGAGCCCTCTAGGACCAAATCTAGAATTGGGCTCTAAGGAAGGGTCTTTTAGTTTATGCGTTTCGTCGTTACCATCCAAATAAAACTCAAATAAACCAAAGATAGATTCGGTAAAAATCTGGTGTTTTTGATATTTATTCGACTGATTAATAAGCGATTGAGGAATAGTAATAACTTTTATGGGCGTATTCTCTTGGTCCGTTTTTGTATAACCTACTCGATAGATATTGAGCTTTGCGTTGGAGGTAGGCTCAGATGTTAGCGTGCTAATATCCAATTCTATAGCAACATAGCTCTCATTCTTTTGGCGCTCTACAGCCATGTAGTTTAAGTAGCGATTGGCTAAGCGCGGGTCATTAGCGCCAAAAATAAATGAAGCTTTGGTACTATTACTGGCTTCATCGAGTTGAATGGCATAAGAAAGTTTAAAAACTGAAAGAGCATGAGGATAAAAAACGAGGTCTTCGTCGCCACCGCCTATCCATTTGGCATTGCCCCAAGCTTCTTGTTTGGGGTTCATTAAGCCAGTTTCGAACCAAGAGTTTGCCGTTGAACTTTTGCCCTTATTATCCCAAACTGTCAAAAACCATGTGTATCTGGAACGAGCTTGTAAGGGTTTCCCTTGGTATTGGATAGCATGGGAAACATCAGAGCTGACTTTTGTAGATTGCCAAACCTCCTGATTTTTTTCATCAACTACTTTAATTTGATAGGCTACTTGCGCTAAGCCCTTGATGGAGGATAGGGCTTTCATTTGCCATGAAAACTGCGGTGTGCCTAAATCAGTGCCAAGAGGCTGGGTTTGATAATTGACTTGAAGTTTTTGTAAGCTAAAATTTGCCCAGATTGCAGGAATGCTCCACATATTCACTAGCAAAAGTAGCAATAGACCTTTTTTCATAGGATAGTATTGATAATGTTCTAAAAAAGATGGAATTAGTTCAAATTTAGCGTTTTCCAAGGTACAACTATCATATACTGTCTATGTCAAAAATATTATTTATGCTTGACTATATGTTAATTTGCTATTTATCAATAATTTACGATTAAATTTTTATATTTTCTTTTTGATACAATAAATTGATTTTATGTTGTTTTAACTATGAAAAATCACAAAATATTAGAATTGAGAAAGAAGGCATACTGTTAAGATAGAATTACGATGAATCAAGTATATGGCCTTTTGTACAACCCTAATATGTTATCCTGAGTCGAGCCATTTGAGTTATTTTTTAATCGTTAATCAAACATGAGTCATCCAGAATTTAGCGATTTAGTGAATGAGTGGTTGAGTGATTATGTAAAAATTTGTTTTCCATCAGTAGAGACGCAATGATTGCGTCTTAAGCTATTCATATCTAGCATAGTAGCATCAAAAAAGCGGTCGAAAACATATTTTTCGACCGCTTTTTTGATAAAAACTTGGAGAATAATCTCAATCCTAAAAATTAGGGATGACTCATGTTTTTGATACTTTATTTCTGGATGAAACCTTTTTAGACGTAAAGCCTTAAGTGGCATTTATATTAAGGATAATCATTCAGATTTTTCAAAATATAACAGTCTATTACTGCACCAATAATTTAATTGTGTTGGTATTATTGAGTTGGATAAAATACACTCCAGCACTAAAATGTTGGATAGGAATGTCTGTACTACCTTTGAAAGAACCTGAATATTTCTCGTTACCAAAGGCATCGATAATCCTCACTTGAGTATTGCCTTGATAGTCAACTTTTACGGTAACTTTATCGTTGGAAGGATTCGGGTATACGCTTACAAATGTATTGATACCTTCATCTATACCTAAAGGAAGTAAAATTTCCACTGTTACTTTTGCGGTATTTGAGCAACCATTTTTATCAATTCCTTTGACGGTGTATGTTCCTGAATACTTGGTGTCTACGGAGGAAATACTTGGGTTTTGAACTGACGAAGTAAATCCAGCGGGACCAGTCCAAGTGTAACTATTTGCCCCAGAAGATTTCAAATCAAGTGTTTGAGCTTGGTAAATTGGGCTTTGAGCCGAAGCGACCAAGTTGGGCAGTTCATTTATTAGTACCTTAGCCGAATCCTGATTTGCACAACCATTTTCATTGATTCCTTTTACTTTAATCAAAAGTTGATTCATGGCAAAAGTGGCATTAGGAATTTCCAATGTACCATTAGTATTGGCGTATACTTTTTGGTTAAAAGTATAGTCATAAGATTTGGCTCCTGTTGCTTTAAAAGCAAGGGTTTCGCCAACGCAAGCCGTGTCAGTTAGGAGTTTGATTGTTGGCAAAGCATATATTGTTCCTCTGAGAGTATCTTTATTGACTATTTTGTACGTACCCGCATCTATTCTCAACGTGAACGAACCCGTTGCAAGGGAGTTAGCTTCAGATTGCCATACTGTTTGGTTGCTATTGGTTTGTTGAGAAGACTTTAACGTGTAGTCTTTTCCGTTGGCTTGTATCACTTGAGAAAAACTAGTACCTGCATCGACATCTCCCAAAATACGACCATATACTTTGATAGGTTGAAGGTAGCAAGCTTTAGACAAACTATCTAAGCGCAATACAGGTATTACAGTCACATTGGTGTTATTGGGAGTCCCAACACATCCTTCAGCATAACATTTTGCTGTATAAGTAGTGGTAGAAATGGGAGTTGCCGTGAGTAGATTACTAGTAGTTAGGCTCGAACCAGCGTCTTTTTTACTGCTCCAGCTCCACTGTACCTGTGTACATCCTTCAGCTTTTAGCGATACCTGTTGTCCATATTCTATATCCTTGTTTGATGTGCTAAATGAAGGAGTACTTAACGTATTTGTACAGGCGTTGTAACGCACCACATAGCCATCATATGCAAACCAAAACAGCCCATTATTATCTATCAACATTTTTCTTATACCACTTTCTTGTATTTCTACATTTGCCAATACTTTCCAATCTCCTCCTGAATATTTCAGAATTCGGCTTGAATCCCATGCGAAAATATCTCCAGCGCTGTTTTCTGCAAAAAGTCGAGGAGAAATGATATTTCCTGTTTTAGCCTTATTCAAGCTCCAAGTATTTCCATCATACATCAAAACGCCATTAGTATTAGAAGCCCACAAGCGGTTTTTGCTATCTAAAAATGTAGTGATATAAGGAGCAGCGAGTTCGGGCATTGTTGATTCTGTAAACTCTACCGAACTTCCGTCGTTGGTACTGAATCGTTTCAGGGATGCTTTGTTGGTCTGCGAAACAAGATAGGCCTGCCAAATATAATCCTTACTACCTACTATATTACCTAATCGCCCTTGGTCACCCGAGGTTGGCGTTATATTGAAGCCTCTATTTAGATTACTCCCAGAGATTCTATAAAATACCAGCCCATTGACATTGTTCAAGCTAGCAAGAAGGTAATTATTGTTGATATCCAAATAGGTAGGATAAAAATCAGATGAGGTATTAAGTATAGTTGAACTTACCAAATTGCCTGTTGTGTTATCCAAAATATTCAAAGCATAGACATTAGCAGGAAAGGATCCCTGATAAGATATTCGCTTACTAACTTGTGTGATTACAGCTGATTGATTTTGATTATTAGCGTTATAAATAAGGGTGGCTCTAGCACCAACACTACCACCGCTTGTACTATTGGTCAATGCTAATTTTTGACCAGTGAGTGTATTAACTAGTACTAATCCTCCGTACGACAAGTAGGCCAAATGGTTTGTGGCCATGTAGGTACTAGTATTGTATGTCTGCATAGCTTGCTCATTATCAAATCCTTGGTATTTGACTAAGTTGCTGTCGACGCTACTGATTTTATTTACAAAAGAAACACTTCTGGAATTGAGGACACCCTTTGGATAAAAATATATAGGATTTTCTCTATCTCTCGACAATTCGTAGGTTACCGTGTAGGTTTGATTGTTTTCTAATGCTGGAATTTTGTAGATATATCCATAATTAACAATGCTGGTAGGAGTATATTTCTTTTGGTAAACTAGAGTATTGGGACTATTCGTTTTCACAATTGAAAGTTTGGCAACTGATTCGCCACCAGTATATGCTTCGTCGGTGGTAATCGTTCGTGCTATCGAAGGATTGGCTACCTGTGTGGTAATAGGATTTTGGTAGGAGCTTTGAGCAAAAACTACTTTTCTTTCAGACCAATCACTTTTTATTGTTTCATTAATCGCACGTATCCTCCAGCCCATTCTATAATAAAACGCCCCGATGTAGAAATTTCCTTCGCTGCCTGTGAAAGTGAAAGTATAGCATGGGTATGAAAATGTATGGTCATCTACATAAGTAAATTGTACTTCATAAGATTTGGCACCAACACTCGGAGTAATTTTTAGGGTATTGAGTTTCCCAGCATCAAAGGTCGTCCAATAAAGTGGCATGGCCTTGGTATTGGGAGGTAAAAGACTATTTTCTCCTATATTGATGGTACAAACATTACTCCAACTAGAAACCCCAAGTTTATTACTAGCCATTACTCGCAAATAATATTTACCTTGTGGGTTTAGTGTGCTTAATTGTATGTAGCTCACATCGGTGGTATCTTGACTTATAATTTGCTTAAAATCAGTATCTGATGCTATTTGAACAACATATTGATCAGCCATAAGCGAAGCGTTCCATACAAAAAATGGATTTGTATTCACCGTAAAAGTACTGGGTAACTGCACCGAAGGCACTGTTCCTGTGATTTCTTGCATGTTGGCTGTGGCATGCTGTTCTATAACTGCTTGACATAATGGATGAAACTCATCTTTAGCTTGGCAGTAACTCATGATAGAACCTTTAATAATTTCTAAAGATTTCTCATAACAAGCACCCTCAGTAGCATAGCAATAATCCAATGGACCACCTGGCCATGAGCAGCTTTGTGTATGTGGCGAACCAAAGTTATGTCCCAACTCGTGAGCAATTGCACTCAAATTGAAACTCCTAAGTCCCCATGGACAAACAGACTCTCGCCCTCCGAGATAAGCTACCCCACCTGCACCAGTGAAAGATTTAGCCGTTAAGTATATTACTTTATCATACTGATTTCTAAGCTTGTAAAGTTTACCATTTACCTTGGAAGGATTCCAATTATTATAGAGTCTACCCAACATTGCATAAATATCAGAGGTATCAAAATAAGGATCAGACTGAGCAGTGGTCCAAAAGTTAAAACACGTTACCACAAGTTTGATATTCATGTCTCTTTCATACACTTTTGAAACTTGGCTAATTTGTAGGATTGCCTCTTTTTTGATAAGATTGGTATCGCCATTGTAAGATTGGTAAGTAGGATAGTCAACCTCTATGGCAATTCGGGCAACCCGCCCAGGGCTGACCGCAGTACGACTGGCTTTTTTTTGAGCAATATACTTTTGAGCATTTTGGATAAAGGCTAGGTTTTCGGCAGATATTTTTGATTCATCTGTACCACAGGCAACACTAGGCTTGTTTGGTTCTACTAATACTTGACTCAAGCAAAGTTGAAAAGTCATCATAAAACCCATTAGGAGTAGTAACGTTTTTTTCATAGGGTAATTTGAAATTGTTTAGACAAAGAAAATGAGAAAATCTGATAGTTTTTTTGAGTAAAACCTGTAAATATCTATACAAAAATTTTTTTTATTTAGTGAAATCAAAAGTCTACTAAAGATAATTTTAAAAATCACCTATGTGAAGGTAGAAGGGAAATTGAATGTAAACATTGTGTTTTCGGTAAAACATTTCTTACATAAAAGTAGAGGTTTTTTTGCCTAATGCTCACGGTTTATAGCCTATAGCAGATGAATACAATTTTATTATCTATCTGAAGGATTTACAGAAAATGATATAGATGTCAGAAAATCCTCTTAGTTTTCGAGGATTATTTTAAAAGTCCCCTAAACATCATGAAACGCAAACCTTTACTATGGATTCTTTTCCTGTGGATGACCCCGCAGTTGTACGCACAACAGGCAACAATCGTACAAATTGAAACTAAATCTAACGCCCTAATTTTCAAGTCAGACGAGAATAAACGTCTCCGTACCATCTATTTCGGTAAAAAACTCCAACACAAAGAAGAAGCCCAATGGATTCCTACTCCAAGCAAATCTACCGATGAGAATTCGGGTATATGCAATGCCGTTTATACGCCGAGTGGCTCGTGGAGTATGTTTGAGCCCGCCATCAGTATCACTCACGCCGACGGTAATATTTCTACCGAATTACTATTTCAAAGTGTTCAGGAGCAAAAGGAAAGTGATAATGTTTCGCTAACGACTATTTTGCTCAAAGACCCTGTGTATCAGACAGAAGTAAAACTTTTTTATAAAACTTACATACAAGAAGATGTGATTGAGCAATGGACAGAGATTAAAAATCTTGAAAAAGGACCAATCACTTTACAGAAATATGCGTCGGCAAACTTATACCTCAATGCCGAAAAGTTTTATCTGACCAATTATTACGGCAACTGGGCACAAGAAATGCGTCCTAAAGAAGTGGAGCTAACAGGTGGTATAAAAGTACTAGATTCAAAATTGGGCACTCGAACCAATTTGTTTGAACCACCCACTTTCACAATTGCACTTAATAAAGCCTCATCAGAAGATGAAGGGGATGTTTTGCTAGGAAACTTGGGATGGTCAGGCAATTTCAAGTTAGAGTTCGAAATAGATCCTTTACACAATTTACGCCTAATTGCGGGTATCAATCCCCATGCTTCGGCGTATCCTTTGGCAAGTAATGCTAGTTTTAAAACTCCCTCTTTTATCTATACGTTGTCGCAACAGGGAAAAGGACTTGCCAGTAGAAATCTGCACAATTGGGCCAGAAAGTATCGTATCTTAGACGGTACAGGCGATCGTTTGACTTTGCTAAATAACTGGGAAGCCACCTATTTTGATTTTGACCAGAACAAACTGACGAGTCTTTTTAAGGATGGTAAAAAATTGGGCGTCGATATGTTTTTGTTGGATGATGGATGGTTTGCTAATAAATATCCTCGAAACGGAGATAATGCTGGTTTGGGCGATTGGGAGGAAAACAGAAAAAAGCTACCCGATGGATTAGGTTATTTGATTAAAGAAGCCCAAAATACAGGTATTAAATTTGGTATATGGCTTGAGCCAGAAATGGTAAACCCCAAAAGTGAACTTTATGAAAAACATCCTGATTGGGTCGTAAAGCAAGCGCAAAGACCCGAACATTATTTCCGAAATCAATTGGTATTGGATTTGGCAAATCCTAAGGTGCAAGATTATGTGTTTGGTGTTGTAGATAATTTATTTACTAAAAATCCAGCACTAGCATTTATTAAATGGGATTGCAATGCGGTGATTTTCAACGCTAACTCTACCTTTTTACAGTCGCAAGGTCAATCACAAAGTCGTTTTTATGTCGATTATATTCGTGGACTTTATAGTGTTTTAGAAAGAATTCGTGCAAAATATCCTAAAGTACCAATGATGCTTTGCTCGGGCGGTGGCGGTCGTGTAGACTATGAGGCTTTGAAATACTTTACAGAATTTTGGCCAAGTGACAACACTGAGCCACTTGAACGTATTTTTATCCAATGGAATTACTCGTATTATTTCCCAGCCATTGCGACTTGTAATCATGTAACAGATTGGGGAAAACAGCCGTTAAAGTTTAGAATAGATGTAGCGATGATGGGAAAAATGGGATTTGATATTGTAGTGGAACATCTCAACCCTGAGGAATTGCAGTTTGCACAAAAGGCTATTCAAAATTATAACCGACTTAAAACCACTATTCTACATGGTGACCAGTATCGCTTGGTCGACCCATATACCCATGATTTTGCTTCATTGATGTATGTTTCGACCGATAAAAACAAAGCCGTGATGTTTAACTATTTAGTCAGTAACCGTTATGAATCTTCGGCTAGTCCAAGGCCTGTGGTACTAAAAGGTCTCGATCCTAACAAGAAATATAAAATTCAGGAAATCAATTTGTTTGCCAACAAGAAGTCGAGCCTAAACAACAGTGCCGAATACAGTGGTAGCTATTTAATGACAGTTGGTTATAATCCTGAAGTGAGCAGCGGTAGAAGTAGTGTGATTTTGGAAATAGAAACTCTATAAAAAGATAAAGTGATAAGTAATCGTGCACAATTAGATTTAACTTATGAGTTGAGGCACTAGGCAACAGGCACAAGGCAAAGAGTGTTAAAATGTTTTTAACGCCCACAGCCATGTTTTTTCCAAAGCCTACCGCTGAAAGCCGTTATCTGAAAGCCTAAAGCACAATCTTAAATTTTATTTTGCCCACTAACTACAGGTACGAAGAGTTACGCTATCTCTTCGTACCTATGTGTTTTGGCTAGTTTAGATTCCTTTTACAGGAAAATATAATCCAACATTAATCTTTCTGAATCGAAACAAATCAAAGGGGAAATCTTTAACCTTCAATTTGTGTATTTATGAAAAAAGTAACTTTACTGTTGTTGATTTCGCTAATTTTTGGGAGTTGTAAAAAAAATGATACCACTTTGCCAACGGTATCTTCCTTGCGAGTAGAGGGAACGATGACAGTCGATGCGCTGTCACGAACGTATTTGTTGAACCTACCTCCCAATTATAACCAAAGCTCAGACATTCCCTTGGTCATTGCTTTGCATGGTGGCGGTGGTAGTGCCACACAAATGGAAGCCAATTATTATTTGACCGATAAAGCCAATCAATCTCAGTTTGCTATAGTGTATCCTGAAGGAGTGCGCAGTGACGGTATTTTGGGAGCAAGAACATGGAACGCAGGAACGTGCTGTGACTATGCTGTTGAAAAACAGATAGATGATGTAAAGTTTATCAGTAATTTGATTGATGATTTACTCAAAAAATACCCCCGACTTTCTACAAAAAAAATATATGCCACAGGTATGTCCAACGGAGCTATGATGTGTTATAGACTTGCTTGTGAACTTTCTAGTAAAATTGCCGCTATTGCCCCCGTAGCAGGAGCCATGGTAACGACTAGCCCTTGTGTGGCGTCGAGACCTGTTCCAATCCTACATATTCATTCGAAACTCGATACCAAAGTACCTTATGTTGGCGGACGAAGCACCTTAGGTTTTGTAATACCACCCGTCGAGACGGGTATCAATACATGGTTGAATATAGATGCTTGTAGCTCGAATATTAAGACCGTCAACAGTTTTACAAAATATACGCTTACCCAATGGCTCGATTGTAAAAATAGCGCCATTCAAATTTATTTAACCGAAGATGGGGGACACTCATGGCCTGGCGGTGACAAAGTACGTGCAGGTGCAGACGCTATTTCTGATGCTATCGTTGCTAATGATGTGATATGGAGCTTTTTTCAACAGTATAAATTACCGTAAACGAAGAAAATCGGACAAGGTACCCAAGCATAAGACAATGAGTGAGGTCGCTTCTCATATTTTCTCTTGATTAATTATTGAATATTCCTTGTCAATCTCTATAAATCTTGTAGATTTGTGTATTATAAAGAAAGGATAACTAACACACAATTTCATAACCACTCTCCTTTAATCATAGAAACGCCTGATATAAAGTCATTTACTCGTTTATTCAAACGATGATGGCTATTGTATTTATTAGATTTATCTCTTGACTTAAATTGTCTTATGGCATTATTCATCCTATGAACTTTATGATATCACATTCAAAGGCTGCCAGCTACAGCCAGACTTTATCCCAAATGATTTTGGATAAGATGGTAGCATTTGCTCAATATGTTCTTGAAATAGAGTTTTTTAGTGCTTGCGTATATAGAGGAGAGGAGCTCGAATGTTACTTGAGTAATTTACCCAATACCATCGTTGAAAATATACCAGTCTCAATAACAAGACAATCTTTCGCTCAATATACTTTTGATAAAGTAATTATGCTCAAAAGGCATCTTTCATTTGGGATACCTTGGCAAGAATATTCGAGCATTAAACAAACATGGATTGTGCAAAGGGCTTTGGACCATGATTACAAAGTAGTACTAGGATTTCACTCTTCAAAAAACCGAGAATTAGCTACTGAACTGAATACGCAAATTTTACATTTTTCTGATGCCATAGCCTATCAAGTAGGATATTATGGCTTAAAAAATCAATTGAATGTACCTTCTCAAGTTCCCCCTTTGCACGAATTACAAAATAATCTTGGAATTATCGGTATTAGCGAGGGTATTCATGAAGTGAGAGATTTGATTTTGCGAGTTGCTCCAACAGACTCGACCGTTATTATTTTGGGAGAAACTGGTACGGGCAAGGAATTGGTGGCCAAAGCTATTCATGAGCAATCGCATAGAAAAGAAGGCGTTTTTGTGAAAATCAATTGCGCCGCTATTCCATTTCATTTGCTTGAAAGTGAGTTGTTTGGACATGAAAAAGGCGCATTTACTGGTGCTGTAGAACGCAAAATTGGGAAGTTTGAATTGGCAAATGGTGGTACTTTATTTCTGGATGAAATTGGCGATATGCCTCACGAGCTGCAAGCGAAGTTACTCAGAGTATTGCAAGAAAAATCCTTTGAACGTGTAGGAGGAAATAAAACTGTCAAAACCAATGTGCGAATTATTACTGCGACACATTGTAACTTAGAAAAGTTGATAGAAGCTGGTACTTTCCGACAAGATTTGTATTATAGACTGCAAGTATTTCCGATACAGATACCTGCTTTGAGGGAAAGAAAAGAAGACATTCCTTTATTGGTAGAATATTTCGTCAATCATTTTTCCAAAACGCTCAACAAGCAATTGCTTGGGGTAAATCAACAAGTATTGGATAATTTGATGCAACATACTTGGCAAGGAAATGTCCGAGAATTACAGCATGTTATCGAAAGGGCCTGTATTTTAACGAAAGGAAAATATCTTAATAAGATTGTTATTTCTCAGAATAGCAGTACAACACAAGAGAAAAATAATCATTTTGAAATAAGACCTTTACAAGAAGTCGAACGTAATTATATTATTCAGGTTCTTCAGCATTGTCAAGGAAAGGTTTTTGGAGAAAATGGTGCAGCCCAACTTTTGGGTTTACCCCCAACAACCCTGCTGTCAAAAATGAAAAAACTACAAATACAAAAACAGATAAGCTAGTTCGAGGCTAAGTCTCGAACTAGTAATTTCATTTCTTCATTATTTCATTTCCTTCCTTTATTTACTTTACAAACTACTTATAAACCAACTTAATCCCGTGTTTCTTTATTTTGGAATACAGTGTTTGTGCAGATATTCCTAAAAGTTCTGCAGCACCGCCTGCGCCAGATACTCTGCCATTACTTGCTTTTAAGGTATTGATAATGTGCTCTTTTTCCATTTCATCCATGGTCAGAATAGCACTTGGCAGTTCAGACTCTATCTGATGCACAGTCTTTGATTCGGGCATTTGGACTGTGTTTATTTCAGCATTATTTGCCAAAAGCACTGCTCTTTCGATACAGTGTTCTAATTCTCGAATGTTACCATGCCAAGCGTAATTTTTGAGCTTTTCTAATACCGAATTATTGATGCTAGTAATCTTTTTACCCAACAACAATCCATATTTTTCCAGGAAATAATAGACTAAATCTTCAATATCCTCTTTTCGTTCACGGAGTGGGAGTAGTTCTAAAGGAAAAACATTGAGACGATAATACAAGTCGAGTCGGAAACGACCTTCTGACACTTCTTTTTCTAAATTACGGTTTGTCGCAGCAATAACTCGAATATCGACTTTCAAGGTAGTATCGCTTCCTATTCGCTCAAATTCTTTTTCTTGTAACACTCGTAACAGCTTTACTTGTGCTTCAAGAGGCATTTCTCCGATTTCATCCAAGAAAATTGTTCCTCCATGCGCTTGTTCGAATTTGCCTATACGTCGTTGATGGGCACCTGTAAAGGCTCCTTTTTCATGTCCAAATAGCTCAGATTCAATGAGATTGATAGGTAAGGCTGCACAGTTGACCGTAATAAAAGGTTGATTGTTACGATTCGACAAAGCATAAATGGCCTTGGCGACTTTTTCTTTCCCCGTTCCAGTTTCACCCAAAATTAACACGGAAGTAGGAGTAGGGGCCACAACTTGAATTTTATAGGTTAACTCCTTCATAAAAGGACTTTTACCAATTAGCCCTGTGACTTCAGAAGTGAGTTCTACCTGTGTTTCAGTCTTAATAAAACCTCGTTCAATACCATATCTGTGGCGCGCAATATCGAGCATGACAAATAAATCTTTGTCACGAAAAGGTTTTACCAAAAACCCATAAGGCTGTGTTTTTTTGGCAGATTCAAGGCATGAATGATTGGTATTGGCTGAAATAAATAGAAAAGGTATATTTTTTTTATGCAGTATTTGTGCTAAATCTATGCCTGTCAATTCACCTTTGAGAATAACATCAATCAGCACCCAATCGGGTTTCTTTTCCTCAATATATTGTAAGGCTCTTTCTACAGAAGACGCAATTCCTGTTACTAAATAGCCCCCTTTGGTAAGCATCAGCTTGAGGTCATAAGCTACTATAAATTCATCTTCTACGATTAATATTTTATCTTTTTTAGACATTCACTAACTCTTTATGTAAGGGAAAAACAATCTGTACCTTTACGCCATTATCGCTTATAATTTCTACATTTCCATCTATTTGTTCTGCCAATCCATAAATAAGATTGACGCCCAATGACTCGGAGGTATGTTGTAAAAAATCATCTGGAAGCCCAATGCCATTGTCACGTACTCCCAAATGTACAAAGTTCTGGTCGTCGAGTTGGAGACAAATACGAATTACGCCATTACTTTGATGAGGAAAGGCATATTTGATAGCATTATTAATCACTTCATTAAGAATTAAGCCTACTGGCACGGCCTGAGAAACATCAAGTATTACATCTTCTAGAACGTAGTCGATGGTAATATTTTGCTTAAAATTTGAGTATTCTTTTACGTATGAAATCAGCTCTGCAATATACCATCGCATATCAATGGTTGACAGCCCGTCCGTTTGATATAGTTTTTGATGTATCAATGAAATGGCTTGCATTCTTTGCTGGCTTTTCTGGATAGCCACTATGGCATCCTGATTGTTGAGATGCGCCGACTGTGCATTGAGTAGGCTAATTACGACCTGCAAATTATTTTTTACTCTATGATGAATTTCTCTGAGAAGCCATTCTTTTTCATTTAAGAGCTTTTTGAGTAAATCATTTTGTTTGTTAATCTCGGCTTGTTTTTTCTCAAGTTGTAAATTAACTTTTTGTTTGAGTCGATATCGACTCACAGAAATTACGAGTAAAAGCAATAAAATGACAGCACCTACGATAATATTGACTTTTAAAACTCTTTCATTTTGGATAATGCTATTCTGAATTTCTGTCTTTTGTTGTAAAATTTGGATATTCTTATCTTTTTGTTCGGTTTCAAACTTTACTTGGAGATTGATAAGCTGCTTGGCTTTTTCGATATTCAATAAAGAATCAGAAGCTACTTTATATAGTTTTAGGTGCTTTACAGCATCCTGAAGCCTTCCTAAAGCTGAATCAGCTTTATAAATATTCTGATAAGCTAAGGAAAGATAAAGGTAGTTTTTTTCTTGAATAGCTATTTTTTCGTAATCTAAAAGCAATGGATAGGCTTTTTTATATTGATGTGTTTCTATCAAATATCGTGTGATGCTATTGAGATAAAACTTGTAATAAGCCTGTTCTGGGCTGAGTTTTGAAAATATTTCCCAAACCTTTTGATAATGCGGTTGAGCTTTATCAAACTCTCGAAGTCCAATATAGATGTTCAAATAAAGATAAGGAATCCGCCCTATCATTTCATCGCTTAAATCTTTGGCATATTTTTTTTCGAAGAAAATTAAATCTTTTAGTGCGCCTTTATAGTCATTAATGCGGGCTTTAGCCGTAATGATATTGCCCGAAATCATTTGAATATAGCTTCTCTCTTGGTATTTCTTGGCGAGAACCAATGCCTTTTCCCAATAGGCAACAGCAGGTTTTTCTTGCTTCAAATAATAATATACCAGAGCAGTAGTATTGTAAATGCTACTCATTTGTAAAGATGAGTCTTTGAGTGACTCAGCGATTTTTACAGCGGAGATACTATTTTCAAGTGCATTATCGTACTTACCCATTTGTATATAAACATTGGCCATAAGTTTATAAACGCCTTGGGTATCAGGTATTTTAGCCTTTCGAAAAGCAATGAGTGCTGCATGTAGTTCTTTCAATGCTTGTTCGTTCTGACTGTCGATTGAAAGTAAGTCTCCAAGCATTTGTCTTGCAGGAGCTTCTTTTTCGTAGGCTTTGGCTTGTGCAAAATACAAGATGGCTTTTTGATAAAACTGTATTTTTTGCTTGATATGTTGTTCGTCTTGCTCTATTAAATGCCCTTCTTTTTCAAAATAATCTCCTTTTTGTTCGGGCAAATTATAAAGTTTGGCAAAACCTAAAGCTTTCCGAAACATACCTCGTCCTTCAGCTCGGAACCCTTTTTCCAACAAAATACTACCTCTTAAATACAAACTTTTGACATACTCTTGGTGCAAATTATTTACTACGCTTACTCGGGTGGCTTCTTCGGCCAAAGTTGAGGCACTATCTAAATCAGATTTTAGTTCTCCATCTCTCAACAAAAAATGCTCACTCAATAACAATTGGGTCTTTGCCAGATTTGCGGGCGTAACTTTTCCCTTCAACACGCGTTTGAGCGAATCGGCTTGGGGCAATGTGAGTACTTTGGCATTTGCCTCAAAGTAGCTCAGTAATCCTGTGGCAATCAGCAACAAGCTTATTTTGGAGAGAAAGGGAAAAGTTTTTATCATGACTCAGAATAACAAATGGCGATTGAGAGGTAATAGAAGTAAGACAAAGGTCTTGCTTCTATTACTAAAATTACACAAATTTTACTTTAGATGCGCTCTTAGCATCCAAGCCATTTTTTCGTGCTTTTCCATCAAGCCAGTAATAAAATCACTGGTGCCGAGGTCGTGCAAGTCAGTAGCAAAACGATTTATATTTTCTCGTAAATGAAATATAATCGTCAGGTGGTCTTGCAATAATTCTTTGATAAGTCCAAGACTAGTATTTTCTTCACGAGTTTCTTCTGTCAAACGCGTAAGTTGTGTATAACGTTTGAGTGTAGCAGGAGCAAAGTGACCAATCGCACGAATACGTTCGGCAACATCGTCGATAATGTCGTCTAACTCATCATATTGTTTTTCGAAGAAAAGGTGCATATTATAAAAATCTGCTCCTTCTATATTCCAATGAGCATTGCGTGTTTTGGTGTACAAAACGAATTCATCTGCTAATAACTTTGACAGCTCTAAAGCTATCTCCAAACGGTCATTTTCTTTGATACCAATGTGTGTTTCCATGATTTATAAAATGTTTTGAGATAATCTGGGAATGATGAGTTGTGAATTGTGAGTTATGAATTAGGGTTTGTCCTTGCCTAAAAGTTAGACAGGAATTCTAATGTTATAATTTTGCCTAATGCCTCATCTAAAACTTTCGAATAATTACTACACCAGAAATAATGAGTAAAATCCCTAGGATACGATATAGATTGATAGGATGCGGGTGTGGTACCAGTAGGTTGAAATGGTCTAGTAACAAGGAAATCAATAATTGTCCTGCCACCGCCAACCCAAAAGTTAGTGCTGGTCCGAGCCTAGGAAATGCCAACACCATGACGGTTACATAGAAGGCACCAAGCAAACCAGCCACCCACAAATGAGCAGGAGCGGATTTTACTGACCCTAAAATAAGTGCTTCTCTGTTGACAGCCACATAAGCAAGCATACCAATAGCTCCAACAATGAACGAAATCAGGGTAGCCCATGAAGGACTATCAAGTACTTTGCCCATACGGGTATTGAGTCCTGCCTGAATCGGTAACATAGCTCCAGCTATAATCACCAATAATATCCAAATACCTTTATTCATCGTAATGAGATTTAGAAAATAAGAAATAGTCTAAACTATAATTTCCTGCTCCAGCGAAGGTTAAAAAAATAAAAGATAGGCTATACATGAAAGGCGTATCTTTGACCAATAAGGAATCTCCTGCATGTACCACTAAATATCCCATTAGCGTTACACACCAAATAGGGATAGTAGAAAAACGGGTGAATAAGCCTAAAATCACAAATATCGGACAGACTAAATTTGCGGTAAGAATAGCGCCATCATTCAACCATGTAGGTAAGCCAAAAGGATTAGGAATTTGTTCAACTACGCCTGTTGTGATACCCAATTTTTTGAGACCATGAACCCAAAATAGCTCCGTCCCCAACGCCACTCTGTAAATCAACAATAGAATATCCCATGATTTTTGTTGTAGATTACCTACTAAAAATAGGTTAGACAACCACTGATTAAAAGGTTCTGATTTCATACTTATTTATTAGGTTGAAGAAAAAAGGCATTATACAACTATTTGAGAATACTTTTAAAATCACACATTCACTCAATATATCGGCGTGAGGGTATTTTCTATTTCAGTTCTAAAGCGTTCGAATTGGATAGGCAACTTCAGTGATTGTCCCAATTCTGCGAGAGGTTCATCGACATCAAAGCCAGGACTATCCGTTGCCACTTCAAATAAAACCCCACCAGGTTCACGGAAATAAATAGAATGAAAATAAGTTCGATCCATAATAGGTGAAACATGCAAATCTGCATCTAACACCTTTGCTCTTTGCAGTTCAATAAACTCATCGGTTGGCGTTCTGAATGCCACATGATGGACGATTCCAGCGGCAATCATGGCTTCTGGTTCATCAGGTAACTCAAGAATGTCGATATATGCAGCATTGGCTTCGAACCGATGTGAAAGTCTCGTAAATGCACCTTGCTTGCTTGAAACTGTATATCCTAGAAGTTCTTTTAGTACCTCAACACTTGGTTCAGTTTCGTTAAGCGTGAGGGTTATACCATAAAAACCTTGTGTTGCATATTGAGCAGAGATATCGCTGGTCGCCCAAGGCTGGGATGTTTTACCTTTTTCTGTTTCTATCAGTGCCAAGGATAAACCGTCAGGATCTGCGAAGGATAGGATATTTTCATCAAAACCATCATTTTGCTCTACAAAACGAATGTTATTTTGTGCCAAACGCTTTTTCCAGAAATCTATACTTCCAACAGGAATCGCAAATGTAATCTGAGAAACCGTTCCTGCGCCAGGGATGCCTTTTACCTCATCGCCCCAAGCAAAAAATGTCAGAATTGTTCCGGGTGAACCTGCTGTATCTCCAAAATAAAAGTGGTATGCGTCGGGAGCATCGAAATTGACCGTTTTTTTGACTAATCTCAACCCTAATATTTTGGTATAAAAATCGTAAGTTCTTTGGGCATCGCCAGCAATTGCTGTGATATGATGTAGCCCGTATGTGAGGTTTTCCATGAGCTTAAATAATGTTTTTTGCTAAAACTTTACTTGCGTAGTAAGCGCTGTCATAAAAATGTCTTTTCCTGCGCTTTCTGCTTGAATAAAAGGGCCTGAAGCAAACCAAGTAGCTTCGAGTCGGAGGTAAACAAAAGGATTGAGTTGATAATTAAAATCCATCGCCAACTGAGTACCGATGAACTTTTCTTCAGTATTTTTTCCTGCATAAATCACCGACATATTCGGCGCATAAATACCGTCATGCTTACTCAATCGCCAAAAAATATCGTAATCCATACCCCAATTAAGTCTATCCGTCAATTCTAAATCAATAGAAGGATGAATATCAAATAAATTGGAAGGTCCAATAAGTGCTGCCAGACCAAAATAGGCTCCTTTGGGATACAAGGGGTTGAAAGTCTCTACTCGATTATCGTTAGGGTTTTCATCACCCGAAATAGCCTCAGTTTTTAAGCCAAACTTTGGTTTTAAACGCCATTCATCTTTTTGAAAAGTAGTATTGGATGAAACCGTCCAAGCTCGAATCGTTTTATCTTGAAAAGTCCCAAACTGATAAACTCCTTCAAAATCATATTGCCAAGCGCCAGAGGTTTTCCAAATTCGAGTACCGACTGAGTGACGAAGTTCTTCACCTTTTCCAGCTACGAGTGTGGCTGTTTTTTTCCAAATACCCAAGTAATAAACATCGATATTGTTCAATACAGGAGCATGATTAATGACCGAATAAAGCCCCCAAAATTTAGCATTTTCATTAAAATGGTCGTCAAAAATTCCTGCTTTGTTGGCGACGGGATGCGAGTAAAAAGCATCGGATTTAAAGTTTTTTGTTGGTAAATAAACTTCAATGCATCAAATGCCATTCTGTTGTTAGGCGCTTCACGTACTGCCACTAATCGCTGTGAACCATAAGATAATTCTTGGCGCCCGATGCGAGTGGTCAGTGTGGTTTGTGATGAAGTGTTCCATTTGGCCTCAACAAATGCCTGATGTAAATCCAGAGGATTTTCTTCGACGACACTTGGTGCTAAACGACTATTGGCCATACTGCTTTGCAATTGTACAAAAGCCCTCAAATGCTTGTTTATATGCCAATCTGCATGACCTAAAAAACGGGTGAGTAAAAATCCATCTTTGTCGGGAGTGGCATCGCCCCAGTCTTCATTTTTTAAGTAAAAGTATTGATAGCGTACCTCTCCACCCAAAGATAAATAGGGCAGTTTTTGATGCTTTGTCAAAGGGATAAACTTAATTTTATCGTAACTGCCTGCACTGCTATCACGTTTAATCTTGGACCAATCTTCGTCATAACGAAGTGGTTTGAAAAGCGAAGTTTTTTGAGCAAAAGCACCAATACTTCCCAAGAAAATACCCAATGCTAAAATCGCGGTTTTCATACGGTATAACGAAGATTAAGTAAAATAATATTGGCTGTAGGCTGTAAGCTGTAGGCTAAAGTAGTCTCTTAAGAAATTATCAGAATTTTAGCCTATTGCCTATAGCTTAAAGCCTAAAGCATATTCTCACTATTACTTGGTTTGGTAGCCTCCGTAATATTTGACTGGACTCCAGCTTGGAATTACCTCTAAAGGTTGCGGTGCGATAGCTTTAAAATCTCCTTTGCCATAAACTACTTTCCCATCGAGAATCGTCAATTCTGAAGTAATTTCCTTGATTTTTTCTTCTTCTATATTGAAGTAATCATCGCTCAATACCACTAAGTCGGCCAAATAACCTGAAGCAATTTTCCCTTTTTGTTTTTCTTTAATTAAATCATATCCTCCTGCTGTATACAATTGGAGTGCAGTTTGTCGATCAAGCGTATTTTCTTTAGCCATTACCTGATTGCCTCCCAATGATTTTCCTGAAACTACCCAGTATAATGACATCCATGGGTTATATGAAGCCACTCGCGTTCCGTCAGTACCCAGACCAACAGGGATACCCAATTCAAGCATTCTTTTAACGGGAGGACTATTCAAGGCAGCCTTTTTCCCATATCTACGAATAAAACTTTCTCCTTGATATGCCATACGGTGCTGAATAGCAATGCCACCACCTAAGGCTTTGATGCGTTGCATATTTTCTTCAGTGACAGTTTCGGCATGATCAAAAAACCAAGTCAGTCCGTTGAGTGGCGTTTCTTTGTTTACTTCCTCTATTACTGCCAAATCTCTTGAGATACTTTCGTTATAAGTAGCGTGCAGTCTGAATGGCCAACGATTTTTTACTAATAATTGTAAAACAGGCTTCAAGGAGTTTTCCATAGTTGCTGGTAACTCAGGACGAGGAAAAAGGAAATTTTCAAAATCAGCCGCATCAGCCACTAAATTTTCGCCACCACCTTCAACATGATAGTCTACCTCGTTATGTCCATTTGGATGCGAAGCGTCTAAATCAACCATTCCAACCCATTTGTTATAGTCGCTTAGTTCAGTTCCTTTTTTCTGAGCAAATAAGTAATAGGGCAATCGAACGGTTATTTTTCCTGCTCGGTCGAGCGAATCTGTGATTTTGTAATCATCAGGGAAGTTCTGGAAACCACCTCCTGCATCCATTACCGCAGTCACACCCAATCGGTTGAGCTCGGTCATGTATTGTAAGGTCGAATTTATTTTTTCGTCGATACTAAGCTCTGGTAATTTTGCTAGTGTAGAATACAAGATATAGGCATTGGGTTCAGCGGCTAACAATCCTGTTGGGTTTCCGTGTTCATCTTTTTCGATTAAACCACCCATTGGGTTAGGCGTATCTCCATTGATATGAAGTTTTTCGAGACCAGCCTTGTTGAGCCACGCTTTTCCATAGAGATATAAAATAAAAGTAGGAGTATTGCCCGTAGCTTGGTTGATTTCCTCAAGCGTTGGCAAACGTCTTTCTTCAAATTGGTATTCGTTCCAGCCACCAACTACACGAACCCACTGACCTTCTGGCGTGCGTTGTGCCTGTTCTTTGAGCATTTCTAATGCTCTTTTTAGGGATTTAACGCCATCCCAACGTAATTCGGTATTAAAAAATCTTCCCCCACGAATTACGTGTAAATGACTATCAAAAAGCCCAGGGATAACGGTTTTTCCTTTAATATCTACCACTTGTGTTTTGGGAGATTTGTAGGATAAAATTTCTTTATTACTTCCTACTGCCAAGACTTTGTTTCCTGCAATGGCAATAGCTTCGGCATTACTCTTTTGAGCGTCAAGGGTATGTACTTTGGCATTAATCAAAACCATATCAGCTTTGATCTTTTGCCCAAAACCTTGAGAAATGACAAAGGTTAAGAGAATAGTGAGTGCGGTTAACTTCTTCATGGCAATAAGGAAGGTTGGGGTAATGGGGTAATAATGCTGAATGATAAGTTATGAATTGTGAATGTAAAGTGTTAAATAGCAATGCTTTACATTCACAATTATTTTAATTTTGCTCGCTTTAAACGTTAGACTTTGGACAAAAATATTCCTCATGAATTCAAAGAATCATTTGGCTTAATGCCTACCGCTTATAGCCTATTAATGTTTCAACATTTCGTGAGCATATTGGATACCGATACCGTAAGCACCACCGTATTTTTTTACCAAGTTGGTTACAGGTACATAAGTCTCGCTTCTTGCCCAGTCTCTCTGTAATTCAAGTAAGTATTGGATAGATGTCATTGGGTGCGCACCTGCTTGTACCATACGTGCGACAGCTTGGTCATGAGCCTCTTTTGAAACGTCACCACTAGCATCCGTTATAACATATACGTCATATCCTTCGCTGATGGCAGACAATGCTGGACCTACAATACAAACGCTAGTCCACAAACCTGCAAGGACAATTTTCTTTTTGCCTTTATCAACAATCGCTTTGTGAGCATTTACATCTTCCCAAGTATTCATGGTAGTGCGGTCGATGTATTTGGTAGTTGCTTGAGGGTAAAATTCAGATACTTCAGGAAAAACAGGACCACTAAATGATTTTTCGGCTACCGTTGTTACAACCGTTGGTACATTAAAGATTTTAGAAGCACCTGCTACAATGGCCGTATTGTTACGTAATTCGGTCATATCGATATTTTTTGTAGCAAAACCCATTTGGCTCTCATGGTCGATAAGTACCAAAGCGTGGTTACTTGGACTCAACAACATAGGAGATGGTTTTTGTGCTAAACCAACAAATGAAACAAGAGCGAATGCGATAGATAAGATGGACTTTTTCATGGTTTTAAATGTTTATTGTACTGTGTTGTGAAAATTTTGAGCAATGTTTTTCCGCCTCCCAAAATGGGGAGTTGAGCGACATTGCAGGTTTTTGAGTATGAATTTTTAGCTTTACAAAACCTTCAAAGGGTTATTGATTCTCTGTCGTTGTTTTGTTGATTCAAAATTACTACAAGCAATAAACCTGTGCATTGATGTATGTTAAGTAATGATTTGACTGGGCTTTCGGCGGTCGGCTATGGGCAATCGGCAAAATGTCTCCATTATTGTATTCTATCTGTGGTCAGTGAGACACTGACCAAGGAAGCAAATCCCAAATCTGAAATTGTTCTATCTGTGGTCAGTGAGACACTGACCACGGAGGCAGCCTATAGCCTAAAGCAGGTTAATGCAATTAAATCCCTATTTTGCCAAAAATGCCAGTAATTCTGAGTTAAACTTTTCCAATTCTTCAATAAACAATGCGTGACCACTATTTTCAAATTTCACAATATAAGAATCTGAAATACCCGCGTGCATTTGTTCGGCTAAATGAAACCCACAAATGATATCCTTGGTACCATGGAAGATAGCCGTTGGAACGTTGATTTTACCTAAATCTTCTCGCAAATCTTCGTCACGCAACGCAATTAAGCATTGAGTTGTAGCATAAAATGATGCCTCAAAGTTGATGCCACCCAACCAGCCTGCCAAAGGAGCTGAAATAGCTGTTTCGGATGCGCCGAAAATCTTTCCAAAATTTTCTAATAACTGTGGACGATTGGTAACACTCAAATCAATCAAACCATTTACTGCTTCTGCCTCAGACCAGATTGGAGCCGCAGCACCAAACAAGGCTAATTTGTTGATGTGGGCGCCTGAGTACTTAGCTGCAAAGTGAATCGAAATCGCACCACCCATCGAAAACCCTCCTAAAAGTGCGTCTTCGACATTGAGTGTCTCTAGTACAATTTTGATATCCTCAGCAAAGATATCATAGTTGTAAGGTCCAAAAGGCTTATCCGATTTCCCGAAACCACGAAGTGTAATACCAATAACACGGTAGCCTTTTGCTACTAAAAATTGATATTGATACTCATACATGGCATTGCTAAGTGGCCAACCATGAATCAGTACTACTGTTGGGCCTTCGCCTAAATCAATTACATGCAATTTTACATTTTCTTCAACTGCAATAAATTCACTTCTACCTACTGAAGTAAATTGTCTGTTAGATAAGGTCATTGTTAGATTTGGAGTTTTAGTGAAACAATAGATAGAGATAATCTCATCTTATTGATTCCTAAAAGCGTGCCTGTTTTGTAAATAATTGATAGTCAATTTGTTGTGTTAAAATGAAGCGTTTGTAAACTACGAAATATCGTAGTTTTATGAAAGTGTAGTACTATATTTCATAATAGATGTAAAAGAATAGCATTCTAAAAATGTGTGACGATGCTTATAAGTTAGTGCCTTAGGCTTGCGGGTATCGGCTTTCGGCGGTGAGCTTTTGGCAAAAACAAATCTATAATTACTAAAAAACATGTTAAAACTCTTTGCCTAGCGCCTGTTGCCTAGTGCCTAAATACACAGCTTAAATCTCATTTTGTACGATTACTTAAATGTTTAGTAAAAATTAAGTATAAATCAATTATCTATTCCTTTATAGATATATTTCCAGTAAAAGGTAAAGTTTTTATATAATTTTCACCTTTTAAAGTTAGACAAACATATATTTCTCTTCCAATTAACCACATTATTAATATCTTATTTAGCCTTATTATAAATGAGTCAATTGTTGTTATTGGATAGTTACAGCTCAGATACTGGTGATTTAACCGTTTTTGAAAAAATCTTTCCCGAACACATCAAAAGAGTGTGTTTTATTCAAGGAGATGACAATATCACTTATGGAGGATATCGTCACAAATCCACTAAACTAGCGCTAGTTTGCCTTTCGGGAAACTGTCGTGTCAATTGTAAGAATACCTCTGTGCAAGAAGAATTTGTGTTAGATTCGGCACAAAAATGTTTGCTTTTGTATCCTGAAGATTGGTTTTTTATAGATTCGTTTTCAAATGATGCCAAACTTCTTATCATTGCAAATCAACCATACAGTAATGAAGAATTAGTTCATGAACCTTGTTGAAAAGACCTCATATCTACGACAAAACGATATTGGATGGTGCCCTTTCCAGACGCTCAAAAGCTTCGTTGATTTGCGATACGCCTATCGCTTAGATAGTTACACTCCTATTTGTTAATGTTATTTTATGTCAAAATGAATCGTCACATCAGCATTTCCTACAGCCTTAGCCAGTTTAGTAGGATCAATGATACTACCGAGCTTGGTATAGCTGTAGGTAGTTAATAGAGGTTGGTAAAAAAGAACAAGTGTGTTGGTACCATACATCATCAAATCACCTGCCTGAATGCGTGAGGGAACTATTGGAGAAATAGGGAGGTGTTTAGGAAGACTAGCATATTTCTCATTGGCATTAAGTTCTGTCATCTTCAAGGTCACAGGCAATAATGCTTTAAATGCCTTTGCTGTCTCATTATTCAAAAGAGCAGCCGTAAAAGATTGATTACCAACCTTTACCACAATACTATCTTCTTTCATGCTAATTGAATCTTTGGGCGCTTCTTCTACGACGATATTCTCATTAGGGAGTGTAGCACTCTTTTCACATGCAATACCAAAAGCTAAAATGCTTCCTAATAGTGTAATTTGTTTTATCATCATATGTAAGATTAATAAGTCGCTTGATTTACCTGTGCATACTCCTCCGTTGTTACTGGCTGAAGCCATGCCACTTGTACGCCCTCTTTAAAATTGGTAATAGCAATATGCGTCATTGTAGATGTATTTGAAGCGCCATGCCAGTGTTCAATGTTTTCAGGAATATTTACGACATCTCCTTTGGTAATTTTACGAGCAGGATTTCCTTTTTCTTGATAAAACCCTTCACCTTCAATCACAATAAGCACTTGTCCTTTGGGATGCGTATGCCAGTTGGTTCTGGCGCCAACTTTAAAGGTTACACTCCCTGCCGAAAATTCATTATTATGGTCTTGTCCGACCAATAGAGT
The DNA here is from genome assembly GCF_002270355.1 of Flectobacillus sp. BAB-3569. GTDB lineage: Bacteria > Bacteroidota > Bacteroidia > Cytophagales > Spirosomataceae > Flectobacillus > Flectobacillus roseus. Next base: position 84,840 of record NZ_NJFZ01000016.1, on the reverse strand, counting down.
TAAAAATGCTTCCCCTGTAAACCAGTCTTGTGGTAATGGTTGTCCCAAAGGAAATAGACTATTTTCTGTTGACATTTTTGTAGATGTTTTTGTGAAAGATATTTGCAAAGGTAGGTGGAGAAACGCTCTTCTATTTTATAAAAAATACGGTTTTCATAACCAATTTTACCTAAAGACTGTCACCTCAATGCGTATTAAACAAAGCTCCTGATTACCCTCGCTGGAACTCCAGCAACTACGGTATTGTCAGGAACGTCTTTACTCACGACTGCTCCAGCAGCAACAACCGCATTTTCGCCAACCGTTACGCCAGGTAAGATAGTTGCCGCTGCTCCAATCCAAGCATTTTTCTTGATATGTACCTTCCCTAATACCAGCGCTTTCCGTTCACTCGGATGTAGTGGATGGCTTTCGGAAATAAGACTTACTTTTGGAGCTATCATGACTTCATCTTCAATAATAATACCTCCCAAATCCAGAAAGGTACAATCATGGTTGATAAAAACGTTTTTCCCCAACTGGATAAACCCACCAAAATTGGTATGAAAAGGAACAAATACCGTCGTACTTTCATCTATGTTTGTTCCTATAATTTGAGAAAGTATTTCTCTTGCTTGTTGTATATCAGTGGCGGTATTTAGTTTAGCAGACAGTTGCATCGTTTGCGATACTTTTTCCATGATTTTAGAATATTCAGGGTCATGAAAAGAAATCGTCTCGCCTGCGAGCATTCTGGTAAAAATATCGTTTGATGATGTATTCATTTTTAGAAGAGTTTGTTAATAATAGGTTGGCTGTAAGTTACAGTCTTGAATTTCTTCAATTTCATTTATATTGTGTTTTTGGATAATGTAAATCAGTTTCAAAATTATACTTTTGGGAGTCTAGTTTTTTTATAAATTTTACGGTTTTACTTACCACTTTTACAGGTCTATGCCACACGAATATTTTTCTTCCATAATTTAGAAGTATCACCAAAATGGAAAAGACCATGGTTATTTATGATACCGTCAAACAATACAGTCAGACATTCAACAACTCAGCGTTGCATCCTCTGATTAGTTTAGTCGATTTGGGAAAATCGAACCCTTTACCTCGTGTCAAGTTTAAAATGGGGATTTATGCTATTATTCTCAAAGAATCCAAGTGCGGCGATTTGCGCTATGGCAATACTTATTATGATTATGACGAAGGGACTATTGTATTTTTTGCGCCTGAACAAATCATCACAACAGAGCCAGAAGGAGAGATACATCAGCCCTTTGGCACCGCTTTAGTTTTTCATCCAGACTTAATCAAGGGAACATCGCTGGGGCGACAAATTCACGAGTTTAGCTATTTTTCTTATCAGTCAAACGAAGCATTGCACGTATCTGAGCGAGAAAAAGAAACGATCACGAATTGTATCGAGAATATTTCTACGGAAATCAATCAAAATATTGATAGACATAGCAAAAAGCTCATCATTGCTAATCTTGAATTGTTATTAAAATACTTTTCAAGATTTTATGATCGACAGTTTATCACTCGTGAAGAAATTCATCAGGGTATTCTTTTGCAATTTGACCAACTATTGACCGATTATGTATATGGGAAAGATTTAGCTACGAAAGGACTGCCATCAGTGGCATATTTTGCAGATTGCCTGCATTTATCCGCTAATTATTTTGGAGATTTAATCAAGAAGGAGACAGGAAAAACGGCATTAGAGTATATCCAATTAAAATTGTTGGATTTTGCCAAGGAACGAGTGTTGGATACCACCAAATCATTGAGTGAGATTTCGTATGAATTAGGCTTTAAATATCCGCAACATTTCACCAGATTCTTTAAACAAAAACTTGGTGTCACACCATTAGAATATCGTTTAAATTAGCTGTGAGGGATTTTTGATTTAGTGAATTGAGATTATTTCGTTGAGTATTGTCCTGTAGCCAATAGCCACTTTTGTTACTTTCATTCACGAAAGAATGATTGATAAATGTTTCCTCTAATGTTGGTTTTCCAGAAATGGCACAAGTAATTTTTCTGTTCTGAGTTCCCGCTGTGCTTTACCTAACTCTACAAAATGATTTTATCAATCATGCAAAAATATATTTAATTTTTGTGTTTTAGGCAAAAGGCAAAAGGCACAAGGCAAAGCGTGTTAAAATGTTTTGGTTCTTTGAATATTTTTGTGGAAAGTTAAATATATGTCGGAAAATAGTTTTTACGAAAATCTTCTATCCTTGCCAGATTTGAAGGTCGACTCAATAGAGCACTTACCTTCCAAGTTAGTTATTCACTGTCATCTATCGGTGAAGACAGGTCAATGTCCTGTTTGTCAGCAAAAGACAACAAGCATTAATCAATATACTGAACGTGTTTTACAAGACTTGACCATAGTTGGCAAACAAGTGTATTTGAAAATTCGCATACCACAATTCGAGTGTCAAAACTGTCATCGTTATTTGAGTTATGAGCTACCTTTCGCGGATGCCAATAAAAGCTATACACATCGTCAATCCAAGTGGATATTTGAACTTTGTAGCCAGCAACCCTTCACAGAAGTAGCGGCTTTGGTAAACCTCAGTAACAAAACGGTTGAGCATCTTTATTATGAGCATGTTAGCAAACGCCTACAAGTAAAAGAGCGTTTTAAAAATGTTCGCCAACTTGGTATTGATGAATTATCACACCGAAAAGGCAAAGGTGACTACTGTTGTGTTTTAACCGATTTAGAACGAGGTACTCATTTAGACATTCTCCCAGATCGAAAAAAAGAAACGATAATCGCTTATTTTAATGATTTAGGGGCTGGTATTTGTCAGCAAATCCAAGTTGTGTCTTGTGACATTTGGGACTCCTATATTTTGGCATCCAGACAATGTTTTCCCAATACGGAGATTACATTAGACCATTTTCATATTGTCAAAGCCCTTAATGAATCTCTCGATGCGGTCAGAAAATCGCTTCGTAAAGCTTATCAAACCCATCAAGAGTTCAAAAACATTAAATGGCTATTGTTTAAGCAAGCTCAAAACTGCACAGAAGAACAAACTCATTTATTGAACCTGGCTTTTGAAAAAAGTCCCACTCTACACCAGTTTTATATACAACGTAACCGATTCCATACCATTTACCAGTGTGCTACTGATGCTGAAAATATGACTCATTTACTTAATGATTGGATTGAACAAGCTACTAAATTAGAGCATCCTAAAACCAATAAGTTTATTAAAACACTCCAAAATTGGATGGCAAATATTGCTTCATATGCGAATACTTTTGCCACCAATGCCGTAACTGAAGGACTCAATAATCTCATTCGGCGCATCAAAAGAATATCGTTCGGTATGCCTAATTTTGAGCATTTGAGGTTAAGAGTTTTAGCAAAAAACATTTAGTCCACAAAAATGTTCCAAGAACCAATGTTTTTTAATAACCACAGCCATGCTTTTTTCAAAGCCCACTGCCGAAAGCCGATACCTGAAAGCCTAAAAGTTGAATTTTATTTTGCCTACTATCTTGATAATTCAATTTTACACTTATTCGGCAAAAAGTCTCGCAAAATGGTTTTCGAGGTGGTTTCTCATGCCATTGCGGAAAAGTTCTGGCGAGCCATTCTCGAGAATATCCACTAAGCCTTTGTGAGAGACAAATTTCTTTTGTGGTAAATCCTTTTTTAGTAATCCACTGTTGTGGACATAATCAAAAATAGGGAGCAACATTTTCTGGAAGCTTTTGAGGGTTTTGTTGCCAGTAATTTCATAGAGCTTTCCGTGAAAATTGATTTCATGTTCGATATTGAACAAATGTGATTCGCTCGAACTAGGTTCATTTTTGACAATTTCCTTCAACTCATCAATATCCTTTGGTGTAATTTTTTGAAAAATCAAATCAGCCATTCCAATTTCCAACACCAAACGTAATTCAAAAATTTCACGCAAAGTATCCTCATCCAGAATGTAAGGATTCATGCTTTTGCTCATGATACCTACAATATCTGGGCTTGTAATAACGGAGCCTTTTTTCTTTTTGGATTCGACAATACCCATGGTTCGTAGTCGAGTAATAGCTTCACGGATTACGGTTCTACTCACGCCCAAAAGCTCGACTAACTCCACTTCTTTGGGAATTACGTCACCAACTTTGAGTTTTCTGCTTTGGAGTAACTCCACCAAATTGGCCTCAACTTTATCTACCAACGAACTATTATCTACTGCGATGAAGCTATCGCTAAAATCTTCATTTGTCATATTATGTATTACTTATTTTTATAAAAGTAGTATAATCTATCGATTTTGAAAAGCAAAACGTATGAAAATTCGAGCTAGATGCTCTGCAAGGGGTATTTTATTATTTTGTCTAACATGAAAACTATTTTTTACTCTAGAATATCTATTTGTAACAAGAAATATTTATTGTATCCTAAATAAGTATTACATGTTAAATATAAAAATACTTATAAATAGGGCTTTAGAATGTTGTTTTAATAGGTATTTACTACTAAAATAAAATATTTTATAAAAATGTTACTAAAAATTTGCAAAAGTAGATTGCCACTCTATACCTTTGTTATGTAATACATAATACATTAACTAAACTATATTATGAAAAACATTTATCAGCGAGTGGGTTTACTCATGATTTGCATTCTGTGGACATTTGTTTCATGGGGGCAAAGCAAAAAAGTGAGCGGAAAAATTACCGCCTTAGAAAATGGCGAGGCCTTACCGGGTGTTTCGATTCTCTTAAAAGGAAAAACACAAGGTGCTAGTACCAATGAAAAAGGCGAGTTTAGTCTTGCTGCATCTGAGGGAGATATTTTGGTGATTAGCTATGTGGGATATATCAAGGAGGAAATCAAAATAGGAACTGCAACCAATTTGAGCATTCAGTTGCGTTCAGATGTTACTTCTTTGGGAGAAGTAGTTGTGGTAGGTTATGGCACACAATCGAGACGAAATATTACGAGTTCGATTGGAAAACTTGAAAAAGACATATTGGCGAATGCCCCAAGAGCTAACCTTGGGACAGCTTTACAAGGGTCTTTGGCAGGCTTACAAGTCATCAACCGATCGGGAACGCCAGGTGCCGCACCTACCATTTTACTTCGTGGGGGCGCCTCAATCAATAGCCCAGGAGCGCCGTTGGTTGTGGTTGATGGAGTGATTAGAGCACTTAACGACATTGCTCCAGACGATATTGAATCGATGGAACTTTTGAAGGATGCTGCTTCAACGGCCATTTATGGTGCAAGAGCCAACAATGGGGTAATTTTGATTACAACGAAACAAGGAAAAGCAGGTGTGGCAAGAGTGAATTACAAGTTTACCTTGGGTTACAACCAAAATCGACAAGGATATAAGTACATGAATGCTCGTGATTATATCTATTACAATCGTTTGGGAAATTTGAACTCAGGTAGAACATTAGCGCAAGTTAATGCCACTCGTGGATACGGCTTATTGACGGATGCTGCCAATTTAGGCTTATTTGATATTCGTGCCAATACGCCTGCCAATGCTGGTTTGCTAGCGCAAGGTTGGCAATCGATGGATGACCCTTACGGTGGTTCAATTTTATACAAAGATCATGGTGGCGAAATTGAGAATTTGGTTTTTAGAAATACCTATACGCAAGACCATTACCTGAGCGTAGAGGGTGGCAATGATAAAGGAAAGTACTTTGCTAGTTTTGATTATTACAATGAACAAGGCGTAATTGTTGGTTCTGACTACAAGCGCTACACAGGGAATTTGAATGGCTCTTACAAAGTAAAACCAAATTTAGAAATTTCGACAGGGGCAACGTTTTCGACTTCGTCCCAAATCGGAACGCTTGGTTCTGAAGCGAATACTCTATACAGAAGTTTAGCAATTTGGCCAACCATGAATCCATGGCTAGATTCTTTGAAAACCCAGCCAAACCCTGGCAATGGAGTTACAGATGGAAATCCGCTATATTGGTTACAGAAAACAAAGCGTGAAAATGAGGTAAATCGTATTACAGTTAATGCTTCGGCTAAGTATGATATTACCAAAGATTTGTACTTGAAGGTATCAGGTAATGCATATTTGTTTGAGTCACTGAACAACTCATTTAGTTTAGCCACTCAAAACTATACAAACTTGTATACCAACCCTGTCTCGTATAGCAATACTACTAGAAATGCGTCATCGCTATTCTCTCGTTCGTTCCAACAGCAATACAATGCGATTTTGAATTACCAGAAAAATCTTGGAGATAAGCATCATTTGACTGCCATGATTGGTACGGAATACTTCAAACAAAAAACTTTTGAAATGCAAGTTTTAGGCCAAAATGCACCAACAGATGATATTGAAACTGCTAATGCGTCGACCACTTTTGCTGCTGGAAGTAATTATTCTTACAAAGATGAATATCGTATTTTCTCACAATTTGGTCGTTTGAACTATGATTTTGATGAACGCTATTTGTTGAATTTTGTGGTAAGAAGAGATGGTATTTCAAGTTTGGCTTCGGATAATCGATTTGGTATTTTTCCGGGGATGTCGGCAGGTTGGAATTTACACAAAGAGGAATTTTTCAAAAATAGTAGTTTGAGTGATTATGTGAGTTCAGTAAAACCAAGATTTAGTTACGGAGTAAATGGTAACGTTGCAGGTATTGGTAATTATGAAGTGCAAGGAGTTTATGGTTCGCAAGGAAATTACAATACCAATTTGGGCTTTTTGAGTACAAGCATTATTAACTCTGGCTTGCGCTGGGAGAAAAGTACTACTTTGGACGTTGGTGTAGACCTTGGTTTACTCAAAAATCGTATCAGCTTGATGGTGGATTATTATGACCGTCGTACCAGTGATTTGTTGACCAATTTAACACTACCTAGTTATACAGGATACAGCTCAGTGCGTACTAATTTGGGCACTTTCCAAAATACTGGTTTAGAATTAACCTTAAATGCTACAATTCTACAAAAACCAAATGGATTAGTTTGGAATGTTGGTGGTAATGTTTCGTTCGTTGCCAACAAAATTTTACAGCTTCCATACAACGGTAATGAAAATAATCGTCAAGGCGGATTGCAAGTGTATGACCCTGCACAAGGAAAAGTCGTGTGGGTAGGCGGTTTGCAAGAAGGTCAGCCCTTAGGTGCTATTTATGGATACAAACAGGTTTCTATTTTCAAAAATGATGAAGAAGTAGCTCGTATTGCAGGTAATAGAGTTGATAATGTTGCAGGAATTGGCGGTCCATCGACAACGATGACTAATAAAATTGCCCCAGGAGATGTCAATTGGCTCGATGTAGATAACAACAATATCATCGACTCTCGTGACCAAGTGTATTTGGGAAATGTTAACCCGAATGTCATCGGAGGCTTTACTTCTACCTTGTCTTACAAACGTTTTTCACTCTTCACCAGATTTGATTTTGCTTTAGGACATACGATTTATAATGACCTTGTGGCTCGTACATTGGGTAACTATCAGGGTACTTTCAACTATCTCGAATTGCAGAAAAATGCTTGGTCGCCAACCAATACGGATACGGATATTCCCAAAGTATATTATGCCGACCAAGTAGGTGCACCAGCAGGAAAGAAAAACTATACAAGAGCTAACAATGCTGGAGCAGTTTTGAATGGAAACAATTCAAGATTTTATGAAAAAGGGGATTACTTAGCTTGTCGTGAAATTACGCTTTCTTATGATTTGCCAAAAAGTACCATAGTAAATAAACTATTCTCTCAAGCTCGTATTTACGCCAACTTCAATAATCTTTTCTATATCACTAAGTTTAGCGGTCCTTCGCCAGAGCCAGCTTCAGGAGGAATCTATTCGGGTACGTATCCAACACCAAGAACTGTTGTGATGGGAGTACAAGTGTCATTTTAATATTAAAGAAACCGATTTATGAAAAAGATATTTAAGATAACCTTTTTAGGAATAGCGATAGGATTGGGATTGACCGCTTGTAATACAAGTCTCGACCTAGCACCTATCAGTAGCATCAGTGATGCCAACTACTGGAAAACAGCCGACCAATTCGACGCTTTTGTTTCGGGAGTTCATTCAAGACTGAGAAGTCATAATGCCAATATTCAAGCATTGGGCGAAATGCGCTCGGATATATTTGGTACTGAGGCTAATAGTGCCAGTACTTTCACGGGTGAGGCCACACAAGGTTTAGAAAGAATGTGGCAACATACCCTCGATTTGGACAACTCGGGCGTGAGCAATTTTGGCGGATTTTATACCAATATTGTGCAGTTAAATTTGTTGATTAGTAAGTTAAATACGACCAATATCGTAAGTACTACCAACAAGAATTACTACTTGGGGATAGCCTACGGCATGCGAGCCTATTACTACTTTCATTTGTATCGTACATGGGGTAACGTAGTGATTCAGACTGAGCCAGTATTGTCGATTGATATTGCCAACTTGGCGAAAGAGGCTTCTCCAGAATCGGCAGTGATGGATTTGATAAAATCAGATATTGATAAATCTATTGCTAGTTTTGGTAGTGATTATTCTTTCAGAAATAACAAAGGCTATTGGTCAAAAGCCGCTTCATTGATGCTCAAAGCAGAAGTGTCATTATGGAATAGTCAGCGAGGTGGTGGTGTAGCCGATGCCACTACGGCATTGAATGCTTTGAACGAAATCAGAACTAATATCCCCAATCTTACGCTGTTACCAAGTTTTAGTAATGTTTTTGCCTCAAATAATAAAGGTAATAACGAAATCATTTTTGCCATTCGCTATGTATTGAATGAAGCAAGTATGGGTTTTGTATCGAGTAGCTTTGTTCCGCAAACAGGTTTGATTGCAAACTTTTATGACTTGAATGGCTCTCGCCAGTTCAATGTAAATACCGATAACTGGAGTGGCTTATTACGTGCTCCTGTGCGTATTGCCACATTCAAAAAGTTTGATGAAGCCGATACTCGTCGCTTGTCTTCGATTCAGCCAGCTTTTGAAAAGCGTAGCACAGGTTTTGAGTTGGTAGGTTGTTTTACCAATAAATTCCAAGGCGAGCAAAATGCAGGCTCACGTATATATACCAACGATTATCCTATTTATCGTTTTGCTGATTTGCTATTGCTTACTGCCGAGGCTAAAATACTATTAGGTCAAGACCCATCAGCCGAAATCAATCAGGTGCGTGCAAGAGCTTTTGGGGCTAATTATGTGGCTAGTAAATACGGATATCCGAATCAAGCAAGAGATAAAGACCCTAAAAATGCTATATTAGATGAACGATTGTTTGAGTTTATTTTTGAAGGAAAACGTTGGTATGACCTTCGTAGATTTGGCAATAGCTATGTTTTTGCCAATACGACTTTATCAAGCAATGAAGCCTACAAAGTGCTATGGCCGATCGACCGAAACTCTCTGACTAATAACCGTTCGTTGGTACAAACAGCAGGATATCCAAGTTTTTAATTTGAATTAAGAAAACTAAAATATAGGCAATTATAGAGGTACAAGTGAAGAAGATTTTTGTGTAAAACTTTGTACCTCTATGCCTTTGATTCATTGTCCCAAAAATAAATAATAATATGAAAATAGCTCATCTTGAAGGACTTATTGCTGCGCCTTTTACTCCAATGTACTCAGATGGAAGTTTGCATCTGGAATTAATTGAAGAATATTACCATTTGCTCAAATCTAATGGTGTGACAGGTGCCTTTATTTGTGGCTCAACTGGCGAAGGAGTTTCGTTGACGCATACCGAAAAACGAGCGGTTGCTCAAGCTTGGGCAAAGGCAACAGTAGGTGATCCAGATTTTAAAGTAATGCTCTTTTTGGGTGGTACAAGTATTGCCGATTGTAAAGAACTAGCGCTATTTGCTCAAGAATTAGGCTTGTATGCTATTTCGTTTACTTCGCCATTTTATTTTAAACCAAATTCGGTAGAAAAGCTTGCAGAGGCTTGTCAGGAAGTAGCTTCTGTGGTGCCCGATATGCCTTTTTACTATTATCATATTCCTGTGTTGACTGGCGTTAACTTTGCCATGTATGATTTGTTGAAAGCCATAGATGGAAAAGTGCCCAATTTTGCAGGAATCAAATATACCCACGAGGATTTCATGGATTATCAGTCGTGTTTAGAATTTCAAAATAAGAAATATGATATGCTTTGGGGGCGTGATGAAAATATGCTGGCAGCTTTGAGTTTAGGAGCCAAGGGTGCTGTGGGAAGTACTTTCAATTATGCCGCGCCTCTGTACCATGATATGATAGAGGCTTTTGAAAAAAATGATTTACCCAAAGCCAGAGCTTTACAAATGCAATCTATCGAAGTGATTCGTTTGTTGGGCAAATATGGGGGAATCGCAACAGGAAAAGCCTATATGAAATTGGTTGATTTAGACTGCGGAACGTTTAGACTACCCGTTAGAAATATGACAGATACTCAATTCGAACTTTTCAAGAAAGATGTCGAAGCATTGAATTTCTCTGTATTTTGTTCAAAAATGCACGCTTAAACTATGAAAAATTTACTTATGTCTACGATTATTTCTTGCATAGGATATACCAATGATATGTCGAACGACGTGCCACCTCAACTTCAGTGGTCGGTATTGCATTCATTGCCAGTGGCCAATGGACATACCAAACAAGCAGGCTTGGCTGGTCCAATCGTTGGCGTATCTCAAAATGTGTTGATGATAGCAGGTGGAGCTAATTTTGAAGATGCTTTGCCTTGGGAGGGTGGAAAAAAGAAGTATTTCGATGACATTTATGTATTACACAGAGATCCTAACAAGGCATTTTTCTGGCATTTTCAGACGTTTCGATTGCCTCAAAAAATGGCTTATACAACCACTGTTCAGTCTGCACAAGGGCTGATTTGTATCGGTGGCGAAGACCAAGAAGGTTATCGAAAAGAGGTTTTTATCCTTAAATGGAATCCACGGGAAGAACAACCAGTAATAGAATCTTTACCTGATTTACCACAAGGAATTAGTAATGCGGCAGCCACCATTGTTCATGATTCGGATATATACTTGGCGGGTGGCGAAACCAAAACTGGTGTTTCGAATCAGTTACTCAAATTGGATTTGAAACATATATCACTTGGTTGGCAACTCGTTACGGAACTTCCTGTGAGCCTTTCGCATGCTTTACTGTTTAATCTCAACCATCAATTATATCTAGTTGGCGGACGCCAAAGGCAAGCCAACGGCATTAGTGATTTCTATAATTCTTGTTATGCTTTTGATGATAATAAAAAAGTCTGGGCTACACAAAAATCTTTACCTTATGCTATTTCGGCAGGAACTGGCGTGGCGGCGAGTAAGCATCAATGTATATTATTTGGCGGTGATAAAGGCGAAACTTTTCATAAGGTAGAGATTTTGTTGGCACAAATTGCCCAAGAATCTGACCCTGAGAAAAAGGCTAAACTTACTGCCCAAAAGAATCATCTACAAGTTAATCACCCAGGTTTTAGTCGAGAAATATTACTTTTTGATTCCCAGAAAAATACATGGAAAAAGCTTGGTAAAATTCCTTTTGCTGTACCTGTAACCACTACGGCTATTATTTGGGACAACAAAGTCATCATTCCCTCAGGTGAAATAAAAGCAGGCGTAAGAAGTGTAGAAATATTAGTAGGAGAAATAAAATAGGGTTTTAATGATGAGTTATGAATTGTGAATTGTCCTTTGTCCTTGCCTAAAATAGGTTGTAAGAGAGTTGAGCTTTATCATTAAAATTAAATTGGTGTAGCGGTAACTCTTGCAGTTACCTCATTCAAAATGGCAACCGCAAGGGTTGCACCTACACCCCAAAAAAACAATAAATAAGAACTCTTTCGAACAAAATAAAAACCTTCGGACAGCAATGGCTTTAAATTTAAAATATTGATAATCAAGACTGTAAACTAAAAACTCAGCACTTATACTTAATTCGTTTGTTCAGTTTTTCACAAAAAACAATACTGAGGTTGATATCCGCAATCTAAAATCCAAAATCACCAATCAAAATGTTATTTAATTCCAAAAACTATAAATGGCTTGTTGTAGCGCTACTTTGGGTGGTGGCATTGCTCAATTACCTCGACCGACAGATGCTTTCGACCATGAAAGCAAGTATGCAGGTGTCGATTGTTGAGCTTCAGACTGCTGCAAATTTTGGGCAATTAATGGCCATTTTTCTTTGGATATATGGGCTTATGAGTCCTATCTCTGGACTCGCTGCCGACCGTATCAACCGCAAATGGATTATTGTCAGTAGTTTGTTTATATGGTCTGCTGTGACATTATTGATGGGTTTTGCTCAAAATTTTACTCAACTGTTGGCTCTTCGGGCATTGATGGGCTTTAGCGAATCGCTGTATATTCCTGCCGCCTTGTCGCTAATTGCCGATTATCATGATTCTAAAAGTCGTTCAATAGCCATTGGTATCCACATGACAGGCTTATATATAGGGCAGTCGCTCGGAGGGTTCGGGGCAACTATTGCAGCATCATTTTCATGGCAAGCCACTTTTCAATTATTTGGTTTTGTAGGGGTTGGATACGCTCTTTTACTCATGATTTTATTAAAAGAAAATCGAAAAAAAGAAGAAGAGAATGCAATTGAAGTACCAGAAAACCAAATAGTTACTAATTTGAAAAGCCTTTTTGGCAATACTGCCTTTATCTTGCTATTGCTCTATTTCACGATTCCTAGTCTGTCGGGCTGGGGTATCAAAAATTGGCTACCTACACTTTTTTCCCAAAGTCTAAAAATAGATATGGCTCAGGCAGGTCCGCTGTCTACCATCACCATGGCTTTTTCCTCTTTGGTTGGAGTTCTTGCTGGTGGATATTTATCTGACCGATGGATACAAACACATATTCGAGGACGAATTTTTGTAAGTACCATTGGTTTGGGGCTCACGATTCCTGCCTTGTTTTTGCTCGGTTTTGGTACGGAAGTTTGGCATTTGGTAGGAGCTGCTATCTGTTTTGGATTAGGATATGGCATGTTCGATGCCAATAATATGCCCATTCTTTGTCAAATCGTTTCCGAAAAACAACGTGGTGCTGCTTACGGACTTATGAATATGTGTGGGGTATTTGCAGGGGCATTGATTACCAATATTTTAGGGAAATCTACCGACCAAGGCAATCTAGGATATGATTTAGCGAGTCTGGGAGGCTTAGTTTTTATCGCCTTAGGGATTTTTCTAGCATTAATAAAGCCCAAAACCTCAAAGTGAAAATTGGATAGTTATGGACAAAGGGAAGAGCGATTATTTACCTGATGTGTACATGCTTCATCAAGGCAAGGGCTCTCCCTTTTCTTTCAATTTCTAAAAAATATGCAATCCAAAATGAACATCGAACGACTTACCTCATTAAGAGATTTTTATAAAAAACAACTACTAGAAGATACCATACCCTTTTGGTTTCCTCGAAGTATAGATTGGGAATATGGCGGTTATCTGCTCATGAGAGACCAAGATGGCTCGCTTATCGACGACGATAAAGCCGTTTGGATTCAGGGACGAGCAGCTTGGACACTTTCGACGTTGGTAAATACCTTTGGCGAAAATGAAATGTGGCTCAATGGTGCCAAAAATGGGATAGATTTTCTGAATAAACATTGCTTTGATACCGACGGACAAATGTTTTTTCATGTAACTCGACAAGGAGAAGGTATTAGAAAACGTCGTTATTATTTCTCTGAAACTTTTGCTGTAATTGCTCACGCTGCCTATGCTAAAGCATCGGGTGATGAGTTTGCGGCTCAAAAAGCTCGTGAGTTATTTGGCAAATGTTTGGAATACGCTACCAATCCAACCTTACTACCAGCAAAGTTTACGAACACACGCCCAACACGAGCAATCGGTGTGCCCATGATTATGATGAATACCGCCCAACAACTTCGTGAAACCATTGGTGATGAGCGCTGTGATGTTTGGATTGAAACTTGGATTCAGGAAATAGAACAGTATTTTGTCAAAGATGATATTCGCTGTGTAATGGAAAGTGTGGCGCTCGATGGCAGTATTATTGATCATATCGACGGACGTACCCTCAATCCTGGGCATGCGATTGAAGGGGCTTGGTTTATTTTGCACGAAGCCCAATATCGCAACAATGATCCTCATTTGATTGAATTAGGCTGTAAAATGCTCGATTATATGTGGGAAAGAGGTTGGGATAAAGAACACGGGGGCATTTTGTATTTTAGAGATGTTTACGACAAACCTGTACAGGAATACTGGCAAGATATGAAGTTTTGGTGGCCACATAACGAAACCATTATCGCCACTTTATTGGCCTATTTGATGACAGGAAATGAAAAATACGCCCAGTGGCATCAAATGGTGCATAACTATGCCTATAAGCACTTTCATGACCCTATTAATGGTGAATGGTATGGGTATTTACACCGTGATGGAAGCCTTGCTCAAACTGCCAAAGGTAATCTATTTAAAGGCCCTTTTCATTTACCTCGCCAAGAATGGTATTGTTATAAAATTTTGAATGAGTTTTTAGAAAAAAGAGGATAGAACATCAGCTTTAGATATTTAACTATAACTATGAAAAAAATACTAGGAATCATCCTGAATGTCTTGTTGACAAGCCAATTGTGGGCACAAGTACCTGTTTTTACCTCAGGACAAGAGGGGCATAAATCTTTTAGAATACCTGCCATAATCAGTTTACCTGCGGGCGAATTATTGGCTTTTGCCGAGGGGAGAGTCAACGGAAGTGGCGATTTTGGAGATATTAATATTGTCCTGAAGCGTAGCAAAGATCAAGGAAAAACATGGGGCAATATCGAAGTTGCCATCAATTATGATTCTCTTCAGGCGGGTAATCCTGCGCCAGTCGTTGACCTTACCGACCCCAAATATCCACAAGGGCGTATCTTCCTTTTTTACAATACTGGAAATAATCATGAAGGAGAAATTCGTAAAGGACATGGTATCAGAGAAGTTTGGTTTGTGACATCCATAGATGCAGGACACACATGGTCAAAGCCCCAGAATATCACCACACAAGTGCATAGACCCAACCAACCAAAGATTAATCCAGCCTATCAGTTTAAAGAAGATTGGCGTTCGTATGCCAATACACCTGGGCATGCTACGCAGTTTTTGAAAGGCAAATACAAAGGTCGCATCTTTGTGGCAGCTAATCACTCACAGGGCGAGCCGCAAGCACATTTTGTGGATTATTTTGCCCATGGATTTTATAGTGATGACCACGGAAAAACTTTTCATTTGAGCGAAACCATCAACATCGCAGGAGGCAATGAGGCTACAGCAGCGCCATTGTCAGGCAATAAATTGATGTTTAATGCTCGTAATCAAAAAGGAGATATTCGCCAGCGAATTGTAGCGATTAGTAACGATGGCGGACAACATTGGCACGATACCTATTTTGATCCAAACCTCCCTGATCCTGTATGCCAAGGAAGTATTCTGAGTTTTACAGAAGGTAAAAAGACGATTCTTGTTTTTTGTAATGCCGCAGATACAAAAAATAGAGATAACCTTACTTTAAGAATCAGCTATGACGAGGGAAAAACGTGGGTGAAAAATTGGGTTATCGACAAAGCTGAGGCAGGACTTACACGCGACAATGCTGCCTATTCGGATATTGTGCCAGTGGGGAAAAATCAAATTGGGATTTTGTACGAAAAAGACAACTACAAACAAATCATTTTTCATACAGTGTCATGGAAGTAAGAGCGATTGGCAAAATCCCATGAAATGGATGTTTACAGTTTTGCCATTTTTCGAATAACAATCATGAAAAAATATCTTTTTACACTTCTAGGCAAATTGCTGTGCTTGAGTCAATTGGCGCAAGCACAGCTTGAATTACCCGCTATTTTTAGCGATAACATGGTTTTGCAGCAGAAAATGGCTATTCCTGTTTGGGGAAAATCATGTCGAGGTTGTGAGGTGCAAGTTTCGTTTGATGGATTTTCACTAAAAACTAAAACAGATAAGAATGGTCATTGGAAAATCAATATGCCTGCTCATACCGCAGGAGGACCTTTTCAATTGCTGGTTACCTCCCAAAAACAGCGTCTAGTTTTTCAAAATATTCTAGTGGGGGAAGTGTGGCTTTGTGCTGGGCAGTCCAACATGGAATTTCGTTTGGAACAAACCAAAAATGCCAAACAAGAAATATCGCAAGCGAATAATACTCAAATTCGATTATTTCGTATGACCCCTCGTGCAAAGGCTCGTCCCTTGGCGAAGGTGGTATTTAGTGATAGTCTTTTGTCTGAGTTGCAAGCAGGTAAGTTTTATGAGCCTACGAGCTGGCAAGTATGTACATCCGAAACGGCTGCTAAGTTTTCGGCGGTGGGTTATTATTTTGGTAAACAATTACAGCAAAAGCTCAATGTACCAATTGGGCTCATTTGTAATGCCGTTGGCGGTACTACTACCCAAGCTTATATCGATTCGGCAAGTTTGGCTTCGCATCCTCAATTACAGCAGTTTGTGGATAAAGATTGGTTACAAAAAGCCCAAGATATTCATCCTTGGGTATTGGAACGAAGTAATGAAAATTTGGCTCTTACGTTACACGATGCTACGCCCAATCGTAAGTTTTTACATCCATTTGCAGGTTCTTTTTTGTTTAATAATGGCATAAAACCTTTAGCACCCTTTGCCATCAAAGGCGTGATTTGGTATCAGGGTGAATCCAATGCCACACATCCCGAAATTCATAACCCTTTGTTTGAGACTTTGGTAAAAAGCTGGCGAAAAACATGGAATCAAGGTGATTTTCCTATTTATACAGTCCAGCTTCCTGCCATTGCTAATCGTTCTGGCTGGCCTGCTTTTCGTGCAAGTCAGTTTGAGTTGAGTCAAAAAATCAACAATGTCGGTATGATAGTGAGTATTGATACAGGGGATTCCTTGGATGTTCACCCGACTGACAAAAAGCCTATTGGCGAGCGACTGAGTCTATTAGCTTTGGGTAAAACCTATCAGTTACCTCTTGATTATTCAGGGCCTATTTTTAAAGAATATCAGCAAAAAGGAAATACTCTTGAACTTAGTTTTGACTTTTCCAGACAACTGCAAACCAGTGATGGATTAAATCCCAAAGGCTTTATCTTGCAAGGATTTAATCTAGGAGGAACAGAAGTATCTTTCTTTTATCCTGAAAAAATAACGCTCTTTTCTGATAAAATAATCCTTACCTTGCCTTCGGATAAACAGGTTGCCCAAATCAATTATGCATGGCTTCCTAATCCAAAATGTAATATTGTCAACGAGGCTAATTTACCATTGATGCCGTTTAAAATAGAATTGAATGGGAATTTTTAAAACGGATTTTACGATAAAAAAACATATTTATACTCAAACAGAAATGAATTGCGACAAATAGTCTTGCTAAAGGTTTTATTAATAGCACTTTGTGCCTTAGTGCCTTTGCAACTCTGTGCCTTTTGTCTATAACATATCATCTATGAAAATCAGATTTGCAATAGGCTGTGTATTCGGCCTATTTTTTGCCTTTATGGCACAGGCTCAACAAGTAAAGTATCGTTTTCCAGATTCTTTATTTTCAACCTATTACCATCAAAGAGTAGCTCTTTTTAAAGTTTTGCCTAAAACTTCTAAAGATATCATTATGTTGGGCAATAGTATTACCGACGGTGGAGAATGGGCTGAAATGTTTCAAAATCCTCATATTAAAAACAGAGGTATCAATGGCGATATTAGCGCAGGAGTATTGAACAGAATCGATGAAGTAGCTGAAAGAAAGCCAGCTAAGGTGTTTTTGTTAATAGGAACCAATGATTTGGCTAGAGGAATTTCGCCAGACAGTGTGGTCAAAAATATTCGTCAGATTGTGGCAATTTTGCATGAAGCATCGCCTAAAACGCAGATTTTTGTACAAAGTATTTTTCCTGTGAATGAATCTTTCAAGAAATTTGGAGGACATACTAGTAAAAAGGCTGAAATCATTCAAGTAAATCAATCTTTGAAAAATCTAAGCGATTCACTGCCATTTGTGTATCTCGATGTATATACAAGTTTGGTAGACGAAACAGGTCGAATGAACCCTAAGTTCACTAATGATGGGCTTCATTTGTTGGGAGAGGGGTATTTGGCATGGAAAAAAGTGATTGAAAAGGATCTTAATTAATCGTGCAGAATAAGATTTAAGTTTTTTTGAAGGCATAAGGCAACAGGCCTTGCTGTTTCAAGTTTAATAACTTGGAACAATAAATCAAGTGCAGTCTCCGACTGCATAACCAAAAAAGCCAATAGCAAAGGTTGAATATTTTAGTGTATTCAGTTTGAGCAAGGTCGCAGTCGGAGACTGCTTTTTATCTGGCGTTCCAAGTTCTTAAACTTGAGAGAGCTAGGAAATTAGACTTTAACCTTTTGATTATGAATACCTTCAAATAACCAATAGACTATTAACTAATAACGTTTTCATACTTATTCACAATTTACAACTCACAATTCAGCACTAATCCTTATGTTGCCCGAAGAGAAAATTTATAACTACCTAAACAAACGTTGTGCTCCACAACATCCCGATTTTATCTTGGTATTGGGTAGTAGCGATTTGCGAGTACCGAAGTTTGCGGCTGAGTATTTTTTAGAAAATCCTGTAAGCAACATCGTTGTTTCAGGAGGTTTGGGAAAGATTACCAATGAAATTTGGACGCAGACAGAAGCACATACATTTTCCAAAGTTATGATAGATTTAGGTGTACCAGCCGAGAAAATCTATTTGGAAGAAAATGCCTCTAACACAGGTGAAAACATTCTTTTTTCCAAAAAATCATTGAACAACATGGCTTACCACATCGTGAAGGCCTGTTGATTGCCAAACCTTACATGACTCGCCGAGCTTATAATACCGCTTCTCAACAGTGGCCTGAGGTAGAATGGTCGACCTCAGCCGAACCACTGACTTATGATGAGTATGTAGATTTGGTAGACGATAAGGAAACCTTTATTCACCTGATTGTAGGCGATTTGCAACGCATAAAAGTATATGGACAATTAGGCTTTCAGATAACAGAACAAGTACCAGCGGATGTTTGGGAAGCGTATGTAGAGCTGGTTGATAAAGGATATAATCGGTTTGTTATTGATCATGTTGGGTAAGAATTTTACCAAACATGAGTCATCCCGAATTGAGTGATTATGGGAAAATTAGGAAAGACGTAATGACTTTGTCTCAAGCCAAGTTATATCGAGCATAATAGCATCAAAAAAGCGGTCGGAAAATATTTTTCGATCGCTTTTTTGATAAAAACTTGAAGAATAATTCCAATCTTCAAAATTCTGGATGACTCCTGTTTAAAACCCTATACCAAACTGAAAGGCAATACCTACTGAGGTTGGTTTGTCGTTACCAAAACGAACGGGCAAGGGAATAGCGATAAAATAATTGGTATCTTTTCCTTTTTTAATAACCTTATTGAAAACGGGCGTAAACCCTAGTCTTCCAGAAGTTTCGAACGCCGCACGACCAACAAAGGTAAATACGTGTTTGAATCGAAACATAATGCCGGGATGAAATAAAAAATTACTCACACGAGTCTGACTGGCATCGCTTCTTACAAAGGGCACAAACTCTAAACTAGCTCCAATGTGGTCAGATTTTAGGATATTGATACCTACGGGCATTCCAACAGTGTACACCGAGCCAAAGTTTCCCGTACTACCTTGCGAGTCAAATGTAAGGAGTGGATGTACTAGTCCTGCATATCCTACTACTTTAGGATAGCTATTACTTGGAGTTTGAGCCAATGATACAGTAGGTTGAATCGTAAAAATTAATAAGCTCAAATATAAAAAGAGAGAGTAATTGTTTTGCATAAAATGTTTTTTCTACAAAATTCTTACCCGAATCTTTCCCTAAATAGTACTATTATTACCTTTGGTATAAATTTTACTTTTTTGCTGTTTTTCTATAATTTGAGGGACTTTCTCCCATGATTTCCTTGAAAGTTTTAGTAAAATGACTTTGATCCGAAAACCCTGATAAATAGGCTATCTGGGTTAATTTATAATTGGTACTGACCAATAAGTCTTTTGCTTTTTCGACTCGTAACTTACGGATATATTCTCCGTAGGACATATTGTCAAAGTATTTGGGAAACTCCCTTGAAAGATAGGTTGGATTGAGGTCGAGTTCTCTCGAAATATCGCTAAGTGAAAAGCTTAAATCGGCATCGATATAATCTTGTAAGAGATGTTTGAGGTCGAGTACCCAGTTGGGTGTATTTTCGTTCATCAAATTTCCTTCCGCCGACAAGCCCACTAAGATACGTTCCACGCTACTTTGTACATGTTTGGCCTTTTGCAAATGACTCGCCCATGCATACAACGCATCGTAAATGATTGCTCCTTGGGCTAGTAATTGATGGTCATCCAAAATATTATAGGATAAACCCGACGAAATCGCCCATAGTCCTGCCGAGTATGGCGAAAAATCGTGACGGTCAGTATCGGCACCACGAATAATCGGTGCCATGATTTTAAGCGCAGGATCGTTTAGTTTATACTTTTTGAGAAGCGTATCGAAAGTACAGTATTTCCCTCGGTGTGAAAGTTCTACACGAGGTATGTCAAATGGGATAGCATCTTGTAAATGAGCTATTTCTAGGACTTTATCCGATGGAACAAATAAAAATTCAGCATCGGCATCAATGTATTTTTTGATAAGTCATGGACAAGCTATTCTATCTATTTTGGGTCTTTCACGGGTAATCCACTTCATTTTTTATTCAAGACTTTTTCTTAAAAGTAAGTAATAGTGCAATTTAAGATGATGCCACTTCCATATATTCAGCTTCTTTTTGAGTTTTGGCATTTTTGAAACATACCACAAATGCATGGCGATAGTCGATGTATTTGTAAGTGATTTCAAAAAAATGTAACTCGCAAATTTGCTTGACAATAGATAATCCTAAACCAATGGAGTCAGGGTTTTCTTTCTTAAATCGTCTGAAAAGCTCTTCGGTTGGCATACTTGGGGCTTTTCCTGTGTTTTCAATATAAAGTTTTTTGGGAGTCAAGGTTACGGATATTGTTCCATTACAAATATTGTGACGGATGGCATTGCTAAATAGATTATTCAAAAGAATAGAAGCCAATACAGGATGAAGTCTGAGCGAAATATGCGGTTCAATTTGCTTTTGAAGCGTAATAGATTTCATCTCTAAAAGTTCTTCAAAGCCTTCCAGTGTTTCATTGACTAATTGCGAAAAGTTGATTTCTTCGATACTTTCATATTCTTGATTTTCGAGTTTTGTCAATAAAATCAACGATTGGTTGGTTTTGTTGAGCTTGTCGAGCGCATTGAGGGAGGATAAAATTAAACCTGCTTGTTCATCACTAATGGGCGATTGCATGAGCAATTCTAGTTTTCCTTGAATAATTGCCAAAGGCGTTTGTAACTCGTGAGAAGCATTTTCAGAAAACTCCTTCAGAGAATTATAGTCACAAATCGCTTTATTCATCATTTTTTCCAGAAAATGATTCAAACGATTAAACTCATTAATGCTAGTTTCGGGAAGGTGAATTGCTTGTTTGTTTTTCAATGAAAAGCGATGTATTTCATCTAAAGTATTATGAAAAGGTGCTAAAATTCTTTCGGAACCCAACCTGATAAAAACCCATAAAAGTACAATTAGCAATAGGAAAATACCCGCCATCGACTCAAACACCACTTTGGTGACATCGTCGGTATTAATCATCATATTGTATACCGAAATATCATAATGATGCCCATTGATTTTGTACGATGCCGAGGCTTTTATCTGACGGTCAATACGTTGTAATTGAGGACTCCACGCCAAAGTATCGGATAGCGTGACTTTTTTAACAGGAGAATTGTAGGGAATTTCAGCAATATGCAATTGTTCTCTTACGAGCTTTTCATAAGGGACGCCATTTTCGATTTTTTGACAAATATGGTGTAAAAGTTTTTCTTGTTCTTTCGCTTGAGCTATTTCGATATGAGATTCAAAACTGTAAAAAGTCAGTATCCCTCCGACCAAAAAACAAAGGCCGAAATACCTAAATACCAAGAAGTGAATTTATTAATGAGTTTCATAATGTTTCGTAGCAACAAAAAGGATTGTGTAATACGTGAGTTATCAGGCAGGAGGCATTAGGCAGATAGTTTTAAAATGTTTTTTTGCTGAAAATTTAATTTTACCCATCTTCTTGCCTTTAATGAGCATTATGCTTAATGCCTACGGCTTACAGCCTAAAGCCCACTCGTACATTCTATTTTGCATTTGTGTCAAATTTATATCCAAGACCATAAACCGTTGAAATATAATCGTTTCCATCAAAATTGCTAATCTTTTTTCTCAGATTTTTTACATGTTGGTAAACAAAATCAAAATTAGATAAAGTATCTGTATAATCTCCCCAAAGATGCTCTGCAATAGACTGACGAGTGATGACTCTATTTTTATTCGCTAAAAATACACTAATAAATCAAACTCCTTTTTGGTCAAGTCTAAGGTTTGTTGATTGACTTGTACTTCGTAGGTAGTGGTATTAATGGTTATTTCATTGAAAGTTACCACGTTGTCGCCTCCCAAATGATTTCTACGATAAAGTGCTCGTAATCTGGCTAATAACTCCGATAAATGGAAGGGTTTTGTAAGATAATCGTCCGCTCCAATTTCTAATCCAGTGATTTTATCATCTAAAGAATTTTTGGCAGAAATAATCAATACACAACTCTGGATCTTATTCCGTTTGATAAAACGAAGGATATCTAAACCATTGCCGTCGGGCAACATAATGTCTAACACAATACAGTCATATTCAAAACCCAGCAAGCGGTCTTCGGCTTGTTGGGCAGTGGCACAAAGTTCACATACAATGCCTTCTTTGCTGAGAAACTGGAAAATATTTTGAGCCAGTTCAGGATGGTCTTCTACGATTAATATTTTCATAAGTGCCTAAAATAGAAAATTCTTTTTGAAGCAAATTTGAAGAACTGTAAAGTTTTTAAATCGCCTCAATATTTTCTTGATTTTATCCTTTTCCTTTAACGAATCAAATTCATTCTTCTTAAAATACTACAATTATTGTATCATATTGGTACTATAGAACAGGATACAACATAAAAACTGTTCAATTTTGTTGAAACTTCAAAATCTCCTCAAAATCTTGCTGAAAATTTGAATTAATCAAGCGTTAATTCGTCCATTTTCTCAACAATTACTAATGATATGAGGCTTTGTGGCAAAGATACCAAAGTCTTTAATTTCTCATAAAACTATGTCTCTAAAACCCTTGTTCATGTTTTTGTGTTGCTTTTGCTTGCTTCGGCCTGCTTTTGCACAAAAACCAGTATTTACTCTTTCGGAAGCTATCCAAACGGGTTTGCAAAACTACAATTCTATCAAGGCCAAAAAGAGTTATCAGGGTGCTTCAACTGCTATGGTTGAAAATGCCAGAAGACAATTTTTGCCTGATGTAAACACCGCCATTCAACAAAACTACGGAACAGCCAATGGACAATTTGGTCCTTTGTACTCGTATAAAGGCGTAGGAATAGCGGCAGCGGGTCCAAATTCAGCCTCCCAAAACTGGAACACCGCTTTTGGGGCGCTTTATGCCACCAATATCAACTGGGAGGCTTATTCTTTTGGACGTTTGGATGCTACCCTCGATTTGGCAAAATCGCAGGTAGCGCGTGATTCATTAGATGTACTTCAAGAAAAATTTGCGCACAGTATGAAAATCGGTGCGGCTTATTTTAATGTGCTGGCGGCACAAAAGTTTGTGGAAGTCAGTCAGGCCAATTTCAAACGTGTAACAGCTTTACAAGATGTCGTAAAAGCACGCGCCAAAAATGGTTTGAATGCAGGGGTTGATTCATCTATTGCCAATGCCGAAGTCTCTAATGCTCGTCAGGGAATTATTGATGCTAAAAATCTTGAAATTCAGGCAAATGCACAGTTAGCACAGTTTCTTAATAAATCTCCACAAGCTTTTGATTTAGACAGTTTATACTTTATCAGTATTCCTAAAAGCTTGGAAACTGCTCAATCTATCGAGCAAAATCCAACCCTTCAGTGGTATGCTTCAAGAATTACTTTAGCCGAAAAACAACAAGTTTTATTTGAAAGAAATAAGCTTCCTACGGTAAACCTTTTTGGCGCTTTTCAGACTAAAGGTTCAGGTTTTAAAAATGACTATACTCCTGATAACCATCATATTGACGGCTCTTACTTCGGTGGAATTGGACCTACTAGGAGTAACTTTTTAGTGGGAGCGGGAATATTCTGGAATTTTATGGCTCCAACCAAAATCAATAAGCAAATAGAGGCACAAAAGTTATTACGAGAAGGCCTGCGCTATGAGTATGAACAAATGAGTTTGCAACTACAAAATCAGGTAGTTTTGGCGGATCAGCGTATCCAAAATGCCTTAGCAAGTTTTCACGAAGCACCGATTCAGTTAGAAGCTGCTCGTACTGCTTATAATCAAAAGGCATTATTATACAAAAACGGTTTGTCGAATATCATCGACCTTACCCAAGCGCTATTTGTATTGAACAGAGCCGAAACCAATATCAATGTAGCTTATGCCAATGTTTGGCAAGCCCTATTGCTCAAAGCCGCCAGTTCTGGTGATGCTGATTTACTCATGAAACAAGCTAGATAATTGTATGAATTTAATTAGAACAGCCCTACGCAAACCCATTACTATTTTGGTATTGGTGGCAGGTATGGTCTTTTTTGGAATAAATGCAGTCCGCAATATTAAAGTGGATATTTTTCCAGATATGAACTTGCCTGTTATTTATATTTCGCACCCTTTTGGAGGGTACACTCCAACACAAATGGAGGCTTTTTTTGGTAAGCAGTATGTCAACTTATTGTTGTATGTTTCGGGGGTAAAAAGTATCGAAACCAAAAACATTCAAGGACTTACCTTGATGAAACTAACCTTTTATCAAGGTACTAATATGGCGCAAGCTGCCGCCGAAGTATCAGCGTTTAGTAACCGTGCGCAAGCCATATTTCCTCCTGGCTCTCAACCTCCTTTTATTTTGCGTTTTGATGCCTCAACTTTGCCAGTGGGTCAATTAGTATTGAGTAGTAAAGTTCGTTCTAATAACGAACTGCTCGACTTGGCAAATACCTATATTCGTTCGTCATTTACTTCAATCCCAGGTTTGATGGCGCCACCACCATTTGGAGGTAATATCCGAACAGTCGTAATCAAAGCAGATCCTGAGTTGATGCGCGCACACAATATTACACCCGACCAAATTGTTGAAGCTATTCGACTCAACAACCAAACATCACCTTCTGGAAACGTTCGTATTGGCGATGTCAATTATATCACGCCAGTGAATACAACCATTAAAAAGATTGAAGATTTTCAGGATATTCCTATTTTCAAAGGAGGGGTTGCCAACTTGTATTTGCGTGATGTGGCAAAAGTGGAAGATGCTGCCGATATTACTTCCAGTTACGCACTAGTCAATGGTAAACGCTCTGTGTATATGGCTATTACTAAAACGGCCGATGCATCGACTTGGGATGTAGTCCAAGATTTGAAAAAGAATCTTCCCAAATTCAAAAGTCAATTACCTGAAGATGTACAATTGTCTTACGAATTTGACCAGAGCGTCTATGTAATGAATGCCGTAAAAAGCTTGATGAGCGAAGGGGCGATTGGTGCAGTTTTGACGGGTTTGATGGTATTGCTTTTCTTGGGAGATACCCGTGGTGCAATGATTGTGATTATGACCATTCCGACCTCGATTATTTCAGGAATTTTATTCTTGTATTTGAGCGGACAAACCATCAATATCATGACATTGAGCGGTTTATCATTAGCAATTGGTATTTTGGTAGATGAATCAACCGTAACGATTGAGAATATTCACCAGCATTTTGATATGGGCAAACCCAAAGCCTTGGCGATTTGGGATGCTTGTAAGGAAATCGCTTTTCCTAAATTGTTGATTCTCTTTTGTATTTTGGCCGTTTTTGCACCTGCCTTTACCATGAAAGGTATTCCAGGTGCTTTGTTTTTGCCTCTATCTTTAGCGATTGGTTTCTCGATGTTGATTTCGTTCTTACTTTCTCAAACTTTTGTACCAATTATGGCCAACTGGATGATGAAAGGTCATGCCAAAGCTCACGCCAAACAAGCGGGTCATCCTATCACAGAAGATGAGGAATTTCAAATGTCAGGTTTAAGTCCTGAGTCAGAAAAGGATACTTTGAATCAGAAAAAAGTATTAGTAGAGCCTAAACCAAAACCTACTAAACTAGGAGTGTTCGACCGATTCAAAGCTCACTTTATGATTTTTCTGGATAGACTATTACCGCATCGCAAATTAGTTGTAGTTACCTATCTGATACTAGCGAGTGTGGCAGCGTTCTTTTTACTCAAAAATATTGGTCGTGATGTATTGCCAAGAGCCAACGGTGGTCAGTTTCAGGTACGTATTCGTGCCAAAGAGGGAACACGTATTGAGCGAACAGAGCAAAAACTGATTCAGACAGTGGGTATTTTAGAACAAATGGTAGGTCGAGAAAACATTTCTATTACTTCGGCTTTTGTGGGACAACACCCTGGGTTATTTTCTACAAGTCCTATTTATTTGTTTATGAGCGGACCACATGAAGCGGTATTACAAGTACAATTGGAGGAGCATTACAAAGCAAATTTAGAAGATTTAAAAGAAGAACTTCGTGAAAAAGTAAAAGCAAAAGTACCCGATATTCAATTGTCTTTTGAGCCTATCGAGTTGACAGACAAGATTTTGAGTCAAGGTTCGCCAACGCCAATTGAGGTTCGTATTTCAGGAAGAAATAAGAAAAACAATGAGGAATATGCCAAAAAGGTTGTAGAGAAATTGAATGAGTTGCCTTATTTGAGAGATGTCCAAATCGGTCAATCGACCAATTATCCTGCTATTAATATTTCTATCGACCGTGTTCGTGCGGCACAATTGGGTATTGATATTGCTGAAATCTCTCGTTCGATTACCGCTTCAACTTCGTCATCGCGTTATACAGATAAAAGTGTTTGGATAGATGAAAAATCGAACCAGACCTACAGCGTTCAAGTACAAATTCCTGAAAATCAACTAAAAAGCATTCAGGATATCAGTGAAATTCCTATTACTAGAAACGCTAGTCGACCTGTATTGAGCGATGTGGCTACCATTACGACAAGTAAAACGTATGGCGAAAATGACAACTTAGGGGCGGTTCCAGTAATTTCGGTTACTGCTAATTTATACAAAACCGACTTGGGTACAGCCACAACTGGCGTAACTAAAGCCTTAGATTCTCTTGGAGAACTTCCTCGTGGTTTGACAATTGAGCCAATTGGTTTGAGTAAAGTATTGACCGAAACCCTAGATAGCTTGCAGTCGGGTTTGTTAGTCGCCATTGTAGTGATTTTCTTGATGTTAGCCGCTAATTTCCAGTCATTTAAAGTATCTTTTGTGGTGCTTACAACGGTTCCTGCGGTAATTTTAGGGGCATTACTCATGTTAGTAATGACTCGCTCGACGCTGAACTTGCAATCCTACATGGGAATCATTATGTCGGTCGGGGTATCAATCGCCAATGCCGTATTGATGATTACCAATGCCGAGCAACTTCGCAAACATAGCGGTAATGCGCTCAAGTCTGCACGTGAGGCGGCCTCTTTGCGTCTTCGTCCGATCTTGATGACCAGTGTTGCGATGGTGGTAGGTATGATTCCGATGGCTTCGGGCTTGGGCGAAGGGGGAGATCAAACCTCACCTCTTGCACGTGCCGTAATTGGAGGACTATTGGCTTCTACTTTTGCTGCCTTGGTATTTTTACCATTGGTTTTTGCTTGGTTCCAAGAAAAAACTTCCACAGAATCTGTTTCACTAGATCCTGAAGATGAAGAAAGTAAGCATTTTATCTCGACTATCTATCAATCAAAATAAGATTCCAACGTGCAACCGACAAAAATTATGAATTATCCAACTGTTTTTAGATATACCCTTTTTGCCACGGGATTAATATTAAGTTCTGTAATATTTACGAGTTGTGGCGAATCTGAAGCCAAATCTGAGCATAAAGAAAAAACGGCTTCGGCGCCAACAATCCCGACAATAGAAAGTTTTTCTTTAACAAAAGAAAAAATGACTGCTTCTCTACAATTACCAGGTGAGCTAACTGCCAAGCAAGACGTGGAACTTTACGCAAAAGTTAACAGTTTTGTGCGCCAAATGACCGTAGATGTAGGCTCAGAAGTACGTGCAGGACAATTATTGGCAAGCTTAGACGCTCCAGAAATCACAGCGCAGTTGACAGCAGCTTCTTCTCGTTTAAAATCACAAGAAGCTATTTATATTGCTAGCAAAGCCAATTATGATCGTTTGTATCATACCTCCCAAACGCCTGGAACTATCTCACCAAACGAATTAGACCAAGCCTTGGCGCGTAAAAATGCAGATTTTGCTTTGTTAGAAGCTGCAAAAGCCAATTATAAAGAAATTGCAGATACCAAAAATTACTTGGAAGTTCGTGCTCCATTCGATGGTACGATTTCGGTGCGTAATATCAGTTTGGGAGCTTATGTAGGACCATCAGGTAAAGGTTCTGACAAACCAATGTTTTTCCTTCAAAATCAAAAAGTACTTCGTTTGGCGGTAGCAATTCCAGAAATATACACGGCCTATTTATCACCACAGAGCACGATTACTTTCCGAGTGAGGTCTCGACCAAACGAATTATTCAAAGCACAAATCAAACGTGTGGCAGGTGCATTGGACACTAAACTTCGTGCAGAGCGTATTGAAATGGATATTGATAATTCAAGTAAAAAACTACTCCCAGGTATGATTGCAGAAGTCAAATTGAATATGCCTTCGCAAGTTCCAACTTTTGTTGTCCCAAAATCGGCGGTAGTTAATTCGCCAGAAAGAGTATTTGTCATTAGAATTGTGAATGGTAATGCAGAATGGGTAGATGTAGAAAAAGGTCGTGAAGCGGATGGCAAAATTGAGATTTTTGGTGATTTAAAAGAGGGTGATAATCTAGTAACAACTGCCAGTGAAGAAGTCAGAAATGGTTTTCCTGTAAAAGTGAAATAAGACAATAGGAATGATTCTGAATTGAGGAATATTCTCCAAGTTATTATCAAAAAAGCGGTCGAAAAATATGTTTTCGACCGCTTTTTTGATGCTACTGTGCTAGATATGAATGGCTTAAGACGCAATCATTGCATCTCTACTGATGGAATACAATTTTTTACATAATCACTCACTCGCTCAATTAGGGAGTTGATTAGCCTTGAATCGAGTATAGTCATCACTTTGATAATTATAACGACAAATGATAGAAGGGAAAGTTTCTATCCACAAATCTCCAGAAGTATCCTTATATACGATTACTTGCAATAGAATGAAGATCTTTGGGATTATTTTTATAAGTCTTAAATTTATAACCATCATATCTGCAAAGCCCATTCCAAGCCCCAAACTACATAAAGCCGTACTTATCTTTTACGATAGACCATCCTTAGTCGTCAGGTAACTAAAATATTGTCCACGAACCTTCTCCGCGTGGAAGAAAGCCATGAGGCCTATACAAGCAGCTATTATAAATATTTTCATATCGGTAAAAACAACAAAACTATTTTTAAAGGCACATCAATGCAAAAATCTCCTTTAAATATTGCTGACTGCTCTACCCTAATCAAAATAGATGCCTGTTGGTACTTTTGATGACTAAAGTCTTCAATTATTGTACCGTTAATACGATTTCACCACATAAATAAAACTTTGTAAGTGGTACAAGTTTAATAAACAAATAAATTACGTCATTTGAAAGGTGTACACCAGCTGTGGAGATTGTACCAGAAAAGGAGCGATTTAGTGATTATTTTTAAATGAACTAGTAGAGACGCAATGATTGCGTCTCAGTCCGAGTGATATCTAGTATGAGAGTATCAAAAAAGGCGTTGGAATTATAAAAAGCGCCGTAGGTGCGACAGAAAACAAAATATGTTGGATTCTGTCGCACCTACGGCGCTTTCAAAAATAGTAGATAAATAATATGTTGATTGTATTCTTCAGATTGAGAGTACCTTCAAATAACAGATTTACTGTTAACAAATAACATCCGCCTACTTAAACAACAATTGTGAAAATAAGAAAATATCATGTCGCCACACAGGCCAAGTATGTCCGCCAGCGTATTCACTATATTTGTATTTTACCCCCATGTCATCAAATTTTTTCATCATAATTTGGCAATTGGCATGAGCAATATCTTCTTTCCCTCCCATCGAAATCCATAACTCTTTTAGATTTGAGTTGATAGTCGAAGCGTTGTTTTTCATGAATTCATATTGAGGATCAGACAGTTTTGTATTATTAGCCCACCATCCTGAACTGAATACCCCCAAGTACGAGAATAAATCGGTGTTCTTAATTCCTGCATAAAGTGTTTGTAATCCACCCATCGAAAGCCCTGCCAAAGCACGATTTTTCGCATCGGTTTCTACTCTGAAATTGCTTTCTACAAATGGAATTGCCCCATTTTTCAATTCATTTTCGAAGGCCTTGAGTTGTGGCTCTCCAAAGCCTGCAATTCCACCACCATTGCCATAAAAATTGCCATCTAGCATGGCAATTACCATTGGTTTTGCTTTTTGCTCGGCTATCAAATTATCCAAAATGAGGTCGGTACGACCTTGTGTTGCCCAGCCACGCTGATCCTCGCCACCGCCATGTAGAAGATACAAAACAGGATATTTTTCGGTTGTCTTATCATAGCCTGGCGGTGTATAAACGTACATTTCACGCCATGTGTTACTAGCTTTTGAGAAATACTTTTTGATACGAATATCGCCATGAGGTACATCTTTGAGGGCATAAAAACCACCTTCTTTGTAAGGAATTTCGATGCCACTCGCTTGGCGACTCATACCGTAAAAAGTCTCGCTAGCAGGATCGACGACGGCTACATCATCAATCAATAAAGAATAGTAATGAAATCCGCGACTGATAGAATCGGTAGTAACGTGCCAGAAACCAGTGCTATCTTTGACCATATCGTATTTTTTCCCTAAATCAATTTGTACTTTATGAGCATTAGGAGCTTTTACTTTGAATACCACTCTATTGTCAGGAAGCACTTGAGGATACTGAGCATTGCGAATATTGGTGCTAGCAGGGGTTCCCAAAATAGTATATTTGGTAAAAGAAGAAGTATTCACGGGTTTAAACAAAAACTGAGAATACATGTACAAGCCGTTTTTCCAGACTTTAAAATCATGAACCCCAGGCTCAAGATAATAAATATGTGGCACATCGTTTTGGTACAAATATTCATGTGTACGCTTGCTAAAAGAAAGTAATCCGTCGTTATCGCCACAAGAAATCCATAGCAATTTGAGTTTCTTTTTGGCCTCTTCAGGATTAGGTACCAACTCTTTTGGAATCTTGGTATTGGGTGCTGACGAAAAACCACCAACCCATGCAAATTTATCTAAATTACCCAAGCCAAAGTTAAGCGATTGTCCACCGCCCATCGAAAGTCCAGCAATGGCGCGACTTTCTCGGTCGATTGATGTGGGGTATTTTTTCTCAACAAAAGGAATTAAATCGTTTAATAAATCTTTTTCGAAAGTAGTAAAAGCTTGCACTTTATCAGGAGCCATAATATTACCCACAGCACGGTCGTCTTTCATGGCACGGCCATTAGGCATTACGACAATCATCGGCTGGATTTTACCTTCTGCATATAGATTATCTAAAATTATTTGAGGTTTACCGCCATTAAGCCACTCCTTTTCATCGCCTCCGATACCATGCAACAGATATAGCACAGGGTATTTCGTTTTTTTATTGAAACCAGGGGGTGTATAAACTAAGGCTTTTCGACTAGTGCCTACGGTTTTAGATTCATAGACAATCGTATCTATTTTGCCATGTGCAATAGTACTTTGAAGTACATCAAAACCTTTAGGAGCTTCTGGGGCTATTTGTTGAGCCTGCAAACCATTTGCCTGAAACAGTAAGGCAGTCAAGCAAGCCCATAATGTATTTTTCATAGTATGAGTTATTTTAGGTTGTATTTGTATTAAATATGCGCTAGGTTGTAAGCCATAGGCACTAGGCAAAGAGTTTTAATATGTTTTTGCCGAAAGCCCATTGCTGAAAGTCGAAAGCCAAATAGTTGAATTTTAAATTGCCTACTAACTTATAAAAGTGCCGTAGGTACGACAGAAAACCAAAATCTTGAGGTCTGTCGCACCTACGGCGCTCTTTTTGTAGCTCAGGAAAAAAATCTTTGCTACCAAACTATCGCTCCTACGAAGCTAATGAAAAGATTGGTTTCTGAAAAATCCTAATCTACAGGCATATCTATGCGGTATAATTGATAAAGTGAATTGTGAATTTAAAAAATTGCATTCACAATTCACCACTCAGCACTAATTAGTATCCTGCATTTTGTGTAAATGGAGGGCCTTCAACAGTACGATCTATTTCTGACTGTGGGATAGGTCTCAAAACGTGAAAATCTTTCACATAAGGAGCCGCTTCACTATTCCAAAGCTTAATACGTCTTACCAAAGATTTTGTACGTACTAAATCTTGGTATCTCATCCACTCGCCGAACAACTCACGACTTCTTTCATCCAAAATAAAGTCGATTGTTACGTCCGAATCCTTGATTAACATCGCCGCAGCAGCCGCTGTATTTTGTGCTGGTGTATTTGTTTTGCGATAAGCTGCTCTTTGACGAAGTACATTCAACAACTCGGCAGCCTTTGCCTTATCACCTGCCTGAAGATAAGCTTCTGCTCCGATAAGATATACCTCAGCAAATCGTGTAATTACAACAGGACGAGTAGAAGGGTCATTGAAGTTACTTCCACGACTAGGATCCATGTGTTTTTTGATAGCTGGATATACATCTGATTTCCAAAGACTTGGAGGAATAATAAGTCCTTTAAATGGTCTTGTACCATAGAATTGAGGTGCACCTGCCACTTCAAAATCAGGAAGCCAAACGGCAGTATCTACCCCAACTTGAGTCGTATAAGAAATTCCTCTTTTATTATTGGCTGCCGTAGCAGTGTTAGTAATAGATTGGTTTGCGATATATACCGTATAGAAGGTATTAGCAAATCGTGAATCTATATCTCTTTTTACAAAAGCTTGGTCAAGGAAATAGTTCTTTCCAGCCACTTCTCCAGAACTTTGTTTAACACTATTTGGACGCAAACGTTGGTATGGACGACCATAATATGAGTCACGCACCATCAAAGAAGTACCCGAGTTTACTAAAACTCCATTAGCATTTACAGTAGAGTTTACACCACTATTGTTTGGATAGTTCCAGTTGGTAAACCAAGGTGTTAGGTTTTGTCCAGCACCACCACTGGCACCACCACCCACTGAATAGTAACCAAATTTAGCATCATTTGAGTGGTCACTCACAAACATTGTTTCTTTTCCGTAGTCATTAGCAGGCACAAAAGCATCGCCAAAGTCTTGCCACAAATCCAAGCCATAGTTGGCTTTGTTAGCAATAATATCACTCGAAATTTTAGCTGCTTCAGCATAGTCCGTTTGTGAGTTGGTCAACCAACCACGGGTTAGATAGGCTTTTGCTAAGAAAAATTGTGCAACAGGTTTTGTCGCAGCTTTACCCAAAAATGGAGCCGTTGGCTTTTCTGGTAAATCAGCAGCAGCTTCAGTCAAGTCTTTGATAATGAGCTTATATACTTCCAACGCTGGGTCTCTTTTCGCTGCCTGAGAAGGAACTGTAATAAATTCAGTATGCAAAGGCACGTCTCCCCAAGTTTGCACTAGATAAAAATACCAGAAGGCGCGCAAGAATTTCGCTTGTGCCAAATATTGTTTTTTAGTAGCCTCTGGAAGACTGATATTTTGACCAAACTTTAATACCCCATTGATAGTATTGACACAAGTAAAGGCTGTTCCCCAAGCCGAACCAAAGTTTGTACCATTCAAACCATTGAAGGTATGTACAGGTCCACCACCGCTACTTGCACCTTGAACAAATTCGTCAGTTCCTGCTTGCATTTCTGAGGAAAATCCTTCTGTTCCCCATTGGTTACGAATTTCATTGTAAACCCCTGCAATACCTCCCAATACACCAGCAGGGCTATTGAAATAGGAAGGCACGATTTGAGATTGAGGCTTTTCTTCAAGTATATTTTCACAACCTAAACTTAAAAATAAAGTACAGGCTAATATCGAGATTTTTATTTTTTTCATATTATTATCAACTATTAAAATTTGAGATTGACCCCTAATGTGAACTGACGTACAGGCGGGTTATTAAGGTTTACACTAATCACACGGTTGAAGTTACCCCCTTGAATTGTGTTTCCATAACCATTTCCTTCTGGGTCAATAGCAAGTTTGTCTCGTACTAATGGAGAATAAAGAATAAATGGATTTGTAGCATTTACATAAATACGAGCCGAGCTGAATCCTAATTTACCAAGCATTTTGGATGGTAGTGTATAACCCAAGTTAATGCTTCGTACCTTAATAAATGATCCATCTTGGTATTGTGTTGTAGAAGTAAAATCTCTTACGCCACCACCTGCATTTGGTCTAGGAAAAGCATTAGTTGGATTGTCGGTTGTCCAATAGTCCATTACTAGCTGATTAGAACGGCCTTGGTTAAGAAATCCAAATCCTGAGCCACCACCTGATGTTCCTGCCAAGTAAGGTACCAATACTTTCATACCCATACGAGCGTAAGTAACAATCGATAAGTCAAGGTTTTTGAAAGTTACTCTGTTAGTAAATCCACCTTCCCAAGCAGGTTGGAAGTTTCCGATAACTTTACGGTCATTTGCATCAATTTTACCATTACCATCTACATCTTCTACTCGGATTTCGCCAGGTACTTGCACTGGTGAAGTCTGCTTAGCTAAAGTACCATTGTCTTTATCTGATTGTTGCCAAATACCAATTTTGTTATAATCATAAATAACCGTAAGTGGCTGTCCAACAAACCAATAGTTACCTTTATTATCTAATTCTGTTGGTGTTGTCAGTTGGGTAATTTTTTCACGGTTAAAGAAGTAAGTTAAATCTGTGCTCCAGTTAAATCCGCTTTTACTTCTGATTACATCAATTGTTACAGATGATTCAAAACCATTACCCTGAGTTTTTCCAAGATTTTTCAATGCCGACCCTGCTCCATTACTTTGAGGAAGGTTTACAGAAAGCAAAATGTCTTTAGTGTTTTGCTGATAAACATCAAATGAACCTGTTACGCGGTTGTTAAACAAACCTACCTCTAAACCAAAATCCCATTGTGCTGTAGACTGCCATCCCAAATTACTTGCTGGTAAACTTGTCACGGTATAAGCCAATGCTTGTCCGGCTGTGGTTGTACCAAAATTGTAATAACCAGATGACAAGGCTCCCAAAGTAGCATAAGGATCTACGTTACGGTTACCCGAAATACCCCAGCCACCTCTAAGTTTAAGGTTCGACACGGCATTCAATTGTTTCATAAATGGCTCATCAATAATGTTCCAACTCAAGCCAATAGCAGGATAGTTAAAATACTGATTACCTGGTGATAAGGTCGAAGAACCATCTCTACGGAACGTAGCAGTAAGGGTATATTTGTCGTTAAAAGTATAATTCAAACGAGCCATGTAAGAAACCAAACCTGCTTCGGCAAAGCTACCGCTACCTGTTGGTTGCCCAGAAGCCAAAGAGAAATTGGCTGTTTTGATATAATCTGCTGGAACACCTCTTACATTGAAACTGCTTCCAATATTATGATTTTTAGTAATTTCATAGAGAGCTGTCAAACCTACTTTGTGTTTTTGGGCAAATACTTTATCATAATAGAGTAAGTGCTGGAAATTGACATCCCAATACTCGGTATTTCTAATATCGGCACTTGATACACTTTGCTCAGTTCCTGAGTTAACAAAGGTATTTGGTGGAGCATAACCATTGAAATGTACTTGACTAAAATTAAGACCTGCATTAAAGCGATATTTAAGGCCATCTAAAATATTTACTTCTGCATACAAACTATTGAAAGTTCTTAATGAACGCTCATTAGAAAGAATATCCGCTCCACGAGAGATTAGCGTCAAAGGGCTCACTGCTTGTGCTTCGATTGTTCCTTTTTTAGGATTCAAATTCACAGAACCATCAGCATTATACGGCAACACCAAAGGCGAAAGACGAACAAGCTCTGTAGGAATACCAGCACCCGCAGGGTCATTGCGATGTGTCAAGGTATTAATAGTATTTAAGCCAATTTTGACACGTTTTCCAATTTTTTGGTCCAACGTAGCACGAATCGTCATACGGTCAAAATTTTGATTTGGCATAATGCCTGTTTCATTAAAATAACCAATACCAATACCATACTGCGTATTTTCAACGCCCCCTTGCAATCCAAGTTGGTGACTACTGTTAAACCCTGGCTTGTACAATAAGCTTTGCCAGTCGGTAGATACCCCTGCCGCCAAGTTTGCCTTTTCTTCTTCTGTCAAAGGATATGCCGTTGTACCTGCACCTTGTGTGTTATATGCAGCCGACAAGTCTTTGAATTTGGCATACTGCTCGCCATTCATTACGTTGTATTTACCCATCATACTTGTTATGCCGTGATATCCGTCATAACTAAATATTGGCTTGCCAACTTTACCTCTTTTGGTAGTTACTAAAATCACACCACCTGCCCCACGCGAACCATAAATAGCCGTTGCTGAAGCATCTTTCAAAATTTCAATATTCGAAATATCATCTGGGTTGATATCGTTCAAACCTCCAAAAGGAATACCATCTACAACTACCAATGGGCCATCAAGTCCATCGCCATTCCCTGTTGTTAATGAGCGGTTGCCACGAACACGAATTGATGCCTGACTACCGGGTGTAGAGCCATTGCTCACAATGGAAACCCCAGCGGCTCTACCTTTTAATGAATTTAACAAGTTAGGTGCAGGTACTTCTTTAAGGGTAGCTTCTGTCACAGATACCACTGCTCCAGTTATATCTCTTTTCTTTTGCGTACCATAACCCACCACAATTACCTCACCAAGCTCACGGGTATCGGCACTTAATACAATCTCTACAAATGTTCTTGTACCGATGTTGATTTCAGCTGGTAAATATCCAATACTCGAAATTACAAAAACCGTGTTTTTCGCTACATTAGACAGGGTATATTCTCCGTCGTTGTTAGCTACCGTTCCCACATTACTTCCTTTTACCTTTACTGTAGCTCCTGCTACAGGTTTTCCATCTTCTGCTGTTACTTTTCCTTTGATGGTTTGTGCCTGAATTGTGTAGCTCAAAAGAACTGCAAACATCACTAAACACAATTTCATCAAGGGAAAACTTTGCCATTGAATAATTAAGTAATTATTTCTTTTCATAGAGTAAAATATGATTGTTTTAAGATAGAATATTATCCTCTCCAGAAGAGGGGCGTCTTTTGACGGTGTAAAGTAAGTTTATGTCCGAAAATTGGATTAGCACATTTTACTCGATTTTTGTACGAAATGTTTTATCCATAAAAAAATACCAGCATATTAGCCATTTATGAGGTGCTGGCTAGCATGCTGGTATATTTCTCTTCTTTTATGGTAGGAATCTGATGGAGCAGATATGCCTTTTTTTACTTTACTAAATAGCCGTTTTTTCTAACAAAATATCCGTTTTTCGCTTCAATCGAATGTATTCAGATGGTGTCATTTGGTACTTTGTCTTGAAGGCTCTAGCAAAGTAATTCGTGTTTGAAAAACCCACTTCAAAGCTAATATCTGCAATTCTTAAATCACTTTTTTCGAGCAAGTAGGCAGCCTTTTTCAAGCGCATCGATCGAATATATTCTACGGGAGTTTCGCCTGTGAGCGCCAATATACGAATATAGAAAGTGCTTCGACTCATATTCATCATTTTGCTTACTTCTTCAACAGACAAGTTTGTTTGTAGCATATTTTCTTCAATATGACGAGTTACTTCCAATAAGAACTTTTCGTCTTGCGACTCTATCTGTACTTCTGGCGTTTCTACATTAATATGTTTGCTGTAGGTTTCTCTGAAGGTCTGATTCGTTTTTAATAAATTACCAATTTTTACATCCAAAAGATTAAAACTAAAAGGCTTGACCAGATAGTCGTTTGCGCCTAGCGATAGTCCATTTAGTTGGTCTTTTTCTTCAGCCAAAACTGTTAAAAGTATAATCGGAATATGTTTGGTTCTATTATCGTTTCGGATTTTCTGTAAAAGAGATATGCCATCCATCTTAGGCATATTGACGTCACTGACAATCAATACTGGATGCGCTGACAAAGCTTTTTGCCAGCCTTGTTTACCGTCTGCAGCTTCGATAATTTTGTATTTGTCACTCAAGTTTTCTTTTAAGTAGAACCGAATATCATCACTATCGTCTATGAGCAAAATAGCAGGTTTTTCAAATTTTTCAGTCGTTGTTTCCTGAATATCAATTGTACATTCTTCTTCAGAAAACTCCTCTTGCTGTGGAACAAAAGTCTCCTGTTGAAAAGTACTACTTGTCTCTTTCAAGGGTAAAAAGACGGTAAAGATACTTCCCATTCCTTCTTCACTTTCTACTTCGATATTACCACCATGCAATTTGACGAACTCTTTGGTAATAGACAGCCCGATACCACTACCTTGGTTTAAGGTTGATTGGTTGGTAGGTATCTGAAAAAATCTATCAAAAATCTTTTCGTACATCTCTTTAGAAAAGCCTGAGCCTGTATCTCCTACGATAAATTTAATTCCACTGGCGTCGGCTGCTATTTCGACATGAAAATAGACACTTCCATTAGGATCTGTAAACTTTAAGGCATTTGAGAGTAAATTCAATAAAATACGCTCAATTTTATCTTTATCAAAAGCGCAATAATAGGACTGAGTTGCACTTTCAAAGTCCAACTGAATATGTTTGGTTTCGGATAAATATTTAAAGGACTCAAAAATATCTTTGGCCACCTCAATCACATCACCTTCTGATAGGTGCAGCTTCAGCTCATTGTCTTCTATTCTTCGAAAATCCAATAACTGATTGACCAAGTTTAATAACCGCTTGGCATTTCGATTAATGAGATTGAGTGTTTGTATTTTTTTCTCACTCTGTTCATTTACCAACAAACTCTCTACGGGATTCAGCACAAGAGTCAATGGCGTTTTTAGTTCATGACTTAGGTTTGTCAAAAATTTAATTTTGAGTTTCTCTAGCTCTATTCTACGCTCATTTTCTGTTCGTTCTTTTTCTAATTCAAACTCATTTTTGAGTTTTTCAATCCCTCTTTTTCGAAGATACCAAAGGGTAAAAAATACGATATAAAAATAAATAAAATAGGCGATTGGCGTTTTCCACAAAGGAGGCAACACGTTGACTTCCATCACCTTTTCGGGCGTATGCCAAGAACCATCTTCACTTTGAGCTTTTAAGCGAAATAGGTATTTGCCGGGGTCCAAATTAGTATAAACGGCATTGGTTACAGCTCCAACTTTATTCCATTCTTTATCAAATCCTTCTAATATGTACGAATACTGACTTTCTTGTGGGGAGGTATAATTGAGTGCCACAAAATCGAGTGAAAAGTTTTGTTTATAGCTCAGGGTTATTTTTTTGCAATAGTTATAGGTTCTTCAATTTCGGAGTTTTCATCAGCCGTAATACTTTTATTCCCAATTTTGAGGTCTGTAAAAATTAATTTCGGAATACACTTATTGACATTCAGCGCAGAAGGTCTGAAATAATTAAACCCATCCAACCCGCCAAAATATATTTCCCCCGATTGTGTTTTTATGCCTGCACCTGCATTAAATGTACTTTGTTGGATGCCATTGTAATGGCTATAGTTTTTGAAAGTTTTTTTTCGGGTATCAAATTTACTTATTCCTTGATTTGTACTTACCCAAAGATTGTTATTCTCATCTTCTAAAATCTTATATACCAAATCATTAGACAGTAAATGAGATTCGTCGTATTGAATAAATTTTCTTTTACGAGAATCAAATGTACACAATCCTGCTCCAAACACGCCTATCCAAATTTTGCCCTGTGAGTCACAATAAATACTTAGGATTCTATCAAGGGCTAAATTGCTATTTCTGTGGTTTAAAACTTCTATTCTATGAGTTTTAGGGCTATATATTGCACAGCCTGCTCCATTAGAGCCAATCCAGATATTCCCCTGAGTATCTTCTTCAAAAGCAGTTGTATATCCATTATTCAAAAAACTATAGGCTTGGGGAGACAAGTTATGTGTTTCTTTTAAAGAATGGAGGTTTCCTGTAGTGATGTTATAAATAAAAACCCCTTCTCCATTTGTTCCTATCCAAATGTTACCTTGCTTGTCAACTTTCAAACAGTTGATGGGGACATCACCTGTCCTATTCCTATTGATTTTGATATATTTTACCTGATTATTATCAGAGTTCAGGATGTATAGTCCATCTCCATAAGTTCCAACAACAAGTTTATTACCTATGACTTCAAGCGTTCTAATTATCTTACTAGGTATAATTTTATGGAGCGATTTGTGTTCTATTAATTCTGTTTTTTTATTGTAAACATTGAGTCCCCCACCATCTGTGCCTATATAGATTTTGCCATTAGGCATTTCAGCAAATGAAGTAACAGACCTAGCACTCAGACCGTGAACATCAAATGGATTATATGATTTATGGTTAAAGAACGCCAAATTTGCATCATATTTATTGATACCTCCCTGAAAAGTACTCAGCCAGTAAAGCCCATTATGGTCGATATAAATCTCTCGAACCGAATGCCCAACAAAATCGCTTCGGTAGTTTTGGTAGCTTGCAGTAGAATTTACAATACGAAAAGCCTTCTTCGTATGTGTGTCAAATACATTGGCTCCATCTTCAGTACCCACCCACAGCATTCCTTCCTTATCAAAAACAATCTTATAAATTTTATCATTACTGAGCGAGCTAACATCATTTTGATGATTTCGGAAACACAAAAATCTTCCATCTTCTGAACGTAAATTTAGCCCTGAATCTGTGCCAATCCATAAATCTCCATTGGAGGATTCAGCCATGGAGCGAATAATATTATTAGAAATACTAAATGGTATTTGAGCATTTTCTTCAAATCGGATAAAACTCTTTCTGTCTGCCTTTAATTGATGTAAGCCAGCATTAGTACCTACCCAAATTCTATTTTTCGAATCTTCAAAAATGGACAGAATAACATCTGATGCCAAAGCATTAACGTCATTTTCGTTTTTTCTATACGCACGAATACGCTTTGTTTTTGTCTCAAAATAGTACAATCCAGAATAAGCACCCACCCACATATTTCCCTGATTATCAGAGCATAAGCTTCTAATTACGCCATAAGGTGTAAAGTCTACATTAATGAAATTGTTAAGGTTTTTATTATAGAAGGATAGCGTCACCGACGTTCCAATCCACAAATTCCCAAGATTATCTTCTTCTATCGCCATAGCAGAACCTCTGCCAATACTGTAAGGGTCGGACTCTTTATGCCGATATACTTTAAAATTTCGTCCGTCGAACTTGTTTACGCCATCTTCCGTCGCAAACCACATAAAACCATCCCTATCCTTATGAATTGCATAGGTTGTATTGGAAGATAGACCATTTTTGGTAGTATAATTAGTGAAGTTATATATAGAATGCTGGCTCCAACTTTGATAACATAATAGAATAAAAATATAAAGGATCATTTTTTTCATAAGCTGGGAGTTTTAAGCAGTAATCAATATCTCTAATATAAAAAGGAATAAAGAGGCTTTTTCTACTTTTACTTAGGTTAATCCACAAAGGCTGGGCTCTTACTTCCTGAAAAACTAAATGATTTCAAGAGTGCTTTCGAGTGATAAAGAGAAATTTACTACTTTTAGAAAGATACTTCTTAATGCCACCCTTGGTGTCTTGAGTACCTCCAATAGTAAATTGTTACACTATTCTAAAAATTAAAACTATGAAAAACGTATTAAGTTCTTCTCCATTTATCCAAAAGTCAAAACTTTATAAGTGTAGACTATTTCTACTCTTGATAGCACTGTCTGTGAGCGATTTAAGTTGCAGTAATCAGATGTTTCCTGATACATTCATTGCCTTAAATCCTGATAAAGACTACAAGCCTACTTCAGCCGATTCTGTGCAATTATATGTTACTCAACTTCCATCAAAACCGTATCATGAAATAGGTATTTTGTATATCAGCACAAAAACCAATAGATATGATGCTGGTGTAGTGAATCAGAATTTAGCTATTTTGAAAAAAGTGGCTGCAAAACACGGAGCAGACGCCATTATTAGACTTGATGTGACAGATTTTAATATC
Source organism: Flectobacillus sp. BAB-3569 (assembly GCF_002270355.1). Lineage (GTDB taxonomy): Bacteria > Bacteroidota > Bacteroidia > Cytophagales > Spirosomataceae > Flectobacillus > Flectobacillus roseus. The sequence goes on along the minus strand of NZ_NJFZ01000016.1, from coordinate 42,526 downwards.
AAAGGAGTTGCCGTGAGTTGGGAATAGTTAAACATTGCAGTTCTGTGACTTTCAACCCATAATCTTCAAGGGTCTATTTCATACCTAAAAATGGGTGCTTCTATTATTGCCTATAGCCTTTGATATTAAATCAATATTTGATTTCAAAACATGATAATTAATCGCTAAGTTTTCCCAAGAATTCAAAGCAGCTAGCGTACTTTCAAGAATTTCATCTATCCGTTTTCCATATCTTTTCCAATTGACCCAATTTTATCAAATAGTGCTGCAACTTTAATATAATACAAACCCCGATTTCGGTCATTACTAAAAAATCCCTTTAATCATCATTTAAGAGGCTTCCCAGTAAACTACTTTGGCATCAAACGCTAAATCAAAGTTTTGTACTAGGTAAATCAACATGGACTCAAATCAGCGTTTCTAACTTTATCATAGGCAATACACTAGACATTTTAGTTTACAAAAAATACCGTAAAATACTATCAAGTACTTCTTTGATTCCGAAATTTAAAGCAATAAATTACGTCACAAAATCTTCACACAACACCTAATAGTACCAATGAATGGATTGGTTTGAACATAGTTAGTCCTTTTTTGATTATTTGTGCTACACTTCTATTATACGTTCACCTATTTTCACGGTGCAAAAAATTAAAACTACTTCTGACTTTATTACCATCAAATGTCTGAACCATTACGAAGCGCTCATCTAGATAGACTCCCTATCCCAAAACCAATTATTCAATCCTTTGAATTAAAAAAGTATTCCTTTTGACGTAGCTACGCAGAGGGGCAAAGTTTATACTTTTTCAATAAAATAAATTTTAGCAAATACATTTTATAGTCATGAAAATCAAAGCATTCATTTTAGTACTTACTTATTTGTTCACAATCGGTATTTCTAATGCCCAAAAAACAACCTTGGTAAACCCTATTTTGACAGGTTTTTACCCTGACCCAAGTATTGTAAAAGTAGGAGAAGATTATTATTCTGTTCATTCTACTTTCTCGTATTTCCCAGGTTTGCCTATTATGCACAGCCGTGATTTGAAAAACTGGAAACAAATTGGAAATGTCATCAACCGTCCCTCACAGATGGACTTCATGGGCGAGCGTATGAGTCGTGGACTTTTTGCCCCTGCCATTGCTTACTACAAAGGCATTTACTATGTTACTTGTACCGATATTGACCACGATGGTAACTTTGTGGTGACGGCTACGAATCCTGCAGGTCCTTACAGCAATCCTGTAAAATTGCCACAAGTAAGAGGTATCGACCCCTCCATTTATTTTGACGAAGCTACCGATAAAGCCTACATCGTTTATAACAGCGAAGCTCCTGATAATAAGCCTCTTTACTCTGGACATCGTACGGTGCAAATGTATGAGTTTGATTACAAGAACTTGAAAACGATTGGTGACAAAAAGCAATTGATCAACGGCGGGGTAGATATTACCAAAAAACCTGTTTGGATAGAAGGACCACACGTTATGAAACGTAACGATTGGTATATTTTGTACTGTGCAGAAGGCGGAACTTCGGTAAATCACTCACAAGTGGCCTTGCGTAGCAAAGATATTTGGGGACCTTATGTACCTTTTGAAGGAAATCCAGTATTAACGCAAAGAGAATTACCAGCTAACCGCCCAAATCCGATTACCTCGGCAGGACACGCCCAATTTATCGAAGGACCTGATGGCAACTGGTATTCTATATTTCTGGCGGTTCGTCCGTATGAAGGTGATTATTACAATACAGGTCGTGAAATGTTTATTGCTCCGCTCACTTGGGTGAACGATTGGCCAATTATTGAGCATGGTGAAAAAGCCATCGAATACAAATACGAAACCAATATTAAAGAAGTAAAACAAAACGGTGCTTTGCCTCAAAACGGTAATTTTTCTTATACCATGAAATTTGATAAAGGTCTTGACCTTTCGTTGATGCACTTACGCACGGTAGATAGTAGTTCGTTCAAAACTTCTAAAAACGGGCTTACCCTAAAACTCAAACCTGAAACTATTTCAGAACTTGGCAATCCATCTTTTGTGGCCAAACGCCAGCAACACATGAATAGCACTGCCGAAACAGAACTTGTTTTTTCTCCAAAATCTGAAAAAGAAAAAGCTGGTTTGGTGATTTATCAAGACGAAAGTCACTATTACTTTTTGGCAAAATCTATCAAAGATGGTAAAACACAAGTAGAATTATACAAAAGCGTTCACCGCAAGAAAGACGTAGAATTGATTAATACACTACCTGTTGGCAATGGAAAATTGGTTTTACGCATAACCAATAATGCAGATAAATGCCATTTTGCCATTTCAGAGAATGGTAAAGACTTTAAGGTTTTGGCTGAAAATCAGGACGGTAAGCACTTATCTACCAAAGTTTCAGGTGGTTTTATTGGTAGTGTTTTTGCGATGTATGCTACCTCAAATGGCGAAAAATCTGACAATAGTGCCACATTCAAGTATTTGAAATACAGCGGTGAAGATTCTGTACTGAAATAAAAGCAGCCTTATTTGTTTCACTATTAAATAAGGTAAACTTGAGTGAAACTATAGAGCTTTCGGCTTTTAGCTGTGGGCATTGGATTAAAATATTTCGCATGAATTTATGGAATATTTTTGCCGAAAGCCCATTGCTGAAAGTTGAAAGCCCAAAAATTGAATGGTATTTTACCCACCAAGGTAATAAAATTCTATTTCGCACCTTGACAGTATTCTATTGATTATGCACATTATTCGTCATGATTTGAATTAACAAAACTATCCAAAAACAATGAAGCAAGTACTACTATTAGTTAGTTGCTTGGTCGGATGTCTCGTAAATTCCGCCCAAGCTCAGCAAATTATCCCTTTATATGATGGCGCTGTTCCAAATGCTCGAGCTACCAGCAAAAAAGAAATCAACGAAAATGGAATGTACAGGGATGTAGTTACTCCTACACTAGAATATATCAAACCCGAAAAACCCAACGGGACTGCGGTCATCGTAATTGCTGGGGGAGGTTATGGCGTAGTTGTTTATAATGGTGAGGGTTTGAGTACCGCCAAAGCCTTGGCAGAAAAAGGGATATCCGCATTTGTTCTGAAATACAGATTACCCAACGATGATATCATGGTGGATAAAAAAATAGGAGCTTTACAAGATGCTCAGAAAGCCATCAAGATTGTACGTGAAAATGCTGACAAATTTGGGATTGATAAAAACAAAATAGGTATCATGGGCTTTTCGGCAGGAGGACACTTGGCAAGTACTGCCGCTACGCATTTCGAGAAATCCTATATCGAAAATCCCAATAACACCAGCTTACGACCTGATTTTCAGATATTGGTTTACCCCGTTATTACGATGAAAGACGGACTTACGCACGGCGGTTCTCGTGATAATTTGATTGGTAAAAATCCTACTGCTGCCGACATCGAAACTTTTTCTAATGAATTACAAATCAAAGCCAATACGCCACCAGCTTATTTGACCCACGCTGCCGACGACAAACTTGTAGATGTGGACAATAGTATTTCCTATTTTGAAAATTTACGAAAAAACAAAGTTGAGGTCGAGATGCACATTTATCCCAAAGGCGACCACGGATTTATTTTCAGGCATAAAGGCTGGATGGAACCTCTCTTTGATTGGTTGAAGCGCAATAATTGGTTATAATTAAGTAATCGTGCAGAGTTGAATCTAAACTTTGAGCTTTCGGCTCTACTAATTCAAGACTTAGTCTTAGACGCATTTTTTTTACAGGTTGAAACTGTTTTTACAAAATTCAGATAAAACCCAAGCACTCGAATGACACCCTCACGTTTTGTCCAGTAATCAGCTTTTTAACATAAACCTAAAATTAACAATGAAAAGTACCGTTTTATCTCTTTTATTCAGCATATCAAGCTGTGGTATTGCGTTAGCACAAAACCAGCAAAATGCTATTATTGAGGACTTTAAACCCTCTCCACTCAACCAGCCACAACAAGAATACCCGATGGTAAATTCCCAAGGATATGCTCGTTTCAAAATTATTGCACCTGCTGCCGATAGCGTTCGGGTAAGTTTGGGACTTGGTGGCAGAGGTGGTACAAAATTAGAAAAAGCCAGTGACGGCAGTTGGATGGGAACAACCGAAGGACCAATGGACGAAGGTTTTCACTATTATAATGTAAAAATCGACGGAGGAAAATTCAATGACCCCGGTGCTATGAATTACTACGGCTCTATTCGTTGGGAAAGTGGTATCGAAATTCCTGCCCACGATCAAGATTTTTATGCCCTCAAAAACGTACCGCATGGTCACGTGCAACAAGTATTGTTTCCATCGCCAAGTACTAACACTTCTCGAAGAGCCTTTGTTTACACACCTCCTGGCTACGAATTGGGCAAAGACAAATACCCTGTTTTGTATTTACAACACGGTTGGGGCGAAGATGAAACCGCTTGGATGAACCAAGGTCATGCCAATTTAATCATGGATAACCTGATTGCCGAAGGTAAAATCAAGCCATTTATTATCGTAAATACTTACGGTATGACCAACGAAGTAAAATTTGGCAAAATCAGAGAGTTTAAAATTGAACCATTCCAAACGGTTTTAATAGATGAATTGATCCCTTATGTGGACGCTCATTTCAGAACTATTGCCAAACAATCACATCGTGCGATGGCTGGACTAAGTATGGGCGGTATGGAAACAAAAACCATTACCTTGAATAAGCCAGAAGTGTTTTCGTATTATGCACTTTTGAGTGGCGGTACTTATGCACCAACCGATATCAAAGATAAATCAAAAGTGAAACTTATATTCTTGAGTTGCGGTAGCAGGGAAAGACCAGAAGGTGTTAATAATGCGGTGACAGCTTTAAAAGAAGCTAATTTTAATGCCGTTTCTTATGTTTCCGAAAAAACAGGTCATGAATTCCAAACATGGCGTAGAAGTTTACGTGAATTAGCACCGCTTTTATTCAAATAGACCAAATATAAGTGCTGAATGATGAGTTGTGAGTTGCCCTTTGTCCTTGCCTAAAATTTGTTGCCTTTTGAAGGCAACAAATTTTAGGCAACCTATTTTAGACAAGGGCAAACCTGTTTAAATTTTCGTAGCACTGCTTGCTTGAGCAATGAATTTATACTGTTTGAGAGCAGCGAGGTGGGACGCCACTCCGATTATAAATTCTTGAATTTTTTGCGACTACCACTGCGGTTATGTTTTGTATTAAGTTGGGAACGCCTAGTTAAAAAGTAAGGCCAAGAATTAATCAATAAAACTATTTTTTGAAAAGTTTAAACAATCCTCTTTTACTTGATTTCACCTACCTAATATCTACAGTTTATTGCCTAGAGCATTACTGCACAATTTTCAAGATATATTTTCATATGGCCGTCCTGCTTCATGAGGTTATTGAAAGGATAGTTCAGGACAGGTGAAAGGTGCTTTGAGAGCTCTGAAGCCTACAGATAATTTTGGTGTTATGGCGCAAAATCTTATCTTTAGTTATTGACCATCCACAAACCTTGTATTTTCATCTGAACTAATTATGCTTCAAAAATTACAAATTACACTTCAACGAAATTCGCTGGCTTTTCAAGTATTTGCTTCCCTGACGGCATTTTTTACCTACTTATGCTTTTATCCCTTCCGACGAGCTTATACGGCAGCCACCTACGAAGATTGGATTTTTTTGGTATTCAATTCAAGATATTGATGATTACAGCTCAGGTGCTGGGCTTTGCCGTTTCGAAAGGATTAGGGGTGAAATATGTTTCTGAAATGCTTCCCGAAGATCGGTCTAAGAGTCTGATTCTGATGTTGGCGTTATCGTGGTTGGCCTATCTGCTTTTTGCGTTGACACCTGCACCTTATAACCTGATTTTTATCTTTTTGGCGAGTTTGCCTTTAGGTATGGTTTATGGCACAATTTTGGGATTTTTGGAAGGGCGACGCAGTACAGATTTGCTGGTAGCAGTACTCACAGCTTCGTTTATTATGGGCTCTGGTTTTGCCAAAAGTATTGGAAAATGGGTGATGAGTACGTGGGGAATTACAGAATTTTGGATGCCGTTTGTCGCTTGTGCAATTATGTTTATTCCTTTTGTTATTTGTGCTACCTTGATGGGGAAAATTCCTGCGCCTAATGCAGAGGATATTGTTAGCAGAACCATAAGAAAACCGATGCAAAAAGAGGATAGAAAAGCTTTTGTGAAGGAATTCTTTTTCAGTCTCAGCATTTTTGTCATTTCATATATTGTGCTCACAACCTTCCGTGAATTTAGGGATAACTTTACTCCTGAAATCTGGAAACTGCTGGGATACGCCAATAATTCAGCCATTTTTACGCAGACTGAAACACCTATTGCCGTTGCTGTATTGTTATTGATGGCTTCGATGAGATGGATAAAAAATAATTATCAAGCTTTTTTCTTGATTGAGATTTTGATGTTATTGGGAGGAATATTTATCGGCTTGAGTACATTTTTGTTTCAAGCTCATGTAATCGGTCCTGTGGTTTGGCTAACGCTTTTGGGCTTTGGCGTTTATGTAGCGTATTCGATGTGTAATAGTTTGTATTTTGAGAGAATGATTGCATCTTTTCAGCGCTCAGGAACCATAGGTTTTCTTATCACATTGGCCGATTACTATGCGTATTTGGGAAGTATTTTAGTGCTTTTTTACAAAAACTTTTTCCAGAAAAGTATCAATTATTTGGACTTCTTTATCTCATTATCCTACGCTATTTCAGCTATTTATATTTTGTTGGTAGGGCTATCTATTGGGTATTTGCATAAAAAATATCAGCATAGACTTTAAGTATTCGGCTATGGGCTATTAGTGGAGAATATTTTCCAAAAACTGATAACTCATAGCCGAAAATCACTGTTATTTCTTCATATAACTAGCATCCAAGAAATCATATCGAGGTTCGATAGTTGATTTTTCGGCTCTTGAGTTTACATCAATAATCATCACAGGAGGTTGTTTGTCACCTGCTTTGGCTGCTGGCCACTCTGGTAATTTATCGCCGTTTGGATTACCTGCTTTGATAAAGTTGGCAAAGAAATTAGACATAGTATCCGATACTTTATAGTCGTCGGCTGTCCAAGCGTAATCCTTAATCAAATGGAGGTTGCCCATACAATATTCGATTTCGCAAGCATGTGGCGCTCCTACTGGTTCTGGAGCTTTGGGAGCACCTTCTTTTTTGACAGTACCACCAGCCAAACCTGAAGCTAAGGATTGATCAACCAATGGCGGACGAACCTTGCTGTACAAATAACGGTAAACAGGTTGCGAAGAGTTATTTCTGTGCAAATCAAACCATTTCCAAGTACTGTAAGAGATAAAACGGTCAGATGCCAACTGTGTCGCTGACAACTCTACTTCTTTTTCTGTAGTATGAGGATACAAGGCCAAAACTTTGTCTGCATCGTTTGGATATTCCTTTTTCACACGTTCGATAAACTTCTCAGTCGTATAAGGCTGTCCCAACATAAATGCCATCCCAGGAATTTCGGCTGAGTTCCAACCCAATAAAAGAGGTACTTGCGCTTGTTGTTTGGCTTCAAAAATTTGTGGTAAAGTTTTTGGTAAAAAATGCCCATCTAACACCACTGGAAAACCAAATCGCTTAGATTCGTTATAGATTTCATACAACTCACGTGTACTCATGGCACGCAATTGCTTCAAATTTGGTACGCCAGCACTTTTAGCAAAATCAGCCCCTTGTTTTTCAGCCTCTGCCAAAGTTACAGGTGCCATGGTGGGGTTAATTCCCGCTCCACTTTCGCCGATAGCTCCATGGAATAAACCTTTTGATAAAGGAGAACCCATTTGATAACTCACTGCAATAGAGCCTGCTGACTCACCAGCAATAGTCACTTGGTTTGGATTTCCTCCAAACTTAGCAATATTACGTTTTACCCATTGCAAAGCCGCTACTTGATCCAAATAGCCATAGTTTCCAGAACCTTTGTATGGCGATTCTGCGCTCAATTCTGGATGGGCAAAATTACCGAAGATATTCAAACGGTAGTTACAAGTTACTACCACAATACCTTTTTTGCCATAGTACCACCATCATAACGAGGCTCAGAACCGTCACCTGCTACATTACCACCGCCATAGAAATACACCAACACTGGTAAATCTTTGGTATTGCGCTTAGCTGGTGTCCAAACATTGAGATACAAACAGTCTTCACTCAAACCATTTGAGCGTGAAGCCATATCACCAAAAACAATCGCTTGAACGGGTCTTGGTCCAAACTTTTTAGTCTCTTTTACGCCTGTCCAATTGTCTATAGGCTGTGGCGCTTTCCAACGCAACTGACCTACTGGAGGCTTGGCAAAGGGTATTCCGAAGTAGGTTTGAATACCTGTTTGAGTATCAAAGTTTCCTTCAATAACGCCATTGTCGATGGAAGTTTGAACTGGAAAATTAAAATTGGTTTGAGCAATCATCGTGCTTGTTGCTAAGCAAAGTACGCTTGCTAGGATAGTCAGATGTTTTTTCATGGATTGGATAAATGTTCTATTGTCTCACTCTGTGACAATAATAAAAGCTTTTTTGAAAAAATCCTATTATTTTTCAATTTAATACTAAAAGTTATTAGTGTTTTGAATAATTATAGGAACTTTGCTAAAAGTTTATTTTACCTCAATGAAACCTTATTTGTAATTCTCCCAGTTATAAATTTGGCGATTGCCGAAACTCAAACTTATGTTTTCCCCATCTAATTTATGCAAGAACAATTCATTTTATCCAATCAATTATCTATCCCAAGTATCGGATTTGGCACTTGGCAAACTCCCAATGGAGATGTGGCGATCAGTTCAGTAAAGTATGCCATTGAATCAGGCTATACACATATTGACACAGCTGCGATATACGGTAATGAGAAAAGTATCGGACAAGCCATCAAGGAAAGTGGTGTAGCTCGCGAAAAGTTGTTCATTACCAGCAAAGTATGGAACTCCGACCGTGGTTATGAGTCAACTAAAAAGGCTTTTTCCAAAACCTTGAACGACTTACAACTCGACTATTTGGATTTGTATTTGATTCACTGGCCAGCCAATAGTAAACAGTTTGCTAACTGGCAAAGTATCAATGCCGAAACTTGGCGTGCGTTGGAAGACTTATACAAAGAAGGATACATTAAAGCTATTGGGGTGAGTAACTTTATGGTAAATCACTTGCAAGCGTTGTTGAAAACAGTCGAAATAGCACCAATGGTCAACCAAATCGAGTTTCACCCAGGTCATCGTCAAGCTGAAGTGGTGGAGCTTTGTCAGCAAAATAATATTTTGGTGCAAGCTTGGAGTCCGCTCGGTACAGGTAAAATGCTGACTAACGCAACCTTGGTACAGATTGCCGCAAAATATAGCAAGTCAGTTGCTCAACTATGCGTGCGTTGGTGTTTACAAAACGGAACTTTACCATTACCAAAATCAGTAACCCCAAGTCGTATCGACGAGAATAAACTGGTTTTTGATTTTGAAATCAGTGCTGAAGATATGCAGACTATCAACCAAATGCCCTATTGTGGCGGTTCTGGATTAGACCCAGATCAAGTTGATTTTTAGTAAATTACATCAATATGCTTTAGGCTGTAAGCCATAGGCATTAGGCAAAAAAGCTTAAATTTTTTCATGAAAAAACATTTAACTTTTGGCTTATGGCGTATAGCTTAATGCCTATTGCGGGTGAAATTAAATTAATAGTATATGTGCAATTTGACTATAACCTTTTGATTGTGAATATCTTCAAATAACCAATATACTATTAACTAATAACGTCTTCCTACTTAAGTTAGTGGGCAAAATAGAATTTAATTTTTGTGCCTAAGGCATTCAGGTATCAGCTTTCGGCGGTGGGCTTTGGAAAAAAGCATAGCTGTGATTAATAAAAACATTTTAACACTCTGTGCCTTGTGCCTGTTGCCTTGTCCCTAAACACATAACTTAAATATTATTCTGCTCGATTACTTATTACTATCCAATTTTAATTATATACTATGAAAAATTTCTTTATTAAGTCGGTGGCTACTTTGGGTATTGCTACCTTAGGACTTTCGTCGTTTGTAGGAACCAACAACGAGCCCAATCAACTTTCAGAACAAGAAAAGAAAGAGGGATGGACATTGCTGTTTGATGGTAAAACTACCAACGGGTGGCATTTGTACAACAAAGGCAAAATCCCGACGGCATGGATTATCCAAAACAATGAATTGTATTGCAAGCCCGATACTTTTACGGTAGAGCATGGCGATTTGGTCACTGACAAAGAATACCAGAATTTTGATTTACGTTTTGAATGGAAAATTACCGTAGGCGGAAACAGTGGTGTATTTTTTAATGTAGTCGAAAAAGAAAGTAATCCAACCGCATGGTCTACTGGTCCAGAATATCAATTGCTCGATACCAAGCATGATGACTACGAAGCCAATGTCAAAAAAAGAGCAGGATGTTTATATGGATTTTTCCCTCAGAAAAATGCCGCAGTAACCAAACCCGCTGGCGAATGGAATGAGTCTCGAATTAAGCAAGTCAACGGAAAAATAGAGTTTTATCTTAATGGCGTTTTGACAGCAGAACAAGATTTGACCTCAAAAGATTGGAAAGACCTAGTTGCCAAAAGTAATTTTAAATACTTCTCTACTTTCGGCAAAACGGTAAAAGGACGCATTGCTTTACAAGATTGGTCAAAAGGAATAGCCTTTAAAAATATCAAAATAAAAGAATTGCAATAGTAAGATAGCATGAATCCCAAAGTACTAGCTACTTTGGGATTTTTTGTTTTTAGGCTTTTCTCAACAAAGCCTATATCCATTTCCACTTGGGAGTTCAGTGAAATTTAACCCTCATTACCAACTCACTCAATTAGGGTAAGAAATAGTCTATGGCTTCCACAGACTCGATATTCTCAGCACCTAGTTTAATATGTTTCTGGTGTTCGGGTGATTTGCCATAGGCATCTTCTTCTTTTTGGCTTTTGAAAGTAGTAACGTAAACATGCTTTACTTTATTCGTGTTTTTATCATCCTTCACAATTCCCCATTCATAGCTTTTTACCATAGATAATTTAGATAAGTTTTTGAACGAAATATCAACTTTTCGTATCAAGTCCATAGAAGTATTAGTCTTGAATGTTACCACAACTACATGGCGTAGTAGTCCTTTGGCAGGAATTGTTTTTGGCGCAGGTTCTGGACCTTTGTTCCAAGTCAAACAGGTTGCAAGGGTTATGATTTTGAGGAGCATAGAATATAATTTATTAGTTAACTTAAGTATTAGTGCTGAATTGAGAGTTGTGAATTGTGAATGTAAAATTTTAATTATCAGCATATTACATCTTCTGTTGATTAAATATTATTTTGCACGATTACTTAAGTTAGTACGCAAAATAAAGTTTAAAATTGTGCTTCAAGCTTTCAGGTATCGGCTTTCGGCGGTGGGCTATGGGAAAAATGCATGTCCGTGGTCGTTAAAAACATTTTAACACTCTTTGCCTTGTGCCTGCTGCCTTGTCCCTAAAACACAAAATTAGATAAATTTTACCCGTAATAGGCATTAAGCTATATTCCATAAGCAAAAAGTTGTGCTTGCCTAACGCCTACGGCTTACAGCCTAGAGCGTATTAATGCAATTTTATTTTGCATTAATACGTAAAATTTAACTAAGGTAACTAGAGTATTTAACAATTTGGGATACTTGACTTATTTCTCGGAAGAAAAAATTATTATATCTAAATGATTCATCTTTTAGGGGGAAAATGCTTCTTGGTGGTCTTCAATAAAATAACCTTTTAAATCTCATGAAAAAGTTAACCTATTTATATACCATTGTTGTAATCACAGTAGGAATGATGACAGGATGCACACCTACTAAAGTTTTTAATCTTGAACCCTTCGGTGCTACCAATAGCACTGTCATCGATGGACGTACTATTGTAAAAGAATCAAAAGATAGTGTTGATGTCGTTGCGTCATTTGTTGGCTTGTATCAAGACTATGCCGTGTTTGACGTTGAAGTGTTCAATAATACTAATCATGACTTGTTGGTGAGTCCAAAGGATTTTAGATTGACGCCTCTCAACGAAGACAAAACACCTTATTTTTATCGTGAGCAAGAGCAGGTAGGTTATTTGGCAATAGATCCCACTGAGGAAATCATTAAGCTAGACAACAGAATGGTCAAAGAGGAAAGAAGGCTTAAAACTGCCAAAACAGTGAATACGATTTTGGCCATTGCAGGTGCCGTTACACTCGTAGCAGGGGCAACAAAATCATCAGGTTATCGAGAAGCTGCCTCAGTCAGAAATACGATGGCTTTGGGAGAAAGTATGTTGAGAATTGGATTGACCAAAGGCGCTGTAGACCGAAGCGTATATTATTCAAGAATGGACCAATACTCTTCCCAAAAGGATGTATGGCAACAGCAAACGTTCCTTAAAAATGTCATAGCGCCCAATAGCTCATTGAGAGGCGATGTCTTTATTCGTTATACGTCGTCGGCGCCGCTAATGCAAATGTCTTATCCTGTTGGAGGTGATGATATTGTGATTTGGTTTGAAAGAGGGAAATAATTGTTGTAATACCCTAATATTGATTACACCAACCAAATTTTTCATTGATAATACTAGACCTTTCCTGAGTAATAAAGTTGAGAAATGCTTTTGCCACAGGTGAGAAGTTTTTACCCTTTAGCCAAATAATATGCCAAGTGCTCTGGATAGGAAAACCTTTGACAGGAATTATTTGTAAATCGCCATTTGATAGTTCGTTTTTAATACCAATCAGCGGCATAATCGAATAGCCTAACCCTGCCAAAACAGCTTGCTTAACGGCCTCATTAGAAGTGAGTTCCATTTTTTTATGAATCGGCAGTTTGTTTTCCTGTACATACGCTTCCATAACGTGGCGCGTGCCTGAGCCATACTCACGATAAATCAGTGGGAGCGAGTCTAATAGCGAAGTTTCATAGAAAGAATCATTAAATTGTTCCTCTGTGTTACCAATCAAATAGAGTTTGTTGGACATCAAATCGATTTTCTCGATCTGAAGATGCATAGGAAGTACCGAAACCAAGGAGAAATCTACTTCATTATGCTCCAAACTTTCAACTACTTTCATTTTGTTGGTCACATCTAGCTTGAGTTCGACTCCTTGATTTTTCTTCAAAAAATCATTTAAGAAATAGGGGATAATATATTTTCCTGTGGATACAACCGATATTTTTAATTTACCAGTAAGCTGCCCTTTGTAAGCAGACGTTTTGTGATTAATCGCATGAACTTCGTTGAGGATACGCTCGGCAGCAATGGCAATTTCTTTTCCAAAGTCAGTCACAAAAAGTCTTCGTCCAACTACTTCGGTGAGAGGAATAGCAAACTGTTCTTGAAAATTACGCAATTGAATAGATACCGCAGGCTGACTTAAATGCAGTTCTTCGGCGGCTTTTGTAATACTTTGAGTTTGCGTAATTGTCAAAAATACTTGGAGCTGATGTAGCGTATAATTCATGAGGGATTCGGATATTTTTAACAAAAATACAGTAAAAAGTCCCTTTAACTACAAAAGAAATTATTCTCTATCAAGAAGTTATTTTGTGGAAATCCTCTTTACTATGGTTAAGGGCTGACAAATCACGGGGTTACATACAATAGGATTACAATTGGCTTCTGTTCCGTAGTTGCCTTTGTAGGCATTTACCATGGCTAAACCAATTGAAGGCATAAACATAGAGTTGGCAGAATTTAATACTTGTACGTCTGCTGCTCCCGATGCATCTGCAACGTTACGATACAAACGTAATGAGCCTGTACAAGTAGTTAGCTGGAATTTGAACATGGGCACATCCACGTTGGCAGTGATGCTTTGTACAGTTGGAATACCCAAAGCATAGAAATAAATATACTCGTTGGTAGCGTTGGTTTTAGATTGCTTTCCCCATACCGAAGAACCAACACCGTCTTGCAGGGGTAGGGTTCCAGTCAGATTTTTGATATTGGCAAAAGTACCAATCGGCGCTACAATCGTAAATTGCATTTCCGTAATTTTGTTCAATGTAGTCGTACTACTATTGGTCAAATTAGCGCTAGATTTCATAGAAGCGTAAAACCAACCATCGCTTTTGTATTCTATTTTATAAAAAATTTGAGGGGTAGTTTGCGCTTTTATAGAAGATACTCCCAAAAGAAGTAATAACGTCAATACTATATATTTAAACCTATTTCTCATACTCATAACCAATGCAAGGATTAACACTTAGGGGGTGCTTTTTGAGTAAAACCTCAAATACTATGCCACCTCATCAATTGACTCTAAGTGTTAAAACGCTTCCTTGCTTTGGTTAGATATATTATTGAGTATAAATTCGTTGCCTAATCATTCTTGGCACCTGCATCTATCCATTTTTTTACAACAGTCAATTGGCAATCCGTTAGCTTACCAATAGGCGGCATAGGCGAGTAACCCATCAAGGAATTCAAGGAGCCCCAGAGACGTTTGCTGTCTACATAGCTTTTTACCTGTGCATAATTTTCTAAACTCACGCCTCCCGACAAACTTCCTGTTTTGTGACATCCCACACAGTTGGTGGTTAGGAGTGGCATAATGGTTTTTGAAAAAGTAACATTTTGTGTATCGACTACCACTGCACAATTTACCTCTCTAGCTCCTTGGGTAATCCATTTGGCAATTAAATCTGTTTGTGTTTTTGATAAAGGCTGTGCGGGTGGCGGTGGCATACGCTCATTGTCAGTGCGAAGCATTACCGTGTATAACTTACTTTTGCTAGGACTACCTGCCGTTATACCTTTCATGATTTTTGTATATGAAGTTAAATCATAACCATCAGCATGCGTTTTGGAATCATGACAACCACTTGTTGCACAATTACTTACAAAAAAAGGCAATATCTGTGTCGTAAAACAGACTGAATCGCCTTTGGAGGCATTGCTTCCTGTAGTACCGCATTGTAAGGTGGAAGTGCCCGTATTTGAGGCATTGTTTGAAGTGCCAGTAGTATCTACCGTACCCGTACTGTTGACAGAGTCAGTCGGCGATGGGTCTCCTTTGATATTTTGACAGGCAATTAACCCTCCCATAGTGATGCCTAGAATTATACTGCTTTTCAACATGTTCATAACTATTGAGTTTTGGGTAAAAGAATAAAACGGTTTTTTACAGAAATAACTTCCGCAATTTTTTCAAAAACTAATTTGGGAACGTCTACTTTAAAATCTGCTAGTTTGACATCAAAAGGAGCATCTACCACAATTTTGTCAGATCCAATTTGAAGCTTTGCTTTTATCGTTTTTTCCTGTTTTACTCCGTGCATTTCCAATACACCTTTGATGTTGACTTCATAAGTTCCACTTTTCTGAAAATCAATAACATCTATGATTTTTCCTTTGAAGCTACTCGTGGGAAACTTTTCTGTTTCCATATAATTTTCATTAAAATGTTCTTCCATTAACTTATTGGGAAATTTGAACCCAATCACCTGAATTCGCACAGCCACATCTTTGGTAGCAGTATTTAATGCTGCCGAAACGACCTTATTATCTGCGCTGATATTTTCCATAGGTGTTTCAGAAAAAATCTGTGTTAGCCCCGTGGTGGTCATATATACCTGCGCTTGTGTTTTACCCACTAATCCTAGTAGGCACAAACTCATAAGAATGATGGTTCTCATTGGTGTTGATTTTTTTGTTTATCAAAACTAAATACTCTCGAAATATTGAATCCATAAAAAATATCTCCCATGCTCCATTGACCAGTCGTTTGTCCTATCAAGGCTCTTTCGGTCATACCTTTGGAATTGGACAAATGCAATTGAAAAACGTGTCCGCCAGTTTCTATATCAAATCCAATAGATAGCGCATTGGTGAATTGTGCATCTCGGCTCAAGTCAGCTTTACTAAATGCTGGTAACGTATAGTAATATTCGGCATTCAGAGAGGTTCGGCGGCTCAACTTGAAACGTCCTCCCATGCCTACGCTGTAAAGGGTATTGGCATCGGTAGGTGTTTCGGATTTGTTGCGATGTAGTACCGTTGGAGAAACCTGCAAAGAAAGTTTTTCGCCAAACTTACGAGCTACCAATAGTTGAGCACAATAACTCTGGCGTTCGAGATTATTGAAATATTGCCTAGTGGGCATCGTGTTTTGAGTAGTAGTATAAGCCGCTACCAGTCCTGTTACAGTGACAGGTATATTTTGACTTCCCGACGATTGACGGAGTAACTTATACTTTGCATAATAATCATATACTTTTTCGTAGCTAGAGCGTCCCAAGCCAACAGTCAATCGGTCGGTAACGCCATACTCCAAGCCGAGTCTAATAGTAGACTGGTCGAGACCGAATAGTTCATTAAAACCTGAATTGATAGCTCCAAATCTATGTGAAATCCTGAAATCCAGATGTTTAGCAGCAATAGTCTCGATAGAATGCCCACTTACCAAACGAGTAGATTTGAAAGTAGCAGTGGTATAAATGGGTATATCTTTTTGCGCTTTTGAGAGTTCTGCCAGTAAGTAATCTTGCCCAAAAGACATAGCGGTGCCATAGAGCCAAAGCCCTAAAATTAAAAAGCAGCGTTTCATATATTTGATTTTACGTAGGTAAAAAAGATTTTTACTGTACTAAATATTGATCGGTAAATGGTATGTAACAGGCTTTAAACCGTAAGCTAAAAGTTTAAATATGCTTCTTAGGAAACCATAGAAACTTTTTAGCGAGTGCCCATGGCTGATTGCCGAAAGCTCAACAATGCAATCTTATTTTAGGCAAGAACGATTCTACATTCACAATTCACCACTCACAATTCAAGATTATTCCTAGTTGTTGGTCACTGTAAGGATATTTCCAGCAATACTCACTTGAAAAACTTTAATTCCAGAACGAGCGTTGCTATTGAGTCCAGCACCTGTTTTGCTAAAAGCAGCGCCATGTGCAGTGCAATAAAATTGGCTGTTCATATACACAATTTCTTTTTTACCTTCATGACTACAAGTTTGTGTTACGGCTACATATTCGGTGGCGCTAACTTTGGCAAGAACCACGTTGTTTTGGCGGATATATCCTCCTACATTTTTAATGCTGCAGCTGCAGTTGTGGTCAAATCAATTTTAAGTAATTCGCCTGTTGGGTCTGGGGTTATGTTACTTTCATTTTGACATGAGCTTAGTGCAGAACCAGTACAGTACACAGCAAATAGGGCAGCGCCTTTCAAGCCAAGGCTTTTCAAAAACTCATTTCTGTTGATTTTTTCAGCGTGATTAGTAGTCATAGTTTCTTGTGATTTTGTTTTGTTATAAGATATAAAATGCCTTTCTATATACAAGATGTATTTGCTGCAAAATGGTTGGGTAGCATGATAATTTTTTTAAATTACCATGCTAATAAACTTTAAAAATGCCATTTAAGCCCTATTCTTACTCCTGTGTTTTGAAGGTAAGATTGTAATGGCAAGTCCCTAACAAAGCTATTAATATTACGTTGGTAGTATGGCTCTATCCACATACTGGAGTTTCGACCTAGTTCTAGTTCAGCCCCAATGCCAAACTGATAACTCCAATAGGGACTTGTATTACTAAAATTACGAAGCGTAGTGTAATAGTCATGCCCATCAGATTCATACACCTCAATATTCATAATTTGACTACTTGGCATATGATAGTTGATACCTCCAATGCCATACAAACTCATATATCGCTGATTACGAGTGCCTTTGGTAAGTTTTAACGAAAATGCATTATATTTCAATGATAAAGGTATATTGACGAAACTAACAGAGTGCTCATCTTCCATTTCTACTGAAATAGGGTTTCCAATTGCTGGCGTAGTAGTCATTTCTTCGGTAGGAATATTAGCAACTCCAAATACGGTTTTGTACAAATATTGCAGTTGTCCATTCACCAATTCAGGTTGAATAGACGACTTGCGAACGGTGCCAGCAAACTGAATGGTACTCAACTGAATACCAGTAGAAATCGAAACCCTAGGCGAAAGGTCGATACTTGCTCTAAAGCCCCAAGTGTAAGCCTTTTCGATGATTTCATTTCCATAATTGAAAGCATCTGGAGTAGAGCGATATACTGTCAAATCTCCCAATTCTGGTGCATAAAATGCCGAAACCGAAAGTCGATTCTTGAGCGGAATCTTCAATTTTGGAGGCTTTTCAGCTGGTATATTTCGTGATTTGAATGACAAATATGGTATCGTAGCTAATGGTATATGAGAGATAAATGGATTATATGGTTTTGAACCAATTGTATTAGTAATGGTTGCTTGATGTACTACATCAGTATGTTCGATGTTATAAGGTTGAATAAAAGCTGAATCGGCAATGGTATGGTTTGTTTTAATGATAAAAGTTGAATCATACGCTAATGGGTTAAGGCTATTAGTGGATTTGTGTAATACATGACTTATCTGTGTATCATCATCTGTTTCTTGTGCATCTTTTGAAATTTTATCCAAGATATCCGAGGGCTTTTCGAGGTTTTTGTACACTATTTTAGATAGCGTAATGGTATCATGAATCACTCGAGTTTGATACACCAATTTAGTTTTTGACGGTATAAGATATTCCACCTCATTATGGGAAAAATGCTCAACAATAGAGCCACCAAGTAATAATGTGACAATACTAGCATATACTGTCAGCCAACGATTAATAGTTTGATATCGAAGTAGTTGTGTTTGTAGTGCTACCATCCGTAGATTTTCCCAGACGGCCTTGGGAGGTGTCATCGATAGACCATCTATTGCCGATCGAAAAACCTTTCCTATATCATTTGATTTTTGCTCGCTCATGGCTTATATATGATTATTGTTATCGTACATCAATTTTGAAACCCATTTTTGTAAAAGTTTTTTGGCATCATGTAAATTGGATTTGGAAGTGCCTTCTGATATGCCCAATTGTTGAGCTATTTCGTGGTGCTTGGCTCCTTCAAACTCATAAAGGTTAAACACCAGTCGGTAGGTAGGAGGAAGCTGCTGTACCAACGACAAAAGTTCATTGGCATTGAGCTGGCTCAAAATATCTTCGGCAGACAAAGGGTGTTCTGATTCGTATTCGCTCGGAAGCTCGGCTTGGTTGCGAAGGTTTACATTTTTTCGATAAGTTTCCAATGCCAGATTTACGATAATTCGCCGAATCCAACCTTCCAAAGAGCCTTCATTTTTGAATTGATGTAAATGTTGAAACACCCGAATAAACCCTTCTTGAAGTAGGTCTTGTGCTGATTCATAGTCGGACGAATAGCGCGTACACACCACCATCATTTTAGAGGAAAATTGATGGTATAGCGTGTTAAAGGCAGTTTCATCTCCCTTTAAGCATCGTTTTATGGTTTCTTCTTGTGTCTTCAATATGTGGCTATTTTTCGTTATTATAGGACCATACGCTTATAGGAGTACCAGAACACCAACAAGATGAAAGTAAAGAGAGAATGGTTGGGTACAAGAAAAAAAATCATTTCAGAATTTGAAATGATTTTGAAAAGGATGTAAAGGGCATCACTAAAAATGATGAGCGTAAGTTAAGTTATCGTACAAAATAAGATTGCATTATTGCCTAGTACGAGACTTTGTCTCGTACTATCCTTTGCTTCAGTTTATAAACTGTAAAAAAAAATAAGTCCAAGACTAAGTCTTGAACTAGATAATCTGATTGTGAATGTAAAATGCTAGTATTCCAAAATTACATTCACAACTCATCATTCAGTATTTATTTAAGTATAAGTCTATCAAATTTTTCTATAAATTCTTTTTTCTGGATTCTACTAAGGGAAAAACACGAGTTGTCAATTTCTATAAAATCTTCTTTAATATTAATCTTCTGAACGAATAGCAAATTGATAATAACATTTCGATTGATTTTTTCAAAAGTTTTACCTTGAATCAATGACTCATAATGTTTGAGTGACCCGTAAGTGGCGTATTTAGCTTCTTTAGTTTTGATATAGACCAAATGCCCACTGGACTCGAAATACAAAATCGAATCGATGTTGATTTTGTGTAAATAATCCCCTTGTTTCACCATAATAAACTCTGTGCTATCGCCCAGTGAATTATTTTTGGTAGTTTGAGTGACTAACTCATCGAGGATTGTTCTAACAGAAAAGGGATTAAGGGGTTTGGAAATACAATATTTTCGGCAATCTATTTTTTTATATTCTTCATAATATTCTTCTGTTAAGTACGAGCTGTTGAGTATCACCCAAGCACCAGAGTTGCGGACAGAGGCCAACAAATCTACGCCAGTAATATCAGAAGAAACGTGAATATCCATGAAATAAAGTTGATAATCATTTTCTTTGATGGCGGTTAGAAAGGATTTTGGGGTGTTTACATAAGTGGCATCTATCATCGGATAGTGCTGTAGTATAAGCTCTATGTCTAGTTGATCACTAATCGTATCTTCTAGGATTAAGCAAGAGATGGGGTTCATAAATAAACTAGTGGATTCTTAATGCGAATAATCACAAAATGTTTTAAATAATGGGTGTTAAAAGCTATCAAGAGCAATACATACTTAGTTATGTTGGGGAATAACTGTTTTGTGAAGTTCTTGTAAAGGCTCGTATATACATACGTGTAAATATGAACCTTGGTTTTAATAACAATAAAAAAGTGTACCAGTTTTGTTTGATACACTCTTTTTAGATTTATTTTTCAGGAATAATTAATCTTGTGAGATAAATATCATCTACTTTATCGTTAAAAAGCTCGATAGATTGTTTCTCTAGAATAGTTTTCAAAACACTTAATCCTATTTTCAATCCTCGTGACTCGGCTCGTGGTTGTGTGTCGGGCCCTACAAGATTGTAGCAGGTCACTTCTACGAGTTGGGTATTTCGACTAATTTTGATTTGAACAGTTGTATCGCGCTTAGCATATTCTATGGCGTTGAATATGATATTACGCATGGCAATCACAAATAATTTTTCATCAATTTTAGCAAGAAACGATTCTGGTTCGACTACAAATGTAAGGTTTCTTACTGAAATATCATTCTGATAAGAGCGAATGATTTTGTGAATCAGACCTATCAAATCATGGTTTTGGTACACAACCGTTTCGTTTTTATTGGTCGACTGAATCCATAAAATCAGGTTGTCGATGAGCCATAGCAAATTCTCACTGCGCGACTTTGATTCGGTTCCTAACAACGAAAGTCGTTCGTATTCTTGTTTTTGAATTAGCAAATTTAGCTTGTCTGTCAGGTTGTTAAAGCTAATAATTGGGTGACGTACGTCGTGTACTAATAGCTTGAGAAGCTCGTCTCTAAACTTTAAGTTTTCGTGCAAACTTACCGTTTGTCTGTCTACCAAGGCCTTCAGTTTGAGGTTGCGCATACGATAATTATAGGCATATAGTTGGAAGCCACCCCAAATGAGTAAACCCATCAACATAGCCACCATTACCCAAAAATACCAGCGATAATACAAAGGATATGCCCTAAAGACTTTTATGGTATGGATATTACTATTCGCAAAATTATTACAAGCAACTACCTTCAGATGAATCAGGGATTCGCCATAAGGTAGGTTATCTATTCGGAAGTTTTTGGCGACAAAAGGCGCCCAGTTTTTTTCTTCTTGTCCTACAGTATAGTAAAATTGCTTTTCGCAATCATACATATAATCATCAAAGTCGGCTTCAAGCTCGATGGAGTTTTCACTAGTCTTTAGGGTGATATTATTCCCGTTAAGGGCTGGAATCGTACTTACTAATTCTTGTTTGTCAAAAATCCTAATATCACGAATCAACATAACTCCTTCTTTAGGCTGGTTGGCAAACGCTTCAGGTTTGATGATATTTACACCATTTAGTCCGCCAAAGTATAGCGTACCTTCCTCATCCTGAAAGTGCGCCAACGTATTACATTCGTTGTTGGTTAGACCGTCTAATTCTGTATAGATTTTAAGGAGGTTTCCGCCTTTATCAAAATGCCAAATACCTTGTTCGCTACTTGCCCAATAACCGTTTTGTGTTTCGTAACAAGACAAAAATTTTACTTTCGCAAAGTGTTTATCTTGAATAAACTGTCGCACTTTCAAAGTCGCCATATCCAATAAAAGAATGCCTTCTTCTGTAGATAAGCTTAGCATATTGGCTTGCTTTTTATCAAAAATATTGATGTCGTAAGTAGCCTTTTTTTGTCCAACAGGATAGGGAATTTGCTTTATGTCGCCATTATTCTCAAGTATATAAAGTCCTGAAGAAGAAGCAATAAATACTTTATCTTTAAGTTTCAGAAAATCATAAACCGTTGCAGAGGCAAGCTCTTGGGGCTGTTTGCCATCAAAATAGTTAATACTCCCTTTGGACTTATCGAAATAGCCAATACCTTTTTTCTCAAAACCTAGCAATAGACCTTGCTTATACTCGGTCATTGACCAAATTCTTGTTTCATAATTGGCAAAATACGAACGATTGACCTTCGTGACCAAATCGGTAGTAACGAGCTGCTGTTCGCCAAACCAGAGAGTTCCTTGCTTATCACGAAGAATTGAAAGGATAAAGTCATTTTGACCATTAGCATTTAGAGTCGGCAATTTCTCAGATTTTCCTGTTCGAAGATTCACCACCTGACGGCATTGATTAGTATTGACAATGAGGGTATTTTTGTCCAATTTATAGATTTCACGGCAAGAGTAATTGTCTTGGTTGTTTTCGGGATTGGGGTTATACAAAAGCGTATTTATGACCCCTTTTTGAATACGTACAATCACTAAACCGTTGTCGGTGCTCATAAATAAGTTACCATGACCATCGGGCGTGATATGATGAATCGAAAAAGGGAAATCGTGTGTATAAAGGATTTCCAGATTAGCGCCTAAAAAAGAGATTTTATCGTTATTGTAAAAAATTAACGATTTGAATTTGGGCTCATATACCAAGCCTGTCAAATAGGAATAAGAGTGATTTTTGGATGAATAAAAGCTTACATTCGTACCCAGTTTGACTACTTCCATTTGAGTACGTCCATCAAATACCGCATATAGCTCATCTGCTACAGACTGTACTGATACACAAAATTTATGGAGAAGTTTTTCCTGAAATAAAACCTTTCCTGTGTAATTAATAAGTTGTATATTGTCGTCTTCAAGGGTGCCTTTTTCTTCACAAAAAACAATTTTGTTTTGTTTGGCATAAAGCAATTTAATGGGAGATTTTCCTATTTTTTTTCGTAAAGAAAGTTTGTTATTGTTGGCAGAATAAGAATAGACTTCACCTGTTTTTGTCCCAATCAACAGTAATCTGTTTTCGTCTGAAAGTATCGACTCGATTTGAATTGAGCTAGGAAGTTTACTTTTTGAAGGAATAAATTTCTCGTTATTATAGATATAGGTCTGACGGATGTTG
Source organism: Flectobacillus sp. BAB-3569 (assembly GCF_002270355.1). Lineage (GTDB taxonomy): Bacteria > Bacteroidota > Bacteroidia > Cytophagales > Spirosomataceae > Flectobacillus > Flectobacillus roseus. Next base: position 19,143 of record NZ_NJFZ01000016.1, on the reverse strand, counting down.
AATGAATAAAACCATTCAAAGGCTTCAGAAACCCAATAATTACCCATATTGTCTTCACAAATAGTATTGAAACCTTTGGACGAAAATGCTTCAGGGTAAGAAATCGTTTTGAAAGTATTCCCTTCAAAAAATGCCATAGAATTGGCCGTAAGGATAATTTTTTTACCCTTTGAATCAATAAACGATGAATTGACATGGCGGTGCCCTAGTCCACTCGAGAATCCATATTGCTTAGAAGATAAATAATATTGTCCCCTAGATTGGATGTGGGCTATAAGTATACAAAAAAGTATAGTTACAAAGTGGTATTTCATCAATCTATGGAGTTTGTTGTACATGATTTTTAATTGATAATGGCATGATTTGTTTTAGATAAATCACTTAGTTTTTAGAGATAAAATCTTGGGAATGCACTTGTTCGATATAGATTTTGGCTACCCTCCGAGCCGCCAAGGGAATATCAGTTTCAGGATTTGTAATCGTTTGAACCACAGTCTTAACATTTGTAAGGCTATGATTATCAAGATATATTTGGATAACGACAGCTCTCAAATAAGCCAAATAGCTATTTAGTTTGGCACTACCAACGCCATCATGACTTCCAACAATCCGCAAGGTAACGGTTGAGTTATTTTGTAGTTGAGTTATCAGTCCGTTCAATTGCTCCTGTGTTGCGGCGGTCAGATAAAAACTCCCTTGTTCGAATGGAATAACAAGATCTGGAGCGGGGGGTATTATTTTAGGGATAAAAGGTTTTAGCGCTTCTTTTACCAGCATTACAGGAGTTGTATCTTTGGGAACTTGTATCTTGGTAGAGTCTATCTGTAGTTCAAAAGTATGTTCCATGCCCTTGAAAAATTTGTCATATAGAAACTCTTCGCTATGTTCAAGGTAATTGTCTTTTCGCACCGATACTTCAAAGGAACAAAACATTTCGGGAAGATAATCCAGAGGTTCGCCACGCTTCATTTTACGAACATTTACGGCTCCTGTCTTGTTGAGGCGAATAGCGTATTCGGCTTCAATGTACTCACCCGTATGTTTGTCTTTAGCCATAAAGGTAAAATAAGGAATGTGTTTCATTAATACCCCAATTTGGTTTTTCGACAAAACAAGAATATTGGTGTTTTGAGTGTTTAGGATGTCTCCTTCTAAAGATTGGTTCTTGATTTCTTGGAAGGATAGGAAAAGATGAGATGCAAAAAAGCCCTCGCTTTGCACTAAAAAATGATACTCCCTGTTGTATTCTATTTCTAATTGAACAGAGCCATCCTCGGTTTCTTTTCTCAAAAGCACATTATGGCTTTTCTCCCGATTCAGAATGGTTACGCTGGCATTCCCCAATATACTTGAGGCCTCGTCCATAATCTTTATTTCGAGGTATTTGGTAGTGCCAAAAGCCCATGTACTTGTACAAAGGCTTATCACAAAAAGGAATATGTTGATTCTGAATAACACTAGCTTCAATAAATTATAAAGATGTTATCAGCCTCGTTGTACCGTAATTTTTCAAAGTAAAGGATTATGGGTACTACTTAAGCTATTATTAAAATGAAATTTGTATACTTTAAAGTAAATGGTTATTTGTAAGATAAGTTAGTAGGCAAAATAAAATTTAATTATTGAGCTTTCGGATTTCAGCTTTGGGCATTCGGCAAAAAATATATCCATCGTTACTAAAAAATATTTTAACACTCTTTGCCTTGTGCCTGTTGCCTTATGCCTTCAACAAAAAACTTAAATCTTATTCTGCACGATTACTTAAGTTAGTGAGCAAAATAGAATTTAATTTTAGGCTTTTAGGTATCGGCTTTCGGCGGTGGGCTTTGGGAAAAAGCACGTCTTTGGTTATTAAAAACATTTTAACACTCTTTGCCTATTGCCTGTTGCTAGTGCCTAAAGGGCATTAAGCAAAAAATGTAAATATGTTTCTTCGGAAACCCTAGAAATATTTTGCCTAATGCCCATAACTGATTGATGAAAGTCCAACCAAATATATTTATTGCTTGGTAGGTTCTCTATAAATTGATTTTCGTTCCTCGATTGGGCTTTCGTTATTTTTGCTGTCTAACACCGTAACAGAATACACATAAATTGTATTTGAAGTCACTTTATTATCCTCATATTCAAAGTTGCCGTTGGCAAGTGTTGCAATAACTTTAAAATTCACATCTGTAGGTAATTTTCTATAAATTTTATAGCCTTTTACATCTCCAACTTCCACACTTGGCCACGAAATACGAATGGTTTTTGATAGATTTTTCAGGGTAATATCCGTAATAGCATTCAATACATCTTTAGGCTTTTCTATTTTCACAACTGTTTCGGGCGTGAAAGTCGAGGTGTCGTTTTTGATAGATATTGCGGCTACTCTATACAAATATTCAATTCCTGGCTCAAAAGTAGTATCAATAAAGTTAGCATAATTCAGGGCTTTTGAGTGCAGATTTTTGAAGGCCTTTTCCCCTTTTATTTTACGTTGTACAACATATCCTTCAATGAAGTCATCATTAAGTTTTACATCATTCCAAGCTAGGTGTGCTTCTCCGTTGATGATTTCTGAATTGACAAAACTTGGCGCTTGAAAGCTCTCTTTCTTGATAGGCGTGTACATCACCTTTGGTGATAGGTCACTGGTATCTTGTGTAGGATTGATGGCCATAATGGCATAATAATAAGTTACTCGTCCTGTCAGATACCCTGTTGTATCCAAATATTCTCGTTCTTTCACTGCCGAGCGAATAGGGCGCATATTGTTTGGACTGGTTCCTCTGTACACAAAATAGCTATGAATTAGGTTTTCGTTCGCCATTTCCCATTTCAATCTTGCATGAGGACCTTCATTAGTCACTGTTAGATTAAATGGCGCAGTAGGTCTTGAAAACTTACCGCAAGTCATTGTAGCAGAAGCAGGTATATCTTGTTGTAGGTCTTGCAAAGGAATAAACACAGGACGTACAAAATAGGTAAACATTGTACCCATTGGATATACCTCTGTATCTACATATTTGGTTGCTGATATAGGTAATACCTGAATTACTTTTTGTGGCATATCAGGACTACTTTTTGAAATTTCGATTCCTGAATAATAAGCCTTGTTGGGAAGTTTTTTCCACTGCAAAATAATCGAATTAGTAGAATCTGAAGCAGTTACGCTGTAAATGAGCTCCACGCTACCATTGTGAGCAATAACACCACGGGCAATTTTAGAGGTATCGCCAGTATTATAGATTTCATCTTGGGGAATAACCATAGTTTCGACCAAATCATCGTGTTTGCCTGCAATTCTAGCAAAAAGAATTTGTTTACCCTCTGGTGTTACATTAGCGATTTTCTTTTCCAGTAATATCCAAGACGCATTGTTATTTTTGCGATAATACACATTGAATCTTGTCGAAAATTCATCCACAGGGTGCACCGCCAATAGAGATTCATTTTTGAGGTAAATCTCTTTTACTTTTTGATAAGTAGTTTCATCGACGCGCTGATTACCATTGTCTGGTGCCTGCTTGAAGGTATCTTCTAGTAACTTAGCCAAACGTACCTGCTCGGCAGAGTTATCTACATACTGAGGTGTTTGGATTTCCCACTGAAAGAAAATAGAAGTATCCGTGCCTGAAATTTTAGAAATTTGAGGAGTCAGTTGTTTCAAGAAATAGTTTTTAGGATTATGAAAAACCTCAGCTTCACCAATAAGCGTTTCTTGTTTATTGATTACCTCGTAAACAGCGTAGTTATAAAACTCATTTTTGGTGGCTGAGTTATCCAAAAAAGCAAATCCGAAAGCTTGTAAGAACTCAATTTTTAGCTCGGCAAACAAGGAGATACTTTTGTAGGTTGGATTGCTGTTGAAAAAGGCTATCGTTTGTGATGGCGCTGTGATTTTTTTCATTCTTTCAAAATCTTTCAGCTCATTACGGCCAACAGTTTCTGCAATTTCGTCATATTTTTGAGCCATTTGCATCGTTCCTACAGTTTTATAGGCATTGTCAGTGGGCTTTTTCCTTTTGACAATAAATTTAGATTTACCTACCACTTTATTAGCGAGGTAGTCAACATTAAATCGAACATACACCCCTTTTGGCGAAGAGAGGGCAGAAAGAGGGCTCGTTTGTGCCTTCAAAACTGAAGGCACAAAAAGAGCGATTATGGCAAAAAGAATACAATGTCTTTTCATGTAATTAAATATCTGTTGCATTAGCTATGTCTCTCAAAATTATTTTCCGTTGGTTCCTGTTGCCCAAATGGCATCTTCTGGTAAATATACGGTGATATTGCCTGGTGTTTTGGTTCTGATATTCTTATACAGCACAAGATTACCATCGTTTTGTAGTAATAACACGGTATCACTTCCACCTTTTCCATTGGTACCTGAAGCCCATTTGGGTTTATCATCACTTGTATATGCCACAAGATTTCCATCTCTCTGAACATATAGGAGGCTTACACCTTTTCCATTGGTACCAGCTGCCCATAGTACTGTAGAACCTTTTTCTAGTACCACATTTCCATCGTTTTGAACTGTAAGTGCATAAACCCCATTGCTTGATTTTAGAGTTTGTCCTCGATTAAGGGAGCTTCTATTCTGGATTCTAGAGTTGATAATTTCAGCCTGCGAGTACACATATCTTGTATCTGAAGACCAAATAGCGTTGTCTCCATCTTTATAAAGCACCAAATTACCATCATCTTGCATTGCAAGTATGCAACTATTATTTCCTTTACCGTGAGTATTAGAAGCCCAAACAGCTCTGTCGCTTGAAGTATATGCTACCAAATTTCCATCTTGTTGAACTTTGAAATAGCTTACACCTCTATTGGCTGTATTGGTTTCCCAAATTTTGTCACCATTTTTTGTAATAGCTACATTACCATTATCCTCTACGATCAATTTGTAAACACCGTTTGGTGAAACGCGGCTTTCGCCAACTTTGAGTGATGTTTCGGCAGTAACAGCACTTTCTGTTGGTATAGAGTTAGATTTGCTTGGTGCGTTTGTGCCAGGGCCAGTTCCACCAATATAGGCTTTCCAACCAGTTACTTCTCTTGGTCCTTTTTCTTGGTAAGTTACCCCAAACTGGCCTTCCAAACAAAGTTTAACAAATCGGTCAATTGAGCCTTCTGGGTATGGAATTTCAATTCGTTTCCAACATCTCCATGAGGTTCCATTACAACAAGTAATACATCTTTTGCCCCATTTGATACCTGTGATACTGTAGTCGTTACATTGTTTATCTTCGTATCTACCAGCGCCGATTTCGAGTTTACCACGACCAATTGCTCTAAAGTTCCAACCCAGTTCGTTGGTACGTCCACCACCTAGTTCGAGCATTGCGTCGAGTTTTCCACCCATTCTAAATCCTAAAACAGATGCTTTTCCTTCTGCTTCTACTTTTGCCATGGCATTAATCATAAAATTGCCATTTGAGAAGTTGACACCAGCATTTAAGCGAGTTTTACAAAGAACTTCAGCAGAGTAGGAAACAAAGTCTACACCAAAGGCACTAAGTCCGCCGTTTTTCTTTTCTTCATAACTTAGGTCTAGCCCAACATAAAGAGCAGAAAGTGTTTTGTTGTCACTCTGATATAAGAATCTAGGTAAATCAGTCAGGAACGGAGCTAATTCTTTTGGCGCATCACTATGCTTGGTATCGCAAGCAATACCCAAAATAAAGGTTCCGTTGGCATTCATGCCAAATAGCTCAGCTTTTACTTTTGCTCCCAAAAAGAATCCAGCGCTACCTTTGATATAAGCCAAGGCATCGACCTTGACCATTTTGTCTGAAAACTTAAGGTCACAGTTAATTTTACATACGACACTTGCCGTACAGAAATTGACTTCCGCATTGGCTTCGCATATCTTCTCCTCCTTGGCGTTGAGCATTCCCGACCATAATTCCATGCTACCACGGATGATTGGAACACCCCCACAATTGCCCGACACAAAGTCGAGTGAGAGTTTTACTTTTTTGTAATAGGTAACTTTTTCGGGTACGCCAGTACTGCGGGCATCACCCAAGAAAAATACGCTGAATTTATTATCAGCAGTATTAAGATCAAATCCACCGCCTAGGGTTGTCCATGTGATTGGTCCCATTACGAAACCCGTAACTCCAGTAGATACCTTGATGGAGGCTCCCAGTTCAGTACCAAACTTATTATTTTTGGTATCGTTGATAGAGTAATATTTGAGCGTCATGGCGGCCTTTATCTTTGCGCCCTCAAACTCACCTTCACCTTCGAATCCGATTTTTGAACCAGAAGTAGCAATCTTTACTTTGGCTAAAGCCCTAAATGAAGTAGCGTCAATTTTAATTAACAACTCATTCATTTTGAACGCATGTCCTTTTCCATCAAAATCGGCGATGTAGAAGTTTACGTCCGAATCAATATTAATAGACTTGGTGTCTACTTCGACGCCACCTGCAAAACCTAATGCCCATTTTACAGTACTTGGGTTGTCTAATGCCACTTTATCTTCAATGGCCTTCAAACTCATGTTGTCGAGAGATGCCCCTTCTCTTTGCTTTTGCGTATCTTCGCTTGTTACGCCTGTGCGTTTGCCATCTTGATCAATATGTGTATTGGCATTGTTGAACTTGCTAGTACTGTTGATTTTTGCAACCTCATCTTCCGACATTTTAAGTAAGTCATTGAGCTCACTTTGCTTAAGTGCCGCGCCACGAGAGTATACAATTCTTCGTACTTTGAAAGCTGCTGGGCCGTACTTGAGTGCATCCTGACTTAGCGAAGCTGAAATAAGGAATTTACCCGTTGTAGACCATTTGAATACCTGTACTTCTATTGGGAACAAACGCTCCTTCCAAGAGACTCCTCCAAAACCTTTAGACTCCTCGGTGCCTTTTGAAGCACCTGCATCTTTGGTTGAGGTATCCACATACGATTTACCATTAGCAATAGCCTCTTTTTTCTCTTCGTCAGCTTTTTTCTTGGCAGCATCAGCCTCTGCTTTTTTCGCAGCTTCTGCTTTGGCCTCTTCGGCTTTCTTGGCTAATTCATTCTGAGCAGGCTCAAGTTTTTTGATAGTCTCTTTTAACTTATCACGCTCTTTTTCTTTGTTGGCAAAATTTGACTCGTATTGTTTCCAACGAGCATCGATATCTTTTTCTTTGTTTTTGGCTGCATTTTCAGCTTCAACTTGATTTTTCTCGTCTTGTTTGGCTTGCTCAGATTCTCGGTAAATGCTACCTGACTCAGACCATTTACGGGTGAGAGCCACACGTTTTACCTTCACTTTCTCTTGTTCCTTACTTAGGTCATCATACTCTTTTGTAAGGTCAGCTTTTAGTTTTTCAAGAGCAACCAGTTCTTTTTCAACTGCTTCTAGTTTTTGCTTGGCATCGGTATACTCCTTAGTTCCTTTGTTTACTGCTTGTGTTGCTTGTTCAGCTTCGTTTTTAGCATTTTGATCTTTTATTAAGGTTTCCTGCTTATTCTTAGCTATTTCTGCATCTGAGAGTCTTTTGCCAAACTTATCAGTCGAGTCGGTTGAGGTGGTTTTAAGCGGAGATTCGTCCCATTCGATACGTAATGAACCTTCTACCTCATAACTTTTATCATCGACGTTACCTTTGATGGTAATATTTTTCTTACCAACCGTTTTGAAACGCAAACTACCGAATCTTAGCCCGTCTTTGGATGTACTCAGGTCAATGTTAGGATAAACAGAACCGCCAACTACCGAGAAACCAAGAGAGTTGATAATAAGGTAGTTATCTTTGTCAGTATTGATAGTACCACCCAATCCAAAGCCTTTGAATCCTGAATAGATTTGGAAACTTTTGATATAGCACATCCATTTATCGGCTACACCAAAACTAGTAATGGTGTCCGACTTACCGATGATCAGTGTTTTTAAGTCAAATTTCTTATCGATTTCAAGTTTTTCAATCAACAACGGTTTACCATTAGACTTAAATCTCCAAACCTCAGGAAGTGATACAATACCTTTCATCGAGATACCCGACTTTTTGAGTACCGCAGATGCAGGGTCAATTCCTGCTGAAACCACTCCTAATGTAGGACCAATAGGGAATTTGAAGTAGTCCTTGTAAGGGTCTTCTTTTGGTGTTTTATCTGGCTGTCCATTGGCATCTTTTTTATCAGTAATTGGTTTGCTGGCTGTCAGGTCTTTCGTATCTTTCTGAGCATTAGCCTGAGGGAAAGATATCACATATTCTTTGGTATCTGCTAGTTCTTCGAGACTCACAGGGGCAAATGCCAAAAGCATTGGTTCCTTTTCGGGGACTGCGGTCAAGCCATTGTCAAGTTTTGCTAATTCTTTGGCAGCCTCATCTTTTTTGGCTTGTGATGAATTTTTAGCAGCAATAATATCTTTTAAATCATTCTTATTGGCTTCTTCTACTTTAGCTTTGATTTCTTTTTGCTCAGCTTTAGCATCTTTTGCAGCCGTTTCGCGTTTGGCAGCATCTTTATCTGAAATTTTGTCATCAAATTTCCCAAACTTCTTCTCTTTATCTGGTACTTTTTGAGAAAGCTCCATTTTTCCGAAAGTAATACCCATCATTTCTTTTTGAGTAAATTCCATTTCGGAAGCTCCGATTTTTCCTTCGCTACCTAGTTTAGTTCCCTTGTTGTCAAGGTGTTGTAGACGAATGTATGGCTCACCAATAGGATTACCTTGAAGCGTAATTGGGGCATAACCAAATAAGAGAATTTTGGCCTCAGTCTCAACGAAGTTTATGCTACTTTGAGTAATGATAGCATTGCCAGCATTTTTCTTGTTCTCATCTTTAAAAACTTCAATATTTTTGTAAGTAAGGGTTTTAGTAGAACCCGCTGAGAAAATATTAGCCGTTGAATCTTTCCCTAATTTTCCTTTGTCAAGGTAAAGCAAGCCAGATATTTGGAACGTTTTGTCTGTCAACTTCACAATTCTGTCGACGCTAATGGTAAAGCCCATTAGTTTATTAAACTTCGGCATATCCTTATCTTGTTTCACCATGTAGAAAGGTTTTCCACTTGGTTTGAGATATGGCTGTGCCAACAAGGCTGTGAATGATTGTTTGGTATTAGCGTAATCAGCGTGTGAGAGTTCAACCTCAAATTCTTCCCCTTTAGGAATCGCTACCTTAAATCGTCCATTCTCATCAGTTTTTGCTTTGCTTCCACTCACAGAGACCTCTACACCTGCAACACCTTTGTATGGGTCACCTGCTTTTCGGCCTTCTCTCACACCCGGAATGGCAAAAGTACTATCATATACTACCCCATAGAAGAAACTAGTAGGTTTGAGTCTTACCTTAACTACAACTGTATCATTTTTGGTATACTTATTAGGAAGAGGCGCCGTGATTTCTTCCTCTAAGAACTGAGGGCTAGCAGTGGTGTCATTGCCTACTACCTTTCTGTTGAGGACTTTTATACTAATTTCCTTTTTAAATGTTTTGGATACGTAACCACCTTTCCAACTTTCCTTATTCTTATTTTTACCAGCGTAAGTAGCTTTTCCAATGGTTCGTTCTTCATCCTCAATGTTTAATAAGGCGCTAACGACATTCGAAGAGTCATTGGCACTGCGCATACCTGATGACTTGATAATATTTGTATAAGCAATTACCTGATAGATGGTTTCGTGCTGAAGAATTATACTATCACAATTGAAGCTAGCCGAAGGAGTAAGACCTGGGTCTTTAAAATTGTTTTTGAAAAAAGTATCTTTTTGTTCATCATTTTCATCCTTAATAAACTTCATTAAGGGTAAAATCTTCTTCTTATTTTCATCAAAGTCTTTTCCAGTGATAGCTGTTCTTTTGAACTTCTTAGGGTTAGCATACGCTACATCATAACCATCAAAAGTTACTTTTACAGAATCATTCATGACTTCATTGTCTCCTGGTTGAATAAAGTAAAAATACCCTTGCTTGTTGGTTTTTAAAGTACTTCCTTTATACGAAACAGAGACTCCACTAAGTGGTTGTTGATTACGCCCATACACACGACCCTCATAATATGATGCGCTACCACTAAGTACAAAGTTTTGAGTGATATCTTTCTGGTCGTAAATCAAGGTGTGTTCTACAACATTTGAGGTAATTAATGGATCTATCGCCTTGATTTTGAGCGTAGTTTGTTTTGGCACATTTGCTAGAATGTGAATAGAATATTTTCCATCCTTATCGGTTCGTGCCGAAAGTTGTCCTAATTGAATAGAAACATTTGGAGCAGGATACATCTTATCTCCGATCTTTCTCTCCACTACGCCAGCTATTTCAGGCGGAACAGCTCCTCCATGTCTAAAATGATCTTTGACTAAAGGTAATTGTCCCTCCTTCAAATCCAACATTTTTTCTAGTGGTTGATACGAGGCATTTCTATATTTATGCTTTACTCTAACAAAAAACGGTTCGCCATATATATTGGGAAATAAAGCAGAAATAGGGTTACCTATAAATTCTGATACTTTAATCAGCTTTTCGCCTCCAGAAGTGACAATTGGTTTCTCACCGATAAGATTTCCAGCTTCTTTTAAGTAAGGGTTGGCTAAAACGATTTTTTCATAAATATAAAGACCCACTTCCTCTATCGTATTGTTTTGGATAGATTCACCAGCAGGTAAGAGCTCTGGGTTGATTAAGAGCCTTGGTGAATAGCGTATCGTATTGGCCAACAAAATCAGTTCGTCGACTGTTTTAGTACCTTCATCGTTGGGTTTGACCGATAATTTACTAACAGCTGGAGCAAATACATTTTTGTCAAACTCAGCTACAATATATAAATTCTTGACATCTGTCAGTAACTTCAAACTGGCTCCATCTATGCTATATTCTCCTTCAGCATTTGTGTGTACTGTCGTAACGCGTTGTGGATTACTCGACTTGAGGTTTTCTGCTGTTAACTCAACAGAAGAATTATAGATGATAACTGTCGCCGCCTTGCCTAGTGGAAACTTTTTACTTCCTGGGGTATTGCTTGGGTATGGTTCGTAGTTTATTTCACGGTAACGTTCTTTGTCTTTAGGTATCAAAAGAGGGTCTGTACTACGAAGGTTTTCCTCCGAACTACGGAATGCCCAACGCACATTGCCTTTTATTACTAATGGCACTTTTTTAGCAGCCATTGGCGAGTTTGCCAAGTCAATGATGTTAGAAGTGGCTTTAATACCCTGCTCATTGATACCCGTCACACGCATTTCGTAACTTTTGTTCGGATCTAAATTATTGATAACAAAAGTATTATAAAGACCACTTTGAGATGCTGGAAGGGTCACCGTTTTCCATTCTTTGGAAGCTTTATCACGAAATTCTACCGTAAAATTTTTGTGCGTGTTATCTCCTTTCCAGTTGAATGTCGCCGATTTTAGATCATCAGTCCAAGCTACTTGTAAGTTGGTCGGAGGGTTGAGCTTTACCGCTTCTCCGTAAGTAAAGTATTGTATTTCGCTATAACCATTATTTCTAAAAACTCCTACATCTTCGCTACCACGCTTGGCTACTGCTTGTACACGATAGGCATACGTGCGCCCAACAACCAATGGAGGCATGGTTGCATTATAATTCAAAACAGTATTTCTTGTACGAGTTTGATAATAAGCAGGTTGTGAAAGGAAAAGATTTTGAACATTTCCTTGAAAACCGTTATTCAACATCAAATCGGTAATGGTAAACTCATACTCTACGTCGTTGACGTTGTTATGACGTGGCGCCCACTGAAAATTGATATTTTGGGGATTGGTTGGCGTTACACTAATCTGATTTTGTGGCATTACCCAAACTGGAGGTTCGTTGACTACCAACCAAACTGGTGTACTCCACTGAATACCCGAAATAGGGCGGTTGGTTTGGAAATCGATAATTTCGACACCAAAACGAAATGCGCCTTCATTGAATGGTTTTCGGTATTGCTCTGGAGTTATTTTAAGGTTGTATTGCTTAAAATAATTGGCAACTTGAGGCGCAGGAATGTTATATACCTGACCTTCGACCAGCGTAATAGATGGTTCGCCTTGTACAAAATCGGTACTTTGAATCAAAAATCCTTGTCCTTCGATGTACACACGAATACGAAAAGCACGAGAGGCAATATTCTTATCATTCATTTGAACTTGAATAGATAAGTTGGTCTGTGCTGGATTGCTAAAATCAGAGAGATATACGGGATAAGGGGGAAGCTGTGTAAATCTAGCTACCACTGGAAAATATTGTTGAGCTACACCTTGTAACTGTCCCGCAACAAGCAACAAAGTCAGTACGATTAGCTGTTTGAAACGTACCGAGATTTGATATGTATGAAGGCCTAGTTTAGCCATGTCTTTCAGTATTAATTAGTTAAAAAGAATAAGAATACCCAATGTTACCGTTGAGGAATGTAGAAGATTGATTTTTGACTACACTCGAACTCAAATTGAGGTTATGTCCTTTAGCTGGCGACCAGTTGGCCATGAGCATGATGTTCATGACTGTGAATGAGGTACTGATATCGTTGGTCTTGCTTTGGGTGGTCAGTGCCGAGAAACTCAAATTAGTATTGATTTTTTCGATAAAAGTTTTTCGTATAGCCACCGTCGGACCAAAACCTCTGAGCGAGCTATTATAAAAATCATTTCCGAAATAGTTGACGCCCAGGTTGATAGCCGCTTTTTGTTTGGTGAAGTTGATATTGTAGCTGGCTGTACTGGTCACTACGTGGCTTTGACTAGTGGAATCTACCGTGTTGTCTCGTTTGTTTCTGGAGTTGAGATAACTAGCATTGAAAGTCAAAGTCGTTTCCCTGGTTTCGGTTTTCTTGAGCTGCTTGATAAGGTTATAACCAATCGTTTGCGAAATCAATGAAAATTGAAGTGAGTCAAGTGGTTGCCCTGGTACTCTGGTAATATTATTGTAAATGGTGTTGACAAATCGATAAGATTGGAAGTTTGAAAAGTTAAGTCCCATTGAAAGACCATTTTCCAAACGGAGATTTGCATTCATAGCGCCAATAAACCTACTTTGTTTACTTGCTTTTGTATTCTGCAAGTCATCACGCTGTAGACCTACATTACCACTTATGTTGAGCTTGTTGTTGAGTAAATTTTGAGTAACCATCAACGTATAGTTTTCTAGGTCATTTACAAAATAATACCCTCCTAAGGTTGTGTAGTTTGGATCTATTCGCTCATAGCCTACCCCCAAAATGGTGTTAGTTTGAGCGATATTGTAGTTGATATTTGATTTAAAAGCGTGGTATGACTCAGTGGTGGCATTGTTTTTATGAAAAATACCTGCCAGTGATTTGATAGAAGAAGATGCGTATTCTCCGCCTTGGTCTTTGGTGACAACACTATTGGCATAATCCATTACGATTTGGAGTTTGTGAAAAAGTGTTGTACTAAAGTTTAAGCCCATCACCAAATTGTCCTTAGGATTGATTACGCTGTTTTGATAATAGCGTTTATCCTCAGGAATCGAATTAGCCACATCGTAAGCCTTGAACATGGTAGTTCCGATGGTGAATTTCCCTGGATTATATTCAACTTTATAACCATACCCCATACGCTCGAAAGTCGGCCCTGTGGTAGTGGTATCAGTAAATTGCCCTCTGAGTAGTCGTCCACCCATCAATTGAATTTTCCAGTTGGTGGGTGTAAGCTCCAAACCACCGCCTACAAACTGATGACCATTGAGTGTGTATGGCGAGAAAGTCATATAGTTGGTACCAATATGAGCTGTTATCCACTTGTAAGTAGGATTAAAACTCAACTGGTTGAAAGAATAGCCTTGAGAAAGACTAATATTTCGGTTGGAATAATTCAATATTACGGGTACATTGATCGTACCCAAAATATTGAAGTTTAGCGTTCCCGAAAGAAAGTAGTTGAAGGGAGAATCATTGTTTGGCAAGCCTGCGCTAAAAACACCATTGGCCGTCAATCCCCCCGAAACTACGAGTGGTTTTGCTTTGACAATGTTTTCAAAATCTACATTTTGTGCCTTCATAGGAAGGCTTATCATGGTACAAAAGAATACCACCGCTAAGTAGCTTATCCTTTGTAAATGTGTTATATGGTAAAAGTGTGACATATCTTTAAAATCTTTACATGAAGAGATATATAAAATCTGTGTTGGGGTGCCCTAGCGATAAATCAATACCTTTTTGGTAATTTTCTGGTCGCCACTTGTCAGAGTGATAAAGTAAATCTGCTCTGTTTCGTTTTCTGGAATTTCAACCACCAGAGATTTTAAATCATTTTCGCTGTAAGATTTCTGATACAAAACTCCCTTCGTTGCTGACTGCACACTAATGTCAAAAGCTTTCTTGTCTACATTGTCAAGACTTAAGGTTACTTTATTGCCAGTAGTAGGATTGCCCATAATGGTAAAGTCTATCGCTGGCTGTGTTGCAGTTGGAGCAGGGAAGTTTCCATCGTTTGCTTTGTCAACAATTTGAATTTCTTTGGTCAGTGTGTACAAACAGTTATCAATCGTAGCTAACTCTTTTACCTTGTATGTACCTACTTGAGCGAAAGTCAATTTAATACTGAAGGCATCTTGAGAAACCATTTTTGCACTGGTTGGATATTCCCACGCAATAGTTGTTGGAGTAGGGTTGGTCAAATCAATTGCCACAACAGCTTTGTCGACTGGTGCTGAGCTAGGCATCGCAAAAAGGATATTGATATTCTTGATTGGAATCACTTTGATTTGTTGAACACCACCACAGCTATTCTCATCCAATATTTGTATTGTGTATGTTCCAAGGCTATCTGCTTTTATGGATGCTGTTGTTTGAGTTTTTCCATCTGGATAAGTCCATAAGTAAGTTTTACCCCAAGGAACAGATGTTGCACTAAGGTCAAATGATTTTGAAGGACAAACTTCAACCTGAGCAGCTAAGCCGATAACACGAGAATCGGGGCTAGTCATAGTGATACTGTTTCCTGTGATTTGACATCCTTTGGCATCAGTAATAACCAGTTGTGTAGTTCCTCCTGCACATACATTGATAGGGTTGGCAATCGTTGAGTTGATGCCTGCCCATGCGTATTGATAAGGAGCTATACCGCCTTCTACGGTTGAGCTGAGTAGCGCATCGCAACGACCAAAGCAGGTAGGAGCTTGGTAAGCGGTAGTCATTTTATAGCGACTAATGCTATCTTGAACCGTTGCTTGAATCGTTGTTACACAGCCCGATACATCTGTAACGGTTGCTACATATATGCCTGAAACTAGCTTATTGATACTAGGCGTTGTTTGGCTTGTTTTATCCCAAGTATAACTATAAGGGCTGCGACCGCCAGCGGCAAGTATTTGTACCTCACCAAGTGGGGTCGATGCGCAATAGTTAGCAACAGTCTGGCGTACTGAAGCTACCAATTGTGTTGGTTCGCCCAATACGAAGGTTTGCTTTTCGGAAACACCATTGCTATCTAGTACCGTTACCTGATAAGTTCCTTTATCAAGTGTTGATAAATCTAAGGTATTATTCGAAATCGTTTGAGCTTGTCCATCTACTATGCGTTGCCAGTTTACTTGGTAAAAAGGTGAGGTTGGTAATTGAACACCACCCGCAATGGTCAAGGTAATTTTGGCATCAGCTTTTCCAAAACATGTAATAGAGTCTACTTTTGAAGTAATAGCTATTTTATCAGGAGCTACCATCTTTTGGGTAAGGATAGCATTACAAAGATTTTTATCCGTAGCTTTTACCTGATAATCTCCTGTGCCAAGAGCGCTTAGTTGAGAATTTACCCCATCGGCTGTTATAGTGGTTTGGATATTAGAAGTCAAAATAGTACTTGGTAAAAGTGACCATTCAACACCATAAGGCTGAGTTCCACCAGAAATGTTGACTGCGATTGTACCATCATTTGAGCTAAATGATTTTGGGCGAACAGCCTTTTGTAAAGTAACTTTTAATTGTGTTGGTTCTTGAATTTGCAAAGTAGTATTTGCCAAAACTGTACAGCCTTTCGCATCAATTACTTTTACGGTATAAGAGCCTTTGTCTAAGTTTTCGATGGTTTTAGCATTACCAGTACCAAATGCTACAGGCGTAGCTTGGTTGAGAATATATTGAAAACCGCCATAGTCACTCGTACCAGACAAATTGATTTTTCCATTTTTTTGTCCAAAACAAACTACATCACTAGCGCTAGCTGAGCCTGTTGGTTCGTTTGGTCTGTCTACAGGAACTGCTCCTTGAACTTTACAACCAATACGGTCTGTAATGGTATAGTTGTAAAGTCCTGCAGGTAAATCAACAATTCTATTGAAGGTATTATTATTGAAATTAGTCCATACTACCGAAAATGGTGCCCCTGCTCCTCCCGAAGGATTTACTTCGACAGCGCCGTCCTTGTCGCCAAAGCAAGTGACTCTTCCTGTGAGCGTAGCCACCGTAATTTCACCATATTGTGTATGAGTAATACCATTGCTCAATCCTGACTTACAACCTAAGTTTTCACATTGCGCATTGAAAGTCGCAGTACTCGACGAAGTATGTGTTTGACCTTGTGCTACTTCAAAATTATTGGCAAACCAGTGTACAATACCGCCTTCACAGCCAGTAGCTGATAAGGTAAATTGTTCGCCAACGCATAGACCATTAGGTTTGTTAGTAGAAATTGTTGGGGCAATGATAGTTTTTACTTGTAGGTTTACTTCACTACTCATCAATGCACCACACGGACCAGTGATTTCGACTTTATATTTTTCATTATCATTGAAAGAGAGTGTTGAAAATGTATAAGTACTTGCTGTAGCACCGTCGATTTTTACGCCATTTCTATACCATTGGTATCCTTGAATTGTACCTGATGCATTTACTGAAAAAGTTGCATTAGAATTGACACAAACGCTTGTAGCTTGTGGTTGTTGCGTTATAGAAATTGGAGTATTAACTGTTAAAAGCACTTCGTTGCTATTGATGGTATTTGTAGAACAAACTCCCTGACCAAACACAATTACTCGATATGCCCCTCCATCGCAGTCTGGGCAAACGATGTTTCTGGTATAGCTAGCATTGGTTGCTCCAGCGATATTTACGCCTTTGTATTGCCATTGATATGAACCAGCGTTATTGGCAGTAACATTAAAAGTCATAGATTCCCCAACGCACTTAGTTGCTGATAATGGTTGTTGAGAAATAATAGGTGTAGGGGTTACATTTATGAGAACTTCATTACTAATGACATTACCACAAAGGCCTTTTACTTCGACCTTGAATTTATCGCCGTTGGTGCTTCCTACAACACTATACGTGCTGTCGGTGGCGCCAGTAATAGCGACTTCATTTTTGTACCATTGGAAACCAGTAATATCTCCTTGGGCTTTTACTCTAAAAGTAGCTGTGCTACCGTTACATACATTTTGTTCGGTAGGTTGAGAGGTAATAGATACAGGGGTATTTACGACCAAGTTGACAACATTACTCACAATACTACTTGATAGACAAGCGCCTGCTCCTTGGATACGAACTTTATAGGCACCTTCATTACATGATTTACAAATATTGGTGAGTGCATAGGTTGCATTGGTTGCTCCGCTGATGTCTACATCATTAAACATCCATTGGAAAGTGCTTGCATTACTTGCAGAGACACTGAAAGTGTATGCTTCGCCCACGCATTTGGTAGCACCAACAGGTTGAGTAGAGATACTAGGCAGTGCATTAACATTTAAAGTAGCTTCGGTACTGGTTACGTCTCCGCAAGTTCCTTTTACTACTACCGAATATTTATCACCATTCATCGAGGTTTGGGCAGTGATGACATACGTCGATGCAGTTGCGCCAGTAAGGATTTGTCCATTTTTATACCATTGATACCCCGTAATATCTCCTGTAGCAGTTACGCTAAAAGTTACAGCAGTTCCTTCGCATACTGTTTGAGTTTCGGGATCATCTGTAATGTCTACTGGAATTTTTACCACTAAGTCTGCTGCATTACTTGTCACGCTTTCTCCCGCACAAGCACCTGTTCCGAATACTTCAACCTTATAAGCTCCAGCGTCACATACATTACAAATACTGGCAATATTATAGCTAGCGTTAGTTGCACCAGAGATATCGCCATTATTCAATATCCACTGATACCCTCCCGCATTACTAGTAGTAACACTAAAGGTATAAGTTTCGCCTACACATTTGGTAGCGCCAACAGGATTGATAGAAATGCTTGGTTTAGCATTAACATTTAAAGTAGCTTCAGTACTGGTTTGATCTCCACAAGTTCCTTTTACTACGACTGAATATTTATCACCATTCATCGAGGTTTGGGCAGTGATGCCATACGTCGATGCAGTTGCGCCAGTAAGGATTTGCCCATTTTTGTACCATTGATACCCCGTAATGTCGCCTGTAGCAGTTACGCTAAAAGTTACAGCAGTACCTTCGCATACTGTTTGAGTTTCGGGATCATCTGTAATGTCTACTGGAATTTTTACCACTAAGTCGGCAGCATTACTTGTTACGCTTTGACTAGCACAAGCACCAGTACCCGACACCTCAACTTTGTAGGAACCTTCATCACATACATCACAAATACTTGCGATATTATAAGTAGCGCTATTAGCTCCTACAATATCTTCATTGTTCAATATCCACTGATACCCACCTACATTACTAGCAGTAACACTAAAGGTGTAAGTTTCGCCTACGCATTTGGTAGCGCCAACTGGGTTAACAGAAATGCTTGGTTTAGCATTAACATTTAAAGTAGCTTCAGTACTGGTTACGTCTCCGCAAGTTCCTTTTACTACGACTGAATATTTATCACCATTCATCGAGGTTTGGGCAGTGATGCCATACGTCGATGCAGTTGCGCCAGTAAGGATTTGCCCATTTTTATACCATTGATACCCCGTAATGTCGCCTGTAGCAGTTACGCTAAAAGTTACAGCAGTACCTTCGCATACTGTTTGAGTTTCGGGATCATCTGTAATGTCTACTGGAATTTTTACCACTAAGTCGGCAGCATTACTTGTTACGCTTTGACTAGCACAAGCACCAGTACCCGACACCTCAACTTTGTAGGAACCTTCATCACATACATCACAAATACTTGCGATATTATAAGTAGCGCTATTAGCTCCTACAATATCTTCATTGTTCAATATCCACTGATACCCACCTACATTACTAGCAGTAACACTAAAGGTGTAAGTTTCGCCTACGCATTTGGTAGCG